>SEDO01000023.1 GCA_004211595.1 Pedobacter sp.
GAGCCGTCACTTCAAGCACAAAATACTCAAGTAACTTTTTCTGTACTTTTTTGCTTAACTTACAATTCGTTATATTCATTTTTGTAGACTAACATAAAGCTAATCTACTACAGCCCCAATAATATTATTAACATGCCCAAAACTGTCCAGATGCTCATCTTGCACGGTTAAAGACATGAGAAAAACAGACAATTAAAATTTAACCTTTTGCGACAGATTCTGTAATTCGATGGGAGATATTCGAACAGTCGATGGCTTGGTCATCCAAGGCGACGACCCATAAAAAGAACCATTAAGCTGAGAATAATGTACCAGTGCATATCGAAAGCGCCGATAAGCCAACCGATTAACCCGACCCGGATTTTTCCAGAACTGATCTAATTCACCTTGAAAAGTAAGCTTGGGCAAATTATAAATAGCCCTTCCTGTTACCTTAACTGGCTTATCATGAAACAAGGCCTGTAAACCTGTCGTACTGTTAATTGCCACCAAACCAATACTGTGCTTTAAAAGCGTCGGTAAATGCACATCGCAAACATAATGCACACGATCGGAAATGCCCAATGCCATTGCATGTCGAGTCAGCAAATAATTGTAATTCCGATAGCCGCGATCCATGGGATGATGCTTAAATACCAGATGTTTGTCCTGTGAGGCGCTGCTGGCAAATGAATTGAGCACCTCAATAATAAATTCCTCAACGTCATTGTAGTCGCTATGAACGCGCACCTGACTATCATTGTGGACTTGTAAGGCAACAATGAAATAATGCTTGTCGTATTTTTTAATAATATCTAAAAAACGGTGCGGCTCAACTTGATAATTGATGGCACGTCGTAGAAAAGAACGGAACCAATAAAGCAGCTCGCCCAGTGGTGAAATCTGACGATGATGGGTGTAAAACGGAAACACCCAAAAAAACATCATCCATAATACATAATAGGTGCAAGCAGAAAGTACCATTTTTTTATAACTTGAATTGACCACTTCAGGCCGATCAGGAAATGGTAATTCATTGGATAAATTTATAAATTTCTGTTTGATACAGGAAAAATCATTTACCCCATCACGCTCAAGGGTAATGTAATCGGGGCGAATATAACCCTCTTCAAACACAAAAAATTTCAAACCCAGCTCTTCTGTCAGGCGTTTCGCTTTTTCATGATAAAAACGACAATCACCGAAGCAAACTACCGTATCTATCTGCTTGATATGAATCTGTTCTTTGAGCCAGCCTTTAAAGTGATCCAAGCGACCATGATAATTAATCGCATTAGCGCCTGAATAAAAAAACCAATCTCCCGCATTAAAATTAATTTTATAGATTTCAATCCCGTAAGATTCGAGCCAGTTTCCTAACTGCTGAAAAAAATCGCCCATTGGTCCCTGTAGCAGTAATATTCTGCGCGAAGCCAACAACTCATCAACAGGCAAGCTCATATCGTTCCTTAATTCATCCTAAACCACAGGATTAACATTTAATGTTTGTAGATCAACAGCGCTCTTAATCTGGCCAGCCATGATTTCTTTGGCAACTGGCTTAGTTCAGCATTAATCTGACGCTGTTTCACAATATAATCAATAACCTGCTCAGGCGTGGCTAGATAAGCATTATTCTCATCTGGCAATTTATACAGGGGATATAATACTAGAACCCCATAAACTAATTCATCCAGTGTTAGCCTTTTTTGCCGCCGTTCACATTTAATACGATCTTTGGTTAACCCCCATCCTGCATAAAACGGCAAACCATAACAGTATACTTTTTTTTTCCGAAGCAAAGCCTCAAAACCAGTTAACGAGCTAAGTGTATGTATTTCATCAACCTTATCCAAGCAAGTCGGCATATCCAGCTTATAAATTACTGAATTAGCATACTTATACAACGTTTGGTTAACAATTTTACCCGGTCTTAACCCTGCCTCTACATCAGGATGCGGTTTATAAACAATCCACGCATCCGGTTGACTGGTACGAACTGCCTGTAATAACGCCAGATTACTAAAAATTCCACATCCACCCAATTGTACTGATGCATCGTCCTCTACTTGTCCGGGTACCAAAACAACAGTTTTCCCTTTAGGAATCTCAGGCCAGCTTTCAGCTTCACCTACATTATATTTACTCAACTGCTGACTAACGATTTTAAATTTTAACTGCTGCGCACGAAGCTCTTGCGCCGGTGATAACTGAATGGTATTTAAAATCTTTTCAAGACGTGAGGGTTGGCTGGGATCATAATAAATACCTTGATCATCTAAAACCAATGACAATGGTCGAATCAAATTGGCGCCTAAACCAATAGAGCGAATAAAACCATCTTCCATACGCCAGATTTTGGCTTGTTGATTTTTTTCTAATAATTGACGCTGCTGAGGTTTCCGATTACCCCAGACAACATAATGTTGACCTGCTATTGATTGCTTTGGAAAACGCCATTTAAAAGCAATATGATTTGAAGGATATTTCAAATAACCTTGGATAAACTTTCTTTTCCAGCGGCTAAAACCCAAGGCATGAATAGTGCCTCCCAGCTGTTTCATCCAGTATTTTTGCAGAGCAAGCAATTCGATAATATCTTCCAGTTCGCAGCGTATACCAGTATTTGGATTGACATAACGCGCATAGTCAAAATAAGCCGCACTAAATAATTGCGTCAATGTTCGCTTGGCTTTACGCCTGCCTTGCAGAATCTCTACAGGGGCAAACGTATCTTTGGTGAGACCCCAGCCCGCATACCACGATACGCCAAAACAATGGACGGTTTTACCCAGCATTAATGCTTCAAAACCCATGTGGGAACTCACTACATAGACCTCATCCATTTGCTCCAACAAAGCAATAGGATTGCAGTCCTGCGCCAGTACATGAATTTGTAAATCGTGTTTTAGGGCTTTTAAATCAAAATGACCCTGTTTTTTACCAGAGATCACATCGGGATGTACTTTTAACCAGATATTAGCATCAGGATGATCAGTCTTGGCTTGATAAAGCATCTTTGCAAATGTCGATTGGTCGGCTCCAGCAAATTTAATAGATTGATCGCCAAATGTTTGATCGATCACCATAATTTGTTTTTTATTATTTTGAGTAGATAAATGAACTATAGGTGCATGATTATACTTGGATAATTGATGGTTTCTGATTTTTTCAATCGTTAATAATGCTCGGCTTTGATCCTCTCTACCTATTTCAATCAGATTTTCTAGAGCCGAGGGTTGATGGGCATCAAAATATACTCCTACTTCATCGATAATTAATGACAAAGGTTGATGGCCGTGCACACCTAATCCTATTGAACGAATAAAACCATCTTCTAGGGTAATCAGAGGAATATTATTTTTTTCGGCATAGGATTGGGCTTTGTAAAAACTAGGGCGACGCCCCCAGCCAGCGATAGCTGTAAGCTTTTGCTTATTAGAAACTCTGTAAAAAGTTACCTGCTCTACTAAGAAATGCTCAATATGAAGAATTCTTTTTAGTCCCTTTGACGTCAAACCAATCATATACGTATGCACATACCTTATTAACAGGATAGTTTAATAGATTTAAATATAATTTTGAAACGAAGTAACTAGTAAAATAAGTGTGCAGAATAGGAAACTCAAATTGAAAAATCTAACATGTAGTTTAATGCATTTGCCTTTAATTTTCACAATAAGTGCTTTTCATGCTTATGCAAAACCCTTAAATGCTTATCTGCTTCAACAAGAGACCTCTAATTCATCACAGCACTCATTTTTTTCTACCAACGACAATAAAGCTAAATCTGGCACTAGCTTAAAAAGTGCTTATACCCTAAAACGCGTGGGAGCTGGGAAAAATAATGTCGTTCAAGGAATTGCGATAGATCATAAAGCAAAATATTTATATACCATTAACGTTATTGGAACGCCATCAAAGGGAGTAATTAATCGCTACCGCTACGATCAAACAGAAACCAAAACTGCAATCGATGCGCAGGAACCTTCTGATTATATCGGTCATCAGGGGGTTACGGTAGAACCTCAAAGCTCAAAGTTATGGGCATCAGCTGGATCAATTGTAAAAAACCATGGCTGGTATGCTGTTCGTTTTAATTATCATGCAAACGCTCAACCTAAAAACATGCAGGAAGTTAAATTATTTGGTAAAGGTTATAGTAAAGGCACCAATAGCATGCCTACCTTTTCACCAGATGGTAAGTACCTAGTCGCCCGAAGCGCCATTAAAAAAGACGGACAATCTTATAATGTAATTCGGGTATTTGATTTAAATAAAATAAACTTAGACTCTCAAAAAGACTTAAGCAACAATTATTTATATGAATGGAACGTTAACCTAGACCTTACCCCAAAAAACTTTCCATTTCAGGGAATGGCAACAGATGGGAAATACGTCTATATGATCAGTGGTTATGGCACTGCTAATAATAACAAGTTACAAGTTTATACCCTACAAGGTGAGCTTGTGCAAAAGCTACAAAATGTTACTGTGGGTAAAGAACAAGCGCTGGAGCTTAGGTCTGACAATCACTGGGAACCTGAAGGTCTAGCTATCGCTAATAACCCTACAATGAACCTATACATGATTTTTGCCACAGGAGAAAAAGGCAGGCGTAAAGCGTTTGTTTATTCAGTTAATATTAATGAATAAACGCTTGCTAATAGCATTAGAGCTATCAAAATCAAGCCGATAAGTTAAACTAAAATAACAACTTAATTTTCATAGACATAATCGCTTAACCAGCTCACACGCTCTCCTAAGCTTTTTTGTGATAAAATTGGAAAAGTATAACCAAAAATATAATCGTAAAATTGCTGCTTAAACTCATCTTGATAAAAAGTAATGGGCATTTCTTTTAAAATAGCAGTTTGTTGATAATAATGGGTTAGAAAATCATCAT
Organism: Pedobacter sp.; assembly: GCA_004211595.1. Taxonomy (GTDB): domain Bacteria; phylum Bacteroidota; class Bacteroidia; order Sphingobacteriales; family Sphingobacteriaceae; genus Pedobacter. The sequence goes on from SEDO01000023.1 coordinate 4,886, forward strand.
CAAAGTCTATAGAATCCGATTTTATAAATACTCTGACAGGAATAAATTTGGCATAGAGCTGGGCTTCCATTGCCGAAATATCACAAAAGGCCTCCCTAATCTCTAGACACTTCTGCTTATTAGATATTTTAAAACTATTTTTATAGTTTAAGCTAAAATAGTAATCCAACGCCTCCACACGATCCTTAACTAGAGTAACAAATATCCCATGCTGGAGCAGCTTTTTAATTCCAGCATATAAGCTATTTTTATAACTAGGCAAGCGATGGCCTAAATTCGGATGAGGTTGAACAATTAATTTCTTAATTTGTAAATTATGCAAGTAATTTAGTAGCTTATCAAAAATATTATTCCACTCAAGACTACTATAATTCTCATCAGGAACTCCTCCTTCCCAAGTAGGAGCATATAGGATTGAATCAGCCTTCCCTTGATAAATATAACTATTTTCGCCAACAAATGTATCCCCCATCATTAAAAGGCGGCCTTGCTCAACATCCATTATATTAAATAGTTTATGGTTCAAATAACGATTGATACCCATTTGCCCAGCAGTAATCACATAATCATAAATTCGAATAATAGGTTTTATCGAGGAAACTTTATTACTTTCTCCATGAGTAACAAATACATGTTTTAACGTTCTATCAGCTACCATTCTGCAATTGGATTGTGCATTAAACAGGTAAAAAACCACTCCACCTGCTTGCATATTAAGCTCAGAGTTTTTTTCAAAAGCTTTAAAATGAATATGGTTTATCTGAAAAATTTTTGAATAGTTACTAAAACTTTCTTTATATTTCTTAAAATAAATAGTTGTATTATAAGAACTGAATACGCCCATCTTAAAGTATTGAACGATCTGATAAGCTGCGCCAACAATCTTACTGTCTAAATAAATATAGTTTGGCACGCCATTATGCACAACTTACTCCAAGAATAAAAAACCTGCATAAAAATGCAGGCTTTCATTTTAATCGTTTACTAATGCAAAAACCAGTTAACGGCCATCTTTTCTAACATCAATGATAATACCTGTTTTATCGGATAAAAGCACCTTTAGACTAGTTAAAGCGACCTCCTTTGCCTCTAGCAGTAAGGCAGATGGCTCTACCCCAAAGTTTGCTGTACGCATCGGCGTTGCTGTTCGCTCTGGATTAATACAGTTTACCCGAATACTATCAGTTACCCATTCCTCTGCCAAAGCCTGAGTAAAATTAACAATTGCTGCATTGGTGGAAGAATATAAAGCATAAAATGCGCGACCACGTGTATAAGAACTAGAAGTAAAGTTAAGTAGCATCCCTGATGAATTTAATAAATAAGGCTTTGCTGCAATCGCAACATTAACCGCACCTGTATAATTAATATTAATTAATGCTGATATCTCTTCTAGGGTTAGTGTATCAATCGGCTTTTTGATCAGTAGACCTGCCGTATTGACTACATAATCAATATGACCCAGCTTTATAGCTATATCAGACAAGTAGTTCTTAACGCTCTCTGGATCACAAATATCAACATTATTAAAGCTGCGACTAGCCACTTCAACATGTGCGCCATGTAGCATGGCGATATATTTCATTTCCAAGCCAATGCCACTGGTACCACCAAAAATTACAATATTTTTATCTTTTAATGGTACTAGGCTATCATCCTCAATAAATGCTAATTTATTGCCTGCTTGTAAGAATTTTTCTGCAATAAATAAATCTATGGGATTAGTAACCTTAATATTTCTTTCACTTCCCTCAACCGTGGCTACCCGAATATGAGGAAGCATTGCACGGGTCACTCCACAGTCGCATGTGAATACATAGCGATTGGCCTCAATTGCCTTTTGGTAAGCCAATTGGATGGTTTCAAGCTTAAAAGCCTGAGGAGTTTGGCCACGACGCATCATAGTGCGGTTAGGAATATTGGCAATACAGCCATCATCATATACCTCTACCAGCGTATCAGCAGAAGGAATCACCACGTCCACAGCATCAAATTGGTCTAAAGCTTCAATACAGCTAGAAATAATGTTTTGATTGACTAAAGGTCTTACCGCATCATGAAATAAGATCTTGCAGCCTGCATCATAATCTTTTAATGCCTGCAAAGCTGAATAGGTGGAGTCAAAACGCTCTTTGCCTCCAGTAATAACCTTCGCCACTTTAGTCCACTGATTCTTCTTAATAATTTCCCAAGTTCGTTCAATATGATGGGTTTGAGAAACGATTAAAATTTCATCAATGCTTGATGATTGCTCAAAAACATCAATGGTATATTCGATAATTGCCTTACCAGCTAGTTTGGTAAATTGCTTTGGTAAAGCTCCTCCAAAACGTGAACCAGAACCTCCAGATAAAATAACACCTATATTTTTCATTAGTTAACCTAAATACTATTAATTAAAGCTGTAAGCCTTTAGGCTTACTGCTGCACAAACTCTCGTACATTATCAAGCAGATAATTTTTTTCTGCTAATTTTCGTAACTCAATTGCAAACTGATCCTTGTCGATAGAATGGGCAGTTAAAATATACTCCATAGCCTGTTGCCGATTTTCCCTCAAATAATCATCTCCTTTTAATACTCGCTCCATTTTTTGAAGCAACTCCGGAACTGTTGAGAAAGTATAACAATAATCACTATAATTCATATCACTTTGAGCAATATTGACTTCCCTATCTTTTGGAATATATACGAAAATCGGAGCATTAGCCGCTAAGCACTCAGACACCACGGCTGAAATATCACAAATAAATATATTTGAGTTTAAAACTAAATTATTGATAGTGGTAGCCGCGTCATAGAAAGAAACGTTATGCCCTTTTGCCTCAAGCGCCATTTGCATCTTTTCTTTAATATTCTTTAAACTATTATCTCTTGAACCTGTTACTGGATGTAATTTGGCATTAACTCTTAGATTAAATTTCTCAACAATATTTTGAAGCATTACCCCGCTAAGACGTAAAGAAGAATAATTACTCTCTTCATAAACCCCCTCCCAAGTTGGTAAATACAGCACATTATTTACCATCCTTTTATCCCATAGAGTATTAGTAATCTCTAATATATTGGCTAGATTAGGTCGCCCTACCTTTACAAAATCGATATGATCACTATCAAAGTGTGCATACTTGAAACGATCAACATGAGCCTGTCCAGCTACCCATACCTGATCATAAACACGGAAGAATTTGTGCGCGCTGGCTGATTTATCACTATCGCCATGGCCGATAAAAATATGCTCATATACATTAAATCGTAGACAGTGAATATTATTTCCCGTATTAGATGTGTAAAAAATCCCTTTTAGAAAGGCCAAATTATTAAATAAAGATTCAATATCTGTAGGACTTTTTGCATACACAACATTTATAAACGGATAAGCTTCTGTTATACACTTATATAAATCTGCATGTCGCACCACTACAGCGAATGGAACCTGCGCCTTAATAAACTCTGGTATCCATAAGTTAAGATGTGAAGGGCCATGAGTCATGCCTTCACCAGTATGTAGAACGTGATAAATAGGTGAAAGTAAATTGATATGACTAACGTCTAAAGTGGAAACAGACTGATTAGTTGGAGAGGAAGTTTTTTTAACTGAAGTGCTAGCTGTCGAACTTTTTTTGTTGGATGGCTGCTCCAAAGCAGGAAACACTTTAGTATTAACTTGCTCTAATAGATGTGGAATTCTTTGCGTTAAGGCTTTCTTTGCCATATCTATAAAAAATAACTCTGGGTTACTCATAAATTTTGTAATTTTACTCATTAAAACTTCCTATACTATTTAATCAAATACTAACATCTTACAGAGGAGCAAAAAATAACATATAGAATAAATTTTTAAGTATAAATATAGTACTAAACAGTAAGTCACTTGAAGTAGATGATTATTGAGCTAATTAATGATGCCTGTAATCAAATTGTCTCTTAAACCAAAGTAACTTCTGCGTAAGTAGACCTTTCAGATAAGACTCTAAAGCACCTTAATTACCGATTGATATGCTTAATTAATTACATATCAACTCGCTTATCAAAATAAGCCAAAAATTCATGTATTTCAATATTTGGCTTATCCGTCATTAGGGTTATACTACATTTTTACAAAATTTCTGTTCTAGCTTTCTTAACTAAGCTACTAGAAAAAATGCACAGAAAATTCGATTTTTGAGCTCTTATAGTTATAAACAAGCATAATATCTCAAAAAAAACTATTAGCTAGTAAGTCTATATCACAGCTCAAAGAAATAAGTTCCAATGCTCTGTTAAATTTCCCACTAGACTCATCAAACGTTTTTGAACCCAAAAACTTTAATTCTCTTCTCTGAAATCGAACATTAAATAGAGGGTCATCTTCTATTGACTGTAAAAAAGACTCCAATGGTTGACCATTTATATCCCACAAATAAACAAAATCCGCAATATTAGAAGATTGAATTGTTTTAATTACAAGTGACTCTAGATCATTTTTATGCACAGGTACAATGATTGGTTTTCCTGTAAATAAAAACTCGCTCATAACACCAGAAATATCACAAATAATGACATCAGATAAATTATAAGAATCAGTTTTAGACATTTTTTTCGAATACTTCAAACTTAATTTCTGGCGCACTGATTTATAAATATCCAACCGCTCTCCCGCACCTGGGTGAGACCTAAAATCGATTACATATCCTTTATCCAATAAATTTTTAAAAGCTTCCTCCCAATTAAGTTCACATAAAGATGAAAAGTTAGAATCGGATGCCTTACCTTCAGAGGTAGGTGCATACAGTAAATTCTGAAGTTTTTTATTTTTGTTAGTTATAATTACGTCTAAGTTAGGAATTGTAGGAGCTCCAATAGGAAGAAATCTTTCCTTGGGAATAAATACTCCACGTGAAGAATATCTAAAGCATGCGCCTCTATCAGCTACTAATAGATAGTCATAAACTGTAGAAAATCTAGAGCTACTTGACAATTTATCAGAGTCGCCATGGCCGATAAAAACATGTTTGATATGAGGAAATTTGTTTATATAGCCAAAATTATTAGGCCGGTTAGTAGGATAAAGAAAGATCTTCAATGATTTAGCTTTTAAAAGCTGGCCAATACTTATACCAGAATCACTAAAGAAAATAGGAAGCTGCACATTTGCTAAATCTTTATTGCCATCACTTTTAGCAATTACAGCTACACGAAATGAACTAGCTAGAAGATAGGGTTCCCAAATTGATAGCCATGCTTTAGTAATATTATCAGGGAAAACTAGTAAAACCTCTGGATTTAACTTATGAAATAATTTTATATTTTCTCTTCGATTGAGACCATTGTGTACATTGACCATATGAGACCTATATAAATTAAAACATTGAGCTAAACTAAAAATATTAACATCAATCCAATAAAAGATCATTTAAATCATAATTAAATTTATCAACATTTAACAAAAAATCCTTTAAAAGATTATTGCTATTCTTTGGGGAAAGATATGCAGCATCTTCATTACTTGTGTGAATCTTATTTGTTAAAGTTTTACTGAGCTGTTCACCTTTCTTAGTATATAAAACAATACTCGTATGAAAAGAATAACTAGGAATCGGAAGTAACTTGATCAAAGAAGAACAACTCAATCTTTGTGCTTCAACCTTATCATGAAAATGATTCTCACCATAAATAACAAAAATTGATAAAAAATTTTTATCTATATCATCTAGGATTTTTCTTATTAATCCATATGTTTTTAATCCCCAGTCAATGCTATTATAATTTTTTGCAAATTTAATTAAATTTTTATAACTCGGCAACCCAATAATATTATTGTTTAGTGGGTAAATTTCTGTTTGAGGTGAAAAAGCTACTACTCTTACCTTACACAATATTTTTAATAATTTCAGTTTCTTTGAAAGACTTATTCCTAAAATAATTGCTCCAAAGCTACCCTTAGAGGATCCAGTTAAATTAACAGAATGATAATTATTTTTAGAAATTAAATCAACTAAATAGTTTATCAAGTTTTCATGATTATAAGTATAATATGCTATGAATTTCTCAGAAACAAATAATTTATTTGTCTTAAAATCATATCCTCTTAAAATAAATTTATTCTTTATTGGACTTAATACAACTGATAAAGAGTTAGAATTTTCTTTATACTCATACAGAAAATTAAAAGTATCTATAACATTCGGGAATATTTTTTCACCCAACAAAAATCCCATTTCTGTTCTTTTAATAAATAATTTAATATTTTGGTTATAGCTTATAGCTTATAGCTTATAGCTTATAGCTTATAGCTTATAGCTTATAGCTTA
>SEDO01000046.1 GCA_004211595.1 Pedobacter sp.
CAAAAAAATTAAAGAAGGTTTCAGGCAAATTTTTACTTCAAAGTCTTATTTATCTGATTGGGTGAAGGAGAAAAGGTTGGCCTGGGAGATTAAAAAGTTTGATGAAATTTTGCTTTGTAAAGATGATTCTCTTCGAATGGATGATGATATGGAAGACATGAATGGATATGAGGAGATTAGACACAGAACAGAACCCGCGAAAATTCCTTACAGTGCTTTAATTCGAACCGAGTTAGGCATAACCATTACGTTTACTATTCCCAATAATGTGGATAAAAGTTGGACTCTCAGCGAGATAGCGAATAGCTATTATGGAATGCCAAGCTATTGGCCACTATTGAGGGCAGCCAACCCGAATCTCTTAAGAAAAATAGCAAACATGGGTTCAACTTTTTCACCATACACGACTTTGATTCCTGCAAATTCAGTTGTCCTTCTTCCATCATTATTGACATGTACTGAATTTCTTCCTCTCACATGCATTAAAAGAAGCGTTGAGCAACTCAAATATCCAAGTTCTTATCTTGGTCTTTTAAATTTGGATTACCAAACCGAACAAATGAATTCCTTTCTACAATCTATGGGAATGACAATGAATTTAGCTGCTTTCAATGCTTTAAGTACTTTACAAATGACGCATGCTTGGATCACAAATGTCAAGCAATCTCTCTTTCTTACAACCAATTTATTCACGAAACCAGATATTGCTTTTGCTATGCAAGCTTATCATTTATATGATGAAACTCTTACTACTGTCAATATCACAATAATTAATAATGGAAATATTGATTTTGCGAATTTTCGAATCTATCAACCAAGTGGTATGGGGCAATCCAACATTCCTCCAACATTAAAAGCCTATGGTGGATCTGTGTCTCTAATATCAGCTGAAAATGATGATTTTGGAGGTACCTCCGGATTTCTTTTTGCTAGTGTAATGGATGCACATGCTAGTCCTGATTTTGCAGGTTTAATTATCAGATGGGATGTCAAGAATTCTGAAATTTTTCCAAATCAAATTGTTGTTGATACTATACCTTTTGCAAAGGAAAAATCTTTAGCGCAGAAATATAATGAAACTCAATGGAATATTGGACATCTTATAGATGATACTATAACTGGAGAAACGATACCTCTTTCTCATTATGGTTTACAAGCTACTGTTCAGATAAGTCAATCGCGCGTTTGCCATGTGATTATTACTTTGAATGAAAACAACAATGGAAGACTTTATGACGCTATTCAAAATATTCAGCTTTACTCTTATCCGGGAATTCCAGACCAAGTTGTTTGGTTTGAAGTTGCTGAATCAAATAAAGTTTTTACTGGTCTCATGCAGTATCCTTCATCCTCATATCCAAATAATCGTCAACCTCAATGGAAATTCTATCAAGTTAAACCCAATGTATACAATATTAGAAATCTTTGCAATGGGATCTTTATAAAAGCTGATTCTTCATTAAATTTGGTCTCATACACTTTCAATAGAACAAGCAGTCTTGACATTCAATGGAATGTTCTTTATGTGCCAAATACGGAATATGTTCTATTCCAATCCATGAATATAGAAGGTCAGTGTCTAACAGCATCTCCTGAATATAATGGCGCTGAAGCTGGTTCTTGGCCGATACCTATTTATTTGAGTGATTGCTCATTTGCCGAAATAGATCAACAATTTAAGATAAAAACAGCTGCAAACGGTCTGGGATCAGCGCTGAGTGTTTGTACTCTCAGGGATATATATACTTAATAAAGAAGTCGATATTTATAAAATAGGGATTCCAAAATTCTTAAACTTAACAACTTTTTGGGACAAAATAATATTATAAAAAATATACGTATGGAATTGTTCTTTCAAAAACCCATATTAAATGCATTCTCCACTATAACTAACTCAAAGAGAAAAGAAATAAATAAAACTTCTTTTTTTTGAATTAAACAAAGAAAAACTAGTTATTCTTTCGAATTCTATGAAAAAGAAAATTAACAAAGTTATATAAGGAAAAATGAGTTTTGATTTTATAAAATATGTTAACAAAAAAATTCCTTTATAAATTCATTTAGAGAAAAATGATATTGTGAAAGAGATTTTGAAGATATTTAGAATGTGAAGTTCTTATCATCTGCAAGGTTAAATGAAGAGCAAGAGAATGATAATTTTTGATTAAGTGATTGAAGAATGAGCGAGTTGATAATGATACCTTTAGTAGAAGTATATTGGTTATATGATGATGATGATGATGATGCTATTGAGGCTAAATTATGGTATATTAATAAAGTATGATAAATGATTACATTTGATTGTGATTTAAAGAGCTAATAAATTGTTCTTGATGATGATGAGGTAATGTTGAGGATGAGAATTGTAGAAAAAATAATCTGTAGATTAATAAGAACTGCATAAAAATATTGAAAAATATATTTGATGAAAAAAAAAT
>SEDO01000047.1 GCA_004211595.1 Pedobacter sp.
ATTAGAAGTAATATTTCAAAATTTCATTTCAAATTATTTTTACCACCCTTAAAAAGAAAAAATGGATTTTGAAGAGCCTATTGTAGAATTCACTGATGATGTTGATTTGGAAAAGTTTCTAGAATCAAGATGCAATATTTTCACAAAGTCACCGGCTATTGTAGTATTGTTCTTTGGGTTTTCTTAATATTCTAAAATTTTGCTCCCCCGCAAAAAAGGTCAAAGCAAAAAACTTTTCTCCTGATGTGCATAGTTATAAAGGTGACTTGAAATTTATAGAATCAAAACTATCACTCAGTGAAATAAATCCTGGCTGTTATATTGTTTATCATGAAAAAAGTGGAAATCAAAAAGAGAAGAAATCATATTCATGTAACTTTAGTTCGTTAAATGAAACACACACTGAAAAACAAGTAAACTAAAATCTACATTATCTTTAATATATTATTTAGTTTTGGAATGATTTAAAAGAAAATCCTTCCAAAAAGATAACATATGGCACTGATATTGACCTATCTAATCATAAAAAATTCCCAATTAGTCCAAATTGGGACCTCTGTAATCTGAAAACTACCTTGACGTTTCTTTAAATTTTTACTTCTCGATAACCCTAATTTTTCAAAAACAGAGACAATATTCCTTCCGCTTGTGATATTAGTGGTATTACCAAACCTTTTGCATACTATGGATATCCAAAGTCATATTTTCCAATTCATCGTGAAGATTATGATTTATGTAGTATTAATTATTTACTGCAAGGAGCTCCGAAGTAAATTTTATGTGTGTGTATCCACACACAATTCCTAAAATTTTAATTAGAATCTGGTATGCCTTCCTAGAAAAGGATAATGATAGAATTATCCAATATATGGAAAAAATATTTATTGAAGAATTTGAGAAATGCAAAGAAGCTTATCGTCATAAAGACTTTTTTATTGATCCTTCTCATTTAAAGATGATATTTCCAGATTTAAAGATATTCAGAATTATCCAACAACCTGGTGACTATGTAATTACAGGTCCTGGTGTTTATCATCAAGGCTTCAATCAAGGATTCAATTTGGCATATGCAGTAAATATAGGTATTTCCATCTGGTTACCTTTACTTCAAAAAGTAAAACCATGTTTATGTTTGGGTCAAGGCTGGAGACTTAAAATTGAAGAAACCAAGAAAATATTCACAAATGCAGAAGAAATTATACCGAGTTTTGATGTAACATCTCAACATTTTGCTAAATTCCGAGCGCCTTTCTTTCTACTAATAACCTATCACTCAGATATATTAAATATACAACGTTTGATCAAATTCTATGCTGCAAATACCGCTTTGGGGAGGCCTTATCTTGCTGTACTAGATGAACCCTTCCAAAATGTTATAATTGACGGGCAAGTTTTTGCTTTGAGGAAATATCATGTGAAAATAGCTCATAAAGAAAGAAAAACAGTTCCAGTAACTTCCATCAACCAACTTATCCGCAATAACAGTGAGTACAAGAATTTATTAAAAAGCTGTATGATAATACCTTTTTACTTGCGATCCTATAAGTCCCAACTAGAGAATCTAATTAGCAGAAAGTCAATATGGGTTCCAATAGAATATTTTAAAATAAACTCTCTTACTCTTTATCAAATATTCCAAACCCATAAATGGAAAATAAATCAAGATATATTGGAAATCTTAGCATGCAGAAAAGAAGATAATAATAATGATAATAATGATAATAATGATGATGATGATAATGATGAAGAAGATGATGACGATGATGAAAGAGCAATAGAAACAAAACAAAACATCCTTTTAAACCAACCATTTCTTCAACAACAATTTATATCTGTCGCTTTTGCAGAACTTAAAGAAGAAGCATGTTATCAAATGGCTTTAGTTGACAATGATGGTATTGTTCGAATTAATAGCACAATAAGTAAAACATTAACTGGACGACAATCATTTTGGAAGCAAAATCTCTCAAAGTTCTTTCTATCTAACACTCTGAAAATTATCGTTCCAAATCAGAAATTATTTCATGAAATCTTTTTGAATGAGATGAAACCCTTTTTTGTTGGTTTGGAAATATTGGAATTATCCTCACAAGCTGATGTTGATGATATTACAACAGTTAATAAGAAAACTATTGAAATCTTGAAAGCAAGAAAAGAGTTTCAATATATAAACTTTGAAAGTAAAATTTCTTTTTAAAAAATTCTTTCCTTTATCTTTTCAAGATCTAAACCTAGAAGGATTAGCTCGTTTTCAACGTTATTATTTTTTGCCTACACAGAAATATTCTCCAAGTGATCTGTCTTATTTTGAAGAATGTAGCTTGAATCCCCAGAGAGCTAAAAAATATGTATTATCATGTTTTCAAAGTTCACAAGCATGGATTTATTGTATTGTTGATCATAATGAGAGATGTCTTTTTATGAGAAGATCTGAAGG
>SEDO01000006.1 GCA_004211595.1 Pedobacter sp.
CAAAATCAAAATCATTATTTAAAAATACTTCGTTTTTAACTTTTATTATGTTACCTATTCTATAATTTAAAGTCTGATAAATACGTATATAGTTTAAACCAAAAGTAATTGATGTATATAAAAAAGTAACATCCAAATTTTCTCTATTAGATAAAGTACTTAATAAACTATCTAATTTATCACTACATGAATTTAAAGCATCCCAAACTAAAAAATCATCTTCTAAATATTCCCCTGCTATAATAGAAGAATTTACCTCCAAAAATACCTTATTTATTAACTCAATTTGGATGTTGGTAAAATAACTAGATAAATCAGTTTCAGTATCATTCAATTTGTCAACAAATTCTGCATTTAAATTTGACAAGAAATTATCAAGTGTACTAATATGAAACTCATCCATATTACTTAAAAACTAAAGCGCATAATTTCTGCAGAGATATCACGATTTGTTATAGAAGATTTTGGAGCATTATTATAAAATGCATTTATCCAACATTTCCATTGATGCGACAATTCGACTAAATGAAATGCACTATAAGAAACTAAATTGGCGTTAAAGTCTTTTAATTTACTAAGTGATTTATCCACTTGATTAAATAATGTTAAATCTTTTTGAGAATATCTTTTAATGCTATCAAGTGTACTTGAAAAAGTACTTTCCTCAAAATTCAACGTAAGATTGCTAAATGTTAAAACAGAGTTAGACAATGAATTACTATTTTCCTTTAAGTGCAAATAGATTGTTTCTTCAACAGGACCAAACTGATAAGCTTTAAAGTCCTTAAATATATTTGTAGCAAGAATATTTTCAGGTTCATCACTTAAAGAAGCTGCCACAGTAAAAAACAACAATTTCTGAGATTTTAATACACTCAGATCATTATTCGCTTCACTATTAAATTCTTTTGTCCACTCATAAAGCTTAAATAAAAAATATTCAAATACTTTAATGTGCGGAGCCTGTTCATTAAAACTTTTAAAATTGAAATCCATAAGATTAATTATTAAAGCACAAATTAATTCCGAGTGACAGCAAAACAAAAATCGAAATTATTTTAATAAATACAATTAAATGTTTTCCACACTTTGATTATCAATCGATTATGCACGAGTGATACCATAATACTATTTAGATAATAACTCCTACTATAATGTTACTTATCTAGTAATACATCACTTAACTACCATTATGATATCACTAATTTACTATTTACACCAATTAGCAAAAGAGGGAGAAGATCTAAAGATTCTAAGTTTATTGAAAATAAACTAAGGCGTAAAGATATAGCTCGCCTAAAGGAAATAGTAAAAGGAAATACCCAATATTATAATGATGCTTATAGACATCAATACAATTGATTTATTTTTAACATTTTTTATTTTATTTAAATAAATAAAGGATGAAATAGCTATTAAAACTAAGATTACATTAAATGTTAAAAAAAGTGTATTATTTTCTACATCTTTTACCAAATATTTATTTCCAATCATTAATATGATGGCGCAAATAAAAGGAACCGCTTTTAAAATTTCTGACTTTTTCATGGGTTATTTTACAATTTTACAATAATTAGGAAAAGAGAGAGAATATTTCATTTTCATTATGTTAATATAGTAAATTTTAGCTATTATTAGCTAGCTATTTTTTTCGTTACTTTATAATTATTTAAGTAGTTTCGCTCTATAATTTACCGTCATGATTTTTTTCCGAAAGAAACGCCTCAAACATCCAGACTTTTCTGCTATTGAAATTGATATGCACTCTCACCTATTACCAGCTATAGACGATGGGTCTCAGTCGGTTGAAGAAAGTGTGGTATTGATTAAAGAATTGCAGGCTTTGGGTTTTTCGGATTTAATTACTACGCCTCATAGTATGCAGGAGATTCATCCCAATACGGATGATTCTATTAAAAAGGCTCATACTTCCTTAAAAAAAGTGATGCCTTCGGGGGTTACGCTACGGGCTTCTTCGGAATATTATTTAGACGAACATTTTTACAAGCAAGTAGCGGCTCAGGCTTTGTTGCCTATGCCAGGGAATCGGATATTGGTGGAGTTTTCACAGGTTACGCGCCCTAATGAGTTGGAGCAACAGTTTTTCAACTTAGCTTTACAGGGTTATCAAGTGATTTTAGCGCATCCGGAGCGTTATATGTTTTTGCATCGCGACTTTAATTTCTATAAGCGCTTGAAGGATATGGAAATTGAGTTTCAAGTTAATGCCTTATCGTTTACTAAATACTATGGGGATAAAGTGAAAGCAGTGGCCGAAAAATTAGTCGATATGGATATGATTGATTTTTTCGGTACCGACACACACAATATGCGCCATATTGAGGCTTTGAAAACAGTGCCTCAATCAAAACACTTCCAAAAATTAATGGATAGTGGTTTACTCAGAAATAATAGCTTAAAAGCTTAATTCATTAAGTCTTCCGTTCGGATCGGACTATAAGTGTGGGGATGTAGATTCCAGACTATTGAATTGTGTCCACATTTATGGCACCAATATTTTTCTACTCCGATGACACGTAATATAAAATTAGTGGGGATTTGGTAAAAAAAGTGGCTATTACCACAAGTTTTACAGGCGTTGTGCTTAGACTTCATTTATGGCTTTGGTTAGGTTAAAAACTACGTGTGTTTGGTATGTTTTAGTATTATTAAATTTAAATAGCGAAGGGAGCTTTTACAAGTTTTTATTTGAAAAAGTTTTCCACAAAAAAAGCGGCTAATCTGAGCCGCTTGGTAAGTTTTTATCTCTATTTGTGAATTTCTCTGGAAATCAATTATTTCGCTTTACTCCCATTAGTTGAGACGAAATTCTTATTCAAAGTAATTTAAGGTTTTAAATCCTTGCTTTTTCAAATATTCATCTTTCTTCATTAAATCTAAATCGGCTTGCGCCATATCTTTGACTAAAGCGGCCAAATCATATTTAGGTTCCCAGCCTAATTGGGTTTTGGCTTTGGTAGGGTCGCCTAATAATAAATCGACCTCGGTAGGCCTGAAATATTTGGCATCTACCTTTACCACGGTTTGCCCTAGTTTGAGCGCATCAGGATTTAAGCCTAAAGACTTCACCTTTTCTACATCTACATCAATGATAACACCGGTTTCTTTTTCATCTTTTCCGGAAAAGCCTAATTCTACGCCATACTCGGCAAAGGTCATCCGTACAAAATCTCTTACCGTGGTGGTGATGCCGGTTGCAATTACAAAGTCTTCGGCTTTTTCTTGTTGTAATATCAGATACATGGCCTCTACATAGTCTTTTGCATGGCCCCAATCGCGTTGTGCGGAGAGATTACCTAGATACAAGCAGTTTTGCAAGCCTAATACAATTTTAGCGGCTGCACGAGTAATTTTGCGGGTTACAAAAGTTTCTCCCCGTAAGGGGCTTTCGTGATTAAATAATATACCATTGCTGGCAAATATGTTATAGGCTTCGCGATAGTTGACCGTGATCCAATAGCCATAAAGCTTAGCAACTGCATAAGGTGAACGAGGATAAAACGGTGTGGTTTCGCTTTGCGGTACAGCCTGCACTAATCCGTATAATTCAGAAGTAGAGGCTTGGTATATTTTGGTTTTCTTTTCTAAACCTAAGATTCGGATAGCTTCTAATAAGCGTAAAGTTCCAATACCATCAGCATTGGCGGTATATTCGGGCATTTCAAAGCTCACTTGTACGTGACTCATAGCTGCCAAATTATAAATTTCATCGGGTTGCGTTTCTTGTATAATCCGAATGAGATTCGTAGAGTCGGTTAAATCGCCATAATGTAGTTTAAATCGCAGGTTTTTTTCATGTGGATCTTGATATAAATGGTCGATACGATCTGTATTGAATAAAGAACTTCTACGTTTTATACCATGTACAAAATAGCCTTTTTTTAATAAAAATTCAGCTAAATAGGCACCATCCTGTCCGGTAACCCCAGTAATTAAGGCAACTTTCATTTTAAAATTTTAAATTTGAATTAGCTGTAAACTTAAGGAATTAATCAAATATTGAATAGCGAAGGGTAATTAAATTTTTTGATAGCCACATTGATTTGTCGCGAATCAGCGTGATTCCAGGCTAGGGTAAAGGTTTGGAGAGTGGACGAAGGTCAAAACAACTTATATTATGAGAAAACTATATATACTTTTACTATTATTTTCCTTCTTGAATGTAAATGCTCAAGGATTAAAAGATTATAAATATATTTTAAAGCCATTAGATAGCGCGCTATTAAAAGCCACAGATACCGTATTAATACTAGAAATAGTAGGCTATTATACTCACAATCTACCCATAGCCTATATTACCAAAAAAGGTGATACAACAAATATTTTTAAATACGGTAGCGGTTATACTATTGGGACTCGTATACCGAATGGCTTAAAATCATTTTTTGGGGGTGAAAGGTATACAAATTTTACGCTAGCAAAACCCAATCGTAAACTTGACACGTTTTTTAATGTAATAGGTATTCCGAATCGTGAGTCGCTTGAAGCTTGGAATGAAATAATGTCAATGAAACCCTTTGAAATGAAAGATGATAACGATTTAGGAGAAGGTTGTGATATTTTCAATAATGACAAAAATTACTATGATGAAAAACTGGCTAGGTATTCACTACATCGGCGCGGAGTAATTTTAACCATTTTAACTCATAAAATAAATAAGTCATTAGTTTATAATTCCCCTGATATATATGAAGAGGTATGCCCTGGAAGAAAGGGAAGGCAAAATATAATAGCAATTCGTAAAATTCTGGAAAAATATATTGATTTTAGAGATTAAGGATTCTTTTTAAGCACAATAAATTATAACCTTCTAATACCCGTTATGTTTGGATTTATCGGTTTTGCTAACCCATACTATCCGTTCTTTTGTGCAACGTGGGCACCAATAAATGCGCAATGGCAAAAAGCCTAATACATGTTTTAGAAAAAATCCCCGCGGAACCTGATAATGAAAGTCGCCCTTGCACACTTTACATTGATAGTCTTGGTAACTCATTGCTTAATTATTCATATTGATGTTAGCTAGTACATAGCTGAGCGGGGCTACGTATTAATACCTAATAACCAAACATATAGAATAATTGTTTTGTTTACAAAAAACTTGTAAGAAGTTAATTTTACTTAAAAGCAAATTAAATTATTCATTAATAATATTAACTATTTTTTAATAATCGGAGCAGATATTCGCCATATCCTGATTTTAAAAGGGGTTGAGCGATGGTTTTTAATTGCTCAGCATCGATAAATTTCATACGATAAGCCACTTCTTCTATACAACCTATTTTCAAGCCTTGACGCTCTTCTATGATTTGTACAAATTGCCCAGCTTGCATCAGCGAAGCGAAGGTTCCGGTATCTAACCATGCGGTACCTCTGGATAATACACCCACCTTCAGTTTACCTTGTTGGAGGTAGGCTTTATTGACGTCGGTTATTTCATATTCCCCTCGAGCAGATGGTTTTACATTCTTAGCTATTTCAACAACGCTGTTATCATAAAAATATAAGCCTGGCACTGCGTAATCTGATTTTGGTTGTTTAGGTTTTTCTTCAATACTGATTGCTTTTTTTTCAGCATCAAATTCTACCACACCATAGCGTTCGGGGTCGGCTACCGGATAAGCAAATACGATTCCTCCATCAGGATTAGCACAACCTTGAAGGGCTTTGGCCATCCCGTCTCCATAAAAGATGTTATCGCCTAATACTAAGGCTACACTATCTTGGCCGATAAATTCTTCTCCAATAACAAAGGCTTGTGCGAGGCCATTGGGTTCGTGTTGTACGGCATAGGAAAACCGACAGCCTATTTGACTCCCATCGCCTAATAGTTTTTCGAAGTTTGGAAGATCTTGAGGGGTGGAGATGATTAATATTTCATTAATCCCAGCTAGCATCAGGGTGGATAAGGGATAATAAATCATTGGTTTATCGTATACCGGCATCATTTGCTTGGAGCAAGCCAGCGTTAAAGGATGTAAACGGGTACCACTTCCCCCTGCTAATATTATTCCCTTCATGTTTAGAATTTTATCAGACGAATATAAATAAAGGGCGCTAATTACTTGCTATTTTAGCAACTAAAAATTTTCAAGGTATTCCCTAACTTTGTGTAAATTGTGAAACAAATATATCAATTGGTCATTTTAAAGTTGCTTAATAGAAATATCGTTCATAGAGAATGAGTTAAGAAAAACTGTTAAGGAGCTTCGTTAGTCATTGCTAAAAACTCTGGGGCGGCTTCTTCAAGGGCTTCATACCAAGCTTCCCCATATTTTCTGATTAAGGGATCTTTTAAAAACTTATAGACAGGCACTTTTAATTCAGCCCCAAAAGTACAGGCATCCCGGCAGATATGCCAACGATCATAATTGAGTACATCAAATTCGGGATAATGGGTGATACGTATTGGATATAAATGACAAGAAATTGGTTTTTTCCATGAAATGACACCATCTTCCCAAGCTTTTTCTATCCCACATTTAGTGATGCCGTTTTCAAAAGTCACATACGCGCATTCTTTATTTCCGCCTACACAAGTGGTTGTTAAATCGCCGTCGGCATCGGTTACCGACGTACCTTGGGCATCAATAGCAGCTATGCCTGTGGGGGTTAGATAGGGCTTAACGAGTGGATATATTTCTTCCAGTATTTTGGCTTCCTCTGCATCTAAGGGGGCACCCGCGTCCCCTTCAATACAACAGATGCCTTTGCATTTATTTAAATTACAAACAAATTGTTCTTTCACGATATCCCCGTGTACCAGGGTGCCATCAATTTCAATCATGCTTAATCACTTCCTCTTAGATTTTAACTGCCAGATCCGATAGGATAACGGAGACCTTCTGCCGATACCATTTCCATCGTTACTGACCCGACTAATATCTCCACTTGCGCTTTTACAGGCACACGGTTTCCGTCATCGGTGATCCAAAGGTACAATTTACTATCCTTTTTAAAAATTCGACCTGGTTTTATCGAAGGGCTAAACTTTAAACAGCGAATAGTGCCTAGCTTGGTTTTGATAACTTCTTTCCCCACATATTGAATTTCTAAATCAGAAATTTCATCCTGTAAAAAGTAATTTAATTTAAAGCTATCCCCTACTTTCAGTTTACTGATATCTAAGCTTCGGGCAAAATAATAGGCAGATACTAAATCAAAGGTTTGATTGGTAGGTCCGGTAAAGGTGCCTTGACTAGCTACCACTTTTTTGCTGTCTTGATAAAAGCGGGCTTTATCTTGGCGACGATAGCTTGCTTCGCGAATGTTTTCTTGGTAGAAGTAGGGCGTAAGGGTGGTTTTATCGACATAAGAATCATAGCGATCTCTCACTTTATAGAGTAAATCGAATGAATTAGAAGTTTTAGCATCCACATTTAATCTATAGGTGGGTTTGCCATCAAACTTTAAATCACTTGGTAATACTTTAATGGTAGCATCTGCAGCGGTGATAAACCCATAGCGAAGCTTATACTTCAGCACCTCGCCCTCTTTAAAGGCAGGTACCGGTTTTAAAGGTAAATTTTGTGTGTATGCGGTTAGACTGTGTGTGAGCAGTACTAATCCTAAAATCCAGCGTTTCATAGTAGATGTAATGCAAAAAGCAAACCAAAAAGCCTGCGGCACTGTAATTTAAAGGTAAAGACCTCTTTTTATGCCTTTTTCTTATAGATAGGCACTGTAGAACATGGTTCCCCATACATGATACTTTTTACAACAGGGGTTAAAAGTTTGGTTAACTCCACGTAAGCAGCCACGGGTACTTCAATATTCGCACAACCTTTTACCACTACCCTTTGCCCTTCAAATTCATGAATATTGATTTGTTGAATAGCTTTATGAAATAAATGAGCTTCTAATTGGGTGGTATCTCCAAAAATAACTTCTTTGGCATAAGGCGCCATTTTATTGGCTAATAACATATAGGCCCAAGTAGGTACAATCGCATCTGCTGAGCAAGTAATGGCTACATATTTACCTTCATACTGGGTCCAATCATGCTCTTTCAAGAATTCCCGAAAATCCTTTTCCCGTAACATCAGGCCATGAAATAAATTGTCTTTTATATCATACACTACACGCTCACCCTGAGGATAGTACTCTTCTAAATTTAAGGTTACTAAACCTGAACTTGCTACTTTATTGACGATGTTTTCTTGAATATCCATGAAAATTCCTTTCTAAGGTTAATGAGATTCCATATTAACGATTGTGCGATACAAATTTAAGGATATTAAAACTGATTTTAACTAGCTCGGTGATTTTATGACGTTCAAGCGTTATAACTAGGGAAAATACTTTTTAATCCTTATTATCAAAATTATAAATGGATTTAGCATTTATATTTTTTGTAATCTAATGGCTTTGATTACAAAAATTTGCTTAAAGTGGTAAACAAAAGAGCCGCCTTATATTCCTTTGAACCTTTGATGAGATTGGTGAGAGTTTAATTATTTACGCCTACCACGGCTAATGGGTAAAATAAATACACCCTTCCGGTTTTAACACAAGTACATCGATAGCGTTTTCGAAGTTTTTCTCCTCGGATAAATTGTCTTCCGTCTTTATAAAAAAAGGGAGTACCTAATGGAATGTTTTCAATGGTATGTTCAGCAAGTCCATGAATGGGAGAATGGGAGGATACAGAAGAGCTGACCTGTAAATCATACTGCTTTAAGGCTCTGGCCAAGCTTAAATCACTGCAACTAGAAGCTGCTGGGTTATGAAGGTATTGGGCAATAACGGTTTGGATGGTGGGCGGAAATACTTCTTCTTTAAAAAAAGGTTGCATCATGCGGTGGAAGTTCTGCTTCCATTCTTGCCCGTGCGGTTTAACTTTGTTTTTATGTTCGTTATAGGTAAGTAGATGAGCAAATTCGTGTACCGTGGTAACTAAAAAGGCATAGGGATTGAGATCGCCATTAACGGATATTTTATGGCCTTTGCCTTTAAAGGGGTGTCTGTAATCGCCAAGTTTGGTTTGACGCTTTTTGGAAATTTTAAATTCACATTGAAAAAAGTCTATCCACTTGGCAATATGGGGGGCTGCCTTTTCGGGCATATATTGAGCAAGTATATGAGTTTTATCCATGGTGGCGAATAGTGGAGCTGTTTAATAGGTCAGTAATTTTTGCATACTTTCGGCTAATCGGCTATTGGCTAAAAAGTCTTCTTCAAGTGCTTTATTCATAGGAATAGCGGTATCTAAACTGGCACAACGCATCACGGGAGCATCTAAATAAGCGAAACAATGTTCAGCTATCCAGGCTGCTATTTCAGCCCCAAAACCACAAGTTAAGGTGTCTTCATGTAAGATCATCACTTTTCCAGTTGCTTTTACTACAGCTGCTACAGCTTCTTGATCCCAGGGTTGTAAGCTGCGCAAATCTAAAATACTGAGTTCTATATCGGGATGATTGGAAGCGTATTCTAAGGCCCAATGTACGCCTAAGCCATAGGTGATAATACAGGCTTGGCTGCCTTCGGTAATTAATTTAGCTTTTCCGATAGGGAGGGTAAAATAATCGTCGGGTACGGCTTGGGTTAAACTGCGGTATAGATATTTATGTTCGAAATAGATCACCGGATTAGGATCTTCTAGGGCGGCTAATAAGAGGCCCTTGGCATCACTTGGGAAGGCGGGATAAACTACTTTTAGCCCAGGTGTTTTGGTAAACCAGGCTTCGTTACTTTGCGAGTGAAATGGGCCTGCGCCTGTACCTGCTCCTGTAGGCATACGAACCACCACATCGGCTTTCTCTCCCCAACGATAGTGGGTTTTAGCTAAGTTATTCACGATTTGGTTAAATCCACAGGTTACAAAGTCGGCAAATTGCATTTCTACCATAGCTTTATAGCCATTGATCGATAAACCTAATGCAGTACCTACAATAGCAGATTCACATATTGGGGTATTGCGTACGCGTTCCTTTCCAAACTCAGCTACAAAGCCGTCCGTTATTTTAAAGGCGCCTCCATATTCGGCTATATCTTGACCCATTAATACGAGGTTCGGATGCTTTTGCATGCCTTGCTTAAGGGCATCGCTTATGGCATCTAGATAACGTTTTTCGGTTGTAGTACTGCCTGCAGTGGATGAATGCCTTACCTGCGCTGCTTGAAAAGGTGCATACATATCAGCACTCTCGAGCGCTGCATTTGGAGCAGGTTCTGCTTCGGCAAAGGCGGCTTCTACTTCTGCTTCTATTTCGGCTTTATATTGAGCTTTTAGGGTTTCGATGGCTTGTTCGCTAAGCACTTGCGTTTGCAATAGATAACTTTCGAATTGCTTTACAGGGTCTTTTTCAGCCCATTGTTCAAATAATTCTTGCGGAACGTATTTCACACCTGAGGCCTCTTCATGTCCTCGCATCCGAAAGGTTAGGCATTCTACTAATACAGGGCGGGGGTTATGACGAATATCTCGGGCTAGGTCGGAAATGGTATCATACATTTCGAGGATATTATTGCCATCTACTTGTACGCCTTGCATTCCATATCCGAGGGCTCTATCAACTAAGTGCTTACAGTTATATTGTTCATTGGTTGGGGTAGATAAGCCGTAGCCATTATTTTCGATTAAGAAGATTACGGGTAGTTGCCACACTGCAGCTACGTTGAGGGCTTCGTGAAAATCACCTTCAGAAGTTGCTCCTTCGCCTGTATAAACTAGGGTAGCTTTTGCTTTTTTGCTGAGCTTATCGGCTAAGGCTATCCCATCAGCTAAGGCCATTTGAGGCCCTAGGTGTGAAATCATCCCAATAATCTTATGTGCTTGTGTTCCAAAATGAAAAGAGCGGTCTCTACCTTTGGTAAAACCATTTAATTTTCCTTGCCACTGGGCCATGAGCTTTTGAAGGGAAATGCCTCGGGCGGTAAATACCCCTAAGTTGCGATGCATAGGCAATATGTATTCATCGGCCTGCATGGCTAGCGTACTCCCTACGGCAATAGCTTCTTGTCCGATACCTGAAAACCATTTTCCGATTTTACCTTGCCTAAGTAATATCAGCATTTTCTCTTCGACCATGCGTGGATATAAGAGCGCTTGATAGAGCTGTAGGAGCTCAGCATCAGTTTTAGATTTTCTATCGAATTGCATGTGGTGGTTCAGGTTTAGGTTTGGTAGGGTTAGCTTTAGGGTGCTTATTCAAGTTTAGATTGACTGCGCATTTCTGTGCTATTCAAGTTTAGTTTTTTTTTGTTCTTCCCACTGTTTAGCGAATGATTTAGGGGCTACTTGTGGCATTTCTCTGTATTTTCCCCAAGCCTTTTTAAAGAATTTTTGGAGTAAAAAGTTTTTAAACTTTCCACCTACGGCATCCATCCATGAGCGTTTGAGCATACCTTTTTTCCAAAGCTTCCAGCCTATTTCTTCGGCTTTAGGATTTTGATGTTCAGCAGCTGCATCTCGGCGGTTTAATAAGAGCATTTGGTGGATATCTATTTTTACCGGACATACTTCTGAACACTTTCCACATAAACTGGAAGCATAGGAAAGATGCTTAAATTCTTTCATGCCTTTAAAATGCGGGGTAATAATAGAGCCAATAGGACCAGAATAAGTGGTATTATAGGTATGCCCGCCAATGTTTTTATATACTGGACAGGCATTTAAACATGCGCCACAGCGAATGCAGTTTAAGGCTTGTCGTTGTTCTTTTTGAGCCAGTAGGTTGGTACGTCCGTTATCTAATAATACAACGTACATCTCCTCAGGTCCATCACTTTCATGAGGTCCACGAGGGCCAGATAGCAAGGTATTATAAACTGTGAGGTTTTGACCTGTTCCATGGCTTGCTAATAATGGCCAGTATAAATCCAGATCGGCTATGGAAGGAATAATCTTTTCTATGCCTACAATGGCGATATGTATTTTTGGGAAGGTAGTACACAAGCGTGCATTGCCTTCGTTTTCGGTTAAGGCTACACTGCCTGTATCGGCAATTAAGAAGTTACCTCCAGTAATCCCGACATCGGCTCTTAAATATTTTTCGCGTAATAGTTCGCGAGCTTTTTGCGTGAGTTGCTCTGGGGTAGCGTCTATGGGTGTTTGAAATTTTTCGTGAAAGAGTTTAGCTATTTCTTCTTTGCTAAGATGCATAGCTGGGGTGACAATATGATAGGGTTTTTGTCCTAGTAATTGCACGATGTATTCCCCCAAATCACTTTCTAAAGATTCTATGCCATGCTTTTCTAAAAATTCATTTAAATGAATTTCTTCGGTGGTCATGGATTTAGATTTGATAACTGTTTTAGCTTGTGCCCGCTGCATAATAGCGAGTATTTCTTTTTGAGCTTCTGCAGCATCATTTGCCCATATTACTTTGCCGCCTCGCTTTAAAAAGTTGGCTTCAAATTCGGGTAAAAACTTATCTAGATTTTCAATGACTTTCCATTTGATGACATGGGCCTTGCGTTTAGACCCTTCTAAATTTTCGAATTTAGCTAGTCCTCTTGCGACAGCGGCATCATAGCGACCAATATTGAAAGAAATAGTTTTACGATGGGCTAAATCAAAGGCTTTTTCATCGGCCTGTTCCAAAAAATCTGCTGCTACCTTAGTCATACTCAAAGATAGAGCTTTTATTTTAAGCTTTAAAAATCTATTTTAAGGTTTGGTAAGCGATTAAAGCAGCTACGTAGGCTAGAGCGGTCATGTAGCCCAATTGCATGAGCGGCCATTTCCAACTTTTAGTTTCACGATATACCACCGCTACGGTACTCATACATTGCATCGCAAAGGCGTAAAACAACATCAGGGATAAGCCGGTAGCAAAGGTAAATATCGGCAGGCCGGTTTGCGGGTGTGTAGCGCCTGCTAGTTTTTCCCTTATGGTGCTGATATCATCATCACTGGCTTCAACACTGTAAATGGTAGACATTGTACCTACAAAGGCTTCGCGAGCGGCGAAAGAAGTAATTAATGCAATGCCTATTTTCCAATCGTATCCCAAGGGTTTAATGTAAGGCTCAATGCTTTTACCTAAAATTCCTGCATATGAGTTTTCTAATAATTCGGAAGAATGATGTCTTTCTAAATCAGCTAAGGCTTCTTCATCTTGTACATTGGCACTTAGGGTTTCGTATTTTTGGTCTACTTGTTCAAATCGATTGCCTGGTCCATAGGAGGCTAATACCCATAATACGATGGAAATGGCAATAATGACTTTACCGGCTTCCAGGACAAAGGTTTTAGATTTTTCGTACATAGTTAACAATACGTTTTTCCATCTTGGGCTTCGATATACTGGTAGCTCCATCACAAAATAGGATTTCTCTTTTGTTTTGATAATAAATTTCATTACCCAGGCAACCAATACTGCCGCCAATATACTAATCAGATACATGGCCATCATAGTGAGGCCTTGTAGGTTGAAGATGCCCCATACATTTTGATCGGGTACAACTAAAGATATGATTAAAGTATAAACAGGTAAGCGGGCTGAACAGCTCACTAAGGGAGTTACCATTATGGTGATCATGCGATCTTTCCAGTTTTCTATATTACGCGCACTCATAATGGATGGTACGGCACAGGCTATTCCACCTATCATCGGTACAACTGATTTACCACTTAATCCAAAGCGGCGCATAATTTTATCGAGCATGAAAGTTACACGGGCCATATATCCCGTATCTTCTAAGATGGATATTAAGCCGAAGAGTATGGCAATTTGCGGGATGAAAATTACAACCCCCCCTAATCCGGCTACTACTCCATCTAACAATAGATCGGTTAGTACACCTGCGGGTAAATACTGATGCCCCCATTCGGTTAAGCTGGCAAAACTGGTTTCAATGAGATCCATGGGCAGGGATGACCAGGAGAAGATAGCATTGAATATAAATAATAACACCAATAAGAATATTCCTAAGCCCCAAATTTTGTGGGTTAATATGGCATCTATTTTATCCGTAATAATGAATTTACGTTGCGCGCCGGTATCTACGATAACTTGATTCAACACTTGACTCAAGTGTTTATAGCGGTTTACCGTTTCAGTGGCTTGTAAAGTATTTCGATCAATTTGTTGAGCAGTTAATATTTGTTGAATGCTTTGTTTTTGATCGGCATTTAAAAAACTTAAATGTTCGTATTGATTTAATACCTGTAGGGCATAGTAGTCATTTTCGGTATTGACTATTTTTTTAGCTTGGGCAATGGCTTCTGGCTCCATTGCATTTACATCGATAGTTTTTGTTTGAGTTGCAATGGGGTTGTAGTTGGCAATGGCTTGCTTTAATTGGTCAATGCCTGTTTTGCTACGTGCCGAAATAGCCATCACCTGTATGCCTAAGCGTTCGGCTAATTTGTCGGTATCAATGGCGATTCCTTCCTTTTGTGCCATATCAGTCATGTTTAAGACTAAAATGGTTGGAATGCCTAAATCGGCTACTTGCGTATAGAGTAATAAATTACGACGTAAATTGGTGGCATCGGCTACTAATACGATTAAATCGGGATGGCTGGCATTCTTTGGATCGGCTAATACTTCAAATACAATGCTTTCATCTTTACTCTTTGGATAAAGGCTATAGGCTCCCGGTAAATCAATGACCTCTGCCTGCTGATAGGTAGAGCCAGCTGGCATTTTAAAGAAACCTACTTTTTTATCTACTGTAATACCTGGAAAGTTTCCTACTTTTTGATTTAATCCCGTAAGTAAGTTGAAGAGTGTCGATTTGCCGGTATTTGGATTACCTACAAGCGCTATTTTTAAATTTCCCAATTTGTGTGTGCTTTTACTGAATTAATATAACGGCTGCTTCTGATTTGCGTAAACAGAGTTGATATCCTGAAACCCTTATGGCAATTGGATCTCCCAGTGGTGCATATCGTTCAATTTCGACTACCTCACCTGGGAGACAACCCATTTCCATTAATTTAACAGACATTTCTACATCCGTAAAAGATACAATTGTACCTTGTTGGCCGGGCTTTAAATCAGAGAGTTTCATATATGCTGCTTATTGTTTAGCGGCTCGCAAGATAGCCTTTATTTAAAACTATTCCAAATAAGGAGGGTAACATTGATGTCAGAAATGTTATAGTCTTGAGTTGCTCTATTTTATAAAAATGATTTGCTCTATTTTATAAAAATTTGTTCATAATTTCATTATTGAAATGAACTATAAAGATAATTGTCATAGAAATCTCATATTTTTTGAAGGGTTGTAACGACTAACTTACAGCGAAGGTAATATTTCAGAAAGAATTAACGATTCCTTAACATCCATATCAAAAATAACCATTTAGAATAGTTAAAAGATGTTAAATATTTAAAAGTCTAAAATAGATTGGAGTATAAAAAGCTTGAAAATCAAGCCAAATAGGATAAAATGATAGGCATGTACCTTCCCTATAAAGCCATTTTCAAGCTTTTAAAAATTTAGGTTAAATTTTATTTTAAATTTTGTATTGGATAACATTCCACAATAAAAATTGTTTTTAATTCCGTTATTACTAAGAGTTTAGTTGACGCAGAATGGCTCATCAAAGGATTAAAAATAATTGCAAAAAATTTGCGGGAATACGAATTAGTAAGTAAGTTAGGCCCATAAATGTTTATTAACTAATCTAATTTTATTAATTTATGAAAAAACTTCTACAAAGTTTGTTCATTCTTATGTTCGTAGCTGTATCAGCTTTCGCTCAGGATAGAACAATTACTGGACTAGTTTCTTCTGCAGAAGACGGATCACCAATCCCGGGAGCTTCTGTAAGATTAAAGGGTGATGCTAAAGTAGCAGTTGCCACCGACGGAAATGGTAGATATACCATTAAGGTGCCTGCAAGTGGCACAACATTAATTTTCTCTTCTATTGGTTTTACCTCTAAAGAGCAAACAATTACAGGATCAACTGTAAACGTAACATTAGCAGTAGATGCGCAAACTTTATCTGAGGTTGCTATCGTTGGTTATGGTACTGGTAAAGCTTTAGGGCAATCAGTAGCATCTGTACGTAAAGTAAATTCAGAAGTGGTAGAAAACAGACCAACCGCTAACGCATTTGACGCTTTACAAGGTCAAGTGGGTGGTTTAACTGTATTTACTTCTTCAGGTGAGCCTTCTGCAACTTCTTCATTAAGAATCCAAGGTGTTGGATCATTAGGTGCATCTTCTACGCCTTTATATTTAGTAGATGGTATTCCTTCTGATGGTTCTGTTGTAGTTAACATTAACCCTAACGATATCGAGTCAGTAGACGTATTAAAAGATGCGGCTGCTACTTCTATCTACGGTTCAAGAGCTGCAAACGGGGTTATCGTGATTAACACCAAAAGAGGTTCAGCTAACAGAGCAGCTTCTATTACTTTTACTTCTCAAATGTCAGATAACTCTTTAACTGAAAACACACTTGATGTATTTAAGTCTGTAATGAGTGCGGATGAGTTATTTAAATATTGGGTGCAAACTGGCTATAGAACGCAAGCGCAAGCTGATGCTATGAAAGCTCAATATCCTAACGATTATCAATGGTATAAAGCTTACTACAAAGACAATGCTCAAACTTACCAAAACGATTTAAACATCGCTGGTGGTGCTGGTAAAACTAATTACTACATCTCTTTTGGTCAGATTAACCAAGATGGTATGGCGTTCCGTTCAATGTTGAAACGTTACACTTTATTATCTAACATCAACACCAAAGTGAATGACTGGTTTGAAATTGGTTTAAAATTACAATTCGGTCACACTGAATGGGAAGAAAATGGTTGGGGTTCAAACTCTACTAACCGTGGATTATTCTTGTTAAGACAACCAATGTATTCATTATATGATAGCAATGGTCAAATTTATCCTGACTTAATTCCGGGTGGTAACTTTTATAACCCACACTATTTAGCAGATAAAAACCCTGATGTTTACAAAAGATATCAATATAACCCAATGGCTTATATCCAATTAACTCCGTTAAAAGGTTTAACTTGGAAAACACAAGCTGGTTTGGACGGATATTTCCGTTTAAATGAGTGGGGTGTATTACCTTCTTACTTAGGTGCTGCTGGTGTAGGTTCATGGAATCAACAAGATATCCATTCTACTAACATGACTATCTTCAATACTCTTGAGTACAAATTTACTTTACCTAACATGGAGAACCACAAATTCACTATTTTAGGTGGTCACGAGTATTCAGATAACACTTACAAAACCGTATTAGGTGGAGCAGGTGGTTTAACTGACGATCGTTTAATGTTAATTCAAAATGGTACTGCTGCTACACGTACAGTATCTCAATCTAAATCAGAATATGCATTTAACTCTTACTTTGCTCGTTTAGAGTATGGTTTGAACGATAAATATTTCTTCGAAGGTTTGATTCGTCAAGATGAGTCTTCTCGTTTTGGTGCTAACAATAAAAAAGCTAACTTCTGGTCAGCTGGTTTAATGTGGAATGCTAAACGTGAGAGCTTCTTAGCAAATGTTGATGCGGTTAGCCAATTTACTGTACGTTTAAGTACTGGTACTTCAGGTAATGCTGCTATTGGTGATTATGCTCACTTAGCAACTGTTGGTACAACTAACTCATACACTAACCCAGGATGGGCTATTGGTTCGGCTGGTAACCCTGATTTAACTTGGGAAAAACAACAAAAAACTACTTTAGGTTTAAACATGGAGTTGTTCAATCGTTTAAGAATGCAAATTGACTTATATGATCGTCAAACAACAAGTATGTTAACTTCTGTTCCTTATCCATATACTTCAGGTTTCTCTTCTATCAGCTCTAACGTTGGTAAATTACAAAACCGTGGTGTGGATTTAGACTTAAGCTACGAGTTATATCGTAACCAAGATAGATCTGCATTCTTCACTCCATATGTAAACTTTGGTTATAACAGAGATAAAATCTTGGAATTATTCCAAGGTAGAGATTACTGGGTTATTGCTAATACTGGTGTGAGCTGGGTAGTTGGTAGCCGTGTAAACTTCTTATATCCTATCTGGAAAGGTGTTGATCCTGCAAATGGTAACCCATTATGGTATGTTCCAAATTCTGGTGATGGTTTCATAGAAACTAGAAAAGATGATAGTGCTGTTTCTTCTACTTTCAATGCTGCTGATTTACAACAAAACACTGGTATTAACCGTTATGCTCCATTCAATGGTGGTTTTGGTTTCAACTCTGGATATAAAGGATTACGCTTAACTGCTAACTTTACATTCTCTCATGGTAAATACTTAATCAACAATGATGCGTATTTCTTTGAAAACCCTAACCAATTTACTGGTTACAACCAATCAAGAGTAGTAACTGATTACTGGAAAGCTCCTGGTGACCAAACTCGTTTCCCTAGATACGGAGTACAATTTACTCAATTTGATAGCCGCTTAATTCAAAATGCATCATTCATGCGTTTGAAATACTTAGAGTTATCATACTCTTTACCTAAAAACTGGTTAGCTTCAACTAAGATCTTTAAATCAGCATCTATTAGTTTATCAGGTCGTAACTTATTAACGTTCACAAAATATCCAGGACCAGATCCAGAGGTAGATTCTAACTTATCTTTAGGTGCAAACCCTAATACTAAGCAATACACTTTTGGTTTACGCGTTGGATTATAGTGTTAATTGTTAATTTTAAATAGAATATTAATATGAAAAATATAAAACTTAGTTTAGTACTGGGAATTTCAGTATTAGCATTGGCAAGTTCTTGTAAAAAAATGGACTTATATCCATATTCAAGCATTGAACGTAGTCAGTCATTCTTGACCGTAAAAGATGCTGGTTACTGGGATACTGGTATTCACTCTTACATTAAAGGTAGATCAGGTGGTCTTTACCAACATTCTCAAGATATCCAAGCAGATCAATTAAATGCATCAGTAGATTATGGTAACCGTAACGGTTCTCCTCACCGTATGAATGATTCATTTAATTCGGATGACTATACCATCCGTGATGTATGGAATGGATATTATACTGGTATCACTAACGCAAACGTAGCTATTGATGGATATCAAAAAATTGAAGGAGCTAATGCGGCTCAAACTGACTCATTAGCGAAGTATTTAGGTGGTGCTCAAATTGCACGTGCTCATTATTACACGCAATTAATGTTACGTTATGCAAAAGCATATACCCCAGGATCAGCTTCAACTGATTTAGGTGTGCCTTTGGTATTGGAGTTTGATCCTAACTTAAAGCCACCTCGTGCAACTTCTAAAGCTGTTTACGATCAGGTCCTTGCTGACTTAACTGCTGCTAAAACTAACTTAGCAAAAGTTCCAGGAAAACAAGGTGCTTCACGTTTCACAATAGATGTAGCTGTAGCTTTAGAAGCTCGTGCTAGATTATACACACAAGATTGGGCTGGTGCTTATGCAGCTGCTAAATCATTAATTGACGGTGGTAAATATCCATTATATACTACAGCTGATGGGATAAAAAGCATGTGGCATTCTGATACTCGTCAAGAGGACATTATGCAATTACATGGTACTGTAGCAAACAACTTTAGCACAGTTGGTGGTAATTATTTAGGATATAATGCTGGTGCGAATTTATTTGCTCCTGACTTTATTCCTACACAATCTATCATCGATTTATTCCCTGCTGGTGACTACAGAAAACCTGTTTTCTTTGAGCCAAAAGTTGTTCAATTAGGTGGAACTAAATACGAAAACACGCTTCAATTAGTAATTAAATTCCAAGGTAACCCTGCGTTATTCTCTGGTGCAACTACTAACTATGCACACTATATCAAATTCGCTAGAATTGGTGAGCAATATTTAATTGCTGCTGAGGCTGCTTATATGAACGGTGGTGATGAAGTTAATGCTCGTAAATACTTAAATGATTTACGCGTTGCGAGAGGTTTACCAGCAACTAATGCTACTGGTGCTGCGTTATTAGCTGAAATTAAAGCTGAGCGTACTAGAGAATTAGCATTTGAAGGTTTCCGTTTATTCGACATCAAACGTTGGGGTGAAGGTATCAAACGTGGTAATCCACAAAACGTAAACCCATTGATGAATGCTCCTGCATCTGACTATACTCAGTTAGACAAACCAGCTTCATTTGGTAAAATTGTTTGGGGTATTCCAACAAACGATATGATTATTAACCCTAGCTTAGCGGGTCAACAAAACCCAGGATGGTAGTAGTTAATTAACATCATAATTTAAAAAAGCCCCTTTTACAGGGGCTTTTTTATTATTACAGATTTTTGTAATAAAATTGATTATAATTACGTTTGGAATTATATTTGTTATATATCAATTAAAGAAAAAGTATATTAATCATGAAAAAGATATTATTAAACTTATTATTTATTGCTTCCCCTATTTTAGGCTTTGGCCAAATAGCCATAGACAATGGAGATGTAAACTTTTTACGTAGGACAAGTAATGATGAAAAAGCCAGATACGAAGGGATAACAGGGAATCCTTTTATAATTAAAGATTGGACCATGGGTAAAACCTATACCATGGATGGCGAAAGCAAAGAAGAATATAGCTTAATGTATGACCTAGTTGAAAATGTTTTATTGACCAAGAAAGGCAATGAATTACTATCATTTGGGAATGACGTTGTTGCATTTACTTTAAAAGATTTGGGAACTGGTAGTTACAGAAAGTTTTCAAGGGGATATGAGCCTACAAAAGACACGGATAAATCTACCTATTATGAAGAGCTAGCTTCAGGTAAATTAAGCTTACTAAAGTTGGTTAAGAAAAAAATTGCTACCTCTAGAAATTATGATGGTACTGAATCGAAATCAATTGAAGAAATTACACGTTATTATTTAGCTACAACAAAGGCTGCTCCACTAACCCAAATAAAATTGGATAAAAACGAGTTTTTAAACGCTATGAGCGATAAAAAATCGGAAATGGAGGCTTATATCTCAAAAGAGAAATTAAACGTTAAAAAGGCAGGTGATGCCGCTAAACTGGTTAATTATTATAATACTTTATAAACACTTTTGTTTACACTTTTTAAACGTCTAAAAAGTATACTTTTATTTCTTCTGATAAGAGGAAGTTAATACCTAAGAATTAGAATGTAAAAGGGCTGGTAAATTACCAGCCCTTTTTTTATTTAAATTAGAGCCAACTGAAACACTTTGAATTCCTAAAAAAATCCCTCCCCCCCATGCAATATATGGATGCATGCCTGGTTGAATACCTCCTGAAGAAACTACCTCATTGGAATCAGTTACATATATACTTAAATATAAATTATAACTTGGATCATCTGTTGGTATACTCACCCAACCCACGTAAAATGGATTTAACATATTTGCGGTAGAGGCATTAAACTTTTGATATGCGATAATTTCTGCCTCAGATATCACAAGAGGTGAGGTTGAACTTAAATTAAATGCTTTCAAATTGAATTAAAACAGCGTCGTCATTAAGGTTAAGAGAAAAAAAAGCGCCCTTCGATTTACATCGAAGGGCGCTTTAAGAGACATAATTACTTATTCTTTAAATAATATATTAATTTATGCTTACATACCCATGCGCATACCTCCTGGACGACCTTGTCCACCTTGAGGAGCCATGCTTTGACCACCTACTCTATTTAAGGAATAAGTAAATGATAACATGTAGTAACGTTTTAATACGTTAAAGTTCATATCAACAATTTGGTTAGCAGTACCAGTACGGGTTATACCTGTATTTTGATTTAATAAATCGTTTACAGAGAATTTAAATGTACCTCTGTTTTTAAAGAACTGACGACTTACGTAGGCGTTCATTAAAGTATAGTCTACATCAAATCCTGGACCACGACCTGTTAACTTGTTATACGTAATATCTGTTTGGATACGGATATTTCCTGGCAACATATAGCTAATATCAAATACAGGAGATAAAGTATAATAACGTGTATTACTATTAGCGTTAGCGGAATAGGTATCTCTAAACATAGTACCTGAAATTCCTGCGATTAAATCTAATTTATCTAAGTTAGATACTAAACGGTAACCATTATTGATGGAGATGTTTTTAGTAATATTTTCTGCTCCTCCATTAATGAATCCAGTATTTTGACCGTATGAACCTCTTAAATCTATTTGTAAGTTTAATTTATTTCCACGGATAATTGGTTGAGAAACATTACCAAATGCAGATACATTGAAGTTACCATCTACGTTGGTATATGTTTGACGAATTTTACCGTAGTTAGGATCAGCTTGATCACTTATTAACTCAGACTTCACAGAGAATGCATTGAATACTTGATTTGCAAATACACCCACAAAGAAAGAGCGGAAGTTTTGGAAATTAAAGTTATTATAAATAATGTTTAATGTATTTGTGAATGACTGTTTTAAGTCGGCATTACCAACAGGAATAGTTGTAGTATTCGTGTTATCTAAAATAGGTGATATTTGATTAATAGATGGCTGTGCTGTTCTACCATTATAGTTAATTCTCAAACGTTTGCTTTGGCTAAAGTTATAACGGTATTGAGCCGTTGGAGTTAAGTTTACAAAGTTACGTTTGAATCTATCATCTCTGGTAGCATCATAACGTTGTTGATCGGTATGTTGAACGGCTAAACCAATATTCCAGTTATATTTCTTTTCTGTTTTTGTAAAACTAAATCCTACTGCATTGGTAAAAGTTGTGTTTTCAAAATCATTGGAATAAATACTATTCAATAAATCATATTTACCAGTAGTTGGGTTATAATCATATACCTGACGATCTTGATTATCGAAGCTATAGCCATTGGTATAGTTTAATTCTAAATTCATCGTTTTAGATAATGGCTCGGTAAATACTAAACGAGCATTATTAGAGATGTTTTTAGAATTTTGATCGTTTAATTGATTAAATACTGTTAAAGTTGGGGTACCTGATACGATACGACTCTCATCAATATCATTATAATTTTCACCATCACTATTATTGATGTTTGTATTTACGTTTAAGGACATGGTACGACCTCTACGTTGGAATTTTTTACGAATTAATAAATTATTCGAAAAAGATGGTGCGTTAGAGTTTGTGATATAAGATTGAATACCGTTTGTAGTTGTATTTAATACAATACGCTCGTATTCTGAACGGCTATCCCCATCATTAGTTGAGTAGTTAAAACTAGGACGGATACGAATAGATATAGTAGAATCTAATTTTGTATCTAAGGTTAAGTTAATTCGATGCATTAATCGGTCTGTAGTACTCTCTACATCATTTCTGTTGGTAGTGGTGGTATTACCTAATAAGTTTTGAGTTAAGGTCGTTGTTTGGTTAAACAATGAAGTTTGGCTAACGTTATAACTGGCATTAAACTCGGTACCGTTTTTATAAACATTAGTATAGTTTACACCGCCCATATTAGTCGTTGTAATACCTTGAGTTTGGCCACCAAAGTTACCTCCACCCATACCACGGCCCATACCGCCGCCACCACCGAAGCTTTGTTTGTTTACGTTATTAAATTGTCCGATTAAGGAAATTTGTTCGTCTTTATCAAATTTATTTACATTGATATTTACATCATATCTAGAATCATTATCTGAATCTTGACCATAACCTAAGGTACTATTACCGAAATAACCATTTTTCTTGTCTTGACGGGTAGTAATATTAATAATCTTTTCACGGTTACCATCATCTACACCACTAAACTTTGATTGGTCAGACATATCATCGATAATTTGAATTTTATCAATCATATCGGCTGGTAAGTTACGAGTTGCCATTAAAGGGTCGTTACCCATAAAGTCTTTACCGTCTACACGTACTCTACGGATAGTTTCACCTTGTGTTGTAATAGTACCATCTTTTGCTACTTCTACTCCTGGAATTTTCTTTAATACATCCTCTACTACTGCATTTTCTTTTACTTTAAAGGCAGCTGCATTAAATTCTAAGGTATCTTTTTTAACCACTACTGGAGGGATTTCTCCTTTGATCTCAATAGCTGCTAAATCAATACCCGTATCTTCTAAGCTTACATCACCAAAGTTTTTACCTGGTTCAGCAGCGGTTAATTCGAAATCTTTATTGACAGTTTTAAACCCTACAAAGGCTACAAATAAACGATACTTCCCTGCTGGCACATTATTGATAGCAAAGGTACCAGCTTGATTAGTGGCTACAGCATTGACAACTGCTGAGTCACCAAACATTTTTTTTACGGCCACAGACACATATTCTATGGGTTGCTTATCTTTTGCGTTAACGATTCTTCCGCTTACGGTACCCGGCCTTGTTTGTGCAAAAGCGGTAATACTTAATAAGCAAAGTACTGTAAATATTGAACTACGTAATAATTTCTTCATTTTGTTATATTCTATAATTATGCAAAGTTACCCTATCAGACTATTGAAAGCTCAAAAAGTTTGTTTGGCAACTGTTTTTTATGGGTAACATTTTAAATACAGTCAATTAAAAATTTAGTTTAGCCCTTAAACCAAGGTCTGTTTATCTAATAAATAGTAGAACAAAAGGCTTAGTAAGGCTCCTGCGGAATCGCATATAAAGTCCCATAATTCGGCACTACGGTAAGTAAATACCGCATATTGCAACCATTCTACAATAGCTCCAAAGCTTACACAATACAAAAAGATTAAAATTAATTGAGATGGTTTTAAACCTTTTTGTTGGATACGCTTTCGTTCTCCTAATATCAGACAGCTGGCTAGTAGAAAAAACATGCCAAAGTGGACAAGTTTATCTACACCCGTAAAGAAAAAGCCTGCTTCATTAGTTGAAGCAGGCGTAGGTACGTTACAAAGTACAAGTATTATTAGGCTCATAAAGATAGCCGCCCAATGATACTTAATTACTTTATACATATAATTTTATGAAAAGCAATTACGCTCCAACCAATTGTTTGTAATCATCGGCACTTAGCAAACCAGCCAATTGGCTTTCGTCGCTTATTGTTACTTTTACAATCCAACCTGCTCCATAAGGATCTGAGTTTACTAATTCTGGTTGATCATTTAAAGTATTATTCCACTCATTAATAGTTCCAGTTACAGGCATGAATAAATCGGAAACTGTTTTAACAGCTTCGATCGTACCAAACACTTCTTCCCCAGCAACTTCCTCTCCCACGGTATTGATATCAATATATACGATATCACCTAGTTCTCTTTGTGCGAAATCACTGATTCCGATTGTAGCTTGATTTCCTTCTACTTTAACCCACTCGTGGTCTTTTGTATACTTTAATTCTGATGGAAAATTCATATTTCTAATTTATTATTGATAGGTTACAAAACTAATAATTTTTTATTGGGAAAGAAATAACCGGACTTAATTTAAGGTTACCCGCAAACTAACTCCAAAGTTTGTAAAGGCCGTATTAAAAGATTGAGAGGTATAGGGTTTAGTTATATTGGTATCGTAAAATATACGCAAATTGAAGCGTTGGTTTAATACGTAATTGATGTTAGGTCGAAAGGTTATATTTTTGGCTCCTGCCGACACATCTGCCTCGGGTACTTCCGCTCTATAGATGACTGTTTTATTGTCTCTAATGGATACATCAAGGTTAAAGTCCATCGTATTTTTTAGGTGTATGCCTTTAAATAATCCAAATGGAAATCTGAAGTTATTCGTTCTATAGCCTAACTTAATCACCATATTGTTTTCAGACAATTGAGCTAATTGACTATTTGCTAAACTCATCGCTAATAAACGAGTTTTATGGTATTCAAATCCAGTACTCAAGTTCGATTTTAAGCGAGCATCAACGCCTATTAGGGGCGCAAATCTTTCTGAAATGCTAATTTGATTAAATTGATATTGGGGTAAGAAATTGCCTTGTAAATCGCGACTACTTACAAAGCCTTCAGTTTCTTCATATCGAATTAAACTATTGAAGCCATTTACACTATACACCGAGGTATATAGATGTTTTAAGGTTACTGAGAAAAATTTATCCGCTACAAAGGGGAATCGAGTTAATCCATCATAGGTGACATTCCAATTTGGTAAAGGAAATTTGGGTAAGCTACGTAAATTAGCATTAGTGGCATCTTTTCCTTGATAGGCTGCTAAGAAAGAAGCTACTATAACATCTTGGGATTCTTTTAGATAACCATTAGCAAAGCCCCCTTGTGTGCCTTGTGAGTTGGGATTGAGTTGGCCAAGACGCTGAGATATAATGTGGCGGTTTTCTAAGAACTGTGCATATACCTGGGAGACAGTAGCGCCATTTTTATCTCTAAAAGCAGTTTTCCATGTTTGAATAGAGATACTATAATCTCCTTGAGTGGTTGGGCTCATTTGTTCAAATTCTCCCACTGTTTCATTGAATTTCAAGTTGGTTGAAAAGTTTAAATTTCTTCCCCGTAGTGCTGTTAAGGTAATTTTAAAATCAGGGATGGGTTCTAATAGCCCACTAAATTGAATTTCTTCTCGGAGGGTATTAATAAACATTTGATTTTGCATATCATCGTTACTTAACCAACCATTAGATAATGCTTCTTCTCGAATGTCATTCTGAGAGCCTAATACAAATCCCAAACCTGGTGCTCCATTCCAGCCATCCATCCCAAAGAAACGGGATCTTGGCATAAAGCCAGGTAAGAAAGTGCCCTTATTTTGGACATAGGAGAATTTAGCGTTTTTAAAAGCGGTTAACAGACTTACAAAACTGTCTCCTATGGTTCTATCGGCAATAGGACGTGAGAGGCTTCGTTTTAAAATGCCAAATTTATTATATAAGCGTGTAAAATTAAGATTTGGATTTACTTGGACGATCCTTGAATTTTGAATGGTATTTCCTAAATTAATATTTGGATCACGCAGGGTGGAAAGAGGTTCTGTTTGCCAGTTAAAACTAGAACCATATGTGGTGGCTATATTAATCCAGTCTAATCCTGGTATTTTCTCTATAGGCAATTGATAGGTTAGGTTAATCAAGTGGCTATAATCAGTCGTTCGCCCAAGGCGCAATAAGTTTTGCCAAAGGGTATCACGTTTTAATCCATTGATGCGGCCCTCCGGCTCATCTACAATGGCATAATTTGTGGCATTGATGTCTAATGTTAAAGATTGACTTAAATCCCAGGCTATGCCATATGCTCGAGTTACTAAAAAGTTTTTATTATAGGTTGTTTGAATAGGCAAGTAATTATTAGGATCATTATCTCTCAGGGTATTTTCTGCATAAAAACGATCTAAGTCTAATCTGAAATTAATAGAACTTGGGAGTAAACTAAAGTTAAAGTCTTTTAGAAGAGTTAATAAGTTAGATTTAAATAAATTTTGAAAAGGTTGATAAACTTTGGCAGTTTTAGCATAATTGTAAGCCACCGACCCTCTATAATTTTGTTGCTGGGCGTTGGCGTTTATAAAGTCCCTATGCGAGTAATTTGTCTGGGCATAGGAGAAACTAAAATTCTCGATATCCCAAAGCCTTACTGGGGCATCTGTAGAGGTTCTTTCTTTACGTACATTGGTAAAGTTAAGGCTGCTTCTGACAGTATAATCTTGGGCTACTTTTAGAATGGAATTCTTTTGAAACCTATTGGCAGCTTCGAGTGATCGTTTTAATTCCACGTCAGGCATGCGTGGGTCGAATTGAGGGGTAAAGATTTGGTTGGAATAGCTTAAAAACATGGGAATCCTTAAACCAGTTCTATTTGAGAAAAATTTTCCAAGTTCTAAATTGGTAGATAAATCAAAAAACTGTTGATCGGAGCGATTCCGTTCACTTACCTTTTTTTCAATTGACCCAAAACCTATTGTTGAATAAGAACCAGCTAAATTGATATCCCCAAAGTCGGCTAGTTTAGCATTCATTCGAGCAGTGGCTGCCCATCCTCCTCGTTCATCAAATTCTGATAAGCGTAATTCGTTAAACCAAGCTTCCCCACTTTTTTCCATGCCATCATCTCCAGCTGTTGTACCTGAACTTCGGAGTGGGTTTTTTAAACCTAGCATGTAAACTCTAACTTTACTTAAGTCGGGCTGACCTTTTACGATGATTTGATTTAAACCATCTGTATAGGTAAATGGGATATTGATAGGCCATGCTCCACCTGTTTTATATATAGCTGAATTACGTGCAATTTTGGCTTTTTGAAATAGTTCCAATTCAATATCCATTTCATTGGCTTGTGGCCAAATAGCAAAAGGATCGGAAGCTCCTGGCATGGTTACTTGTAAGGGCATACTATATTCATAGTAATTATCTTGATTATCCGTTCCGATTCTTAAAAAGGCGTGTAAATCACCGTCCCTTAAGGATTCATTTTGAAGGGCTTCTAAATGGACATACATTTTTAAGCGTTTGTATGATCGGAAATCATTGACGGCTGTTTTAAATGCGGCTCGCCCATATCCATCTTTCAAGTTAATAACTTTAAGTGATAAGGATTGTTCATTCATCCTAGTATCACCTCTGAAATTACTAAAATCTCTTTCTCTTAAAATTCCTGGTGGAACTACATACGGAATAGGACTTCTTCTTCCATTTTCTTCAATACTGACAGTGGCTAATTCCAATGTAGATTGATCGGGGTTAGCTGGAATGAGTGCCGGATCTACTATTAATTGATTACTTTCGTTTTTTGCATTATAGCGTCTCCAATCTCCTTTTACTAATTGTAATTTAGCCATTCGCAATACCACAGTATCGGTAAAATTGGTTAAAAACATGCGCATAAATCGGATAGACTTAAAGTCTTGTATGTTGCCATATTTTTGTTGATATTGGGCAAGAGGAATACGAATTTGATACCAAGTAACGGGTTGCACCTGACCATTAGCGAGTTTTACTTGAGATACTATTTTATCGGTGATAAAATTTTGGCCCACTATTAAATCCCCAGGTTTTAAAGATAGCTTATATTGAAAATACTCATCCGATTGAGTCATATTATTATCCCGGTTTATATCTTCCCCATCTGGAAGGGAGGTAGCAGCTGCATTTTCCACTCCGAACTCTTCCATAGATTGAGATGGCGTCCGGGAATTTCCGTCAGGGCCATTAAAATTCATATAGCGTTTTAAAATCCCTGCCTTTGCTTGATCCTGATTGTTACCTCTGAAATAGCTAAAGTCATCGGAGGATGGATCATTTTCAAAACTGCTAGCTGCTGCTGGATTTAATTGGGCTTTAATACGTTCTATGAGAGTCCGGAATTTTAGTCGTTCATCTTCATTTCGCAAACCATCTAAGCCTACATCTTGCATTTTACGGGCAGTTGGATCATTATCAAATACTTGTATAACCGGTTGTAATTTAGATACCCTGCCCCATTCGGTTTCATCATATTTGCTAGGATCGCCATTGATAGGTAAAGCATTTTCTAAAGCCTTTCTTCCATCCTTTAAAATATCTTCAGATAAATTACCCAGATTTAGATATAAATCTCCTCCTGCGGAAGTTTTTTTATATAAGAATGGATCCATCATCCACATTTCTATATATTCAATATTATTGGATTCAAAATCATTTATATCAATTTTTCGCATCATACCTCCCCATCGGGTACGTGGATTTTGAAGAGTTCCATCAGGATTGAATCCAGTAGGTGTATAATTGTAAGGTCCTCTAAGCATCGGGTAAAATGCTAAATCGAGGGTTGGCAATAGCATCGAATTACCTAAGCTAATTTCTTTATAAGGAAATACCTCCTGCTCGTATACTTGTCTTACATAGTGATTGGATTGTTCTGTTTTATCGTTTCTGATTTCACTAGGGATATTAGAATTTAGGCCCGTACGGTTATAAAAGCTTGGGTCTATATTATAGAAAGCTAATTTTGCACGATTATATCCGTATTCCAAATTATTCATTAATTGGGCTTCTGGAAATAATTGAGGAGTACTTGAGATTTGCCAAGGCATGGCACTTTTTAAATCAATAACTTGACGGGTAGCTTCAAAATCATCAAGATAAGAAGATCCTCCTCGGTCTGCACCTACATTAATTGCCTTTGGATGACCAGGTATTAATTGCGCATACTCGGCTGCTAAGCTGATAGACGACATTTCTTTGGTGCTCAGAAATGGAAGTTTATCAATTATTTTAGTTAATAATCTAGAATTGGATGAATAATTGATATCTGCTCCAAAAATAGAGTTGGAAATAGGTTCATTCAGAAAGTTTACCTTTTGGGTTAAAGGTCTTTCCGTTAAATTCATAAAGGTAGCCCCAATATTTAATTTAGGATTTGCTCTAAAATCCAAACGCGTGCCAAAGAGGCTTCTTTGTTGTAGGCCGAACATTTCGGTTTCTTCAGTATTGATGCGAAGAGATTGTCCTGAATTTAATAGGGCAGGATTTAAAATATTGACAAAGCCTCCTTGATAATCCACTGTGTAATCAGTGCCTTCTGTTAAAGGCATATTTCCTATAAAAACCCTTACTGAGCCTTCAGGTACATTAATGGCATTTAAAGGAAAGGAAGTGGACATTTCCGATTGATAAGATCCTTTAATTTGGTAAACATTTTTTTGCGGATAGCGCTGCTGAGCTACAACTTTAACTGAATCATAAAGGGCTTTAAAACTATATTTTTCAGCAAGAACTTGCTCTCCCGGTAAAACAAATCTTTCTTCTAAATCTTTTCCAAATGGCTCTATAACAGGAAATATAATCCGACCACTATTGGGATCGATAGTGATATAGCCAGTACTTGTATTTTGCAAAATACTTGCTCCTGAGTTATTAATACTTCCGGTAGCATTCAGATTACTTGTTTCCGTTAGACTTTCTGAAACCGGAGCTTGTGTTATAGGTTGAAATGCTTTGTTTTCAGCTTCAAAATCAAATACACCATCTCGCTTTCTTTCTTTTTGGGGGTTTAATTGATCGAGATAAGTTAATGCTAAATAGGGAATTCCCATAGTCCGTTGACCTTCTCTAGCCATGGGGGATTCAACTCCTGTTTTATCATCTATTCTAAAAATATCTAATATGAAGTTTTGTCGAGCTATTTGTGAGCCATTGATATAGTATATATTCTTCATCATCAAATCCCAGGTTGGCAAATTGGTCTTGATGGTTTCATTTTTTAAGAGCTTCGTATAAAGTACCTTTGGGTT
This sequence comes from Pedobacter sp., assembly GCA_004211595.1. GTDB lineage: Bacteria > Bacteroidota > Bacteroidia > Sphingobacteriales > Sphingobacteriaceae > Pedobacter. Next base: position 31,019 of record SEDO01000006.1, read on the forward strand.
TGAAGGATCAAAAGGGGATTCGGTACTAAATTCCCCAACTTGATATTCGCGTCCATTATAGGTATAACGATAAGCTACTGCAAGTACTTCATCGGCATTGAGGGCTTGGTTTAATGAAATATAACCTAATTGGGGTTGAAATATAAATTCCTTTTCGGTTAACTTTCGAGCATAACTAACTTTAGCATAATTGTCTGTTCCCCCATTTGCTTGAAAATAACTAATTATTTCATTGGAGTTGCTTTGCCGTGCACTTGCGGGAATTGTACGAAGTAGGTTGTTGGATGAAGGAGGAAAATTAGGATCTTCTAGACCAGATGGTAAATTAGAACCACCTCCTGTAATTTGCGCTGTATTATGAGGATTGTTTTCTCCTAAATCTAAAAAAGCTAAAATATCCCGAGAATCTTGATTATTAGCGTTGCGATTGGTTATCCAAACTTCAATACGTGTTATTAAAATATTAGAAAATATATTGGGTGCATTACTTAGGGCGCGGTTATAGTTATCTCTAAAATATTGAGCTAAAAAGTAATGTCGATTAGCATCATACTCAGATGCACTAATTGAAAATTCATTTTGTTGAGCACCATTTTGAATTTTTATTTCTCTGGATTGCGACTTTTGCTGACTAAACAAGGTCGCAATATCTAATTTTCCAAATTGTAATTGTGTTTTGATTCCAAATAAGGATTGAGTGCCTGGGATTAATGAATTACTCATAGGCATATTCACATTTCCGGCCTCAACCTTTTTTATTATTTCATCTTCTGTACCGGTGTATTCTATTTTTATTTGGTTCTCAAAATCAAACTGGGCCTCGGTATTATAGTTCATTCGAACTTTTAATTTCTCACCGATGTTTCCCATTAAATCCATTTGGATCCTTTGATTAAAATCTATGCTTCCTTGGGTTCGTTGTCTTTCTGTAAATAAAGGATTTTCGTTTTTATTGATACGGCCCATAAAAGTAAGGTCTGCTTCCCCCCTAGGTAAAATATCGATATTGGTACCCCCAAATATCTTTTCAAAAGCAGGGTTATTAATTTTTACCCGAGGAATAATCCCTTTTTCACGTACTGTTTCAACTTCAATATTTGAAAATCTACGCCAATTGGCTTTTTTCACTTCACTGTTTACCAATCGGAGATATTGTTCAATACTTAAATATTGAGGTTCGCCATAGAGTTTATCACCTATTTTTTCAACTACAATATAGCGCTGTAATTTGGCGTCATAAGTAACCTCTCTTTTTATATTGGAAGGCAAGGGTAATAAGGCTGAAGGGGTACTAGGTATTCCCAACCAGCGCTTTTCTTGGGGAGAGAAATTGTTTTTGAGGGTATCGGCTTTTGTATTTGTACTTGTATTTTGGGGAATAACCTGAGCTGTCAGCTTTAATCCCAAGAAAGCTTGAATAAAAACAACAAAGAGGACAAGCGACTTCTTCAAGGTGATATATTATAAATTTCTTAAGGCAGTTTTAATCAATTGCTCTACGCTAATATCTCCGCTATTTCCTTTTAATATTTGGTCTAGGGCTTTTTCTGCAGCAGACTTTCCAAATCCAAGCATCACTAAAGCCGAAAGGGCTTCATCTTTTACGGTATTCATACTAGGCATTGATAACAAAGTATCACTGCCTTCTTTTTTCAATTTATCTTGTAGTTCTAATACGATTCGTTGAGCAGATTTAGCACCAATTCCTTTAATGCGTTGAATTAGCGTTAAATCTGCTTGTACAATTGCTTGTTGTATTTCTATAGGGCTAATGGAGGAGAGCATCATTCGACAGGTCGATGGACCTATACCAGAAACGGAAATTAGATGCATAAATAATCTTTTTTCCGACTCCTCTGCAAAACCATATAGCGTATGCGCATCTTCTTTTATATGTAGGTAGGTAAATAATTTACATCTTTCTACATCCGCTATTTGAGCGAAAGTATGAAGGGAAATATGAATTTGATAACCTATACCTGCAGCTTCTATAACTACATAAGTAGGGCATTTAAAAGCCAATTTCCCATCTATATACGCGTACATATATTTTTATTTTTTAGCAATTCGATTTAATAACCCTTTGCGTTTAGGTGCTGCATCATCTAATTTTGACTGGCTATCTACTACCGCAATGGTAATCATATTGACGATCTCTCTTACAGAGCTACCTAATTGAACAATGTGCACCGGCTTCTTCATACCTACTAAAATTGGACCTACTGCTTCTGCTCCGCCTAATTCCTGTAATAATTTATAAGCAATATTACCAGATTCCAAATTAGGGAAAACTAAGGTATTTGCAGGTCCTCCTGCTAATCGGCTAAAAGGAAAGTTCTCTTTTAACATATCGGAGTTCATTGCAAAGTTACCTTGCATTTCCCCATCAACTACTATCTCTGGGTATTTTGCATGCAATATACTTACAGCCTTTCTAACCTTCTCAGGTACCTCTCCCTGATTGGAGCCAAAGTTTGAATAGGATAATAAAGCAATCCGAGGTTGAATATTAAATTTCTTAACAGACTTATCTAATAGTAAGGTTAAATCTACTAATTCTTCAGCCGTTGGGGATACATTAACCGTGGTGTCTCCAAAGAAAATAGGTCCCTTTTGGGTCATCATCATATACATACCTGCCACCCGTTTAACCCCTGTTTCTGTACCAATGACATGTAATGCAGGTTTTACCGTTGATGCATAGTTTTTGGTCAATCCAGAAATCATTGCATCAGCTTCACCAAACTCTACCATAGAAGCTCCAAAGTAGTTTCTATCGCGCATTAATTTTTGAGCTTCAAAAAGTGTCACACCTTTACGTTGACGTTTTTTGAATAGATTCTCTGCAAATTTTTGAGACCTATCAGGTTCTAAAGCTGGATCTATGATCATCACGCCATCTAAGTCTAAGCCATTTTCGGTGATAATTTTTTGAATAGCATCTCGTTTGCCTAAAAGTATTGGAACCGCAATTCCATCATCCTTTACAATTTGAGCTGCCTTTAAAATTTTATAATTATCTGCTTCGGCAAATACAACTCGCTTTGGTGCATTTTTAGCTTTTAAAGCAATTGCGCGCATAATGGAATCATCCATTCCTAAACGTTGCTTTAATTCTTCTGCATAAGCATCCCAATCGGTAATGGTTTTGCGTGCTACGCCTGATTCAATGGCTGCATTAGCTACCGCCATAGAAACATTTGTCATCAAGCGAAAATCCATCGGCTTGGGTATGATATAGTCTTTCCCAAACTTAATATTCCTTACCCCATAAGCCATATTTACAGCTTCTGGCACAGGTTTTCTAGCCAGAGATGCAATGGCTTTAACGGCCGCTATCTTCATTTCTTCGTTAATAGTAGTTGCTCTAACATCTAAAGCACCTCTAAAGATGTAAGGGAAACCTAATACGTTATTAACTTGATTTGGATAGTCAGAACGGCCAGTTGCCATAATGATATCTTTTCTCGATTTAATGGCTAGTTCATAGGCAATTTCTGGATCTGGGTTAGCCATCGCAAAAACGATTGGATTTTTAGCCATCGACTTAAGCATATCTACCGATACACAATTACCAGATGACAAGCCTATAAATACATCAGAATCCTTCATGGCTTCTTCCAAGGTATCGACTTTACGGCTTGTAGCAAACTCTTTTTTAATGGCATCTAAATTAGGTCGGTTATCTCTAATAACGCCTGATCTATCGCACATAATGATATTTTCTTTTTTGGCTCCTAAGGAAACATATAAGCGAGAACATGAAATGGCTGCAGCACCTGCTCCATTCACGACGATTTTTACTTTATCAATTTTTTTCTTTTGCAAATCGCATGCATTTAACAAAGCAGCGGCTGAAATAATAGCTGTTCCGTGTTGATCATCATGCATCACAGGAATATTCATCTCTTCTTTTAAGCGACGCTCAATTTCAAAGCACTCAGGGGCTTTGATATCCTCTAAATTTACCCCTCCGAAGGTTGGTTCAAGTGCTTTTACGATTTTTACAAAATCATCTACATTTTTAGTGTCCAATTCTAAATCGAATACATCGATATCCGCAAAGATTTTAAAGAGCAACCCCTTTCCTTCCATCACGGGCTTACTTCCTTCAGGGCCAATATCGCCTAAGCCTAATACGGCCGTTCCGTTACTGATTACGGCAACCAGATTACCTTTAGCTGTATATTTATAGACATCTTCTTTGGTTTCAGCAATTTTTAAACAAGGCTCTGCAACACCTGGAGAATAAGCTAACGTTAAATCTCTTTGGGAAGAATAAGGTTTAGTAGGGATTACTTGTATTTTACCAGGTCTACCTTGTGAGTGGTAGTCCAATGCATCTTGTTTTCTATTGATTTTACTCATAAAATATTTTTTGGTAGCCGGCAAAGTTACACAATTAGACTATAGGGTCATAATTTTCAGTATCATACCAGGCTGAATAACAGATTTTGATAAGCCGTTGACTTTTTGGATAGCCGCCACAGAAACACCCTTAAATTTGGCCGCTATGCCACTCAAGGTATCTCCGGATTTTACCTTATAGGTAACATACTTGGATTTAGCTTTGGCGGCTGTGGCAGCTTTCATTTTACGCAAATCTCTCACGTCATCTGTTTTGGCTATTATTATCTGTTTATCTACTGCCAGATCCTTTTCTAAAAGCGCATAAAGTTGGGCATAATCATGTACATCCACTTTGGGTAAAATTAGATAGCGTGGATTTTCAGGGGTTCCATTTACAATTTTCTTTTTGTAAGATGGATTTAATGCAATAATTAGGGATTCATCTTCACCAAGAGCCTCTGAAATTTCAGTCAGCGACACAAAGGTATTCACCGCAATCACGTCTGTCTCAACTGGTAAGTGGGAGGTTTGCAATTGGATTGCGTACTCGGGAGAATTCTTTAAAACATATAAGGCCGCTATATAAGCGGGCACATAATTTCTTGTTTCGTTTGGCAGATAAGGTCGGATTTCCCAAAAATCTCTGGACCCTGCTTTATCTATGGCTCGGTTTACATTCCCTTTGCCACAATTATAGGCGGCAATAGCTAATAACCAATCTCCCAATTCATCATAAGCATCTTTAAAGTAAGCCGCAGCTGCATAACTTGCTTGGATTGGGTCCTTTCTTTCATCAACGAAATTGTTCATTTGTAAGCCGTAGCCACTGGCCGTACCATACATAAATTGCCACAACCCAGTAGCACCTACACGAGAAACAGCATGGGGGTCTAAAGCAGACTCAATTATAGCTAAGTATTTAATTTCTTCTGGAATATTGAGGCTTTTAAGCGCCTTCTCAAAGATTGGAAAATAGTGTTGCGCTTTTCCCAACATTTTGCCCATTTTATCTTTTTGTCGTGCATAAATATCAATGTAATTCTGGACAAATTCATTATAGGGTAAAGGCACTGTTTTTTGAAGTGCACTTAATTTCTCTTTTAATTCGAAATTATAATTGGCAAATAAATTTACTGAAGTGTTTGGCACCATACTAGTATCAACGGTAGTTGATGCGCCATTAGGCGTGTTTACAATCCCTTGCGCGAAGAGCTGAAATGGGAAAATAATCATGAAAAACCCCCATGAAAGAAGTAGTTTCTTCATAAATATATCTTTATTAGTTCGGTAAAGTACTCGATAAATCGAGCAAAGTTTGTTCGTTATATGGTTTGGCTATAACCTGAATACTTAACGGTAAGGATTCCAAATTATTGCCTAAAGGTAATGCAATTGCTGGATATCCGCAAAGGGAAGCTAAAACCGTATAGATATCTGCCATATACTGCGCAAGTGGATCTTTTTCTTGACTGCCTATTGGAAAGGCGACAGTTGGCGCTACGGGCAATATCATTAAATCTATTTTTTCAAATAATTCGCCCATCTTTTGGGTGATTAAGGCTCTTACTTTTTGTGCTTTTTGGTAATAGGCATCATAATAACCCGAACTCAAAACAAAAGTGCCTAATAATATTCTTTTTTGGACTTCCTTGCCAAATCCTTCTGATCGGGATAAAGTATAAAGTTCATTTAAATCTTTAGGATTAGGCGTACGATAGCCATAATGAACACCATCGTAGCGAGCTAAATTAGAAGAAGCTTCGGCCATGGTGAGGATATAATAACTTGGCACAAGATAATCGATTAAATCGAATGAAACTTCTTGAATTTCATGTCCTGCGGCCTTCCATGCCTCTATTTGCTTTAAAATAGCAGCTTTTATTTCTGGATCTAAACTAGGGCTCTGAATTGCCTCTTTTAATACTCCTATAACTTTTTTATCAGGATTACTAAGGTGTTGAGAGAAGGCTTCGGGTGGCGCTTGTAACATACTCGCATCCCTTTGATCTTGCCCTGCTAACACTTCTAAAAGCAAAGCGGTATCGGCCGTAGATTTAGAAATTATTCCTACTTGATCGAAAGAGGAAGCATAAGCTATAACGCCATACCTTGAAATTCGTCCATAGGTAGGTTTCAATCCAATACATCCGCAAAATGCAGCTGGCTGTCTGACCGAGCCTCCTGTATCTGTACCCAAGGCTGCTAAACATAAATCGGCTTGTACTGCAACCGCAGAACCTCCTGATGAACCACCTGATACTAACTTAGGATTTGCAGCATTTTTAACTGGTCCAAAATAGGAGTTTTCATTGGAGCCACCCATGGCAAATTCATCGCAGTTTAATCGCCCAATAATGATGGCGTCGGCTGCTATTAATCTTTCCACGACCGTGGCGGAATAAGGGGCTTCGAATTGCTCGAGCATTTTAGAAGAGGCCGATACTATATGCCCTTGATAACAGATATTATCTTTAATGCCAATAATCATGCCTGCCAAAGGGCCAGCCGTTCCGGCATCTATTTTAGCTTGCACTTTTTCAGCTTGCAAAGTTGCTGAATTAAAAAACACCTCATTGAATGCATTGAGGTGTTCATTTTCTTTTATGCGATGGAAATAGGATTTTAATAAATCCATTAGAGAAAATTGCTTAGTGCGCAATAATCCCTTGATAGTAGATAAATCCCTATACTTTTCCACTGCTCCGTAAATAGGTTTAGACTTTTAGAATGAATTAACGTAAATCGTTATTTGGACGATCTGCATCTACTCCATCTTTTCCATCTTTAAATTCCTTTACGCCACGACCTAAACCGCGCATTAATTCAGGAATTTTTTTACCCCCGAATAGAAGTAATAAAGCCAAGACAATTAATATAATTTCTGGGGCTCCTATTCCGGCTAAAATTGTAGGTTGCATCATTTTTTAATTATTTAATATCGTTTTAAAATTGTATTAAGTATATGAATCCTTTAAGGATTGAGCATTTGTATCCGCTTGATCAGCTTCTGTTGAAGGACTAGCGGAAATCGCAGAAGGATTTATAGGTGTCGCTGCAGTATTGGCTTCAGTTGGGTTAACTGTTGCCTCTGTACGGTTATCTGCTAAACTTTGTTGTCCTTCTGGTGCAATGCGATCGGCTTGGGCTAATCGTTCTGCAATTACTCTTTCTACTTCCAATTGATCAGCTGGAATATAAGTATCCGTTTGCACATTCTCTGTAGCGGGCAATGCAGGCTCTTGGGGATGCATGTGATTCTTTTGAATAGCTTCTTCTTGCTTATCCGTTAAGTCGGAAGTAACTGCATTTATGTTCCGGTGAATCTCTCTTTTTACGCCTTCAGAAGCATCATTAAACTCCCTTATCCCTCTTCCTAATCCTCTTGCTAATTCAGGTAATTTTTTACCTCCAAATAACAAAAGTATAGCAACAGCAATGAGCATAAATTCGGATCCTCCGATGTTCAAAAATTCTAAAAGGACCTGGTTTGTCATTTTCTGCTTATTTTTTTCAAATATACGCTTTTTATCAATTTTATATAACGAATAGCTTCAGCGCTTTTTCGCATATACTTATCTAGCTAACCAACTTTCTGGATTTAATGGGGTACTGTTTTTCCGAATTTGAAAGCCTACTTCTGGCACGGATTCATTGAGTCCAGCTACGCCAATAGTTTGTTTGGTGCTAACTTTTTCACCCACTTTTACACTAGCCGATTTTAAATTCGTATAAATGGTAAAGTACTCCCCATGTTTAATCATCACATTGGTACGACCTTGTAAAGTAAATACCATACTTACTGTACCATTAAAGGCGGCACGGACAGCTGCATTTTCATTAGTTTGGAAGATAACACCTTCTTGGAAATTTTGGGCAGTCCCTACTTTATAATTGCCAAATGTTTGCGTGATATAACCATTGGCTACAGGAGCAGGTAAACTACCTCGGTTACTTTCAAAGTTTTCGGATAAACGTGCGGCTTCTGGGGTAGAACGTAAGAGCTCTGAATTGGTTTTAGGCTTGGCTGCTGCCGCTGGTTCTTCTTTATTTTCGCTCTTTGCTTTAGCGGCTGCTAATCTGGCTCGTTCGGCTTCTTTAGCACGCTCTAAGGCTATAATACGGTTAATCTCATCCCGGATTTTTTTATTGATAGCATCTTGCTGTTGCTTTTTCTTTTTAATATCCTGTGCAATTTGCTTCTCTTGACGTGTTAACTGATTAAGCACTTTATTTTGCTCGTTCCGCTTTTTATCAAGCTTAGATTTTTCAGATTGTTGCTCGTTTAGCAAACTGGATTTACTTTTTAAATCTTTATCCAGGACGCTGATTTTTTCATTTAATTCTTTTTGAGTACCTAGAATATATTCAGCTTGCTTTTTCCGATATTGCCCAAATTGTTGCAGATATTTAATCCTTTTATACGCTTGGTTAAAATCGTGAGAAGCGAATACAAACATCAGTTTCTCATAGGCATTTTTGTTTCGCTGAGCAAAGCGGATCATACCTGCATATTCCTTTTTAAGCGTTTCTAATTGTGCCTTAAGCGTTTTAACCTTGCCTGCATTTACTGCTATTTGGTTATCTAGGCCTTTCATTTCAGAATTGATTACAGCAATCTTTTTTTGCATCATGTTAACTTGTGCCCTAATCGTGTTAATTTGGGTTAAGGTTAACTTTTTACCAGATTCTGTTTTCTTTAAATTCTTTTGAGCCTGCTCAATTTGTCGATCTAAAGCCTCTTTACTTTTCTTTAATTGTTCCATTGACTGAGCTCTTACCAGGCCAGACATGAAAATCAAAAAACTTAGGATTATTAATCTTTTTATGCGCATACTTTCAAAATTAGAAATTTTTACTGGATTTGGCTGTAATTTTTAGGGATACTAAATGGAAACTCTAAATCGGTGTTTATATCCACCTTGGTAAAGTTTAAATCGAGGTTTATCTTTTTATTCCCAGAAATTGTATTCAATTGGAGGGTCATCGGGAAGGCCCCATCGCCCACTTTTGCATAGGACCCGTAATTTACTTTTAAAGCTTGCGTCGCAACGGCATCATTTAAAGTACTTTCACTTATCTTCAAAAGGGTATTGAAAGTATGTTGATAGAGTAATCTTTCTTTTGCTCCCTTAATTAACCATACCCCTCCATCTAAATCTACCGTGGCATTAGTACTCATTAATTCGGGAATGGTATTTCCTGTTAATAAGGCTTGCACCCAAGTGAAATTTACATTTGGATTGGTATACTTATTTATAAAGGACAGTGGTTTTTTTAAATAACTTCGCTCTAAATTATTACGCACAAAAATACTATCTGATGTAATTAATGCTCTAGCTACTTCAATTCCGGCAATGGCGGTAATACTGACCCATATTTTTTTATCCTTTTGAATGCGCATTTGCATGGTTACATTATTTTCTGCACCATCTACATCTAAGTTGGCCTTTGCACGCAAGGATATGGTAGAATAGACTAAGTCTTTTGACTTTAATAAATTTAAGGTATTAACTTTTGTATCCACTTTAGGAGCTTCTACAGGAGCTGGGGGTACACTTGGGGTAATTAATTGTTTCGGCTTACATGAATTTAAGAGGGCCACTGAAATTATACCAACAATGGTATAAACTATACTTTTTCTCATGGAGTGCTGTTTTTCTTTTCCAAAAGCTCTTTACAAGCTTCGTTTACATTATATAAGGCGCAAAGGTATAATATTTAACGCCAAATAGTGGCTATAAATTATACTGCTTAAGTCCTTTCCTTTCGGCCAGCCAAATTCCGACTAAATAAAGGCCTAATGAAGCATTCCCAAAAAATAAATTGCCATTGAATACATAGAAACTTAAGCCCACTATTAGGATAGAACAAGCTAAATAGCCTAAAAGTTTTTTAGTTCTATATGGAATGGGGTAGTATTTTTGTCCTAATACATAGGATAGTACCATCATTGAAAAATAGGCTATCATACTGACAACGGCCGAACCCATGTAGCTATATTTTGGGATTAGCCAAACATTTAATAGAATGGTAATGATTGCCCCCACTACTGATATGTATAAGCCAAAGCGGGTTTGATCGGAAAGCCTGTACCAAACGGACAAATTCATATAAATACCTAAACATACATATCCCATTAATAAAAACGGCACTGCAGGGAGCCCTACCCAATAATCAGCTATGTTGTTCGCATCTCTAGAAATAAAGTATTTTAAGATTTCAATATTGGCCATCAGCCCAACAAAAATGATGGTTAAGGCGATTACAAAATAATGCATAATATTAGCATAGGTTTGCTTTGCATTGGCATTTTTAGCATGACTAAAAAAGAATGGTTCGGCACCTAACCTGAAAGCGGTGGTAAAAATGCTTAAGAAAATAGCTATTTTACAAACTGCCCCATAAATACCTACTTCGGCATCAGCGATTGCAGCAGGCAATAACTCTTTTAATACTATCTTATCGAGATTTTCATTGACAATAAAAGACAAATTTGCGACGAGTATTGGCCAGCTATATCCAAACATATCTTTTATTAAATCGGTATTTATTTTCCAAGTAAGCTTGGCAAATTGAGGGAGTAAGTAGATTAAGGTGATGCAGCTAGCTATTAAATTAGCTAAAAATACATAGCCAATCCAACGCTCCCGATACCAAGATTGAAGCCAATCAGCCCCAATTAAATCTTGTGTAATCCAGTATGGAATACCATAGATGAAAAGCAAATTCAAGCCTACAAAAAATCCAATATTTAAAAATTTAGCAATCGAGTATGGAATAGCTTTTTCTTCAGCGCGAAGTTTAGCAAATGGAATCACGCAGATAGCATCCACAAATAAAATAAGCACAAAAAAACGCACATAAGCCAAATAGTCAGCTATTTGAGCGGGGTCGCTAGCTAGGTAATGGGCTATATCTGTTGAAAATATCCAGCCATTGATTAAAAACAGACCAGCTAAAAAGAATATCGTTAAAAAACTATTATTGAATACTTCTTGCTTTCTATCTTCATATTTGTTGAGATACCTAAAATAAGTGCTTTCCATACCAAAGGCCAAAACGGCATTGATTAAGGAAGCATAGGCGTACATATTCGTAAAAATTCCATACACCTCCTTGGCGTATACCCTGGTATAAATAGGAGTTAGTATAAAATTGAAAAGTCTGGACAATATGGTACTTACACCATAAATAGCTGTTTGTCCCAGAAACTTCTTCATGACTGACATGGAATTTGATTTAGTGCTTTTTAATTACCTCAAAGTTGATAAAATTCTGGACTTCTCCTTCACGATGATCGACTTTTTCGACTTGGGCTTTTTCTGGTCCTTCAGCGCACCAATCTAAAAACATGGCTAATAAGATGGAACTTCCTTCTGCCACAATCTCTACACTGCCATCGGGCATATTTTTAACTGTTCCCTTAATGCCTAATTGATCGGCTACCGCTTTGGTACTAGCTCTATAAAAAACGCCTTGCACTTTTCCAGTGACTTTTATCTGATAGTTTAATTTCTCCATTTTATATCGCTAAATTCGAGATTCTATCTCGTTCCACCAAAAAGGATTCCCAGATATTCATTAAGATTTCGGCTGCTGGTTGCACTTCGTGGAGGGTACTCGCTATTTGCCCTATTTCTAATTCACCTTCCTCCATATCGCCTTCAAACATGCCTTTCTTGGCGCGTGCTCTGCCTAATAGCTGTTGTAATTCAACGGCACTTGCTCCTTCTGCCTCTGCCACGGCTATTTCTTGTTCAAACTTATTCGTTAATAAACGCACGGGCACTAACTTTTTCATACGCAAAGCAGTATCGCCGGCTTTCGCCCCAATCACTTTTTGTTTAAAGGCTGGATGTGCGGAGGATTCTTCCGATACTACAAATGCGGATCCTATTTGTACAGCTTCTGCGCCTAAGGCAAAACAGGCTAACATTGCTTTTCCTGAAGCTATCCCACCGGCGGCAATGATAGGAATGGTGATTGCTTCGGCTATTTCGGGAATTAAACAAAGGGTTGTTGTTTCCTCTCGCCCATTATGTCCTCCTGCTTCAAAACCTTCGGCCACGATAGCATCTACGCCTGCTTCTTGTGCCTTTAAAGCGAATTTTAAATTAGCGATTACATGAACAACAATGATCCCCTTTTCTTTTAAAAAGGAAGTCCATTTTGCTGGATTACCGGCAGAAGTGAAGACGATTTTCACCCCTTCTTCAACCAGAATAGTAAATAATTCTTCTAAATCTGGATATAAGAGGGGGATGTTGACCGCAAAAGGATTCGGGGTGGCTTGTTTACATTTTTGAATATGTTCTCTTAATACCTCAGGATACATAGAGCCCGCACCGATAATGCCTAACCCTCCTGCATTGGAAACCGCCGAGGCTAATTTCCATCCTGAGCACCATATCATACCTGCTTGTATAATCGGATAAGTAATATTAAATAATTGACAAATTCTATTAGTCATGGGTATTTTTTTCTTTATATGATTCTAATTGACTCACTGCTCTCGGTTAAATTTTCGCCCGCTAAGTTATTAATCCAAACCAGTCCGGGACATTTGCCAATTTCTAGAGAACCCAATTGGGCATTTAATCCTAAAAATTTAGCCCCATTAATACAGGCCCATTGCAATAGCTCTGCTAAGGGTATATCAAAATTGCTTTGTAATAATTTTAACTCTGCAAGTATATCCAAATCGGCATTGCTTGCCAAACTATCGGTACCCACACAAATATTTATTTTTTTCGACCTCATTAAGTTTACATCAGGCAGCTTATTTTCTATATACAAATTAGCCGCTGGGCATAAGCCCCAGTATAATTCGGGATGCATTGCTTGGGCATAGTCTATATCTTGGGCTGAAGTAAAGGTATTATGAACCAGTAACAGAGGGTTCTTTTTATTGGCATAGGGTAAGTGATAAGCTAGGGAATTTTCTCTGTTTCCTTGTTCGGGGCGTAAGCTTATGCCCATGCTAGCAAGGAAGTCTGCAAACTCTCCTTTTCCATCGGTAAAGAGGGTTTGTTCAGCTAAGGTTTCTTGATTGTGTATACTGATTTTGCTTGTTGGTTCTTGATTAGCGATCAGCGAAAGTAGCTCGGCATTAACCGAGTATGGAGCATGCGGTACTAAGGTAGTTGGTAAGGGCTTAAATTCTTGTTGTAAATTTAGCCCCTTTGTCCATATGGGTTCTGCTGGCCGGTTAAAACCAAGCAATTCAATAAAAGTATGATAGTGGATTTTAGATTGTAGTTTAATGGGTTTGGAATCTAAGGTATTTGATATATCACCCACCGCCACGATGCCTTTTACGAACATCTTTTCATCAGCTAGACGCATGGCTTCTAGAACTGCTTGTTGATGGAGCTCTTCTTGCCCTATGGAATTTTGTCGAGTGGCTAAAATGCCCTTAATAAAATTAACCAAGCCTGTATGTTTTGCGATTTTATCCTTTAGGTGTGATAATTCTAAATGACAATGTATATTCACGAATCCGGGCACTAAAGCTCCCTCAAAATATTGGACATCCTTTAAATCTGCTGCTTGTTGGGCCGTATAAAGTTGTATGATTTTACCTTGGGCATCTACGGCTACCACCCCATTTTCTAAAACAGGACCCGAAACACTAAAAACTTTTGAAGCTGAATAATAGCTAATCATACCACAAATTAACATTATTATCTGCAGAATTAATACCTTTGTACTTTAATAATTTATCATGCAGGAAAGTACCCGATTAAACAAATACATTAGTGAAAGTGGATTATGCTCTAGAAGAGCTGCCGATCGCTTTATAGAGCTTGGCCAGGTTTTCATTAATGGAAAACGTGCAAAAGTGGGCGACAAAGTTTACTTTGGCGATGTGGTACGTGTGAATGGGCAAACTATTGAGCCTGCGCAAGCCGAAAATACCATCGTCTTAGCATACAATAAGCCCGTGGGTATTACCAGTACCACGGAGTTAAACGTAAAAGATAATATCATCGATCACGTTAACCATAGTGAAAGAGTATTTCCTGTAGGCCGTTTAGATAAAGATTCCCAAGGCTTAATTTTCCTTACCAATAATGGGGATTTAGTGAATAAGATATTACGAGCGGGGAATAATCACGAAAAAGAATATGTTGTTACGGTTAATAAACCGATTACTCCTGCTTTTTTAGAAGGCATGCAAAAAGGTGTACCGGTTTTAGGGGTCATGACTAAAAAATGTAAACTTGTTCAAGAAGGCCCGAATGTATTTCGAATTTTCTTAACACAAGGCTTAAATCGTCAGATCCGTAGAATGTGCGAATATTTTGGTTTCGAAGTACAGAAGTTGGAAAGAGTGCGCATCATGAATATCAAATTGAAAGGTATTCCTTTAGGAGAATGGCGCGAATTAACGCCTGAAGAATATGCAGAAATGTTAGCCTTATTAGCCAAATCTAAATCTGAGTCCCCCAAGATGCAAAGTGGTTCTGCAGCCGCTAAGTCCAATGCTAAAGCGGGTTCAAAAACAGATAATTTTGAGAAAGGTGCTAGGGTTGGTAAACAAGCAGGTTTTGGAAAGCGTGCAGGTGCGGGCAAAGAAGAGGGTAAAGAAATGGGCAATTTCGGAAAAAGCACTTCAAAATCAGGTGCTTCAGGTCAGCCTAAAGTAAAAACTAAGAGCTGGAAAAATTACGATGCTAAGTCAGATTGGTTCAAAAATAATGGTCCTGAGCGTAAAAGTAATGGTACTTTAAAAGGAAGCTCTTCTATAGGCAAGAAAAAGAGACCTAGCTAATTCTATCTTTTACTTATCTTTGTAGCATGACTACAGCACAAAAAATTGATATACGCCAATTAAATCTAGCTCAATTACAGGCTCATTTTTCAGAAATGAATGAACCTACTTATAGAGCTAAGCAAGTTTATCAATGGCTTTGGGAAAAGTCTGTTAGGAAATTTGAAGACATGAGTAATTTGTCTAAAGATTTACGAAAAAAGTTAGATGAAAAGTTTGTAATAAAGGCTGTAGAAATTCATACGGCTCAATTCAGTAATGATCATACTATTAAAAATGCTTTTCGCTTAGCGGATGGAAATATTGTAGAAGGGGTGTTGATTCCTACCGACGAACGTATGACTGCTTGTGTGAGTTCGCAGGTGGGTTGCAGTTTGACCTGTAAGTTTTGTGCTACTGGTTATATGGATCGTAAACGGAATTTAAATGCCGATGAAATTTATGATCAAGTAGTGCTCATTGATAAGCAAGCTAAAGCAAACTATAATATCCCCTTAACGAATATTGTGTATATGGGCATGGGTGAACCCTTGCTTAATTATACTAATGTGCTAAAATCTATAGAGCGTATTACTGCCCCAGATGGTTTGAATATGTCTTACAAGCGCATTACGGTATCGACAGCTGGGATTTCTAAAATGATTAAGAAATTAGGGGATGATGGGGTTAAATTTAATTTAGCTTTATCCTTACACGCTGCTAATGATATAAAGCGTAATGAAATTATGCCTATTTCTGAGCATAATTCCTTAGCGGCATTAGCCGATGCTTTAAAATATTATTATCAAAAGACTAAAAATCCAGTTACCTACGAATACATTGTATTTAACCATTTTAACGATGAAATAGAAGATGCTAAAGAATTAGCCAAATTCTGTAAACATCTTCCTTGTAAAGTTAATTTGATTGAATACAATCCAATCCAATTTGCGGATTTTACCAACGCTGAGGCGGATAAAATAGAGGCCTTTGCAAGCTATCTACGTAAAGAGGGGATTAATACCAATATACGCCGCAGCCGTGGTAAGGATATTGATGCCGCTTGCGGGCAATTAGCAGTAAAAACTGATTAAAACTCCATTAAATAGGCTTTTAGGAAATCATTAATCTCCCCATCTAATACCGCCTGTGGGTTAGAGGTTTGAAAATTAGTACGATGATCTTTCACGCGTCTATCATCTAGAACATAACTCCTAATTTGAGATCCCCATTCTATTTTCTTTTTAGCACCTTCCACTTCAGCGATTGCTTCATTTCGTTTACGCTGTTCGATTTCATATAATTGAGATTTCAATAATCGGATGGCATTTTCCTTATTTTGTAATTGCGATCTGGATTCTTGATTCTTAATAATAATCCCAGACGGCTTATGGTATAAACGTACAGCCGTTTCCACCTTATTTACATTCTGCCCCCCGGCCCCTCCGGCTCTAAAGGTTTCGAATTCTATATCGGCTGGATTGATATCAATTTGGATAGTATCATCTACTAAAGGATATACATATACGGAAGCAAATGAAGTATGGCGGCGCGCATTGGAATCAAATGGAGAAATTCGAACTAAGCGATGCACGCCATTTTCCCCTTTTAGATAGCCATAGGCAAACTCGCCTGTGATCTGTAAGGTTACCGATTTAATACCCGCAACATCTCCTTCGGCATAATCTTGTTCGGTTACTTTGTAGCCATTTTTATCTGCCCACATTAAATACATCCGCATTAACATGGATGCCCAGTCGCATGATTCTGTTCCCCCCGCACCTGCTGTAATTTGAAGCACCGCATTTAACTGATCTTCTTTAGTTTTGAGCATATTGCGCAATTCTAAATCTTCTACGACTTGTAAGGCTATGGCATATTGCTCATCTACTTCCGCCTCTGAGGCATCGCCACTTTGAAAGAAATCAAATAATACAGCTGTATCTTCTACCGCGGCTTCTGCTTTGGCATAACCTTCTGTCCATTTTTTCTTGGTGCTGATAGCGGCGAGTACTTCTTCCGCTTTTTTAGGATTATCCCAGAAATTGGGATCTAGAGTTACCTTTTCTTCCTCGCTAATTTGATACTTTAATTCATCGAGGTCAAAGATACCTCCTCAAAGACGCTACTCTGTCTCTTAAATCTTGCAAAAGTTCTTTTGTCATGTTACAAATATAGAAGGTATGTTAGTTAATTCCCAAAATAATCCAAGGTTAGGTTGAGGAGAGATTTCATTCCTAATACAAAACTACTTTCATCTAAATAAAAATCAGGCGTATGATGAGAAGCTGTTTTCAAGGGATCATTCCCCTTTGGCATGGCCCCTAAAAAATAGAATAAGCCGGGCACCTTTTCTTGGAAAAATGAAAAATCTTCAGCCCCTGTAACGGGTGGCTTTAATTTCACATTATCTACACCTGCTGCATTTTGCAAACTAAGGAGCATCTTGGCAGTTAAAGTGATATCATTAAAAGTTACAGGATAATGGGAGCTATAGGGTATTTGTACTTCAGCTTTGGCACCCGCAGCTTCGGCGGTTTTGGTTGCTATGGCTTTGATACGTTCAATAAATAGCTTTTCATCAGCTGCAGTAAAACTTCGGATGGTCCCTAACATTTCTACCTTCTCTGGAATAATATTAGATCGCACCCCTCCATGAATGGATCCGATGGTTATGACGCCGGGATTCTCAGTCACATTTAAACTGCGACTCACAATAGTTTGTAAGTTATTTACAATTTGAGCGGAAACTACTATGGGATCTACACTGCTCCAAGGATAGGCTCCATGGGCTTGTTGACCATGTATGGTAATTTTCATATCATTTACCCCAGCCATGATCCCTCCCGGGCGATAAGTTAAAGTACCTACTGGGGTTTGTGAATTTATATGCAGTCCAAATATTACATCTACTTTAGGATTTTCTAATACGCCTTCTTTAACCATTAATTCGGCTCCGCCTTCTTCCCCTACTGGTGCACCTTCTTCGGCCGGTTGAAAAATGAATTTAACCGTACCTTTCAACTCGGCTTTCATACTAGCTAATATTTCTGCCACACCCATTAACATAGCCACATGCGCATCATGCCCACAGGCATGCATAACCCCCACTTCTTGATCATTATAGGTGGTTTTCACCTTGGAGGCAAAAGGTAAATCTACTCTTTCGGTTACAGGTAATGCATCCATATCTGCTCGTAAGGCTATAACTGGCCCTGGTTTGCCACCTTTGAGGAGGCCTACCACACCTGTTTTAGCCACGCCTGTTTTAACTTCGATGCCGAGGCTTTCTAAATGTTTGGCTACAATGCCTGCCGTTCTATGTTCTGAATTGCCTAGCTCAGGGTGTTGATGAAAATCTCTTCGCCATTGAATGACCTTGTCGTTGAGAGCTTCGACTTGTTGAAAGGCTTTAGGTATTAATTTACTTTTAGTGAGTTGGGAAGCAGCATTCCCTTTTGGAAGTGTGGATTGCGCACTTACTGTTGTAGAGAGGATTGCGCAACCCATAAAACATAAAGCCAAAGATTTGTTAGCGATTTTACTAAAATTGAATCTAAATAGGGTCATAGACGAGGGGTTTCTAAGTTTTCGGTTAAGAGGGTTAATTTTCTTTAACCTAAATTACTATTTTTACTTCATAATATAAGAGTATGCTACCCAACATAAATTTCACCCAGACCGAGGCTTACCGTTATTTAACGGATCATTTTATTTCTATTAATCAGAGGAATCTCAAACAGTTATTTGAAGAAGACCCGAAACGCTTTGAAAAATATGCTTTTTTATTAGAAGATATCTTAGTGGATTTTTCAAAAAATAGAATGGATGATACTACCTTAGCTTTGTTGGTGCAGTTGGCCAAAGAATGCCAATTAGAGGAGGCTATTCAAGCCATGTATCGGGGTGATAAAATTAACCAGACGGAAGATCGTCCAGTTTTACATATTGCCCTGAGAAATCAAAGTAATACGCCAATTTATGTGGATGGAAAAGATGTAATGCCACAAGTAAATGAAGTATTATCTAAGATGGAAGCTTTTAGTCAGCGCATTCTGGGAGGTGAGTGGAAAGGGTTTAGCGGAAAAGCTATTACGGATATTGTGAATATCGGTATCGGGGGGTCGGATTTAGGTCCGGTGATGGTAACAGAAGCTTTAAAGGCATACAAAACACAATTAAATCTTCATTTTGTATCGAATATAGATGGCACGCATATCGCAGAAGTATTAAAGCAAGTAAATCCGGAAACTACTCTGTTTTTAATTGCTTCAAAAACATTTACTACCCAAGAAACTATGACCAATGCGCATACTGCAAGGACTTGGCTATTAGAAAAAGGGGCTGCTGAATCGGATATCGCCAAACATTTTGTAGCGCTTTCTACTAATGCTAAAGAGGTTGGTGCATTTGGTATTGATACCGCCAATATGTTTGAATTTTGGGACTGGGTTGGGGGGCGTTATTCTCTCTGGAGTTCTATTGGCTTATCTATTTGTTTAGGGATAGGCTATGAGAACTTCAAGGCCTTATTGGGGGGTGCACATACGGTGGATAATCATTTTGAAAAGACGCCATTTGAAGAAAATATCCCAGTTATTATGGCACTATTAGGTATTTGGTATATCAATTTTTATAATGCTGAAAGCCAAGCCATTTTACCATATGACCAATATTTGCATCGATTTGCGGCCTATTTCCAACAAGGTGATATGGAAAGCAATGGTAAACAAATAGATAGAAATGGGCAAGAAGTAGATTATGAAACAGGCCCAATTATCTGGGGCGAACCAGGCACTAATGGACAACATGCCTTTTATCAATTAATTCATCAAGGCACACGCATTATACCATGTGATTTCATTGCACCTGTTCAGAGTTTAAATCCATTAGGCGAACACCATAATATTTTATTATCAAACTTTTTTGCACAAACAGAGGCTTTAATGAATGGCAAGACAGAAGAGGAAGTGAGCGCTGAATTAAAAGCTGTGGGGAAAAGCGAATCAGAAATTGCTAAACTTTCACCTTATAAAGTATTTGAAGGAAATCGACCTAGTAATTCGATTTTAGTTAAAAAAATTACGCCTTATACTCTCGGATCTTTAATTGCCCTTTATGAACATAAGATTTTTGTGCAGGGTATCATTTGGAACATCTTTAGTTTTGATCAATGGGGGGTAGAGTTAGGTAAACAATTAGCCCAAAAAATACAAGCCGAGTTGAAAGATGACGTACCGGTCGACCATCATGATAGTTCAACCAATGGCTTAATTAATCAGTATAAAGCTTGGCGTTAACAGCAAGATTGTTACTTAGCTCTAAATTTAAGGCTCGATATTTGTATATTTATTAAGAGTTAATGGGTAGAAATTAACCTTTTAAAAATTAATAAAATTATGAAAACGCTATTAAAATATATGTATATGATTGCCTTAGGTTTAAGTTTAACTTCGGCCTATGCACAAAGCTCAGAAGAAAAATCGAAAGCTAATGAAGATAGAGTTAAAGCCTTGGTAGAGAGCCGAGAGTTTACTTTCGTTGCAAATTCAGCCCAGCCCTTAAATGCTAATGAAATCAATCGTGTAATTGGTCAAATGCAAGGCATGGCTGGAGGAGCTCAAATAAATTTAGCTGAACAAGGCTATCAGTTAAGTTTATCTAAAAATAATTTAAGTTCGCACTTACCCTATTATGGAAGAGCATTTTCGGCTCCAATAGGCAATTCAGATAGAGCGGGTTTTAAATTTGATTCCAAAGATTATAATATCACCCAAAAAGTTGGAAAAAAAGGAGAAATCAATTTAAATATCACCCCTAAAGATCAAGCTGAAAGCATTAGAATGATGCTGAGTATTGCCAAATCGGGTATGGCTAATTTAACGGTTAGTAGTAATGTCCGTCAAAGTATCTCATACATAGGTTATATTAAAGGCAATGGTAGTCAACCTTAAAATTTTTTATTAGACTTTAGAATTTTCAAAAAGCTCCTTCTATATGTTTCATTAAAACCGTTGGTTTAATATCTAGCAGGGCAATTATATCAAAACGGATTTCACATTTTTCCCTTTGCTGTAAGAGAAATACTTGAGCAGCTTTATACATCATTTGCTGCTTTTTAAAATTTACGAAGCTCTCAGGATTTCCAAAATTCTGGGAGCTTCTTAGTTTGACCTCCACAAATACGTAGGTATTTTTTCACTTGGCAATGATATCGATTTCTGATCTCCCGCTGCGCCAATTTCTAGCAATTATTTGATATCCTTTGTCGATCAATAATTGACAAGCTAACTGTTCTCCTCGAAAGCCCAAATCCTTTGTATTCACCTTTCCCTCCTTATTTTACTATCACAGATCCCAAATATTTAGAAATTTCTCTTTCTACATTTTTTATATAGGCATAACGCTGCATTAATATTTCTTGATTGGTCGCATCCGTTTCTGCCTTTATTTCCTCAAGCAATTGATTCAAAATCCGATCTACCTTGCGTTTCTTTAAATGATATAAACCACCTAATATAGTGGCTTTTAAATTAATGGTTTCATCGCGCACATAAATCTGATGCCGATTATACCAGTTTTCACTTAAAGCATAAGGCGAAGTTGATAAAGTTATAGCCAAATCAGCAATGGCATGATTGGGGTGCTTTATAAATTGATTAGCCGTAGGTAATTGTCCGTTTTCTATTTCACTTCTATAAACATCAATGATCTGTTTACAGAGGTCATTCTCAAAAGTTACATCAGTTAAATTCTGGATGATGAATGAGCCAATGTACATATTATCTATTTTATCCCAAGAGACCAATTCGTGCCCATAGCTTAATAATAAGCGTACAATCTCTTGTTCTTGTAATAAATCATCAGCAATCTTTAAGGATTGAACGGCCTCGCTACTAGATTCTCCATACAGTTCTTCCGGACTTGGTCCATCAGCGGGCCAATGGTCTAATCTAGAACCTGGCCCTTCAGCCCGGGTAAAGGGAGAAGTGGGGGCTGAGCCACTATTCGGATTAGCCTTCTTTAAGCGGGTGGCCCGAATGGTATTTAACTCGGATAATAAGATTCTTTCTTCAACTTCTAATAATCGCGAACATTCTCTAATAAACACAGAGGCTTTGATAGAATCTGGAATTTTTGCAATGCTTTCTACAATGTCTCGAATGATACCAGCCCTTTTAATGGGGTCTTTACCCGCATCGGCCAAAAGTGTATTAGCTTTATATAAAATAAAGTCGAGCCTATTTTCCTCTATATAAGTTTTGAAAGCTCCGGCCCCTACTTTATGCATATAGGAATCCGGATCATCACCTTCAGGAAAAGAAACAACTTTTACATTCAGGCCCTCCTCTAAGATCATATCCAATCCTCTCAGAGAAGCTTTAATTCCGGCAGCATCGCCATCATATAAAATGGTAATGTTTTGTGTAAATCGCGCTATTAGTTTTATTTGCTCAATAGTGAGGGAGGTTCCCGAAGAGGCCACCACATTTTCGATATAAGCCTGATGCACGGCAAGTACATCAGCATAACCTTCTACTAAATAGCAATTATCTGCCTCTCGAATGGCTTTTTTTGCATGGAAAAGTCCATACAGTACATTCGATTTATGATAAATCTCACTCTCTGGTGAGTTGACGTATTTAGGAACGTTTTTATCTGTCTTGAGTGTTCTACCACCAAATCCAATGACACGACCAGTAAAATTATGGATGGGAAACATTACCCGACCTCTAAAACGATCGTAATATTTACCTTTCTCATTTTTTATACTAAGCCCGGTTTTTTCTAAAAATTCTAGACTATGCTGGGCAGCCTGTGCCGCTTCGGTTAAAGCATCCCATGTATCTGGAGAATAACCTAAATTAAATTTCCGAATGATATCTTCACGAAAGCCCCTTTCCTTGAAATAACTTAATCCTATAGATTTACCTTCGTCGGTTTCCCAAAGCTGCGTTTCGAAAAATTGAGAGGCAAATTGAGAGGCAACGAAGAGGCTTTCTTTGGTGTTTTGAAGCTCGGTGTCTTGCGTATAATCAAAGGTTTCTTCTACTTCAATATTATACTTTTGCGCTAAATATTTAAGGGCTTCAGGATAAGCATACTTTTCATGCTCCATGATAAATCGGACCGAATCTCCCCCTTTGCCACAACCAAAGCACTTGTAAATACCTTTACTCACCGAAACGTGAAAGGAAGGTGTCTTTTCGCCATGAAAGGGGCAGTTTCCAATTAAACTAGCACCTCGCTTTTTTAAATGCACGAAATCGCCCACTACTTCCTCTATCCGAGCAGTCTCCATTATCTTATCAATAGTTTCGCGATTTATCATACTGCAATAATAGGGAAAATGACCCGAAAAAATAACTTTCCTAGGTTACAGAATAGGAATTAAAAAAATGGCTTAAGGGTTTGAGCCACGAGCTTATTGCCCGTTAAATTTAAATGTACTTTATCGGTGGTGAGTATACCTTGATCTAAATTTGAGGTGTTTTGAGCGTTTTCATAATCCAAAAATGCTTTCCTTAAATCACATAAGGGGGCTTTGCTTTTTTGAGCAAGATCGCGAATCCCCTGGGCATATTTATCTAAATCAGCATCCACTTCATTGGTTCCATCATACTTTTCGCCAATGACAGATGGCGTGCATAGAATTACTTGGGCGCCATTTGCTTTAATTTTAGCTATAATAGCTTCATAAAATTTTAAAAATTTATCATAGTCTGTACCAGTTTTAGCACCTAATTTATGCCACACATCATTGATCCCTACATAAATTACCACCACATCGGGTTTTTTAGATAGTACATCATCTTCTAAGCGAAGGTATAAATCATAAACTTTATTACCCCCGATGCCAGCCCCTATTAATTCAAATTGCGTAGGATCCAATTCCTTTTTTAAAAGATTAATATACCCCTCGCCTTGGACGCCCGCTTGGGTGATGGAATCTCCAAAAAATATTATCCGTTTAGGTTTAATTGTATTATGACTCATTAATACAAAACACAAGGCCAATAAGAGACCCGTTGAAATTAGCTTTTTAAACATATTTTAATCTTATGAAATGTTAAAACCAATTTAAGAATTAATTCCTATTTTTCCTTTTTATAATCTTTGTGAAGAATTAAGAAGCTTGCTCTTTCTTCTTTTTTGAGTGGATAGTCCCAATTCCCCTGATAGGTAATTTTAGTAGGTAATTTAGTATCGTCGAAATAACTCATTTCAATATTCATTTGAACATCAAAATCAAATAAGGCATTACTATATTTCATATCTACATATCGCCCTAATATTTCAAAATTTCGTTTATCGAATATCGTTATAAGCTCCTTAATCATTAAGCCATCTTTCGTCCACTTGCTGAGATCGGGTTTTACAGCCACTTTAAAGCGATATACGGGTATAGAATCGAGGTAAGTAGCACTATAAAAGGAATAATCATAATATTGCCGCGTATTCGCGGAAAAGATCTGGGTTTTATTACCGATAAATGGAAGTCCTCTGATGGGGCGTCCCGGATTAAAAATGAGGGTTTTTAATTTGTCTTTATAGCTTTCATTGGATCCCCCTTTGGCTTTTTTCCCCGAACTTGTAGGATTGGTACTTCGCGGCACAAAATCTGTATTATAAGCGTTCATAAAAATGTAATCAAACATTTCTACAGTATAAAGCTGATATTTTCCATTCTTTTTATAGATTTTCCCATTATCCTCTTTAACCAGATATTCCATTTTGTATGGACCGCTATTATTGTGTCGGATTTTTCGATAAATACGACCATCTACTTTATTTTGCTTATCATAGGTAAAGATTCTATTTTCCGCTATAAAGGAATAACGTTTCATATTTCGAAACGCTTCGTAAAAGGTAGTATCATTGATAATGGCATTAATAAAAGTTTCTAAGCCAAACTTAGTACCCTTTATTACAACCGCGGAATCTAAGCGAATGGTTCTTACAGTGTCTGGATTAAAACGGTCAATTTGCTGTGCTTGGGATGTGCCAACACTACACACTAAACCTATCAATACTCCTGCAAGTAGTTTTTTCATCTTCTTAATTCCCTAACTGTTTGAGGGCAATATAGGCCATCAAACCAGTCGATATTTTTAAAGCCTCGGGGTCGATATCAAAGTTAGGCGTATGTACAGAATGCATGGTGTCTAAGCTTTTATTGCCGGTACCAAGTCTATAAAAACAGGCATCGGTAACTTGTGAGTAGTATGCAAAATCTTCTGCCGCCATCCAAATATCTAAATCCACAACATTTTCTTTTCCTAAATATTCTTGAGCATATTGAATACTCTTTTCCGTTAGCTTTTCCTCATTTATTAAAAAAGGATAACCATTCATAATGTTAAAATCACAATGCCCGCCCATACTTTCTGCAATTCCTTCGGCCATTTTTTTCATTAAGCCGTGAGCTTCCTTTCGCCATTCTTCATTTAAGGTTCTAAAAGTACCCTCTAATTTAACCTCATTCGGGATAATATTAGTCGCTCCATTAGCTATTACTTTTCCAAATGATAATACGGATGGCAAACGTGGATCGGCGCGGCGACTCACAATTTGCTGTAAGGCTACCAAAATATGTGCCGTAATAATTACAGGGTCGATATTTTGATGTGGTTGAGCGCCATGTCCACCTTTACCCGTAACGGTGACATAAATTTCATCTGTAGAAGCCATGTAGATTCCTTTTCGAAAACCCACTTTACCGGTTTCTATTAAAGGCATAACATGTTGCCCTAAGATCGCCTTAGGTTGGGGATTATCTAAAACGCCCTCTTTGATCATAATACTCGCCCCCCCAGGTAAAATTTCTTCGGCAGGTTGAAATACTAATTTGATTGTCCCTCCAAAATGAGGTTTTAATTGTTGTAATATAAAGGCTGTGCCTAATAGTGAAGATGTATGTACATCATGCCCACAAGCATGCATTACACCCTCCTTTGTAGATCTATAAGGTTTGCCTTCATTAGCTTCTACAATCGGTAAAGCATCCATATCTCCTCGCAAAGCGATAATTTCCTCAGAAGGTAAATCGCCTGTAATTAATCCTACTACCCCAGTCCCAGCCATGGCTTGAAAAGGGATGCCCCATTCCTGCAATTTACTTTTTACAAAAGCAGCTGTTTCAAATTCTTGAAAAGATAATTCTGGATGTGCATGGAGGTGCTCTCTAAATGACCTGATTAATGGAAAAATTGTAGTGGCTAATTTTTCGACAGATTCCTTAATATCAATGTGCATGTTTATATGAAGCTAGCTTGGTTAGGTTTATTTATTGGGTTCAATATCCGGGGCATTTATTTTCTCCCGCATGATGAATAATGTAGAGAATTGACTTCGCAACTCAGCTTGAAATTTTTGAGCTTCCAAGCGGGTTCTAAAATCCCCTGCTCGAACAGAATAATTAGGTTCTTTATAAGTTATGTAAGCATTTAATCGAGGATAAAGCGATTTGAAACGTGCTTGTTCATTAAAAGCTTCCCGACGATCTATCCCAAAATATATTTGAACCCTATAACCCATTTGATTCACCGCTACGGGTGAAGCTGGATTGGTTGTGGTTGGCTTTACCGTATTCACCTCAATTCTACGTGCAATCAAGCTATCCAATAATGGATCCTTATAGACATTTACTTTGCCTTTAGTCTGCGCTTGAACTAAGCCAGATATAAAGCACATGATTAAAACGAATAAGCATCTTCCCATAATACACAAAAGTCGGCATTCTTATCGGCCTAAACAAGCAAAAAAAACCCAGACCTAAGTCTGGGTTTTAAAATTATAAAATATTTTACTTAGGCATTAGCGCCGTGGCATTGTTTGTATTTCTTTCCACTTCCACAAGGGCAAGGGTCATTTCTACCTATGGTAACCTCTTTACGAATAGGTTGTTGAGGCACATGCTCTCGGGTATCTTCCAACGCAGGACTCATTCCTTCTACATCCGATCCATACTCTGCTTTTGAGGTTTTTAACTTAGCAGGAGCAGCTGTTGGAGCTTGCGCTTCTCTCAAATCATCCGGATTAGCGGCGGTTGGTATCCCTCCTTTAAATAGGAAGCTTACTACCTCTTTATTAATTACACTTAGCATGCCTTTGAATAAATTGAAGGCTTCCATTTTGTAAATAATTAAAGGATCTTTTTGCTCGTAAACGGCATTTTGTACCGATTGCTTCAACTCATCCATTTCTCTTAAATGCTCTTTCCAACTTTCGTCGATTAAAGCTAAAATGATAGTTTTTTCAAAAGCCTTGGTTACTTCTCTGCCCTTATTTTCTAAAGCTTTTTGTAAGCTTACAGGCACGTGAATTTGTCGCATTCCATCAGTAAATGGTACAATAACTTGTTCAATTAAAGCCCCTCTCTCCTCGTTGATCTGTTGTAACACCACATAAGCTTGCTCCATGATTCGCTCTGATTTGCGGGTATAGAATTCAGAAACCTCTAAAAATAATTGATCCGTAAGGGTATGAATATTTTTAGTGTTAAATTCACTTTCACTAATATTAGTATCATAGGAGAAGTTTTTGATAACTTCTAATTTAAAGCCTTCATAGTTTGAAAGTTCTTTATATTCCGTTACAATATCTTCTGTAACATCAA
This sequence comes from Pedobacter sp., assembly GCA_004211595.1. Lineage (GTDB taxonomy): Bacteria > Bacteroidota > Bacteroidia > Sphingobacteriales > Sphingobacteriaceae > Pedobacter. The sequence continues at coordinate 58,741 of SEDO01000006.1, forward strand.
ATACCATATTATTCATGTCCACATCCAAACGATCGCCAAAAAGCGCATTTTTACGACGTGCATAAATTACGGTACGTTGAGAGTTCATTACGTCGTCATATTCTAATAAACGTTTTCTCACCCCGAAGTTATTTTCCTCTACTTTTTTCTGTGCTCTTTCAATAGAATTGGTAATCATAGAATGTTGGATAACTTCCCCATCTTCAATTCCCATTCGCAACATAATATTGGAAATTCTCTCAGAACCGAATAAACGCATCAAGTTATCTTCTAAAGATACAAAGAACTGTGAAGTTCCTGGATCACCTTGACGACCAGCACGACCTCTTAACTGACGGTCTACACGACGGGACTCATGACGCTCAGTACCGATGATAGCTAAACCGCCTGCTTCTTTTACTCCTTCTCCTAATTTAATATCGGTACCACGACCAGCCATGTTAGTAGCAATGGTTACCTGTCCGGCTTTACCCGCTTCGGCTACGATATCAGCTTCTTTTTGGTGTAATTTAGCATTTAATACATTATGCTTAATTCCTCTGAGTTTCAACATACGGGATAGTAATTCAGAAATCTCAACCGAAGTTGTACCTACTAATACTGGGCGACCTGCCTCTGTTAGGCGTACAATTTCATCAGCTACTGCATTGTATTTCTCTCTTACTGTACGATACACATAATCTTGATGATCAATTCTTTCGAGTGGTTTGTTAGTTGGAATTTCTACCACATCTAATTTATAGATAGACCAAAACTCTCCCGCTTCTGTAGTTGCTGTACCCGTCATACCACCTAATTTGTGGTACATTCTGAAGTAATTTTGTAAGGTAATAGTAGCATATGTTTGGGTAGCATCTTCTACCTTCACATTTTCTTTAGCTTCTAAGGCTTGGTGTAAACCATCAGAATAACGACGGCCATCCATGATACGCCCCGTTTGCTCATCTACAATCTTAATTTTATCTTCATCAATGATATACTCTACATCTTTTTCAAATAAAGTATAAGCTTTTAACAATTGATTAATCGAGTGAATACGCTCAGCTTTTACCCCGTAATCGCGCATTAAATTATCTTTTTGTAAGATTTTTTCTTCACTACTTAAGTTTGATTTTTCAATTTCTGCAATCTCAGTACCTACATCAGGCAAAACAAAGAAACTTGCATCTTCCCCTGTTTGGGTAATTAATTCAATTCCCTTTTCCGTCAGTTCAACTTGATTATTTTTTTCGTCAATGTAAAAGAATAATTCAGCATCTACTTTGGGCATGTTCTTAGATTGCTCAGCCATGTAATAATGCTCTGTTTTTAAGAGAATTTGACGTATTCCAGGCTCCGATAAAAACTTAATTAAAGCTTTGCTCTTAGGTAAACCACGATAGGCTCTTAATAATGCTAAACCGCCTTCTCCTTCTTCATGCCCACTATTTCCAGCAGCGATTAATTTTTTAGCTTCATTTAAAGCTTGATTCACATAGGTTTTTTGAGCATTTACAATACGTTCGATACGTGGCTTTAATACGTAAAATTCGTGTTGATCGCCAAACGGTACAGGCCCTGAAATAATTAATGGCGTTCTGGCATCATCAATTAAAACTGAATCCACCTCATCGACCATGGCATAATGCAATTTACGTTGCACTAATTGCTCTGGATCAGAACCCATATTATCTCGTAGGTAATCAAACCCAAATTCATTATTGGTACCATAGGTAATATCGGCTAAATAAGCTCTTCTACGTTCGGCAGAATTAGGTTCGTGTTTGTCAATACAATCTACCCGTAAGCCATGGAACTCAAATAAAGGTCCATTCCATTCCGAATCCCTTTTTGCTAAATAATCATTTACCGTTACAATGTGAACTCCTTGACCGGCTAAAGCATTTAAATAGGCAGGCAATGTACTTACTAAGGTTTTACCCTCTCCAGTAGCCATTTGAGATATTTTACCACTATGTAATACCATACCCCCGATTAACTGCACATCATAATGTACCATGTTCCAATGTACTTCTGTGCCCGCAGCATCCCAACGGTTTGCCCAATAGGCTTTATCACCCACTATTTTAACATTGGTTCGACGAGCCGCATATTCGCGATCGTGCTCACTAGCTGTTACTTCAATTTGTTCATTTTCAGTAAAGCGACGGGAGGTTTCTTTGACTACTGCAAAAGCTTCAGGTAAAATTTCTTTTAATACCTTTTCTAATTCCTCGTTACGCGTTTTTCCTAAAGCATCTACTTCTTCGTAAATAGCCGTTTTATCTGCTAAAGACAAATTTTCTTGCGTAGCTTCCTGTTTCTTTTCAGCAATTTGGGTGTCGATAGCAAGTAAAGCCTCAGCAATACGGGCTTTAAATTCTTTCGTTTTTTGACGAAGTTCATCATTATTTAAATTAGCCAATTTGGCATACTCTTCATTAATTTGAGTTACGATCGGTTGTAAGGCTTTGATATCGCGCTCTGATTTACTTCCAAAAATCTTGGTTAAAAATCCTAACATAAAAATGGATTGTGTTTAATAAAAAAATGGTGATACTTTGGGCTTTAGCACATATTATGCCAAGCAAACCAATTCATCAGTTAAATAATTTGGCAGAAAGCCAAATCTAAGGGCCTTTGTTTAAGGGGAGAGAAAGTACGATTATTTCATGAAATCCAGCACTTTGAACTGGAAAAAAAGCTCTTTTGCTGCCTTGAATAACTGTCATTTTAGCTAAATCACCGGCACTTAAAAAGTAAGAATCAACGGCATCATCTTCATCGGCTATCACCTGCAAAACTCGGCTTACGCTAATTTGAGATTGCTTTTGATAAGCTTCAGCCATTACCCTAAAAGTATCGGCGCGTTCAGCCCGAGCTAATTGAGTTAAGCTAAAAAATACAATTGAAATCGCTACAAAGTGTTTCATCTTTCGACACAAATCTACTTTTATTCTTCAACAAAGTGAAATATAAGCGCATAATTAATCACGAATTGGCAAAATTACTTAACTTGCAGGCTTTAAATATAAGCAGCTCTTTACTAGAATAAATACATGAAAAAATTAGTCGGTATACTACTAAGCCCTATTTTCTACCTGAGTTTTTTTGGCATGCTTTGCCTCTTTCATCCTATACAATGGGTATGTTATAAAGTTTTTGGTTATAAGGCGCACAAAAAATCTGTAGACATTCTCAATTTCTTTCTGACCTATAGCCAATTAACCCTCTTAAACTCGGTAAAGTTTATAAATACGCAAAACTTACCATTGGATAGACCTATTATTTTTGTGTCAAATCATCAAAGCATGTATGATATTCCATCCTTAATTTGGTTTTTACGTAAACATGCGCCAAAATTTATTTCTAAAATTGAGCTCACCAAAGGCATCCCTTCCATCTCTTTTAATTTAAAATATGGTGGGGGAGCTAATATTGATAGAAAGGATAGTAAACAATCAGTCGGAGAATTAATTAAGTTGGGCAGACGTATGAAAGAAAATAATTGGTCTACTGTGATTTTTGCCGAAGGCACACGGGCTAAGGATGGGAAAGTAAAAAGTTTTCATGTTGGGGGAATTGCAACGTTAATGAAAGTTGTGCCGAATGCTTTATTAGTTCCTGTAGCTATCGAGAATTCATGGAAAATTGTGCGGTTTGGCGCTTATCCTCTAGGGATAGGTTTGGACTTAAAATGGACCGTATTACCTCACTTAAATACTGCTCAAAAAAATCCAGAAGAAATAACTTTAGATTTAGAGCAGGCGATTCGAAAACATCTTAATCAACAATAAAAAATCATATATGAAAATTATCAAGTCTTTAGTTCTCTTTATCCTCTTTACAACCTCTACGGTATTTGCCCAATCTAGTAATAGCCTTTTGTGGGAAGTTTCTGGAAAAGGTCTTTCCAAACCTTCTTACCTTTTCGGCACCTATCACTTTGCTGGAAAATCATTTTTAGACAGCTTAACGATTGCGAGTCAAAAATTACAGTCAGCCGAGGCAGTGGTTGGCGAATTAATTATAGATCCAGCTTTAGCTACTAAATTAGTACCCCACATGATGCTCACCAACAATAGTTTAGATAAAATTTTAAGCCCAGCTGATTATGAATTGGTAGCTAGCGTATTTAATAAATACAGTGGTATGGATTTAAAACTTTTCAATGCATTAAAACCTGCCGCTGTGCAGATGATGATGATGCAATATTTGGCCCCAAAATCCGCTACTGAAACTAACCCAGCTCTTGATCAATATGTTCAAGATTATGGAAAATCTAAAAACTTACCGGTTATTGGTTTAGAAGAAATGGAAGATCAAGTAACGGTGTTATTTGGAGCCACCTTGGAAAGGCAAGCTGAAGTTTTGGTGAAAATAGCGAAGGATCCTCAAAAAAATATTGCGGAAGCCAATAAATTATATACGCATTTTAAGGATCAAAATCTTAAAGAACTAGAAAAACTAATACTTGAAAATCCTGATACTACGCAAGAAGAATTAGATAAAATGCTAAAGCATAGAAATGAAAAATGGATGTTAAAGCTCCCAGAAATCATGGCTAAACAAAGCGCATTTATTGCCGTAGGAGCAGCACATTTAATTACAAAAGATGGCTTAGTAGAACTTTTAAAGAAAGCAGGTTATACTGTAAAGCCTATAAAAAGTTTATAGGCAGCTACCTGTCAATTAAATATTTTTACCTTCTATCGTTTTAAAGAAATCATCTCTATAGGTATCCCCGATAGGGATGATTTTTCCTTTTATAGCGATTCTACTTCTTTCAATACTTTCAATTTTATCCAAGGCCACGATGTAAGATTTGTGAACTCTTTTAAACTCTCCCTTTGGTAAAGTCTCCTCCATCTTTTTCATATTCTGCAAAGTAATAATTCTTTCATTTGCTGTAAAAATGGATATATAATCTTTGAGTCCTTCAATATACAAGATATCGTCTAATTGGATTTTTTGAATTTTATGCTCTGTTTTAACAAAAATATAATCTTGAACTTGATTTACTGGGGCTGCAGCCACCGGTTCTGCAGGGATAGCCGGCAGAGCCTCTTCTAGCTGAACCAAATTACGTACTTTCTCTACTGCTTTATAAAAACGATCGAATGCAATCGGTTTTAACAAATAATCAGACACATTTAAATCATAGCTTTCTAAAGCATATTGAGAATAAGCTGTCGTTAAGATATAATTGGATTTATCATGTGCAATTTTAAGAAATTGTATACCTGTTAAATCAGGCATTTGAACATCTAAGAACACTAAATCGATGCCACCTGCTTGTACTAATTGCAGGGCTTCAATAGCGTTTTCAGTTTTACTAACTAACTCCAAAAATGGAACTTTTGAAATGTAATCTTCTAAAATGTCGAGTGCCAAAGGCTCATCATCGACTGCAATGCATTTTAATCTCATATATCTAACATCAGTTCACTTGTATAGTGAGTAGCCGAATTTACAATATTTAATTTATATCTTTCGGGATAAAGTAATTGAAGTCTACGTTCTACATTTCCCATGCCGACACCTCCCATGGCATCTTTATTTTTATTGCTTTTTTTATTGGTAATACTAAAGTGCAGAATTTTTTGATTAGCAATAACTTTGATACGAATTGGATCTGAAGGATCATTAGCCACGCCATGTTTAAAGGCATTTTCTACAAACGAAATCAATATTAAGGGTACAATTTGCTGCTCGGCAACTTCCCCATGAATATCCAACTCTACGGCTGCTCCATCTTTAAACCTGAGTTTTTGCAACTCAATATAACTTTGAAGATACTCCACTTCTTTACTCAGGGATACCCAGCTATCATTACTTTCATAAATCATATAGCGCATAATCTCCGATAGTTTCAATATGGCATCGGCTGTTTTCTCCGACTTCTGATAAGCCAAGGAATAGATGTTGTTTAAGGAATTAAATAAAAAGTGAGGATTCAATTGGGATTTCAAAAACTGTAATTCCATATCCTTTTTTTGAGACTCTAAATTACGTTGAGAATTTACATCACTAAACCAATCAGTCGTAAACTTTAATAAGGAACTGGTTACAATGAAGAACCCAGTTATAAAGAAAGCTTGAGAAATATATTGTAGATAATTCACCTCTCCGGTTTCTTTATTGGTAAAATTACTCATGATGATTTCTGGGTGTAAATAGGCTATGACAAATTTTAAGCCTACAACCAAAACCATTAATATCAATATTAGCCCTAAGTAGAGCCAAGGCTTTCCTTCGCGTTTTATGATAGTAGGAATGAGGATAATAGAGTTAATAAAAAATAAAGACACATTGATCACCCCATAATAGCCAATGCTTACACCAAACTTATACCATTCAAAGGTGGGCTTTCTTGAATAACCTAAAATTATAATGGTGGCAATGAGTAGCCAGAATATAATATTTACAAATAGAGCGCCTTTATTTTTCATCATCATGCAGAAAAAAATAATCAATAATAACTTCCAAATTAAAAATTACAAATTAATTAGGTCTTTACTTTCGACGAACTGGCATTTTTTTTCTACCAATTCCTAATTTCATCCAACAACTACCAAAAATAGCCCTTTATGGCGTTTATCTAGAATATTTTCCACTTGGTCTAAAAGATTTTTGCTTGATTATTTATTTGATTCTATTTGTTATAGAAAAAAACATGAACCACATATAACAACTATCAACATGAAAAAGTTCGCCAACACTAACCCATTCATCTTATTATTAGCACCAATCTTCGCAATGATGATTTTAACATTTGCTTATAATAAATTAAATCACGTTTCTGGAGCTAACCTTGTAAGGAAGAATTCTTCAGTATCTGGAAAAAACATTGTGAAGATTATTCCTGCTTTAATAAAATAAGCTCCCATTAATTTCTATCTACTTTGGAAAATTTAGCTATTGAAACGGTTGCTTTAAGTTATAGCTTTGGCACGCAAGAGATTTTAAAAGATCTTTCATTAAAAGTACCGACGGGAAGCATTTATGGATTTTTAGGCCCTAATGGGGCTGGTAAAACGACAACTATTAAAATATTGTTGAACTTATTACCTAGTCCGGAAGGAAAAGTTTTTATAAATGGCAGCTGCTTAAGTTCGAATCGTATAAATAGTTTAAAAGCGATGGGTGCTTTAGTCGAACAACCCGCGCTTTATAGTCATTTAACTGGCTTAGAAAATCTAGTTAACAGATGTATTTTATTAGGAATTCCGCGTAGCAAAGCCAAGGAAATTTTAAATATAGTAGGTTTATCAGCTGCTGCACATAAAAAGGCAAGCCAATATTCATTAGGCATGAAACAGCGTTTAGGCATTGGCCTGGCGTTAATAGCTGATCCTCAAATTTTATTACTCGATGAACCAACTAATGGCTTAGATCCAAATGGCATTATCGAGATCCGAAACTTAATGCTCCAATTGAGCACCCAACATGGGAAAACTATTTTAGTATCCAGCCACTTATTAGCTGAAATTGAAAAAACCGCTACACACGTGGGAATTATCCACCATGGCAAACTTCAATTTCAAGGCCCTATATCTACCCTTCAAGAACTTTCTAAACCCAATTTAAAGATTGAAGTTGGGGACATAGAAAAAGCGGTAGCTGCTTTAAGTGAACATTATCAAATACAGAGTACAATCGATTCGACCCTACATCTACCTATGCTAGAGAAGACAGAAATTGCTCATCTGATAAATCTATTGGTAGCTCAAAATATTCCAATTTATAGTGTCCAAACTGCTAGAAAAGATTTGGAAGATTTATTCTTAGATTTAACTTCAACAAATTCGTAGTATGCGTGCATTTTTCGTATCCCTGCATTCTGAGTTTTACAAATCCCGTAAAACTTTAGCCTTCTGGGCATCTATCTTATTACCAGTGGTAATCTGTGTGTTGATGTCGTATGGATTTATTTCAAGGGCTCCTAAAATTTCAAATGACCCTAGTTTAGTATTGTGGTTAAGATATATTGGGGCGATTTTAGGTGTGATGGGTATATTGTTACTTCCTATTCTAGTGATTTATAATACATATGCCATTACCAATTTAGAATATAAAGGTGATACTTGGAAGACATTGTTTTCATTACCGCTGCCTAAATTTTCTATTTACGCTAGTAAGTTCATATATATTGTATTTCTGACCTTTCTAACCTTATTTCTATTTGTTTTTTTGATTTATGGTTCAGGCATGTTAATTAGCTATATAAAACCTGAATTAAAATTTGCAGAATATAATGCACTTCCATTTATTACCATAGTTTTCGCCCGATTATTTTTCTCTACTTTAGGGATTATTGCTATTCAGTTTTTAATGAACCTCATATGGACTGATTTTCTAAAACCCTTCGGATTAGGTTTTATAGCTTTAATTATGGCTTTAATTACCGTGAGTTTAAATTGGGAATACACGGATTTTATTCCATATGCTTACCCTAATATTGGGGTTAGAGAAATCACCAAAATTCATCCTGATAAAATAAGTGAAGTCGTACTCTTTGATAAGTACTCCCTTTATAGCAGCTTATTTGCTTTAGTTATTTTTATAATCGGCTATTTTATAGTTTCTAAAAAAGCTATTAAGTAAAATTGCAATAGCCTAAACCTGGGATTAACGCCCAGGTTTAGGTACAACAACTAAACTTTCATGCCCCTTCCCATCTACCGCTTGAACAGCAAAGAAGTAATTATCTTTGGAGTAATTTAATGTAGCTTGGGTATCTTGCACAAAGAATTTTCTTTCCCAATTTGCAGCACTTGTTTCTCGCATTAAGACAAAATAGCCTGCAGGAGCCTTGCCTTTAGGAGTAGTCCATTTTAATACCGTTTTATTGGTTAGTCCAGAGGTGGAAACAACTACATTTTCAGGTTCTTGAGGAGCCATTGCAACATTTACCATCACGGCCAAATTCATTCTGGAAACCTTTTGTAAATAGGTATAATCTACATATTCTGGTAGGTCCCCGAATTTAAAGCCATTTTCGGTTCTTACATCTTGATGCTGTCTTCTAAAATCTTCATTCATTTCGGTAACTCTCACTGCCGTAAAGCCTTGCTGTGAAAATGGGGTATGATCCCCTCCACGCAAATAACGATCTCTTCTATAAATTAATTTCACATCTAATTGATCTACATATCGCTCGCCCACTTCTTTAATATAGCGAGCCGCTTGTCGTGCGGGCCCCTCGGTGTCGTTGCCTGCTGAAATACGAGCATTGGCTTGTGCGGCAGTTTCTCCAGCTGGTACACCTTCACTAAAGATACGCACAGAACGATTGTCTTTTATATCAGTTTCCATTCCGTATGAATTCCCCACAATATCATTATTCAAAAGCAAGTGTACATTCCACCCTTCTGCTTTTGCTCTTTTAGCTAAATTAGTTGCTCCATATAAGCCTTGTTCTTCACCTACGAAGGCCACAAAAACCAAGGTTGCATCAAATTCATATTTACTCAGTATCCTACATAATTCCATTACAGCGGCAACCCCTGAAGCATCGTCATTGGCACCAGGTGCAAAATCCTTTGTATTCATCACATCCGTTACCCTTGAATCATAATGCCCAGAAACCATAATCATTCGCTTATCCTCTGGATTTTTACCCGGTAAAACAGCCATCACATTTTTCATTGTTACCGGTACTGTTACCCGGCGCCCATCAGCTGGTTGTACAAAAGTGTCAAAGCTAACTTGCAATCTACCTTTACTCCCTGCTATATTTTTTTCCATTTCAGATTTAATCCAATTTCGGGCAGCCCCAATTCCAGTAGTCGCACTCAGGGTATCGCTGAGTGTGTGGCGCGTTTGAAAAGACACCATCTTATGTACATAGGTCTCTAACTGTTTATCGGAAACTTGATTCACGAGCTCTAGGATAAAAGGATCGCGATTTTCTACGCGTTGAGCGAAAGTTTGAGTATAGCTGAATAGGCTAACCAAGAGAAATATAACTGATTTGAGTTTTTTCATTTTTTTAATTTGTAAAATTCTGAATAGGAAGTTACAATTAATTAACAATACATGTAAATTCACGAACAAGAACGTTACGTAAACTTATAACTAAAAAAGATGTTAAAAAAATTGACTCTTAATGCAATGGCGGTAGGCCTTTGCTTTTCTGCGTTTGCACAAGAACCTGTAAACATGGAGGCGGTACAAAAGATCCGCAAAGAAGGTTTAGAAAATTCAAAAGTGATGAATATTTCTTACCAAATCACTGATGTAATCGGTCCTCGATTATCTAATTCACCTGGCTTAAAGCGTGGGCAAGATTGGGCAGTTAAGTATTTTAATGAAATGGGCCTTAAAAATGTGCATTTAGAAGCATGGGGTGATTTCGGAAAAGGTTGGAGTGTAGAAAAATATTATGCGGCTACCACCAAGCCATTTTACCGTCCAATCATTGGTTCTCCAAAAGCTTGGACACCTGGTACAAACGGACCAATTAAATCGGAAGTTATATTAATTCAAGCTGATACCGTTACCGACTTAGCTAAATACAAAGGCAAATTAGCTGGTAAAATTGTAATGATTGAATCCGTAACAATCCAACCCTTATCAACTAAATTTACTGCCGACGCTGTTCGCTTTACAGATGAGCAATTAAGTGCGATGGCAAACGCTCAACCAGCTACGCCAGGTGCAAGACCAGGTGGTACCCCAGGTGCTAACCGTACACCAGCGAATGCAATGGCTAACCAAAGAGTTGCCATGGCTCGTTTAAATGCTGTTAGAGCAGCTATCGATAGTATGCTATTAGCCGAAAAAATCGGATTAAAATTAACTTATGCTAGAGGTGGCCACGGAACCTTCTTTACTTCAAACGGTGCATCTTATCGTTTAGATGCAAAGCCTGTTAGTCCTGAACTAGAAGTAAGTGCTGAAGACTATTTACATATCTTACGCTTATTAAGAGGTGGAGAAAAAGTAGAACTTGAAGCTGAAGTAAAAACCACTTTCCACACGCAAGATCCTAAAGGCTATAATGTTATTGCTGAAATTCCAGGTACAGATCCTAAGTTGAAAAACGAGATCGTGATGATTGGCGGTCACTTTGATTCATGGCATTCAGGAACTGGAGCGACTGATAACGCGGCAGGTTCGGCTGTCATGATCGAAACCATGCGTATTTTAAAAGCTATCGGATTCCAACCGAAAAGAACTATCAGAATTGCTTTATGGAGTTCAGAAGAGCAAGGTTTATTCGGCTCAAGAGGATATGTAAAACAACATTTTGCTGATCCTGCTGATATGAAGGTAAAAGCTGATCACGAAAAATTATCTGCTTATTATAACTTAGATAATGGAACTGGTGCTGTGCGCGGTATTTATTTACAAGGAAATGAAGCTGCACGCAATATTTTCCAAGCTTGGTTAAATCCATTTGCTGATTTAGGCGCTAAAACTGTTACTATTAATAACACAGGTGGTACCGACCACCAAGCTTATGATGCAGTAGGTTTACCAGGATTCCAGTTTATCCAAGATCCAATTGATTATAATACACGTACTCACCACACTAATATGGATACTTACGATCGTTTGATAGAAGATGACTTGAAAAAATCAGCTACTATCATCGCTTCATTTGTATATCATACATCAGAAAGAGCAGAAAAAATTCCGCGTAAACCAATGCCGGCTGCTCCTGCACCTAGAAACTAACCAAATATAAATACGGTGTTTTTTACACTATAATAGTAAGGCCTTCTTAATTTAAGAAGGCCTTTTTTGTATCCTGTATTAGATTTTTACAATCTCTTTAAATGCCGGTATTTCCACATTTTTATAACCAGCTTCATGCAAGTGTTTTTGAAATGCCTGCTGAGTTTCGTATTCTCCATGAACTAAATATATAGCCTTTAAGGTATCTGGTTTCTGACACGATACAAAACGCATTAAATCCTGATAATCCCCATGGGCACTCATGGATGAGATAGATCGTACCTCCGCCAATACGTTATAAAATTCATTAAATATTTCTACTTGCTTTTCACCCGCTTTTAAGCGCCCTGCCAAAGAATGTGTTTCACAATACCCGACCATTAATATAGTTGAATTCGCATTACTTATATTATTTCTAATATGATGTCTCACTCTCCCAGCTTCAGCCATTCCAGAGGATGAAATTATCACCATGGGATCTGGATTTGTATTCAAAGCCATCGACTCCTGTCGGTGTTGCACAAAGCGTAAGCCTGGAAATTGAAATATATCTTGGTCATTTCGCAATATGTGTTTTACCTTTGCGTTATATAAATTAGTATGTTTATCTAATACTTGCGTAGCCTCCAATGCTAAAGGGCTATCCACAATAACTGGTACATCTGGAAGTTTGCCTTGATTATACAAATTATTCAATGCGAATAAAACCTCTTGAGTTCGCCCTACACTAAAGGCCGGAATAATAACTTTGCCTCCTCGCCTCACGCAGGTATCTTGAATAATCTCTAATATAGCTTCCTCAAAGGGCTCGATGTCTTTATGTAAACTATTCCCATAGGTAGACTCCATAATTAAATAATCACAAGGTGGAAATACAGCAGGAGGGCTTAATAATAAATCATCATAGCGTCCTACATCGCCACTAAAACTAATTTTATAAACTTTTCCATCCTCTTCGATTTCTAAATGAATAGCTGCGCTTCCTACTAAATGACCTGCATCTGTAAACCTCACCTGAACATTCTCGGCAATTTGTAAAACCTCATCATATTCAATTAATTTCATCAAACCCAAAGTTTGAATTACATCCTCCTCCTTATATAGTGGTTCATGTAAAGGCTCCCCAGGTCGTATATGTTTATTCAAGTAAAGTGCATCCTGTTCTTGAATGCCAGCAGAATCTAACATTAAAATTCGTGCTAAATCCATGGTAGCCGCCGTGCAATAAATGGTTCCTTTAAAACCATTAGCTACCAATCGGGGCAATAATCCACAATGATCTATATGAGCATGAGATAATAACAATATGTCAATTTCAGCCGGTAAAAAATCAAAGTCTTCATTTAAGCTATCTGTATATTTACCCATTCCTTGGAATAGTCCACAATCTAATAAAATTTGTATTCCTTGATTTGTTTGGATCAGGTGTTTACTTCCAGTAACTGTTCGGGCTGCCCCAAAGAATTGTATTTGCATAAATCTATATACTTTTTTTTCAACTATTTGTTTGGAATAAAAAAACTAATTGGTTAGTTTTAATAAAACAACTAAACTAAAAACAACCCTCCAAATTTTCCACAACGCGATAAATTTAACTAAACTGAAAATGGAAATTAAAGATTTAACTAAAGCAGAAGAGCAAATCATGCAAATCATGTGGCAATTGGAATCTGCTTTTGTGAAAGAAATCATGGACTATTTACCCGAACCTAAACCTGCTTATAATACCGTATCTACAATCGTACGGATTTTGCAAAACAAAGGGTTTATCGGGCATGAAGCCTATGGTAAAGCACATAAGTACCATCCAATTATTAGTCGGGAAGCCTATAAAAGACATGCTACTAATAAATTGTTAGGCAATTATTATGAGAATTCAGTAGAAAGTATGTTCTCTTTCTTTGTAAAAGAAGAAAAATTAGATGTGAGTGATGTGGATGAGATTTTAAAAATGATAAATAACTTTAAAAATCGACCAAAATAATGATTTGGACTCACTTTCTGCTGCAGGTTAACCTGTATCTGATCCTGTTTTTCATATTGTATAAAATTCTACTTTCAAAAGAGACCCATTTCACTTTGAATAGAATTTATTTGATTGCTGCGGCAAGTTTGTCTTTAATTTTACCATTCCTACGGTTTGAGTGGATTAGGGAACATAGTGTAACGCAAGGTGTTTATGGAAGCATCAATCAAATTTCAAATATTGTACAATTGACAGAACCCCATCCCCAAAGTGATACCTTTAACTGGGGCGGGTGGATTGTGAGCATTTATATCATTGGGTCTATATTTTTTACAGGTCGTTTATTATTTCAGCTTTTTCTTGTTCGAAAATCCTTTAAAAACACATTACCGGGAGCAGCCTTTTCATTTTTCAACAAAAAAGTGGTGGCAGATGACATTCCAGCTTCTAATATTATTGATTATCATGAAGAAACGCATATAAATCAAAAGCATTCTTGGGATGTCATATTTTTTGAAATACTGAGCATTTTCACTTGGTTTAACCCAATAATTTATGGGTATAAAAAAGCTATAAAGAATATCCATGAATATCTAGCTGACGAAGCTGCAGCTGCCTATCAAGGATGTAAAGAATCTTATGCTTTATTAATTTTAAGCCAAGCTTTTCAAACCGACATCAATCAATTAACCCATAAATTCTATACCCAATCGCAGGTAAAAAAGAGAATTTATATGCTATATAAAGATCGCTCTACTAAGAGAGCTATCTGGAAATACGGTATGGTTACCCCTATTTTTGCCATAGCCTTGGTATTATCTGCTTCTACGATTCAAAAAAATCCTCAGTTAATAGAAGTGGCCAATCATTTAGAATTACCTGATTTTAATTTGGATATGGTTAGAAAACCTAACTCCAAATCAGACCCACTGACTGCTTCTCCAAGAGGCACTACTACTAATAATAACAAAGACCTTGCGCATAGCAGTTCAATTCTAAATCTTTCGGCAGAGGATACTTCTTTACTTACAGATGAAGTAAAAGAGGATAATATAATGGTTAGTACTACAACAGAACCTATAGGCCAAATTGTTGCCATTTCTACTAAGCCAGCGATATTAGAGACGACCCCAAAAGCAAATGCTAATTCATTAGTCATTTCTCCTGTGGTAGACATTGATAACTTCGCTAGAAATTCTGAAATGGTTTTAGATGCTGCTGAGTTAGAAGTTAAGCCTAGTTATCCAGGTGGTATTGAAAAATTCTATGACTACATGAGTAATTGGATTAAATACCCTAATGAGGCTGCTGAAAACAATAAACAAGGTATTGTTTACTTAAGCTTCATTGTGGAAGAAAATGGCTCCATATCCAACGTAAGTGCCATTGGCAAAAAATTAGGTTATGGGCTAGAGGAGGAAGCAATTCGAGTCCTTAAAAAAGCGAAAGTATGGAAGCCTGGAAAAATGAATGGAAAAGCTACCCGTTCAAGGTTCCACGTACCCATCCGATTTACCCTTCCCTCTGAAAATTTAGTCCTTAATTTACCGGAAGTTAAAACTAAAGGGAATTTAGCTTTCCTTTTGAAGAATATGATAGCCGGTACGCAAATATCCGGCATTGAAGATGCTTTGTATATTATTGATGGCAAACCCGAAGATTATGCTGGATTTAACGCCTTAAATCCTCAAAGAATTGATAGGGTTAGTTATTTAAATCCTAAGGATGCTAAAAATCAATTTGGTGCGACTTTTTCCAAAGGGGCTATAGTGGTAGAAACCCTTCCTGAATTGTAAAAAAAAAGGGCACGCTATTTATAACATAGCCTGCCCTTTTTTAACACCTTGTCTCGGTGTTATAAAATTACGAAATATTTAACAATTATTTAAACTGCTCCTCTTTAATGAATTTTGCATTTAAATAATCTCTATTCATTCGCGCAATATTCTCTAAGGAAATTCCTTTTGGACATTCTACCTCACAAGCACCAGTATTTGTACAATTTCCAAACCCTTCAGCATCCATTTGGGCGACCATATTTTGAACCCTCATATAACGCTCCGGCTGACCTTGTGGTAATAAAGCTAATTGAGAAACTTTTGCCGATACGAATAACATAGCAGATGCGTTTTTACAAGTTGCTACACAAGCGCCACAGCCAATACAAGCAGCTGCCTCAAAGGCTGCATCTGCCTGTGGCTTAGGAATTGGTAAGTTGTTTGCATCTTGGGCATTTCCAGTATTTACTGAAATAAAACCACCTGCCGCAATTACTCTATCAAAAGCAGTTCTGTCAACTACTAAATCTTTGATTACAGGAAAAGCTTTAGCTCTCCAAGGCTCTACTACGATAGTATCCCCATCTTTAAAAGAGCGCATATGTAATTGACAAGTAGTAATTCCTTCTTTAGGGCCATGCGGACGACCATTGATAAACATCGAACACATACCACAAATACCTTCTCTACAATCGTGATCGAACACAATAGGCTCTTCACCTTTATTGATAAGGTCTTCATTCAAAACGTCGAACATTTCTAAGAATGACATATCTGGCGAGATACCTGACACTTTATAGTCAACTAAATTACCTTTTACGTTTTGATTTTTTTGACGCCAAACTTTTAGCGTTATATTCATATTTCCTGTACTCATTTTTATATGATTGAGTTAGACCTATTGACTAGGATTATTTATAACTTCTTTGTGCAATTTTAATATTCTCGAATTTCAACTCCTCTTTGTGTAATTCGAAAGTACCATTGCCTTTATTTTCCCAAGCTGCTACGTAAGCATAATTTTCATCATCTCTTAACGCTTCGCCTTCTTCTGTTTGATATTCTTCACGGAAGTGACCACCACAGCTTTCATTTCTATGTAAGGCATCCATACACATCAACTCGCCTAATTCCATGAAATCAGCTACTCTTGCAGCCTTCTCTAATTCTGGGTTAAATTCATTCAATTCTCCCGGAATACGCACATTCGACCAGAATTCAGCACGTAAAGCTTTGATTTCTTCAATAGCTTCTTTTAAACCCACTTCATTTCTAGCCATTCCGCATTTATCCCACATAATTAAACCTAATTTCTTGTGGAAATAATCTACCGACTTAGTACCTTTTATATTAATTAATCGTTCTAATTCTGCTTGTACTTTAGCTTCCGCTTCAGCAAACGCAGGGTGATCTGTAGGGATAGCCTTGGTGGAAATTTCTTTGGATAAATATGCCCCAATGGTATAAGGTAAAACGAAATAACCATCCGCCAAACCTTGCATTAAAGCAGAAGCTCCTAAACGATTTGCACCGTGATCTGAGAAATTTGCTTCTCCTGCACAATATAATCCTGGAACAGTGGTCATCAAGTTATAATCTACCCATAATCCACCCATGGTATAGTGCACCGCAGGATAGATACGCATCGGCGTTTCATAAGGATCCTCTCCAGTAATTTGTTTATACATATCGAACAAATTCCCGTATTTCTCTTTTACAACATCCCGTCCTAAACGCATTATAGTGGCCTGATCAGGATTATGGATGTTCAATTTATTAGCTTCAATACGGCCATAACGCTCTGTATTAAAGGTGAAATCTAAATATACTGCTTTTTTAGATAAGCCTACGCCATATCCCGCATCACAACGCTCTTTGGCAGCTCTAGAAGCCACATCACGAGGCACTAAGTTACCAAAAGCAGGATATCTACGCTCTAAATAATAATCTCTTTCATCTTCTGGAATATCCGTTGGTTTACGATTATCATCTTTCTTTTTAGGCACCCAGATACGTCCATCATTACGTAATGATTCAGACATCAAGGTTAATTTAGATTGATGATCTCCAGATACTGGAATACAGGTTGGGTGGATCTGCGTATAACAAGGATTGGCAAAAAATGCGCCTTGTTTATTAGCCTTCCATGCAGCTGTTACGTTAGAACCCATCGCATTAGTCGACAGATAAAATACGTTACCGTAACCTCCAGTAGCTAATACTACTGCGTGACCGAAATGACGCTCCAATTTTCCAGAAATTAAATCTCTAGCAATAATTCCACGCGCTTTCCCATCAATTTTAACAACTTCTAACATTTCGTGACGGGTATACATGTCTACTTTACCCATTCCTACCTGGCGTTCTAAAGCAGAGTAAGCACCTAATAATAACTGCTGCCCTGTTTGTCCTGCCGCGTAGAAAGTACGTTGTACTTGTGTACCTCCAAATGAACGGTTGTCTAATAACCCCCCATATTCACGTGCTAAAGGAACACCTTGAGCTACACATTGGTCTATAATATTTGCGGACACTTCGGCTAAACGATACACATTTGCCTCTCTTGCCCTATAATCTCCACCTTTAATGGTATCATAGAATAAACGGTATGTGCTATCTCCATCATTTTGATAGTTTTTTGCTGCATTGATACCCCCTTGAGCAGCAATAGAGTGAGCCCTACGAGGTGAATCTTGGAAGCAAAAACATTTTACTTTGTAGCCCATTTCGGCTAAAGTTGCAGCAGCAGAAGCACCAGCTAATCCTGAGCCTACTACTATAACTTCTAAAGTTCTTTTATTGGAAGGATTAACCAACGCTACAGACGATTTATATTTCGTCCATTTAGTGGTTAAATCGCCTTCAGGTATATTCGAGTTAAATGCTGACATATTATAAACTTTAATCGTTTTCTATTAGATTATAAACCAAGGTAGATGTAAACTGGCATAGCCGCAAAGATTAACGGGATTAAGATAGAATACCAAAATCCGAAAGCTTTTATAATAGGCGTATACTTATTGTGATTCCAACCTAAAGTTTGAAAGGCTGAGGCAAAGCCGTGTAAAAGGTGATAAGCTAAAGAAACCATCGCTAATACATATAAAATTACTAAGTAAATATTAGAGAAGGATTCTTTCATTTGAGCATATAAATCTTCATGACCATTTGCATCCACAGTTGGAATACCTGTGAATCGAGATGTAGTCCAAAAATCACTTAAATGCACGATTAAAAAGATTAACAATAAGGTTCCTAATAAGCCCATAGAGCGGGAATACCAAGTACTATTTGCTTGTCCATTATGGTAAGCATATTTTTCAGGGCGAGCTGCCTTATTCATAAATACCAATCTTAAACCTTGATAAATATGTAAAAGTAAGCCTAACATTAACACCACTTCCATGGCTCTAATTAGCCAATTGGTAGCCATGAAATGAGCACCTACATTAAATAATTCTCCTGTTTTGTCAAAAAATATAAAGGAATTTAAAAAACAGTGAACGGCTAAGAACATGATTAAAAACAGACCCGTAAGGCCCATGATCAATTTTTTTCCTATCGATGAGGAAAAAGCGTTTGAAATACTACTCATTAGTTTTTGAATATATGGTTTCGTTTACACAAAAGTATTTAAAATATGGGATTAATTTAGAAATGAAGGCCTTAAAAACACAATAAAGAATTTATTTAGAAACATTCTAAGAAGCGGATTTATCTAAAAGTCCGTACTGATAAGTTTCAAATTAATTCATAACTAATAAGAGAGAGATAAAAGTGTATAAAGTTAACTCTTATATAGTTCGGTTCTCATTCGGTATTTAGTCGGATTTGAGTCGGTTCTTAACCGACGGAAATCCGACCGAAATCCGACCGAAATCCGACCGAAACCCGACCGAAACCCAAACGATAACAAATTTTAAGTTCGCTTTCGAATAAATTTTAACAGGCTAATTATGCCGAAAATTTTAAGGCATAGACACAAAAAAAGCCCCCGCAGGATGCGGGGGCTTAATATTAATCTAATTTAGATTAGTATTATTTAAGATATTTAATTAAAGCTAAAGCCAAATGTTCCACCATTTTGATCATATCCTGAAATAGTAGTTCTACCATCCACAGAACTTTCTAAATGTTTTTGCACATCTGCTGAGGAATTAACTGTTTTACCATTGATTTTATGGATAATCAAACCTTTTTTCACATCCCACATATCAAACAATTTACCAGCTTCCACTGCAGTTACTACAACACCATCTTTAATGCCAAGCTTTGCCTTTAATGCATCTGATGCAGGAGCAAAGGATGCTCCTAATTTGTCGAATGTAATACCCGTAGATACCTCTTTTCTAGCGGCTACTGCCGGCGCTTTAGATTCTGGCTTAAGGGTTACTACAATATTTTTTAAGGATCCATCAGCTTTTAACACGCTTAAAGAAACTTTATCTCCAGGACGTAAACGACCTACTTTTTCTTGTAAATCAGGAGAATCATAAATTTCCACTCCTTCCACTTTTTTGATGATATCCCCAGCTTTTATTCCAGCACTTGCCGCAGCACCGTCAGGCACTACCTCATTTACATATAAACCATTAGTATCTTTCACTTTTAAAGCTTCTGCAGCATCGGCATCAAGTGGCGTAAAACTAACTCCAATAAAGCCTCTTTTAACTTCCCCATATTGCTTAAAGTCTTCTAAAATTTTCTTAGCTAAGTTAATTGGTACTGCAAATCCGTAACCTTCGTTTCTGCCTGTCATAGAAGCAATAGCTGTATTAATACCAATTAGTTCCCCATTGGCATTAACTAAAGCCCCCCCCGAGTTTCCAGGATTAATGGCGGCATCGGTTTGAATAAATGATTCAATTGCAGCACTAGCTTTACGTTCAGGCATTTTTCCAGTACGTTGCATTTCCAAATATTCTTCACGGGTCATGCCTTGCTGTTCTCTTTTTAGAATCCCTATATCCCTTGCTTTAGCACTTACAATACCTGCTGTAACAGTCGTATTTAAGTCTAATGGAAAACCTACGGCTAAAACCCATTCCCCAATTTGCACATCGTCAGAATTACCCATTTTCACAAATGGTAATCCAGTTTCTTCAACTTTTAATAAAGCTAGGTCGGTATTTGGATCTTTACCTACTACTTTAGCAGATACTTTCTTACGATTAGACAATACTACTTCGATTTTTTCAGCACGATCTACCACGTGATTATTAGTGACAATGTATCCATCAGAGGTTAAAATAACACCTGATCCCGAAGCTGAACGAGGTGCCTGACTACGAGGAGCAGATCCTCCTCCAAAGAAATCAAAAAAATCTTCTAAACCACCTGATCTAGAACTTGAACTTGCTGCATATGTGGTTCTAATATGTACAACAGCTGGAGAAACGGCACTTGCAGCCTGCACAAAATCAGCAGAACCTGTAGAGCTAACTCTATTTAAGTTGTTAGCGAACATCACATTTTGTTTATCGCTCAATGAAAAACCATCCTGGTCACGTTCAAATAATTTATATGCGCCAATTGCTCCTGCACCTCCTAAAAATGCAGCCAATACTAACATTCCTATTTTCTTCATATTTTTATGCATTAATTTACTTTTCAAACATTTTCTCAAATTTAATACCAGATAAACGATATTTGTATCATAAACACATAAAAATTAGTGTTAAAAAATGTTAAACCGAAAATATGCAAACTTCCTTTTATAAATATCAAGGCGCTGGAAATGACTTTATTTTAATTGATGCAAGAGATCCTCTTCCAGTAGATTGGACTCCTAAAACTATCTCCTATTTATGTGATAGGCGTTTTGGGATAGGTGCAGATGGTTTAATGCTGCTTCAAAATAAAAATGGATACGATTTTGAAATGCGCTATTTTAATGCTGATGGAAAGGAAGGAAGTATGTGTGGAAATGGAGGTCGATGTATAGTAGCATTTGCTAAAGCCTTAGGTATCATTGACAAAGAAACTAATTTTTTGGCAGTTGACGGGCCACATTATGCCAAAATTTCCGCCGACTCGGCTTGGGTAGAATTACAAATGATCGATGTAAAGGATATTCAAAAAGATGGAGCTGCCTATATATTGAATACGGGGTCCCCACATTTTGTAAAGGAGGTTTTCCAATTGCAAGAAAAAGATGTATTCAAAGATGGAGCTGCTATTAGAAATTCAGAGACATATAAAGCTGAAGGCATCAATGTGAATTTCGTCGAAAATATGGGTGATCATTGGTTTGTTCGAACCTTTGAAAGAGGTGTAGAAGATGAAACCTATGCATGTGGAACAGGCGCTACCGCAGTTGCTCTAGCGATGGCGAAACATCTGCATCAAAATGGGGATATAGTTACGCCAATTCGAGTATTGGGAGGACAATTAGAAATTCGATTTAGATTTGACGGGGAACAGTTTACGAATGTGTTTTTGTGTGGCCCAGCACAGGCTGTTTATAAAGGGGAAATTAACATATAAATAGATAGATGTATCTACACCTACAGCAAAGTTATATGTTTAAAATATCTGTGGGTCACTAATATGTGCGGCTACAGCAATTTTGATATCACTATAACTATAGCTTGCACCCAGTCTATCTTTTAGTTCCTGGAGTTTAATAGATTTCATTTCTACAATGGTTTTTAATATGTGATTCAATTTTTTAGGTTCCAAATAATTGGAAGCCTTTAAATCCCCCTTTGCTATAAAATAAGTTAAATGACCCTCAATAGTAGTGGTCGTTAATTTCCTTTTTTTAGCGACTTCAGCCACTGTAAAGCCATCCTTTAAATAAACATAAGACACCATTTTAGTATCCTCTTTAGGTACTTTTGGTGCTTTACTTGCTTTTTTACCTTTCCCAAAAGATCCTTTCCGATTTTTAGATTCTTCTGAATTAACTTCGTCTAAAAGGGTGAGGTTCTCTCCAAATATCTTATGTAAAGCCGTTTTGCGTTGCTCATGGAAATCTACTCCAGACCAATCTATCTTTTGCATATGGGCATTTAATAAAATGGCTTTTGCTAAATTTTCAGCTTTATGAATTTGTTTAAATTGCTCATAAAAATGTCCTTCTAATTGAAATAATTCAGCAATAAAATCTTTCAGGGCTTTGGTTTCTTGAAGCTCTTGGAGCTTTTCCCATAAGGTTTGCAATTGTTTAGTGATTTTAGGCCCAAAATATTGATTGGCTGCAGCAAGTCTTTCTAATAACCATTGTGGATTTAATTGCTTAGGATCCGCAAATGGCTTCTGCAATTGTCTAATAAACTTCTGTCCATCCTGACTCAGTTGTTGGACTTCAGCTTCAATGGTTTTAAGCCAAACTGCATGCAATTGTTTAAGCAATCTATTTTCTCCTTTATGATTATTTAGTAATTGTAATTTAGTAGCCTCAAAGAGATTTTGAAAACTAAAACATTGTTCTAAATATTGAAATAAAAAGTTCAAGCGATCTCTTTCGAATTGACTTTGAGGAGCTTCTTGCTGGGCCTGGGTTTTTGAAAAATAGCCTACATGAGGATCTAAACGTAAGTTTCTGGACTGGATGGGGCTACTTAATACCAAACCTTTTAAACTTCGCATCCTAGATAATGCTACATAAGCTTGACCAGGTGCAAATACTTGACCCAAATCTAAAATAGCCTTTTCAAAAGTGAGTCCTTGACTTTTATGAACAGTAATAGCCCAGGCTAATTTTAAAGGAAATTGAGAAAAAGTACCTAAAACTTCTTCAATAGGCTCATTACTCATTTTATCTGATGTATACCTAATATTTTTCCATTGATATAAATCCACCGCAAATGGCGTTTCTTTAGCCGATGTTCTAACCCAAACGGCGTCAGTATAAAGAGCAGTAACTTCTGCAATTTTTCCATTAAAATAGCGCTGTTCACCCGTTATGTCGTTTTTCACAAACATTACTTGGGCACCTATTTTTAAATTTAATTGCTTTTCTACAGGATAGGCGGATTCAGGAAAATCTCCCTCAATTTGAGCTTTATAACTCTTAGACGGGACGTCTAATTGAGCTAGGCACTCTGCATTAATCTCATCTGCCTTGGCATTATGCGTAGTGAGCGTTATGTATTTATCTTCTAAATTTGGTTTAAAGTCAGGTTTATAACAGGGGCTTAATAAATCTAAATCGGCTTGAGAAACTTGGTTATTTCTAAAATTATTTAGCAAATTAATAAATGCTGGATCTTCTTGTCTGTAAATTTTATCTAACTCTAAATAAACTAAAGGATTACTTTTCAGTGCCCAGGCTTCAAAAAAATAAATACTCGGGTAATATCGCTGTAAATAATTCCATTCTTGATTTTTAACTACTGGGGGTAATTGAAATAAATCTCCTATCAATAAGAGTTGCACCCCTCCAAAGGCCTTTTCACTTTTGCGTACATAACGAAGTACAAAGTCAATAGCGTCTAATAAATCTGCCCGCAGCATGGATACCTCATCTATAATCAATAGCTCTAAATCCATAAAGACTCTTTTTTTCCGTCCATTCATATGTAAATGTCGGAGCATATTTGCAGGGTAATTTAAAGCTTGATCACTTAAGGCTGTATCAGGAGAAGGGTTCTCCGGCAAAAATAAACCTAACGGAATTTGAAACAGGGAGTGAATAGTAGTACCTCCCGCTTGGATGGCTGCAATACCTGTTGGAGCCACAATAACACAGCGTTTATGAGTCTGTGTTATAATGGACTTTAAAAAAGTGGTTTTTCCAGTTCCTGCTTTCCCAGTTAAAAACACCGGGCGGGAAGTAAGGTTGATAAATTGTGCGGCTAGCGTGGCGGCGTTAATGGTGTCGTGCATCTTCTTCTCCTCTGTCCAAAATTCGGTTCAAGTTAACCATTTTTTTCTAAAAATAAATTATTCTACTGGGGGCTTAAAAATTCGTTCAAATGGCATTTTAACACTTTTAACACCTTATGTTAAAAGAAGTTAAAGTATGTTAAATTTCATCAACTAAGTTTTTAATTATAGATATTAGTTTTACATTTGATGCAAACCAAACCTAAATGAAGAAATTTCTACTCCTGCTTTTATTTAGTTTAACTTTTCTAGTTACAAAAGCTCAGCAAAGCCACGCTATCAAGGGCATGGTAATAGATACCAATGCCAATGCTAAGTTGTATATGGCTAGTGTTTCATTAATGAATGCGAAAGATTCTACCTTAGTTAAATTTACCAGAGCTAATGTAGATGGGCTATTTGAATTACCAGGTTTAAAATCTGGCAAATACTTTCTCAGAATCTCCTATCCAGATTATGCGGATTATGTCAATCATTTTGAAATTGATGCACAAAAACCCAGTTTTGATTTAGGTCAAATTAACCTAATTCAAAAAGCTAGTTTATTAAACGAAATTATTATTAAAGGACAAGTTGCGGCCATTAAAATAAAAGGTGACACTACTGAATTTAATGCCAGTAGTTATACCATTAAGCCTAATGATAGAGTAGAAGATTTAATTAAAAAATTCGAGGGTATTACTGTTGATCAGAATGGGAAAATTACGGCTAATGGGAAGGCAGTTCAGAAGGTTTTATTAGATGGGGAAGAGTTTTTTGGAGATGACCCTACCTTATTAACCCGAAATATTCGGGCTGACATGATTGATAAAGTTCAACTCTATGAGAAAAAAAGTGATCAGGCTGTCTTAACGGGAGTTGATGATGGTCAAAGTCAGCAAACCCTAAACTTCACATTAAAAGAAGATCAAAAGAAGGGCATGTTTGGAAAGGTTGAACTGGGAGGAGGTACAAGTGAATTCAATTCCTGGCAGGCCATGCTTAATCGATTTAACAATAAACAAAAATTAGCCGCTTATGCAGTGGGTGGAAATACCGGAAAGACAGGATTGAGCTGGTCAGACCAAGAAAAATATTCGGGAGGTATTGGGGGTGATATAGAATACATGGATGGAGGGGGAATATCAATTTATTTAACTGGTGAGTATGATGAATTAGATAGTTTTGAAGGAAGTTATTACGGAAACGGCTTACCAACCGCTAAAACAGGAGGACTACATTTTTCGAATAAGTGGGCTAAGGATAAATACGCTATTAATTTTAATTATAAAGTTGGTCAGATGGGGATTAATAATATTGGTTTAAAAAATACCCAAAGAAATTTACCAGGAGGAAGTATTTTAGCCAATCAAGATAATTTGAAACTTCAAGAAACTTCCCGGCATAAGCTGGATGGGCAATTAACCTTAAAATTAGATTCTACAAGTAATCTCAAAGTTAACTTCAATACTTCTTATAAAGATAATTCCTCTAACAGTAATTTCACGACACTCAGTCAGCGTGTTGATTTTACAAAATTGAACAGTGAAATGAGACGACTGAATACAGCTGGCAGTGGAAAAAGCTTTAATATTTCAGCTCTCTATTCCAAATCATTTAATAAGAAAGGTAGAACCCTTACAGCTAAATTCTTTGAAAATTATAAAGATAATGAAGCGGATGGGTTTCTCTATTCTCAAAATAATTTCTACGATGAACTAGGTATTTTAAATCAAACTGAAATTACCGATCAACGAAAAATGACCACTTCACAAGATTTGGAATTGGGAGCAAGCTTTACATATAATGAGCCCATTTCAAAAGAATTGAAGTTAATTTTATCCTATGGAATCACCACCAAAAATAATGATGTAGACAGAGATTCTTATAACAAAGATGCTAAAGGAAATTACTCACAACTCGATAACTTATTCAGTAATCATTTTGAAAGTTATACCCTCTTAAATAATGGGGGACTAAAATTAAATTATAACAAAGATAAAAATCAAGTTAATGGGGGTTTCAATGTGATTAGTTTAAATTTTAATCAAAAAGACTTAGTTAATAATGTAAGCTATAAACAAGATTTCATTAATATAAATCCGTCTCTACGCTATGTATATAAAATCTCTACCAGCAAAAGCTTCTCTATGGGCTATAATGGATTTACAAATCAACCTACAATATCTCAATTACAACCAGTAAGAGTTAATGACGATGTTTTAAATATTCCGATAGGGAACCCTAATTTAAAACCTGGCTTTAGTAGTAATTTAAACTTTAATTACTACTCATTTAAAATGATAAAAGGAATTTCATTTTATATGTACGGCAATATTTCTATGCAAAATAATGCTATTGTGAGTAATAGTACGACAGATGTAAGTACAGGAAAATCGACTTTTCAATCTATCAACTTAAAAGAGAAAAGTCCGCTGAATTATTATTTTGGTTTAAATTATTCTAAAAAAATAAAAGCGCTTAAGGATATTGAAATTGGCGTCAGTGGGGGTACTAATTCCAATTTATTCTATTCTTACATTAATAATATTTTAAATGAAACGAGTACTCAGGCAATCAATGCGGGAATTAATTTTTCCCGCTACTCAGAAGGTGCTGTTAGTTTTAGTATTCGATATAATCCAAGTTTCGTAAAGTCTACATCTAGTATTAATAAAAACCTAAATAATAATGGTTACAATCATAATATAAGTGGTTATTTATCAGTAAGACTTAATAAAACAATAGATTGGACAGTGGATTATGGAAACACATTCAATGGCAAAACCCAAGCCTTTAATGAAACCTTTCAAAGAAACCTTATCAATTCAACTATCAACAAATCATTCTTTGACAAGAAACAATTAACCTTATCACTTTCTGTAAATGATTTACTAAATCAAAATAACGGATTTACTAGATCTGCGAATGCATTGAGTATCACACAATCTTATAATAACACCATTGGGCAGTACTTTTTATTAACGGCCAAATGGGATTTTACAAAAATGGGAGCTAACACTAAATAATATGAAAACAATTAAATTTTTTCTCCTAAGCCTGTTGGCTATTTTTATGGGAACCATCCAAGTGCATGCTCAATATAAACGTTTTCCAGTGCAGGGTTTCATTACTTATGAGCTTAAGGTAAATATGTTTGCCTTGCTAAAAAAGAGTATGGAGGGCAATGAATTTTCAACTTTTGGAAAAAGCTATATAGAGGATTATCAAAAGAAAAATCCGCAATTTAAGACTAAAAAATCTACCTTATATTTCAATAAAAACAAATCCCTATATACCCAAACCCCGGAAGTTACCACGGGGGGATTATTTTCTTCTATTGTTGGTTCTGAACTATTAGATCAAAATAATATTGTTGCACAACAATTAGATAATGGGTTATCAACGGTTCAAAAAAAGGTTTTTGACGAAACCTATTTATTAAAAGATTCAATTCCTAAAATTACTTGGAAAATCACGGATGAAACCCGTACAATTGCGGGATACGAATGTAGACGAGCGAATGCGGTCATATTAGATTCCGTATATGTAGTTGCTTTTTATACAGATGTGATTCCAGTGTCCTCTGGACCTGAAAACTTTTCTGGTTTACCGGGCATGATTTTAGGATTAGCATTGCCTCACGACCATATGACTTGGTTTGCTACAGAAGTAAAGGAGGAAGTTATTACAGACGAAAAATTAAGCGCGCCTACAAAAGGGAAAGCCTCCAATAGAGCAAGTTTACTCAAAGACTTGCAGCGAGCATTTAGTGATTGGGGAAATGAAGCCGCGAAAAGAATAAAACTATATCTACTTTAATAAGAGTCGTGAGTTGATAAAATTTTCATCTACCTATGAATTAATTGACAATCAACTTATACCCTTTTCCATGTACATTGAGGATCTCTACTTTGGGATCCTCTTTTAAGTATTTACGTAGTTTACTTAGAAATACATCCATACTCCGACCATTAAAATAATTGTCATCATGCCAAATGGCAATTAGAGCTTCTTCCCTAGTTAAAACGGTATTCATCTTTAAGCACAGTAAGCGGAGTAATTCGGCTTCTTTAGTAGAAAGTTTTTGCGATTGACCTTTAAAGTTGATCATTTGCGAAGTAAAGTCAAAGGTATATTGTCCAATCTCAAATTGATTTTGCTGAGGCTCTGCATCCTGAGAACCTTTAGCCATTCGTTTAAATATAGCATTAATACGAAGTAAAAGTTCTTCTATTCTAAAGGGCTTGGTGATATAGTCATCAGCCCCAATATCATAAGCCAAGGCTTTATCTTCTATCATAGTTTTTGCGGTAGCAAAAATAATCGGGATATGTTCATTTTGTTTCCGAATTTCTTTACCTAAAGCAAACCCATCTTTTTTAGGCATCATGACATCTAATATGCACAAATCAAATGTATGCTTTGAGAAAACTCGAAGGCCTTCATCTCCATCCTGACAAAGTACAACGTCGAAATTACCTTTGATTTGTAAAAAATCTTGTAGGAGTAAACCTAAGTTAGGATCGTCTTCTACCAGGAGTATCTTTTTCATCTTTTAATTTAAGTTAATGGAAATAAAATGTCGAATTGAGTACCTTTTTCTTTTTCACTGTACACTTTAATTTTAGCACCCATTTTTTGTACAATATCTTGCACATAATTTAAGCCTAAACCGAATCCTTTTACATCATGTAAGTTGCCTGTTGGCACTCTATAAAATTGGTCAAACACCCGCTTAGTTTGATCTTTGCTTAATCCAATACCTTCATCTTTTATACTAAAAATTAAATATTTAGCACCAGACTGCGTACTGATAGTAATTTTTGGAGAATCCTTACTATACTTAATAGCATTATCGATCAGATTGTAAATTACATTCGATAAATGTAATTCGTCCGCCATTAAAATATCAGGGTCCGCCTGCAAATCCAAATTGACTTGAGAGTCTCGCTTTTTAAGCTGCAAATCCATACTATCTACGACGGCAGAAATTAAATCATTTAAACGAACTTCCGTGTAATCTAACTCAATCTCTTTAGCTCCTACACGGGCCACTCCTAACACTCTTTCTATATGATTCCCCAGGCGCGCATTTTCATCATAAATTATACCTGCTAAGCGCTTCACCCGGGAAGTATCTTGCGCTACTTCGGATTCTTTTAAAGCCTCACTTGCGATCATAATGGTTGCAACAGGCGTTTTAAATTCATGCGTCATATTATTGATGAAATCGGATTTCATCTCTGATAGTTTCTTTTGTTTTAAAATGGTGCCGATTGTATACGAAAAAATAAATACCAATATTAACAAAAGAGCAGCTGAAGAAGCAAGAGTAGCGAATATACTACCTAATAATAAACTATTTCGATCTGGAAAGGATATATACAGAACGCCTGGATCGCGCAATAAATCATTCCCAAATAAAACATGGCTGTAAATCTGTTCTACATTTTCTGTTTCAGCTTTAAATTGCACATTTTGAAAAATAACCTGATCTTGATTATGCATCGAGCTCACCCAAAAATTATATTCAATAGGAATATTCTTTTGTTTTAATTCCGCCGCAATGAGTGTGTCTAAAAATAATTTATTAGGAAGCCTTTTCCGAAGTGGCAAATTTGGATCTGCCATCTCTATAGCTACATCTTCAATTAATGAAAGCCGCTGATCTTCGTAATATCGCTGGGTATCGGCATATAATTTATTTAAGGTCGTTTGGTATTCTTTTGCAGCCTTGGCATCTTCCTTTTTAAATTTTTCAATAAGATCGGGGTCATAGGTAGGAACACTGATTAATCGTGGCATACCATCCGAAGGTGAAAAAGCAATATAACGTATAGAATCTGGGGCTTTATCACTTTGCACTTGTTCCATTCGAGGTAAGCGGGGCCTTATGTTCCTTTGAATTAAAGAGCCTGTAGTAGCACCCCAAACATCTTGCACTTCTACTCCCAAGTCTTTGGTTATATTATTAGGATTAGAAAATTTTTTGAATTGGTCTTCAGACAAAATCATTGTCGAGTAAAAACTCGATTTAATAGCACTGTCTTGATAATTCAAATAATCTAAAATTTGTTGCCTTTGTTTGGCTTTACGTGAGGCTTCTTGTTCTTTGTAGGCTAGCTTTACCGCTAGGATACTATCCATTTGTTGTTTTAAATCCCGGTTTTTCTTGCGCTTATTTTCTGAATCCCGTAGATTTAGATGAATAAAAGCTGAATTCCGCTGCACTTTATTGGCTACGGAAGTTAGAGCCGCATTTACATTTTGATCAAAAATTTCGGATTTTAATTTGAATGACTCTTTTATATAGAAAAGCTGCATCACAAATACTCCCAATAGAGCAAATGTCATGAGTGCAGTAATTATCCAAAGTGTGCTTTTCTTCATTTCCTTCCTAGATTCAATAATTAATCTGATCCTCAGGTATTAGAGTAGTCAAAAATACAGGTAATTTTACCGAAGTAATTTGATTTAACACTTTTTAACATGCGCTTTTGACTCAAAAAAAAAGCCTCTCTTAAAGCAGAGGGGCTTTTTTAAACTCTATATTTAGCTATTTACCTTAGAACGGCAAATCATCATCTTCACCGGCAGGGGTATTTAAATCACTAGGGGCTGCGAAAGCAGGTGCCGCAGCTGCTGCTGCAGTTTGGCCTAAAGTGGTTACTTTCCAAATCACCAAACTGTTAAAGTATGAAGTTACTCCATCTTTGTTAGTCCAAGGTCTACCTCTTAAATTGAACGCTACTTCTACTTCTTCTCCTGGTTTTAAAGCATCTAATAAACTTGTTTTATCTTGTAAAGCTTCAAACCTAATATATTCCGGATAACTAGGGTTCTCTGCGTATTCTACGATTAAATCTCTCTTTTTAAACGTTTCACTTACTTGTTGAACCGCGCCTACTTCGTGTACTTTTCCTTTGATTTCCATTTTTTATTCAATTTTCACTATTCAAATATCGATAAATATTCGGATTTATTCAATTATTTCTTGGGCTTTTATAATACCTTTGTAGCTATGAGTAATGTATTTGAAAGGAAGCAAAAAGTAATAATAACTTGTAATAAAAGGTTATCCCCTTATCTAGAGGCCGAAGTAGCTGAATTAGGTTTTGAGATTAAAAGAGTATTTAGTACAGGCGTAGAATTATTAGCAAGTGTAAATGATTGTATTAAGCTTAATTTACAGCTTCGTTGTGCAAGTCAAGTACTCTATCAAATTGCACATTTAAAAGCCTTTACGCCAGACGAACTTTACCAAGAATTGGTACAAATTCCGTGGGAAAATTACATTGACTTTGCAGGTTATTTTTCAGTTACCTCCAATGTCAACAATGAACATATTAGTACCCCATTATTTGCCAACTTGAAAGTAAAAGATGCGATTGTAGACAGAATTAAGGCTGAAAAAGGACTTCGCCCTAATTCGGGATCAGATGCAAATAAAACTGTTGTACATCTATATTGGCAAGATTCCCAAGTGGATGTCTTCCTTGATACAAGTGGTGAAACCCTTGCTAAACATGGCTATCGTAAAATTCCGGGTAAGGCGCCAATGTTAGAAGCATTGGCAACCAGTGTAATTATGGCTAGCAAATGGGATCGACAATCCAGTTTTGTCAATCCAATGTGTGGTTCAGGAACCCTCGCTATTGAAGCAGCCTTATTAGCGACCAATAGAAGACCGGGATTATACCGAATGAATTATGCCTTTATGCATATTTTAGGTTACGATGAGACGGTGTTCTTTGCTGAACGCAGAATTTTGAAAGATCAAGTAAAAAAAGATGTAACTATTCAGATAATAGCTTCTGATATTGCAGAAGATGCCATTGAAATAAGTCGAAAAAACGCTAAAACTGCTGGTGTAGATCATATGATTACTTTCCAAGTGTGCGATTTTGAAGAAACCCATGTTCCACAAGAGTCCAAAGGGGTGGTTATTTTTAATCCAGAATATGGAGAGCGTTTAGGGGTACATCAAAAATTAGAGCAAACCTATAAAAGAATAGGTGATTTCATGAAAAAAGATGCCAAAGGTTATTTTGGCTATATATTTACTGGAAACCCTGATTTAGCTAAGAAGATTGGCTTAAAAGCTGATAAAAAAGTGGAATTTTATAATGGCAAGTTGGATTGCCGCTTATTAGAATATGAACTTTATGAGGGTAGTCGTAGACCTGATTCAGAACGTCCTCAGAGAAAATTGGAATAAACTAAAACTTTTTTAAACGCTGGTTTGTTATGGATTGAACAACTTAAATTTAAATCCATGCAAAGAGAGCCAAATTTGAGCATCGATACCATAGTATCCAATATTCGAAGAGCTCGTGAGTTTAGAAATTTAACTCAAGATTACCTTGCTGCGCAATTAGGTATATCGCAAAACGCTTATTCAAAATTAGAGTTAGGTTATTCTAAAATAACGCTAGCTCGCTTTTTTAAAATTGCGCAAATATTAGATTTTGATTTTTTAGATCTTATTACCTGGGATCCTAAAAAACATAGTTCCTAATATTTCTGACTCCACATATATTTGTGGATAAACATTTTTTTAGTTTTAGGCATTTCCATATAAGTTTGTGGATATGCAGGAAATTATTTCACAAACAATCGAGTATGTACAGGACTGCCTAAAGGATGCAGAAGCTGGGCATGATTGGTTTCATATCGACCGGGTTTACCGGAATGCCTTATATATTAACAAAATTGAAAAAGCGGATGCCCTAGTTGTTAGTTTGGCTGCACTATTACATGATATTGCAGATCCAAAATTTCATGGGGGTGATGAGTTGTTAGGTCCTCAATTAGCAGCTAATTTTTTAAAGAGTAAGAAGGTGGATGATTCCATTATAGAGCATGTGGTGAAAATTATGCAACATATGTCCTTCAAAAACTCCTTTGATGAGCTTAATTTTACTAGTCCAGAATTAAAAATCGTACAAGATGCCGATCGTTTAGATGCTATAGGTGCCATTGGCATTGCTCGCGCTTTTACCTATGGGGGATTTAAAAATAGAGTGTTGTATGACCCGGCAATTAAACCTGAATTAGCTCACAATAAAGATAGCTATAAAAATACCACAGCCCCCACCATTAATCATTTTTATGAGAAACTACTTCTTTTAAAAGATTTAATGAATACTAATACAGGAAAAAAGCTAGCTCAACAAAGGCATGATTTTATGCTCGGATTTTTAGATCAGTTTTATCAAGAATGGAATGCGCTTGAAACTTAACAATTTGTTTATATTTAAAGCTTAACTTAGCTGCATGCAACTCCGAGTTTTAGTTTTTATAACAGCTTTGGCCGTGGGTTTATCTATTGGCTTTGTCAATTTTCATTTTCAAGGAAGTTGGTATTACATGTTAATTTCCTTTGGAGTTTCTTTTATTACCAGTTTTATAGTTTTCTACTATTTGTTGGAAAAATATATCTATGCTAAAATTAAGTTAATCTATAAACTCATCCATAATCTAAAACTAGGGAAAGATCTGAAGGAAGCTCTCGGTGAATATGTAAGTGCCGACCCGATTAATGATGTAGAGCAAGAAGTTAAAGAATGGGCAGGAGCAAAGAAAAAAGAAATAGAACTCTTAAAAAAGCAAGAACAATTTAGAAGGGAGTTTTTATCTAATGTTTCCCACGAATTCAAAACTCCATTATTTGCAATTCAAGGATATTTAGAAACACTTCAAGATTGCATTGAAGACGATCCTGAATTAGCTAAAAAGTTTTTAGCCAAAGCCGAAAGCAATGTGGAGCGATTGAGTTATTTAATTTCAGATTTAGATGCTATATCAAAATTAGAAACTGGAGAAATCCCAATCAACTATACTAAATTTGATTTTGTGATTTTAGCTAAAGAAGTGATGGAAAGTATGGAAGATGCTGCAGCCACAAAAAAAATTCAATTAACATTTAAAGAGAAGTATACAGCCGCCACAATGGTAAATGCGGACCGTGAAAAGCTGCGTCAAATTTTAATTAACCTTATTCAGAATTCTCTAAAATACGGACGGGAAAATGGCATTATTGCCATTAAAATTTTCGAATTACACGATCAATTTTTAATTGAAGTGACGGATGATGGAATTGGCATTGAGGAAAAACATTTACCTCGTTTATTTGAACGCTTTTATCGAATTGATTCTCATCGATCTAGACAAGAAGGAGGCACTGGATTAGGCCTAGCTATTGTAAAACACATATTAGAGGCACATCAACAAACCATATCCGTAAGGAGCACACCCTTTATTGGAACGACCTTCGCTTTTACCTTGGCTAAAGGAATTTAACAAAATTTACATGCTTAACATTAAGTTAACATTGCCTTAGTAATTTTGTCGAAAATAATTTGATTAGACATCATGAATAATATTTTCAGTTTCTTCACGCCGAAGGATAAAAAATTCCAGCCTTTATTTGAGCAAGCCGGGAGCAATGTTCTAAAAATTGCAGAGGCCTTATTAGTTGTTGTTAACACCGCTGATTTAGAGGTAAGACGCGAAGCTATTAAAGAAGTAGAGCGCTTAGAGCACGTGGGGGATGATATTACCCATTCAATCTTCATTGAATTAAGTAAGAATTTCATTACCCCATTTGACCGTGAAGACATCCACACTTTAGCAAGTGCTATTGACGATATTGCAGATTATATACATGCATCTGCCAATCATATCGAATTGTATCACGTAACTACCATTGGAGAGCCCATGATTAAATTGGCTGAACTTTTAGTGGAAATGTGTACAGATTTAGAAAAAGCTATTAAAGAATTACGCAGCTTTAAAAATATTAGAGTAATTGCCGACGCTTGTGTACGTATTAATAGCGCTGAAAACCAAGCGGATTATGTTTGCAACATGGCAATTGCAAGATTATTTGAATTTGAAAGTAACGCCATTGAATTAATTAAGCAGAAAGAAGTTTTACAAACCTTAGAAATTGCAACCGATAAATGTGAGGATGCAGCTAATGTATTGGAGTCAATTTTAGTTAAAAACGCTTAATAAACAGTTATGGCATTTACATTATTAATTGTAATCATCGTTTTAGCACTCTTATTTGATTACATCAATGGATTCCATGATGCAGCTAACTCTATTGCAACCATTGTGGCCACTAAGGTACTAACACCATTTCAAGCAGTAGTTTGGGCGGCCTTTTTTAACTTTGTAGCTTACTGGGTATTTGGGTTTGGAGTTGCTGATACAGTAGCTAAAACTGCAAATACAATGGATATTAATTTAGTTGTTATTTTGGCTGGGGTAATTGCTGCAATTATATGGAATTTATTAACCTGGTGGTTAGGGATTCCATCTAGTTCCTCTCATACACTAATTGGAGGATTTGCTGGGGCTGCCATTGCCCATGCAGGACTTGGAGTAGTAAATTGGTATAAGGCAGGCGGTGTTGGAGAAATGCCTACCGGGGTTTTAGTGATTGCAGCATTTATTGTATTTGCTCCCTTCCTTGGCGCCATAGTATCCTATTCCATCTCTATTTGGCTTTTACATTCAGCTAAAAAAAGTATTTGGCCTAAGCTATTTACCTTAGCAGTTATGCTTGCTACTGGGCTTTTAGTGTATTATCAAATGCACTCCTATGATACTATTAAACATCCTCGATTCGAATCTGAATTTTACAGTGTAATTTTTGAATCTCATAATATCAAATGGTTCCTAGTGGTTATAATAATTTGGATCATCTGTATTTTTAATTTGATATTCAGTAGTTTAAATCAAACGCAATCGACTGCTTGGTTGAGGAAAATGCAGTTAGTTTCTTCTGCATCATTCAGTTTAGGACACGGTGGGAATGATTCTCAAAAAGTTATGGGTATTATTGCGGCTGCAGTTATTGTATACATTCACACCAGTGGGCATAATTTAGCTAGTTTACCTGACTGGTTGCAAGTAGAATTACCTTATAAAGATGCGAATGGGGAAGATGTTGCTGGAAATATGCCTACATGGATTCCTTTAGCTTGTTATAGTGCAATTGCCATTGGTACTTTAAGTGGGGGTTGGAAAATTGTGAAAACAATGGGCTCAAAGATTACTAAAGTGACGCCTTTTGAAGGGGTAACTTCTGAAACAGCAGGTGCTTTAACATTATATTTCACTGAACATTTGAAAATTCCGGTAAGTACTACTCACACCATCACGGGTGCAATTATTGGCTCTGGCGTTACCAAAGGAGTTTCGGCAGTTAAATGGGGCGTAACTATTAAATTAATTTGGGCTTGGGTACTAACAATTCCTATTTCGGCTTTAATTGCTGCGATTATTTACTACGTCTTAAGCTTCTTCTTGGGTTAAGAAAAAGTATTCAA
Source organism: Pedobacter sp. (assembly GCA_004211595.1). GTDB lineage: Bacteria > Bacteroidota > Bacteroidia > Sphingobacteriales > Sphingobacteriaceae > Pedobacter. Next base: position 95,304 of record SEDO01000006.1, read on the forward strand.
GCGCTTTAATAGCATATTTTAGATTGGCACTTAATACCTATAAATCCGATTAAGGATTAGGTATTAAGTGCCAATTTTGCGTATCATTAATACTATTCAGTTTTACTTTAAAATCCTGATAGCCTTTCGCGGTAACTTTAACCTCAAGCGGGTAATTTACTTCCTCCATAGTTAAGTTAAAGGTACCATCATTGGCTGAAAAGGTTTGTAAGTTACTGCCTTCTATTTCAACTTTAGCAGCTGCTATGCTTTGGGTTGTGTTAGCATCTTTAATACTCCCCTGAAGCACAAAAATAGAGCTAGCTAAGACACTGGCACTACTTTGATTGGAAGCCATCGTTTTAGCCTTATTTTCAGACATCACCACTTGAGTACCTTTCTGACTTGATTTAGGAATGCTAGATTTAAACCAGAATAAGATTCCTACACTAATAAATAATACTGCTGCAGCAGAACCAATACTCAATCGATGAGAGGTTATTTGCCATTTCTTTTTGTTGTCCTTTTGAACTACTTTTTGCTGCAATTGTTTTTGCAATAAAGATAAATTATATCGAAGGTGTTTACTTTGCTTCAATCCCTCTAAGGCTTGGGCCACAAAAGGATCTTGTAGACAAAGTTTTTCAACTTCATAACTATCTTTTGCATTTAAATCCCCTAATAAATAGGCTTCTAATACGTCTATGTCTGAGTAATCTTTAATTTCCACTGTTCTTATCGATGCAATTTTTTAAATTCCTTTTACCATTCTGAATATAACTTTTGACTTGGTTCAAATCATAACCTGTAATTTCAGCTATATCTTTATAACATTTCTCTTGTAAATAAAATAGGTCTACACATATTTTCTGCTCATCAGAAAGGGTATTTAAGCACTTTTCCAATTGTGTAAGTTGCGTTTCCTTTACATCTTCAACATCAAGATGCACAAAGTCCTCCAAATCCATAAGATGATCGTCGATATTTTCATTGGTATACTTAGCTGTTTTGCGCAATTCCATTAAGCAATGGTTTCTGGTAAGCACATGTAACCAACTTTTAAAGTTTAGTACTTGATGGATTTTCAATTTTGGAATCAGCTCTTCAAAAATATCCATCACGGCATCTTTGCTTTTGTCTTCATCTTTGTAAAAACTCAAGCAAATACCAAAAACTAAGTGCATATACCTTTCATATAATTGGGCTAATGGCTCTAATTTTCCAGTACGTTGATATTGCTGTAATAAGGCTAAATCTGAATCCTGCGAACCTTTTTGTTTATTATTTATAAATTTCACCGAGCTTTTATCTTTTTATATTGGTAAATTAAAGATAACATTTTATGCTTAATTTTGTTAATTCTTAAATTTAATCACACCATTATGCGTCCTATTAAATATTTCCTTTTTAGTGTATTAATATGCTTAACTCCACTTTGGAGTGGATGTGATATTCAAAGTCAAAATGCCATAGGTGATATATTAAAACAAATTCCTACTCAAGGGGCCCCATCAAATTTAGAAATAGCTAATGGATTAAAAGAGGCCTTATCCATTGGCACCAGCAAAGGAGCTGATCAATTAGCAGCTAGGGATGGCTTTTTAGGCAACTTAGCTATTAAAATATTATTTCCTCCGGAAGCCCAAAAAATAGAACAAACCTTGAGAAGCGTGGGACTCAATCAATTAGCTGATAATGTTATTTTAAGCTTAAATAGGGCGGCTGAAGATGCTGCTAAAGAAGCTAAGCCTATTTTTCTGGCTGCTATTCAACAAATGACCATTGCGGATGCTACACAAATTCTTTTTGGTGGAAATGATGCTGCCACAAATTATTTTAAAAGGGTTACTACCGAACAATTACTCATAAAATTTGAACCTGTAATTACCAATAGTTTACAAAAGGTTGGTGCGACTAAATATTGGGCAGATGCGGCTACGGCCTATAATAAAATCCCTTTAGTTAAACCAATAAACACTAATTTATCCAATTATGTAGCTAATAAAGCCATTGATGGGATGTTTTATCAAGTATCAGCTGAAGAATTTAGAATAAGGGAAAATATTAATGCCAGAACTTCTTCGCTACTAAAAAAAGTATTCGGATTTGCGGACACCAGAAAATAGACATGTAGGTATATAAATTACATACCGTATATTTGCATATCGCTTAATTTTGCGATACTTTTATGTGATATTAATTCATTACTATTGGATTTTAAAGATTTAAATTTTTCAGCCGAAATTTTTGAGGGACTCTCCTCGATGGGTTTCAAACAAGCAACCCCTATCCAGGCTAGCGCAATACCCCTCATTTTATCAAAACAGGATGTTATAGCATGTGCGCAAACAGGAACCGGTAAAACTGGTGCATATCTGTTACCCATCATGCAACAAATTTTGGGCTTACCTAAACGTCATAATAGTTGTTTAATTTTAGCCCCAACGAGAGAATTGGCTCAACAAATAGACGTTCAAATTCAAGCTTTAGGCTATTTCACGGATATTTCTTCTATTTCCATTTACGGGGGTGGAGACGGCCAAAGTTATGAAGTTCAAAAAAAGGCTTTAAGGGATGGGGTTGATATTATGATTGCAACTCCCGGAAGATTAATTGCCCATTTAAATTCTGGCATTATTGATTTAAAGGATTTAAAATTTTTAGTGTTAGATGAAGCTGATCGAATGTTGGATATGGGCTTTCATGACGACATTATGAAAATTGTAGGATATTTACCTAAAAAAAGGCAAAGTTTATTGTTTTCAGCAACCATGCCTCCTAAAATTAGAAATCTTGCCAATCGTTTATTGTTTAATCCTACGCAGTTAAACATTGCTATTTCAAAACCTGCTGAAGGAATAGATCAACAAGTTTACTATGTTGAAGAAAATCAAAAAACACCTCTTCTATTGCATATTTTAAACTCCAAGTTATATAAGCGCATTATAGTTTTTGCCGGGCGCAAGGAAAAAGTTAAAGAATTAGGTCGACTTTTAGCTAAAAGCAAATTATCGGTAGCCAGCTTTCATAGTGATTTGGAGCAATCTGAAAGAGAAAATATCATGTTGGATTTTAAAAATTCAAAGCTTGATATCTTAATTGGAACCGATGTTATTAGCAGAGGAATAGACGTAGACGGTATAGACCTAGTTATAAATTATGATACACCTTCTGATCCGGAAGATTATATTCATAGAATTGGCCGAACTGCTCGAGCTGCCAATAAGGGGACTGCTGTTACCTTAGTTTGCCAGAAAGATTTTAGGTATTTACTACAGATTGAAAAACTGATAGATCGAAATATTGTACCCACACCGCTCCCTGAACAAATAGGTATTTCACCTGTTTTACAAGTGAAGAGTGCAGGTCCTAAAAAATTTCATAAGAAAAGATTCCCTGCTAAAAAGAAACCCCATTCCGCCGCATAAATATGTTTCATCAATTGCCGCCATTAGCCGAAAGAATGAGACCAACTCGTTTAGAAAACTATGTTGGTCAAAGCCATTTGGTAGGTAAGGATGCCGTTTTGCGGAAAGCAATTGAGAGTAAACAACTCCCTTCTTTAATTTTATGGGGCCCTCCGGGTGTAGGAAAAACTACTTTAGCTAATATAATTGCAAAAAGTTTAGATAGACCCTTTTATAATTTAAGTGCTATTAATTCTGGGGTAAAAGAAGTTCGAGAGGTAATTGATAAAGCGGCTTCATTAAGAGGTAGTTTTTTAGGAAAACCTATCTTATTTATAGATGAAATACATCGTTTTAGTAAAAGTCAGCAAGATAGTTTATTGGGGGCAGTTGAAAGTGGCTTATTAACATTAATTGGGGCTACGACAGAAAATCCTTCCTTTGAAGTTATTTCAGCATTATTATCGAGATGTCAGGTTTATATCCTTGAAAATTTAACGGAGGTTGAATTATTAAGCCTACTTACAAAGGCTATGCAAAAAGATGAGGTTCTAAGAACTTTAAAAATTGAAATTATAGAACATGAGGCATTATTAAGGCTTTCTGGAGGCGATGCTAGAAGGTTATTAAATGTTTTTGAAATTGCCATAAATGCTTTGGGGGATGGACCTTTTATCATTACAAATGAAACCGTCCTTAAACATGTGCAACAAAATATGGCTCTCTATGATAAAGCTGGTGAGCAACATTACGATATAATTTCTGCCTTTATTAAATCTATTAGGGGTTCAGACCCGAATGCAGCCGTATATTGGCTAGCTCGTATGATAGAGGGCGGTGAGGACCCTAAATTTATTGCTAGAAGACTATTAATTTTGGCTTCCGAAGATATTGGGAATGCTAATCCAAATGCTTTACTTTTAGCTAATAATTGTTTTCAAGCGGTAAGTGTCATTGGATTTCCAGAATCACGCATCATTTTAGCGCAGTGTGTTACCTACCTTGCCAGTTCTGCGAAAAGCAATGCTTCCTATGAGGCTATAAATCAAGCCCAAGATTTAGTTAGAAAAACGGGAGATTTACCTGTCCCCCTCCATTTACGCAATGCCCCAACCAAATTAATGAAAGATATAGGGTACGGCGCTGAATACTTGTATGCACATGCATTCGAAGGTAATTTTGCATTTCAAGAGTTTCTTCCTGAAGCGATAAGCGGTACTAAAATCTACGATCCTGGAAATAATACCTCAGAAAATAAACTGCGTGATAAATTAAAATCACTCTGGAAGGACAAATACGGCTATTAACACGCCATACTGTCTAGAAAAAAAGTCATTTTTGCGTCATTGAATCCACAGCCAACTACTTCTTTTAGGTTTATGTAACATTTTAATAGATTGGCATTGCCTTTGTATTGATCTATAAAACATAAAAATCATAAACAGATGACGACTTCAAAAATTAAAATTGCCACTTATGCGATGGCTTTATCGATAGGGGCAATGACTCTACAAAGTTGCGATAGTTTAACAAATACTCAAAAAGGTGCCGGTATAGGTGCTGCTGCCGGAGGAGTTATTGGCGGTATAATTGGAAAGAAAGCTGGAAATACTGCTGTAGGCGCTATTATCGGTGCAGCGGTGGGTGGAACAGCTGGAGGTTTCATTGGTAAAAGAATGGACAAACAGGCTGCTGAAATTCAAAAAGCTATCCCAAATGCCGAAGTAATTAGAGAAGGTGAGGGTATTATTGTAAAATTCGACAACGGTATTTTATTCGATTTTGATAAAGCAGATTTAAAAGATGTAGCTAAACAAAATGTACAATCATTAGCTAATTCATTAAATCAATATCCAGGTACTGATATCAAAATTATCGGGCACACTGATAATAGAGGGACTGAACAATATAACATGGGATTATCTGAACGTAGAGCTGCAGCAGTGAAAGCGTATGCGGTATCACAAGGTGTTCCAAGTTCACGATTAATTACTATTGGTAAAGGATATTCCGAACCAATTGCAGATAATGATACAGATGCAGGTAGAGCTGAAAACAGACGAGTTGAGATTGTAATCGTGGCTAACGATCAATTAAAACAAGAAGCTGCATCCCAAAGCAAATAAAATTTGCGAAGTTAATTTACATCTACTTAAGAACGTATAGCCCTGTAGTTTTTAACTATGGGGCTTTTGCGTTTTAAAAAAATTAAAATTCCGTGTCGTAAATTTCCTCAAAATAACTTATTGCCAACCCTTTTAACAACATTTCTTGTTCTAAAGAGGTATATGCAGGAATCGCTTTAATTAATTTCCAATGAGGCCATCCATCTTGATCTAAACCTTCTAATTCATAAAACCCCATTTCACTTAATAAACGACAGGTTGCAATATGCATCAGTTCTTCCTTTTGTCGTTTACTATACTTTTTAGGACCTTTCCCTAATTCTTGCACCCCAATTAAAAATAAGATAACCTTTAAGTCAGGGGCTTCGGAGTCAAAATCTGTGGCTATTTTAGATTGTAAGGCTTTCCATTTTTTATTTATTTCTGAGGCTTTCATATGAAGGATTATTAGGCAAATATAATACAATCATTTTTTAGCCTATAATCTATCCCATTTATAGCTCTTTTATGATAAATTTGTGATATGACCAATTCGATCAAAACTGCTTTATTAGCCTTTGGAATGTCGGGACAAGTTTTTCATGCCCCCTTTATTGAAGCACATCCATCATTTATTTTATATGGAGCACTTCAAAGACATATAGATAATGTTCGAACTAAATATCCACATGTAAAAGCTTATGATAGCCTAGAGGCCATGCTGGCTGATGAAGATTTAGATTTAATTGTCATAAATACGCCTAATTTCACTCACTATGAATTTGCTAAAAAAGCGTTGCTTGCGGGAAAACATATCCTAGTTGAAAAGCCGTTTACCTGTACCTTAGCTGAAGCACAGGAATTATTTAGCCTAGCTAAAAAGGAGCTAAAACATATATTTGTTTACCAAAACAGACGTTACGATAGTGGTTTCTCAGCTTTTAGAGATGTCCTTGAAGGTGGCAAATTGGGTAAACTAGTTGAAATTCACTTTAGATTCGACCGGTTTAGAAATCATATTGGCCCTAAACATTTCAAAGAGACTAATGTGCCAGGTGCGGGGCTTTTATATGATTTAGGCCCACATTTAATTGACCAAGCTTTATCCTTATTTGGAAAACCAACTCAAGTAGTAAAAACGCTGGGATATCAAAGAGATAATACTTTAGTGGATGATTACTTTCATTTGCATTTGACCTATCCCGAACAACTTCAAATACATTTGACGGCAAGTTTATTAGTTGCCGAGCCTCGAGAGGCCTTTGTAGTACACGGTCACAAAGGTTCTTTTAGAAAAATGCATGCGGATGTGCAAGAGTCTCAATTATTAGCAGGTTTAAGTCCAATGGATAACAAATATGGAATTGAACGTGAACAAGACGCTGGGACCTTAACGCTTTTAATGCCCGATGGAAGCTTTCAACAGCATACAATGCCCTCTAAAAAAGGAGATTATATGCTTTTTTTCCAAGCAGTTGCCGACACCATCCTTCTAGATAAACCTTTTCCTGTTAAGCAGGAGGAAATTCTATGGCAATTAGAAATTTTAGCCTGTGCACCTAATCAAATTCATAGTTTTTAATGCACTTTACCACGCTAATTACAGATATTTTATAATTTTGATGATTAAACTAACTCCATGAACATATTTGAAATCGGCTCAAAGCACCTTAGCCTTTCCTTAATTCAAGAACTTTTAAATGCTAATACTAAACTTGCTTTAGATAGCAAGTCAATCGATAAGATTGTGGATTGCAGAGCATATTTAGACGCTAAAATGGCTAAATCCGATGATCCAATTTATGGCATAAACACTGGATTTGGATTTCTGCAACATGTTAAAGTGGACAAAGAAAATTTAAGTCAGCTACAACATAATTTATTACTTTCTCATGCCTGCGGTACTGGGGAAGAGGTTCCCTCAGAGATTGTAAAACTTATGTTATTACTTAAAATACAGTCATTAAGTTTTGGACATTCTGCAGTAGCCTTAATTACCGTTCAAAGATTGATTGATTTTTATAACCATGATATCTTACCAGTAATCTATACACAAGGCTCATTAGGAGCGTCTGGAGATTTAGCACCCTTGGCGCATTTAACCATTCCATTAATAGGCGAAGGTGAAGTAAATTATCAAGGTCGACGTATGGAAAGTGCTGAGATGTTGCAATTAATGGGTTGGGAAAAAATTAATTTATTAAGCAAGGAAGGCTTAGCCTTAATAAATGGAACTCAATTTATGAGTGCGTATGGGGTTTATACCTTAATTAAGGCTCAAAAATTATCATATTGGGCAGATGCCGTTGCAGCAATATCAATAGATGCCTTTGATTGTAGAGTTGATCCTTTTTGGGCATTAAGTCACCAAATACGTCCCCATAAAGGACAGCTTCAAACAGCTCAATCTATTTTAAGTTGGTTAGAAGGAAGTGAATTAATTAAGCAATCTGGAAAACAAACCCAAGATCCCTATTCTTTCCGTTGTATCCCACAAGTTCATGGTGCGAGTAAAGATGCTTTAAATTATGTGATAGCTGTTTTTGAAACAGAAATTAATTCAGTAACTGATAATCCAAATGTCTTCCCGAATGAGGATTTAATTATATCGGCAGGTAACTTTCATGGACAACCTTTAGCCATTTCATTTGATTTTTTAAGTATTGCCTTAGCTGAATTGGGCTCTATTTCAGAGCGTAGAAATTTTCAATTAATTTCAGGTACTAGAGGCTTATCGCCATTTTTAGTTAATGATCCTGGGCTCAATTCAGGCTTAATGATTACACAGTATACCGCAGCTTCCATTGCCAGTGAAAATAAACAATTAGCTACACCTGCTTCGGTAGATAGTATCGTAAGTAGCAACGGGCAAGAAGATCATGTGAGTATGGGTGCCAATGCTGCTACTAAATGTTTTCGAGTGTTAAATAATTTAGAGCGAATTCTGGCTATTGAGCTTTTGACAGCTGCCCAAGCATTGGAAATGAGAAGGCCTGCCTTATCTTCTCCTAAAATAGAAGCGGTGATATCTTCTTATCGAGAGGTAGTTACCTTTAATACCGCTGACCGCTTATTGGCCAGCGATATAAAAGCTAGTATTAAGTTTTTGAGGTCTTATTCTTTATAATTAAAAATTATATAGCAGTTTAATGATTTTAGCTGGAATAGATAAATAGGTTTCATCTGAAATGCTGCCTTTGGCCTTCTCTACTTCCACAGCTGGCATAATTAATTGTACGGCTCCCGTAGTTTGGAGATTTAAATCTTTAATTTTAAGGATTTCAGCACCTTTATCTCGACTTCCAAAAAATAGTTCTTGTTTTCCATTTGCCTTTAAATCTAAATATTCGATTTGGTTTTGATAAAAGAAGAGCTTAGACTCTTTTTGTTCGTCAGTTGAGGTTTCTATTTTTAAACTATTCCAAACTTCTTTATTTAGATGTAGAGATTCTAAATTATTCGCTACTAAGGTTAAATTATGTAATTGCTCTTGATCATCTATATATAACCGGCCAATATTATTGACATTTAATTTTAATGAGTCTGCAAAATAATTTATCCATAAGGTAGAACTTCCGTCAATAGAAATTTGGCTAAGCTTCGGCGCAAATATTTTAATTTTTACTTGGCTCACGCCAACATTGGAATCATCCTTTAATTGAATCTTTAATTGACCATTAGAAAGGTTTTCTATTTGGAAGTCTTCTTTATAAGCTTCACTTATTTTAACTCCAAATTCGGGTCCTACTATAAACGACACGCCAGTTTCCTTACTGCTTAAACCTTCTAAATTAACTTCTTGAAAAGGGGCCGTTTTTATAGCCGTATAATTTGATTCAGTTTCCTTAAAACCCTTAGCTTTATGTGCCACAAAATCTTCAGTTTTATATTCTCCTTTTTCAAAGTAAATCCGCGAAATAGCAAACATACTCACCATAGGAATGATTATCAGGGCTATTCCTGTTATTAGTAATACTTTATTACTTAATTTCATTTTCTTCATCTTAATAAAATTAATTTGTTTTAAAATTCGTTTTAACGAAAGTCTCATAGCCTTTTTCGAGTTCATCAAATCCTATTTGTAAAAGGTACATACTTCTATATAATGGAGGGATTTCCTCGTCCATAAATACACCTTTCTTATAAGCTTTGACACTTTCAATAGCTTTTTCCTCTAGAAAGAAACCTACCCCTCTTTTATTTTGAATGATATTCATATTCTGTAATAAATCATATGATCTCATTACAGTATTTGGGTTAACTTCCATTGATACTGCTAACTCTCTAACAGATGGTACTTTCTCATTTAGTGGCCACTCTCCTAATAGAATACGTTCACAGATGAAATCTACTATTTGGAGGTAAATGGCTTTATTATCTTTAAATTCCATAAAGCTGTTTTTTAAGTCTTAAACTTCTTTTTCTTTAAATTTCAAATAGCATAACATCCATATAAATCCAATTATCAAGCAAATTACCCAGGTAAATACTTGCAAAGGCTCTAAATCCCATTGGATACGGAGTTGTTTCTCTTCAATTGGAATTCTGCCATTGAAAAACATTTGTGCAAATTTTACCCATATAAACCCTATAATTCCTATTAAAACAGTCACACTAAGCGTAATTTTTATAAACGCGAATCTGCCAAAAGCTAAAGAACCAAAATGATATAGGGATACAATTAATCCACCTACTGCTAGTACAAACGGAAAGGCATAGGGAATGAAAACATCTAACATAAAAGGAAATACTAGATTGACATTTTTAACGGGTTCTCCATCTATAGGTACAAATTTCATACTCTCATACCAAGATCTCATCTTTAAAATAAAAGCCCAGTCGATGATATAATAAATTAGGAGTAAGCCTGCAATGCCAAAAAATACCGTGTAAAATAGTGACGCTAAAAACTTCTCTAAGCGACTGGCCGGCAACATGAGGTCAATTATTGCTCTTCCTTTATTGCCAAAATGTGAAAAGTAATGATTCCCAATTAAGCTTAAAAAGATGATACTTGTTACAATGAATAAGGGATATCTAAAGTTGGTAGAAAATATTCTATTTTGTATATTATAGTCATTAGTCATAAATGAATAATAAGCAATGCTATAACAAAATAATAATATCCCAACTATGATTAATAAAGTTGAAAGGTAAACTTTCCCTAAGTCAAGCCATTGTCTTTTCAATAGCTTTAAAAAGCGCGAGGTTTGAAATGATTGTTCCATATGCTGATTAATTAAATAGGGTTTTAATTTTATTCTTTTGAGTTAAGACGGCATTGAAGAGCAATTCTAAATCAAGTTTAGTTTCTTCGCCGTGGAAATTAGGCGTTACGGCTAAATGCCCATGCAATCCGCTTTCTGCATAGATAACACTGTCATCTAATTGGGAAACTTTTTTGAAACACAATTTTTCAGTGATATAATCCACAGAAGCATGTAAAGCTATTTTTTGTTCATCTAACATAATTACTGTATCAATCAAATTATCTAAATCTCTCACTTGGTGAGTAGAAATAATGATGCAGGTATCCTCATTGAGTGCGGTTGCCATAATCTTTCTAAATTGAGCTTTTGATGGAATATCTAAACCATTAGTAGGCTCATCCATAATAATTAACCTAGCTTTAGTGGCTAATCCGAATGCTATGAGGGTTTTCTTTTTTTGTCCATAAGACATTTGATCCATCTTATGATTTTGAGGTATTCCAAATTCCATTAATAAGGAAGTGAAATAATTGTGATCAAAGTTTGGATAAAAAATAGCGCTTCGTTTAACGAAGGCATCAATTTTAACAGATGGCAGGTAAAGCTCTTCGGGTATAAAGCAAATATCTTGTAAAAGTTCTGCGGGTCTCTTTACGGGGTTCATTCCTAAAACTTCTACTTCACCCCTATCAGGAAATACTAATCCTGCTATACTTTTTAATAGAGTAGATTTTCCAGCTCCATTTTTACCTAAGAGCCCGTAGATGTGTCCAGCACTTAACTTAACATTTAAATTTTCGAAAAGCCACTTGTTTGTTCTGTACGAGAAGTGGAGATTTTGAATCTTTATCATATTACTGTATTAGTTAAATAATACACTAAGGTAATATGATTTTATTTTTAACTCCAAATATTTTTTTAAAATAATTTTTAAAAAACAACTAACATACTGATTATTAGGAAAATAATTTTTTCATAAAAGTAAAAAAGCCTCCCCTAAATAAATAGATGGAGGCTTCTTACTAACCTAAAATTACTATAATGGAATATTGATCCCTAAATTAAAATTACGACCAGGATTAAAAATTCCGATCGGTTTAAAGCGGCTCAGGTGGTTAATATATTTAACATTACCTAAGTTTTGGGCACTCAACCACACATTGATTTTACCTTTATTAATAGGTATGGCAGTTCCAATAGCAGCATCAATTAATCCATAACTAGGAGTTTCTGTCTCAAAGGATGCAAATCTGTTTTGCTTAAAAACATGATTATAGCTAAACTTAATATATGTGTTTACTAAATTTTTTAAATGTGGTTCATATACTATTTCGTGCTGCAGATTTGTGGCTGGGATAAATGGTAAAGGATCTTTGCTGGCTCTATTGGTTCCCTTCACAATCGAAAATGAATTCTCTAAATGCAAATCCTTGATGATATGAAAATCTAAATTAGCTTCACCGCCGATTAAGTTGGCGTTTGCTTGTACAAATCTAAATACAGGTATTTCATGGGCATGATCAACATGATCTTCCTCTATAACTTCATTATTAAAACGAACAGCATGAATAAAATTGTTTATTCTATTATTAAATGCATTTACTCCAAGAGAAATAAATTCTGAACTATAATCCAAACCCAAATCAACCTGATAGCTTATTTCTGGTTTTAAATTAGGATCGCCTATTTCATATCTAAAGGTTCCATGATGGGTTCCATTCGAACCCAATTCCGCAATATTAGGGGCTCTAAAGCCCGACCCAGCATTGGCTCTAAATACTATATTTTTACTTAAATCATAGGTAAATCCAGCTGAGCCTGAGAAATTCGAAAACTTGTTATCAAATGCTTCAAATCTAACTTCATTGCCATCCATTAAAACTTTGCTATTTAAATTTTTGAAATCATAACGTGCTCCCACATTCCAAGAGCCATTTTCAAAATTGCGTTTTAAATATCCAAAAAAACCTATATTGAAACTACTATAATCAGGAATAAGATACTCTAAACCCGTATTTTGATTAGTCTGATACATGCCTTGAATTCCAAAGGTAGGTTCCCAGCCATTTAAATTCCCGATTGCATATTTTACATCATATGTAAATGAATTCAATTGCATGCGAATACCTAAGTTCTCCTCCCCATGATGCCCGCCATGTTCGTTTTCAGTTTCATGATCATGATCTTCATGCCCATGATTTTCAAACTCTGATCGCAAATTACGTTGAAACCCAAATGTGGATTTTAATTGACCATGACCTAATAAAATATTGCTATTGAGTGCTGCTCTATAATGAGTTATATATTGATAAGGATTCTCTAAGCTTCGTTCTTTCATAGAATGCCCATCGTGGCCATGAAAACTACCATCTTCTTCAGGACCTTCTTCTATTAATCCTATATTTGAATTAGCTCTTGAAAAAGTAAAATGACTATACCCCCACGATTTATTTAATCCTACTAAACCGCTTACGTTCGTTTCCTTAAATCCTGAATTTGGAACATAAGCTCCTGGACTTTTAAATGCATGAGCATTTTTATAAGATGCTCTTGCTCTATATACAAGCCCATTTTGATTACCTTGATACATTAGAGAACTTGAACTCAAGCCATTATTAGACCCATAACTCGTATTAAAGGACCCCGAATGTGTTCCTAGCGCTGGAATAAAATCGTCAATAATATTAATAACTCCGCCCAAGGCATCAGAACCATACAATAAACTGGCAGGACCTTTTAATATTTCTACACGTGCAGCTGAAAATTGATCAACTTGTACGCCATGTTCTTCTCCCCATTGTTGAGCTTCTTCTCTAACACCATCCACCATGGTTAATACTCTATTAAAACCCAATCCTCTAATACTTGGTTTTGCAATTGCTGCCCCAGTGCTAACTTGATTGACACCCGGTAACTTGCCTAAAGCTTCTATAAGATTATTAGCACCCGTTTGCATTAATTTTTCTCGGGAAGTAGTAACCACCGCCAAACTGCTATGCTTAGACTTTCCACTAAATGGTGTCCCAGTAATAACTACTTCTGCACTTTCTATAATAGCAGTTTCCATTTCAAATACTAGGGATTCAACTTGGTTTAAATCAATTAACTGAGAAGTAGCTTTAAACCCTATATATTTTACTTCAACTAAAAATTTACCTTTACTAGGAAGATTTTTAAGTATGAACTCCCCTTGATAATTGCTTTGTGTACTAAGTTTTAAATCGCTGATAAATACAGTAGCACCAGGTAAGGGATGATTTGTTTCTTTATCAATCACCTTCCCTTTAATTTCTTTCATTTCTTCGGAGGTAGCAGTTGTTATAGCATGCGCTCCTGAATTATATCCTACTACAAATAGTAAGATTATTATTAAATATCTAAATTTCATAAATGTGTTTTTGGGCAGAAAATATCCTACAAATAGATTAGGCTTAACTAATTTTAAACCGTCAGAAAGGCAATTAAATTGCCAAGAAAAAACTTTGAGAATTTCTTATCCTAAAACAGGGGGGCCTCGGTGTTGAGTTTGAGGAACATCTAAATCTACTGCATCAACAGTATATTCCAAGAAATTTAATGTAGTAACAGGCGTTACTATCGCCCAAACTTCCGCGTTTAATAAATAATTCTTTTCGAAGTGGGCTTTGCAAACTAGACAGTTATCTTTTTGCGTAGTAACATGAATTTTATGCGTACAATGATCTTCTTTTACTTGTACAAGCTGATTTTCATGCTGGTGAAAGATAGAAAAGGGAGTAATAGCAAAAAGAAACACGCCCAGTAACAAGCGGGTAAACAATTTAACCATATATGCCTTATTATTTTTCATAATATAAAAACAAAAGTACTGATTTAATTAAAAATCCTAAATTTGGAATTGTAACATTGCCTTGATATGACCTCGACAAACTTGAAAAATTTAGACTTATCTGAAAAACTTACTCCACAAGGAGATCAATTAACCTGCAAAGGATGGGTTCAAGAAGCTGCTTTAAGAATGCTTTTGAACAATTTAGATCCAGAGGTTGCCGAACGCCCAGAAGATTTAATCGTGTATGGAGGAAGAGGCAAAGCTGCCCGAAATAAGGAAGCCTTAGCATTAATCGTTAAAGCTCTTCAACATTTAGAAGAAAATGAAACTTTATTAATTCAATCAGGCAAGCCTGTAGGCATATTACCAACTCATAAAGACGCCCCTCGCGTTTTAATTTCAAATTCTCAATTAGTTCCAAAATGGGCCACCCAATCACATTTTGATGAATTAGAAGATAAAGGGCTGATGATGTATGGTCAGATGACAGCTGGTTCATGGATTTATATTGGTTCACAAGGTATCGTACAAGGGACTTATGAAACTTATGCAGCTTTAGCACGTAAACATTTTAATGGAAACTTAAAGGGCACCTTAAATGTAACGGCAGGTTTAGGCGGCATGGGTGGAGCTCAACCCCTGGCTATCACTATGAATGAAGGGGTTTGTTTAGCTGCCGATGTGGAAGAATGGAGAATTCAAAAACGGTTAGAAACCCGATATATTGATGAAATTTCTTATGATATTGATGAAGCAATTGAAATAGCTTTGCAATATAAAAGTGAAAATAAAGCAATTTCCATAGGCGTAGTTTGTAACGCAGTAGAATTGCTTCAACGTTTGATAGATAAAGGCATTACCCCAGACACATTGACTGATCAAACTTCTGCTCACGATCCATTGATTGGGTATTTCCCAGAAGGTCTTAGTGTTGCTGAAGCAGCCCAATTAAGAACTTCAGACCCAGCTGAATATACCAAGCGTTCCTACGCTACAATGGCAAAACATGTGGAGCTGATGTTAACTTTGCAAAAATTAGGGGCTATAACTTTCGATTATGGCAATAATTTAAGAGGTAGAGCTTTTGAAGTAGGGGTTAAAAATGCATTTGACTTTCCTGGGTTTGTACCTGCCTATGTAAGACCTTTATTCTGTGAAGGTAAAGGACCTTTTAGGTGGGCTGCTTTAAGTGGAGATCCTCAAGATATTTACGAAACTGATAAAGTAATCTTAGACTTATTTCCTGAAAATGAATCTTTACGAAGATGGATTACTATGGCACAAGAGCGAATTGCCTTCCAAGGATTACCGGCTAGAATTTGCTGGTTGGGGCAAGGAGAAAGAGAAAAAGCTGGTTTAGCATTTAATCGTTTAGTTGCCGAAGGAAAAGTAAAAGCCCCAATTGTAATTGGTCGCGACCACTTAGATACTGGTTCTGTGGCATCGCCTAACAGGGAAACTGAAGCTATGTTAGATGGCTCGGATGCTGTAGCAGATTGGCCAATATTAAATGCTTTAATCAATACAGCCGGAGGAGCAAGTTGGGTATCCTTACATCACGGTGGAGGAGTTGGAATTGGCTATTCCATCCATGCCGGCATGGTAATCGTTGCGGACGGCACTGAAGATGCCTCAAAACGCATCGCGCGTGTCTTACACAATGATCCTGCCATGGGCGTCATTCGCCATGCAGACGCAGGTTATGATATTGCACAAGATACTTTAAGAAAACATAGATTAGGCTTGTTAGCAAAATTATAATATGCTAAAATCATTTATATTGGTCGGAATTGGAGGTGCTCTAGGCAGTATGCTGCGCTATGGCACTTCCATGTGGCTAAATCGTTACCAAATTAACGGATTTCCCTATGCTACCCTCCTCAGCAATTTATTAGGCTGTTTAATAATTGGAATATTATTAAGTAATTGGTCTAAAAATTCAGAATCAAACCTACAATTATTATGGATTGTTGGATTTTGTGGAGGATATACTACCTTCTCTACATTTTCAGCAGAAAACCTACAAATGTGGCAAAACGGGGCTTATTTAACTTTAATCACTTATTTATTAACCAGCATAATAGGTGGTTTGTTAGCAGTTTTATTAGGCTCTCAACTAGCAAAAATTTAACGAATATCTAAATTGCTAATCGTTTTTTCCAAGTTTATAAAACCAGGATATTTAATTAGCTCACTACCTACTTTAATACTTGGCTTAATTTTCAATTGAACCTTCAATGTTTTCTCCGGGCCATTTTTAATACCAGATAAAAAACTTTGCAAGTGAGAAAGCATTCCATTTTGTTTTAAAAACTGGTAAATATCTGCTTGAATAGGAACTTGAACTAATAAGGTTTGACCCGGATTTACCTGAATAGGCTGATTAAATGTTCCTTGAGTAAACGGCTTCCCTTCCACTTCAAGTTCATAATCAAATTGATTCAACGCTGCCAGTTTCGATCCTTCATTTTTAACTTCTATGGAAAATTTGCCTTGAAGAGGCACCTCACGTGTTAAAAAACCCATAGCAATTCCAGATACCTGGCTTAAATTTATAGATTCGCCTTTAATCGCGGAAGTTAAATCAGAACCCGCAACTATTAAACTGTCCATCTGAACAAATTTAAAAGTACAGTTTTCAAAGGCTTTTAATTGTTGGGTTTGTTTGCCTATCCCACATGAGAATAGTAGGGTGACCAACACTAATCCAAAGCTATATTTTAATAATTTCATTATATTTTCTATTAAGCTTGTACAAAGGTACAAATTCTAATACTTTCGTTTATGTTAGCAAATACACGTATAACAATTTTAGGTGCAGGATGGTTAGGTTCTTTTTTAGCAGACTATTTTTCCAAATTAGCCTATCCCATAAAGGTAAGTTCGAGATCTCCTGCCAAATTAGAAGAGTATTTAACTAAAGGTTTTGAAACTCATCATTTTGATTTAGCTGAAAATTATATTGATGATAATTCACTATTTAACGCAGAAATAATCATAATTTGTATTGCCGGTAAGCTGAATGAAGAAACTAATGAAAAGTATTGGTTGGATAAGTTTGGCCAACTATTTCAAAAATTAAAAGCTATAAACCCTAGAAAAGTCTTTCTTATGAGCTCTATAGGCGTTATTCCAGATTTGGAAAATAACTTCACAGAAAAGGATGCCGTCTCATTAAATCTAAATAAATCTTTTAGCTTATGTGCTGAAGAAGCTCTTTTAAACTTATACCCATGGCCCGCATTTATTTTTAGATTAGGAGGTTTAATTGGTCCGGGAAGAGATTTAGCTAAACACTTTGCAGGTAAATCGGCAATTCCAAATGGATTAAATCCGGTAAACTTAATCCATGTAAAGGATATTTGTGGCATTCTTCAATGGGCTATGGAAAATGAATATAATCATCCTATAACACACCTCGTAAATCCAGAACACCCCACTCGAGAAAAATATTATACCGATTTATGTTTCAAATTAGGCTTTGATCAACCTCATTTTATTTCTGAAAAGAAGCAATGGAAACAAGTAAACTCTGCCTTCTTGAAAGATTTTTATTCATTTCAAGTGAATTTGGATAATATTTCTAAAAAAGATTTTATTATTTGAGCTTAATCCATGCTGCTATATCCTTAATTAATTGTTCAGAAACATTCGCCGGGACCTGATACTGTGCAGTTGTTCCCATCTCGGATTGTTCACTCAATAAGTGATTTAAATCTGGATAAAATTTGGTGGTTGCTAACTTTTGATTGGACAGTTGCTTTTCCCATATATCGAAATCAATTTTTCCTACCTGAAAATCATTTCCTCCATGAATCACTAAAACTTTCTTTTTTAATTTTTGGGTTATGCCTACCTGATCTATAGTATTTAAACTTACCCAATAAGAAGCTGGCAAACCAACAATCAAAGAATCGGCCTTAATTCCATCCAAACTAGAAATTCGGGTAGCATCCAGCATTTTAATAGCTTTAGTTAATTCATTTTGAATCGTTGCACTAGTATCATTTAAACGCGCTACTGCGGCCTTATTTTGATCCACCATTATATCGGTTAATATTCTAGCTGGTGCCGCTGATATTATTATACCTTTTACTTCAGATTTAGATTCAGCTACTTTAGGAACTAACATCCCTCCTAAACTATGGCCATAAAGATAAATTTGTTTAGCATCTACCCCATTTACTTTTTTTGCCACTTCAATAGCGAGATCCACATCGTTTAAAACTTCTTCTTTTACCGTAAATGCACCCGAAAAATCGCCACTATAGACTAATGTACGTTTTACATATCTAATCGATGCTATTCCTTGAGCGGCTAAACCTTCGGCAATATCTTTAAAAGGTTTATTTGCCCCAACAGTCATATCCATATCAGAAGGTCCTGAGCCATGTACGAATATTACTATTGGAAAATTCTTAGTGTTTTTTGGCACGGTTAAGATGGCTGCTAATTGCTTATTTCCTTCACCTAGATAGGTAGAAGTTTGCGAAAATTTTGTTGTATCAGCATATACTGCAGGCTTATAGGAAGCAGGTTTAGGAGGAGAAAATATACCCACGATATTTTCTGCTTTATTGAAAAATAAAATAAAATTCTGGTTATCGTTTTCAAATACTCCTTCTAAAGTAACAGAAAAGAAATCGCCTTGTACCTTACTTTGTATGGGTTGAAGACTTTTTATTTTCCCGTTTTTGGTGATAGTTTCTTCCCATATTTGTTTTAATAATTCAGGGGTAATTTTGCTCTTTTCGTTATTATCTATAAACACATGTGCACTATCAAATTGGGCAGCATCTAAATAGTAAAAAAAATTATTTGCTTTGTTGAACAAATTAATCACATTTTGAGAATAAGCAAATGTGGTTAAAAATATGAATGTTATTAAAACTAGAAATCTCTTCATGGATTATAAAAATACTTAAGTTACAAATATATAGTATTTCTTTTTAACTCGATTTAATAAATAGCTTAGATTTGTTGAGAAGAGATATATTATTTTTAATTTAAAGTAAAACCACTATATTCAAGCGCATTTAAATATTGTTGCTCCAGAATAAATTTATGTCAAATCCATTAAAAAAGAAGAGAATGCAAAAACACATTATGGTTATTGAAGATAACCATGCTATTTTAGATGTCATTACTTTAATTCTCCAAAGTGAAGCATATAAAGTAGAGGGGAGGCAAAACAGTGTAGATTTATTAGAGGAGATAAATAAATTTAAACCAGATTTAATTATCATGGACATCATGCTTCCGGATGCAGACGGACGCGAATTACTTGCCAAAATTAGAATGGAGGAAAGTACAAAAGATATACCTGTTCTCATGATATCGGCCAGATATACTGCGGATAACTTAAGGTCAGAAGCTCATACGCCCAATGGCTTTTTATCTAAACCATTTGATATAGACGCTTTGCTAGACCATATTGAAGGTCTCATTGCAGGCAAAAATCTATTTTAAATTTATAGAAGCGATACGAAGTTTAACTAATAGTTAGCTTTAATTATTAATTATATAGTTAATTAAATCCTCTTTAACATATGTTTTTTGCTCTCCGGAAGCCATATTTTTTAAAGTAAATGTATTCGATTGTAACTCTTCTTCACCAATAAAAATTACATACGGAATATTCTTACCATCCGCATAACTTAATTGCTTTTTCAATTTCGCATCCGAAGGATAAAGTTCTACGGAAATTTCTTGTGCTCTTAAATTTTGAAGTATTTGTAAACTGGTAGCTTCAGCCCCTTTTCCGAAATTTACTATCAGGACTTTAGTGCCAATGGTTGCGTTTTTAGGGAATAAATCCAATTCTTCTAAAACATCATAAATTCTATCAGCCCCAAAAGAAATTCCTACACCTGTTAGGTTTTTTAATCCAAACATTCCTGTAAGATCATCATATCTTCCTCCGCCGCCGATACTACCCATTGCCACTTCATTGGTTTTCACTTCAAAAATACACCCTGTATAATAATTTAATCCTCTCGCTAAGGTTATATCTAATTGCAAGGAAACTGTTTTATCAACTGCCTGCATATTTTGAACTAATTCGAAAACACGTTCTAATTCGGCAACTCCATTGAGCCCAACTTCAGAAGATTTCAAAACTTCTTTCAACTGTTTCAGTTTTTGTTGGGAATCCCCATCTAAATTGATTACTGGCGTTAAAATTTGAATATCGCTCGAAGTAAAACCTCTTTCTAACAATTCTCTTTCTACACCTTCAATACCAATTTTATCAAGTTTATCAATGGCTATAGTCATATCCATCATCAATTCTGGTTTCCCAATTAATTCAGCTATGCCACTTAGTATTTTTCTATTATTTATTTTAATATCAAAATCTTTTAAGCCCAGTTTACTCAAAGCCTCGTCATATATTAATACAAATTCTGCTTCATTTAATAAAGAATCTGATCCTACTACATCTGCATCACACTGATAAAACTCTCTATATCTCCCTTTTTGTGGACGATCTGCACGCCATACTGGCTGCATTTGAAACCGCTTAAAGGGAAATGTAATATCATTTTGATGCATCACGACAAAGCGAGCAAAAGGGACTGTCAAATCATATCGGAGAGCCTTTTCAGAAACTAAAGGCAAAATTGATTTAGAAGAAAATTCAAATGCATTATGCTTCAATTTTTGATTTTCCACATTCTTCCAATAGTCTCCAGAGTTTAAAATTTTAAAGATTAATTTATCTCCTTCATCTCCATACTTCCCTGTCAAGGTATTTAAATTTTCCATGCTAGGGGTTTGGATTTCAGCATACCCATACTTCTTAAACACACTTTTAATAGTTTCAAAAATGTAATTGCGTTTTACCATCTCCACAGGAGAAAAATCACGGGTACCTTTAGGTAAACTAGGCTTTGAATTTGACATACAGCAAAAGTACAAAAAGTCAATAAATAACTACGCAAAATTGGTCACTAACGACTGTAAGTTCATTTTATTTTATAAAAAATAATTATTCAGCAGATTTTTATTATAATTGTAAGACCATAACTATATTATGTCTAACTATATAAACCATATTATATGAAAAAACTTCTACTTGTTTTTTTCCTTTCTTTAAGCTTTTTTGCTTGTAAAAAATCAGATCCTCCTGTTGAACCACCCACAAAAGCTACTTTATCCTTACCTGCTAATAATGAAGTTTGTACAAATGGGACAATCGTTTCTAATACGGTAATGGGAGTAACTTTTAAATGGAATGCCTCACAAAATGCAGATTCCTATGAGATTACCATTAAGAATTTAGAATCAGGAGCAACTATTACTCAAACAACTGCGGGTTTGGAAGCTACTATAAATTTAGCTCGTAATGCACCTTACTCTTGGTTTATTACTTCTAAATCTTCTAAAGGAAGTGCAACGGCGACTTCCGATACATGGAAATTTTATAGTCCTGGAGAAGCTACGAGTTCATTTGCCCCATTCCCTGCTGAAATTTTAAGCCCTAAAATGGGAGTAAAAGTGAGTCCTGTAGGGGGTAAGATAACACTAGATTGGAATGGAGATGATGTAGATAAAGACATCTCTAATTATGATATCTATTTTGGCACAACAAATAACCCGGCAATCTTAAAGGCGGGCCAAGTAGAAAGCATTTTAAACGATGTAACGGTAAATCCAAATGCCACTTATTATTGGAAAGTAATTACGAGAGACAGCAAGGGTAACACCTCTGACTCTGGCATTTATGTATTCTACACTAATTAATTTCCTCTATCTATTTTAATTAAATCTTAAACCGATGTTTAAATTTACTATAAAGTCCATCATACTATTTATTAGCTTAATTTGTTTAGGGACTAATCTAAAAGCACAAACCCAAAATCAAACCATTGTTGTTGCGGGTGGATTTCAAAATAACTTTTATTTTTCCCCTAATGATATAGATTTAAATCATATTTTTTCCGCTTCATCAGGCTTACCTGTAACTTTTTCCACAGACAACCCTAGTATTGCCATCATTGTTGCAGGCAAAATCAGACCAGTGGGTGTGGGAACTTTTAATTTAATTGTTTCGCAAGCTGGAAATGGAACTTTTTTACCAGCTCCAAATTATATTACGCCTATTACATTAGTAAGAGGTTTACAGAATATTATTTTTAATGATATACCTGCAAAATCGATATCAAGCCCTAACTTCAGTCCTGGAGCTATTGCCGATTCAGGCCTTCCTATAACTTATTTAAGCAGCAACGAGAATGTGGCTAAAATCATAGGTGGAAATATGATAGAAATTGTAGGCCCAGGTTCTACTCAAATAAAAGCTTCTCAAGAGGGTAATACTAATTATTTACCCGCCACAAGCGTTAGTAAGATATTAAATGTAAGTGCTAACACACAAACCATTACATTCAATGACATTACTAAAAACTATTTAGACCCAAATTTCCAACTAAATGCACAAGCTAGTTCAGGATTAGCTATTTCAAGTTATACCAGCAGTGATCCAAGTGTAGCCACTATATTATCAAATAATACCGTAAAAATAAACGGTGTGGGTACAACAACCTTAACTGCCTATCAAAATGGCAATACTAATTTTCAAGGGGCATCTGCTTCGGCCACTTTAACAGTAAATAAGGCGAATCAATCCATTTTAATGGGAACCACCGCTTCAGTGCCTTTTGGGTCCCCAGATTATACGCCAAGTGCAACTGCTTCATCTGGTTTAACGCCAACCTTTACTAGCAGTGATTTAGCGGTAGCTACTATCGTGGCTGGTAAAATTCATGTTGTAGGTGTTGGACAAACAACTATTACTGCGAATCAAGCTGGAAACGGATTGTTTAATCCTGCGCCTCCTGTCAATTTAATTTTAATTGTAACCAAAGGGGATCAAACTATAACTTTTCCTCCTCTATTAGCAAAAGCATTAGGAAGTCCAAATTTTGACCCTGGAGCTACAGCTAGCTCAGGGCTTGCAGTAACTTATACCTCAAGTGATAATTCAGTAGTAGAAATAGATAATAACCAAATTAAAATTAATGGTGTTGGAACAGCAAATATTACCGCTACTCAGGCAGGAAATAGTAATTATAATGCTGCTTCAAGTGTAACTAGATCAATATCTATTTCGAATTTAATACAAACTATCGTATTCCCTCCGATTTTACCAAAAACCTTTGGAGATCCTGACTTTGATCCAGGAGCAACTGCTAGTTCCGGATTAGCAGTTACCTATGCAAGTTCAGATTTAAATGTAGCCACCATTGTAAATAACAGAATTCACCTAGTAGGAGGCGGAACTACAGTTATAACGGCTACCCAAGCTGGTAATTCGAATTATGCTGGGGTGACAGCAACGGCAAATTTAACTGTCGCTAAAAAAGATCAAACTATAGGCTTTACTTTAGCTGCGACAAAACTCAGAAGTGACGCTGACTTTATGCTTACTGCAACGGCTAGCTCAGGTTTAGATGTAACTTATGTTTCAAGTAACCCAGCTATTGCACAGATAAATGGAAATGTAGTAAAATTATTATCTGCCGGAACTGTAGACATAACCGCACAACAAGTAGGTAATAACCAATACAACCCAGCTACCCCTGTAGTAAAAACTCTTCAAGTTCAAAAAGGAAATCAAACCATTGTGTTCCCTCCTTTTTCCAACAAAACTTTACTCGATGTTGAATTTTACCCAAATGCATATACTAATTCAGGCTTGGCGGTAACATATACTTCAAGTAACTCAAGTGTCGCTACAATTAGTGGAGATAAGGTAGTATTAGTAGGTTCTGGAACCTCTACTATTAGAGCAACTCAAGCTGGAGATGCTAATTGGAATTCAATTTTCTTTGAAAGACAATTAAATGTTATTTCACAAGATAATAGAATCAACTTCCCTATAATAACTACAATTGGAATCAACGATCCAGATTACGATTTACAAATTACTAGTACTTCTGGACTACCTGTTATAATAACGAGTAGCAACCCAGCTATTGCAGACATTGTAGGTGGTAAACTAAAACCAATTGCCTTTGGTACTGTAACGATTACAGCAACTTCTCCGGGAAATGGAGCATTTGAAGATGCCCGACCTGTAAGTAGAATGGTAACAGTAACCAAGAATCAACAAGTGATTACATTCCCGATTATACCTAACAAAATTATTGGGGATGCAGATTTCCCTACTGGTGCAACTACCAATTCGGGTTTACCTATTAATTATACAGTTTCTAATCCATCTGTTATTTCAATTACGGGTGGCATAATAAAGATATTAGGAGCAGGGACAGCCACCATTACTGCTATTCAAGAGGGTGATGCTAATTATGCAGCAGCACCAGCTGTTATAAGATCTATCACTGTTACTGGTAATAATCCTCAAACTATTGTTTTCCCAGTAATACCAGATATTCCATATAGTAATATGAATTTCAATCCAGGAGCAATTAGTAATTCAGGCTTACCAGTTACATATACAACAAGTAATGCCAGTATTGCAACTCCAAATGGAACTTTAATAAAATTAATTGGAATCGGTTCGGTAACTATTACGGCTCACCAAGCTGGAAATAGCACCTATGCCCCTACATCTGAGTCCATCACCGTGAATGTAATCAAAGGCAATTCCCCAATGACATTTAATGCAATTGCCGATAGACAAGTTCATCTTGCAGATTTCACACCAAGTGCATCAAATCCTGCCGGTCTGCCTATTACCTTTACAAGTAGTGATTTAAATGTAGCAACCATAGTTAACGGCAAAATTAGTTTGAAAGGAGTTGGTACAACAACGATAACGGCTTCTCACGCAGGTAGTGCATTATATAATGCAAGCAGTGCAACTCAAACCTTAACGGTAACTCAGGGAGTTCAATTTATTTCATTCCCTAATATTCCAAATAAAAACCCGAGTTCGGCTGATTTCGATCCAGGAGCTACATCTTCATCTAGTTTGCCAATTACCTATACTAGTAGCAATACAGCAGTAGCTACAGTAACAGGTAATTTAATCCATATTGTAGGTTTAGGCACTACTCAAATTACTGCTTCACAAGCAGGAAATACTAACTATGTAGCAGCTACTCCAGTTGTGAGAACTTTAGTTGTTGCTAAAATTCCGCAGACAATAACATTCCCAGTTATTCCAGCTAAGTCACTTACAGAGCCTCCATTTGACTCACAAGCTGTATCTTCATCAGGTTTACCAGTGGTATTAACTTCAAGTAATTCAGCTGTTGCATCAGTTGTAGGTAATATAATTACGATCCATACTTTAGGAACTACCAATATTACAGCTTCACAGGCGGGAGATGCTGCTTTTGATGCAGCAACATCTATTACGCGCGTTTTAAACGTAAGTAATAATGTACAAGTGTTAACAGCTCCAGCTGTAATTAATAAAGAATTTGGTTCACCAGATTTTGATATAAATGTAACTTCTAATGCTAATTTACCAGTAACTTTAAGTTCTAATAATCCAGCAGTAGCAATCATATTTGAAGGTAAGGTTAGATTAGTCGGAGTGGGTACAGCCGTAATTACTTCTACTCAAGTTGGAAATACTCAATATACCGGAGCTACGGCATTAACAACCTTAAACGTAACTAAAACCAACCAAACCATTAATTTCCCTGCAATTCCTAATAAAAAAATGGGCGATTTAGATTTCCCAATAGGAGCTACAGCAAGTTCAGGTTTGCCGGTTTTTTATACTTCTACCAACCAATTAGTAGCCAGAATTATTGGAAACAGAATTGAAATAGTAGGTATTGGAAGTGCCAATATTATTGCATCACAGCCAGGAAACAATAATTATAATCGCGCAGATGATGTACAGCAAACTATAACAGTTACAAAAGGTACGCAAACTATTTATTTCCCAGATTTCCCTTCGAAATCAATAACTGATGTGGATTTCCCGCACGGCATAACTGTAAATTCAGGTTTACCTTTAACGATCACAAGCAGTAATCCAAGTATAGCCACCATTGTTGGAAGCAATATCCATGTTGTAGGCATTGGGAACACAACCATTACGGCTTCGCAAGCTGGAAATGTTAATTTTGATCCTGCAGAAACAATTTCAAAAGTATTAACCATTAAAGGTTATTCACAGGTAATGACATTCAATCCTATTGCGGATAAACAATTAGGCGATCCTGATTTCGATCCAGGAGCAACGGTTAATACCGGTATGCCGATTGTTTACACTAGTAGCAATACTGATGTAGCTACAATCGTTAATGGAAAAGTTAGAATTGTAGGTGGGGGAACAACCACCATTACTGCTACTCAAGCTGGAGATGCAACTTACGCTTCAATAAGCGTTTCTCAGACCTTTAGCGTTGCCTTTACACCACAAACGATTTCTTTCCCAACCATGACTGCAAAAGCCTTAGGAAGTGCTGATTTCGATCCAGGAGCAACCGCTACTTCGGGCTTAGCTGTTACCTATACCAGCTCTAATCCAGCAGTAGCTACAATAGTAGCGGGTAAAGTTCATATTGTTGGCATTGGAACTACAACTATAACTGCGTCTCAACCGGGTAATTTCAAATTCGGACCTGCCCCTATAGTAGAACGTGAATTAGTTGTTACCAATGGCGTTCAAACCATTACCTTCCCGGCAATTGGTGTAAAATATCATACAGATCCAGCATTCCAATTAACTGCTACAGCAAGCTCTGGTTTAGCTGTTACTTATACCAGTTCAAATCCAGCAGTAGCTACAATCAATGATAACACTGTTCAACTTGTAGGGCCTGGAAGTACCATTATTACCGCTTCTCAAGCGGGTAATAGTAATTTTGCCGCTGCCACTCCAGTAAGCCAAACTTTAGATGTGCTTTATGCTATGCCAACTAATAATTTTGGTATTAAGGTTACAGATGTGGCTTGTAAAGGAAATACAAATGGTATTATTACAATTACTGCCGTACAAAATTTAAATTATACGGTTACAGTAACAGGAAATAATAAAAACATTACTCAAAACTTTAATACTTCAACAAGTATTCCAAATCTAGGAGCAGGAACTTATAAAGTAGCTATTACTATAGCAGATATTAATGGGTATTCTCAAGCATATGATATTACCATTAAAGAACCAAAAGATTTAGCTGCATTTGCTACTGTAAAAGAAAGTGAAAAAGAAGTTGTATTAAAATTAGAAGGTGCTTCTACTTATAACATTGATGTAAATGGAAGAATTTATACTACTACAGCAAGTGAAATTACCTTACCATTAACTAAAGGTAATAACGTAGTAAAAATCTTTTCGGATAAAATATGTCAAGGTATTATCGAGAAATCATTCTTAATTGAAAACACGCTTTCTATTTATCCAAACCCTGTTGTAGATGAATTAAATATTAATACAGGCTCTATTGATAATAAACCAGTGAAAGTAGATATTCACGGTTTAGATGGAAGATTAGTTTATAGTAAAGTTTTAACTCCAGCTTATGGCCAAGTTAAAATTGATCTGAGACAACTAAATAAAGGAGTATATGTTTTAAGTCTTACTATTGGAAAAGATAAGACTATTCACAAAGTTGTTAAACAATAAACTAAACAACAATAAGTTAAGCCTCCCTGCTAGGGAGGCTTTTTTTTTTACATACTGGTAGATAAATATATTAATCCATTATCCTGCAAAAAAAATGGGGAATCAAATTGATTCCCCATTTCTTCAAAGTTTAAAAGCTATTAAACCTATATTTATTTTATTTAAACCAATAATCTAACTGGCTCTTCTAATAACGATTTAAGTGTTTGTAAAAATGCAGCACCAGTTGCCCCATCCACTACTCTATGATCACAACTTAAAGTTACTTTCATAACATTTCCAGGTACAACAGCACCATTCTTTACCACTGGCACTTGCGAAATACCACCCACTGCTAAAATACAAGCATCTGGCGGATTAATAATGGCTGTAAACTCATCAATTCCAAACATACCTAAATTGGATATGGTAAAGGTTGAGCCTTCCCAATCTGCAGGTTGTAATTTTTTTGCTTTAGCCTTTTGAGCAAAATCCTTTACTTCTGCAGATATATGTGATAATGACTTACCATCCGCAAAACGTACAACTGGAACTAATAATCCATCTTCGACAGCTACCGCCACTCCAATGTTTACATGCTCATTATATCTAATTTTATCTCCTAACCAAGATGAATTTACATTTGGATGCTGTTTTAAAGCAATTGCACAAGCTTTTAAAACTAAATCGTTAAATGAAATTTTAGATGGAGAAAACTCGTTTATTTTTTGACGAGCCGCAATTGCCCCGTCCATATCAATAGACATTGTCAAGTAAAAATGAGGAGCCGTAAATAAACTTTCTGATAAACGTTTAGCAATTACTTTACGCATTTGAGTAACTGGCTTTTCAGTATACTTTTCTTCCCCAATATATGTTGGAATTTTAACTGCTTCATCCGATTTACTTGCTTGATTATCTTCTGCTTTAGATGCTGCTATATTTGGCTTGAAGTTCTCGACATCTTTTTTAATAATTCTTCCCCCTTCGGCACTTCCTAAAACTTGAGCTAAATCAATGCCCTTTTCTTGGGCAATTTTCTTAGCTAAAGGAGAAGCAAAAATTCTACTCCCTGAAGGTGATGAAGACGCATTAGCTTTAGAAATATTGCCAGTAGACTCTTTATTTCCCTTAGAATCAGTAGCACTTTCAGCCGCTTGATATTCTGACTTGGTATTACTAGTACTAGTTTGGGCTTGATTTAAAATTGCTTGTATATCTGTACCTTCAGGGCCTACAATAGCAATAATGCCATTCACTTTAGCAGCTTGCCCTTTTTCTACTCCAATATGTAATAAAGTTCCCGTTGCATAACCCATGACTTCCATAGTCGCTTTATCAGTTTCTACATCCGCTAAAACATCATCATCCTTTACTTTATCACCAAC
Organism: Pedobacter sp.; assembly: GCA_004211595.1. GTDB lineage: Bacteria > Bacteroidota > Bacteroidia > Sphingobacteriales > Sphingobacteriaceae > Pedobacter. The sequence continues at coordinate 124,735 of SEDO01000006.1, forward strand.
TTTTTTATGCCATTCCGCAATTACCCCTTCAGTCATTGTATCACTTAAAAGTGGCATTCTAATAATAGTAATTCCTTGCTTATTCAATTCTTCATCACTTAAGCCCGCTGCAGTTGAAGTGTTTGCATTGCTAGTAGATGATTTTTCTTTCTTATTGTCAGGATCAGTATTAGAAGCATCCGAAGCTGAATTATTAAGCTCAGCATCTAAAGCCGCTTGAAAATCTTCCCCTTCTTTACCAATCACAGCTATCACAGCATCTACTGGTACTGCATTCCCTTCTTCAACCCCTACAAAAAGTAATGTACCGTCCCAATAAGACTCTAAGTCCATGGTTGCTTTATCCGTTTCAACTTCCGCTAAAACATCTCCGCTCTTAACTTTATCACCTACTTTTTTATGCCATTTAGCCATCACCCCTTCGGTCATGGTATCACTCATTTTCGGCATTTTAACTATATCAGCCATCTCTATCTAAGTTGTAATTTTAGGTTTTAATTATTGTTGAAATGCATAATCTTGCTCCATATAAACATCTTTAAATAATTCAGATGGGTCAGGCCAAGGAGATTCTTCAGCAAATTTAACAGACTCGTCAACAATGCCTTTAACTTTTTCTTCAATTGAAGTAATCCAAGCTTCATCCGCATAATTTTCTTTCAAAATAACTTCTCTAACTCTTTCGATTGGATCTTTCGATTTATAATCTTCTAATTCTTCTTTAGTACGATATTTAGCAGGGTCTGACATTGAATGCCCACGATAGCGATAGGTTCTCATTTCTAAGAATGTTGGTCCCTCCCCAGCACGAGCGCGTTGAATAGCTTCATCCATTGCATTATGAACAGCAACTGGATCCATTCCATCCACAGGAGCGCATGGCATATCAAAACCTAATCCGATTTTATAAATATCAGTCATGTTAGTCGTACGTTCTACTGAAGTACCCATAGCATAACCATTATTTTCACAAACAAATACAACGGGTAATTTCCAAAGCATAGCCATATTGAAAGCCTCATTTAAAGCTCCTTGACGAACCGCTCCATCACCCATATAACATATATTTACGTTTTTTGTACCTTTATACTTCTCTGCAAATGCAATACCTGCACCTAAAGGAATTTGACCTCCCACAATTCCGTGTCCACCATAAAAGTTATGTTCTTTGCTGAAAATATGCATCGAACCCCCTTTTCCTTTAGAACAACCTGTAGCTTTACCATACATTTCAGCCATAATGCTATTGGCACTAACACCTAATGCTAAAGCATGAGCATGATCACGGTATGCTGTAATCATTGAGTCATCCGGTCCCATAGCCGAAATAGCACCAGCTACAACTGCTTCTTGACCAATATATAAATGGCAAAATCCACGAATTTTCTGTTGACCATATAATTGACCCGTCTTTTCTTCGAACTTACGCATCAATAACATTGATTCAAACCACTTCAAATAGGTATCCTTATTTATTTCTACTGCACTCATTTTAGAAGTCTTGTTTTATATTAAAGAGCAAATCTACTTTTTTTTATTGTATTTTATGATAGAAATTAACTTAAAATACTGATAACCTATCGTTAAAATTACTTCTTCAATTTTGAGCCAGTCATACTTAGTGTATTTTTTATACTAAGCCCCTCTTATATCGCAAAATAAAATTCTATTTATTCCAAAAAGGGGAGATAAGTTAGGATAAGTAACAAGATTATGACAAACAATTTTGATTTAGGAAAATCAACTCCCTGCGGCATTAGAATCCATAATTAAGAAATTAAATATTCTATAATCGACTGAGATTGTTTTAATTATAGTATTAAAAAACAAACCGAAACCTAAATCTCTTGATTTAAAGTGTTAAAAACTCTACTTTTGTTAATTCAAACAATAAGCCCTAAGCGGTGTACGTTAAAGTGTAAGTATAATAAACCCAAACTTAACTGTATAACATGACTAAAAAGTTTTTGTTTACCATCATTCTAATTGGCAGCCTCAACTCAGCATTTGCTCAAAGCAAAGCTAAAAACGACACCCAATTAGCTGACCCTGATAATTTAGCATCACAATATTTTTCACAAGTGATGGGGGTAGCAGTAAATGCAACATCTAACATTAAACTATATAAGTTTATTTACGAATGGATAGGAACTCCTTATATCTTTGGAGGAAATACCAAAAGAGGCATTGATTGCTCTGCATTTGCAAAGGCAATTTATGAAAAGGTCTTTAATACCTCTATTTTAAGAAATTCAAGAGATATTTTCAGTATGACTGATCCCCTTTCAAAAGATGAATTAAAAGAAGGTGATTTAGTATTTTTTAAAATTAAGAGCAAAAGCATTTCACATGTGGGAGTTTATTTAGGCGATAATAGATTTGCCCATGCAAGTACTTCAGGTGGTGTTAGAATAAGTAATTTAAATGAACCTTATTATACACGCTATTTTTATAAAGGCGGCAGAATATTAGAAACCGCTAAAAAAAGCTTTACAGAGGAATAAAAAATACCTCTTCAATTAAAAAAAGTCCTCTACCTATAGAGGACTTTTTTTTGACCATTCCACATACGTAAAAAAGCCCCGACATACGAGGCTTTTTTATTCTTCCCATTTACCGGAGAAGATTAGAATTCTTAATATGATTAATTCAATCGAGTCATTTTACTATCTTGATTGTTATGCTTTATAAGATCTGCCATAATCCTTAAGCTTTCCTCTTGCATAAAGTCTATATCATCTTTTTCACTTGGCTTCTCGCCTTTTGCCAACGACTTTAAACCTCTAGCCACTCGCACCTTATTTACATTAGCCAGTGCTTTCTCTTCAGCAATTTCTCTTTCTTTTTTAAGTTTTGCCTCGTTTAAAGTTACGGCAGTTTGCGCATCCCGTTTTTTACCTTCCTCAATATTTTCTAATAATACAGCATAGTCAACAGAATTCTTCATTCTTTCTTCATGACCCCTAAGTAATTGCATTTTTATGGCTGACAAATCTCCTACAGGAGTATAATTTGAAGCTTTAACTATATCAAAAGGTAAAGCAGAAGGCTCTGTGTCTTCTCCAATTTTATCTAAAGGATAAATTGACGGAAAAGAAATATCTGGAATTACACCTTTATGTTGCGTACTATTCCCATTCACTCTGTAAAACTTAGCCATCGTTAAATTAATTATTCCAAACTGCACTATCCCATCTTTATCTACAACCACAGTACTTTTTTCCTTTGCATCAGGTTTTGGCTTTAATGCCGCTGATATTCTTTGTAAAAAGGTTGGTTCAAATAATCTATTCATATCAATAGAAGATTGTACAGTCCCTTTCCCAAAAGTTTGGGTACCCATAATAATCCCCCGCCCATAATCTTGGATGGCTCCTGCAAATATTTCCGACGCAGAAGCACTTAATCGATCTACCATCACTCCTAATGGGCCATTCCATGAAACCCCTGCAACTTTATCTTCATTCACCTGGACCTCATTTCGGCTATTTTTAACTTGCACAACCGGACCTTGATCAATAAATAAACCTGTTAAATCGATCGCTTCTACTAATGAACCGCCACCATTACCACGCAAATCGATAACTAAAGCATCCACTTTATCTATATTTTTGAGTGTATCCAAAATTAAACGTACATCCCTAGTAGTACTTTTGTAATTCGGATCTCCCGCACTTGCAGCTTTAAAATCAGCATAAAAGGCAGGAATAGCTATAATGCCTACCTTAATTGGAGCTCCATCATTCATAACTGTTTTCACCGTTTTTTTGGCTGATTGTTCTTCCAAAATAACCTTCTCTCTAACCAAAGAGATTACCACTGGCTTTGCTGTTAACTCTTGGCCACTAGGAATAACCTTCAATCGCACCGTAGTTCCTTTAGGTCCTTTAATTTTAGATACTGCATTATCAATTCTCCATCCAACTATATCTTCAAACTCCCCATTTTCTCCTTGCGCTACAGCAATAATTCTATCCCCAGCATTGATAGCTTTACTTTTAAAAGCAGGCCCCCCGGGAACAATAGATACAATTTTGGTAACTTCATTTTCTAATTGTAAAGTAGCGCCAATACCTTCTATTGAACGAGACATTTCTTGATTGAAGACCTCCGCATTTCTAAAGTTTAAATAATTAGTGTGCGGATCGATTGCTTCAGTAAATGAATCCATTACAATTTGAAAAACATCTTGATTATTGAATTTAGCTGCTTGAGACCTTAAATTTTCATATCTTTTCTTCAAAGTCTCGATATTCTTATTCATATCCGAACTGGCTAACTTTAAATTAAGCAATTCGTATTTGATTCTCTTTTTCCATACATCATCGAGTGTAACCTTACTATTTATCCAAGGCATCCTTTCTCTATCGTAGGTATAGTTATCATTTTGATTAAAATCAAACTTTTGATTTACTTGAGCTAAAGAGAAATCGATTCTATCATTATATCTTTTCAAATAAACATTGAAAATATAAAAAGGCGCACTTAAATCACCGTCTCTAAATGAATCATCAAGTGTCGTTCTAAACTGCTCAAATTCTTTAATATCAGACTCTAAAAAATAATACCTAGAGGGGTCTAGGGATTTTATATAACGATCTAAAATAATAGATGAAATTGAATCATTTACTTTAATTTTTTTATAATTAAAATTCTCAATCAATCCAACTACTTCCTTAACGACCAAACTTTGCTGTTGGTCTGGTTTAATATTTTGAAGGCCTTCAACCAGTTTTTGATCTACTGGTTTTGCACTACACGCGAATGCTGCGGCAACAAAGGTTCCTAATAAAACTCTTCTTAACATTTCTTTGAATATTTTAAATTCCATTTTCTAAAAAATCATACAACCAATATGGTACCAATTTTTTAATTAAACAAAAAAGATACATCTTTCGCGTTTAATATTACACAAATGTAATTTATTCTCGAAGATTATTGATAGAACTAGATGAGTTTATGTTCATAAGCATATTTAAGTAAACCAACTACACTTTGAGTTCCTGTTTTCCTAAATATATTTTTTCGATGCGTTTCGACCGTACGCTCACTAATAAATAAAGCATTGGCTATTTGCTTATTACTCAATTCTTGTTCAATTAAACGGATAATTTCAATTTCTCTATTAGTAAGATGACTAAACTCTTCCTCTTTTTTAAAAGACCTTACCAGCACTTTAGTTACCTCATCACTAAAAAAGCATTGCCCTTTCGAAACCTTTTCTAAAGCTTCCATCAATTCTACCTTACCCGTATTCTTCAGTATATAGCCATTTATTCCTGCCTCAATCATTTCTTTAATAACATGCCGATCCCCAAACATAGATAAGGCTAAAATCTTGATACCTGGATACCTCAATTTAATTTGCTTGGTTAAAACTATCCCTGACATTTCGGGCATGTTAATATCTGTAATTAAAATATCTACGTTTAAATCATACATTCTATCTAAAACTTCAGTAGCTTTTTGTGAAGTACCCACAATTGTGTAATCACTTTCATCTTTTAAAAGGGCCTGTATACCATCTATAACTAATTGATGATCGTCTACAATAAAAACCTTAGTCGAATTAACTTTTTCCATACATCATAAAGGTAAATGAACAGCTAATAAAGTACCTACACCAGGTTGAGATGAAACTTCCAAACTCCCCTTTAGGTAAGCTATCCGGCTATGAATATTTTGAATGCCTAAGCCTGCTTTAAAATTTACGTCTTGTGAATCAAATCCTATCCCATTATCTTCTATCATCAAATCTAAGGCTTCTTCATCTTTATGAATTTGAATATCCAATTTGTTTGCGTGAGCATGTTTAATCACGTTGTTTATTGCTTCCTGAATAACTCTGTACAAAACCATTTCACGATTAGAATCTAAGCGAATTTCAAAACCCGAAGCTTCCAAGTTAATTTGGAGTTTCCGAACATCAATCTTTTGAATAAAATCTTTTAAGGCTTCTATCAAGCCTAACTGCACTAAATTATTCAAGGACATTTGGTGGGAAAGCGCGCGCAACTCTTGGCAACTATCATCTACTAATGAAATGGTTTTATAAAAAGAATCTTGGTCATGAGACTGTTGGAACAAAATATTCTGACCTATTGCCGATAAGTTTAGTTTCACAGCAGAAAATAATTGACCAATTCCATCATGCAAATCATTTGCAATGCGTTTACGTTCATTTTCTTCAGCCTCTAAAACGTTTATGGCCGCTTGTTGTTGTTGTAATCGTAAATCCGCCTGTGATTTAGCTTCTTGTTTTAATTTATAAGACCTAAAAAGCAAATAAGAAACACCCACCACGATGATAAAAATCCCTAATATAACTGTCAGAATGATGTTCCGATTAGCAAGTTTAAGTCGTTGAATATTATTCTCATTATTTAATTGAACTATCTGCTGGGCTTTCTTTTCGGTTTGATAGGCAATCTCTAATTCATTAATTTTTGCACGAGCCTCTTTACTATATATACTATCCTTTAATGCAGCACTCCCTTTATATAAATCTAAGGCGGTCGCATAATTCTTTTGCGTTTCGGTAACTTTAGCCAAAATAAATAAGGCATCTCGTAAATACTCTTTAGCGCCTTCAGTTCTGAATATCTTAATGCTCTCAGTTAAATAATAACTAGCCTTTCCATAATCTTTAAGTTCTAAATAAGTTTCTGCCATATTTTTATAGCAACTACCTATCCCAATTTTATCATGCATTTCCTGCCTTGTTTTCAAAGACCGATTAAAGTAATTCAATGCTTTTGGGTAATCCTTTAGATGATGGTACACTTTTCCCAAATTATTGGATACTGTAGCAAGTTCACTTTTTTGATTCAAAAGCGATAAATACTCTTGAGCTTTAAATGCGTAATTTAAAGACTCTTTAAATTTATCATGCTTGAAATAATAATTAAACATGCCTGAATAGGCTAAAGCTAATACTGACTTTTGATTTGTTTTTTGACCTAAATTAATGGCCCTTTCATAACTTCGCTTAGCGTCTTCAAATTTTTGATAGGAAATATAGACATTTCCAATATTAGCTAATACAATAGCCTGTTTCGCTTCATCCTTTGCATCCTCATAAATTTTTAAGGATTTATGCATGTATATTAAGGCATCTTTAAAATTTCCTAGTTGCTTATAAATGATAGAAATGTTTGAAATAGAGCCAGCAGCTTGAGCTTTTAAACCTAATTTTTCTCTTAAACTCAAGGCTTTTAAATGGTAGTCTAAGGCTTCTTTAAGGTTGTTAACTCGCAGATTGGCATTTCCCAAATCACTATATGCTAAAGCAATGGATACAGAATCCTTTAGTTTTTCGGCTAATTGCAATGCTATTAGTCCATACTCTTCAGCCTTCTCAAAATTGAGGGTACTAAATTGCCAACTCAAATCTCCATAAAGTTTTAATTTAGCTTTTTCATCTATACTTTTCTCTACCAGAGCAATTAAGCTGTCAGTTACTCTTGATGATTGAGCCATATTATTTAGGGAGCCAAGTAGCAAAAGCAAACAAAGCCAAATAATTTTCATTTAGTTTATGGTTTATTCAAAAATACGTATCCATTGGTATTTGAGCATACCCAATAGCTGGTATTTTTACTAACCTAAAATACTAAAATAATTGAAAACTACTAGAAATATAAACCCGCAATACTTTAATTATTAGTTAATTAAACCCTTAAACCTTAGGTTTAGGATTTTGCTTTGAAAGTATAAAAGTGCGTTGTTGTTGGATCTGAGAATTATAGTGCGTGTTCTTTAAACTTTTGGCCAAATTTTCAGCTTTAAGGATATCCTTTAAGGCTAAATTATATTCCTTTTTTTTCGCTTTTACTAGCGCAATCCCCAAGATAGACTCTATTCTACCATTTTGATGCCTCAATTGTTCTGCCAAAATACCTTGCTGAGTGTAAAACCACATCGATTGCGTATATTTATTAGAAGCTGCATATATTTTCCCGAGCTGTCCGTATGACTGCATCTGACCAATTTTATTGCCTAACTTAGCGTAAGCTTTTAAAGCCAAATTCAATACCATTTGTTCGGCCTCGATAAAATGATTTAATTGATAATGAACGTTGCTTAAACGCAGTAAAGAATTGGCATATTTTGCCTGCTTTTTATCACTATTATATTCGAATGCAGCTTTCCCAAATAAAATCAAGGCTTCGTTAAGTTCCCCTTTTTTTTCATTTTTATCTGCATCTGCATAATAGAAATCACCCTCAGAATAATCCGAATTAGGGATATTAATATTAATAGCATGCCCATAAGATTGTACATCGCTTGTGCTCATTTGAGGAGCTTGGGCAAAACCTATAAGGGAAAAAGTTATTAAATAAAATAGGCAGATAATTTTATTCATTCTTTAAAGATAACATAAAAAGGACTAAACCAATTCTCGGGTTAGACCTTATTATTACAAAAAAGTTTAAATAAAAAATAAAACTATTTCAAGTTCAACAAATTAAAGTTTATCAAACTTAAAATATCCTATGTTTAAGGAATCCTCAGGCACTCCTTTTCGAGGATTTATAAATAACTTATATTGATTCAAAAATTTTTCAGCTAAAGCTTCCTCCATCTCAAATACATCATCTACATCCACACCATATTTATCATCAATATGAGAAACTGCCCCATTAAATCCAGTGTGCTTATAAAAAGTAGATTCCTTGGCCTGCTTTATTGCCTCCGCTTTTGAATTTGCCACAATCAAGCATTTATAATGAAACTCTTCAATTTCGCCGGGTTTATAACCACCCAAGTTTATAAAAAAAAGTTTCCAATCCGATGTTAAGTCTGAATCTCTAGGCACAACTTCAATACTAAAATCTCCAATTTGGGTTACCGCCCTATAGCCATCTAAATGAATTTTACCCACAGCTTCGGGCCAAAACTCTAAAATATCAGGCTTCAATGCTGTTAAAGAAGACGCAATGCCGAAAAAAACATCATGTTGTTCAATACTTCTTCCAGGAGGTAAAGCTCCCAATAAGATGAAATATAATTTAGGTAAGTTTGCGATCATTTCAATACTTATTTAAAAGTATCATTCAATACCTTAGCCAAGCGCACTCCCCCCTTTAACAATTGCTGATTTAAGGTTTGTACCCAATCAAAATTGTATTTATAGGTCAACTTATCTTCCGCATTTACGCCCCCATAAATTTGATTTACAACCTCATATGATTCGTAAACCATATCCTCAATTGAGGCATTTTGCCAAGAAACAAATTGAGAAAGTGTAGGGAAATTGATTGCCTTTGTATATTCAGAATAACTCAATTGCTGATATTCAATAAGATGCTCATCCCATACTCGGTGTAAATTTGTTTTTTCTCCAAACCAAAACAGATTTACCCGATTCCCTCCTAAATCTTCTTTACGAGCAGTATGCATAGGCTGATGTAAATCTCCCATTAAATGAACCACCATCCTCAAAGCTAATTTACGCTTCTCCATATCCACCTTTTCCGTTTTCAAAACCTCTAGCACTTCAATCAGCTTATTATAAATATTATCTCCTTTTTCATGACTTAAAAAGTTATTTAAATCCGTCCGAGCTAAATTTTCAGGCAGATTAACATAATGCCAAGGACTTAAATAATCATAACTTTTGTCGGACTTTATAAAATCTGCCCAATTGGAGGTCATTGCTATAGATTCGTTACCTAAAATTTCTTTGATCGCTTTACGAGCCTTTTTACTTAAATATTGATCGGCAATTTCCCCAGTAATTCTATGCCCAAGCATACCCCATGAAAATGCATTAAATGGCAAATAAATAAATGCCAACATTAAAACTAAAAGCTTTAAACTAGATTTTTTCATCTTTATAACGGTTTAGGAGAACAAATAATTTCCTCCTTTTGATTTAAAACAAACTGCGATTTATCTTGAATTCCTTGAAACGATAATTCCTTTTCAGCATTTTTTTTCACAATAAACTGATTGAAGTAACGCCCATTTCGGTAACATCCAGAAATTTTTTGTTTAAAATTTGCCTTAGTAAAAACGCCCGACAAACTTAAAGTATCGTTTTTAAATGTGTATGTACCTTTAGCATATTCCTTCCAAACCCCATCATTAAAACATTCTTCTGGATAATAATTAGCTTTGGAGTAGGTAACTAAACTTAAATAAAAAGAATCACAAGTAAACTTCAATTCGTGCTTAGCATAACTAATGCGTTTAGCCGAATCTAAATTCATTTCTTGTATCCAAATCCCCTGAAATAACGGATGTCCCTCACCTTGTACATTCGGCAATCGACTACAACTTAAAAATGCCAAGAAAGAAAATAGAATTGCCAAGAAAGAGAGCTTCTTACCACAAATTTTGTAATCCTCCAATAATCTCAACAATTCCATATTAACTTTTATATAATTATTTTAGAGATCCTACCATATCTTCAGGCTTAACCCACTCATCAAATTGAGTCTCAGTCAACAAACCTAATTCTACAGCAGCGGCTTTTAAAGTCTTATTTTCTTTATGTGCCTTCTTTGCAATTTTAGCTGCATTTTCATAACCTACATGAGGATTTAAAGCTGTAACTAACATCAAGGAATTTTGTAAATGCTTAGTAATTTCTGGAATATTAGCTTCAATGCCTACGGCACAATTATCGTTGAAAGAAACACATGCATCCCCAATTAACTGTGCCGATTGCAATACATTAGCAGCAATCATTGGTTTGAAAACATTTAATTCAAAATGTCCAGTAGCGCCACCTACAGATACCGCTACATCATTACCCATGACCTGCGCACATACCATAGTTAAAGCTTCAGGTTGAGTGGGATTAACCTTTCCTGGCATAATGGATGACCCAGGTTCATTATCAGGAATAATGATTTCTCCTATTCCACAACGTGGGCCTGAACTTAACATTCTAATATCATTGGCAACTTTCATTAAAGCTACAGCAGTTCTTTTTAATGCAGCTGACAACTCTACCATAGCATCATGTGCTGCTAAAGCTTCAAACTTATTAGGAGCTGTCACAAAAGGTAGACCTGTTAACTCTGCAATTTTCTTAGCAACTAAAACATCATAACCTTTTGGAGTATTTAACCCTGTACCAACTGCGGTTCCACCCAAAGCCAGTTCTGCAACCATCACTAAAGCATTTTTAATGGCTCTAATACTATTATCAATTTGCTGCACGTAACCAGAAAACTCTTGTCCTAAAGTCAAAGGAGTAGCATCCATAAAATGCGTTCTTCCTGTTTTGGTAATTGAGGCAAATTGAGTTACTTTATTAGCTAAAGTATTTCTTAATTTTTCCAATCCAGGAATAGTATTCTCAACAGTTAACTTATAGGCAGCAATATGCATCGCTGTAGGAAAAGTATCGTTAGAGGATTGTGATTTATTTACGTCATCATTAGGATGCAATACTTTTTCAGTATCTAACAAACTTCCACCTTGTATTACATGGGCACGATTAGCGATTACTTCGTTTCCATTCATATTGCTTTGAGTGCCTGAACCTGTTTGCCAAATAACTAATGGAAATTGATCATCTAACTTACCTGCAATAATTTCATCACAAGCTGCTCCAATTAACTGAGCTTTTTCAGCAGACAAAACACCTAACTCATGATTAGTTAAAGCTGCTGCTTTTTTTAAATATCCAAAAGCATGTATAATTTCTTTTGGCATAGACCCTTCTGGACCAATTTTAAAATTATTTCGAGAACGCTCAGTTTGCGCTCCCCAATATTTATCAGCAGGCACTTGCACCTCGCCCATAGTATCGTGCTCTATTCTAAAACTCATGATATTTAATTAAATTTTTGCCCAAATTTAACCATTTTAGTCCAAAACTCCTCTTTCAAATGAAGAACTTTAAAATGTTTAAAACTCTTTCACTAATAAAATTACAACATTTATTATTTTGCGTGTTTTAATCCGTAAACTGTGTTCATGAAAAGGTATTTATACATTTTATTCTTCGCTATATCCATCTTTAATTTTACCGCTTGTTCCACCCCAGAAGAAAAAGCTAAAAAACTAGAAGCCGACAAAAAAATTAGAATACCTGAAGACGACAAAGAAGATTCCTTAATGCTCAGTTATGACCCCAAAAAGGAAGATAAATGGATTGCTGAATTCATGCAAAACTTACACCGGAAAAAAGGCTTCAACGGGAATGTATTGGTTGCTAAAAAAGGAAAAATTATTTATCAAAAAGCGTTGGGTTGGGCAGATTATCTACACAGAGATAGCTTAAAAATAAAATCAGAATTTGAATTAGCTTCCATTACTAAAACTTTTACCGGTGTGGCTATTATGCAATTGGTAGAAGCTGGAAAACTTAGCCTCACAGATTCCGTTCAAAAATTTTATCCAAAATTCCCCTATCCAGGAATTAATATCGAATTACTCTTAACACATAGAAGTGGCTTGATGAACTATGTCTATTTCATAGATGACATTTGGAGAAAAGAAAAAAGGGACATGAAAAAGGGAGTCAGTAATCAAGAAGTAATGGACATCCTCACCAATCTGAAACCAAATCGATACATGAAACCAGATAAACAATTCCATTATAATAATTCAAATTATATGGTTTTAGGTGCTATCATTGAAAAAGTAACTGGTCAAAGTTATGCCGAATATATGATGGAACATATATTTAAACCAGCGGGCATGAAGAACACCCACGTTTATTCTACAGCGGTTTATCCAAAAATTCCAGTAGATGTAGTAGGCCATGATAGAACATGGCGATATTCCGTAGTGCAAAATTTCTTAGACGGACCCGTAGGTGATAAAGGCATCTATAGCACTATCCATGATTTACTTTTATTTGATAAATATTTAAAAAATGGCAGATTATTGACGCAAAACAGCCTAGATTCTGCTTTTGTAGGACGCAACAAACCGGTTAAAGGACACTTTAACTACGGATATGGCTGGCGAATTTTTGAAGGCGAAAAAACTGATAAGGTAGTTTACCACACCGGATGGTGGCATGGATTTAGACATATCTATGTGAGAAATTTAGATAAAGATATTGTATTAGTGTTTTTAGGCAACTTAACCAATGGAAGTTTAATGCAATTAGATGAACTCTATAAATATTTAAAGATGCCTATCATCCGAAAAGGAGCCTATTCAGGGGCTGGTTCTATTCCGGGTAGTGACGAAGACTAAGAAATTTTATCGTAGGCAATAATACGCGCCTTCCGAGTTAAGTGATATTTAAGTTTGGCATGCGATGGATTATTCAAATCAGGATCTTGGGTAAATAATTCGATGACAGTTTTTCGTGCCTCTTGTAAAATGGCTTGATCTGTCGCTAAATTCGCCATTTTTAATTCCATAACACCACTTTGCATCGTACCACTGATATCCCCAGGACCACGTAATTCTAAGTCTATTTCTGCAATTTCAAACCCATTATTAGACTTTACCATGGTTTGAAGTCTTTGTTTAGATACTGGATTTAATTTATCTCCTGACATTAATAAACAATAAGATTGTTCTGCCCCTCTGCCCACTCTACCCCTTAGCTGATGTAGCTGCGATAAACCAAAGCGCTCTGCATTCTCAATGACCATAACCGAGGCATTGGGTACATTAACCCCCACTTCAATCACCGTAGTAGCTACCATAATTTGGGTTTTCCCAGAAATAAACAATTCCATCTCGTAGTTCTTTTCAGCATTCTTCATTTTACCATGTACAATGCTTATTTGGTATTCTGGCAATGGAAAATGATATCGAAGCTGTTCCACTCCAGTCTCTAAATTCAATAAATCTAATTTTTCACTTTCAGAAATTAAAGGATAAACCACATAAACCTGCCGTCCTTTTGCAATCTCTTGGCGCATAAACCCAAATAATCGTAAGCGCTGACCTTCCACCAAATGCTTGGTTTCAATAGGCTTTCGGCCTGCTGGCAATTCATCAATAACGGAAACTTCTAAATCTCCGTATAAGGTCATTGCAAGCGTTCTCGGGATAGGCGTAGCTGTCATAACAAGTATGTGCGGCGGAATCGCATTTTTTTGCCATAACTTGGCACGTTGCTCTACCCCAAATCGATGTTGCTCATCAATAACCACCAAACCTAAATTATGAAATACTACACGATCTTCAATTAAAGCATGGGTTCCAATTAAAATATCAATTTCACCTATTTCCAAGGCTTTGAGGATACGATCTCTATCTTTTTTCTTGGTATGCCCAGTTAAAATGGCAACTTTCACTAAATCATCCTTTATCAAGCTCTGAATAGATTGAAAATGTTGCTGGGCTAAAATTTCAGTAGGGGCCATCATGCATGCTTGTGCCTTATTATCTACTGCCAATAACATACTCATTAAAGCTACAATCGTTTTTCCAGACCCCACATCTCCTTGTACCAATCGATTCATTTGAATACCTCGTTGGGTGTCTAAGCGAATCTCCTTAATAACTCTTTTTTGAGCATTCGTTAAATCAAAAGGCAACATTTCCTTGTAAAACAAATTTAACCGAGGCCCAACTTCAGAAAACACCAAGCCTTTAAATTTTCGTTCACGTTGCACCTTCTGATGCCACATTTCCAATTGAATGAAAAACAACTCCTCAAACTTCAACCGGCGTTGTGCTTGTTTAAAAGCCAAAGCATTTTTAGGAAAATGAATAGCTGATAAGGCTTCCTTTTTATTTACCAATTTATACTTCAATCGTATATATTCCGGCAAATTTTCATTTATTTCATGTGCATACTGTTCTAAAACCACTTGCACTAACTTCTGAATACCTTTGCTATCTAAGAAAGCTTTCTTCAGCTTTTCAGTCGAGGAGTAAACGGGTTGCAAACTAGCATTACCTTTCAAATTACCCTGCCTTGGATAAACCTCCATCTCAGGATGAGAAATAGAAAAGGTTTGTTGAAATAAACTGGCCTTCCCGAAGGCAATGTATACTTTGCCAATATGAAGATTATCATAAGCCCATTGCACCGCTTGAAACCAAATTAGCTCCATATAGCCCGTTTCATCCCCAAACCTAATAACCAAGCGTTTCTTATGTTTATCCCCTATAATATCCTTTGCCAAAATACGGCCAATAATTTGTACAAATGGATAATCCTCATGTAATTCAGATATTTTGTAAAATCGGGTCCTATCAATATATCTAAACGGAAAGTGGGCTAATAATTGGGCATAAGTTTCTAAGCCAAGCTCCTTCTTAATAAGCTCCGCTTTTTTAGGACCTACACCCTTTAGATATACCAGTGAATTTTCAAGATTACTCGGCTGCAATTTTTTTCTTATTACGATTCATGCCCAAATTGTTTGCAATTAAATTCCAATTAAATAAGAATACCGCAAACAATAAAAAAGAGTAGGCTACAACTTGATAAAAACTAATCTTTTCCCCAAAATAAAAAATTGCAACCGTAAAGGCAATAATTGGATTTAAATAGATGATGATTCCTAAAGTAGAAGAAGGTATGCCAATTAATGCATAAAGACTTAAGAATAATGGTATAATAGTAAATAAAATAGCAATTAGCCCAATATTCAACCAAAAATCAAAACTTACCGGAACTTCTGCATGGGAGTACATATAAAAGGGAAGCATTAATAAAACAGCAATACTAATTTGTAAAGCAAGTACATTAAATTTATCGAAGCCAACTATTTGCTTTTGCAAGATTAAATAAAAGGCATATAATGCTGCAATTAAAACAGACCAGAGTACATCGATAAGGGATCCAGTCCCTAACATGATTATACTAGCCAATGCTATACATAAGGCTACTAATTGAAGTTTGGACAAAGATTCCTTTAAAATTAAAAATCCTCCAAATGCAGTAATTAAAGGGCACACCATATAAGCGAAAGCAGCAGACTTTAAACTTACGTGATTAACGGCGTAAATAAATGTATACCAATTTAAAGTCAACAGTATAGTAGCTACAATAATCTGACCTATAAATTTAACTTGTAAGGCCCTATTAAGACTTTTGAGATGATTTAAATCATTTCTAAAATGCTTTCTTCTAAATAAAAATATACAGGCCCAAATAAGGCCTAAGGACATAAAAATTCTATAATATAAAATTTCTTCTGATGGATAAGCTTGTAAGTGTCTTAATGGAATCGAAAAGAATCCCCAAATAGCTACCGATAAAAATGCAGCTAAGAGGTATTTAGCTTGATTTTTCAAGAAAATTAATCCGCTTTATATGCCACTACTGAAATCTCTACATCTACCCCTTTAGGTAAGCCTTTCACCGCCACTGTCTCTCTAGCTGGAAAAGAACCTTCAAAATAACTTCCATATATCTCATTTACTTCAGCAAATAAAGCCATATCCGTTAAAAATATAGTAGTTTTCAATACATGATTAAAATGATAGCCTGCCTCTAGCAAAACAGCCTTTAAATTACGCATAACCTGATGAGTCTCATCTTCCAAACTAGCCGTATTTAATTCTCCATTTTCAGGATTTATAGCAATCTGTCCAGAAACATATAAAAACCCATTTGCTAATACAGCTTGAGAATAGGGACCAATAGGCGCTGGGGCAGCGCTTGTTTCAATAATTTGTTTCATAAGTTTTAGGATTGTAATAGCTTCCAGATTATCCCACCAATAAACAATAAAATAGCTATCCCATTAATTATATACATGATCTTGACATAATTACTGGGAGAGGGTTTATTAGACAATTTAGGGTTTTCTGAAATCATATTTAAAGTTAAAAAAAAATCCCGACACAAGGCCGGGATTTCTTTATATATAAAACTAATAATTAGTTTCTAGTTGTTTCAACACGACGGTTTTTAATACGTCCTTCTTCTGTATCGTTAGAAGCTACGGGATTTGATTCACCATGAGCTTTAACGCTTACTTGAGAACTGTTAACACCTGAATTCACTAAGTAAGTTTTTACAGAGTTAGCTCTATCTCTAGATAATTTGATGTTATAAGCAGCAGTACCTTCGCTTGATGCGTAACCGTTAGCAGTTACTTTACCACCGTTTTCACGTAAGTTAGCAGATAATTTATCTAAAACTGGATAAGCTTCTGTTTTTAATACTGAACTATTGAATTCAAATTGGATAGGCTCCCAACCACTTACAGTTGAAGTTTCAGCTACTACTGGTGCTGGTGGAGGAGGAAGTGGACATCCTGAACCATCTACTGCAGTTCCAGCAGGTGTGTTAGGGCATTTGTCAAATTGATCAGCAACTCCGTCACCATCTGAATCTTTTTTCAAATCTTCGATAGATCTTTCTACGTTAGCAACACGATTTTTCAATGCTTCTAATTCTTGACGTAAAGATGGGTCTTTTAATTCATCATACATTAAAGCTAAAGGATTAACCCAGTCTAAATTAGGTTTTGCTTTAGATCCTAAAGAGAACTCTAATCCTGCTGATAAATATGAGAATTTATCAAAGTTAGGGTTAGCTAATCCATTAACAACACCATTTACATTGAAATCATCCACGAAGTTCATGGTATAGTTCAAATTGAATGATACGTTGTCAGAAACTTTAAATTTAACACCAGCACCTACAGGAATGTAAGCACCTTTGTAATATTTATCGCCATTAACTGGTTGTTGCTCATTTGTAGTACCGTTTGCTAAAACAGTTGTTGGTTGATAAGCTAATAAACCGTAACCAGCATGTAAAATGAAGTTTACAGAGTTCTCACGACGTAAGAAATCTACTGTAGCTACGTTGATAACACCACGGATGTCAGCTGCATAACCAAAATCAGTTTCAAAGCTTTTTACACCATATTGTGCACCACCTGTAGCATCATCATTATTACCTGAAATTTTACCACGCATTACGTTTGCTTCTAAACCAAATGCATGACCTAATTGTTTACGTAAAGATACGCCGTAGCCTAAATTAACATCCCAATTAGTAAAATCATTTCTGCCTCCTAATAAAACAATTGGAGAAGTAATACCAGCATGAACCCCTAAGTTCCAGGTTCTGTATTGAGCTCTTCCACCAAAAACTTTAGCTGAAGAAGATGGAGTAGAAGTCTCCTGTGCACTTACAAGAGATGTCGCTCCCATTAATGCTACTAAAGAGGCAACAACACCCTTTTTTAAAGTAGAATAATTCATAATTTTCTTTTTAAAGGTTAAACAAATAATAATTGTAAAATTTTTTGTTGAACAAAACTAAACAATATTTTTAAAATCCCAAAATACAGTACAAACTCTGTTCCAAACTCAAATTTACACCTCTCCGGGCGTTTTTCTTACGCCCTAAGGTTTTACTAAGACAAACAAAAAATGGAATTGTTTAAAGAAAATTGTATTTTCTTTAAAAACCCGTAATTCATTACGTTTCAAGGCTTAAAACTTATTAGAATTGAAAAGCAACTAAAAGCTAAGTTAATAAAGTTTATTCGATTTAAGAATTATTGATAGGAATTTTATACGTAAACCGTTTCGGTAAATAGTCTAGAAAAACATACACTTCCTCAAAAAAGTAACATAAAAAACAGGCACTCCCTATATGAATGAACTTATAAATACATATAAATTAAAGTCGGGAGCTTGCATAGCGGTTTGGATCTGTTGGGTTAGTTTAACACGATCAATATTCAACATTCTTTTATGTTGAATCAGCCTATAAGCCTTTTCACTCAATAAAAGTGCTTTTTTAGTGCTTTCGGGTTTAGCTTCTTCCAAAATATAATTACACAACTCATCTATACCTTCGGC
Source organism: Pedobacter sp. (assembly GCA_004211595.1). Classification (GTDB taxonomy): domain Bacteria; phylum Bacteroidota; class Bacteroidia; order Sphingobacteriales; family Sphingobacteriaceae; genus Pedobacter. The sequence continues at coordinate 143,446 of SEDO01000006.1, forward strand.
TTTAGAAGCAATTGTTTTAAAAATTGGGATTTCTTGCCCCATTTGGTGCAACCATTTATTCAATCTATTTGCAAAGGTAAGGGCCCCATCTCGATCAGCTTTATTGACGACAAAGGCATGCGCTATTTCCATCAAACCCGATTTTATATTTTGGATTTCATCCCCCGCTTCTGGCACTAATACCACTACCGTCTTATCGGCTAAACCTGCTATTTCAACTTCCGATTGTCCAACCCCTACGGTTTCTACAATAATTACATCAAAATTAGCCGCTTTTAAAACATCTATCATTTCCAATGTTTTTCCAGATACTCCACCCAATGCTCCACGTGTGGCAACCGAACGAATATACACATGAGGTAAATTAAAAAGTTCGGCCATTCGGATTCTATCTCCTAATAATGACCCAAAATTGAATGGAGAGGTAGGATCTACAGCTAATATGGCCACCCTTTTCCCGGTATCAGATAACTTTTTTACCAGCGAACTTACCAAGGTGCTTTTTCCGGCGCCTGGGGGCCCGGTTATACCAATTACCGGAACATGCTTTTCCCATTTCAAGGATTTTAAAAGCTCCACCCCATCAGGCAGATTATTTTCCACTAAAGTTAAAGCCCGCGCAATAGCCCTGAAATTCCCACTCGAAATTTCAGCTATTAAAGTTGCCCTATTATAATTGCGCTCCATACTACAAAATAAGCCAAAAAAAACGCAACCACGAAACCTAATAAAAAACTGTAACTTTGAAGGATAGAAAAGCTATATAAATGAAAACATATTTACGTTTATTAAATTTTGCTAAACCCTTAGAAAAATTTGCTATACCCTACATATTTGCCACCTTACTTGCTGTCTTTTTTGGGACTTTAAACTTAACACTTTTAATGCCCTTATTTGATACCTTGTTACCCCAAGATCCTAATAGCGTCCAACTCGTAAGTGATACTACCGCCTCTTCATTTAATTTAATAAAGCAAATGAAAAATTTGGTGATAGAATCCAAACTCACCTATGGAGCTTCTAAAACCCTAAATTATGTATGTGGATTTATAGTAATATCAGTATTCCTCTCGAATGTATTTCGTTATTTCTCACAAAGGATAATGGAAGACTTAAGAGTTCACACCTTATTAAATATGCGTAAAAAAGTATTTAATAATGTTATGGACCTCCACTTAGGATTTTTTAATAATGAAAGAAAAGGAGATATTATGTCTAAAATATCCTCCGATGTACAAGTGGTTCAATTTACCGTTACCAATACCTTACAGGTTGTTTTTAAAGAACCCCTAACCTTAATATTTTATATCGTTTCCTTATTGATGATATCTGTAAAACTTACCTTATTTTCATTAATAGTTATCCCAGTTTCGGGATTTTTTATTGCTCGTATTGTTAAAAACTTAAAGAAACAAGCTAAATCTGCACATGAATCCTTTGCAAAAATGATTGGGTTTTTAGATGAAGCATTGGGAGGCATTAAAATTATAAAAGCCTTTAATCATACAGAAGCTACAAAAGCTAAATTCCATGCCGAAAATGTATTTTATTCTAATATGAATAGAAAAATGGTAAGAAGGCAACAACTCGGTTCGCCAGTATCAGAATTTTTAGGTGTAACGATGGTAGCCATTATTGTATGGTATGGCGGAAACTTAATTTTAAGTAACGAACCAGGTGCATTAACAACCAGTCAATTTATAGCTTATATCGCTATTTTTTCACAAGTTATGCGCCCTGCTAAAGCACTTACAGATGCGTTTAGTGGCATTCATACCGGGATTGCCGCTGGAGAGCGGGTTTTAGACCTCATTGATACCCCTCCAGCTATGGTGAATGCGCCGAATGCCCAAAAAATTGAAAGCTTCCAAAATAAAATTGCTTTCCACAATATCAGCTTTTCATATGGAGAGAGAGAAATATTGAAGAATTTAAATTTTGAGGTTTACAAAGGTCAAACAGTCGCATTAGTTGGAACATCAGGAGGAGGAAAAAGTACCTTAATGGATTTAATTCCTCGATTTCATGACCCCCTTGAAGGAGAAATTACATTTGATGGAATACCCTATAAAGAAATTGATATAGATAGCTTAAGAAGACAAATGGGTATTGTAAGTCAAGAAAGTATTCTTTTCAACGACACTATTTTTAATAATATTTCATTCGGGAAACCAGACGCAACCATAGAAGAAGTTAAAAAGGCAGCAGAAATTGCCAATGCGCATGAATTTATAATAGCAACAGAAGATGGCTATGATACCTATGTAGGCGATAGAGGTAATAAATTATCAGGCGGGCAGAAACAACGTATTTGTATTGCGAGAGCTGTTTTAGGCAATCCATCTATCATGTTGTTAGACGAGGCTACTTCTGCACTTGACACTAATTCAGAGAAATTGGTTCAAGAATCGCTAAACGCCTTGATGCAAAACCGCACTTCCATTATTATTGCGCACCGATTAAGCACCATTCAACATGCTGACCTAATTTTAGTTATGGAAAATGGCGAGATTGTAGAGCGTGGAAATCATTCCCAATTATTAGAAAAAGGCGGATTATATAAAAAACTAATTGATTTGCAAGCATTTGATAATTAATCAAAATATTTTCTATTTTAGGTAAGATTTTTGAAGGTAAAAAAACCTTTACAAATCCTATATGACTAAAATAAAAGCGATTGCTCTATATCTTCCCCAGTACCACGAAATCAAAGAGAATAATGAATGGTGGGGGCAAGGTTTTACTGAATGGACTAATGTGAAAAAAGCTAAGCCTTTGATTCCAAACCATTATCAACCACACGTTCCTTTAAATCAGAATTATTATAACTTAGACACCAATGAAACGCTTCAACAACAAGCCAAATTAGCTGCTAGTTATGGCATCCATGCTTTTTGCTTTTATCACTATTGGTTCAATGGAAAACTTCTGTTAGAGAAACCCATCCATAATCTATTAAACTCTCCTGAACCAAATTTTCCATTTTGCTTATGCTGGGCTAATGAAAACTGGACCAGACGTTGGAATGGAGGGGATAAGGATATCCTTATGGAACAAAATTATGGGGAAGCAGATGATTTAAAGCATATAGAATACTTGATCCCAATTTTCAAAGATCCTAGATATTTAAAGATTGATGGAAAGCCAGTATTTATAATGTATAGAACCGAGTTACACCCCGATATAAATGCTGCAACAGCGTTATGGAGAAGAGAAGTTCAGCAAGCAGGCTTTCCGGATTTATATTTAATCCGTACAGAAAGTTTTAAAACGAATATTGACCCTCAATCCATAGGCTTTGATGCCGCAATGGAATTCGCACCTAGTGGATGTTTTAAAGGTCGAAAAATCTGGAAGAAGAATTTATTAAAATATCTAACACATAAATTCTTGCATAAAACAGGCATAAAAAAATCACCCATCATTGAAAATGGCTTTTTCGATTATGAGCAATTAGTAAAGAACATGATGAATAGACCTATGCCAAAATTCAAACTACATCGATGCATAACCCCCAGTTGGGATAATTCGGCGAGAAGGAAATCAAAAGCCACCATTTACTTGAACTCCTCACCAGCACAATTCGAAACTTGGACTAAATTTGCTAGCCAGTATACTGCATCAAATTTTGAACCTGAAACTGCCCTGATGTTTGTAAATGCCTGGAATGAATGGGCAGAAGGCTGTCATTTAGAACCAGACGAAAAATATGGCTATGCCTATTTGGAGGCCTTTAAAAAAGGTATAGAGAATTATAATTAGCGTATACAGTACTAAATAAAAAAATGCGATCCGAGGATCGCATTTTTTATATAAATATATCTAAGACTAATTAAGCAATATTTATAACTTACGTTTTACTTCAACTTGTTCGTAAGCTTCTACAATATCTCCAACTTCAATATTGTTGAAGTTTTGAATATTTAAACCACACTCGTAACCTTTAGAAACCTCTTTCACATCATCTTTATAACGTTTCAATGAAGCTAATTCACCTGCGTAAATAACTACCCCATCTCTTACAATTCTAATTTTCGAGTTTCTAGAAATTTTACCATCTAACACCATACAGCCGGCAATTGTACCCACTTTAGCGATTTTAAAGGTTTCACGGATTTCCACATTAGCCACGATTTTCTCTTCAAACTCTGGCGCTAACATGCCTTCCATAGCCGCCTTAATCTCATTGATTGCATCGTAGATAATTGAATACAATCGAATATCAATTTGCTCTTGTTCAGCTAATTTACGTGCTCCTGAAGAAGGTCTAACTTGGAAACCAATGATGATGGCGTCTGAAGCTGAAGCTAATAATACATCTGATTCAGAAATCTGACCAACTCCTTTACTAATCACATTCACTTGAATCTCTTCCGTAGAAAGTTTTAATAATGAGTCAGAAAGTGCTTCAATTGAACCATCCACATCCCCTTTTACGATTAAGTTTAACTCTTTAAAGTTACCAATCGCTAAACGACGACCGATTTCATCTAATGTAATATGTTTCTGCGTTCTCAACCCTTGCTCACGCAATAATTGTAAACGCTTATTTGCAATTTCTCTTGCCTCAACTTCTGTTTCCATGGCATTGAAGCGATCTCCTGCAGTTGGCGCACCTTGCATACCTAATACCTGTACCGGTACAGATGGTCCAGCTTCTGTTACTTTTGCTCCACGCTCATTAGTTAAAGCCTTTACTTTACCACTGTATGATCCTGCTAAAATTGGATCTCCAACACGTAATGTACCCGCTTGAACTAAAACTGTTGTTACAATACCTCTACCTTTATCCAAAGTAGCTTCGATTACTGTACCCACCGCTCGTTTATTAGGATTAGCTTTTAACTCTAATAATTCAGCTTCTAAGAGTACCTTATCTAAAAGTAAATCTACATTTAAGCCCGATTTACTTGAAATCTCTTGAGATTGAAATTTACCGCCCCAATCCTCAACCAAAATATTCATTGTTGATAATTGCTCTCTGATACGATCGGAGTTAGCGCCAGGCTTATCCACTTTAGTGAAAGCGAATACTAAAGGCACACCTGCTGCTTGTGCGTGGTTAATAGCCTCTTTTGTCTGAGGCATTACCGCATCGTCCGCAGCAATTACTATAATGGCAATATCCGCAACCTTAGCACCCCTTGCACGCATCGCCGTAAAGGCTTCGTGACCAGGTGTATCTAAGAATGTAACTTGTTTACCGTTAGCCGTGGTTACCTTATAAGCACCAATGTGCTGTGTAATACCTCCAGCCTCTCCAGCTACTACGTTTGCTTTTCTGATATAATCTAACAAGGATGTTTTACCATGATCCACGTGACCCATAATTGTAACTACTGGTACACGAGGCTCTAATGATTCTGGGCTATCTTCTTCTTCAAATAAAGTTTCAGCCTCTTCATCCGCTTTTACGAATTGAATTTCATATCCAAACTCATCGGCTACGATTGTTAAAGTCTCCGCATCCAAACGTTGGTTAATGGATACGAACATCCCTAAGCTCATACAAGTTCCGATAATCTTAGTTACAGGCACGTCCATCATATTAGCTAATTCATTAGCAGTAACAAATTCCGTAACCTTTAATACTTTTGATTGCGCTTGTTCTTCTAAAGCTAATTCTTCCGCATTGTGTGCAATATCATCTCTTTTCTGGCGACGTAATTTTGCACGTTGAGCAAATTTACCAGACTTTCCTGCACCACTTAATCGCGCTAAAGTAGCTTTAATTTGATCTTGGATTTCCTTTTCTGTAGGTTCCTCTTTAGGCGCCCCGGTTTGCCCAGGTCTATTATTCCTATGATTCCCACGATTCGGACCGTTATTACCACCTCTAAAATCAGGTCTATTACCGCCACCTTGGCCTGGGCCACGTTGTGTATTAGTACCGCCTGTATTATTATTGGCTCCTTGAGTATTCGGGAAAGTTCCCGGTGCTCCAGGTGTTTTTTTACGTTTACGCTTACGTTTAGCGTCATTATCTCCAGTGGAAGAAGCCACAGGTTGGTTTCTTCTGTCAGGAGTGGTAGGCAAAGTAATCTTACCCACAATATTCGGACCCGACAATCTCACTGAACGAGCTTTTATAACTTCTGATCCAGGAGCCGCAGGGGTTTCCTCTTTTTTGTCAACAACAGGCTTAGTTGGGTTAGCTGAAGCTGGCTTAGCCGAATTTGAAGCGCTAGCCGGGCTTACTGGAGCCTCTGTTTTCACAGGCTTAGTATCCGTAGTTTCCGTTTTTACCGCTGGGGTTTCTGCAACTGGTTGAGCAGACTTTTCTTCAACCTTTGTAGCTGGTTTTTCTACAGGCTGCTCAGGCGCTTTCTCCACAGGCTTTTCTACTGCTTTCTCAGGTGTATTAACAGACTCCACTTTAACAGGTGCTGGGGAAGACTCCTCTTTTTTAACTGACTTACCTTTACCCGATAAATCATTTAAATTGATCTTGCCTACAATTTTTACACCTGGCAAAGCTGAATCATCAGCTTTATCATCAGATACAGTCGCTTCTTTTTTCTCTTCTACATTCGCCTTAGTTGTTACACTAGGCTCATCCTTAGGTTTTTCAACAGGCGGAGTAAATTGCTGCACATTTTTAATCAATACGCCTTCATTCTCAAAATCCTGCTTCTTCTTAGGTTCCTCAGGGGCCTTCTCAGGTACCTCAGGTTCATCACGACGAATTTTCCCTATTACGATCTGGTTTGCTTCTTCTTTTACTATTTTGTCACCTTGAAACTCTTTTAACAAGGCATCATACATATCCCGGGAAAGTTTCGTAGTGGGTTTATTTTCCACAGCAAAGCCCTTCTTAGATAAAAATTCTACCGCGGTAGCAATTCCTACATTAAGTTCCTTTACTGCTTTAAATAAAATTATCGTTTTGTCGTCTGACATTTATTATCCTCTTATTTTCTAATTATATACAAAAGTAACGTTTATTCTTATTAATTCAAGAATTTAAGTTTATTCAAACTCCGACTGTAAAATACTAACCACCTCTTTAATGGTCTCTTCTTCTAAGTCTGTTCTTTTTACCAATTCATCAATGGTTAGAGCTAAAACACTTTTGGCCGTATCTAAACCAATAGCTTTTAACTCATCGATAATCCAGCTATCGATTTCATCTGAGAATTCCTCTAAATCTACATCTTCATCTTCTTCTCCAGCCTCACGATATACATCAATTTCATATCCTGTCAATTTACCTGCCAATTTAATATTGTGTCCACCTCTACCGATAGCTAAGGATACTTGATCAGGTTTTAAATACACCGATGCATGTTTAGTGGCATCATCTAATTTAATAGAAGTAATTTTCGCCGGACTTAAAGCACGCTGAATGTATAATGAGATATTGGTTGTGAAATTAATAACATCGATATTCTCGTTTTTCAACTCTCTTACAATACCATGAATACGAGATCCCTTCATACCCACACATGCACCCACTGGATCAATTCTATCATCGTAAGATTCTACAGCAACTTTAGCTCTTTCACCTGGTTCTCTCACAATTTTCTTAATAGTAATTAAGCCATCGAAAATCTCCGGTACTTCAATTTCAAATAAGCGTTGTAAAAATTCAGGAGCAATTCTAGAGATAATGATTTTCGGTGTAGCATTTACCATATCTACTTTAGAAATTACGGCTCTCACCGCATCTCCTTTTTTAAAGTAATCTGCAGGTATTTGCTCTGTTTTAGGCATGATTAATTCATTTCCTTCATCATCCAAAACCAAGGTTTCTTTTTTCCAAACTTGGTAAACTTCTCCAGTTACAATTTCTCCAACTCTATCTTTATATTTTTTAAAGATCTCGTCTTTTTCTAACTCTAATACCTTAGACACTAAAGTCTGACGTGCTGCTAAAATCGCTCTACGTCCAAAACTCTCTAAAGTAATTTGCTCAATATATTCATCCCCCACCTCTAAATCTGGATCTAAAGTTTTAGCCTCTGCTAATTCGATTTCTAAATCGTCATCCTCAGAAAACCCATCTTCCATTACCTTACGGGTACGCCAAATCTCTAAATCCCCATTGTCTGGATTTACAATTACATCACAATTCTCATCCGTTCCGTATTTTTTACGCAACATACTTCTAAACACCTCCTCCAATACGCTAATTACCGTTGGACGGTCGATATTCTTGAACTCTTTAAACTCTTGAAATGAATCAATTAAATTAATATTGCTCATCTTATTTAAATGAAATTAATACTTTAGTTTCTATAATTTGATCTAGTTCAAAGGTAGTTTCTACCAATTGCACCTTTTTACCTTTTTCTTTTACTTTTTCTTCCACCTGAATAGTCGACTCATTCACTGCAAGCAATTTACCTTCATGTAAGGTGCCATCTTGAAGTTTAATACTTAAATCTCTACCTATATTTTTGTGATATTGACGATTTAACAATAATGGCTCCCCAACTCCCGGTGAAGTGACCTCTAAATGATAAGCACCCTCAATGGCGTTTTCCTCTTCTAAATGAAATCCCACATGACGACTAATAGCCACACAATCTTGGATACTGATCCCCTGATCGCCATCTACCTGTATAATTAAACGTTTATTTGGTAAAAACTTAACATCCACTATATACAATTCCGGACGATCTGCAATTTTCTCTAGAACTAATTCTGTTACTCTTTTTTCAACCTGCATAGTCTAAAATTTTGGAAAAAAAAGAGGGGACACTGTCCCCTCATACATTCTATTACGGCACAAAAGTAATAAATATTTTTGACTTTTAAAAGCTAGCCTTTATTTCCGCTTGATTTTCAGTTCATTCAACGCTTCAAAATATGTGTTTTAGGCTTGGGAGAATTCCCCAAATTTCCTCTCAAAATATCCTCCATATCCCCAAAAGAGCTTTCTATATAGGTTTCTAAAAGATATTCCTTCCCAGGGACGAAAGGTTTTGATGGTGTAAAAATAAGTTGCTCATTTTTCACTTCCAGATTACCCGGAAATACTTCTTCTGCCAAACCCGCAGAACCCTCCTCATTCAATTGGTATACCGACACTAATCGCTGATCATTAAAATTATCTGCTGATTCCAACATTTTCTTTAATAAAAGCACACTAGATTTTTCTATATTTAGAAAAACAATTCCTGTAGAATCAGGTTTAAACTGAGGTTGAAGTTGAGGGACTTTATCCGTACTACTGCAGGACATACAAAAACAAACCCATAAAAAAATAACTACTTTGTTCACCATAAACCAAATTTAAAAACATGAAATTTATTATTGAAATTTTATTGATGGGACTCGCCATGCTTATCGGTTGTTACATTGTCCCTGGCGTTTCTGTGGATGGGTACGGTTCAGCATTAATAGCAGCCATCTTAATTGCTATTGTAAATGCCACAATTGGCACCATATTAAGGCTTCTAACCTTTCCCATTAACTTTCTTACCTTAGGATTAGTATCCTTCATTATTTCTGTACTAATGATCCTATTAGTAGATAATCTGATGGAAGGCTTTAATACCAACGGCTTTTTCTCCGCAGCCATTCTAGCCATAGTTTTAGCTATCATTAAAATGTTGCTAAATTCTATATTAGGCTCAGACAAAGATTAATATCATCATTTATATTAAAAAGAGGGTTAACTTCCCGTTAGGGCAAGCATTCGAATAAACTATAGGACAGCTTTATACCAACTAGGGTATAACTAAGGACCAATAAGTGTACAAATTTGGAAAGCAATCGACATTTATTCGGGTGCTTCCCGAACACTTTCCGAAGAAAGCCCTATACTTTCCGAAGAACATGAGAAGACTATTCGAAGCTAATCCGAAGTTTTCTTGAATGTAATACGAAGTTAAACCCTTGTTGTACCTCTATTGTACCCTTATTGAATATAACAGAAGTCGAAGAAATGAAAACGGAGGCTCCTATTCAGGTGCCCCCGCATTAAATAATTAAGTAATTAAGATCCTGCTAATACAGAACGGCTAATTACCATTTTCTGAATTTCGGAAGTTCCTTCATAAATTTGAGTGATCTTAGCATCGCGCATTAAACGCTCTACATGATATTCTTTTACGAACCCATATCCACCGTGAATTTGAACGGCTTCTACCGTTACATCCATCGCTGTTTTAGAAGCAAATAATTTAGCCATAGCCGCTGCTTCTGTATACGATTTACCTTGGTCTTTTAACCAAGCAGCTTTGTAAACTAACATACGAGCCGCTTCAATCTGCGTAGCCATATCCGCTAATTTAAAAGCAATTGCTTGATGCTCACAAATAGGCTTACCGAAAGATTTACGTTCTTTAGAATAAGCTAAAGCTAATTCGTAGGCTCCCGCTGCAATTCCTAAAGCTTGTGCAGCAATTCCAATACGTCCACCTTCTAAGGTTTTCATCGCAAACTTAAACCCAAACCCTTCTTCTCCAATTCTATTTTCTTTAGGCACTTTCACATCATTAAACATTAAGCTATGCGTATCTGAGCCTCTAATACCTAATTTATTTTCCTTGGGACCGATAGTAAATCCTTCCATCCCTTTTTCAACGATGAAAGCATTGATACCACGGTGTTTTAACGATTTATCAGTTTGCGCAATTACTAAATAAGTACTAGCTGTACTGCCATTAGTAATCCAGTTTTTTGTACCATTTAAAAGGTAGTAGTCACCCATATCCTCCGCGGTTGTTTGTTGAAAGGTAGCGTCAGATCCAGCCTCTGGCTCTGATAAACAAAATGCACCAATCTTTTCGCCACTCGCTAAAGGTTTTAAATATTTTACCTTTTGAGCTTCTGAACCAAATGCCTCTAAACCATAACAAACCAAAGAGTTATTAACTGAAACTACCACAGAAGCCGAAGCATCAACCTTTGATAATTCTTCCATTACTAAGGCATAAGAGACAGCATCTAATCCACTTCCATTATAGGCTGGATCAACCATCATCCCTAAAAATCCAAGTTCACCTAATTTTTTCACCTGTTCAGCAGGGAACTTTTGGTGCTCATCTCTTTCAATAACACCTGGCTTTAATTCAGTTTGCGCAAAATCTCTTGCTGCTTGTTGAATCATCAACTGTTCTTCAGTAAGCTCAAATACCATATTTATATTTTTTTTTAAGGTTAGACTTGAATATTCAGCAAATTTAAAAATAGAAAAATAAAATTGTTATGGCTGCATAGTATTTTTACACAAGCCCAACATCCTTAAATACTTTATAATTTGCTATAAAAGTTTATTATTATCGTCAGGGAATACTAAAATTGGCTGATACGCCTTAGCTTCTGCGATCGGCAAAGAGCCATAAGACATGATAATTAAAATATCTCCTACCTGTACTTTTCTGGCCGTTGCTCCATTCAAACAAACAATTCCCGTTCCGCGCTCACCTCTGATAACATAAGTTTCAAAGCGCTCTCCGTTGTTGTTATTTACAATTTGCACCTTTTCATTCGCGATAATTTGTGCAGCATCCATCAAATCCTCATCGATGGTAATACTCCCTACATAATTCAATTCCGCTTGGGTTACCTTAACCCTGTGTATTTTAGATTTTAAAATCTCAATGATCATGGGGGCAAAGTTAAGAAAAAGTATTTAGCCGATAAGCATATTATCGATTAAACGTGTGGTACCCACCTTTGCAGCTACTAAAGCAATGGCTTCATCCTTCGTACTTTTTGTCAATGGATATAATGTTTTAGGATCTGCTATTACGAAATAATCTAGCTCCACGCCTGACTTCTGCCCAATCATTTCATTGGCCTTTGCCAGTAAATCTTCTAAATTATAATCCTGATAATTATCTTTCACAAATTGAAGTGCCTCACTTAACACCAAGGCATTTTGCCTATCTTGGTTAGTCAAATGTATATTTCTAGAACTCATCGCCAAGCCATCTGGCTCTCTAACAATTGGACACATCACAATTTTCACATCCAGGGCCAACCTTTCCACCATATTGCGAATCATCATTACCTGCTGAAAATCCTTTTGTCCAAAATAGGCAAAGTCAGGGTCTACCGCGTCAAATAACTTTTTCACAATTTGCGTTACGCCTTGATAATGACCCTTTCTATATTCCCCTTCTAGTAAGAACTCTGCTGGGCCTAAATCGATAGCCCAATCCTCGGCTTTTGGATATTGCGGATACATTTCTAAAACTGAAGGCATAAACACTATACTACAACCAACCTGCTCCAGCATTTTAATATCATGTTCTAAAGGACGTGGATATTTTTCTAAGTCTTTTGGGTCAGTAAATTGAGTTGGGTTTACAAAAATACTACACACCACCAAGTCGGCCTGCTGTTGTGCTATTTGAATTAAAGAAATGTGGCCGTTGTGAAGAGCACCCATGGTAGGTACTAAGGCAATTTTTGCTCCTTGGCTTCGTTTTTCTGAAAGAGACTCTTGAAGAGCCTTTTGGGTTTGAATTATTTCCAAAATAGAGTTTCACTAATTTCAGTGCCAAAGTTGGGGATTTCTACCTAAAGTGCCAAGCCATTTGGACAATAATTGATAATTATTAATATTATCCGTACCTTTGCCCCTTGGAAATCTTTAAATTAACATAATTTTATTTCAATATGGAGATGGCAAAAACGAAGCTATTGATTGTTACACACGAGATGTCGCCTTTCCTCGAACTTACAAAAATAGCTGAAATAACACGAAACCTTCCTCAAGCAATGCAAGATAAAGGATTTGAGATACGTATCTTGATGCCTAGATTTGGCAATATCAACGAGCGTAGAAATCGTTTACATGAGGTGATTCGTTTATCAGGTATGAATATCGTGATTGACGAAAATGACAACCCATTGATTATCAAGGTTGCTTCCATCCCGTCTGCCCGAATGCAAGTGTACTTTTTAGATAATGAAGATTATTTTCAACGTAAATCAGTTTTCAGAGATAAGGAAAATAAGTTTTTCGCAGATAATGATGAAAGAAGCATTTTCTTTTGCAAAGGAGCACTAGAAACTGTAAAAAAATTAGGTTGGGCTCCTGATGTGGTACATTGCCATGGATGGATGACCGCTTTAGTACCTACCTATATCAAAACCTCGTATAAAAACGACCCTACATTTAAAAATGCAAAAGTGGTTTATTCTATATACGAAAACTGCTTTGATGAAAAATTAAATGAGCATATTGCTAAAAAAGCAGTGATGCAAGGTATGACTGAAGAAGACACTAAATTCTTTAAAAATGCAGACTGTAACAGCATGCACTGTGGAGCAATTCAACATGCTGATGCTGTGGTAATTGGGTCAGATAAAGTGCATGAAGATGTGTTAAAATTTGTTAAAGATTCGAATAAACCAACTTTAGCATTTAATTTAACCGAAGATTTCGAGAATTACTTCAATTTTTACGAAGATATTCAGAAAGAAGAATTGATATCTGTTGCCTAGAATAGTTTATAATTTTATATATGAAATTTACCAAATTAGACTTATTGACCCTGTTGATAAGTCTTTTTATTTTAACTGGTTGTAAAAAATCTTTAACCATAGGATTGGAGATTGACCCGGAAAGTGCGATTGAAGGATCTTTTGTAGATACACTTACTATTCACTCACGCACTGTATTAGAAGAAGTAGGCCAAACCAATGGCTTAAACCGTCATCCACTGGGTTACTTAATCGACCCTATTTTCGGAACTACCGAATCCAATATTGCATTTGCTGTTGGCTTACCCGCTAATCCATTTTCATTCGGTACTGAACCTACTTTAGATTCCGCCGTTTTGATTTTGCCTTACAGTTCGGAGTTTTATGGGGATACTACGAATACTTTTAGTTTCGATGTACATCAATTAAAGGAAAATATAGCATTAGGAGATAGATTTCCGAGCAATGCTACCTATGCTTATGAAACACCAGTATTAGGTTCTAAAACCACCAAAATATTCCCAACTACACGCGTTAAAGTAATTGACCCTCTCAATGGGATTCCAGATACGGTGGCCAATTTAGCCCCTCAACTGCGTATACGTTTAAATAATCAATTTGTATCTAATAACATTTTAAACGCCAGCACTTCTACACTTAAAAATGATTTTAATTTTAGCGAGGTGTTTAAAGGGTTGTATGTGAAAGTTGATAAATCTAAAACCACGCGCCAAGGAGGTATTTCTTATATTAATTTGAACGAAGCAGGCGCTTACATTACCATTTATTATAAAACAAAAAATCCAAATAATACACCGGTTACCATCGATACTTTAAAAGCATTGTTTCCGATAGGAACAGCTAATAGAGTTTCAGTAGCGAGTATTAAACATGATTATACAGGTACGCCGGTTGCTGAACAATTGAGCAAACCTAATCAACAATTTGAAAGAACATACTTACAAGGTACAGGGGGTTTAAGGAATAAAATAACTTTCCCATACTTCACAAAATTTAGAGCAGAAGCCGGTAAAATAGTAATTAATAAGGCCGAACTTGTAGTTGACCTTGAACCAGGTACTAATTTATTCCCATTTGAAGCTTCAGCTAGATTAGCGCTTTACCGTAATGACATTGCCAATCAACGTAAAAACATTCCCGATAATGAAGCATTTGGAGATTCCAGAGGTTTAGATCAATCCGTATTTGGAGGCTATTTTAATGCGGCAAAAAATCAATATGTTTTTGTAGTTACCAGTTATATTCAAGATTTAATGACGGGTAAAGTACAAGATTATGGAACTTTCTTAGGTCCTACGCCATTGGATCAACATATGCTAAACCCAGCTTTTAATACTTCCACGCGATCTATTATTCGCAGTCAAAACAAAGCTACAGGCAATCAAAACGGCACTTTAAAATTAAATATTTATTACACAAAAGTAGATTAGATTGTTTTTCTCCCGAGAATTACTATTTTCGGGAGAATTAAAAATTTATCTAACTATGTGTGGAATTGTAGGTTACATTGGATATCGTCAGGCATGGCCCATCGTTATCAAAGGATTAAAACGACTCGAATATCGGGGTTATGATAGTGCTGGTATAGCACTCCTCGACCATGGAGAACTAAGCATTTATAAAAAAGCAGGAAAAGTTGCCGATTTAGAAGATTCCGTAAATGGGATTAAATTACAAGGCACTATCGGCATGGGACATACTCGCTGGGCTACTCATGGTCCACCCTCCGATAAAAACTCTCACCCTCATACATCTCATCTCGGAAAACTCGCTATTATTCACAATGGAATTATAGAGAATTACGCCACTCTCAAAGAGGAATTAAGTACTCGTGGGCATGAATTTAGAAGTGACACGGATACAGAAGTATTAATACACCTTATTGAAGATGTTTACAAAAATGAGAATATAGACTTATTAGAAGCCGTTCGCTTAGCTTTACACAAAGTAAATGGCGCTTATGCCATTGTGGTAATGGATGAAGAACATCCAGACCAATTGATAGCTGCTCGTAAAGGAAGCCCGATGGTAATCGGAGTTGGAGACGGAGAATATTTCATAGCTTCAGATGCTACACCCATTATAGAATACACTAAAAATGTAATTTATTTAAATGATAATGAAATTGCCTTTTTAAAGCGTGATGAACTCCTAGTAAAACGTCTGGACAATATTGTACAAACTCCCTATATCCAAGAATTGGAGTTAAAGTTAGAAATGCTCGAAAAAGGTGGTTACGATCACTTTATGTTGAAGGAGATTAATGAACAACCGCGTTCTATTCGGGATTGTATGCGCGGTAGAATATATCCGGACGCAGGCTTAGTACAATTAGGTGGGATTAAAGAGTATGCCGATAAGTTAAAAAATATAGACCGAATTATCATCGTTGCTTGTGGAACATCCTGGCACGCTGGCTTAGTAGGCGAATATCTCATTGAAGAATATGCTCGTATTCCTGTGGAAGTAGAATATGCTTCGGAATTCCGTTACAGAAACCCAATAATTACCGAAAAAGATGTAGTAATTGCCATATCTCAATCTGGAGAAACCGCCGATACTATGGCCGCTATAGAAATGGCTAAAGAAAAAGGGGCCACCATTTTTGGGGTATGTAATGTGGTTGGAGCATCTATTCCGAGAATCACGCACGCAGGGGTTTATACCCACGCTGGCCCAGAAATTGGCGTAGCCTCTACTAAGGCCTTTACCGCGCAGGTTACTGTCCTCACCTTAATGGCCTTTTATATGGCTCAACAAAAAGGTACTCTTTCTAATAATAAATTAGTGGAATTATTAACCGAACTGGATTGCATTCCTGACAAAATCGCTAAAGCCTTAGAATCTAATGATTATATCAAAAGCATTTCTGAAAAATTCAAAGATGCTCGAAACGCCATTTTCTTAGGGAGAGGGAGCGCATTCCCTGTTGCTTTAGAAGGAGCCTTAAAACTAAAGGAAATCTCTTATATCCATGCAGAAGGCTATCCAGCGGCAGAAATGAAGCATGGCCCTATTGCTTTAATAGATGAAGAGATGCCGGTAATATTTATTGCTACTCAAAATTCATCTTACGAAAAAGTAATCAGCAATATTCAGGAAGTAAAAGCCCGTAAAGGAATTGTTTTAGCAATCGTTACTAAAGGCGATGTGGAAGTTAAAAAGATGGTTGATTACTGCATAGAAATACCTGCATGTAGTGAAGCATTTCTACCGCTTTTAGCCACCATACCTCTCCAATTACTATCTTATCATATCGCTGTATTAAGAGGCTGTAATGTAGATCAGCCAAGAAATTTAGCAAAATCCGTAACGGTAGAATAAGAAAAAAGCCCCTGCAAAATACAGGGGCTTTTTTTATAATAAATTTTAAAATGGTAAATCCCCATCATCCATTACCGGGTCTTTAATCACATTGCCCATACCATCTTCAGACTTAGCTACATGATCCTCACCATTCGCATGGGGTTCAAAATCACTCTTTCTACCTAGCATGGTAAAGTTTTCTGCGACCACTTCTGTGATGTACTTTTTAACTTTTTCTTTATCCTCAAAAGATCGGGTTCTAAGTTTACCTTCGATATATACCAATTTCCCTTTTTGCAAATATTTGGAAGCTACTTCTGCCAAACCCCTCCACAATACAATATTATGCCATTCGGTTTGCTCTACGCGCTTTCCGTCTTTATTATACGTTTCCGAGGTTGCTAATGGAAAACTTGCCACCGTCACACCCCCATCTAAATGCCTAACTTCAGGGTCTTTACCCAAGTGTCCTACTAAAATTACTTTGTTAATGCCTGACATAAATATAGATTTAATTTGTTTGATACATTTCCAAAAAATTGGCTATTAGTTTTGGATGGGCTAGCTTTTTAAATTCCTCCATATTGGTCAATTTAATTTGGTCTTGTATACTAAAGTTAATCATATAATTTTCTAATGCAAAAAATTGAGCATAGATAATTTGATGACTTAAAACCTGTTTTATTTGCGTAATAGGCTTGATAACCACTTGATTTCCAAATTCTAGCTGAATTTGCGCATAAAATTCAGCATAATTTTCTTTTGGATTAGTTAAAGTTTCCATCAAAGGGAAATCATATAGACCTTGCCATATATCCCCGGCAGCACGTTGTTTAAAGTATATGGACTCCCCATCTGAAATAACAAAATAATTAAAGTACCTAGGCTTAGGTTTGGAAGCTTTTATTTTTAGTGGCAAATCCTTCACAACTTGATGTTTGAAAGCATAACAAGACATATTCAAAGGGCAAATATCACAATTGGGGCTTTGGGGTTTACATTGTAATGCCCCAAACTCCATAATAGCTTGATTGTAAATTTGGGCAGGCTGATCCTGAATTAAATCTTGTGCTAAATCAGCAAACACTCTTTTGCCTTTATTGCTATTTATGGCTTCGGAAATCCCAAAATAGCGAGCTAAAACCCGAAACACATTGCCATCTAAAACCGCTTTGTTTTCATTAACAGAAAAAGAAGCAATGGCGGCCGCGGTATACTCCCCAATTCCTTTTAACTTAATTAAATCTGCGTATTTCGTTGGAAATTGGCTATTATACCTGACAGTTACCTCTTGAGCAGTATGCCACATATTGCGTCCTCTGGAATAATATCCTAAACCTTGCCAGTGTTTTAAAATTTCATCTACCGAAGCCTGCGCGAAATCCTTTACTGATGGATAATGAGATAAAAACCGTTCAAAATAAGGCAAGCCCTGCTCCACTCGGGTTTGTTGCAAAATAATCTCCGAGAGCCAAATAACATAGGCATCCTGGGTGTTACGCCAAGGTAAATCCCGCTTGTTTTGAGCATACCAAGTCATTAAGGTAGATTGAAAATTCATTTCCAAAAATACATTCAAAAACTGAATCAGGGAAACCAAATGAAAGTATATAAAAGCCTTCTATTTGTAAAATTTTGAGGGCTAATCCCCAGATAATTGATTTTAATATGAAATTAATTTCCCTATCTAATTAAAAAGCAGTACTTTTGCATCCCCAAAACACTAATAAATAACATACAAAATAAACATAATAAATAGAAAACATGACGAAGGCAGATATTATTTCCGAAATATCAAATAAGACAGGAATTGAAAAGGTAGACGTGCAAGAAACTGTAGAGGCGTTTTTCAAAGTGATTAAAAACAGTATGATAGGCGGCGAAAACGTTTATGTTAGAGGATTTGGTAGCTTTGTGGTTAAGAAAAGAGCCCAAAAAACTGCTAGAAATATTTCTAAAAACACAGCCATTATTATTCCTGAGCATTTTGTGCCTAGCTTTAAACCTGCAAAAGTTTTTGTAGATAAAGTAAAAAATAACTCTAAAAAAATTCAATCTGAGGCTTAATCTTAAACTCCAATCTCATGTTAAATAATACCAAAAAAATACAAGTAGCGCTTATCGTTGTTCTAGTACTTTTAACCGGCTTTTTATTTAGCAGAGATATCAAAGTTTTAGAAGCTAAAGAGAATCCAGCTGAAGCTTCAGCAACTGCAGATGCAGCTCCTGAAGCTCCAGCTATTACTATAGAAGAGGCATCTTCTACAGGTAAAAATTTAATCAGCAACAATTTAGCAAAAGACATTACCTTACTCGAAGGCCAGTTTAAAAAAGCTAGCGGGGAGGCTAAAATTGACTTAGCTAAAAAGCTATCTCAAAAATGGGATGATGTAGAGCAATTAATTCCTAGTGCATTATACTTAGAATATATTGCGACACAAAAACCTAGCTTTGAACAATGGTTGAAAACCGGCAATCAATTTCAGGATGCCTTTGAAACCATCACAGAAGATGAGGTATTACAAAACGCTGTATTAACCAAAGCAAACCATGCATTTAAAGAGGCAATTGCTATTGACTCTACTAACTTAGAAGCTAAAACCGGCCTAGGAATTACAATTGTAAATGGTTTAGGGGCTCCGATGGAAGGGATTAGAATACTTCAAGAAGTTGTAGAAAGCGATCCTAAGAATTTAAAGGCAAATACCAATTTAGGTATCTTCGCCATTAAATCTGGGCAATTCGACAAAGCAATCACCCGCTTTAACAATATTATTCAGAATATTAAAGCAAGTCCGGAGGCTTACTTTTATTTGGCTACTGCTTACGAAAGCTTAGATCAAAAAGAGAATGCAGTAGAGGCTTACTTAAATAGTAAAAAATTAGCGGCTAATCCAACCCTGACCAAGTTCATTGATCAGAAGGTAGCTGAACTAAAAAAATAACTTAATTAACAGAATTAAAAAAACATTAAAACTTCATCATTATGCCAAGCGGTAAAAAAAGAAAAAGACATAAAATGGCTACCCACAAACGTAAAAAACGTTTAAGAAAAAACAGACATAAGAAAAAATAGTAATTTCTAAACTGTTATATAAATTCCATAAATAAATGCTATAGCCTTCAGGGAAGTATTTATTTATGGAATGAATGTTTTTGTCCATGTTTAATTAAGGTGAAAACCTTAAAATTTGTAGCTTTTGGTAAAAGAATTAATAATCGATTCCACTCCAAATGGAGTAACCATAGCTTTAGTCGAGGACAGACAACTTGTAGAGCTTCATAAAGAACACCTTAACAACAATTATGCTGTTGGGGATATTTATTTAGGCCGCATTAAGAAAATAATGCCGGGCTTAAATGCTGCGTTCGTTGATGTAGGTTATGAAAAAGACGCCTTTTTGCACTATTTCGACCTAGGCCCTCAAGTACAGTCACTCATAAAGCTTACCAAGATTAAGCGCAACGGCACAAACATTGGCCCTCTTTTAGACAATCTAAAATTAGAAGCCGACATCAATAAAGCGGGAAAAATTTCCGAGGTGGTGGCTAAAAATTTATTATTGCCTGTACAGATTGCCAAAGAACCTATTTCAACAAAAGGACCCCGACTCAGTGCAGATCTTTCCATTGCAGGAAGATACATTGTGTTAGTACCTTTTTCGAATGTAATATCGATTTCTAAAAAGATTAAAAGCAATACTGAGCGTAATCGTTTAAAAAAGATTATTGAAAGTATAAAGCCTAAAAACTTTGGAGTTATCATACGTACAGTTTCGGAAGGAAAAGGAGTTGCTGAATTGCAAAAAGATTTAACGGACGCTGTATCGAAATGGGATAACTTTAGTAAAAGACTCCCAGAAGTAGATCCTTCCAAAAGGATTTTAGGGGAAATGGATAGAACCTCTACCTTAATCCGTGACTTATTAAACACTGACTTTGCCAATGTTTATGTAAATGATGCTAGTGTCTATGAAGACATCAAAGCATATGTTCGCGAGATATCACCAGAAATGGAGAAGATTGTGAAAATATATAAACATAAGGAACCCATATTTGAGCATTTCGGCATTGAAAAGCAAATCAAAAATGGTTTTGGTAAAACAGTGAATTTAGCTGGTGGAGCATATTTAGTGGTAGAACATACCGAAGCTTTACACGTTATAGATGTCAACTCTGGAAATCGCACTGCGAGTAAAGAGAATCAGGAAGAAAATGCCTTACAAGTAAATAAGGAGGCAGCCAAAGAAATCGCAAGGCAATTGCGCTTAAGAGATATGGGAGGTATTGTTGTCATAGATTTTATAGATATGCACAAGCCTGCCAATAGAAAAATATTGTTTGACCACTTGCGCGAGCTCATGCTTTTGGATCGTGCAAAGCATACCATTTTACCGCCGAGTAAATTTGGTTTGGTACAGATTACCCGACAAAGGGTTCGTCCTGAGATGAACATTGTTACTGCTGAAAAATGCCCTACCTGTGATGGTACTGGTGAAATTAAAGCAAGCATTGTATTAATGGACGATATTGAAAGTAATTTGAATTATATCTTAACAGAGCAAAATGAAAAGAAAATTCAATTACATGTCCACCCTTATATTGAAGCCTTCATTAAGAAAGGATTAATTTCTTTACAAATGAAGTGGTTTTTCAAATTTGGGCAATGGATAAAAGTAAAACCAGTATCCTCTTATCATTTAACCGAATTCCATTTTTATTCGGATAAAGATGAAGAGATTAAACTATAAGGGTATTATACTCTATAGAAAAACCCTAAGTGATTACTTAGGGTTTTTTTGTGGATAAAAATTCCACAGCAAGCATGGATAAATAACTTATTTTTGAACTAACAATAAGCATTTTATATTGAAAACTAAATCCTCTTATTTCTGCCAAAGTTGTGGTTATGAATCAGTCAAATGGCTAGGTAAATGTCCGGCTTGTAATCAATGGAATACTTTTGTAGAAGAAATCATTGATAAATCCACTAAAACCCAAAATGTTTGGAAAACCAGTGGCGGAAAAGCGCGCGTAGCCAAAGCTCAACCTATAGAAGAAGTTGCTGATGCGGATATTGCCAGAGTATTAACCGGCGATACAGAATTAGATCGCGTTTTAGGGGGAGGCTTAGTTCCCGGATCTGTGATTTTAATAGGCGGAGAACCTGGTATAGGAAAATCTACCTTAATGTTGCAACTTGCCTTGAAATTAAAAGGTCAAAAGGTGCTTTACGTATCTGGAGAGGAAAGTGAATCGCAAATTAAAATGCGTGCTACCCGCATTCAAAATGATATAAATCCACATTGTTTTGTACTAACTGAAACCGCCACCGCTAATATTTTTAAACAAATAGAGCAAGTAGAACCCGATTTAGTTATTATAGACTCTATCCAAACCTTGCAATCCCCATTTATAGATTCTACGCCTGGAAGTGTATCCCAAGTTAGAGAATGTACGGCTGAATTAATTAGATATGCTAAAGAAAGTTATACCCCCGTATTTTTAATTGGCCATATTACAAAAGATGGGATGATTGCCGGACCAAAAATTTTGGAGCATATGGTCGATACCGTATTGCAATTTGAAGGTGACAGGCATCATATTTATAGAATCTTAAGGTCCATTAAAAACCGGTTTGGGGCAGCTGCTGAAATGGGTATCTATGCGATGCAAGGAAATGGCCTGCGAGAAGTTGCGAATCCATCAGAAATCCTTTTATCAGAAAGAATTGAAGAGCTCAGCGGAATAGCCATATCAGCCACTTTAGAGGGCGCTAGACCCATGCTCATTGAAACCCAAGCCTTGGTAAGCCCTTCGCCTTATGGGACGCCTCAGCGCTCTGCTAATGGGTTTGACACCAAACGTATGAATATGTTGTTGGCTGTCTTAGAAAAAAGGTGTGGATTCAGACTGAATGCCAAGGATGTATTTTTAAATATTGCGGGTGGTATAAAAGTTGAAGATCCTGCCATAGATTTAGCCATCATGGCAGCCATTATTTCTTCACACGAAGATATCGCTATATCCTCAAAAATATGTTTTTCCGCAGAAGTGGGTTTATCCGGAGAAATTAGAGCTGTTAATAGGGTAGAACAACGTATTGCCGAAGCTGAAAAACTAGGTTTTGAACAAATTTATATCGCGCAAGGCAATGCTAAAAGTATAGACCCTAAAAAATACCAGATAGAAATTATTCCTGTAGGAAAAATAGACCAAGTATTCTCACTCTTATTTGGTTAAGTTTAATCTATTTTCTTGTTAGAATAATTTTAAATACCTTTGTCACACGTTTAACTACATATAAAAAATAATTAGTTATGAATAAATTACTTTTAAGCTTAGTGTTTACTTTCATGAGTGCATTTGCATTCGCGCAAACTGCTACCCCAATCAAAGGTCAATCTTTTGGAGAGGGCGTAACAGAAGGTGGTATTATTACAACCGCTGAAATTGAAAAAACCTTAGGTGAAAAAAACAAAGCAGATATGAAGGTTACTGGTGTGGTAACTTTGGTATGCCAAAAGAAAGGCTGTTTTATGCGTTTAGAATTGCCTAATAAAGAGTCTATGTTCGTAAACTTTAAAGATTATGAATTTTTCATGCCTTTTGATATTGCTGGAAAAAAAGTAGTAATCGATGGTTTTGCAGAGCGTAAAGTAACTTCCGTTGAAGATTTAAAGCACTATGCAGAAGATGCTAAAAAATCAGCCGAAGAAATTGCTAAAATCACCGAGCCAAAAAAAGAAATTGTTTTCGAGGCTAAAGGTGTTGTCATCTTAGATTAATAAAATAAGGCTGTAAAAACGCCCTTTCTAAATAATAGTTAAAACCTGTTCGTTTCAGAACGGGTTTTTTTATGTATCAAATTTGTTATGCCAAAAATTTTATTTAAATTTATAAGCTAAACCAAATATATATGATACTAACACTCATTCTATTAGCTATCTTACTCATTGTAGGAGTAAGTATATATAATAGTTTAATTGCCAAGAAAAACAATGTTACGAATGCCTTCGGCGCTATTGATGTGATGCTTAAAAAACGCTTCGATTTACTCCCAAATTTAGTGGATACTGTAAAGCAATACATGGCGCATGAAAACAATCTCCTAACCCGTCTAACCGATCTCCGTACCAGAGCCCTTACGGGAAAACTTGATGAGGCTGAAAAATTAGCTTTAGACCAAGACGTAAAAAAAGAAGTACAGGGAATTATCCTGAATGCAGAGAATTATCCTGACTTGAAATCCAACACTAACTTTTTGCAATTACAGGGAGCTTGGACAGAATCGGAGGATCAAATTGCAGCTGCCAGAAGATCTTACAATGCCGCTGTTACCGAATTTAATAATGCGGTACAAATGTTTCCCAGTAATTTATTTGCAGGTATCATGAGCCTTAGCACCTTACCTGTATTAGAAACCCCAGCGGAGGAAAGAGAAAATATAAGCGCTAAAGCTTTATTTGAAACCAATGCCTAAAAAAAGCCAGATCGCCGAAAGCTTTCAATCGGAAATCCTGCAATTAGAAGCACAACGGAAATCAATAGCTAGCCAAATTTTGCTATACTATGGTCTAGGCATTATTTGCCTGGTGGGTATGTTTATTGGCTTTGAATATGGTTTGCCATTATTAATTACAGGGTTTTTGTTAATCTTATTTGTGGGTTATAAACTTTACCATTTAGGGCAGGCTCAAAAACATTTTAAGGAACATTATAAATTAGACATCCTCAAAAGAGCCCTTGAAAGTTATAGTCCAGAGCTGGTATTCAAACCTGGCTATGGGATAGGCGAAGCAGAGTTCAATAACTCCAACTTATTTAGCCAAAGCCCAGACCGATATTATTCGGAGGATTATATGCAAGCTAAAGTAGGTAAAACAGCTTTCTATTTTGCAGAGGTTCATGCTGAATATAAAACTGTAACGCATACGAAGCATGGCCGTCAGGAACATTGGCATGATATATTTAAAGGAATTCTGTTTGTAGCAGATTTTAACAAATATTTTAATGGCACCACCATAGTGAGGCCTAAAGACTTTAGCTTTAATTTAAGCAAATGGACTGGATTTTCTATGTTCCAGAAATCCTCAGATGCGATGGTGAAATTAGAAAATCCGGAATTTTCAAAAGCCTTTGTATGCTATAGTAATGACCAAGTTGAAGCTAGATATATATTAACGCCAAAATTGATGGAAGAAATAGTGGAATTGAATGCCCGCTGTAATGAAACCATATCCCTCAGCTTCAGTGACCATAAAGTTCATATAGCCTTCCCACTTCGAAATAATTACTTTGATGCAGGATTATATAAAAATTTAACGAAATCAAAAACCCTAGAAACGGATCTAGAGGTTATTGATTTCGTTTTTCAAATAATTGAAGATTTAGATTTAAATACCAGAATCTGGACTAAAAATTAGTCTACATTTTGGTCTTATCTAATCTATTTCGATAAATACATCGATTTATCTTTATATAATTTTCTAAAATAAGGATCTTCCAAGTCTTTGATAAAGCGAATTGCCTCCCCAGTAGACTTCATTTCTGGTCCTAACTCTTTAGTAACTTCAGGGAATTTTTCAAAACTGAACACAGGCTCTTTAATAGCAAAACCTTTTAGTTTGCGTTCAATTTTAAAATCTTTCAATTTATTCACCCCTAACATCACTTTAGCAGCGATATTAATGTAAGGCACATCATAAGCCTTAGCAATAAATGGAACTGTTCTAGAAGCTCTTGGATTTGCTTCAATTACATATACTTTATCATCTTTAACCGCAAATTGGATATTTAATAAACCAATTACATTCAACGCTTTCGCAATTTTTTTAGAATAGTTCTCCATATCCGCGATTACTTTATCGGATAAGCTGAAAGGCGGTAACACCGCGCTCGAATCTCCAGAGTGAATCCCCGCAGGCTCTATATGTTCCATTAAACCCACAATATGCACTTCTTCCCCATCACAAATAGAATCTGATTCAGTTTCTTCTGCACGATCTAAAAAGTGGTCAATAAGCACTCTATTACCAGGTAAATCGCCCAGTAATTTGACTACAGCCTTTTCTAAATCCTCATCGTTAATCACAATACTCATACCTTGCCCGCCTAATACATAACTAGGACGCACTAATACTGGATAACCTACCTCATTAGCCACCTTAATAGCTTCTTCAGCATTTTCTGCCACCCCATATTTTGGATAAGGAATATCTAATTCTTTTAATAAATCTGAGAAGCTACCACGATCTTCCGCTATGTCCATGTCTTCAAAGCTCGTTCCAATGATCTTAATGCCATTTTCGTGAAGCTTTTCAGCCATTTTTAAAGCTGTCTGACCACCTAATTGAACAATTACACCTATTGGGTTTTCTAATTCAATAATCTCTCTTACATGCTCCCAATATACAGGTTCAAAGTATAACTTATCCGCCATGTTGAAATCCGTCGACACGGTCTCCGGATTACAATTAATCATGATGGCTTCAAAACCGGTTTCTTTAGCCGCCAATAATCCATGTACACATGAATAGTCAAACTCTATACCCTGTCCTATACGATTTGGACCTGAGCCTAATACAATTACTTTTTGACGATCTGAAGGAACAGATTCATTAGTACTCAATGCTTCTGCTGCTTCTGCAGCTTCCCCGCTATCTCCAATTAATTGATATGCTGGTTCTTCAAAAGTAGAATAGAAATAAGGCGTTTGTGCGGCAAATTCAGCTGCACAAGTATCTACCATTTTATACACGCGGCGAATACCTAATTCTTTTCGTCTATTATAAACTTCATCCTCGGTTACGTTTCCTAAAACATAAGCTATTTGGGTATCAGAGAAACCTTTTTGCTTTAAGTTAAAGAAGAAATCACGAGGTACATTATTTAATGAATAACGCTTTAATTCTGTTTCCAAAGCAACTAACTCTTGGATCTGAACTAAAAACCATTTGTCAATTTTTGTTACTTTTCGAATCGACTCTAAAGGCACTCCCATGCTCATGGCATCTTTTATTAAGAATAAACGATTCCAACTTGGATGTTCAAGGCCATGCATTATCTCTTCGATATTACGTTTTTGACGACCATCTGCACCTAAACCAGCGCGTCCAATCTCTAAACTCTGACAGGCCTTTTGTAAAGCTTCAATAAAGTTTCTGCCAATAGACATCACTTCTCCTACTGCTTTCATCTGTAAGCCTAACTCTAAATTAGCACCTTTGAATTTATCAAAGTTCCAACGAGGAATTTTAACAATTACATAGTCTAAGGTAGGCTCAAAATAAGCGGAAGTAGTTTTGGTTATTTGATTCTCTATCTCATCTAAATTATAACCGATTGCTAATTTAGCCGCAATCTTTGCAATGGGATAACCCGTTGCCTTACTAGCCAAAGCCGATGATCTAGATACCCGTGGGTTAATCTCGATGGCAATAATTTCATCATTATCTGGGTTAACAGAAAACTGGACATTACAGCCCCCTGCAAAGTTTCCAATGGCACGCATCATTTTTATAGCCTGATTACGCATTTCTTGGTAACAACGATCAGATAAAGTCATTGCTGGAGCGACGGTTATCGAATCCCCCGTATGGATTCCCATAGGGTCAAAATTTTCGATTGAACAAATAATAATTACATTATCATTGCTATCTCTCAAAAGCTCCAATTCATATTCTTTCCAACCTAACACCGCTTTTTCTACTAACACCTCATGGGTTGGAGAAGCTTCTAAACCTCTTTTTAATGCAGCATCAAAATCTTCTTTTTTGTGCACAAATCCACCACCTGATCCTCCTAAAGTATAAGAAGGTCTAATTACCAATGGAAACCCAATTTCTTGAGCGGCTTCTTTCCCTTCTAAAAAGGAATTGGCAATTTTAGATTGAGCAACCCCCACACCGATATCCACCATTAACTGACGGAAAGACTCCCGATTTTCAGTCTTATCAATGGCGGCCACGTCAACTCCGATAATTTTAACATCGTGAGCTTTCCATAAACCTCTCTCTTCGGCATCTACACATAAGTTTAAAGCCGTTTGTCCACCCATGGTAGGCAATACTGCATCTATCTTTGGTAAATTTGGATCCTCTTTATGAGCAATTAAAATTTCCTCAATAGATTCAATGGTTAATGGTTTTAAATAAACATGATCCCCAATTACCTTATCCGTCATAATGGTAGCCGGATTAGAATTAATGATGGAAACTGTAATCCCTTCTTCTTTTAAAGAAAGTGCAGCTTGAGAACCTGAATAATCGAATTCACAGGCCTGACCAATAATAATAGGACCAGAACCGATAATCAAAACAGATTTTATGGAGGTATTTTTTGGCATTGTAGAAATTAAAAAATTCTAAAAAAATGAATGTTGACGAGTGTCAGGAACCGAGCTACTTGTCGGGATGCAAAGATAAGTTATTTGCATGAATTAAATACTTATTATCGCTAAATAAATTCATAAAAAAAGGCGGGCAAAACCCACCTCTTTTTATAATATTCAGCTGTTAAGGCTGCATTTTAATTTCACCTACATCAGTTACTACCGAATCAGCCACTTCAATATTGGATAAAACGGCATCTTTATAGGGTTCAATCCCTTTGAATAATAAGGTATAATTACCTTTTTTCAAGGAAGTAAACATAAATGAACCTTCTACATAAGTAGAGGCGAAAGTATCTGTACCATTAATGGCATACACTGCCGAAACTGCTTCTTTAGGTGTTACTGTACCTTTAATACCACCCTCTTTTAAGTAGGTAAATGAATACATAACTAATGCCAAGAAGGCCATAAACATAATTTTTAATCCTGCGCTTTTCATAATCACTCGTTTTAAGTTTAACTTCTATTAATTAATGGGTATAGTTTTATCATACGGATCGTCTAAAAGTGATTTTTTTATTGATTAAAATCTTATTTGTTATTTATAGCAGATAAGCTATTAAGCGGGCGGAAATTTAGATGACAAAAACTAAAATTGTTTTACACCGGGTTAAATTCCTCCATAAAACGTGCCAAAAAAATTTTAAGTTTTTTTCAAACTTTTCCAAATGGGTATTGTTATTATCACATTATTAGCCAGTTATAATTAGTTTAGTCAATAAAAAGACCTAATTCGAGTGAAAGCATTTAAAACTAAAATATCTTCCATTGCTATATTAAACATCCTTCTAGTTATAGCGGCTTGTGGAACTGTTCAGTCTTTAATGAAGTCTGCTTTTCCTTATACGGCCTCTTTAATAATACCGGCGGATGCGCCTGTTGGCACAGAACTTACACAAATAAGTACAGCTGCTAATATTGACCAGATTTTTGGAAATAGTACGGGCACATCGTATATAAAAGAGATCAGAGTTGGTTCTGCCAAACTAGAAGCGAATAACCCAAGTAATCAAAACCTTGGCGTAATTAAGAGTGTAAAGCTCTATATTATGAATGCTTCGGGTCGGGAAGTCATG
Organism: Pedobacter sp.; assembly: GCA_004211595.1. GTDB lineage: Bacteria > Bacteroidota > Bacteroidia > Sphingobacteriales > Sphingobacteriaceae > Pedobacter. The sequence continues at coordinate 172,630 of SEDO01000006.1, forward strand.
GTAGCGTCAAGAAGTGAGCTTGGCGAAAATATTGGCAGCAATGTTGTACTAGATATAGACAACTCCCGTTTTATAGATGATTATGTTAAAGACAATAATCTACGAATTAAAATGGTGTATATATTAAGGCAGAAATTAAATTCAGATATCAGCGTTAGAGCTTCTATCAATTTAAATTCAACGCCTAGCACAAATTAGATTTAAAACTTCCTCATATCTTTGAGGATATTCTTCATAAATAGTTTGTTTGGTTTATTATCCGGTGGAGATCCTCTCCATCGGATTTTTTTTTCTTATTTAGCCTTCAAAAGTACATAACTAAAATTTGTTAACACCAAACTATACGTTTGTGCATTATCAACTGAAATATCCTGAATAATAGAACATTTATCAATAGTAGAAGGTAAAACATATTTAATCTCTTGATAAGTTTGTCCATCCCACAAGGCAATAGCCTCACAAGAACCCATCACTGTTTCCTTTTCTACCATAGTATACAACTTACCCTCCTTAGGGATCATCAATGTGCCTGAAATTTTATTCCCGCTGGCTGTTCCAAAGGTTATTTGGCCATTATCATAATTCTTTAAGTTTCTGTTTTGGTAACCTAATCCCCATAACTGTCCATTTGCAGCAATATAATTAAAAGCGTCTTTGGTAGAAGTAGGCCCATCTACGATAAATACTTGTCGATTACCTTGCCTAAAGGCACTTCCATTATAATATAAACCTTGCACAGTAGTTTCTGTCCGTTCGGGATTTACAATTTTATCAGTTACCATGGTAAATGCAACTTCTTTATTATCTATGGGCAGTATATATTTCGCTGAAAAATTTTGCTCCAAGGGGATTTGCTGCAGTTGATTACCATTTAATTGCCAAATTAAGATACTGCTATTTGTCGCTGAAACTATGTGCAAGCGTTGTTGATTAACCCAAAACTTCAGATCCCCCAATGATAAACCATTCATTTGACCAGCAGGTTTTAAACTAAACTTAGCGATATCTGAAAAATTATTATTCACCCATTTAAATAACGTATATTCATGATTATAAGCAATCACCGGCACTCTTGAACTAATCGTTTGCTTCAATCGAATCCCATAAAGTTCATTATTAAATACCTTAAACTGAATAACCGCTTCATCGGTTGTAGCATATCGATACCAATCGGCACCGATTTTATAAAAATAAGTACCTCTTAAATTATCGCTCAACGACCCACCAGATCCCGGTCCAATACCTGAATACCCATAAGTGCTAATAAAAGCTTGTCCTTGAAATTGAGCCAATGCCACTTTTGTATATGAATCTTCTCGAGCAAAACTTCTTATCACTTCCCAATTTGCTTGGATAGCACTAGGCTTTTCGCCATCGGGAGCCAATCCTTCGTCTGTTTCCCCCTTTTTACAAGCGATTAATAATAACATGAACACAAATCCAATGCTCCAAATAATCGAATTCAAATGCCATTTATAAGATCTATTTCTCATAAGTTTATATTTAAAAATGGTTTTACACAAAAATCAATAAAGCATTTAAATCTTTTATACCCAGCATTTGGTATATTGCCGTCCATTATTAACTAATTTATTTAATGGATTTTTTAGCTCGCCTGCAAGAAAGTTTAGGACAATTTATTTTTCATACCAGTCCCTTAGAATGGTTAGGCGTAATTACTGGGACCTTGTGCGTATGGCTAGCGGCCAAAAACAATATTTGGAATTGGCCCATTGCTGTAGTTAGTGTGGTTTGCTATATTTTCATCTTTAAAGAAAGTAAGTTGTATGCAGATATGGGCTTACAATTTTATTTCTTAATCATGAATATTTATGGTTGGTATTATTGGTCTAAACAGGGGACAACCATCACCAAACCTGTAGAAATTCGTTCGATCAAACTCAATGAAATTGCCTATTCTATAGCGGGAGTTGCCCTCTTTACTTACCTATTAGGCACCTTTTTGTACCAAAAAACAGACGCTCATTTCCCTTTTATTGATAGCTTTTGTACAGCTTGTAGTTTAATTGCTCAATTATTTTTAGCCCGCAAAATCATACAAAACTGGTTAATTTGGATTTTAGTAGATCTGATATACATAGGCGTTTATTTCTCTAAGGATTTGTATGCCACCGCCCTGATGTACACCTTGTACATTATTATTGCAACCATTGGCTACTTAGATTGGAGAAAAATCTATAAGCAACAACAATCCCTTACTTAATGCTTATTTTTGCGTTCATTAGATGAATAAAGGAATTAAAAAAATAGCGATCGTTGGCCCTGAAAGCACTGGGAAATCAACCATTTCACAACAGCTTGCTAAACACTATAATGTAGCATGGGTACCTGAATATGCGCGCTATTATTGTGCTGCTTTAGACCGACCCTGCGATTTACAGGATGAGGTGAATATGTTTTTAGGCCAACTTGCTTTAGAAGATGCCGTTTTAGCTACGGCAAATGGGCCTTTTATCCTTTGTGACACTACTTTTATAACAGTAAAAATTTGGTCAGACGCGATGTTTGGTGAAACCCCCAAAGTCGTACTGGAAGAGCTTCCTAAACACCCCTATGATTTTTATCTTTTAATGGATATTGACCTGCCGTGGGAATACGATCCTTTGCGGGATTTCCCTGATCAAAGAGAGCATTTTATGGCCATTTGGCATAGTGAATTAAAAGCCTTAAACGCCTCCTATACGGTAGTTGGAGGCATCCAAAACAGGTTAGAAAATGCCATTCAAGCCATTGATGATTTTCTGAAAAATCAAAAATAATATTAGGGTTTTTCTTCCTTCTTTTCCGATTGTCCTTTCATTCGCTTCAGATTCGGGAAAGATTCTCCCCTTGTTCGGGAGTTGTTCGCAAAAACCTACCCTTTGTTCGCAGTTTGTTCGGGAGCGCTTCGGTAACTAGCGAAGCCGCTTCGGTAATTGTTCGGTAAAGAGGTATAGATACTGCGAACACGGTGCGAACCTGAAGCGAATTTTTTAGGAACCTAAGCTGAAACTTAGGCGAAATTTAAAGGGTATCAGAACTTTATCAAAACAGCAATAATCAAGTGTAAAACGGAAATTTTGAGACTGTAGTCTCACTTTTTGAGACTTCTGTCTCATTTTGATTCATTTTTTACAAATTCCAAATAAGTAACTTAAGTTTGAGAATGTAATCCTTGCTAAAGAAAAGGATTGCAGGAGTTCTTTGAATTATTTTAGATTTTAAAATCTTTTCTTTTAAATTTGTGCTATCAATAAGGGGTGCCTTGTTTTGTAAACACAAAGAAAGGCTGAGATCATACCCATTTTAAGCTTTATCGGCGATGGCCCTTGCAAGCATGCAGCAAGTACCTACGCTTTGAAAAACTTAAATGCACCTGATCCAGGTAATGCTGGCGTAGGGAATGATTTAAAGAGTTAAAAGTTTTGGTAGTACCCCTACTATCATGAAGTTTAACATCGGTTAGCACATAAAGCTATCCACAAAAAATTCAACATTGAAAAAAATTATTTTAGCAAGCATCACGCTTTGCTGTGCTGCGCACATAGTTGTTGCACAAACCTCACCTGTACGAAAGGAAAATTCTAAAAAACTAGACACCAACAAAGTTATTCAAGCCAGAGAAGTGGAAATTATCGGCAATCGCTTAAATTCCAAAAGCGCTGGTACGTTTAAGAACGTTGACAAATCCACCATTGAAAAATTAAACTTTGGCCAGGATTTACCCTTCCTATTGGATAATACACCAGGGGTGGTTATTACCTCTGATGCGGGAGCGGGAGTAGGTTATACGGGGATTCGAATTAGAGGTACGGATGCTACCCGGGTAAACGTCACTATCAATGGGATCCCATATAATGACAGCGAAAGTCAAGGTACGTTTTGGGTAAACATGCCCGACTTTGCCAGCTCTTTAGAAAGTATTCAAATTCAACGTGGAGTAGGTACCTCTACCAATGGGGCGGGAGCTTTTGGTGCCAGTTTGAACATCCAGACACAATTACAATCGGCTACAGCATATGCGGAATTAAATAACAGTGTGGGCTCATTTGGTACTTTTAAAAACACCGTTAAAGCCGGTACAGGTTTAATTAATGATCGCTGGAGTTTTGACGCGCGATTATCGAGAATATCCTCAGATGGTTTTGTAGACCGGGGGGCTTCACTTTTAAAATCCTATTTTTTATCAGGGGCTTATTATGGCAAAAAATCTTCATTGAGAGTGAATGTATTTTCAGGTGCTGAAAAAACTTATCAAGCTTGGAATGGGGTTTCTGAATCCAGATTACATGGAGATATACAGGGCATGCAAGACTATATCGACAGAAATGGCTTGGATACAGAAGATGCCACTAATTTATTAAATAGTGATTCCAGACGTTATAATAGCTTTTTATATCCTGATCAAAATGATAATTATTGGCAAGATCATTACCAATTACTTTATTCCAATGCTTTAAATGCTGATTGGAATATGCAATTTGCCTTGCACTACACACGGGGTAAAGGTTATTTCGAAGAATTTAAAAAGTATCAACGCTTAAGTAATTATGGACTTAATCCGGTTACTGTGGGAGGTACTGAAATTAGTCGTACAGATTTGGTAAGAAGACGTTGGTTAGATAATCATTTTTATGGGGGCACCTATGCCTTTCAATATGGCGGATTTAAAAATTGGCAAATTATTTTGGCTGGGGCTTATAATGAGTACGAAGGTGATCACTATGGACAAGTTATCTGGGCTCAATACGCTAGTAATGGAAATAATTCCAGAAAATATTATGATAACCAAGGTTTAAAGAAAGATTTTAACAGTTATTTAAAGGCTAATTATAGCCTAGCTAACTGGACCTTTTTTGGAGACATTCAATTTCGTCAGGTAGACTATACCGTTTTAGGAATTGATAAAAATTTAAACCCTTTAAATGTGGCCGATCCCCTTCAGTTCTGGAATCCTAAAATGGGTTTAAGTTATCAGCTAAGTGCAGAGCAACATCTTTATGGCTCATTCAGCTTAACCGCTAAAGAACCCAATCGGGATGACTACATAAATGCTAACTTAAATGTATTACCACAAGCTGAACATTTACAAAATGTAGAGGCAGGTTATAGAATCCAGAAAAACAACTTTAATATGGGCTTAAATGCTTACGGCATGTGGTATAAAGATCAATTGGTAATTACTGGAAAAATTAATGAAGTAGGTGAGTATTATCGTCAGAATGTGGATAAAAGTTACCGAATGGGTTTGGAGTGGGATGCACAGTGGGTACTTAATGAAAAGTGGAATGTGCTCTTAAATGCAGCTTTTTCAAAAAATAAAATCCAAAACTTTACAGAATATTTAGATGATTATGATTTAGGCGGCCAACAAGCCACGGATTATAAAAATACGGATATCTCATTTTCTCCTAATCAAGTAATAGGAGCTGAATTAGTTTACTCCCCAGCATCTAATTTATCTTTTAGCTGGCAAAGTAAATATGTGGGTAAACAATATCTGGATAATACGCAAAATGAAGGGCGCAAACTGAATGACTTTATGTTGCACCATTTGAGATTAGGTTACCAATTTAAAGTAAATGGGTTACCGCGCATTCAATTGGGTTTAAAGGTGGAAAATTTATTTGCCTACCAATATGAAAGTAATGGCTATACCTATGCTTATATTTACGACAATAGCCGAGTAACGGAGAATTTCTATTTTCCGCAAGCTGGTCGGAATGTCATGTTTAACTTAAACCTAAAATTCTAATATGCGTAAACATATAGAACGTTTACATTATATCAGTCATGAATTTGCTCCCCTATCACAGGTGGAGCAAATTTTGCAGGTTTGCCAAGCTGGTGCGAAGTGGGTACAATATCGAAGTTTAAAGAAATCTGAAGCGGCTATTCGGGAAGATATAGCAGAAATTGCCAATATCTGCGATGATTGGGGCACTACTTTAATAGTCACTGATCATATCCATTTGAAAGGTGAATTAGATATTCAAGGCTTTCATATAGATGACCCAGGAGTTTCTATTGGAGCAATGCGTAAAAGCTTAGGCGACGAATTTATTTTAGGTGCGAGTGCTACTAATTTAAAACAGGTTATACAACATGCACAGGACGGCGCTGATTATATCGGTCTAGGCCCTTTTAAACCTAGTATTACAAAACCCAATACCTTCGAATTACTCACAGTTGAGGATTATAACTCTATTCTTCAGGACTTGAAGGCTGTAAATTTAGAGGTGCCAATTTTAGCTGTTGGAGGCATTCAATTATCAGATGTGGCCGAGCTTTTTAACACTGGTATTCATGGGATTGCAATTTCCGCGTCAATTTATAACGCTCCTTCTATAGAAAGTAGCTATTCTGATTTTTATAAAGCTATTTTGGATGTAACTTAGCTAATATTTTAGCTATTATGGAAAAACACGATATTCAAACTTTAGATGATATTAAATTATTAGTCAATACATTTTATACTCGGGTTCAACAAAACGATTTAATTGGGCCTATTTTCAATGGTGTAATAAAGGATAATTGGCCAGCTCATTTAGAAAAAATGTATGGTTTTTGGCAAACTTTACTGTTAGATGTGCAGGCTTACACAGGGAGTCCATTCCCCAAACATGCGAAATTACCCGTTGAGCAAGAACATTTCGATACTTGGATGCGTTTATTTACAAGTACAGTAAATGAGTTATTTGAGGGTGAAAAAGCTAAAGAAGCCATTTGGAGAGCTGCTCGAATGGCCGAAATGTTTATGTATAAAATTGACCATTTGCGTAATAATCCGCAAATTACACCTATAGTTTAATTTTAATATCCACCTTTTGGAAAATCCTCAACCCTTTGCGGCTTTAAAGTTTAGAGAATTCCGATCTTATATCAGTATTCGGTTTTGCTTTACTTTTGCCTACCAAATGCAAGCGGTAGTTTTGGGTTTTCACATCTATCAACTAACCAAAGACCCCTTAGCTTTAGCCTTTATTGGATTGTCTGAAGCAATCCCGGCAATAGGTATTGCCTTATATGGAGGATATGTGGCAGATAAATCAGAAAAAAGGGGGCTTTTATTAAAAATTTTTTCTGGTGTTTTTCTATGCACCTTGGTGTTAGCTTTTTTTACCCGCGATAATATTCTAGATCATTTTGAAAAAAACACCGTATTGGGTGTGCTGTATGGGATGATCTTTTGTATTGGGTTGGCCAGAGGTTTTTTTAGCCCGGCTACTTTTAGCTTGATGGGCCAAATATTACCTAAGCGACTTTATCCTAATGGCGCTACCTGGAGTTCTTCGAGTTGGCAATTAGCTTCTATAACTGGTCCATTAACAGGAGGCTTATTATATGCAGCCTTTGGCATTTCCACAGTTTATTTTGTAATTGTGAGCTTTGTGTTTTTAGCGCTGGTGTCAATTTTCTTTTTAAGGCGGCATGAACCTCTTTTTATTCCGGGTGAGAAAATATTAGACAGTTTAAAATCAGGGATTCAATTTGTGTTTAAAAGTAAAATGATGCTAGGCGCCATGAGCTTAGACTTATTTTCAGTATTTTTTGGAGGGGCAATTGCCTTGCTTCCCATTTTTGCCCATGATATTTTAAATGTAGGAGCTGAAGGTTTGGGGATGATGCGTGCGGCTATTTCTATCGGAGCAATCAGCACCATGCTCATCATGACACGTTTTCCGCCTATGCATAGACCTTGGCGTAATTTGTTAATTGCCGTTACAGGTTTTGCTCTTAGTATTATCTGTTATGGCTTATCAAAAAACTTTTATCTTACGCTTTTCTTTTTATTCTGCGAAGGGGCTTTCGATAGTGTTTCAGTTATTATACGCTCTACTATTATGCAATTACTTACCCCTGATGAAATGCGAGGGAGAGTTTCATCCGTAAATTCTATGTTTATTGGTTCCTCAAACGAGATTGGCGCATTCGAATCGGGTTTAACGGCTAAATTAATGACTACGGTTCCGGCAGTTGTATTTGGAGGTTCTATGACCTTAGGAATAGCTTTTATAACCTATTTAAAAACGAAAAGCCTCTTGCCATTAACTTTGAATGACATCCGTCCGGCAGAAAAGCACGAAGTACAAATATAAAAGCTGGTTTATTTATATTTATAAGGATTAAAACTGGCGGGTTTGATATGATCTGATTTTATGAAAAAATAAATCAAGGAACCTAACAAAGGCACACCCGATACTAAAACAATAAAATCTTGACGACGTCTGTGGTGTTTGAATTCTGTATGCATAATATCCCAAATAGCATAGGCTACTATCGCTATCACACCAAGTAAAAAGAGGACAGGTAAAATCATAGGGCGATTATTTTAAATTGTTGAGAGTAAATATACTAAATTAAAGTTAAACGAACCAAATATTGGTCATTACCATCTTCATATAATTTCTCCATTTGCCACCCTGCAGCATAGGTCATTTGTTTGAGCATCACTTGATCGACATACACCCATTTAAACCATTTTCCTATTTGCCCCTTATATTCATATTGAAATCTTATTTCTCCAAAATAATGATGTTCTGGGAGGGGAGCTGCGGTGTATAAGTAGGATATATCAGAACTATCGAATAAGAGTTGACCACCTGGGTTAAGAAAGGATTTGGCTAGCTCTAAAAAAGCGGCTAAGCCTTTTAATGTTCCAGTTAATCCGATACCATTCATGAGGAATAACAAGGTATCATATTTTTCATTGAGTTTTAGAATATCCTGTACATAGGCATTGCGAACGCCTCTGGCTTGCATAATCTCTACTGCCTTTTCAGAAATATCAATAGCAGTAATGTCATGCCCCGCCTCTTGTAATAGCAAGGCATGACTTCCTACTCCTGCGCCTACATCTAATATTCGGCCTTTACATAATGAAAGGGCTTTCAATTCGAGCTCAGGCATATCCTCTTTTCCGCGAAAAAACACCTCTACTGGCATTTCTTCTGGTTCTGCATAAGAATTATTCAACCATAAGGTTTCTGGTTGATTTTTGTAGTAGTAATCTGATAAAGCTTGCCCATAAATATCCATAGGGCAAATATACTACTATCGAGTTACTTCATCTACCGCTTTGTGGGCACTTCTATCTAATTTATCAATCGTTTCTTCAAATTTAGATTTCAATTTATCGCCCCCTTTGCGCATGCCACGCTTCGCTTTTTTATAAAAGTCCATAGCTAGATCTTCCGATTTATCACCTATAGATCTATTATTATATAATATTAAAGCTACAACTCCGCCGATAGCAGCACCTGCTAAAATTCCGGTTAATATTTTTGACTGTTGCATAATTTCTCCTTTTTTAAATTTTAATGAACTGTAAATATTGAACTTAAACAATTGTAGTAATGCAACAATGGATAGTTTAGGTTTGTTTATATTTTCTTCCTCCATTCAGGAATATTGACAAAAAAAAGAGCAATTAATTTGTTTAGATTTTTTTATTCAACTATTTGTAATATAAAGAATTCTGTCTATCTTTGCAGTCCCTAAAAATTAGGGGGAATAATATATTTTATAAACAAATTAAATAAAAGCAAGTGAATACGTTAAGTTACAAAACTGTCTCTGCCAATGCAAAAACTGTTAATAAACAGTGGGTTGTAGTTGACGCACAAGGAGAGATTTTGGGGCGCTTG
>SEDO01000048.1 GCA_004211595.1 Pedobacter sp.
GAGTTAAACAAGGTAAGCAAAAAGGATTTGTTTGATACTTACACAGAGAAATATCAAGATATACCAGGAAAGAAAGGTGTAAAAGTAATAAACAACATTGATACATCCAAGTTAAAAGATGACTTATTGCTCATGATTAAGAAGGTTTCCAATATTGTGGATGTGTTAATACCATTGCCACAGTCTCTTTACAATTCTAAGTTTACTGGCTCAACTTACCAAGATAATATAACGATCACAAAGATGTATGAAGATATGGATGAAAAAATGTACATACTAACTTCAGTGAATCGCAACAACACCCAACTAAGTAAACTAGATGCTCATTTTACCAAACTGTTTGATTTGGTAATGCAAGGAGTTCGTTCCTACATACCTCCTAAATCAAGTGGAGGGTCAATGACTAAACGTGGTTTGTACAACCATCATTACCATACGGTTAGCAATGTACCTCAGCATATGATAACCGATAAGTTATACCTTTTGTAATGTTATTACTCTATAGTAAAAATGAATATGCGAGACGATAACCATGTATCACAATTTATTGAATTTATAAAAAATATAACCTAATCGGTCCGTGGGCCAATTTGCGCAATGATATCCTATAATAGAGTGCAAATTGGCCCACGGGAAAGCTGTGATGTAAAGTACAAAACTAAAAGGAAACTAAGACACATACAGACTGAATTTTTATAATTAATATAATTATATTAATAAATTAAATAAAGTATTTATTCTTCGCATCCCTCTATTGGATTCATCAAAGTCACTAATTTATTATACCTTTCGGCTTTTTCTTCATCAATACTATAAATATGCAGATCTCTTGAATTTTTGCTTTTAGATTTTGTACTCTTGATAATACCAAGCTTCTTTATTAAACCATCAATCATAAACTTGTATAACTTTATGATTTTCTCAAGATCATAATCAATATATTCTACTGTATCACGCTTTTTATATAGTTTCTTGATAGTCAATATTAACTTACAAACTTTTTTACTCCGTAGATCTGGGCATTTCATTTCCTCAAAATTAAATAAATCGCCTTCAATACCACATACATTAGCTAACATATGAATATATTTAACCTTAAACCAAACATTACTCTGTATTCCAGTGATCATTTTATTATGTGTTATTTCATCTACCTTTTTTTCGCAATATTCAAAAGATTTATGAAGTCTGTTATAGTTCATGAAACTTTCAAACTTATATTCATCTTGTATCAAATCTTTATACTCCACCAATAATTCCCTAGAATTTAACCCTAGAATATCTACACGTTTTTTCATATCCTTTATACATTCAACATCCTCATCTTCTTCTTTCTCATCCACATCTTCATCTTTACCAACTATAGAGGTAACTAATAATTCATACTTTTGTTCACTAATTTCCAATTTCATTGTATTCATTTTTTCTTTGGTCTCATCATTTAACATAGTCATTCTCTTATATGATTTAACAATGTCAAATCCTGCATTTCTTAATTCATCTTCAAAGAACTTAGTAATATTAGTATTATAATAATCATGTAAATATGTATTTTCTGTATATATCTTTCGAAAACTTGCTTCAATACCATGGGCTTCTTTTGAGCAAGTCTCTTTGAAGTGTTTTGACAAACCCAATACATTTGCATTAAATTCGTTCGTTATTTTATTATCACAATCTTTGATATTTAAATACTCTGCATCATGACTTTTGGCACAAGAAAAATAGTTTAATTGCTTCATATTACGCGTTCTAGTAGCCATTTGATACAGAGTAATACTCAAGACAGAATTTCCAGTTATATACACAAATTGCTCAGTTTGTTCTAACCGAGTAATATCAACACCAGTTGATATTTTTGGACTATAGAATATCATTTTATCTTTCCAATCATTGCATAGTTTACCGTCTGTGTCTTTAGTAAATAATATCATTCGCTTTTGAGTCTCTACACTAGCATTGTTATATAATTGAGTATACCACTTTGTTACAACTTCTTTACTATCGCAAGCAAATGCAAATGATTCACCATTTAATACTTTCACCTTTATTTTATCAAACATGTCATTTTCATCATCATATCGTATACAATAGGGGACAAAAGTAAAAACGCTTTTGATATTAGGATTTTTCTCTAGAATGGGCGACACCATTACTTCACCTCCATATAGTGGGATTTGCTGTTACTGGTTACATTACAATATGACTTCATTATTTGACCCGCCCTCAAATTGTCGGGTCAAACATGGAAAAGATCAAATCTGTTGGACCAGTCACAAACTAACTCAACAATACTTTAGTATCATATACATCAAC
>SEDO01000049.1 GCA_004211595.1 Pedobacter sp.
TAATGTTGTCAACTCTATGAGCTCTCCAGGTTTGACTGATGTAAATATTATATCGTTTACCGCTGTAAATTTTAGGCGTAGATTTAATCTAAATTGTCCAATATCCCTTTACACACAAACACGCAATGGAATTAATGCTGAGGTGTATTATTTCTTTACTATTTCGTCATTAACATTGGAGCTTTGGAAAAATGGGACCTACGTGAGAGATCTGGGATATACTCTAAATACTCCCCTTCCTTCCCCGTTAAGAATATCGTCACATTTTACTAAGGATGTAACAATAACCGGAGAATATTTTTTTGACATGCTTATATTGTGAATTTGACATAGATGAAGACGCTAATTATGAAGTTAAATGTTCTTTTTCTATTTCTACAACCAAAGATAACACTAGCCCAGTAAGTCAAATACTATCAATGGGTATTCGATCAAATACAACAGTATCCGGACAAGAACAAAATGTCCCGGGTGCAATAGTTTTCGTTGTTCCATCTGCACCATCTTCACAATATCAAGCGTCTACTTATTCGAACACAATCACAAACGAAACACAGAACACATCTTCAGGTGCAGATTTAAATATTGGGATCGGACGAGTTACATTGTATGTTAATGATGGAACAATGAACACATTAACGACGTTACTACGAATGATATTACGATTAATAATACGTTTACATGTCCAAATCGGTTAATTCGTTCGTCATGTCCAGTTATGTATTTACACGGTGATCCATTCGTTTCCTTAAATTCAAATTTTATAGTTTCACAAGGCCATGAACAAAAAATAGTATTGAGTACTATGGCACGATTACCAGGTAATGACGAAGATCAAGCATGGATAATTCAACCAGGTTATACAATACAAATTTTTAAGGATATTCGTTTTGGTGGAGATTGGGCAATACTGCAAAACGATTCAAACAAAGTTGCATCAGTACGGTGTTCGAGACTTAATAATAACACGGTACATGTGTATAATGGTAGTACATGGACAAATGTAGATGCGGGTTTAGGTGGATCATATGGCGGACAAAGATCTGGATCTGTCAAGGTATTTTTTGGAATGTGGAACGGTATAAGCGGAGGTGAGGAAATCACGACCGATATATTCAACAATTGGTAGTTTGGGTAGGTAATATAATTGGTAATATAGGTAATATAGGTAAGTAGGTAAGAAACTTTTATGGCGTTTACGAAAACATTATTATAGAGACCTATATTATTATGTCAGAATTACTCTATCCTAATGCAAGTTTGGTGCTCAATACAATGCATATTCAATTAGCAGATGGAGGAACATATAATGCTTTGTTGAATAGTGTTGATAATACCAAAGGAACAATTTCAAACAATGGGCAGACTGTAACATGGAAAGATGTCAATATGCACCAAGTACTTGGTAACATGTATAACAAATATTCTCAGTTTAATTTAAGAGTTTCGTCGGGTAGCTTTATTTCCGGCGGAGCTGCACAAGCAGCAGCAGATTTTAGATGTGGTATTTTTTCAATACGATTTAGAGGCTGTGAACTTGTCAATCAAACATACAACCATTTGTTAGGAACATGCACTGATACAGCACCCGTGGTGGCCTTAAATTTGAGTCAAGGGTCAACCAGTGTTCCGACCGTAATGAATATATTAGGTGAAAATATTGTAGCTTTCAGAAAGCCAAATAATGTTTACTGTGATATTACGTTGGATTGGGCATCGTTAGAAAGCGCCACGGGGAAAGTTGCACAGACTATTGGTCATTGGGCATTTATATGCGACATATTTCCCATTTTAGAGTCCAAAATTAATTAATAAACTTTTTTAGTTCATAACACTAATGTGTTATATCCCATGCATTTATCCCATATATATAACGATCTTGAACTTCGGTTTTTTTGGGCGGCCGGAAGTTTACTTCATTTTGTGATACTAATGTGTCTGCCAGACGCTGGAGCTTTTGTTAAGCGTCCTGTACGTCACCAGGGTAGAAATTTAGTTCTTCTATATAAGAAATCCAAATTCTTACCCTGGAAGGTTTACTACCTAGTAGTTCAACTACAAGAGAAGCCCGGTGAGTAACACCTGAGACTAACAACTGAGTCTTACAACCTAAAGTCACACATCAGTGTTAAACATCAGGAGGGGGGAACCACCTCCCGCCCTTGTTGTTGTTGATTCACCATTTAATACTTTCACCTTTATTTTATCAAACATGTCATTTTCATCATCATATCGTATAGCTTTAACATTTTGAAACTTGTTATAGGTGTTGATATAATGGCTATATGTAGCATAGTACTGTTCATAATATGTGCATCGGATACAATCACTTTATGACACGTGTTAATAGCTCTTAATAAAGTATTATATACTAACTTTTGAAAAGTAATTGTATTATTATGTGTCAGTGAATTAATCAAAGAATGTACTTCATCGATATAAATCACTTTATTACTAAAATCACAATTATGTAGTTTAAACAATGAATTAATACAGATTACACTATGTTGTGCCATTATTAGCGAAGGATTGCAATTATTTTCATCATAGCTATGAATGTCAATTGCTTTTTCTTTAAACGTTTTTAGTTGTTGATCGGCTAAAGAAATTAAATTGACAATACTCAATAATGTAATATGTGAATTGAATAGTTGATACGAATAGAAATTATCAGCTACACAAGTCGTCTTTCCTGTTCCAGTACCCGATTGAATAACTATGATGTCATTCTCAAAATCATCCTCGTCTGGCAATTCAAAATACCTTTGATTTATAACCGTACAGTCATCTTTATTTATTAACGAATCTAATCGTTCAACCTTCTTACTGAAATTAATCAATGGCATTTTCAATAATCTACAGAAAAAGTTAGGGCTAATACTCATCTTGATATTCTTCCAGATATTAAGATTGTTTTGTCTAGAATATCCTGAAAATTGTTTATTAACTTCATCCCAAATGTCAAACTTATCTATCGTCTTCATCACAGTGGTATATTTCAACCAAAGATTATAATCAGTTAAATACTCAGGATGCTTTTCTTTAATTTGTTCAATGATGTCTCTAATTTCCTCATCTGATATTTCATAATCATACTTGATTTTACTAGTATATTTCTTGATATCATTATCAGCGTCTTTGTGTAATACACATATGTCTCTTATCTTCTTCGGCATTTCTAATATTAAACCACCCATATACGTATATGAATACTTTTCTTTATTATATCGTATGACACTGGTAGTTTCTCCAATGATTAGTTTATTATCATTTTGTAGATCTACTTTGTCGATATTAATGGACTTAATAGTTTTATCATACTTGAAATAAACATGAAAACCTCTACGTGTCTTGACTGTGTAATGCAT
>SEDO01000050.1 GCA_004211595.1 Pedobacter sp.
GATAACCGCCGCTAACCAAAATGGCTGGCTCAAGGTAAATTGAACCACTTTTTTTCATAAGTTCGTCTTGGGTAAGCGGAAAGTATTCTCTCCGAAACGCCGCCACTTCGGCTAGCGGCAACACGTTATCGTCCAGCCGCGAGCCGCAAAGCCTCTTCCCTATTCGCGAGCAAAAATCGGTTTCTCAAAACGCAGAAAAATAAGATGCCGAAAAATTTCAAGAAGCGGAAAAAGAAAAAATTTTGGGCATAATAAAAAACTGGATTTTCTGAATTGTAAACCGCATAGATGTGATTCTCATCTAAACGCATAAATCGTTGCGTC
The DNA here is from genome assembly GCA_004211595.1 of Pedobacter sp. Classification (GTDB taxonomy): domain Bacteria; phylum Bacteroidota; class Bacteroidia; order Sphingobacteriales; family Sphingobacteriaceae; genus Pedobacter. Next base: position 325 of record SEDO01000050.1, read on the forward strand.
CGAACTGCATAAAAAATGTTACCTAGACCATAAGTTATTTTAAAAATAAATCAAAACCGAAAGCGATCGTTCTCTTTGTTTCGAAAGTTATAACGTCAATCGAACTTGGTAAAAAATAAACGCAAAATCTGGTAACAAAAAGTTTATGAAGATCATTTTATAAATGCAGATAGTTCGCGGATCACTCAAATCGTTGCACAAAAAAAAGATTTCGGCCGAGACGATAACCGCCGCTAACCAAAATGGCTGGCTCAAGGTAAATTGAACCACTTTTTTTCATAAGTTCGTCTTGGGTAAGCGGAAAGTATTCTCTCCGAAACATTGAACTTGGAATCCAAGATTCTGAGGAAGGAAAATTAAATACACATTCAAAAGCGCGAAAGCTGTATGATAAATGGTTATGAAATTTTCTGGACAGATCATGCTTTAGACGAACTTGAAAAAACAATTGAGTACTTAGAAGAGAATTGGGAGATTTCAGATTTGGTAAATTTTGCTACCAAACTTGAAAATACTATTTCTTTAATTTCTCAAAACCCAGATTTATTTCCCTCATCTGGCATAAAGAAAGGCATACATAGGGCAATCGTAGCAAAACACAATTCTTTATATTATAGATTGAATCAAGATACAATCGAAATAATCTCATTTTTCTCACATCGTCAAAGTAAAAGAAAAAGAAAATTATAAAACCGTCGCATAACCGCCGCTAACCGCCATTGCTGGGTTTCGGGTAAAACGAAGTGTTTTTACCCAATCCACAAAACTATGAATTTTTCAAACTTTACAAGTTAGAAAAATTCATAAGTTTTGCTACCTTTTGTCCTAACGGAGAGTATAATCTCCGGAAGCCAGCAACGATCGGTTAGCGGCCTCACGTTAGTGGTAATTCGTTTGATCGTCGTCATCAAAATCTATTATGGATAAAAAAACTGAAGAGCATTTAGAATTCGTGCTACGAAAACTGAAAGCAGGCACAGGCTCATATAATATTAATCGACTTAGGTTAAATCTAAGGCAAGAAGGGTATGAATATAGAGCAGATTTTCTCGCAGAGCGTTTGAAAGGAATGGAATTAATCGAAATAAAAGACAATGAAATAAAACTAACGCAAAAAGGTTGGGAATTTGACGACTTTGAAACTGTTCGAAATGAAAAAAATAAAGAACAGCTTTCTAAACACCTAAGCGTCGAAAATTTACAGCTACAAAATGAAAATCTCAATTATGCTAATTCTTTGAAAGATCAACAAGCTATAATAAACGGGTTGACAATAGAAAACCTGACTCTACAGAATCGGCAATTGCGTAGACAGATATTATTTTCAATCATAGGATTTATAGCTGGTGCAATTCTAACAAACTACAAAGAGGTAATAGATTTCCTTGGTTGGTAATTCGAACTACCACTAACAGCCGCTAACCGCCATTGCTGGGTTTCGGGTAAGATCAGGTGCTTTTCACCAAGCCGCAAAACTATGAATTTTTCAAACTTTACAAGTTAGAAAAAATCAAAAGTTTTGCTACCTTTCGTCCTAACAGAGAGTACAATCTCCGGAAGCCAGCAACGGTCGGTTAGCGGCCTCACGTTATATGCCATAGCAGGAAATCGCATAAACATCATCAAATGAAAAAAGTTATACTAACATTAATTGCTTTTACCTTTTTCTCATGTCAACAAAAAGCTGACAACTCGCTGCATTTATACTCTCAAATTGAGATTTGCAGAAAAGAATTAGAAAAGGATGTTGATGCTGAAAATGAAATTATAAAATATGCATTCGAGGAATCTAGAGAACTTAAAGAGAGGTTTAAAAAGCATATACGATCAGTCAATCTTATAGCCAATTCATCCAGGCACATTGGCAATGCAGACCGCGATAAAATTTTAAATACTAGAGACTCGCTAAACAAATCTCTAGGGATTAATTTAAATCTTGCTCCCCGCCTATCGTATAAAAAAATCGATGATAGTATTTTCAAGAAAACAATCGAAATAGATTTTTTGAGATTGAGAAAACATTATCAGGAAAAGTATATTCTCCCATTTTTACCTAAAGAAATAGGTCTTTGAGCTACGGCATATAACCGCCTGTAATCGCCAGTGCTGGTTTAAGGTCGAGGCAAGTGCTTTTCCTTAAGCCGTAAAACTAAGATTTTTTCTACTTTTCAAGATAGAAAAAATCATTAGTTTTACTACTTTCACGTTCGGCAGAGAGTACAATCTCCGAATCGCCGCACCG
>SEDO01000051.1 GCA_004211595.1 Pedobacter sp.
AACGCAAGCCCGCGCGAACAACTTCGCTTGCATTATTAAATCTTCCATTGGTTACGCTGCTCTCAATAAAATCCTCAAAATGATTTCCTAATGATATCGATGTGTTCTTTCCCATTACTTTTAAAATTTGATGCAAATTACCAAAAAATGGTAACGTACGCAATTTGCCAAGAGTTTTTTTGGAATCTCACATAACGCCTCGCGCATCTTGGCTGTCGCGGCCTTTCGGAGATTGTACTCTCTGCCGAACGCGAACGGAGTTATGGAAAAAGTCGGTTCATTCTACCCGAAACCAGCGATAGATCAAGATGCGCTGTTACTGGAAGTCGCTATATTTCAATAAGTTTGAATTAAAACATCGGTTGGGATATTTAATCTTTCATGAAGTTGTCTAATCATTTCCAATGACAGTTTTCTTTTCTTATTTAAAATTTCACTGGCGCGACTTTTCAGTCCTACAATTTTTGCAAGATCCGATTGATTATAACCCAATTGCTCCATTCTGAATTTAATTGCTTCAACTGGATCGGGTAGGCCGATTGGGAAATGTTCATTTTCGTATTGGTCTACCAGAATTCCCAATATTTCAAGTTCATCTCCTTCTGGCGAACCTTTTTTTGCATCAAAAATTACTTCGAGCCTTTCCATTGCATCATTGTAATCTTTCTCCGATTTGATAGGTTTAATGTTCATAGCTTTCAAATTTTATTTGCGTCAATCTTATCATATTCTGCATGAGTTCCAATGAATCGAATCCAGGTCATTTGGTAATCATAATTTATCTTTACGATCAATCTATAATTGTTCCCTTTGATATTAAAAACAACTCTGTTATCTCCGATAATACTTGCGCTCGGATAATCATTTTTAATCTCATTCGGGTTTTGCCAAGTAGCCGTTTCAGCTTCTCGATACCATGATTTTAATTGCTGCTCGCAATCTCCATGGTTTTCCCAAAAATCCCGAAGTGTTTTCTTTGCAATTACTCTCAACTGATTCTATTTTGAACAAAGATAAGGAAAGTTCCCAAAACGGGAATAAATTTGATGTGAATTTTTTTGAACTCGTGATTTCGGCGATTTCCAGTAACGCTTCGCGCATCTTGGCTGTCGCGGCCAATCGGAGATTGTACTCTCTGCCGAACGGTAACGAAGTTATGGAAAAAGTTGGTTCATTTTACCTGAAACCAGCGATAGATCAAGATGCGCTGTTAGTGGCTGGTTGCTAGAGATCATTCGTGCTGACAAAACTCTCATATTCTTTGTCGGCAGGATAATAGTATAATACCAAAATCAAATTTCTGTCTTCATTAAACAGTTGAGAATCTTTTTTTGAACAATTGAATTTGAAATTTTGGATATAATTTTCCAATCGCTTAGTTAGAATTCCATTTTTGAATTTTCTAATGGCAGTAACTTTTTTGACTTTTAAGTCTGTACCTACAGTAATTGAATAGATTGAAAACTTTCTTGGTTCAGAAAAGCCTTTCAATGATTCATCAACACCAATTCCTGCTCCGAAATACAAATTGGTGTCATTCGTTTTTTTTATATTTTCAGACTTTAATAATCTTAAAACATCAAGTTTTGTTTTAAGACGTACAATCATTTTTTTTCTGAATTCCGGACTTTCTTTTGCATATCGCAATGGATTAAATTCAACATTTCCTGAGCAGTAACTTGTAGCAATGAAGCCATTCGATTCTTTGTATGTAAAAATCAACCATTTTGAATCTTTGATTCCATAAAAACCACAACCTTCATCTCTGCTATAAATAACACTGGGTGAGTTCCCTTTGTAATTATCAAGAACTTCAATCTTAAAAACTATCCATCTAATAGAATCTTTTATTTCGATTGACTGACCTATAATTCTAACTTCACCTACAAATTCAGAATCATCAAACCGTTGGGATAATACTTTTACAGCGCATGTGCACGCGAAACTTTCAAAAAATGTAAGTAATGTTAAGATGTAAAATATATTCTTCATAGGATAGTTTTTTGGCAATCGCCACTAACGTTAGGCCTGTAACCGCCGGTGCGGCGATTCGGAGATTGTACTCTCTGCCAACGTGAAAGTAGTAAAACTACTGATTTTTTCTATCTTGAAAAGTAGAAAAAATCTTAGTTTTAC
>SEDO01000052.1 GCA_004211595.1 Pedobacter sp.
TAGATAAAGTGGTTTTGGAGGTTGGTGCCGTCGCTTTGGGTGATGCGGCTAACGGTTTCCAGGCCTTTGGGTTTGGCGGTTACAGCGCCGACGGGGGCGTAAGAACTGGCTAGGCCTAACACGTCGTAGTTGTCGTAAAATTGGGCGATCAGGGTGTTTACGATGCTACTGGTGGGAAAGGCGTTGTTGGTGTAGCCGGTGCTGGTGCTGTTGTTTCTTTCTTCCCATAGGGGTAGGGAGCTGCTGCTTAGGGTGGTTTTTTAAACCTATAAAGTTGTTTATTATGGATTTTGGAACTATTGTAGCGGATTTAAGAAAAGAGAAGAAAATATCACAAACAGACTTGGCAAGCCAGTTAGGTATTCATAAAAATGTATTGGGAAGATATGAGAGAAACGAGGTTTTTCCCTCGATAGACATCGCTCGTAAGATTGCTGATATTTTAGAAGTATCTTTGGATTACCTTACAGGTAAAGAAGATGTGCAGATTGATAAAAATACAAGTGAACGTATTTTGGAAGTATCAAAGTTTGAAGAAACAGACCGTAACCATATCTTCTCTGTTATTGATGCGTTTATCGCTAAAAGGAAAATTCAATCTATTCTATAACCAAAAACGCCAAGCTGTAAGCCTGGCGTTTTTGGTTTATTGTTTTCTCTTTAAAACAACATTATCAAGTTTTAATTTATTTCTGTTTTTTATCAAACCCTTAAATTCTCGTTGGTTCATATAACCATTGGAGAGCATAATGGCAATGTCTTTTTCTTCGTTACATTTTAAAAATATAGTATCGCCTTTATGTTCCCATACCCCAATACATTCTGGTCGATAATCGTGTCCTTGTATTTTAAGCTTAAACACATTATCAGTTTTTAATTCCAAAGAATATTGGATTGATGTATTTGGCATAGAACCATTAGACACACCATAAAAACTACCAATCAAATCACTGCTAACAAACTCTTTGCTTACAGAACAAGAGAAGATAAATCCACTCAATAATGCCAATAAAATATTCACTTTCATAATTATTAGTTATTTAGCATATATGGTTGGGACTATACTTCTTAATGTTGAACTTGCAGGTAAGGATTGCAAAGTACTTCTTAAATGTGGATATGCCCTAATTAAAGCATCTCTGGTAGAATTTACATTAACAGGTGCTATCCCTGTATTTGCTGTTCCTCCTTGTCTATATGGTTGATTTCCCGAAGGGTCTGTTATTCCCTGAACCCAACTCGGAGTTATCTGATTAACGGATTTAAGCCCTCCCACACTTTTAGGGTCATAAGCCCATTGAGCTTTATAACCTGCAACTTCATCGTAAACGTCCTGTGCTAATGTTGCTCCGTTCGTTCTATCAAATGCAATATCCCCTGTTTCAAATTGTCCTGCGTGAGTTGTTTCGTGAGTAAACAAAGCTGTGCCATTATAACTGATTACAATATTACCCGTAGAGGGGTCAAATGAAACTTCATTTTGTGTAGCTCCCGAATTAAGGCTATATACTTGTGTACTTGCTTCTAAAACCCCAAAATTACCAACAGCCGTATTTAATCCATCCACTCTATCCTGCATATTTCCAACTTTTCCTGCAAGTTTTGATGCACTCCAACCTTTTTCTGTTGCTTTTGTATTTAATCCGTCTATCTTACTTTGTAGTTTGTCTCGTTGAGCTATTACCGCATTTTTTTGCTTATCCCATTCAGCCTGACTGCCTGGCTCTATTTGCCTACCGTCTGGGTCGACAAAAACAATCGGATTATTAGCTACATACGCATACGGTGATATGTCATAATATTTCTCGGCTAGTGGGTCAACAACGTTCCATCTTCCTATCACCGGGTCATAGAACCTGGCTCCGTAATCATACTGCCCTAGTTCCTCTTGCAACTCCTTGCTATTATAAAGGTACTTATTTTGGCCTGCGGTTGCAACTTTTCTTAAGCCAAAGGCATAGTAGTTATCTTCTTGGAGCTTTCTAACCACTCCCGCGTTGATATCAAAGGTGTAACGCACATTGCCTAAGTGGTCCTTCAGGTTGTATTCATAGTTATAACTACTGCCTACCTTACG
>SEDO01000053.1 GCA_004211595.1 Pedobacter sp.
AACTATACTGCTAAACAAGAAAAACACCAAAAAGTGATAGTGAATATGAGCACAACGAAACGGATTGTGGAGATACGGAGTTACAGCATTGGGGAGCTGTCCAAGCTATATGATCAGAGCGTTAAAACAATGAACCGTTGGTTGAAGCCGCATGGAAGCGTGATTGGGCAACGTCATGGGCGATATTATACTGTGAAACAGATTGAGCAAATTTTTGAGTTATTAGGATTGCCAAAGGATTATGATGAAGCGGCTTGATTCAGGAATGCCAGTTTTACAATCAACATAACGGTCACAGGCCAATAAAAATCGTTTGGCTTATTCAATATTTGTTGTTTGAATAACCTGCTATCAAAAAGCCCATATTTATGACTCCCAAGAAAGCTTCTAGAGCACTTAACATCTTTAGCCACCCGACTGGACTGAAGTCTCCATATCCCAACGTAGTAAAAGTTATCGTACTGAAATACAAACTATCACCCAAATTAAAATTTTTGTTATTTGTGTTAGCTGATATTAAATCACTACTTAGCCAATAAATCAGTCCAAATAATACAATTACCGCTAAGGATAGATAGATTATTCGATGAGGCTTGCGTCCATATTCCCAATAATAATAGCTTAAGGATTTAGTAATGTAATTCCAACCTTTCATCCGTTTCCGCATGAATTCATTTTCCCGAATAAAATAGAATCTTGCAATGTCGTCATCGCCTTGGCTTTGATATATCTTTTTAAAAGTCTTATAACCATAGAAATTTCCATCAGGAATAGTAGGGTCCAGTTTTATATGTGTTTGTGACAAAGTGCAACCTTGCATTACCGGATTAAAACTACCTCCGAATATTTTTACGTTATAAAGCTTTGAACTGATTAAATCCCCAGAAACGTGGCAATCATAAAAAGTCCATTGTTGGAGTTTGGAATTAACCAAAGTGAAATTGCTAAGTGTACAATGGTCAAGATCCAACATTGGCATATTGAAATCTTCAGCTTCCCAATTATCACATGCGCAATACGAGCAACTTAAGTTACCTTCTTCTCCAAAATTGATATTGCCCTTGAATTTTAAACCACATAGGTTTGCAAACTCAATTTTTTTCCCTCTATATAAAATTCCAAATCCGTTGACTGGCACCTCTATTCCTCCCATTTTTAATAGTTCAAAATCAGTTGTTGGAGCATAAACATCAGCATGAATCCAGACTCTTTCCATTTCGTGTTTTGGCGCACTCCTGGAGTTTATATAAAGTATTTCTTGATGTTTGCCTTTGCTTTTAAGCCAATCCAAATACGAAGTAAATGTTTGAAGTAATTCAAATTTATAGGTCGCCTCTGTTTCCTTTCGCTCTCCTTCCAACTTTCCATAGCCAACAAATGTTCTTTCTTTATTGTCCCAACTTTGTTTTGTTAAGAAAAGGGTTTTGTTTTTTTTTGATAATCTTTTATGCTCTAAGAAGGGTGTAATTTCTCCGTTTGCAATGATTATTTCATTAGTTAATTTGTTAGCTTCCTTCCACTCCTTAAATAGAATTAGAGTTTTGTCAAAATGATTTAATAGCACCGGGAAATCATTAAGCTTTCTCCATTCAATAAACCTATCCTCGGATAAACGCCACAAATCAAAAATGTCTGGCTTCGAAACGTTCTTAATTTTTTCAAACAACTCTAAATCTGCTTCCTCTCTATTTTTTAACCATTGTTCTCTAAACTCATTCATTATTATCTGGTTGCCTGCTGTTTTATTTGCAAAGGTTCCACAAGTAACAAAAAAATCCCTTTCTGACCCTTACCGTCCCAAAGCTTCCAATTTCTGCATTTTTCTTCCGATTTCTTCCCAAATATTCCCATATCGGACAATGGCGTTTTTGGGTGATAGTATGTTTGTGTTGTCAAGAGAAAATAACCAATAAAAAGCACGAACATGAGACAGAGCACTACGAGCCTACAACATTCCAATATCCCTGAATTAAAAGCCATCAAAGGCGCTCTTTTTGAAACATCGCCGGTTGAAAATTTAGTGAACG
>SEDO01000018.1 GCA_004211595.1 Pedobacter sp.
TTCTATTATTATAGCTTATTTTATCAAAGGGATTAAAAAATTTAGTGAATTAAAATTCTAAAAACTAAAAAGAATTTTATGAAAATTAAAGTAAACTTTCTATAGCCAATTGATAGCCTTTTAACCCAAAACCAGTCAAAACGCCTTTACAATTCTTTCCCGTAATAGAAATATGCCGATATTCTTCCCTAGCATAAATGTTTGAAATGTGTACTTCTATAACTGGAGTTGAAATGCTAGCAATGGCATCGGCAAGTGCTACAGAAGTATGTGTAAATCCACCAGCATTTAAAATTATTCCATCGAAATCAAATCCTACTTCATGCAACTTATTGATAAGTTCCCCTTCAATATTACTTTGGAAATAGTGAATTTCAATATTTGTGTAATTTGACTGAAGTTCTGATAAATAGGTGTCAAATCCTTTACTGCCATAGATGCCGGGTTCTCTTTTTCCTAAAAGATTTAAATTTGGCCCATTAATTATTTGAATTTTCATGTAATTTCGAAAAATAATTTGCTTGTTTGAGCAATAATAAAGAAAATATGCCACAATCAGAATTTGAAATTTTAAGTAAAGATTTTAACAATTATTTGAAATTAGAAAAGGCTATGGCCAAACATTCTGTGCAAGCATACCTAAGTGATATAGAAAAATTAAACCAATTTTTAAAACTTCATTATCCTCAGTTAAAATTTAAACAAATTACATTAAGGCATTTAAGACAGTTTATAGGTTATTTAAATGAATTAGGTTTAGAAGCTAGCTCCCAAGCTAGAATTGTATCAGGCTTAAAATCATTTTTTCAATTTTTAACCTTAGAGGATTATTTAGAAAATGATCCCTCCCATTTATTAGAAACCCCTAAATTACGTCGTAAATTACCCGATACCTTAGAGCTTCATGAAATTGATCAATTAATTTCTGCCTTAGATCTCAGCAAGCCAGATGGATTTAGAAATAAAGTAATTATAGAAATGTTATATGCCTGTGGATTAAGAGTCAGTGAATTAAATAACTTAAAAATTTCTAATATAGATTTTCAAAATGAATTTATTAAAATAACCGGAAAGGGAAATAAAGAACGATTAGTACCTATTTCCAATAGCTTACTTGATTTAATTAAATTATATATACAAGAAGTTAGATATAACATGCCTCAAATTAAGGGATATGAAGATATTTTATTTTTAAATAGATTTGGAAAAAGCCTCTCCCGAATCACCATTTTTACTATGATAAAATCCCTTGCTGAAAAAATAAATTTAAAGAAAATAATATCCCCGCATACATTTAGGCATTCATTTGCAACCCATCTAATAGAAGGTGGTGCAGATTTGAGAGCCGTTCAAGAAATGTTAGGACATTCCAGTATAACCACAACAGAAATTTATACCCATCTGGATAAAGCTTATTTACAAAGCATAATTAAGGGATTTCATTCTAGATCTTAAACTAATACTTTTGCGCTCTAATCATTCGAGGTTTCCCTTGCATATCATTCCTGCATTCAATGTTTTTATATCCCAATTGAATTAAAAGTTTTTCCATTTCAACATTAAATAAGGGATTGATTTCAAAATATAAATATCCTTTTGCTTTTAAATGGGATAATCCTAAAGTTGCAATTAATCTATAAAATATCAAAGGATCACTTTCTTCTGGCACAAATAATGCAATATAAGGTTCATATTTTAGAACGTTCTGGTGCATTGCCTCGGCCTCAGAGGGACTTATATATGGTGGGTTACTAACTATAATATCAAAATTTGGAATATCATTCCAGTTGTCTTTATTTAGAATATCTAGATTTTTTAAAGTAAGCTCGGTATTTAAATTAGTAGCGTTTAACTGGGCAACTTTTAAAACATTTTCACTTATATCAATTCCATGTGCTTGAACCTTCACCCCAATTTTTTCAGCATGAAATTTAATGCTAATAGGAATACATCCTGATCCAGTGCCAATATCTAATAAAGTTAGTCCTAACTCTTTATCATTTTCCATCCTATGCAAATTTTTATCCCGAGCATTTAACATTCGTAAATCTTGCAATATCCAATCCACTAATTCTTCTGTTTCGGGTCTGGGTATTAATACATCACTATTTACATAAAAGCTTAATTGATAAAAAGGAGCATCGTTTAAAATGTATTGGAGGGGTTTTCCCATTGTAAGACTATTTAATGAGCTTAAATAGACAGGTAAGCTATTAGTTGGTATTTCTTCAAATCGGTGTGTATAAAAATGTATTTTATTTAAACCACTGTACTTTTCAAAAATACCATAAAATATTGCCTGAATTTCAGGTTTATCATACCATTCACTTAATTGTAATTCAAATTGCTGGTAGAGATCATTCCATTGCATGCACAAAATTATAAATAGTTAGTGGGATAAAATAAGATATACCCATTTATTAATCAGAATGCTTTATTTTTGTCCAATGAGTTCATCTAAATATATGAAACGTTGCCTTGATTTAGCCCAAAAAGGGATTTCCGAGGTAAGCCCCAATCCAATGGTAGGTTGTGTAATTGTATATCGCGGGGAAATTATAGGTGAAGGCTATCATAAAAAATTTGGAGAAGCACACGCTGAAGTCAATGCAATTAATTGTGTAATTGATAAGTATAAAGACAAAGCGCCTGCAATGCTAAAAGAAGCTGAAGTATATGTAAATCTCGAACCTTGTGCACACTTTGGGAAAACCCCTCCTTGTGCTGACCTATTAATCAGTAAAGGGGTCAAAAAAGTAATCATAGCAAATACAGATCCCTTTAGTCAGGTAGATGGAAAAGGAATAGCGAAATTACAAGCCGCAGGAATTCAAACAGAAACAGGATTATTAGCTTTAGAAGCAGAAAAACTAAATAAACGTTTTTTTACAAGGATTCGTCACAAAAGACCTTATATCATATTAAAATGGGCTCAAACTGCAGATGGATTTTTCTCCCCCGAAACACCTAGTCAAAAATGGATTACAGGGGAAGCTGCAAAACGTTTAAATTTTAAATGGCGAACAGAAGAAGATGCCATACTAGTTGGAAAAAATACTGTGTTAATTGATAACCCATCCCTAACTGCTCGCATACCAGCCGGACGTAATCCACTTCGGGTCATTATAGATAGAAATTTAGATATACCTAATCATTACAATATCTTCAATTCAGCAGCTAAAACTTTAATTTTAAATCAAAAACAAACCTCCACTGAAGGAAATATAAAATATATAGAAGTAGAGGATATGCATTTTTACCTTCCTCAAAAAATATCTTTTCAGTTGTATTTAATGGATATTCAATCGCTTATTGTAGAAGGAGGTCTTCAAATATTGGATCAATTTTTAAAAGCAGACCTGTGGGATGAAATCAGAATATTTGAATCCTCTGTCAAGTGGGGAAATGGGACACCCGCACCCCAGTTAAATCAAGTAAACAAGATGGATGATAATAAAGTTGCAATAATCCATCAGGAAGTAGGTGTCGACAAATTAACCATTTATACAAAATTAAACACCCTAGATTAATGATTTATCTCGTTCTCAGTATAATTTGTAGTTTAACAGTTGGCGTTCTGTTAAAATTAGCAAAAAGATATCATATAGATTTGTTACAATCCATTACATGGAATTACCTCAGCGCAATTATTTTAAGTTTAATTTTTTTTAAACCCTCCGTAACTGATCTAAGCCTAAATAATGTAAAACCACTTTATATTTTTTTAGGATTTTTTTTGCCAAGCCTTTTTATAATTATGGGTTTAGCTGTTCAAAAATCTGGATTAGTAAGAAGTGATATTGCCCAAAGATTATCCTTATTTATCTCTTTTGGAGCAGCCTTTATAATTTTTAATGAAAGTTTAACTTCTCTCAAAGTATTGGGTATGACACTTGGGATTATGGCAATTTTATTTACCCTATATAAACCTCAAGGACCCAAAATTGACAATAAAAACTGGATTTATCCACTATTAGTGTTTATTGGATATGGTATAGTAGACATTAGTTTTAAATGGATAAGTTCAAGTGGCTTGGAAACTGGTATTCCCTATACCACAGCGTTACTCATAATTTTTTTATTGGCCTTTTTAACGTCCTTCATTTACATGATTATTAGAATTCAGCAAAAGAAAGCAAGCTTTCAGCTAATTCATTTGCTTTGCGGTTTAATTTTAGGGGTGTTTAATTTTGGAAATATACTTTTTTATATGAAAGCTCATAGAAGTATGGCTAATGATCCATCCATAGTATTTGCAGGTATGAATATGGGGGTTATTATAGGAGCTTGTTTAATAGGAATATTTTTATTTAATGAAAAATTGAGTAAATGGAATTATATAGGTTTAGTTTTAGCCTTGGCTTCCATTATTTGCATGACAATTATACAATATGGCTTATAGTGAGGACGTATATAAAACTATAATTAAACCATCTGAAGGTGTTTTTAGAGATAAGGGCAGTAAATTTATAGCATATGCTTACCCTATTCTTTCAGAGCACGAAATTAAGCCAATCCTTGGTAAATTGAAAGCAGAGCATCCAAAAGCCAGACATTGGTGTTGGGCAATGAGACTCACCCCCGATCGAACAGTATTTAGGTTCAATGATGATGGAGAGCCATCCGGTTCTGCCGGAAGACCAATTTTAAACGTGTTGCTTTCATTAGATGTTACCAATATTTTAGTGGTTGTGGTACGATATTTTGGAGGCACTTTATTAGGTGTCCCTGGTTTAATTAATGCCTATAAAGTGGCTACCCAACTGGCTTTGGAAAATAATCAGATTGTAAAGAAAAGTGTGCTAGGTTATTATAAAATAACTTTTGAATATCTGGTAATGAATGATGTAATGAAACTATTAAAAGCATATCAAATAGAGATAGACACCCAAGAGTTTGATAATGTATGCAAAATATCAATTTTAATTCCAAAGCTAGATGCTATGGAGGTTTTAGGAAAATTGCAAAAGATTGAATCTTTACACCTACAATTTATGTATTATTGCTAGGTAATAAGAGCTAAAAAATATGAATAAAATCGCCGAATCTGATTTAATCTTGAATGAAGATGGTAGTATTTATCACTTAAACCTGCATCCTGAAGATATTGCTCCTTTAGTTATAACCGTTGGAGATATGGATAGAGTAGCCGAAGTAAGTAAGCACTTTGACCATATTGAATTAAAAAAGGGTAAAAGGGAATTTATTACACATACCGGAACCTTAGGAAGTAAACGTATAACAGTAATTTCTACAGGTATAGGAACAGACAATATTGATATCGTGTTTAATGAATTAGATGCTTTAGTTAATATTGATTTTGAAACTCGAACCATAAAAAGCAAACATACCTCCTTATCTATTATCAGAGTAGGTACCTCAGGGGCTATTCAAGAGGATATCCCTATGGGCACTATATTAGCATCTACTTTCGGTTTAGGATTCGATGCATTAATGCATTTTTATGAACAAACTAATAATGCTGAAGAACAATATTTATTAAATAAAATAGGTACACATTTTAGTCAAATAGCTGGATTAAAACCATATTTAACGCAAGCTAGTTCAAAGTTATTAGCGCACTTTGCACCTGAGTTTGAAAAAGGAATTACGGTTACCTCTCCAGGCTTTTATGCCCCACAAGGAAGACAGGTTCGCGCCCAAAATAAAGTTCCAAACCTCATTCATGAATTGCAATCTTTTTCCTACAAAGAACATAGAATCACAAATTTAGAGATGGAAACAGCTGGTATTTATGCATTAGCAAATGCCTTAGGACATGAAGCCTTATCCGTCAATGCAATTTTAGCCAGTAGAGTTAAACTAGAATTTAGTCAACATCCACAAAAAATTGTAGATAAGGCCATACAAGAGGTTCTTGAAAAAATAGCTACCTATCAGTTGTAAATTGATAATAAGTTAGTTGCTGATAATTCTCTCCTGGATATAAAATTGTTGAAGGGAATTGAGGAATATTTACAGCATTAGGATGATGTTGTGTTTCTATGCAAAATGCTTCAAAAGCTCCCCTATCAATTCCAGATTTAGCGTTTTTTAAATTTAAATATTTAGCGGTATAAAAATGCGCAATAGGTTCAGTTGTATAAATGCTTAAAGTGATACCCGACAAATCTGAATAGGTTTTACTTGCTAAAGCTAGTTCACCTGGATTCTTATCTAATACAAAACTTTGGTCATAACCTTCTTCAGGATTCCAGTGCTGGCCAATCAATTTAGGCTTTCTAAAATCATGGCACATATGTTGGCTATCATTAACCTGAATTATATTTCCCGTTGTACACCAGGACTCATCTTGTTCTAAATATTGAGAAGCAGGCATATAATGACTATGATTAGCTACAGTACCACCTTGAGGATTAAGATTAAAGTACCCATGGTGAGTTAAGTTTACAGGTGTAGGAGCATCAGTTTTTGCGTTATATGATAAAGTGAGCCTTTCCGCAGAAAGAGAAAATGTAAGTTCAATGTTTAAATTCCCAGGATACCCCTCCTCCCCATCCACACTCAGGTAGCCTAACGTTACACTTGGTTCCGGACTCTCCGAAACATTAATAATATTCCAGTTTTTCTTATCAAACCCACTAATACCCCCATGTATGGTATCTTCACCGTTATTTTTAGCTAAACCATAAGTTCTACCATCTAAATTGAAGGATGCATTTTTAATGCGATTAGCGTACCTACCCACGATTGTTCCTAAATAAGGATAATCTTGTAAATAACTTGGCGAAAGATAATCTTCAATATTATCAAAGCCCAATACAATATCTTGTAAATCGCCAAACTTATTTGGAACGACGAAATTTTGAATAATAGCACCATAAGTTAATATTCGAACATAACAATTAGGAATAGCATGTAATTCAATAGCGATAACTTCTTTATCTTGAATAAATATACCAGAGGGAAATTGTTTTACTTTCATAATTAATTTAGAATACTCATTTTTGCATGCTAAAAATAGCAGAATCAAAATAAAGGAAGATCATAATTTCATGAAAAAATTAAAATTGGACGAATTAAATCGGGTAGACGTGGATACTTTTAAAGAACAAGAGAAAATGCCAATAGTGGTTGTATTGGATAATGTGAGAAGTATGCACAATGTAGGCTCTATTTTTCGTACTTCCGATGGTTTTGCCATTGAAAAGGTAATTCTATGTGGTATAACCGCCCAACCCCCACATCGTGAAATTGAAAAAACAGCTTTAGGAGCTACTCAATCTGTCGCATGGGAATATTTTTCAAATACCCTAGATGCAATCTCAAAACTAAAGTCAGAAGGCTATATCATTACGGCAGTTGAACAAGCAGAAAATAGCACTTATATTCATCAATTTGAGCCTGATGTTCAATTGAAATATGCTTTAATATTTGGGAATGAGGTAAATGGCGTTTCTGAAGAAGTTATGGAGCAAATTGATAGCTGTTTAGAAATACCCCAATTCGGCACAAAACATTCTTTTAATATCGTGATTTCAGCTGGTATTGTACTCTGGGATTTTGTATCAAAACTGCGGTGGAATAAAAAAAAATAGATTTCTTTTTGTAGAATCAACGTTTTTTCTACCTTTGTGCCGGGCAAGTCTTTTACGATCAGCTCCCTTTGAACTCCCCCAGGGTGGGAACGCAGCAAGGGTAGAAGGTTGTAGCGGTGCGATAAAAGTTGCTTGCCCATTTTTTTCTTTTCTAATAAATATTTATCCCCTTATTTCTTTATATCTTTAGGCATTTAGTTTAATTATTAGATTAATTCCTATACGATATGAAATTTTTTATTGACACTGCAAACTTAGCCCAAATTAAAGAAGCCCAAGATCTTGGTATTTTAGATGGCGTAACCACCAATCCTAGCCTAATGGCTAAAGAAGGAATATCTGGTGAAGAGAACGTACTAAATCATTATAAAGCCATTTGTGAGATTGTTGAAGATAATGTAAGTGCTGAAGTAATTGCTACTGATTATGAAGGTATAATAAAAGAAGGTGAAGCCTTAGCTGCCTTAAACCCGAAAATTGTTGTAAAAGTTCCCATGATAAAAGATGGGATTAAAGCTATTAAGTACTTTTCAGATAAAGGTATCCGAACTAACTGTACATTAATTTTCTCTCCTGGGCAAGCACTATTAGCAGCCAAAGCTGGTGCTAGTTATGTATCCCCGTTTTTAGGGAGGCTAGATGATATTTCTACTGATGGCTTGCAACTTATCGAAGATATTCGACTCATATTTGATAACTACGGATATGCTACAGAAATTTTAGCAGCCTCTATTCGAGGCCCATTACATATTGTCAATTGTGCAAAAATTGGAGCAGATGTAATAACCGCACCTCTTTCTGCTATTACCGCCTTGTTAAAGCATCCATTAACAGATTCTGGGTTAGCTACCTTTTTAGCAGACCATGCTAAAGCCAGTCAAAAGTAAAAACCAATAGTTATGAAGGAAGAATTTAAACCCTTTGTTCCTGCAGATCAAAATATGGCCGAGTTTACGATTAAAGCTATCGTACTAGGTTGTATTGCAGGTATAATATTTGGAGCTGCAACCGTTTATTTAGCCCTTAAGGCTGGATTAACCGTCTCGGCCTCTATACCTATAGCAGTATTAGCTATCACTATTGGAAAGAAGTTTTTTAAAACCACGATTTTAGAAAATAATATTATCCAAACTACTGGCTCGGCAGGTGAGAGTATAGCAGCTGGTGTAGTGTTTACATTACCTGGGTTTTTATTTTTAAGTACTGATATTACTGGTAAAAGTTCTGGGGAATCTTTTTTCATCTATATGACCATTTTATTATTGGCCATATTTGGTGGAATTCTTGGTACCCTGATGATGATCCCTTTACGAAAATCATTAATTGTTAAAGAACATGCCAATCTACCCTATCCTGAAGGCACTGCTTGCGCTTCTGTATTACAAGCTGGAGAAAAAGGTGGAAAGTTTGCTCAAACTGCCTTTTGGGGATTAGGCTTTGCATTGGTATATGCCCTATTACAAAAGGTATTTCACGTCATAGCAGAAACCCCCACTTGGGTAAGTAATCAAAAGAATAAATTTTTACCGTCTGCCCAGGTTAGCGGAGAAATTACTCCGGAATATCTAGGTGTAGGTTATATAATAGGTCCAAAGATAGCCGGAGTATTAGTTGCTGGTGGTGTTTTAGCATGGCTAGGATTAATCCCCTTATTAGCCACTGTATTGGATCCTCTTGTTGCAGCTAATCAATTGGTTAAATTGGGCTTGTTAAGTGATGTTGGAACAGCTGGGGGTGCAGGAAACTGGGATCCTATAAACCAAACTTTTGCCGATTACCCAAAAGCTATTTATCAGGCTTTCGTTAAACAAATTGGTGCAGGTGCTGTAGCAGCAGGAGGCTTTATTACCCTACTCAAAACCATTCCAACTATTGTTTCCTCTTTTAAAGAAAGCATTGGTAGTATAAAAACTAACCAGGATCAAAGCTTAGTGAAGAGAACAGAAAGAGATTTATCATTAAAAATTGTAGCCATTGGGAGCATTATCCTCATCATCCTTATCTCTATATTGCCCCAAATTCCAGGCGACGGGTTTATGAATAAACTCCTAATCGGATTTTTAGTAATACTATTTGGAGCATTTTTCGTTACCGTATCAAGTCGCATCGTAGGATTAATTGGATCTAGTAATAACCCTATATCAGGTATGACCATAGCTACCATAATGGGTACTTGTTTGATCTTTATAGCCGTTGGATGGACAGGTAAAGTTTATGAACCGATGGCATTGGTAGTTGGGGCGATGATATGTATAGCAGCAGCGAATGCTGGAGCCACTTCACAAGACTTAAAAACCGGTTATATAGTAGGCGCAACGCCTAAATATCAACAGATTGCTCTATTTATAGGTGCTATTGTGTCTTCCATTGTAATTGGCTTAACCGTACATGTATTAGATACACCTACCGAGGAAATGTTAGCTCAAGGTATAAATCATGCAATAGGTACAGAAATGTATGCAGCGCCTCAAGCTACCTTAATGGCAACACTCATTAAAGGTATGTTATCTTTTAATTTAGATTGGCAATATGTATTAGTAGGAGTTTTTATTGCCATTACCATTGAGCTTTGTGGAATAAACTCTTTATCATTCGCTGTAGGTGCGTATTTACCATTATCAACCACCCTCCCTATTTTTGCTGGAGGATTGGTGAAAGGTTTAGTTAACAGAAAAAATAAAAAGAAAGTTATAACTGCCGAAGAAGAAGAAATTGCCCCAGGTAATTTGTTTGCTACAGGTTTAGTTGCCGGTGGAGCATTAGCTGGAGTAATAGTAGCTATCTTAATGGTTATTCCAAGTGTAAGAGATTCTTTAAGTACAATCAATATGGAGCCCCATTTTGTAAACTGGTTTGGAGAATATGGCTATCAAATATTAGGCGTTTTATTCTTTTCATTTATGGCTTTTGTATTGTATAACGTTAGTCAAAAGAAAACCCAAGAATAAATCAGCACCCTAAAAAGATTTAAAGCATTAATTTAAATTTATTTTAAAAGTTTTAATACTGGAACCAGAGGAAGGCCCAACCATTAGTTGGGCCTTCCCTTTTTGGAATGTTAAATCATCAACCACACCATCATAATACTCCAGATCACTGCCATTAAGACGTATTAACACTTTTTTATGTGATCCTGCTTTTACAAATAAACGCTGAAATCCTTTTAATTCCTTTATTGGATATTTATCCCCTTCTTTGCTGATATATAATTGAACCACCTCTTCACCATCCAATTTTCCAGTATTTTGGATTCGCAATTCTACATCTATATAGCCATGTTCTGTTAAATTAGCAGAAGATAATTTAATGCCCTTATATTTAAACTTGGTATAACTTAAACCATATCCAAAAGGGAATAAAACCTCTTTTTTAAAATATCTATAAGTCTTCCCATTCATATTATAGTCGTCAAAAGCAGGAATGTCCTCCACTGATTTATAAAAAGTTATAGGTAATCGACCAGCTGGATTGTATTTACCCGTCAATATTTGTGCAATGGCTTCCCCAGCTCGCTCTCCCCCATACCAAGCTTCTACAATAGCGTCCATATTTTCATTTTCCCAATTTACTGCTAAGGCTGAACCATTTAATAAAATTAAAACAATTGGTTTTCCAGTTGCTTTTAATCTTTTCAATAATTGATGTTGTACATCAGGTAGATTTAAATCAGTTCTATCACCCCCACTAAATCCAGGTACTGTAACTTTTAAATCTTCTCCTTCTAAACGCGGACTAATACCACCCACAAAAAATATTACATCCGCTTCGTTCGCTGCTTTTAAAGCCAAATCGGAATCTAATTGAGGATTATATTGTGGTGTATCTATAAGAGCCGTTTGTACATGTATAATCTTGTTGTTAGAAAATTCCTTCTTTATACCAGCTAAAGGAGTTATTATATGTTCTGGATCACCAAAATAATTTCCTAATAAAATCTCTGGATCATGAGCATTAGGTCCAATTACCGCAATGGTTTTATTTTTTATCTTATCGGGATTTAATGGCAAGATGCCATTGTTTTTTAAAAGAACTGTAGATTCTAAAGCCATTTTCAAAGCATATTCTTGATGAGGTTTACTATTTACGATACTATAAGGGATATTAAAATAAGGATGATTAGAATCTGCATCAAAAAAACCTAATTTCATTTTAGTACGAAGTAAGCGTATTACAGCAGAATCTAATGCCTTCACCGTTAATAATCCTGATTTAATTGCAGGAATAATAGCTTTTGCATAACCATAACATTGATTGTCTACACCCGCATTGATAGCCTGTGCAACTGCTTCAATACTATCTTTAGCGGTTTTGTGAAACATAAAAAAATCATATACGGCCCCGCAATCTGTCGCAATAAAACCTTTGAAATTCCACTTCTTCCTCAAAATATCTTGAAGAAGAAAAGTATTACTACAACAAGGTTCTCCATTAAGTCTGTTATAAGCACACATGAATGAATGTACTTTTCCTTCCTGAGCTAAAGCTTTAAATGCTGGTAAATAAGTATTCCATAAATCCAAATTACTAATTCTAGCATCAAACTCATGTCTTGTGGCTTCAGGGCCAGAGTGTACGGCAAAATGCTTAGCAGTCGTTACAGTTTTTAAATATTGGGCATCATCCCTTGCATACTTTTCACAAAAGCCACCCCCAACCTGGAAGTTAAAAATGGATCCTCTCCAAAAGTTTCATGACCACGCCCCCATCTAGGATCTCGAAAAATATTGATATTTGGGGAATAAAATGTTAAACCAGTATAAGGCCCAAAATTGCCTTCTCTTTGAAATTGATGATACTTAGCTCTAGCCTCATCTGAAATAATCTGGCCCATCTTTGCAATTGATGCTGGATTAAATCCGGCAGCTAAACCTATTGGCTGAGGAAAGGAAGTAGCTAAACCCGCTCTAGCAACCCCATGTAAAGCCTCATTCCACCAATCATAAGCAGGAATATTCAAACGAGGGATAGCGGGAGTCCGATTATCCATTTGTAAAGCCTTTTCCTCTAAAGTCATTTGTTTGAGTAAATCATGAACTCGAGTTTCAATGGGTAATTGGCTGTCTAAATACAATTTTGATTGCCCGTAGGAAACTATAAAGCCCTGAACACATAAACACATTAAAAGAAGAATTAAGCGCTTCATATAAGCTAAAATTTAGTTACATACTGACTACTTGAACCTAACCCATCAATACCGAGTTCCACATAATCTCCTGCCCTTAAATAAATGGGATTTGGTTTTTGACCCATGCCTACTCCAGCGGGTGTACCGGTAGAAATAATATCTCCTGGTAATAAAGTCATAAATTCAGAAACATAAGCAACCAACTGTGAAACTGAAAAAATCATTTCTTTCGTATTTCCTTGTTGCATAATCCTCCCATTAACCTTTAACCATAAATTCAAATCCTGAACATTCATGATTTCATCCTTACTTACCATAAAAGGCCCCAAAGGAGCAAAAGTATCACAACCCTTCCCTTTAGTCCATTGTCCATTACGTTCCAATTGAAATGCACGTTCACTATAATCATTCATTAAGCAATAACCAGCCACATAGTCCATAGCCTTATTAGGATTTATATAGCTGCCCTTTTTGCCTACTACAACCGCTAATTCAACTTCCCAATCAGTCTTTTTACCACCTTTTGGGATAACTAAATCATCAAAGGGACCTACAATTGCCGTAGTAGATTTAAAGAATAAAATTGGTTCTTTAGGAATAGAAGCATTCGATTCAGCCGCATGATCTGCATAATTTAAACCCACACAAATTAATTTAGAAGGTCTAGCTAAACAGGCGGCCCATCTTTCTTCTTTAGGAACCATGGGAAGCTCCTTTTGGTCTAACAACTTAAGTAGGTAGCTAATACCTCCCAATTCAAAAAACTCTTCATTATAGTCTGTTAACCAAGCCGATACATCATAGCGCTGATTATCCAATAAAATTCCAGGTTTTTCATTTCCAATAGCTCCAAAGCGAATTAATTTCATAAGAGGTTAATTTAATAAGCCCACACGGCTAATTCATAACCGTTATTATCTGTAAAATGAAATCTTCTTCCACCTGGAAAACTGAATATATCCTTCACAATATTTCCCCCTGCCTGAATAACTTTTTCTTTAGTAACTTCCAGATTATCGGAATATAAAATAACTAAAATGGACCCATTTACAGGTTTACCAACCGTAAAACCACCATCCACATTCTCACCCTCAAAAGCCGTATATTCTGACCCATAATCAGTAAATTCCCAATTAAAACACTGTGTATAAAAAGACTTAGTTGATGCGATATCTAAAGTTAATAATTCTACATATTGAATTTGTTCATGCTTTAGTTTAGAGGTATTACTCATAGTGGGGCTGGTTGTTTAAATAGAATATTTTGTGAGGATAGAAATTATTTATTGTTTATCTAAAATACAAAAAAAACTAGGATTATTTGCACATCTATTGCCAAGCCGAATTCCCTTTATTGGCGTCGAAGTTTGGTTCGAATCCAAATATTTTAAATGAAAAAAGCCTCAACTTTCGTTGAGGCTTTTTGGAGGTGATCCCGCTTAGCACATTTTATCATCTTAAACATGTATTCATCTGCTAAGCGCGCTGGGATTGGCGAAAGCTCTGCTCCTTATAGAGCCGAGCAGACTTTCGCCTTCTCCGAATCGAACCCGGGTTCGAATCCAAATATTTTAAATGAAAAAAGCCTCAACGAAAGTTGAGGCTTTTTGGAGGTGATCCCGCTGGGATTCGAACCCAGGACCACTACATTAAAAGTGTAATGCTCTACCAGCTGAGCTACGGAATCCTTTAGTTAATTACTTATCTAAAGCGATGCAAATATAGAATTATATCGAATTCTTTGCAAGGTTTTTTTTGTAAGAATGTTTAGAAGGCTGATTTTTAAGTATTAAAAATTTTATTCTAATTAGAAGTTTCTGCTATTAAGTATAAAATTGACTCATAATTCTTTCCTACTGCTTCAGACATGGCCATTTCACAGGTTTTTGCTGTAGAGTAATACCCATCATAATTTGCCCTCTTAACCTCACTTGCCTCTTTAAATGTGGCGGATGCTGTTAATTCTGGAACTAAAAAGCCTCTATCTCCCGCCATTCCACAACATCCTGCAGCAAATGGAACTTCAACATGTTCTGCAAAGTGCTTGGCAACTTTCATAAATTTTATATCTATACCCATTTTTTGAGCAGAACATACCGGGTGTAAAACCACTTTTTCTAACTTTTTAGTAGGATTTAATCGAGGCACCAAATAGTCAGCCGCAAATTCAATAGTATCTAATAAATTTAAGGCATCAAATTTTGCTTGATTTTCTACACTAAGGGCTGGTCGGCAATCCCTTAATGTATGAGTACAAGAGGTAAAATCGATTACTACAGGTAGTTTTCCTCCTTCCGTATCTATATATAAATCGGCTACTGTTTGATTAACCCGCTCTTGGTAAGCAGGAGAAAAACCTTTCGAAGAATAGATTTGACCACAACAGCTCTGGTTTATGGATTGCGGTAACCTAAACCCAATACCTGCTTTTTCAGCAACCTGTTTAAATATCGTCATGGTATCTGGTTTTCCGGCTTGTGAGCCTCCCATTACTCTGGAGATACAACTTGGATAATAAATAACTTGAAACTCCCCTACATTGGCTAATTTTAATCCATCCGTTGTTGAACTTGAAATATTTAACTGATTAGACCACAATGGAAAAGCAGGAATAACCTTTCTAAATGCTTGAGTTAAATGAAGCATACTATTTTTCCCAAATACCCGATTAATCAATTGCCCCACTTTCAGTAAAAACTTCACGCTGTTGGCAACTAATCCAAAATTATGTGATGTCCAAACGGCTATTTTATTGGCTATTGGGGAATGATTTTCTTTTCGTAAACGCTTCACCAACGCACCTGTATTAATATCCACCGGACAAGCTGTGGCACATAAGCCGTCTACAGCACAAGTTTCTAAACCATCATATTGATAATCTTGAAGCATATCCTGATAAGCTACTTCATTCCCCTGAGCACGAAGACGTTTCAACTCTCGTCTCACAACAATTCTTTGCCGAGGCGTAAGCGTAATATCTCTACTCGGACATTTATGCTCACAAAAACCACATTCCATGCAACGATCTACTTCAATTTCTACTTGAGGTAAATCTTTTAAATTGCGTAAATGCCCATCTTTATGTGGATTTATAATAACCCCTGGATTCAATAATAAATGAGGATCTACTACAGCTTTTAGTCGCTTCATCAGTTGATAGATTTCAGGTCCCCATTCCGTTTCCACAAAAGGTGCCATATTTCTACCCGTTCCGTGTTCAGCCTTTAAAGCCCCCTTATATTTCTGGACCACTAAAACCACCACTTCTTGAATAAAAGCATCATATCTGGCAATTTCAGCAGGCGTGTCAAATGATTGAGTCACTACAAAGTGTATATTTCCATCCTTCGCATGTCCAAATATGATGGCATTTGTATAATTGTACTTACTGAAAAGTTCTTGTAAATCTAAAATAGCATTCCCTAATTGAGCTACTGGAAAAGCAATATCTTCTAAAATTACCGTCGTACCACTTGCTCTAACAGAGCCTACCGACGGAAACATTCCCTTTCTAATTTTCCATAAAAAGGCTTGTTCAAGTGCATTCTCTGTGAAATTAGTTGGCCTTAATAAATCAATCTGAGATTCAATTAATCGATAGGCACGTAATTTATCTTCTAACTCAGCCAATGTTTGCGCTTGAAACTCTACTAATAAAGCCGCTGCCGTATTTGATAATTCCTTTATAAAAGATGGGATTCCTTTTAAATCTTCAACAGAACGCAAGCTTGCTCTATCCATCAACTCAATCGCTTCTGCCCCAGCATCTCTCAAAGGAACTATTGCATGACAAGCCGCAAAAATGTCCTTAAAATAAAGCATGGAAGTACTTTTGAAAGGTAAATCTGGTACCGTATCTAAAACTGCTTCTGCAATAAAACCAAGGGTGCCTTCTGAACCAATGAGCGTATGAGCCATAATATCCAATGGATGCTCATAATCCACAAAAGCATTCATAGCATACCCCACTGTATTTTTAGTTTGATATTTATGACGAATTTTATCCTTTAAAGATTCTTGCGCTAAAATTTGTTGACGAATATCTATAATACAGGTTGCCAGATCCTTTTCAGAGGCTAAAAACCGTTCGTAATCTGAATTATTCTCAGTATTATAGCTATTTCCATTAGGTAACACAAAATGGATATATTTTAACGTATGATAGGAGTTTTTCTGTACACCACAACACATTCCCGATGCGTTATTAGCTAATATCCCACCCATCATGGCTGAATTTATACTAGCTGGGTCGGGTCCTATCTTTCTGCCAAATTTTTTCAATTCAGCATTCACTACAGCCCCAATAACACCTGGCTTAACCCGAACTTGGTCACCTGCTAACTCCACCCGCACCATATTCCAAAACAAACTCAAATCAACTAAAATCCCATCACTGATAGATTGCCCTGATAAACTAGTGCCAGCAGCTCTAAAAGTGATGGGAATATGATTTTTTTTAGAAAATTCAAAAAGTTGTTTTACTTCGTCTGTAGAAATAACCTGCACCACAGCTTTTGGCTGTAAGGCGTAAAAACCTGCATCTGGGGCATAAGCAACTAAATCAATTAATCTTGATTTAATTCTATCAGCTGGTAAAATACTTTCTAATAACTTTGGAATTTCGGATATCATATTCGTTTAATTCGATATCCAAAGATAAGTTTTAAGAAGGAATGCTCCAGCTAAATTTATGTGTAATTTATTTATTCTAATTATTGCCTTCAGTTTCTCCAGCTTTTCCAATCAACTCCATAAACTGGTCTAACTTAGGTGTAATGATAATTTGTGTTCTTCTATTACGCATTTTCCCGTTAGCAGTTGCATTCGATTCTAAAGGATTAAACTCACCCCTGCCAGCAGCAGTTAAACGCTTAGGATCAATTCCAAATTGATTTTGTAAGGCTTGCACTACCGAAGAACCTCTCAACACTGATAAATCCCAATTATTTCGAATATTAACCTGTGAAATAGGCACATTATCTGTGTTACCTTCCACTAACACATCGTAATCTCTATAATCCTTAATAATTTTAGCGATCTTAGATAAAGTCGTATTGGCTAACTCTGATATCTCGTAAGAACCCGATTTATATAACATTTTATCCGATAAGGAAATATACACTACCCCTTTTAAAACTTGAACATCCACATCACTTAACTCTTCCCTACTCAATGAACGCGTCAAATTATTCGTTAATACTAAATTCAAAGAATCCGACTTCATTTTACTTTCTATCAATTGCTTGATATATTTATTAGATGCCTGAATTTGATCCACAAGCTTTGCAACATTCACATTTCCTTGACTGCTTGAATTTAAACACTTATTTAAAGCATCTTGTAAAGCTGCTGCATTAGCTTTTTCAGAAGCAATCATATCCTCTAAACTCTTAACACGTGTTTGATTAGCATTTAAATTGCTCTCAGAAGAACCTAGCTTAGATGTCAATTCCTGATTGCGCAACATTAAAGAAGCATTCTCATTTTGTAATTCAGTATATTTCTTATTACTCACACAAGACTGGCCAAAAGTAGCTACTACTATCAAACCAGCTAATAGATAAATTTTTCTCATAGATTAAGATTTTCCTTTTACAACAAATAGATGTCGGGAAGGTTTTGAAATGGACAAAAACTTTTTTTATAAAAAACTTGAAGAATATCAAAATCTTCATATATTTGCACCTCCTTAAACAAAAGGAATGATTCCGTAGCTCAGCTGGTAGAGCATTACACTTTTAATGTAGTGGTCCTGGGTTCGAATCCCAGCGGGATCACATCAAAAAGCCTCAAACGAAAGTTGAGGCTTTTTTCATTTATACTATCGGGATTCGAACCCGGGTTCGATTCGAAGAAGGCGAAAGTAGGCTCGGCTCTATACTTTATTTCGCAATATTTGAATACTGCACAAACCCATACATCTACGATTTCAAACACCACCATTCCTGTTTATAAGTTTAAATTTCTATATTATTGGTCTAAGTTTGATGAAAATTAAACCTCAAATTATGAAAAAGGTAATCTTAACGCTTCTAATTTTCATCATTGTGCTATATACAGCAAATGCTCAAAAAGACATCAACTTCCATAGGAACTATGCTGCTGGAGGAAAGATGATAATGAATATTGACAGTTCAGCAAAAAATATTGTATACGCTCTCGGATTTCCAAATCAACCTCACACCTACTTTAATTATTTACCGGAAGTAAACAATGTAAGCATCCAGATTAATTTTAGAAAGAATATTACTATACAAGATTATCGGTACACCATTTTAGTGGATAATAAACCAATCCTGCTAAATAAGTCAATCGATATGCTACAATTGAAAGATACCCATGCAGGTGGAGACGAAGAAGTATTTCACTCTACAACTTTTGGCATCTTCCCCATAAAAAACAAAGTCATTACAGTAATAACTTATGACATCAAAAAGCCTCAAGAAGTTTACAAAAACGTCTTTTATGGAAAACCTATTCCCAGAGCAAAGATTCTAGCTTTTTCAAAGCGTTTCAAGACTGATAAAGGTGTCAATTTTAGTTGGATTAAAGACCCAATCGACAGAACAAAACTTACCTTAAATGAAAAAGAAGATGAGTTAACGGTTGTAAAAGACATATCGGATATTGATTATCTCTACTATACCTCAATAATAGACAAGCAAACTAATAAAATAATTTTTGAATCCACTGTTTGGCAATATGGTTTAAGGATAAGTGAAGAACATGAGCCTTTACCAAGTATTAGTATTGACAAAAGTATTTTTAAAAAGTCTGGAGATTATGAAATTATTATTCAGCCAGGAATTAAATGGGATATTTCGTCTAAAGAAATAGAAAAATATATTACTAGATATTCACTTTCTGTAACTTTAGATGAAGATAACTACACCAAAAAGGAACTTTTTATATATACCCTTATAGTCGTATTTGCTATTGGCTTAACCTTTCTAGTTATTCTTTACTTCATCAAGAAAAAAAACAAAAAAAAACTGTCGGAAAAAGAACAGCAAAAAAGCACGGCAAGACTTCAGCTTAATTCCATTCGTTCACAATTAAACCCTCATTTTCTTTTTAATGCACTTTCAGGCATTCAAAATCTAATGAACAAAAACGAAATAGACAATGCTAATAAATACCTTTCCAAGTTTGCTCGGTTAACTCGTAACGTGCTCGATGATAAAGAACTGATTAGTTTATCGCAAGAAAAGAGGTTATTAGACGATTATCTACAAATGGAGCAATTGCGGTTCGGTTTTAAGTATGATATTAGCCACTCAGAACAACTAGATTTAGATAACATAGAAATACCAAGCATGCTATTACAACCTTTTGTAGAAAATGCAGTAAAGCATGGAATATCAAATAAAACTAACGATGGAAAAATTACAATAACATTTATTAACCATAAAAATGATTTAATTTTAATTGTTACCGATAATGGAAAAGGATTTGATACTCATAAAAAGAACCTTGGCTTAGGTCTTTCTTTAAGTAACAGTAGAATAGAACTATTAAATAGTATTTATAAAGAAAATCGCTTTATCTTAGAAATACAATCGACCAATAACGGTAGTAAAATAAGCTTAACATTAACTGATTGGCTATAATATAATGAAGGCAATTTTAATAGATGATGAAATTTCCAACTTAGAAAACCTGCAGGCTTTGCTTAAAAAGCATTGTCCGCAGGTAACTATAATATCAACTGCACAAAATATAAGTGATGCCGTTGAGTCCATTGGAAAACATTCGCCTCATTTAGTATTTCTTGATATTCAAATGGGAGAACAAACAGGTTTTGATGTCCTAAAACTGCTTCCCAAACGTGATTTTGAAGTTATCTTTGTTACCGCTTATGATCAATACGGTATTCAAGCTGTAAAATTCGCTGCCTTGGATTATCTTCTAAAACCCCTTGATATTGAAGAATTAGTAGATGCGGTAAATAAAGCCGAAAACAAACTTGCAAGAAAAATACAAACTTCACAGCTCGATTTTTTACTGCAACAATTAAAAAAGCCAGAAACAAACGTTACCAAAATTGCACTACAGATGCAAAGCGAAATAAGATACGTTCCATTATCAGAAATTATCCGTTGCGAAGCAGAGGATAGTTATACCCATTTCTTTTTGGCGAGTAGCGAAAAAATAATGGTTTCTAAATCGCTTAAAGAATATGCAGATTTAATGCGGCCTAATGGATTTTTAAGAACTCACCAAAGCCACCTAGTAAACCCTAAATATGTAAAAAGCTGGTTAAAAGAAGATGGCGGCATTCTCCTACTAACTTCAGGCGAAAAAATACCGGTTTCCAAACCCAACAAAGAAGCAACCAAACAAGCATTGCAAAGGCTATAACTAATCTTTTCTCCAAATTTATTTATTGGATATCATCACTTTCACTATTTATTTTACATATACCTTTATATTAAATGAACCACAATAAAGAATAACAGCCAATAGCTCCTGAAATAAGAACTAATAAAAAAAAGGCCCCAACTTACGTTGAGGCTTTGAACTTTTTTGCATTCCGAATTATACTATATAAGGGAAATTTCTAGAAACTTTCCTCATCATTCGCTCGATTAAATCATCTGTCCCAGATTTAGTTGCTTTCTTTCTTAATTAAATCTTGCTTCACTTGTTGTTCATTTTTGTAATATAAAGAGGGTTTACCTTTACTACTGCGTAAAACTATTTTATCATCTTTAGAAGAATCCCCAATTTTAAGCATACTAACATCCTTACGCGTATCGCTCCAAAGTACAATTCTATCCCGATGCCCCTTATTTACGTCTCCATTGATGGTGATATAGGCTAAACTATCACTAGCACTTAAATAAATGGCCTCTAAACCATTTTTACCGCCATAATCTAAGCCTAAACCTACGGCGTTATTTTCATCTTGAAAACCAAAGCCTGCTCGCTCATCACCACTGGGTTCATTGATTAATAATGACCAACCCTCACTATCTCTCTCTACTAATTCTCCACCCATCATTAAGCTACCCTCCTTTCCTAAATAAAGGCGATCTCGACCATTTGAATCGATAAAAACCAAGCCATGTAAATCATCTTTTCGAATACGTCCCTTTACTTTACCACTGCCCACACCTGCGCCCATTATCATTACTGGTTTACCATTAGAATCCTCAATAATCATTTCTTGGAGTCGAATACTCTTCTTTTGAGTAGATGTAAACCCAACTAGATAAAAACCTAAACACGTGAAAGCAACCCCCATTAAGGCAATTTTTAAATCTTTTATTTGTTTTCTCATGGAGTTAAATTCAGCTTGTTGTTTTAACATTACCTGTGTCAATAACTTTGACTCTTCAACTTTAAAATTTTCTGCGTTCATAAGGAGTGGATTTATATATTGGATGAACGTAGTGTACATGGTGTTACAAAACTGCTAATATTCCTATATTTGTTTTTAACATCTAGACTTATTAATATTTAATAAATCTTAAAGAAAAATATCAGCTAGCTGAATTTAATCTATACTAAATAAAATGAGCAATAAAATATTTGATTTTATCAATCTTCAAAATGGTGAAGAAGAGAAAAGTAAAGTACTTGAAAATGTTTTTAGCAATACCTCTTTTAGAGGTTCTAATTTATGGATTTTAGCATGTGCCATCATTATTGCCTCTATAGGATTAAATGTAAACTCAACAGCAGTAATTATTGGAGCCATGCTAATTTCACCTTTGATGGGTCCTATTGTAGGTGCCGGATTTGCATTAGGAACATATGATTTTACCTTACTTAAGAAATCGGGTAAGAATTTAATAGTAGCCACAGTTGTAAGTTTATTAGTTTCCTCTATTTACTTTTATGTCAGCCCATTTAAAGATGTAGAATCCGAGCTTTTAGCTCGAACTTCTCCTAATATTTACGATGTATTAATCGCATTTTTTGGTGGTTTAGTAGGGGTAATTGCAATAACCCGTGTAGAGAAGGGTAATCCTATTCCAGGAGTCGCTATTGCTACAGCGTTAATGCCGCCTTTGTGTACTGCAGGTTATGGAATAGCAACAATGAATTTTTCTTTCTTTATCGGGGCATTTTATTTATATATCATAAACTGTTTTTTTATTTGCATCGCTACATTTTTTGTTGTTAAATATTTAAAATATCCGGCAGCAAGTTTTAAAGGAAAAAGGTTTGAAAAAAAGATTAGATTAGGTATAACCACCATTGTGGTAGTAATGATTATCCCAAGTTTTTACTTAGCATATAATTTATTTAGAGAAAAAAAATTTATCAATACCGTTGAAGAATTTATTAATTCAGAATTTACCTTGCAAGGCTTTACGGTTATATATAAGAAATTAAATTATAATACCAATCCCAAAACAGTTGATATTGCATTTCTAAATAACAAGATAAATGAGAATGAAGTGGAATTTTATAATAGAAAATTAGCAAGCAAGGGATTAAAAAATACAGTATTGAATATTAAGCAGGATAAAGACGACATAAAATCCGAAATTCTGAACGAAATTAATAAGCAAACCTCAGTTGTTTCAGAGAAAGATATCTTAATTAATGATCTAAGAAAAGAACTCCTCAAGTATAAAGTAAGTGAACCCGGCATTATTAAAGAACTGAATGTTTTATTTCCAGCCTTAAAAGAAGTGTCTCTGGGTAAATTAGAACGATTTTCTGGAACTGATTCTACAACTGTGGAGTGGTTAATTTATTATCAATATACCAATTCAAAAGATCAAGTAGACAAAAAGAAATTAGAGTCTTGGCTTAAACAAAGGCTTTTAGTAGACAAGGTATTAATCTTGCAAGAATAGAAGTTTAAACTTGATACCATGAAATACACCCTTTTTAGAGAACAACAGTTATATGTGGATGTAGAAAATGCTTGGGCCTTCTTTTCTTCTCCCTATAATTTAGCGAAAATAACACCCCAAGACATGGGCTTTACCGTGTTATCTACCCAAAATCAAGGTGAAATATATGAAGGCATGTTGATTGACTATACCGTTTCGCCTTTATTTGGCATACCTTTAAGATGGACCACCAAAATTACCCAGGTCAATCCATTGGTTAGTTTTACTGATTTTCAATTGAAAGGCCCCTACAAATATTGGCATCATTTTCATGAATTTATCCCTAATGAGCAAGGAGTATTAATGCGAGATACAGTTGAATATGAACTACCATTTGGTATTTTAGGAGATATAGCACATCGGGTTTTAGTGAAGCAAAAATTAGCGCAAATTTTCAATTATCGGCATCAAATTCTAGAAGGTTTATTTTCGAAAACATAGGCATCGGGGAATGAAAACTAAAGTGACATTATATTGGTTTCGGAGAGATTTAAGGTTATGCGATAATGTTGCTCTTAATGCAGCTCTTAACAGTCCATACCCTGTTCTACCAATCTTTATATTTGATGATACCATTTTAAATCAATTAGATGATAAAAAGGATCGCCGAGTAGATTATATTCATCAAGCGCTCCAGGCTATCAACCAGCAATTAGCCGATAATCAAACTACCTTATGCACATACAAAGGTATTCCCATCCACATCTTTAAGCAATTAAATGCAGCTTATGATATACAAGCGGTATATTGTAATAGGGATTATGAACCCCAAGCAATTAAAAGAGATACGGCTATATATGATTATTTCCAATCCATAGGTATTTCCTTTAAAGCTTTCAAAGATCAAGTTATTTTTGATAAAAGCGATATTTTAAAAGCCGATGGAACACCCTATACTGTTTATACGCCTTATAGCCATAAATGGAAAGAGTTGCTTAGGCAAAAACCATATGCTGGTTCTCAGACCAACTCCCATTCCTTTGCTAACTTTTTAAAACTAACTTCCTTACCAATTATATCTTTAGAAGCCTTAGGTTTTGTAAAAACGGCTATTCGCTATTCACAGCCTTCATTAAATGAAAAATTAATAGCTGATTATCATCAACATAGAGATTATCCTGCAAAAAATGCAACAAGTCGATTAGGAATAGCAATAAGATTTGGCACCATCAGTATTCGCCAATGTGTAAAATTTGCCCAACAACATAATCAAACATGGTTGAGTGAATTAATATGGCGAGAGTTTTTTATGCAAATTTTATATCACTTTCCCCAGGTTGCTACCCAATCCTTCAAACCCAAATACGATTTGATTTCATGGCGAAATGATGTAGCTGATTTTGAAAAATGGTGTAAAGGACAAACAGGTTACCCCCTAGTGGATGCAGGCATACGCGAACTCAATCAAACAGGCTTTATGCATAACCGTGTGAGAATGGTGGTGGCTAGTTTTTTGTGCAAACACCTCCTCATAGATTGGCGTTGGGGTGAGGCCTATTTCGCCAGTAAATTAGATGACTATGATTTAGCTGCCAATAATGGAAATTGGCAATGGGTAGCAGGTTCTGGATGTGATGCTACCCCCTATTTTAGAGTCTTCAACCCGCAATTACAAACCGATAAATTCGATAAAAATCAGTTATACATTAAAAAATGGGTCCCTGAATTAGATACCCCTCAATACCCTCCACCAATGGTTGATCATGCTTATGCTCGAGAGAGAGCCTTAAATTCATACAGGCAAGCATTAGGGTCAGCATAAACATAAATTGGGTTAAAATTTTGTCAATTTGAGTTAGATAAACTATTAGAAATAGCTAGCCAAAATGCCACACCTTCAAGCCCCGCACAAGCAGCTCCTCGACAAGATACTTTCAATCCAAATTACAATGATGGTATGTATTATGATAACAGGTATCACGAAAAACATAAATACCATGGGCGCAAAAAGAAATCCTTCCTATCAGATTTTTTTGATTTTGACTAAGGGTTTAATGTAAATTATTTGGCACTAAAAGTAAGTATACCTACTTCTCCTTGCTTTTTAGTAAATTTCAAGCCATGGGTTTCTAGTGATTTTTGTAAGGCCTTTTCATTGGTCCAATCAAAAATTAAATCATACTTTTCAGTATCATTTATTGAGGTTGTAATCATAAAGCCAGAAACTTTTTTCAATTCCTCTAATCCTTTTTTTAACTGTTGTGCTGTCATTACCACCTTCCCATCTTTGTTGGATATCGATGAAAAGTTAGCTCTAAATGATTTAAATTTTTCTAGTTGCGCCGGATTGTCTACAGTGACTTCATATATATCAGTTACTTTAGTTCCTTTTTGAGCTTTCATTCCAATTGATTCCAATATTAAATCAATCATTTTGTTTTTTAAGGGCATCCCAGCTACATATTTATTTTCAAAATCCTGGGGGTCTATTTCTGAATTTTGTATAGAAAAATGCACATCAATCAATTTGTTTAAAACTGCCGGATTATCAATGACAAATTGGGCTTTACTATATTCCGTTAATATTTCTAATAATTTTGCTGGTGTGGTATTGGTATAATTTAAATCAGTAATATCACCATCAGCATTCACACCCTTCGAACCTGCAAACTTTGCATTCGTAGCATCTTTAATGGTGGCAATGTAAGTCGTTCTGTTGGCTTTGTTTATGATTTCCAAATTGGCCTTCTCCATCATGGCAGCCATATCGGCTTCTGTAAATTTTATACCTTCTATTAAATTTTTACTCGTGGGCACAGGTGTACCATTCAATACGGCTAACAATATTTCATCATTTAAATCCTGTCCTAATCCAGTCCACCGAACAATGTTATTTTTATCAATAACAACACAAGATGGTATGTATTGAATTCCGAAATTTTTATGTGTTGTTTTTGAAATATCGGATAAATTATAGGCATTAATTGTATGTGAATAATTTTTAAAAAAATTACTGATGAGCTTTTCTGATTCATCACTAATGATGGCAAAGGCAAAATCATCTCCGCCATATTTAGTTGCCAATTTATTAAAGTGAGGAAGATTTTCTATGCAAGGAGCACACCAGGTTGCCCAAAAATCGAGCACTAATATTTTATTATTATAAAAGTCTCTTTTTGCCGGCTTATCAATACTTTTTTGAAAAACTACTTTGGGTGCTTTTTGCCCAACTAATGCAGCCATTTGAGCAGATACATTTTCGACTGAAAAATTGATTATAAAAATAATAGCAAATAACTTAGCAAAATGGAGGCGGTTTTTCATATAGATGTTTAGTTTAGTGATTTGGATATTAATTAAATATAAATAAAATCTACTTAAACGTCAACCTCTAAAAGAATATATCCCTCTTCTAAACCATTCTTTTTAATTACCGGATAAGCTACATTATAAGCCTTAACTTGTTCTATCTGAGCAGAAAGCACTCCACCATGTGCGTGTCCATGGAAAACAGTGTGTACATCACGTCTTAATAATGGTTCAGCTAATCGGGTCGACCCTAAAAATGGATATATTTCTGTAGGTTCACCCACTACAGTCTCGGCAAATGGGGAATAATGCATGATTGCCATTTTAGGAGCCTTTTCATCTTGCTTATCTAATGCTGCCAAGGCCCTATCTAATTTTAACACTTCATCTACAGTTTCTTGCACAAATGCTTTCATGGCAGGTTCTCCAAACATGGATAACATAAATCGTCCGAACCCACCGCCAAATCCTTTTACACCAGCAAATCCCACCCCTTTTAACACGATAGACTCCCCATCTAAAATATGCATGCCTGCTGTTTGCAAAATTTGCCTAATTTCCTTGTGTTTCCCTTTTTCATAATCATGATTGCCTAAAACAGCCACTACGGGTACTCTACAGTTACGAAGCGATTCAGCTAATATTTCCGCTTCATGCTCATCCCCTGTATCTGTTAAATCCCCTGCAATAACCACAATATCAGCTTTTTCCGAGAGCGTTGAAAAACAAGCATCCCACTTCCCCCTATCCTGTTGTGTTACATGGATATCGCCCAAGGCGGCTATTTTAACTTTATTTTCCATAGATTGAAATTTAGGATTTAAATTACCCGCTATTAAATGGTCATAATCGTACATGATTTGTAATCATGTTCTTTAATATCAATGCTATATTGGGTGTTATCAATCAATGGACCTCTACATACTCTCTGTGATGGACTTGGCAATTGGTATTGTTGATTAGCGCGGTTCATTAACTCCTCAAAAACACGTTGTGGTATAATCCGACGGTAATCATTTGGATAAACAAATTGGAATAATAATATTTCAGCCAAAAGTAAATGCCAATGTGGATCTAAGCGCTCTAATAAATAGTCCCAATCTAATTTTTCTCCAACACAAAGTAACAGGTGATTAATATCCGCACCATCAAAGCGTTCTCTATTCCAGATATAACTCTTACACCATATTAAATCTTCGGCTGATATAAACGGTACAGCAACTTCTCCGAAATTCCCCATATCGGCTCTTTCAAACCAGAGTTCATCTACCCGACAGATATTATTAACTGAAGAGAATATCTAAATCTTTACTGACACGTTCCATTTGTGTATAATGGACAACGGCCATACCTCCTCCCATTAAAAACGGAATATTATTTTCTTTCAATAAAAGAATGGCCTCTTTATAAAAAATAGCTGCCTCACTATCCATTGTATATTTGTCCAATAGTTCCATAAATTTTTCTTATAAAGAAACATCTATTTAATTTTAAATTTATTGAGACGCGTTACATATATAACCAAAGCAGTCTATAAAAGTTTTTTTTCAGCTTTCAAGAATTTGAGTAAAACTTTTTCAGCTTGCTGGAAAGCTTTTTTATCATCCTTTTCGTATAATGTAATTTGTTTTAAATAAGGCTGTAATTCGCCCTTTTCAAATGCTTCTAGTAATAAAGGATAAACATAGGCACTCTTACATACCGCCCGGGTATTACCGAGTTTGGAGGCAACGCAATCTAAAGCTTCCACCACTAATTTATTTTTTGAAATGTCAGGCTTTTCAGCAGAACAAATGGCTAATTGGCGCATAGCTTCTAAAGTACCTCCCCAGGTTCTGAAATCCTTGGCAGTAAAATCATCCCCGGTAATCTCTTGAATATAGCGATTAATCATACCCGAATCTACTGACTTACGCGTCCCAGCTTCGGTATAAAATTGAAATAATTCTTGACCCGGAATTTCTTTACTTTTTTGAATCAGTTTGGCTAAGCGTTTATCAGCCAGTTTAATTTCTTGCTTAACCCCTTTTTTACCAACAAAAGATAAAATAGCTTGGTTTTCTTTAACTTTAAAATGCTTATCCTTGAGCGTACTCAAACCATAGCTAGCATAATTTTTTTCATAAACGCTATTTCCAATCCGAATTAATGTTTCTTGTAATACCTTTACACAAATAGCCAGTACTTTTCTTTCATCTAAGTTCCTTCGACGTAAATCCTTTTCCACTTGTTTTCGGGCTGCGGGTAAAGCCTTTCCAAAACTTAATAAGCGATAGTATTTTTCATGGGCACGTCTATTTACCCAATCGGGATGATAACGATATTGTTTTCTCCCTGCAGCATCTACACCGACGGCTTGTAGATAGCCGTTCTTTTTAGGGGAAATCCATACTTCTGTCCAGGCCGGGGGTAATACCAACTGCTGAATTCTCGTCAGTGTTGATTCATCCGAAATAGGATTACCCTTATGATCTTCATAACTAAAAGCACCGGGCTGTCCTTTTCTATATATTCCTCCCTTATTAGGGCTTACAAATACTAAATGGCTATCATTTATAATATCGGCTGTTGTGACCATCTGATTTTTATTTATGGCAACAACAAAAGGAATATAATAAAAGTTTTAAAAGCTGGTTTTACCTGGAATTTAAAGGTTTTTACATTTCAAATTCTGGTGCATAATGTACTTTACCTTGAATGCCTTTTAATGCGTTTGGAAATAACTCCAATATCATACAGTTTTCTGCAGGAGCCTCAAAAGGAAAACTTATTTGATATTGATGAGCTGGTTTATAGCCAAATTTTGGATAATAATCGGCATGCCCCAATACCACGATGGCTTTATAATTCAAGCCCCTTGCCTGTTCATGAGCTGCATGCATCAATTTTTTACCAATACCTTGCTGTTGATAAATAGGATCCACCACTATAGGTGCTAAAGCTAAGGCTGTATGCTTACTAACCAATGGCTCATGTAATCCAAAGATTTTTTAATAGTTTTTTCATCAGCCCTCCAAATTGTTGCACTTATTGCCAACAAACCGATTATTATTTTAGTTATCATATAAACGAATATATTTTTTTTAAGAAAGATGCAAGCTAACGAAAAAACTAATCAATTTGAAGTTATCATTATAGGTGGAAGTTATGCCGGATTAAGTGCTGGCTTATCCTTGGGTCGGACACTCCGTAAAGTATTAATTATTGATGCCGGTATGCCCTGTAATAAACAAACCCCATATTCTCATAATTTTTTAACCCAAGATGGGGTATGCCCAAGTGATATAGCAGCCCTAGGAAAGGCCCAAGTGGCAAAATATGGCAGTGTTAGTTTTTTTAATGGTTTAGCACTTCAGGCTCAACAACAATTAGATAAATTTGAGATAACCTGCGATACCGGAGTACGCTTTTATGCCAGCAAACTAATTTTAGCGACAGGCATAAAAGACATTATTCCCGATATAAAAGGTTTTCCAGCTTGTTGGGGTAAATCCGTTGTACACTGCCCCTATTGTCATGGTTTTGAGTTTCGAAATAAAAGGGCAGCCTTATATTCAAGTGGTGAAAAAGCCATGCATATGGCCAGTTTATTAAGTCATTTAAATCCCCAATTAACCATTATTCAAGATGGAAAAGAAGCCTTTACCGACACGCAAATGGCAGCATTAAACCGGCAAAATATCGAAATAATAAATAAAGAAGTTGCCGAATTTATCCATCAGGACGGAGCCCTTAAAACAGTCTTGTTTCAGGATAATTCTCAAATGGATTTTGAGGTGCTGTATGCAACCTTAGATTTTGTACCCCATTCGGATATAGCCATGCAGTTAGGTTGTGATTTATATGAAAATAATCATATAAAAATTGATAGTTTTCAACAAACATCTATCCCAGGAGTCTATGCCTGTGGCGATAATTCGAGCCCTATGCGATCGGTTGCAAATGCCGTAGCTACTGGTAATTTAATCGGTGCAATGGTAAATAAAGCGCTTACAGGGGAAGTTTTTTAAAGTTCAAACTTACTAAGACTTTCCTTTACCCATTCGGGTATAAGCATAGGCCTTTTAGCTGTAATATCAATCATTACATTCACACTCTTACCTTTAGCATGGATAATTTCATCGCCATTTAAGCCCTGACTACAAATAATATATTCCATCTCAAAACTTTTATTAGAAATCATGGTTGTTTTAGCTTTTATGACGGGTTTTAAATGCTTTAAAGATAGCTCCGCAAAAAAATCACATGCAATATGGGCTATCACAAACATATCTTTTGTCCAATCCCATCCCGGGCAGGCAGTAGGCATATATTCCCCTCGAGCGATTTGAAAATATTCGAAGTAGTAAATGTTATTGATATGGCCTAACATATCCATGTCATTCCAACGCATAGGCAATGGCATACTAAAGTGAAAATTGCTGCTATCTATTTTAGTTTTACTCATGCTCAAATATAAGCACAATGTTTGACCAAATAGGATGCAATAATCATATTTAGCGCCTAAAATTCGCCTAAATAGACCGAATCGGAAGCTTCGCTTCTATCTATGGAAATAAATCCCATCCATACCTTAAATTTTCTTTTATTGGAGCTAGTCAAATCAAATTCAAATTTCCCTTTATATCGGTTGCCCTCACAAAGTATTCCTGTGGCAAATGCCTTGTTTACTTCGTAACACAAGAGGATGATTTGATCATGTCTATGAGCTTGCTCTGTGCTTTCATCATAAGCCCAATTAACCGTCATTGTGGATTCATTTCTTTGGATGCTAGCTGCTCTTGGAGAAGGTAATATACCGGTTGAAAGCATTAACTTTTCATACTGAATCACATTATTGGCATCCAAAGTTTCTAATAAAAACTTAGATCGAGCCAAATTATATGGGTTCATCATTCTTTTTACCGCCTCTGGTTTAAAGCCAATCCCAATAAAGGGTGCGATAGGTTTTAAAAATTTATGAGCTATTTTAAACCGATCAATCGGTGCTTTTTGTTTTGCACTAAGGCCTTTATACTTCTTTTTTTTCCCGATGGTGCGAATAACAAATTTGCCATTCAATAGATAGCCCACATATGAGCCAGCTTTGCCTTTGAATCCTTTATCTAATATTCCATTTATAGTTGCCATTTTATTAGTTAATTAATTGATAATAAATTAAATATACTAAACATTTTTTAAAATGCAAATAGTAAAGCAAGGCTATACTAATAGTAAATTAAATAGGGAAAATATTAAGGGTTGAACCACGGTTGAACCACAGTTGAACCACAGTTGAACCACAAAAAGGTTAAATTCTGTGGTATAAGTGTGGTTCAACTGTGCCTGAACTGTGCGTTAATACATAAGTTAGTACGGTAATAACTATACTAAAACTTAGTTATGGTTTGATGCTTTCGACTTTTTTTGGCGTGATGATACCTATGGGTGATTTATTTCCCCATGAATGGAAAACATAGTTCATCACATCGGCTATTTCCTCATTATCGAGGCCTGGGTTGGCCATTGCCATGGTGTATGTTACCCCATTGACAACAATTTTTTCTTTTAATCCGAACTTTACCGCGGAAATAGCTTTGTCTGGAAATTTAAGTAAATAATCTGCTTTAGCTAAAGGTGGAAATGTACCTTTCACCCCTTCTCCGTTTCCTAAATGACAGGCCACACAGGTTTCATTATAAATTAACTTGCCTCGGGCTATACTTGCTTTTAATTCATCTGAAGCTGTATTTTGAATAAGCTCTGATTTAGATTTGGATCCCGCTTGGGTAAGATTTGACTGATTTAAACTCCAGCCAAACAAACTTACCACACTTAATATAAAGACTAATTTCATGCTTATTTTTTAGGAAGTAATTTGAAAATCTGGCCTGAATCTTCTACCACAACATAGAGGTATCCATCCGGAGCCTGTCTTATATCTCTCACACGTCCAATTTTTTCGGCTACTATAGATTTACTAACCACTTGATTATTTTCAATTTTAAGCAATTCTAAGTTATTGAATTTTAAAGAACCCACTAATAAGCTGCCCTTCATATCTCCGTATACATCGCTGGTTATAAAATCCATTCCGCAAGGAGCAATAGAAGGTTTCCAATACGTAATAGGTTGTTCCATACCAGCTTGATGCGTTTTGTCGGAAATGATGCTATTGTCGTAATTAATACCGTAAGTAATTACTGGCCAGCCATAATTTTTTGCTTTTTCTACGATATTTAATTCATCGCCACCTTGAGGGCCATGTTCATGCTCCCATAATTTACCCGTACGACGATCGAAGACTAAGCCTTGTGGATTGCGATGACCATAAGACCATATTTCTGGTAAGGCATTGGCCTGTCCGACAAAGGGGTTATCTGCAGGTACGGATCCATCTTCTTTCAAACGAACGATTTTACCTTGATGGGTACTCAAATCCTGCGATTTTTCCATCTGTCCACGTTCACCTAAACTCAAAAACACATGGCCTTTTAAATCGAACACAATTCGACCACCAAAGTGCGGGGTACTTCTGACATTAGGTTGGGCCTTGAATAATACTTGCACATCCTTTAATTGGTAACCATCTAATTTAGCTCGCATTAAGGCTGTATTCGAGCCATTTTCAGCACCCTTTTCACCCGCTGCATATGGGGATGAATAAGAGAGGTAAATCCAACCATTTTTTTCATAATCAGGGTGCAGTACGACATCTAATAAGCCGCCTTGTCCTCTATATTGGATAGCAGGTAAACCTTTTATATCTTGTGGGTCTAATTGACCTTTTTTCACTATTCTTAATTTACCGGTGCGCTCTGTAACTAACATATCCCCATTGGGTAGAAAGGTTACTGCCCAAGGCATTTGTAATCCTGTGGCTACGGATTCCACATAAAAGTCTTTGCTTTTTAAGCCCAAATGGGGGGCTTTTTTAGAACCTAATAAGATTAAACCCGTTGCAAAAAGTAA
This sequence comes from Pedobacter sp., assembly GCA_004211595.1. Lineage (GTDB taxonomy): Bacteria > Bacteroidota > Bacteroidia > Sphingobacteriales > Sphingobacteriaceae > Pedobacter. The sequence goes on from SEDO01000018.1 coordinate 33,737, forward strand.
TGCTGTTACAGCAAAAGTTACACTATATTTTTGAAGGAGAAGTTTGATTTTCATAAGTTAAAATTAGTCATTATATTTAATATGTAACATTTATCGGGTTTTGAAGTTTTATATATATGTACCTTATTAAACCAATCCTACTATTTATCATTCTGATAATCAGTCACCATAGCTATGCTCAAAAAGTAGGTTTAGTGTTGAGTGGTGGAGGTGCCAAAGGCTTAGCTCATATTGGGGTTTTAAAGGCTTTGGAGGAGCATCATATTCCGATTGATTATATCACAGGTACTTCTATGGGAGGAATTGTGGGCGCTATGTATGCCGCTGGTTATGCTCCCTCAGAAATAGAAAAAATTGCCTTAAGTTCAGATTTTCAAGATTGGGTAACGGGTCGATACAGTAGTGATTATTCATTTTATTTTCAAAAACAAGCCCAGAATGCCAGTGTGCTGGGTGCAAAAGTATTGGCAGAGCCAGGTTTAAAATTAAAGGTGCGTCCTAATTTATTAAATGATATTCCTTTAAATTTTGCCTTATTAGAATTACTCTCCCAAGCTTCTTCTATTGCTAAAGATAATTTTGATAATCTATTTGTGCCCTATCGATGTATGGTTTCCGATGTGATTTCACAAGAAAGCATCATGGTGAGTAAAGGAAGTTTGGCGGATGCGGTGAGAGGAACCATGGCTGTTCCCCTGATATACCGACCTATTAAAGTAAATAATCGCTATGTATTTGATGGGGGCATCTATAATAATTTTCCAGTAGATGTGATGAAGTCGGAGTTTGAACCCGATATCATGATTGGATCGAATGTTTCAGCTAAACATTTCAATGAATATCCAGAAAATGATGAACAATTAATAAATCGTTTTGTGTTATTCATGTTTTTAGCTAAATCCGATTCTACGCTGCTGGGGGATAATGGAATTTATCTTGCACCTCAATTACAAGATGTTAATTCTACTAGCTTTTCGATGGTAGCGGAGTTAATTAAGCGAGGATATGAAGAAACTATGGCCAAAATGGATCAACTTAAAAATCGCATTGCTAAACGGGTATCCAAAGGTGAAATTGAGCAAAAAAGACGCGAATTTAAAATTCGTAAACCTAATTTATTTTTTAATAAAGTAAATGTTTATGGGGTGAATGATCAACAAAAAAAATATGTAGAAAGAATGTTTAAAACCGATTCTACGACCTTTTTTTTAAATGACATTAAGAATGGTTATTACAAGTTGGTGGCGGATGAAAGTTTTGAAACTATTTATCCAAAAATTAGATATGAAGAATCCACGGATAATTTTCAATTTGATATCTATGCTCAACCAAAACGTCATTTTAAATTTGATATTGGGGGTAATATATCTACCCGCCCTATTAGTAATGTATTTTTAGGGGTTCAATATAATTATTTAAATAAAAGAGCCTATTCCATCTCAAGTAGTTTTTATTCAGGTCGATTTTATGAATCTTTTCAAAGTGGTGTCCGAATAGATTTTCCTTCTAAAATACCCCTCTTTTTAGGATTTGATTTCACTTACAATCATTGGAATTACTATAATTCAAGCGATATATTTATTGAAAACCCTCGCCCAAACTATCTAGAACAAGGAGATCGGCGTTTGGGTATAAATTTTGGTTTGCCTTTCACTAAAAACGGGGTATTGACTTTTAAAGTAGATTTCTTGAATAATAATGATCATTTTTCGCCCAATAATACCTTTGTTGTGGGAGATATATTAGATAAATCTACCTTCAATGGAATTAAGTTTGGGTTTCAATTAGAGCGTAATACTTTAAATCGAAAAATGTATGCCTCCAAAGGCTTACGTTTTTATTTTTCAGGCCATTATATTGAGGGACAAGAGAAGTATCAACCGGGGAATATTACCGATAAAATAGAAATGTTGAGAAGTTCTACCAGGTATTATAAAAATTGGTTAAATATTACATTTTCACATGAAAACTACTTATTTCATTCTGGTCCTTATTCATTAGGGTATTTGGCTGAATTAGTTTTCTCCAATCAAACCTTATCTAACACCTACTTTTCTACCTTATTATCTTCCCCTAGCTTTTATCCTATGCAGGATTCCAGATCTTTATTTTTACAAGGTTTTAGAGCGCATCGATATATTGCAGGAGGCGTGAAAAATGTTTTTAAGCTTAAAAAAAATATTGATTTCAGAGTGGAAGCTTTTGCCTTTTTACCTCATCAGGCTATCCTAAAACAAGGCTTTTCAGGGGTTGGATATGGTAAAGAATTCTCTACCTGGCGCTATGCCGGAACTGCCGGAATGGTTTATCATAGTCCCCTAGGACCTATCAATTTAAGTTATAATTTTTATGATGAATCTGGTAAAAGAAATGGGGTTTTATTACATTTGGGTTATCTAATATATAATAAGCGTTCTATAGAATGAGAAAATTTTCGCTGTCTGGTTTCATGTTGGTTCTGGGTTTAATTACCTGGCCCCTGTTAAGTGTAAAGGCAAATCCTGTTCAAATTCCCAATTTCTTGGTGAAGGAGAATTTAATAGCCAATGGAAAACTAGCTTTAATTGCTGCCGACTCATTAGACAATCCATTAGATAATATTAAAGGCACTTATACCTTTTCAATTAGTGGATTTACTCAAGAAATTAAATTTCATGAAGGTGTTGGCATTGTACCCATGCCTATAGATAAATCTACATTTGTATATATTAAGCATGAAAATGGAACAGAACTCATTTCCAAGTTAGTATATGTTTATAAATCAGATAAGCAAGGTATTACGCAGTTAAAGCCTATTACTATAAGTCGGATTTGGTTGTTTATTATTCCCGCTTTTATCATTTTACTGATATTTGCGTTCAAACGTTTTATCTATATAGGTATCATTTTATTGTTGGTGTATGGCTACTTAAATTATTCCAATGGCTTATCTTTTAGCACCATGGTAGAAAGTTTTTTTGATTATCTCAAAGGCTTAATTTAAAGTCAAATATATTTAAAGTTTTACTTTAGGTAGAGCTCGTAATTAAAGTAACTAATGAAATTGATTTTAACTTTAAACAAAAATTATAAGTCATTGAAATTAAAATTATTATACAAATAAATAGCCTTAGAATAGTCATCAAGAATCAGCCTGCCCACCACTCTAATTCCTGAGGAATAAATTAACATCTCTGCATATTTATTTGGAACTAATTTGATAGACTTAATTAAAGGTACAATATCCTTAAAAGCATCAGATTCTTTAAAATGACTCATCCCTTTATCATTTTGTTTAAGCATAATTGTCCAGTCACTACTATTCATAATAGTCTTATGCTCAATTGACTTTTCTAAATCA
>SEDO01000054.1 GCA_004211595.1 Pedobacter sp.
GCCGGCACGCCCAAAGAATATCAATCATTATTACATAATCAAGATGAAGTTAGTTTAGTTGCATCACACGAAAATTTGTTACAAGTTTTAAAAGTTTTAAAAAAGCATATTAATTATCAATTTAACTTATTAACTTGTATATCTGGTGTGGATTTACTAGGGTCTTCTTATAGATTTTCAGTTGTTTATGATTTATTAAGTATTGTTAATAATTCTAGAATTAAAGTTAAAATTTTTGTAAATGAAGTAACTTATGTTCCCTCATCTGTACCTGTTTTCCATAACGCAAATTGGTGGGAAAGAGAAGTATGGGATATGTTTGGTGTTTATTTTAAAAACCATCCTGATTTACGAAGAATTTTAACAGATTACGGTTTTGAAGGTTATCCATTAAGAAAAGACTTTCCTTTATCTGGATATCTTGAATTAAGATATCATTCTGTTAAAAAAAGAGTTGTACTTGAACCATTACAAATGACACAAGAACATAGATCTTATATTTACGAAAATCAATGGTAAAAACAAAAATAAATTATGCAAATTAAAAAAAAAGATTTAAATATTGAATTAAAAAATTTTACAATAAATTTTGGTCCTCAACATCCTGCAGCACACGGAGTTTTAAGACTAATTTTAGAACTTGACGGAGAGGTTGTAAAAAGAGCAGATCCTCATATTGGACTATTACATAGAGGAACTGAAAAACTAATAGAATACAAAACATATTTGCAAGCTTTACCTTATTTTGACCGTCTTGATTATGTCTCAATGATGGCTCAAGAACATACTTATTGTTTAGCTATCGAAAAATTAGGTTCAATTAAAATTCCGGAAAGAGCTAAGGTTATTCGAGTAATTTTTGCTGAAATAACACGTTTATTAAACCACTTATTAGCTGTTGGATGCCATGCGATGGATGTAGGAGCTATGACTCCTTTCCTGTGGGCTTTTGAAGAAAGAGAAAAGTTAATGGAATTTTATGAAAGGGTTTCTGGTGCACGTATGCATGCGGCGTATATTAGACCTGGAGGTATAGCATCAGATATACCTCTAGGATTTTTGGATGATTTATACCTATTTACTAGTCAATTTAATCTTCGTTTAGATGAAATTGAGGAAATGTTAACTGGTAATCGAATTTGGAAAGAAAGATTAGTAGATATAGGAATCGTTAGCGCTAAAAACGCAATAGAGTGGGGATTCAGTGGTGTTATGCTACGAGGATCAGGTATTTCATGGGACTTACGTAAAAATCAGCCTTATGAAATATATTCCAACTTAGATTTTGCGATTCCTGTAGGTAGTAACGGTGATTGTTACGATCGTTATTTGTTAAGAGTAGAAGAAATGCGACAATCTTTATATCTTATTTCACAGTGCTTACAAGTAATAAAAGAAGGTCCTATTAAAACAGACGATTACAAAATTAGTCCGCCTAGCAGAATGGAAATGAAAAATTCTATGGAAGCTGTTATTCATCATTTTAAGTATTATACTGAAGGTTTCGTTTTACCTCATGGTGAAACGTACACAGCTACTGAGGCACCTAAAGGTGAATTTGGAGTATACTTGATTTCAAATAATACAGAAAAACCATATAGATGTAAAATAAAAGCTCCAGGTTTTGGTCATTTACAAGCTTTAAATGATATGTCTAAAGGACATATGATTGCTGATGTAGTTACTATAATAGGAACTCAGGATATTGTTTTTGGTGAAATTGATAGATAAACTTATGTTAGATTTTATATTAGCTATAATTCATTTTATAAATTTAAATCTTATTCATTTAATTTTTAGTATCCTTTTAGTAACTATATTAGTTATTTTTTTAATTCATAAGGCTAATTTAAATTTATTAAGATTTCTTTCATTAACATCTACAGGTACTATTATGCTTTTATCTTCATATTTATTAACTTTATTTAATTCTGAAGTTAATAATTTTCAGAATTTGGTAATATATCAGTTAGATTTTAATATTTTTAACATTT
>SEDO01000024.1 GCA_004211595.1 Pedobacter sp.
CCTGGCAATTCATTAGTATGCGCTTATCTCAAATATCATTGCCCTTAGTTATTACGACTTTAACTTGTATCTGGATGAATTATCAAATTGCGCCTCGTGGTTATCAATTTAAAGTTACACTAGGCGCTATATTATTTTTCCATGGCCTTCTTTTTATCATTCGCTTATTGAATAATGTATATCCTCAGTGGGATGCTTATTTCAATCAGGAGAATTTAATTGACCAAGGATTTACTTTGTTGGGTATATTTGTTGGTATAGGTATCGGGTTACTAATGAGAAAACAAAGTAACAGTAGTAGCCAAATAGCCTTATAATATAAGTCCATTAGCTTGGTGAAGTTGCTTTATTACTGGCTACCTAGCGTGTGAATTATTATAGGCCACTTAGCGTGTGAATTATTATAATTATTTAAAAGTCGATTTCACAAGGTCCTGATCCAGGAGTCGGTAATGGCTCTCTATTTTTTTCAATCTCGTTCCAATTTTTATAGGGGAGTTTATAGTATTCTTCCGTAAAATATAATCGCCATCTCCAAAATGCTAAGGGGTTTATCATGAACAACCTATATAGCTTTTTATCTTTTAAATCTGGCTGTATCAATAAACATCCTTCATGCCTATTTATAGCTGTTCTATATTCATCAGCATGTTTTTTATCCTCAAAAGTCATGGTTCCATTTGAATTGCTATACTTATGAAGATCAGTATCAAACATATAATATAAAAATCCTGCTACTGGCGGAAGGTTGGAAAATAATATGATAAAGAAAGCTATGAGGGTGAAGGTGTATTTCTTTTTCAAGGGAGAATAATTAGTAATTGAAAAATAATATTAGATGAAATTATAATTAGTGGTAAATATATCATTAAGTATTGAATGTCAATACGTTATATAATTAATTATATTAAGGTTAACCGTTTTAAACGTTTATAAACGTTTAAATATTCTTTTTCTTTGGTTAATATCCTATATTTGGTTTGCATCTTATTTTTATCCATTATAAGGTGTTAGGTTAAGCCTACCAACTATTATCACAATTAATAGGAGGTAGGCTTTATTATTAAATTAAGTTTATCTTTTTTAATAATGACGGCGTTAAATGCCGTTATAATGAAAAAGAGTTTGGATATGCCGAAGTCCAAGTTGCTTCTTTACCTGATTTATATGCTGGAAAAATCTGTGCAGCTTTGGATAGACAGCATCCTAGAGATTTGTTAGTATTTCTCATAAGTCACCAACGACCTATGTCAGAATTATTAGACCCGTATAGAAAGGAATTAAGAGACATTATGTTTCTGAATTATAATAAAGAAAGCTATGAGGATGTAGGTGTATTTCTTTTTCAAGGGAGAATAATTAGTAATTGTAAAATAATATTTGATGAAATTATAATTAGTGGTAAATATATCATTAAGTATTGAATGTCAATACGTTATATAATTAATTATATTAAGATTATCCGTTTTAAACGTTTATAAACGTTTATAAACGTTTAAATATGCTTTTTCTTTGGTCAATATCCTATATTTGGTTTGCATCTTATTTTTATCCATTATAGGATGTTAGGTTAAGCCTACCAACTATTATCACAAATAATAGAAGGTGGGCTTTTTATTAAGCTTTAATCAGAAATTTATATTAAACAAATAAAGTATTAAAAGCCTAAATGACTTTTTGTCCAGTTTTGCTATTTTGATTTAGTGCAGGCAGTTGAAAAAACAATTTCTTATTTAATTGGAAGATGCCGAATTGGAGGAAGCTTCAGTATGTCGGGATTTCCGACACACTGCCGAAGATAGTAAAACCTACCAAACCAAATACTAACTGAAAAGGTAGCGGATATAGGATCAACTAACCATACCAACTTTCCTGAAGAAGAAGGACAGGAGCATCCCAAGAATTTATATTAGCAACAATGTATCATGAGGCCAATCACGCATATTTATTTCACATGAAAAATAATTTGTCAACTTTTGATTTTAATGCACATTATGGTACTTTTAATATAATTGGAGGTAGATTACAACCTGTAGATACTATCCTATTAAACAATGACCACGTAAAAATGAGGCAATATATAGATGCAATTTTTAACGTTATAAAGGATTTTAATCCTGGTTTCGATTCTACTAGAGCAATGGCGCTTGCTAAATCAGGAATTGTTGAAACAAATAATTTTGATATTATAATTAATAGGACTGAACGACAAATAGCTGACTCAATACAACCTTAAACTCTATCCGGATAGTATTGCATTCTACACATATTTAATTAAGTTGAAAATTGAAAAAAACGAAAACAATAAAGCCGTAGTAAAAGAAATTATAGCTAATGATCACTTGATTTTCCAGGTTTTACCAAACTATTTAAAGCTTAAGGAAATATATTTTGATCCATTGTTAAATAATACGGATAAGCTTGAATACAGGATACCTATATTAATCATTTAGATGATGGCTTAATGGTCTAACAACAAGGGCTTTATAGTGCTAGAATTTTACGAAGCCATTGAAATTTTGTTCTTATATAAAATTAATTATTTTAAATACTTTTAAGAGCTATAAATACTAAACTTAAATCCCCGATAATAATTTACTCTAGATCAGATGCACATATTTAAAAAGGACTTACTTGATTTTAGAATACAAGAAGGTGTTTTTCTTCGTAGGATGAGGTTCTATTTTAATGAGCTCAGGCATTCGCTTAAGTGTAGTTGAAATAGAGGTTCCTTTGTAAGTCCATTTAAATGTTTTTGAAATAAATGCTCGTATTTCCCTAATTTCTCTAGGTGTATCGAGGAAATCAGACTTAAGTAATTTAAAGCTGATTGCATAGGAAATATCTGGAGCTTTAGAAAGAATATTTAAGATGGCATTATCTTTTTGGTAGTGTTTAATTAATCTTTCTCGAATATCTCCTTTAAGTTGAAAGTTTTTATTTGTTAAATCGGAGAGTTTAAAATTAGTAAAATGACATATTTTATCTAAATTGTGAATGCTTAAGCCCCTTTTTCCACTTTCTATGTTAACTATAGTAGCTCGAGACAATTCAGTTAAAGTAGAAAAGTCAAATACCGATAAACCTAAAAGTTTTCTTATTGCCCTAACATTCCTCCCTATAATGTTATTATTTCCTTCCATTTAGCAAATAGAAGAATGATAATTATAACAATTTGACTACAATATATTTGCTTTTGTATTAATAAGTTTTTATATTCGTTTAATTCTTAAGGTATTAATAAGAGTCTTGTGGTTACATATCTGACGCCGTTAACACAAGACAGCAGAATTAATACCCATGTCTATTCAAAAATTTGTACTTTAATACATTCAATAGATGTGGGCCTGCTGTAAATCCATGTTTAAAATTGGCGTCAGAAACTTATTGTAACCATGGTGTGCAGTCCCACATGTATTGTGACTTTCCACTATTCAAGACTCGTATATAAAGAGCGAGTTAATGAAAACTATTTTCACCTTCAAGTATATTTCAGTAAAGCTTAATTATAGCTATATGGAAGTTTACTGTCTTAATGAATGGGGAATTATTTATTCAATTTACAATCGCTTTACTATATATCCTTTTAATCGGCTTTATGCCTTGAAGCCCAAAAACCCCATCTAGCTTCGCTTGTTTAAAGTACTTGTTTAAATTTTTTAAGCTTGATTTCTGTTTAGCGGTTGCCATTGTAAATGGTAAGGAGATCTTTATTGCCAAAAATTTAAACTAATCGAACCATTAAAAAATAAAGCCTTAATGGCTTAGGGCAGCGCTTTGCCTAAATTTTAACAAACAACCGACCAACAATTTATGAAAAAATATATTTTAATGCTCATCATCCTACAAGCCGTTTATGTAGGAGCCTGGGCACAAGAGAAAGTCAAGGGCAGGGTAGTAGATGCCCAATTAAACGAAGCCATACCCGGTGCTGTAATAAAGATCCCAGAAAAGAATATTACCATCATCACCGATGCAAAAGGAGAATTTGAATTAAATCTAGCTGCAGGAAAATACAAAGCAACCGTGCAATCGCTAGGGTACGTTAATAAGGAGGTAGAAGTTAGCGTGCCGATGTTAGGAGAATTAGTAATTTCTCTTACCCAAGATCCTCAATCCCTCCAAGAAGTTGAAATTGTAAATACCGGATATCAATCAATAGCCAAAGAAAGAGCAACAGGGAGTTTTACGATAATTGATGAGAAAACTTTATCTAGGACTTCTTCACCAGATATTTTAAGTAGGTTAAAAGGCGTAACTAATAGTTTATTATTTGATAGCAGTGTTGGTAATGGGACAGGAATTAGTGTGAGAGGTAGAAGTACTATTTTTTCTAACACAACACCCCTAATCGTGGTAGATAACTTTCCATTTGAAGGTGATATTAATTCCTTAAATCCTGAAACTATTGAAAGTGTAACTATACTAAAAGATGCTGCTGCAGCATCAATATGGGGAGTAAGAGCAGCTAATGGAGTAGTGGTTATTACTACCAAGCAAGGTAAATTTGAAAAAAAACCAGTAATAAATGTTAAATCCGACTTTTCATTCTCTCAAAAACCTAACATATATGATAGGCCCCAGTTAACAAGTTCTGAATTTATAGATCTTGAAAAATTCTTATTTGAAAAAGGAAAGTATACTTCAACTATCAATAACGGTTATGGTGTTATCTCTCCCGTAATAGAAATTTTAAATAAAATTAAATTGCAACCAGCATTTGCACCTTTAGGCAATGCAGAAATTGAACGTCTTCGAGATTTGGATTCTAGGAACCATTTATCTAAATATTTTTTAAGAAACAGTTTAAGAGAAATGTATCACATAGATGCAAGTGGTGGAAGTGGCAATCAAAATTATTATTTTTCTTTGGGTTTTGATAAAAATGATCCTCATGAGGTGAATCTTAAAAACGATAGAATAACATTAAAAGCAAACAATAATTTTAAGTTGTTTAATAATAAATTGACTATTTCAAATGATCTAACATTTTCTAAAAATAAAGGTGAAAATAGTTTAATTAATGGATATACACCATTATTCCCATACGAAGAAATAATTAATGAAAATGGTGAAGCTTTACGTGTGCTAAGTAGAGGAGGCCTAAGGAATTCGTTTGTAGATAATTTAACTAATAAGAATTTGCTCGATTGGAATAATTATCCACTTGATGAACTAAATGGAAGCTATTCTAGCTCAGTTAATAGTACTTCTGATATGAGGGTTAATTTATCAGCAAATTATAAGATTTTAGATGATCTAAATTTTGCATTGACCTACCAATACTATAGTGCAGCAACTAAGAATGAAACATACCATAAAAAAGAAGGATTTTATGTTAGAAATAGGGTAAATAGTTTAACTCAAGTAATTAATGAAAATGAATTAGTCCGCATAATTCCATATGGTGATATTTATAGGCCTACTTTTATAACTAAAACTGCAAATTATGGTAGAGCTCAAATTAACTATTCCAAAAATTTAATTCGGCATAGGTTAAATGTTTTAGCTGGTTATGAAGTAAGAGAAGATCTGAGTAAATCAAATTCTTTGACTTTGTTTGGTTATAAACCTGAAACAGCCACTAGTGTTTTCTTAAATCAAATAGAAAGATATCCTTTGTTTTATGGGACCGGAATGACTGTAATAGGAGATGAACCTCGACAGTTTAATAACATCAACAGATCCTTATCATATTATACAAATGCTTCCTATGAATATAATAGCAAGTTTATTCTGTCCGGTAGTTTAAGAAAAGATGGCTCTAATATTTTTGGGGTAAAAGCGAATCAAAAAATAATTCCATTATGGTCAGCAGGATTAGCATGGAATTTACATAATGAAAGTTTATTAAATGATAAATTTTCATTCTTACAATTAAGATTAACCATAGGAGAAAATGGAAATGTTAATAATTCATTAACCGCATATTTAACAGCCTCTCCTTCTTTAATAAATCAGTTTAGTAAATTGAATTTTTATGAAATAATTAATCCTCCTAATGAAAATTTAAGATGGGAAAGGGTTAAAAGTTTAAACGTCGGACTGAATGCCAGAACATTTAATAATAAAATATCAGGGTCAATAGATTTTTATACTAAACAGGGAATTGATTTAATCTCAACAAGTCCAATAGCTCCTCAAACTGGTTTAACGTCTTATATAGGGAACAGTGCGAATACATTTACTAAAGGATTAGATTTTCTGGTTAATTCACATATAATTTCAAAAAGAATAACATGGGTCAATGAATTTAATCTTAATTATGTTGTTGATAAAATAGAAGAATATAAAGCTCCCATAGGTAGTAATAAGGATATAGTTACAAGTAGTACCTATAATTTAACTCCTTTAAAAGGGTATCCTATTAATTCTGTTTACTCATTTCCTTGGGGAGGGTTAGATGGTTTAGGAAATCCATTAGGCTATTATCAGAATATAGAATCGAATAATTATAATGGTATTTTAAATGAAATCGATTATACAAAATTAGTTTACTCAGGTTCTGCTACTCCTAACTTTTTTGGTAATATTAGAAATACAATTTCATATAAAAACTTAGAGCTTTCTTTTAATATTTCCTATAAGTTGAATTATTACTTTAGGAAACAAGCATTAAATTATGCTGCCATAATTGATGGAAATTATAATCAACCTGAATATTCTAAACGATGGCAAAATCTAGGTGACGAATTAAAAACAAACGTTCCCTCTATGGTCTATCCTAATAATTCAAATAGGAATGATTTTTATCAAAAATCTTCAATTCATATTTTAAAAGGTGATCATATTAGGTTTCAAGATATTCGACTTAATTTTACCTATTTACCAAAGAATAAACTAAAGAATACAATAAGTCAAGTAAACTTTTATACGTATTTAACTAATCTAGGAATATTGTGGAAAGCGAACGACTTTGGGTTAGACCCTGACCTACCATTTAATTATTCTCAACCTATATCAATATCAATCGGATTGAAAGCTCAATTTTAAAATCACATTTTATGAAAATAATATACAAAACTATAATCGTTATTTCTATTGTATTTTTTAGCTGTAAAAAAGAATTTTTAGAAGAAAAACCAAGTAGTAATATTGTAATGCCAGTTAATCTGGAAGAGTTTGAATCAATTTTAGATAACACTAGCAAAGTAAACGTTTCATCTGCATTAGGTGTAATATCTGCAGATGAATATAAATTTACATCTTATGAGACTTGGCAATCTTCAAGAACTGCAACTGTTCGAAATGCCTATATTTGGAAAACTGATATATATGAGGGTGAAAACACCGATCATTGGAACATGCCATATTCTTCTGTGTTTTATGCAAATAATGTTATTAATGGTATTTCCAAACTTGAAATTAGCAAATTTGAAAAGGAACGAGCTAATTTTATATTAGGTTGGGCTCACTTCATCCGAGCGTTTGCATTTTTTGAATTAGTAAAAGATTTTGCCCCTATTTACGATGAAAGAACCTCAAATACAGACCTAGGTATTCCACTAAGATTGAATCCTTCCATTGATGAAATAAAACCAAGGGCAACTTTAAAGGAAACATATACGCAAATATTTTCAGATTTAGATGAAGCTAAGAAATATATCAAAAACGATATATCTGGTTTTAGAAACAGACCTAGTAGAGCCGCAATACATGCTTTATTAGCAAGAATTTATTTATATAAAAGTGACTATGAAAACTCATCTAAACATGCGGATTCTAGTTTAAAGTATTATGATAAATTAATTGATTATAATACTGTAAGTTTAACTTCACTTACACCGTTTACTTATAATCATCCTGAGCAACTATATGCAAAAGTAGCAGTTAATGAGGCTGAGTACGCAACTTCTGGTGCAAATGAATTTATTGAAATCAACCCGAGCCTGATTGGAATGTATCATTCCGATGATTTAAGATTAAAAATTTTCTTTGTTAAACAATCTGATGGAAGCTATGATTTGAAAAGAGGATACTACGGAGGGGGTTTATATCCATTTACTGGTTTAGCTACCGATGAGGTTTATTTGATTAAAGCCGAAAGTTTAGCTATACTAAATAGAAGGGCTGAGGCTATTGAATGCTTAAATAAGTTATTAGAAAATAGGTATGCAAAAGGCAAATTTATTCCCTTACAGGTACCTAATAGTAAAGAGGAGGCTTTGCGTTTAATAAGAGAAGAGAGGCAAAAGGAGTTAATATGGAGAGGTTTACGTTGGGATGATATTAAAAGATATAATAAAGAAAATTCAAATATTATTTTAACAAGAGTTATAAATGGGGTAAACTATACATTAACTCCTAATGAAAATAAATATATTTTTCCAATTCCTGATAATGAAATCATTCTTGGAGGATTAATACAAAATAGGAGATAAAATGAGGTTAATAATATCAATAGCAATATTCTTAATTCTGAAGAATATAAATGCAATAGGGCAAACATGGACGCCAATTATTAAAGATAAAGAAATAATTATTAAAGGATTTATAGATGATGAACAATTAAAAAAATATCCAGACTCAGCGGTAGAAGTAAATGTATCTGTTTCCACTTTCCCATCTGGGATGGTAATGGATAATTTTATAACATATAAAACTAGTGTAAGAAATTTAGAGAATTTTAAATTTATAATTCCCATTACACAACAGAGACTGTTTATGAGGATTGATTATAATTCATTGAATTCACTCTTTTATTGGTCAGGACATGAAAATATTTACATATTGGAACCAGGAGATAATATAGAATGTATTTTAACTAGTAAATATTTTTACTTTAAGGGAAAAGGTTCAGAGAAACTTAATTGTCAGAGTGAGATATATAATCATCGAAATAAAAATAGAAATTTACAATTGTTAAATATAGATCCTAAGCGATATTATGAATTGGAAGAACAAGCTAGTGATTCTATTTTAGATTTAAGACTTAAAACAATAGCTAAATATTCAAAATATCTTACTATAGAACAGGTTAATATTTTAAAAGCGAATTCTTTTGGCTTAAAAGATTATCCATTTCATAGAGGTTTAAATCTGAAGCTTTCAAATAGTAGTCATTTAAGTTTATACTATAATAGTAATAGATTTAAATTTGCTGATTTTAGGTTATTAGAAGAGTTGTCAGAGAGGGAAATTATATCTTCTCCAAACTATATTGATAATTTATTTTACTACCTATTTTTTAAAAACTATAGGCTTATTGTAAGT
>SEDO01000055.1 GCA_004211595.1 Pedobacter sp.
AAAATTCTTGCAGAGCGCTACCGCAATCGACGTAAACGCATGGGATTACGCTTTAATTTGATTGCTGCTATTTATAATATCGAGCTGGTCAAAAAATGATTTATGCAAGAGATCTAATGCTTAGAAAAATAATAGTTTTTTTAACAAGTGTATTTTTAGCACTAATTTCAATTCTAGCCAGTGCAGCAACAATTGGAGCATGGACTGTATCCAATCCAATGGCTGTGGGCGCATCCATGCTATATGATGGTTCAAAAGGGACTGTTACATCATCGGTTTTAATTACACCAAATGCCTCTCAGGTTGCCAAAGTTTTACGGGGTGGATTAGCAGGATATGCACTAACATTTGCTGTTGAACAGTTATTAGGTGCTGTGGACTGGGTGCTTGATCCAGCAAATAATCAAATCGTATACCATTCAGAAGTTACTCCAAAAGACCCACAAAAAACTGATAAGTATCTGTGGTCTTACAACGGTAGTGGTGTATTCTCAAATTTTACGATTAACTATAAATTGTCAGCAGTTGATATTTGTAGTGCTGTTTTAAAATCAAGTAGCGGTCTTAGCCCTTGGTATTATGATAAGGTTTCTGTAAAATATGTAAGTGCTTCACAAATTTCATGTTTTGTTTCTTCTTCAACAACAACATTTAACGGCTCTGCTTCTGTATTCCGATTAGCAAATCCAGATTATGATCCAAATGCCAAACCTGAAGAAAAAACCCTCCCTCTAGAAACCGTTGCTCAAAAAGTCATTGAAAATGCGGAAAGTGATAACCTCGATGCACAGTTTGCAGTTTTAGCAGCAGCAAATAATATTTTGTCGGAAGCTGAACAGGATCAGGCTAAGGCTAAACCTATTGAGGATGAGTTAGAAAATAATGCTAAGTGTCCAAGTGGCATAGTTAATAATGGTAGTTGTTGGGTTTGTTCTAGAGAGTCACATGCACCTATAAGAGTTCGTGTTGTCTATGCCAAAGATGTTGTTGGTGGTTTGGGTAAGTGTGAAAAATTTATGAATTCCAGTGAGTTATTAACAAGATATAGGGCTTATTCTGAACTAGGGGCAGCACGCGATGCAGAGAATGTTTGTTGGGTTCCTCAAGATAAAAATCATCTTGACGAAGCATTGGATGCAAAGAGAATAGTGGCTGATTGTAATACATATCTAGGATTATTAGGACAATAATATGAATACCGAAAGTTTATTAAGACAAATAGAGGTAGAATTTAAAAATGTGACTTTAGGTGATGACTATACTCTTCCTGAAGAAGATTATGCAGATACCAGTTACTGGTATTTTGATAAAAGACGCCCAGACTTAAATCTAACTGAAGAAGAGTGGGCTAATCAGGAAATTCAATTCTTTGAAACAAGTGGATGGCTTACTGAGGATCATGAGGAAGCAATTCAAGCAATTAAAGAAAAGAGGAAAATGTTTAATAAGTATAGTAATCCATTTGATATTCCTATTTTATATCTAAATAGTTACGCTACAGGTTTTAGCTATCTAAAACCTCAGGGGTATTTATTTTACACCCCAGCAATTATGAACTGCGTTTTAAATGACCCTGAACTTAATCGAGATGAAAAATATCCTAATATCCTATATTCAAATAGCTTTCATTCATGGGTTTTTCGTTTAAGAAGAGCTAATAACCCTGAGTCGATTGCAAGTTTATTAAAAAATTTGGGGCTGTAGTAGCACAGGTTAGATTTTCGTCCAAATGAGCAATGTTTTTAATTGCTCTTTAGGCGACCCATAATTAAATCTAAACCTTGCGAAGCAGTGCTTCTCATCTTTAAGAAACAAGGGAAATGTTTTACGATCAATTCCATTGTATTTTCTCAATACTCTCTTTGCTTAATTCCAGAAATTCTCAACGCCGTTAATATGATTTTTACCAATACCAAACTGCTTTGAATGGTTGATTCTTTCATGGTAAAAATCTGCAACATCTAAAGCGTTATAGCTTCGATAACAGT
>SEDO01000007.1 GCA_004211595.1 Pedobacter sp.
TAGTATTATAACATCATAAAAAAGCCCCGCGATTTTGATCGCGGGGCTTTTTTATGATATATTTTAAAAAGGAATATGGCATCAATGCGCTTATTTCTCTTTCATTTTAAATTTAGTTTCAATCATCCCTATAAACTCATTTCCATCTACTACGGGTTTAAAACCATCTACAATAAAGGATACTGTTTCTCTATCTTTAACCTGCATAGTTTTGTTAATATTAGCTGTAACTGTCATACCAGGAGCTATTTCTTTAATTGCCTTTGCAATATAATTTTCATAAGGGTCCCCAAAATTATTTCTAGGATCATCAAATGAATCTACAATATCTGGAGTAAAGCCGTCATAATAATCACCTTGGCCTAACGCATTTTTTGTGGCAAATAAGGAATAATAAACCTCATATCGGTTTTCCAATGTTATAGGAAAAAATCCAATAGGTTTACCATAAGTCTTAGTACCAACTAATTTTACATTCATATAAGGTTTTAAGGCATTAATTAATAATTCAGAAGCCGAAGCGCTTGATCCAGAAACAATAAATACCACTTTCCCCACATTACTGGCAGTATTAAAGGGACCTGCTTTCATGAAAACTTCTGTATTACCATTAACCGAATAATCAAAATCAAAATAAGTTACCATCCGCCCATTTTGATAAACAATGTTATCATTAGCATCTCTAAATGGTTGATTAACTAAAATACCAGCTTCTTTATTTTGCATCATGCTATTATAGTGCTCGGCGAACATAACTTTACCATGAGCAGATTGAGGAGCAACTTGATTTAATATATATTGAGCAGTATTAACATAACCACCGCCATTATATCTTAAATCAATTATAAGATCCGTAACATTAGAATCTGCAAACTTTTTAAAGGCTGCATCGATATCAGCTTTAGCACTATTTAAATTAGAAAAACGGGCAAAAGCGAAGTAGCCTATGTTTTTAGTGCCTGCAGTAATAACCCGGGTTTTGATAACTGGGGTACTTTTATAAACCGCCTTCGTAAGATTTGCCGTATACGAGGTACCACTTACACCACCTAGGTATTTTACACCTTCTAATTTAACAGTTCCTCCATTCATTGCATTATTGATAAAGGATATTTCTGAACTACCTCCACCAACTTCACCTACTGCTCTATCATTAACTTTATAAATTCTATGAGATCTTACCATGCCTGCTTTATCAGCTGGTGATCCTGGATAAACTGCTTGTACAAAATAAGCGTAATATTGCGAACCATCTAAATTTTCTTGAAGGTAGGCGCCCAATTTAAGTCCAAAATCATTTCCATTACCCTCTAAATCAACAGCACTTTTTTTATCGTGGATATAGGCAGTAGGATTACGATTAGTTTTATCAGAAATATAGGAGAACTTAGAATCAACTACTCCTGTACTTAATTGGTAATACTCATAAGGTTTACCCGTTGCAGGATTAATTTTTAATTGGGTAATGGCAACTAACTCATTTTCATAATTTCTCAAATCCGTAGATGCAGATTTAAAACGTGTTACATCGAAAGCTTCAAGCGTAGGTAAAGCATCATTCCAATAGTAAACTTGTTTTGCATATAAAAAAATGGAATCTCGAGTTAAATCAGCTCTGGTTTTGGTAGTTGTTGGAGGGGGCGTCGGCTTTTTATCATCGTCTTTTTTACACGCAAGTGTAAACATCATTAGCCCTAGTCCGAATAGGATACTCTTAGTTTTCATTGTGAATTAGTTATATATGTTAGGTAGTTGATACATATGCTAAAAATAGTAATATTTATGTTATTGAATCAAGGATTGATAAAAATTCTATGCCAGAATTATTAGCCAAGTTTTGGTGTTGTGTAGTAGTGCCTACAAATACCACATCTGTTTTATTCCAACCATGTTGTAATAAAACAAAATTCAACGCTTCTTCATTGGCATGAGCTTGTATCTCATCGGCAAAGTAAGTAGTTAAATAGGTTTCTAAATTATTCCACTCCAATTGCTTTAGTTTATTGACTTGAATTTCTGGCTTCCCTTCTAACCATAAAACAATAGATTTCCTATCGACCACTAATTGTTGCAGTTGATGTAAAGTTTGTTGATACATTAATAATTTTAAAGGTAAACGAGCCGTTTCAAAAAGGGTATTGAAATTAGTTAAATACTTAGCATCTAAACCTTCCTTATTTACTAAATAATCAAATAATCCGTTTGCACCATGATCCGAATAATATTGTTGCATAGTAGCCAATAAAGGCTTAGCAGGTTTTTGTTCTAAATACTCAACAAATTCAGCAAATAAGTAATAAACTTGTAAATCATAGTCTTTTTGAGGATATATTACATCATCAAAGGCATAAACAAATACATTTTTATGGTTTAAATAATCCTCAAACTTCATATTAGAAAAGAAAAATACTAAAACGTGGAACCCAACTCTTTATTAAATCGTAATAAAACTGAAATTCGCTACATCAGAAGAAGAATTAGAGGAACCCAAATCCCAATGTATCCCAATAAGTCCCGAATAGCCGACTAGAGAAAACGGAAAATTTAAATGCTTGGTATGTGAACTTGAAAATATTAGTTCACCATTATCAAATAATACAAAATCTTGAAATTGAGATGACTTGAAGAGCATAATTTCTTTCTCTTTCACCGGAAATCCTAGTTGAATATGGTATTCAGCAAATAACAGCCTCGCTTTATCCAGTATTATCCATTCTTCAAAATTTAAAGGAATATACATAGTAATTCCTAGATCTAAACAGACTTTCAAAATATGATGAGCTAAAATAGTAGGGTTCCATGCACCTAGCCCTAAAATTGGGTTATTACTGAGGCCTGTTTGAGGAATATCCCCAAAATCGGCTAATATAACTTCAAATTGTGCACTTAATTTATTCTTTAATTTGAGAGCTGCTAGCTGTTGCCCTCCACTGATCATCACCTTCATAATAAACCATCTTTCATGGTTACCACCCTATTCGAAATATTCGCTAAATCTTCATTATGTGTCACGATTACAAAAGTTTGTTGCATTTCATCCCGAAGCCTTACAAATAATTGATGTAAAGCATTTGCATTCTGAGAGTCTAAATTTCCCGAGGGTTCATCCGCTAAAATTATAGACGGGTTATTTATAAGGGCTCTGGCAACGGCAATTCGTTGTTGTTCACCCCCCGACAAATTATTTGGTTTATGCAAAGCTCTGTCTTGTAAACCTAAAATCTCCAGCCACTTATAGGCTTCCAACTCCGCTTCTTTTTTTGATTTCTTTGCAATAAATGCAGGAATACAAATGTTTTCCAATGCCGTAAACTCTGGCAATAAATGATGAAATTGAAACACAAAACCAATGTGCAAATTTCTAAACAAGCTCAATCTTTCACCCGTCAAACTTGCATAAGGAACACCATTTAAGTCAATTTGACCTTCATCAGGTTTATCTAGAGTTCCCAAAATATGTAAGAAAGTACTTTTACCTGCCCCAGAGGCACCAATAATACTAACAATTTCTCCTTTTTGGACTTCTAAATCCACCCCTTTCAGGATAGGCAAGTTTCCGTATGATTTTTTTACCCCTTTTGCAATTAGCATAATACAAAGTTAAACATTTGCTAGGCATATTCAGGAAATGTATGCAAAAGATGTAAATTTCTGGCGTTTACTTAGGTTAAAATGCTTGAAAGTAAAAAATTAAATTGTAGATTTGGAACAAATTTTTAGCAAATGAATATCCACGAATATCAAGGTAAACAAATATTAAAAAGTTTTGGAGTAGCCGTTCAAGAAGGGGTTGTTGCAGAAACTGTAGAACAAGCTATTGAAGGAGCGAAAAAAATGAAATCCGATTATAATTCGGATTGGGTAGTAGTTAAAGCACAAATTCATGCTGGTGGCCGCGGTAAAGGCGGTGGTGTGAAATTAGCTAAAAACCTAGATGAGGTTCAGCAAAAAGCTGGTGAGATTTTAGGCATGCAATTAGTGACACCTCAAACAGGTGCTGAAGGTAAAAAAGTACATAAAGTATTAATTGCCCAAGATGTTTATTATCCAGGACCATCAGAAACTAAAGAATTTTACATGAGTGTTTTGCTAGACCGTGCAGCGGGTAGAAACATTATTATGTATAGTACTGAAGGAGGAATGGACATTGAAGAAGTTGCGGAGAAAACTCCTCATTTAATTTTCAAAGAGCAAATTGATCCTAAAGTAGGCTTACAAGGTTTCCAAGCACGTAAAATTGCTTTTAACTTAGGCTTATCAGGTGCCGCTCATAAAGAAATGGTAAAATTCGTAGCTGCTTTATATAAAGCTTATGAAAATACTGATTCAGCGATGTTTGAAATCAATCCGGTATTAAAAACAAGTGATGATAAAATCATTGCTGTAGATGCTAAAGTGGATTTAGATGAAAACGCCTTATACCGTCATCCTGATTACGCCGCAATGCGTGATAAATTAGAAGAAGATCCAACCGATGTAGAAGCTAGTGAAAGTAATTTAAATTACGTAAAATTAGATGGTAACGTAGGCTGTATGGTTAATGGAGCTGGCTTAGCGATGGCTACTATGGACATCATTAAATTAGCTGGAGGTGAACCTGCAAACTTCTTAGATGTAGGTGGCACTGCCAATGCTACTACCGTTAAAGCTGGTTTCAACATCATTTTAAAAGATCCAAATGTAAAAGCAATTTTAATTAACATCTTCGGTGGTATTGTTCGTTGTGACCGTGTAGCACAAGGTGTAATTGATGCATACAAAGAAATTGGGAATGTTCCAGTTCCAATTATCTGCCGTTTACAAGGTACAAATGCTGAAGAGGCTAAAAAATTAATTGACGAATCTGGATTGAAAGTTTACTCTGCAATTGCATTGAAAGAAGCTGCCAATTTAGTTACTAAAGTAATTTCGGAAAGCTAATTCGACAAACATATAAACGAAAAGCCAATTCCGAGGAGTTGGCTTTTTTGTATAACCACCCTTAATATTGGGAAATCATGATTAAAAGAGAAAAAATTAAAGATTTATTAAGCAGTACGACCTTTGATAGAGAAGTACGTGTAATGGGATGGGTAAAAACCTTCCGTAACAATCAATTTATAGCTTTAAACGATGGGTCTTGCATGGGCAATATCCAAATCGTTGTCGACTTTAATAATACTCCAGAAAATTTACTTAAAAGAATTACAACTGGGGCAGCCGTTGCTGTTACAGGAACTTTAGTAGCTTCTTTAGGAAAAGGTCAAGCAGTAGATGTGAATGCTACTGACATCCAAATTTTAGGAGATAGTAATCCTGAACAATTTCCTTTACAACCAAAACGTCATAGTTTAGAATTTTTAAGAGAAATTGCCCATTTAAGATTTCGCACGAATGTATTCAATGCCGTATTTAAGGTTCGCCATTCATTAGCCTTTGCGATCCATCAGTTCTTTAATGAAAGAGGATTTGTCTATATGCACACCCCTATCATTACCGCCTCTGATGCAGAAGGTGCTGGTGAAATGTTTAAAGTAACCACTTTAGACTTTGACAATACCCCACGCACCTCAGAGGGAGCTGTAAATTATGCGGAAGACTTTTTTGGAAAAGCTACTAATCTAACGGTATCCGGACAATTAGAAGGTGAACTAGCAGCTACAGCATTTAGTCAGATTTATACATTTGGGCCTACTTTCAGAGCCGAAAACTCGAACACTACTCGTCACCTAGCCGAATTCTGGATGATTGAACCCGAAATTGCATTTGCCGATTTAGAAGATAATATGCAATTAGCGGAAGACATGATGAAATATGTAATTCGTTATGCGCTTGATCATTGCCCAGAGGAATTAGCTTTTTTAAATGATCGATTAGCGCAAGAGGAGAAACAAAAACCACAGGCAGAAAGAAGTGAATTAGGTTTAATAGAAAAATTAGATTTCTGTTTAGCAAATGAATTTCAACGCTTAACTTATACCGAAGCTATTGATATTTTAAAGCAATCTAAGCCTAACCAAAAGAAGCAATTCAACTATTTAATTGAAGAATGGGGAGCTGATTTACAATCCGAGCACGAGCGTTATTTAGTAGAAAAACACTTTAAGAAACCAGTAATTTTAACCGATTACCCGAAAGACATTAAATCCTTCTACATGCGTATGAATGAAGATGGAAAAACAGTCGCAGCCATGGATATCTTATTCCCAGGTATTGGAGAAATGATCGGAGGATCACAGAGAGAAGAAAGATTAGAAGTACTTACCCAAAGAATGGATGAAATGGGTGTACCTAAAGATGAATTATGGTGGTATTTAGATACTCGCCGCTTTGGTACTGTACCTCATGCAGGATATGGATTAGGTTTCGAAAGATTAGTTTTATTTGTGACGGGTATGACCAATATCAGAGATGTCATTGCATTCCCTAGGTTCCCTAAAAACGCAGAATTTTAGGCATTCCTATTTTTATTAGGATTTACAGTTATTTATTAAAATAAAAAAAGGCTATTGTTTTTAACAATAGCCTTTTTTACATGCCTTTAACTTAGCTAAAAGCGAACCTGCTCTTTTTCAAAATTTCCTAATGCTCAATAATTTTAGTCACTGGATAATCCTCTGCAGTTATCACAATATCCGTTGGGGCAAAACTATCCGCCCTGCTTAATTTCATACCCAAATCAAAGGCTTTTGGATAAGGCTCTTGTAATAAGCTACCTTCGGGAATATATGGATAAGTTTCTAGATAAGACTGCATCACATTTTGAGACACTCTTCTATTTATATAGGCTCTGGTTAATTGACTTGGATGTTTTAAACCCGCAGCACCCAATAGTTCAATTGCACTCTTCACCGTCAGTCTATGAAAATTAAATACTCTCACACGTTTATCTTCTACAACTAATCCTTTCATCAAGCTAGGGTCTTGAGTAGCCACCCCAGTAGGGCAAGTATTGCTATTACATTCTAAAGCTTGGATACAGCCCAATGCAAACATCATTCCCCTGGCCGAGTTACATAAATCTGCACCCAAGGCTATATTTTTTACAATATCAAATCCTGAGGATACTTTACCTGAAGCTACAATTTTTATATGTCGTTTTAATCCAAATCCTTGTAACACATCATACACAAAAGCTACACCTTCCCTCAAAGGCATACCTACCGAATTAGAAAACTCTGGAGGAGCTGCTCCTGTCCCACCTTCTCCCCCATCTACGGTAATAAAATCTACATAAATACCGGTTTCAATCATCGCTTTACAAATCGCAAAGAACTCTGAACGACGGCCAATACATAATTTAATCCCAATTGGTTTACCTTCCGATAAATCCCTCAACTGCTGAACAAATTGACACATTTCAATCGGATTACTAAAAGCTGAATGCCCTGGAGGAGAATTCACATCCTTACCCTCTTCAACCAAACGTATACGTGCAACTTCTGGGGTAACTTTTGCCCCTGGGAGCATACCTCCATGTCCAGGTTTAGCACCTTGAGATAATTTAATTTCAATCATCTTCACATTTTCCGATTTAGACCTTCTGGCGAAAGCCTCTCCATTAAATGTTCCATCAGGATTTCTACAACCAAAGTAACCTGTACCGATTTGCCATATTAAATCTCCTCCCGGATTTTCATGATAATCACTAATTCCACCTTCACCTGTATTGTGAGCAAAACCACCCAATTTAGCACCACCGTTTAAAGCTAAAATGGCATTCTGACTTAAAGACCCAAAACTCATGGCCGAAATATTAAAAATACTCGCAGCATAAGGTTGCTTACAAGCAGGCCCACCTACCATTACCCTTGGATTATCATCTATTTCATGATGTGATATAGCGGCTATACTATGGCTTAACCACTCATAACCATTTTGATATACATCCAATTGTGTTCCAAAAGGAATAGTATCATTTTCTTTTTTGGCACGTTGATAAATTAAAGATCTGTTAATTCTATTATATGGTGTACCATTGGTATCACTTTCCACAAAATACTGGTAAACTTTGGGGCGTAATTCCTCCATAAAATAACGGAGACGCCCTACTACAGGATAGTTTCTTACAATACTATGCTTAGGTTGGTATAAATCATACACTCCCAAAATAACTACTGGACCTGTAAATAGAAACAACCACCATAATGGCGGATAGGTTATAGCTAACAAAACTGTTAGTGTAACCAAGAATGCAGCAATCGCTATAAAAGCTTTTCTCATGTTTTCATAGTTAAAGTAAAACAATCTACAAAAATAACAAAAGCCTTCATATTTTGTTACATTTGAGTATGCTGATTAAGATATATCCAGAAAACCCGAACCCTAATGCAGTGGCTCAAGCAGTTGCCATTTTAAAAAAAGGTGGAATAATAATTTATCCCACCGACACCGTCTATGGATTAGGCTGTGATATTACCAATCAAAAGGCAATTGAAAGGATTTGTAGAATCCGAGGTATTAAACCCGAAAAAGCAAATTTATCCTTTGTATGTGCTGATTTAAGACATATTTCTGACTTTATAAAACCCATTGACACCAGTGTTTTCAGAATTTTAAAGAAAGCCTTACCAGGACCTTATACCTTTATTTTAAATGCCAATAATGCTGTTCCTAAATTACTCAGTTCTAATAAAAAAACTGTTGGTATCCGGGTTCCAGATAATAATATTGCCAGAGCAATTGTACAAGAACTTGGTAACCCTATCCTATCCGCATCGATAAAAGATGAGGACGAATTATTAGAATATTCTACTGACCCAGAATTAATTCACGAAAAATATGAAGACTTAGTGGATTTAGTGGTAGATGGTGGATATGGAGATAATGAGCCTTCCACAGTAGTAGATTGCACCCAAGGTGAATTTGAAATAATTAGGGAAGGAAAAGGGGATTTTAATGCATTGTTATAAGCTTTTTACACCTTAGGCCCTTCAAAATTTATATATTTGTGCATGGCAAAAGGAATAAACTTAGCAATCTTCAAGCATTTTTTTGATTCTACAAAAAACAGTAGTTTATTATTATTAGGAGGAGTTATCTTCTCCTTAATCTTAGCGAATTCAGCCTTTTCTTCTACTTTTGAATCGATTTTAACTACTAAGATAGATTTATCAGTTGCCAATTTTAATTTAGATTTTTCTATATCCGCTTGGATAAACGATGGCTTGATGGCTATTTTCTTTTTGTTAGTGGGATTAGAAATTAAAAGAGAACTAATAGAGGGTGAATTAAGTAGTGTTAAAAAAGCCAGTTTACCTGTATTTGCTGCCCTGGGGGGAATGCTTGTACCCGCTTTAATTTATATGGCTTTTAACGCTGGAAAATCGACTGCCTCTGGCTGGGGTATACCTATGGCTACAGATATTGCGTTTGCCTTAGCCATCGTAGGTGCTTTAGGCAATCGCATTCCACTATCTTTAAAAATATTTTTAGCCGCATTGGCTATTGTAGATGACCTGGGGGCCATCTTAGTCATTGCGATTTTTTATAGTAACGATCTACATTGGGATGCCATGGGCATTGCTGCAGCTATTACAGCAGGCCTATTTTTACTCAATTATTTAGGGGTAAAGAAAATTATTTACTATCTGATCCCCGGCATTTTTCTCTGGTATTTTGTACATCATGCTGGTATTCATGCCACAATAGCAGGTGTCATATTAGCCTTTAGTATTCCTACAAACCCCGTAAAAGAAGCCTCTCCGCTAGAAAAATTAGAACATAGTTTAGCCATCCCGGTCAACTTTTTAATCATGCCAATATTTGCTTTAGCAAATACTAATATTGTTATTAAATCAGAATTATTTCAAGTATTTGGAGATGCCTTAGGCTTAGGAATCATGGGTGGATTATTAGTCGGTAAAACCATAGGGGTTACTTTCTTTTCATGGCTAGCTGTCAAACTAAAAATTGCCAAGCTACCTAAAGGGGTCAATTGGAATCACATTTTAGGCATGGGTATGTTAGCCGGAATAGGTTTTACTATGTCCATTTTCATAAGCATGCTATCCTTTTCAAATCCACTTTATATAGCCGAAGCAAAATTTGCTATTTTATGCGCATCTATCATAGCGGCCATTTTGGGATATTTATACTTAACCAGCTTAAATAAAAGATCTTCAGGCAGTACAAATAAAGCCTCTACGAAAACAAACCCTTAATGGAGATGGGATAAGATTTTAGCCTTTAATCTCCTTAATAAAGCTATTTAATTGTTCCTGCCCTTCTCGGCTTAAACTTCCGTGTTCTGTTATTTCCAGTCCTTGAAGACTTTTTACAAAGGCAGAACCTACAATAGCCCCAGAGGCATAATGACAAGCCATTTGAAAACTTTCCCGATTACTGATTCCAAATCCCACGATCAAAGGATGCTTTAAATTCATTTGGGCAATACGATTAAAATAGGCTGCAGTTTGGTCACCTAAATTCAAATCCTTTCCAGTAGTGGCGGCCGATGAAACCATATAAATAAATACCGATTCTAGCTGGTCAATTTCCCGAATTCGGGCCTCCGTGGTAGTGGGGCTAATTAAACAAATGAAACTAATATTATAAGATTTAAACAGGTTTTCGTAGTCGCGTTTATAAACCTCTAAGGGTAAGTCTGGAATAATACAGGCATCTACCCCTAATGCTTGACATCTTTCACAGAATCTTTCTATCCCATACTGTAACACCACATTTAAATAGCCCATTAAAACAACCGGGATTTGTACCTGAGCACGTAAGTCTTGCAATTGGTGAAAAAGCACCTTTAAACGCATGCCATTTTCTAAAGCTTGGTTACTACTGCTTTGAATAATAGGACCATCCGCAACAGGGTCTGAATAGGGGAATCCAATTTCTATAAAATCCACTCCAGCTTCTTCTAAAAGCTGGGCTATAGATAGGGTACTATTTAAATGTGGATATCCCGCCGTATAATATATTGATAATAAGTTTTTAGGGCGCTTTGCAAATAATGCTTGTAATCTATTCATCATTAATCTTTTAAATAATTCATATAAGTTTCCATGTCTTTATCCCCTCGACCTGACAAACAAACCACTACTACATCTTCTTTTGAAAAGGACATTTTATGTAATTGAGCCAAGGCATGGGCACTTTCAATCGCAGGAATTATTCCTTCTAATTGCGCCAGTTCAATCCCGGCTTGCATAGCGTCAGCATCCGTAATGGCCGTATATTGCGCTCTACCTGTAGCAAATAAATGAGCATGTTGAGGTCCTATTCCAGGATAATCTAAGCCCGCCGAAATAGAATGAGGCTCTATTACCTGCCCATCCTCAGTTTGCATTAAAATGCTTTTACTTCCGTGTAACACACCCATTTTTCCAAGAGCGGTGGTAGCAGCTGATTTTCCAGAATTAAGGCCTAATCCCGCAGCTTCCACAGCTATCAATTGCACTTCTTCATTAGGTATAAAATCATAAAACATACCCATAGCATTACTTCCACCCCCTACGCAAGCGATAACAAATTGGGGGTTTTCTCTCCCCGTTTGCCCCTTTAGCTGCAATTTTGTTTCAGTTGAAATTATACGTTGGAACTTAGCAACCAAATCAGGATATGGATGTGGCCCCACCACAGAACCTATAATATAATGGGTGTTCTCTGGATTATTAATCCAATCCCGCATTGCTTCATTTGTCGCATCTTTTAGGGTTTTACTACCCGAACTAGCTGGAATTACTTTAGCGCCTAGCATTTTCATACGAGCTACGTTGGGAGCTTGTCTGGCCATATCCACCTCCCCCATATAAACCTCACAAGTTAAACCCCTCAAGGCACATACTGTCGCTGTGGCTACCCCATGTTGCCCCGCCCCAGTTTCAGCAATGATACGGGTTTTACCTAATCGTTCAGCCAATAAAATCTGCCCAATCGTATTATTAATTTTATGCGCCCCGGTATGATTTAAATCTTCTCGTTTTAAATAAATTTGAGCCCCTATTTTAGCCGATAAATTTTTAGCTAAGTACAAAGGACTCGGACGTCCTACATAATCTTTTAATAGCTGATTAAACTCTTTTTGAAAACTATCCTCCGCCATAATGGCTTTGTATTGTGCTTGGAGTTCAGCGATATTCGGATATAACATTTCAGGTATATAGGCTCCCCCAAACTCTCCGTAATAGCCTTTATTATCTACAAAATAATTCATTTTTTTCAAGTATAAATTGTTTAACTAAATGAGGATCTTTTATCCCAGGAGCGGTTTCCATCTGACTATTAATATCTAATGCTATTAATCGCGAATCAAAAACATCAGGGTACTGTTGTTGTGTTTCCTTTATGGCCTTTATACTATCCACGCTCAAACCCCCACTTAAATAATAGGGTTTAGCTCCTTGATAGCCTTTTAAAATGGTCCAATCAAATGAAATCCCAGATCCCCCACGCAAAGCAGTGCTGGTATCAAATAAAAAATAATCAACCACCGCTTCATACGCTTTGAGCTGATCAAAATCAAAACCCTCATGAATGCCAAAGGCCTTCATAATTTTCAGATTACTTAAGGTTTTTAAACCCTGACAGAAAGCAGGACTCTCCTTTCCATGTAATTGAATAATAGCTAATTCGAAACTCCGGGCAGCTTCCAGAATATCAAATAAAGTGGCATCCACAAATACCCCACATCGCTTGATATAGGGCGTAATTGCCTTTACGACTGACATTAATTCTGGCGGTCTTAATTTTCCAATATAGCGAGGAGAGGCAGGATAGAAAATAAATCCCATAACATCCGGATTAAGCATTTGAATGGCCTGTATATTTTCAGCGGATGTTAATCCGCATACCTTAGTTTTTAGCATGGAGTTGGATTAATGTATTAAATGATTGAAATGCTTTTTTAGAAAACAGAGATTCCTCTGCTTGGGCATAGGCGCTGTGAAAATTCATACCCCGATTTAAAGTTTGAATTCCTAAAGCCGCATTACTTAATACGACTTGATTTTGAGCCTGGGTTCCTTGCCCCCTTAAAATAGCGGTAAAATATTGAGCCGCCTCAGGAATAGTATTGCCTCCTTGAATAGCTTCTGCCTTCAAGGCCACAAATCCTAAACTGCTCAAAGGATGTAATTGTTCCCCTTGTTCCGAAAAAGTTTTAAAATCGCCTGTTAAAGAAACCTCATCATAGCCATCTAAAGCATGCACAATCGTATACTTATTTCCGGAATGCTGATAGAGGTAAGCATAAAGGCGGGCTAATTCTAAATTAAAAACGCCAACCATTTGATAGGCAGGTTTTACCGGATTGACCATAGGCCCTAACATATTGAAAAAGGTTTTAACGCCTAGTTCTTTTCTAATGGGCGCTACTGTTTTCATAGCGGGATGATAAAGGGGGGCATGTAAAAAACAAATTCCCGCTTCATCTAAACTGCGATTTAATAAGGCTTCTTCAGCTTTAAATTTCAAACCCAGATATTCCATCACATTAGAAGATCCACACCCCGAAGAAACCCCATAATTGCCATGTTTAGCAACTTTATACCCAGCTCCAGCTAATATGAAAGAGGCCAAAGTAGAAATATTAAAAGTATTCTTACCATCTCCCCCAGTGCCACATAAATCAATTAATTCATAATCCTCATAAATTTTCAAAGGGCTCGCTAAATCTAACATAGCATCTCTAAATCCCTGTAACTCCGCAACGGTTATAGCGCGCATCCCATATACCGTCATAAAAGCGGCGACTTGGGTATTGGTATAGCTACCTAAGGCAATATCCTTCAAAATAGCTTTAGCTTCCGCTCTATCAAAAGATTTGTGTTCAAATAAATGGTTTAAAATGTGTTTCATAGGTAGATTAAAAAATGGGCATAAAAAAAAGGTTGCTCAATATGAGCAACCTTTCCTTTTAAATATCTTATAAAAAATTAAATACACAGGGGCGCTCACTACGGATTACCGTAATGCCACCAAGTCTGAATTGTATTTAATAATTGTTTCATGCTGTTACAAAGATGAAAAGATTTTTAGGAATGTCAAGCATAAACCAAAAAATTATTTTAATAAGGAATTTTTTTCCTTAGCAAATAACTCAAACACTTTTTTATCAGCAAATGCAGGGAATAATTTATTTACCCAAACCGCTAATTTACCTTGCTTGGTCATCACCAAGGTACGTTTTTTAGCTACAATGCCATCTGCAATACGGGAAGCAACTTCCTCACTACTCATCATTTTGCCTTCTTCCATACTGGTTTCTCCATGAGAAGCCCCCGACTTATCTAAAGCTGCAACTCGTATATTAGAAGCTGTAAAACCTGGGCAGGCCACCATCACATGTACACCCGAATTTAATAACTCCGTACGGAGCGACTCCATAAAGCCATTCATAGCAAATTTGGAAGCCGAATAACCAGTTCTTCCTGGTAAACCTCTATACCCTGCAATCGAACTTACGCCCACTATAGATCCATGTTGTTTCCGGATTTCCGCAAGTGCATATTTTGTGCAATAAACGGTACCCCAAAAATTCACATCCATCAAATTTTTTAATACCGATAAGTCTAAATCTTGAAACAATGCCCGCATAGAAATACCCGCATTATTTATTAACACATCTATTCGGCCGAAGGCATGTAAAGCTTGATTAATAAACATCTTACAATCTTCTTCAATACTCACATCACATTGTATAGCTAAGGCTTTGCCACCATAGGTATTTTGCAAATAATCAGCCTGTTCACACAAATTCACATATTGGCGAGCGCCTAAAACTACCACAGCCCCCCGTTTAGCCATTTCCTCTGCTAAAGCCTTCCCGATACCCGAAGAAGCTCCAGTAATTAATACTACTTTATCTTTAAAATTCATTCTTTTTCAAATTTAACTGTCCTACAGGCTATCTTTTAGAGACAAAACCTAGTGTTCAATCCCTATTTAAGCATAGAATTTTCATAAGGCACCCGTGTTAGAATAGACCTCCCCAGTGTAACCTCATCGGCATAAGCTAACTCTCCCCCAAAGGCAATGCCTCGGGCTAAAGTACTCATAGGCACCCCAAATTCTCTCAGCCGTTTGTGTAAATAAAATACAGTTGTATCCCCTTCCATCGTGGTGCTCAACGCTAAAATAACTTCTTTAACCTCCTGACTACGGAGGCGATCCACTAAACTATCTATAAATAAATCTGCTGGCCCTATCCCATCCATAGGCGAAATTAATCCCCCTAATACATGATACACCCCAAAATATTGATTGGTATTTTCAATGGCCATCACATCTCTACTATCTTCTACCACGCAAATAGTTTGGGCATCTCTCTTTAGACTCGCACAAATAGCGCACAAATCTTCGTCTGATAAATGATGGCAAATTTGACAATGCTTAATATGGGTTTTTAATTGAATCAGGGTTTGTCCGAAATGATTTACCTCGGCTTGTTCTTTTTTTAACAAATGTAAAACTAAACGAAGCGCTGTTTTTTGTCCTACTCCTGGGAGTTTTGCAAATTCAGCCACAGCATCTTCTAAAAGTTTAGACGAAAAATTCATAAAACAAAGCTATTAAATTTTAAGAATTGTTTACATTTAGGCGCTAAATTAAAAATAAATGAGTCCGATAATTTTACTATCCTTTTTACTTGGCTATTTTGCCTTATTAGTTGGTGTATCTTATTATACCTCGCGGGGGAATTCAGATAATGCCGCCTTTTTCATCGCTAACCGAAACTCTAAATGGTATTTAGTGGCTTTTGGGATGATTGGAACAGCTCTTTCGGGAGTAACTTTTATATCCGTTCCAGGAGCAGTTGGTCGAAGTGAATTTGGATATTTTCAATTTATATTAGGGAATGCTGTAGGTTTCATTTTAATAGCCACCGTCCTTCTACCCCTTTATTATCGCTTAAACATCATTTCTATTTATACCTATTTAGAAAGGCGCTTAGGTTTTTGGAGTTATAAATCAGGAGCTGTAATCTTTTTAGTATCCAGAACCATTGGATCTGCATTTCGATTATATTTAGTAGCCATTGTATTACAACGGTTTATATTTGATGCTTGGAATGTACCATTTTGGGCAACTATTGTCCTCTGTTTAGTCTTAATATGGGTTTATACGCATAAAGGAGGGTTAAAAACCATTATCATTACAGACACCTTACAAACAGCCTTTTTGTTATTATCTGTGGTGCTATCGATCATCTTTATAGCAAAGTCTTTAAACTTAGATGTAGTAGGCACAATTGAAGCCGTAAAAAACAGCTCCTATTCCAAAATATTTTTCTGGGAAGACTTCCTAGGTAGCAAAAATCACTTCTGGAAACAATTCTTTGGCGGTATTTTCGTAACCATCGCCATGACAGGATTAGATCAAGATTTAATGCAGAAAAACTTAAGTATGAAAACCATTGGGGAAGCTCAAAAAAACATGTTTACTTTTACTGGGGTATTTGTATTAATGAATATCTTTTTCTTAAGTGTGGGCGCTTTATTATACATGTATGCCGCTCAAAATGGGATTGATGTAGCTGGCTTAAAAACCCCCGATCATTTGTATCCCGAAATTGCATTAAATCATTTAGCTATTGCCCCTGGTATTATCTTTATGTTAGGTTTAACGGCAGCTACTTTTGCAACTACAGATTCAGCTTTAACCGCCTTAACGACTTCATTTTGCGTAGACTTTTTACATTTTGACAAAAAAGAAAATCAAAATGATCCGAAATTAGTGCGACAAAGACACCTGGTTCACGTTGGCTTTTCCTTACTGATGGTTATCGTTATTATGATTTTCAGATTAATTAATGATGATTCGGTGGTTAATGCCATCTTTAAAGCAGCTGGATATACTTATGGGCCATTAGTAGGTTTATTTGCATTTGGTATGTTTACCAAGCGAGCAGTAACGGATAAATTAGTACCTTTTATTTGTATTTTATCACCCATCATTTGTTTCTTTATTGATCAAAATTCCTTAGCTTGGTTTAACTATGCCATTGGATTTGAATTAATCATTATCAATGGTTTATTCACCTTTATTATGTTATGGATTACTGGTAAAGCCACTACCACCCAAACTAAATTCTAATATGTTGGAATAAAGAAACAAAGCATTTATACATACCTATTATGACAAGTGAAGAAAAGATAAGAAGTGCCTTTGCCAATAAGGATTGGCAAGAAATAAAAGTAACCGATAGTTGGCAGATTTTTAAAATCATGGCCGAATTTGTAGATGGCTTTGAAAAGCTAGCTAAAATTGGCCCTTGCGTAAGTATATTTGGATCAGCTCGTACCGCTCAAACCAACCCTTATTATCAAATTGCTGTAGATTGTGGGCGCCTATTAACCGAAAGAGGTTATGGAGTTATTACAGGAGGTGGCCCGGGGATTATGGAGGCAGGTAATAAAGGAGCTCATATGAATGGTGGAAAATCAGTAGGTTTAAATATTGACCTTCCATTTGAGCAGTTCCACAATAAATACATCGATTCCAATAAACTCTTAGATTTCGATTATTTCTTTGTCCGCAAAGTGATGTTCATGAAATACTCACAAGGTTTTATTGTTTTACCAGGCGGAATGGGCACCATGGATGAATTATTCGAAGCGATAACTTTAATTCAAACTGGCAAAATTGCTCGCTTTCCAATTGTATTAGTAGGCTCTGATTATTGGGGTGGACTAGTAGAGTGGATAGAAAAAACCATGTTAGGTGCAGAAAGAAATATTAGCCCCGAAGACATGAATTTATTCCGTTTAGTAGATACTGCCGAAGATGCCGCTGAGCATATCTTCAGATTCTACGATAAATATGTTTTGAAACCAAACTTCTAAACGGTTTTTATATTTGAGTTACCCCTCCTGAAACCACTAATTTCATGGCTTCAGAGGCATTCATATCTAAAGGCTTAATTTTGCTTTTATCGACGATATAAATTTGACCAGCAAAGGAATAAGAAAAAGGAAAATAAACAATGGCTTCCCCTGGGAGGCCTATTTTTTCCAAATCACTTTGGGTCAAAAACCCAATCCGCTTCATATTACCCTCAACTTCCACTAATACCGGGCTATTAAATTTCTTATCATCCCCTACAAACGCTTCAGTTAAATCTTTAATGGAAGAATATATAAAATTGATTAAAGGCAAACGAGCCATGATACGTTTGAACCAATGATACATCGTATCATTCACAAAATAGGTAACAAAAATACCAGCTCCTAGAATAATTAAAATCACTAAGATTAAGCCTAATCCCGGGATATTTCTACTTCCACCAGTACGGGCATCTTCACCTAAAATATTATTGATATTAAGCCAGCTATCAATTGTCGTTACTCCCCAAACCACAATGAAAATACTCAATGCGATGGGTACTACAATTAATAAACCTTTGATAAAATAACGTAATAATGCCGAACCAATTCTATTCATGGTTCAAAAATACAAAAGATTACTCGTAGTAATACACACGTTTTACACGTTGTGAAATATTACACACAATTTCATATGGAATAGTTCCTAATTGGGCAGCCAGATTTTGAATAGCCTTCGGAGAATTAAAAATCACCACCTCCTCACCCGGCTGCACTACTATACCCGCTTTTTGTAAAGGTGTAATATCTAACATACACATATCCATACATATAGAACCTATGGTTGAAACTTGGTGACCCTGAATTTTCATATATCCACGGCCATTCCCCAATTGTCGGGAATAACCATCGGCGTAGCCCACTTTTACAGTGGCTATAAGTGTAGGTTCATCAGCTACCCCTTTACGTCCATAGCCCACTGTATCTCCTGCCTCAAGCTGTTTAATTTGCGAGACTGTAGTTTTCCACACTAAAACTGATTGCGGCTCTTCAGGGCCTTTAAAATTAGGATCCAAACCATATAATCCAATCCCTAACCTCACCATATCCATTTGGGCCTCTGGAAACCTGGAGATTCCGGCAGTATTTAATACATGCCTCAAGGGTTTATAAGTAAGCGTTTGAACGATCCCCTCAAACATATCCTGATAACGCCCCAATTGCAAGTGGGTAAAATCATCATGTAGCTCCTCATCTGCGCCTACCAAGTGTGTAAAAATAGATTTTACTAGAAGTTGAGAATTGGCATTTAAAATTTCTAATAGCTCAGGCAAATGAGCCTGCTCAAAACCCAAACGATGCATGCCGGTATCTAGCTTCAAATGAATGGGAGCCAACAATTTCTCCTCAGCGGTAATACCCGTTTGATCCAAAAATTTTAAATAGGCTTTCAATAAGGGGAGGCTATAAATTTCTGGTTCTAATTTGTTATCCCAAATGAATTGAAAGGCGCTCGGTTCAGGACTCATCACCATGATCGGCAATTTAATCCCAGCCTGCCTTAATTGAACCCCTTCATCCGCATAGGCCACTGTTAAATAATCTACTTTTTGAAAACTAAGTAAATTGGCCACCTCATAACTACCACTACCATAAGAGAAGGCTTTCACCATGGCCATCATTTTAACACCTGGTTGTAATTGTTGCCGGTAAGCTTGCAAATTATCATTTAAGGCACGCAAATTAATTTCTAATACGGTATCATGTGCTTTAGCGCTTAATTGAGCAGTAATTCTTTCTAATCCAAAACGTCTAGCGCCCTTTATTAAGATGCTTTCTCGCAAAAAATTAAGCCGGTCTAAATTTTGTAAAAGTTCCTCAGTGGAATCAAAGAACACGGCATTTTTAGGAAATAATTCTGCATGGGCTTTTATTTCTGGGCCTACCCCAATAAAGCGATCAATTTCTTTATGCTTTATCAAGCGGGCTATTAGCGTATATAATTCTTCAGATGGTAAGCCCGACTCCAAAATCTCCGAAAGAATTAAAGTATGTTTAGGATGTTGCTTTTGTTGCTTCAAAAAGTCGATAGCTATTTTTAAAGAATCTAAATCGGCACTGTAAGTATCATCAATAATAGAACAATCGTGAATGCCTTTCACTAAAGCCATCCGCATGCTCACCGGATGCAAAAATTTAAGCTTGGCAACCGCATCAGGTAAGGCATAGTTTAAAACTAGTAAAGTCGATAAGCAGCTCGCTAGATTTTCTAAAGAAGCTTGATCTTGGAAAGGCACTTTTATTATTACTACTTCTCCCTTTCGAGTAGCCCTTAATTCAGTAAAGCCATTGAAATTGGATAAAATTTGCAAAGTTAGATCAACCGGTTTTAATACCGCTGTTCTGTCAGGCCCAGAAGTTGTTTCAAATGCCCAGGTAAACTGTTGTTTGCCAGGTATTTTATATTCCGAAGATTCGGGCACATAAGCAGGCGAATAGATGAAAACTTCCACATCCCTAAAGAGCTTTAATTTTTCCTTTAATTTCTGCACGGGCGAACTAAATCCAGATTGATGAGCATGCCCGATATTAGTCAACACCCCAATAGTAGGCTGTATCATTTTCCGTAGCGAATCCATTTCATTGGCGCGAGAAATACCAGCCTCAAAAATACCTAAAGTATCTTTATTTTGTAGTTCCCATAAAGAAAGCGCCACGCCTATTTGGGAATTAAAACTTTTCGGACTTCTGCGAACTTGAAAATCTCCTTGCAATAATTGAAAAAGCCACTCCTTTACCAAAGTTTTTCCATTGCTGCCCGTAATCCCGATAACAGGCAAATTGAATTTGATACGATGTTTTCCAGCCACCGTCTGCAAAGCCATTAAGGTATCCCGTACAGCTAAAAAGTACGCTCCCGCATAGGTAGATCGGGTAGCAACATCAGCATTCAAATCAGGATGATTACTAATATATTGATTAGAAACTACAAAATAACGTACCCCAGCCTCATAGGCAGCGGGAATAAAATCATGCCCATCCCGTTTATCTTTTAAGGCAAAAAACAAAGTTTCATCGGGTTGAGCTAAAGTGCGGGTATCAATCGCCAAATGCTTTATCCATTTATCCTCTGGCAAATAAAGATCCCCATGAATAGCTAACCATTCCCCAATTGTACGAATATTTTGACCTGAATGACCTGGCATATTGAAATTTTAATTGAGCGCAAAATAATACAAATAGCGGTATAAAAAAAAGGGAACTTGATTATCTCAACCAGCTCCCTTTCCGTTTATAAAACTAATCTAATTTTACTTCTTATCGGCTTTCAAATTAACACCCACCTCAATATCTTGACTAATCATCCAATCCGCAGGATTAGCACCTTCAGCCCCATATTTTAAACCCCAATCCGTTCTATTAACCGTAAACTTAGCCGTTACATGCATAGAATTTCCATCCATCACTACCTTAGCAGGGAAAGTTACATTCATCGTTTTGTCTAACAAGGTTAAATTTCCACTCACCATTTTATTGGCACCTTCTACCGCATTAGCAGGTGTGTCGGTAATATCTCCAACAGAGGTTAATTTAAATTCAGCTCTGGGATATTTCGCTACATCAAAAAAATCCGGACTCTTCAAGTGATTTTGTAAATCCATCGATTTTTTATCCTTTTCCGTAACCGAAGCCGGATCTACAATTAAGGTATTCATATCTAGCACAAAATCCCCCGCATTAACATGACCATCCGTTTCAGAAACTTCCCCCGAAGAAACTACAATTGTACCCCACCGAGGAGCTAAACCACCCTTATGTGTAGCACGCCAAGTCACTGTAGATGCCGTAGAATCTACTGAATACATAGCCCCTTGTTTTTCTGCAACAGCTTGTTCTTCTGAAGCTTTAGTTGTTGAATTTGAATTACATGATGCAAAGATTAAAGCTGCACCTGTTAATATAATTGCACTAAATTTTTTCATAATGTTATGATTTAAGGAATTAATAATGTTGTTTCATGATAAATGAATAAACTCTAAACAAACCATGTTTAGATTTGTTTCAACAACCCTTTGTTTTAAACCAAATTATAGCTTTAATTAATTATTTTTGTTTCCAAGAAAGACCCTAAAGAATAGTAAAAAATCAATCTTATTCCAGCATTTTGCCTTGTATGCCTGAAAACAAAATTAAATACGATCCCAAAACAGCTTATATAAAAGCGCAAGCTTGGTGTGCTTATCAAGAAAGGGCTCAACAAGAAGTTCGAGATAAGCTCTACGAATGGAATTTATATCCAAATGAAGTAGAAGAAATCATTGCCATTTTAGTGAGTGAAGGATTTTTAAATGAAGAAAGATTTGCCAAAGCTTATGTAGGGGGAAAATTTAGAATTAAGCAATGGGGTAAAATCAAAATTAAATCAGCCCTAAAACTTAAACGAATACCAGCTAATTTAATTTCGAAAGCACTCTTGGAAATTCCAGATGAGGATTATTTAGAAACCTTACAGCAGTTAGCCCTTAAAAAATCAACCGAAATACAAGAAAAAGACAGCTTCAAGAAAAAAGTAAAACTCACCAATTACCTCCTTGGAAAGGGTTTTGAAAAAGATTTAATTTTTCTTACTCTGAAATCCAACAACTTAACTTAAAACCTAAAAATTTCTTAAAATAATTCTTGACAGGTATTAGAATCTGTGTATATTTGCAAACCCAAACGGAAAGAGGGACACGAAAAAAGAGCTCTTCCAAACTTAATATCGGATGTTATTAAAGGGACAAAATAAGCGAAAGTAGCTCAGTTGGTAGAGCACGACCTTGCCAAGGTCGGGGTCGCGAGTTCGAATCTCGTCTTTCGCTCTAAATGTTAATTTAATAAGCAATTATTTATTTAGCATTTAATTAAAAGGTCAATCACCTGCCTGGGTGGTGGAACTGGTAGACACGCAGGACTTAAAATCCTGTGCCCTCAACAGGCGTGCGGGTTCGATTCCCGCCCCAGGTACTTCAAACCCCTGATAACATACTGTTTATCAGGGGTTTTTCTTTTCACGGGGTGTAAAAAAGGTGTAAAATTTTGGAGAAATTATTAAAAAAAACTGATTATAGATAGGTGATTTGTAACAAAGAAAATATGGGTTCGAATACTTTCAGCTCCAAAAAGCAATCTGTAAATTATTAATTTACAGATTACACCCAAAACTACACCCATTTTATGGTATAGTTTTTATTCAACATATTGTATATCTTTCTTACATATGTTATCAATTTCATTAAATAGGTGAACGAAATTTTTAAAAACTTCTGGATTGTATTCATTTAGAACTTTTGTTTTAAATGCTTCCTTATCGCCAGTAATTTCGAAAACACCACCAATAGCCAATGCTTTTATCATACTATGAGATTCTAAATAATCTTTGGAAAAATAATGTTCGATCTCAAAAAACTTAAAATCCTGTTTATCTTGGTTATAAGATTGATATTCTTTCAAATTTGGAATAGGCAGTAGTAGTAGAAATACGTTACTTTCGTCAAATCTTTTTGTAACGTCATTTATTAATGATAAATCATCATTAATACCATTAAATTCCCTATACCCCTTTGCATCATTATCCAGAAGACCAATTAGTATTTTTTCTTTATCGTATTCACTAAGAGTTTCTTTAGCAACTTTTGATAAAACTGAAACAACTTGCTGAGCACCTCCTGCTACAGATGTATTATCTTTCTCAATTTCTGTAACTCCCCAATACGGATCTTTGCCCTGTGTAAGCACCTTGAAAGCATGCTTGATTATGTCTGCATCTGTTTTTCCTTCGGTAAATATTTCTGTTCTCTTAGGTTCTTTTAATTGTTCATAATTTGTATTGTTCAAAACATCTACTGTGTTATTTAAATAAAACCGAATAGTTTCAGAATACTTTCTTTTTTTACTTTCAAGCTTATGATACTTAACTAACTCGGCTTTAAATTCGGAATCCAAGTTTTCTAATGCTAAGTCAAATAAAAATACAAACAAAGGGTAATTTAATAGTTTTTCAGTATTAAACAGTCTGCTATCATAGATAACATCGACGCTCTTTTTTCTTGCATATTCATCATGCAAAACTATGATTTACAGTTAATCTATTAAATATGTACTTGATAGGATGGATACCTAATAAGCATAAAAAAATCCCCAACATTTGACATGTTGGGGACTATTAATAAATAACTTATGAAATACTAAATATATCCGTTAACCTCTTAATTGATTAAACCCCATATTACTATACACATGTTGATAAACCTGTACACTACGCATACTTACATCTTCATCTGTATATTTTTCTTCTGGTAACCACAATAACTTATCATAAATGGTTGTCTTAACGCTCGATCGAATTTCACGACTTTCTTTCCAATTCGGAATATTTAGCTTTTCACGTTGAAGAATCTCTAACGTTTCTTTCGCAACTCTTTTAACAGATTCTTTTTCTTCTTTGGTTAAATCTTTACCTTTTACTAAAAGATCAAAAATAGAAAGTGTTGGCTGATCCAAATTTTCCGTGAATGCACGTTTTTCCTCAATTGTAAGATCTTGATAGAACTGCGTCAACTTATCAAAACTGCGCATTAATTCTATTTCCGACTTACCATTGTTGTATTCCTCTACAATCTCTTGGTATCGTTCATAGAACTCTAATCTTAAAGGGTTATCCCTTAACATTTGCTCCAACTTAGCTTCAACAGCTTTGTTCAAATCGTAAACCAATTCATTCTTTCGCTGAATTTTAGCAAAGGCTTGTTGTAAGGCTTGTATGTTAAACTTTGATAAATCTATATACACACCTGGTGATTCCTGCGCACCATCAATAGAAATACTTTCATTGACAACAGACTGTAAACGCATAATCACCTCTGTTACATCAGCACTTTTTACTTTTGCGTTAAGCTTACTATATAACGCATCTATAGCATTGTATTCACGAACAAACTGCTTCGCTTGTTTTTCAGGAAATAAAGCTTTGTACTTTCTAAAGACATTTCGTGCAGCAATTTCAAATTTGGCCTTAGTTTCTTCGTTACGACAAATGGCATTGATACCGTTATTGATCGCAGAGATTTTGCCCATTGCCGAAGCATCTAATAAGGTTTTCAAATCGAAATCAAGTTCAGATAACATGTTGGTAACCTCTACAATTGCATTTTTCACCTCACTTGCCATAGCTTCAAGTTGTTCAAAAGGCTTTTCCTCTTTACCTTTCTCGCCAGTATTTCCCTTTTGGCCTTCTCCATAAATTGCGTACGCTTTTTCTAATTGTTGGTACACATTACCGTAATCTACAATTAAGCCATTTTCTTTTTCATCATCGTACACACGATTCGCACGAGCAATGGTTTGCATCAAGGTATGACCTTTAATAGGCTTGTCCAGATAAACTGTAGAAACACAAGGTGCATCAAATCCTGTAATCCACATCGCACAAACAATGGCCAAACGGAATGGATTTTCTTCGTCCTTGAACTCTTTTTCCAGATTGCGTTCCACCATTTTTTTGCGATGGGTCTCAATATCTAAATTCATTTTCTTGAATTTATCCACCTCATTTTGCTCGGAACTTACCACCACGCATACTTCGGTCGTAGATACCAATTGATATTTACGATGTAAATCCTGCGCTTCTTGCTGATCAGTAGCTTTGTCAATTTGAGTTTGTAGTTCCTTTAAGTACTCAGGCCAGTATTCCATAACATAATCATACATACGCACAGCCGTTGGTTTATCTAACGCAACAAACATCGCTTTACCTTGGTAACCAC
Organism: Pedobacter sp.; assembly: GCA_004211595.1. Taxonomy (GTDB): domain Bacteria; phylum Bacteroidota; class Bacteroidia; order Sphingobacteriales; family Sphingobacteriaceae; genus Pedobacter. The sequence continues at coordinate 25,559 of SEDO01000007.1, forward strand.
GCTCGTTAAAATGCCAAACCAAATCTTTCGCAATAGCGCGCAAACGCTGCTCAGATGTAAGAATAGGATATTCCTTTTTAAACAAATAAGCCAATTTCTTTTGTTGATCTTCATCCAAATCTTCCGATTCTAGAATTTCAGCCATTTGCTCATCCAAGGCCGGATTTTCAATGTTTAAACGTTCTCCCTTATTCAAATACTTTAAAGGAAGTGTCGCTTCGTCTTCAATTGCACGTTTAAAATCGTACACAGAAACATATTCACCAAAAATATTTTTGGTTACTTCCTCTTCATCTTTGATAATTGGGGTGCCCGTAAATCCTAAATAAGAAGCATTAGGCAAACCATAGAAGCGCATATTACGTGCGTATTTACCACCTTGTGTACGATGGGCTTCATCCGAAATAACGATGATATTTTTACGATCTGTAATTAATGGATATTCAGTTTCCTTTTCAGGATCGATAGAGAATTTATGAATCAATGAAAACACATAACGATGATTTTCACTTAATAGTTCCCTTAAATGCTCACGACCGGAAATACCTGTTTTCTTTCCAGCAATCACATGTTTGTTATTGACGATGCCCACACCTGAGAACGTATCGTATGCTTGATTTTCTAATTCGGTGCGATCTACCACAATCAAAAAAGTATAAGAACCTCCAAATTTACGGTGAATCTTTTCGCATAAGAAAACCATAGAATATGTTTTTCCGGAGCCTTGGGTATGCCAATATACTCCCAATTTCCCTTCTAGGTCTTCAATGTTTTCAACGTTCTCAAGTACACGATTCACCCCTATGAACTGATGGTTTTTCGCCATTAACTTCACAATATTCCCAGAACTCTCATCAAAAAGAAGGAAATTCTCAAAAATATCCATCAAATGCTTCAGGGCACAAACTCCGCGAAGCATAGTATCAAGACTTACCTCACCTTCAGCCTCTTCTGTAATACGTTTCCAATCCAAAAAGTATTTATACGGACTGGTTACTGTTCCGACCTTAGAATCAATCCCATTGGATAGAATAACAAAAGCATTGTGGTGGAATAAATGCGGGATGGTGTCTTTGTAATCTTTGAAATTATCGTCGTATGCAGAGCGTAAATCGACAGCATGAGATTTCAGTTCAATAAAAACCAAAGGAATTCCATTGACAAAACCAATAACATCTGGGCGACGATTATACAACTCTCCCGAAACTTCTAATTGACGAACCGCTAAAAAATCATTATTCGTATAATCTTTATAATCGAACACGCGAAGCGTTTTCTTCTCCGTTTTTCCATGCGTATTGGTAAACGAAACTTCAACGCCATTTTTCAAAAGTTGATATTTCGCTTTGTTTTGTTGTGCTAAGTTTTTACCTGCTTCTTTCTGTACAATCTTTTCCATCGCACGTTTGTAAGCCAAATCAGGTAAATCGGGATTATAGCGTTTTAAAGCAGCCAACAAATGACGCTCTAAAACCACTTCCGTTCTATTATCACGTCCCAACAATCCAGCCTCACCAAATGTCTCCTTTTGCCAAGCCGTTACCACCCGCCAACCAAGGGTCTTCAGCACATCTTCAGTAGCTTGTTCGATTAATTGATCTTCTGAGTATTCGTAGGACATGGTTAGTTGGTTTTTAATAATTGAGAATAAAATTTATTAATATTCTTTTTATTATCATCGAAATAATTATAATCGGCACCTTGCCATTTCTGGCGATAATGTTGGAATCTAACATTTAATTCAAAAAAAGAATTAAACCTAGATGGATATAAGTACACACCGAAATTCTTCCCTTTACCATAATGCCAATTATTTAAATTTTTCAATACTACATAATAAGCATATAATTGACTTTTTAAATCATCTTCATTTTTCAAATCATCTAAAGTTGAATAATTGGAGATAAATACGTTGAATATACTCTGAAAATAATCTCCACATGTATTAAACTTTTCAACTTCGATTAACTTTAATAAGAATTTCTTATCTCTTACCAAATGAAAGTCATCAGAGTTATCACAGACTATGATTTTATGTTTTTCATTATAGTCTTTTACTTGATAATAATCAGTTAGCAATAATGCCCCCCAGATATTATCTGATAATTTTTCATTATCTTCTGCTGTAAGCTTTTGGAAGTTCGAAAATAATTGATCAAACTTATTTAAATCGAAAGCTCCAGAGTTAAAGACATCAAATGATTTTGAATGCACAAACTCGTGGGGATTATTTACAAAATAAGAAAACTGTATAAGCGGACTAATCTTTCCCTTGAGAATATTGTTGTCCTCAGCCATCCAAAAAGCGCTCTCAATAATTTCTCTATTTTGACCTTCCAAATAAATCGAAAATTTAAAATACTCCTCAGGATTCAATAAAGTTTTAGAAATTATACCTTTCTGAAGATAAATAACTTTCGCAATATCATTATCTAACTTCAACAAATTATCGACTAACCTAATAGCATTAATAACTTGTTTATTGATGGTTTTAGTTATGGTTTTATCGTTAGTTAAATTGCTTAAATATCTAAATAGTCTAAAAATATTTTGATTACTTATCTCTCTTTTTTCTTCAAGTAACCGATTTACGTAATGTAATACTGGAATAAATTTAAAACAATCAATTTGACTTAATACTTTATTTAGTGGGCAAAGCCATTCTCTTGAAATTAAGTTATCAGATATTGAGTCGTATTTCGCTAGAAAACTTTTATCATGGTCATATACATTAAATAGATATTCTAAAGCTTGAAAATACTTTTCAATTTTTTCTATTGAGAAGTAAGTTTTATTTAAATATATCTTTTCACCCTGAATAAGGGTTATAATATCTCTAGTAAATGATTTATCGTCAATTTTTTCATCTTCATCAGTATCAAAATCATTGTCATTCAAAGTCATCTCTATAACTTGAATCCATCTCAAAAATTCATTTAATCCAACGTCCGAATTAGAATTTGATTCGCTTTTATTTCTGTTTTTCCAAAAGAAATCTTGCCATTCTTCCCATTTTTTACCATATTCAAATATATTGACATCATCGAACATCAATGCCGCCTTATTCTCTTCATTTTTAGAAAGGGCTTCTCCTCGAGCGTTCATTGTAATATACAATTCCTCTCCTTGATTGGTAGCTTCTGTTTTAAAATGATAAAATTTGATATTATTTAAAATGAAGCCAAAATATTTTTCTTTACGACTATCAAATTTTTTATCAATAATTTTTAAAGCTTGTATCATTGATAAAACCGTCACATCTTGATTGAAATCATTTAGTAACCAACTCGCTTTGTATTCTAAAATCTGTCTTAATTTATCTAGAGAATCAACTTTAGAAATTAGATCCAATATAAAAATATGTGTAAGATTTCTAACTTTATAATCAAATGCAACCTGTTGATAATCCTCAAAACGTAGTGCGTCTTTAAAATCTTCTATTCTATTCTCTTTTAAAGCAGTATAAAATAAAAGTAAAAACAAAGTTGTAAAACGTTGTTGTCCATCTATTAGATTTTCATCTAAAAAGCGTTCATAATTATAGTTTACATAACTTGGTTTATAAGTATATAAAAAACCTACATTAATTTTTAAAGAAGAATTTGGATTCCCGCATACATCGCAAGATTCGCCAATTTTATCTATGACTGAATCTAAGAATCTATTTAATACATCAGGATTATTTCCCCACACATATTCTCTTTGAATTTCAGGTACAATAAAGTTATTCTGAGATAATAAAAATAATAAACTTTGTTCTTTAAGCTGCTGACTCTTCATTTTCTTCTCTTTTTATTTCAAAAAAAACTTTAATACTTTCTTCAATTGATTTACAATTATTTTCAATATCCTTGAATGTCCATTCATTTAAATTGATAACCTCTTTACGACCTTTTACAAATACATTTAATGTATGTTGTCGAACATATTCACCATTTTGAACATTATTTATTACTGAAGCTCGCTTATCTATGTAATAATCATTCCCAAATCCTCTATTGATTGAATAGTGCAACAAGACTAAATTACCAATCGCATTAATTGGAGTAGATTGGTGTATTTTATTTTCTAAATCCTTTAAGATTTCTTCCTTTTCTAGGTCAGATTTTCGTTTCCACTCTTTATCTGTAAATGGAAATAATTCTTTTTTATCTAATTTGGTTAGATAGGCATCAATAAACCCATAATCATTACTTGAATTATCTAATTCTTTTATGTTTCTAGGAGTACAAGGATAGATATGCTCCTTGTCTTCCTTATGCTTTTTGAAATGAGTAGGTGATAAAAAACGATAATTATCATTGGAAGAAATCTCTATCACATCCAGTAGTACCAAAAATTCTTCTAAACGATCAGATTCATACCAATTCGTTTTATTTTCACCTTCAAAATTTAATATTTGTTCACTCCAATAAGCAAATCCTGACTCATTTTTATGTTCAGAACGGAATACAATTTTTTCGATATCCTTTTTAAGGTGTAATTTAAAATTATCTCGATTATTCTCAGAATCATTCCATAATTCATAATACTTTTTAAAACTGAAATTTCTTTGATTATTTGCTAAATAACCTAAATAATGATATATAGCTCGATCATTAAACCAATCAACCAATGTTCTATGTAGTGTTATTAGCTCTTTGTATAAAGTTAAAGAGCTGATTGAACTATTTTCAAATAATTTTAATTTGAGTACATCGGCTTTAGTAGATGCCCAAAGCTTATATAAAATATTAATAGGATTTATCTCTTCGTTAAATTCAATAGTTTCTTGACTATCTAATACTAATTTCGCAAAGGGTTTATAATAATTACTTACATCTTTGGTAGACCACCATTGGTTTAATTGATCTAATTCCCAGCCTATACGTGTTCTCTTCTCATTCATCCTTACAATATCTTTAATAGAATCTTGCTTGAATGAAACCATTTCTTCTCTCGCTACTCGAGTGATGATAATAGCCCTTACCAAATCAGCACCATCTAAAGGTACTTTTCCGGTATTCAAATTCATAAAGAGTTCTTGCTCTTTGATATTCGAATGAATTTCATTAACAATGAATTTCACATTATTTACGAATTTTTCTCTAAATCTTTCAAGATTTATTTGATACTCATCAATAGTGTTTTTAAAAGTTCGAATAGCAGAATACATATAAAAGATATCCTGGTGGTCAAAATCTAAATTCTCAAAATCAGAACAAAATGAATCAAAATTTTCAGAATGTAGGATTGAATCAATAAATACTTGAGATTCATTTTGAATCTTTTGCATAAAAACATTAGAACTCTCTCTTACAGCATATATAAACTTATCTTTTAGATAATCTTGAAATCCTAAAAAACAAAATAGTAAATATGTAGTTGTTAGTCTTTGCTGACCATCCACTACATGCAAAATATCTTTATCGCCAACAGAAGGATAGAGTGTTATATTTTGTAAACAATAAAACAAATCATCTGAATCGTCTGTCTCGAATGAATTGATATCTAAGATTAATTGAGAAATTTGCTTTTCACTCCACTTATAGCCACGTTGATACTCAGGGATTTTAAATATTCGATCTCTAAGATAACTTGTATATACATCTTTTGTGCTATATATCAATTCCGCCATAGTAATTTGTTTTCATAAGTAATATTAGTTTTTCTGGTCAGTTTATTTTCTACACCTCTACCATCCCCATCATCAACCTTGGCAATAAAATATCTCGCGCCTCGCGTAAACGTTGGTTTTGGTCTTTAAGATTCCATAAGTTTTTCCAAATAGGTTGAATAAATAGTTCCCAATTATCAAGTAATTCTTTATTAGGCATTTTGAAATCAATCTTTTTAATAAAATTAGGATTCGCATGAGGTATTGCTGCACCTGTATTATTAATTTGCAACCATTCCAAATTCTTTTGGAAATAATAAAATAACAAACTAGATGGTAAATTCTTAGTTTCAACCTTTGCCATTGTTGATCCGATAACTCCATTATCTGCTAGGAAGACATATGAACTTCTTGCGCCGTCCATTAACATTAAAATATCACCTCTTTTAACTAAAGAATGATTACCAATTTTAGTATAATTAAACTTACCTGATTCCAATGAATCTAGTAGTAAAACCTTTTCTGTTTCAGGAAGCTTTTCTTCAAAAGTTTCTTCTAATTTTTTACCCTTTTTAAAATTGATAAAATCCCCCAACTTCACCTTATCCCATCCCTCAGGTAATCCCGTTGCGGAATTTATTGTTGCGGATTGGTGCCCAGGGAAACGCATACGCACAAACCATTCTTCGTAGGTTTGCTGTGCCATTTCTTCCAAAATCTTGATGCGTTTCAGGTTGTTCTCGATCAAATCATCATAACCCGATAAGATCGAAGCTATTTTATTTTGGGTTTCGAGGGGAGGAAAATCCCAAGAAAAATCTTTTATTCCTGAAATTGGAATCCTCATTTGATTAGCCGCACCCTTTCCCCTTTGTTGTATAAAATTTCTAAATGCAGTTGTTTCAGTTAAATAATACAAATAAATCTGGTCAATAATTTCATATTCTTTTACTCTTAAACATATTGCGTTTTGATTTAAATAGTAATTTACAACATTTGAATTAACTCTAATTGTTCTTCCAGCAGCTGAATTAACCAAACTTGGATGAGAACCTACAGTTGCAATTATAATATCATTAAGTTCTAATTTATTTTTTTCGTATTTATTTCCTAATTCATAATTTAAATAGCTTATATCATTAATCGTAAATCCTGAAGTATTAAAATTTGAAACCTTTAAAACAGGAAGTCCATTGTCGCGATAGTCACTTTCAGTCCAGCTTCCTCCATTTATAAATTCACAAGCATCTCCTATTTTTATTCTCATAATTTCACCGCTTGAATTTGGTTCATCAATTGGTTGGCTTCATCGTTCAAGGTCGCTAATTCGCTGTGGAGTTCTTGCATACGGCTTTGGTAATCAAAATCCATATCAATGTCTATATTCACCCCTACATAACGCCCTGGTGTTAAGCTGTAATCCTGCTCGGCGACTTCGTCTAAGGTCACAATCTTACACAGTCCTTCGATATCGCGGTATTGCCCATCAGGAAAGCGTTCGTTAAACCAAGCGTTATCGGCAGCTACTTCGGGTGTTTCGCCACGATAAAGCGCCATAATCGCGGTTAAACCTTCTAATTGCTCTTCCGAGAAATCGTTGATGGTGGTAGTTACTTTTCGGTACACATTACGTGCATCGATCATTAAGATGTTCTTTTTATTTTCAGGACGTTTTCCTTTGTCAAAAAACCAAACGTGACAAGGCAACGAACGCGTATAAAAAAAGTTGTTCCCGATAGAAACGATACAATCTACATTTCCGGTTTTCACCAATTCTTCACGAATACGTTTTTCGGCATTTCCGGCATCCGTCGCCGAAGACGCCATTACAAATCCTGCACGTCCGGTATCATTCAGGTACGACATAAAGTACTGAATCCACAAGTAGTTTCCGTTACCAATGGTTCCTTTCCCGGTCAATGGCGCACCAAAAGGCAAACGCTTGTCTTCTGCCAAAAACTTGTTTTTCGCATCTACTTTGTCCACGTTAAATGGCGGATTCGCCATGACGAAATCACATTTTCCGTACAATTCGTGCGGATCGGAATAAAAGGAATTGTTGTTGGCAATTTTCCCTTCAATCCCGTGAATGGCTAAGTTCATTTTTGCCAATCGTGTGGTATTCGATTTATATTCGGTACCGTACACCGTAATGGCTTCGTTTACTTTTTTATTGAGATGATCCTTGATAAAATGCGCCGTTTGCACAAACATACCACCCGACCCACAAGCCGGATCGTGAATAATCCCGTGGTTGGGTTGAATGAAATTCACAATCAACTGTACCAAAGACGGTGGCGTAAAGAATTCGCCTCCTTCTTGTGCACCCGCACCCATCATCGAAAGTTTCATCAAGAAATATTCGTACACACGACCAAACACATCGCCTTTGGCATTGCGCACCGAATCGCTATTGAAAATACGAATCAGATTCGCCAATAGGTTGCTATCGGTATCATCTTCAGGCGTTAAATCGTGGAAATTCTTTGGTAAAATACCTGCTAAATCTTCATACTCCGCCTCGATTAATTTCATCGCAGTATTCACAGCCTCTGCCAAATCTTCCGATTCAGGCAAAGCCGCTAAATACGAATATTGTGCTTTTTCGGGCAAATACATTGCACCATTGGCCGCATAATCGTCTTTTGTAGCTTCTCTGCGTTGCTTCGTTCGTGGATTAATCGGAAGAGTTTGTTCCAGTTGCGCTTTCGCTTCAATGAATTTATTTTCTGCAAAACGCAGTAAAATCAAACCCAATAAAGGGTCTTTGTATTCTCCGGCAGTTAGTTTCGAATTCGCACGTAATTCGTCTGCGGCTTCCCATAATTCTATTTCGAGTTGTTTGATGGTGTTTTGAGTCATTATTTGCTATTTTCTTTATATTCTTCCCACATTGCTACCCAAGCTTTAAAACTCTCACTCAAGTTATCTATATACATGAATTCCTTTACGATGGGTGCATTCTGAAATGATCGAATCTCTTCTTCTTCAGTCAGTTCATTAAACACTTTTTGCAAGATATTATCTACCTCAAAAATCAATTTCATATCGTCGATATAGATCGCTTTCACTTTGGACAAATCCAAAGCCAAGCCCATATGTTGTGTGATCATAAATCAATACAGTTTAAGTTTCTAAAAATACCATTTTATTTCCTTCGTACAACACCTCAAAACGGCAATTCGTCGTCGTCCGAATTAAACTTATCTTCGGCATGTGAATCAGGAAAAATCTCCTCACTCAGGATATTATTTTCCTCTTTGATAGCTTTGAATGTCTCCTCTATATGACGCAATAAGCCAATCAACTTCTGAATATTCTTATCTTGTAAATCCTCAAAATGTTCATATTGAAAATCATAAGAATCTCCTGACTCAAAAGCCGACATAATATCTTTCATCTCTCCTGTCGAAGCCAAATTCAATAATTCAGCAAAGATAAAACCATGCGAATCTTCCAAAACTTCTAATGTCTTGATAACATAGTGTCTATAATCTTTCATTAATCCGTAATTATATCGTGTTTAAAATGTTCATACAGCATCACCATCGCTAGGGTATCCAATTCACAGTATTTGAGTAATCCAATAGTAAGTTCATTCCGTTCTTGGGCGCTCATCTCTTCATATTGCAATTTGGCATAGGCAGTCAAGGCGGCTCCTCCATCAGCAATTCCTTCCATCTCGCTCACTATACTGTCCAATTCTTCATCAGTCCAAGTTGCGAACAATGCGTGTAGCAGTTTATACGGATTTTTAAAGCTCCCATTCTCTGGTTGCAACCAAATATGAGAGGGAGCAAAATTACGGCTACTTATCCCAATCTCCGCAAGGGGTTTCGTGTACTTTTGTTGTAAATAAGTACTACTATTTATCACAGCCGGCAGCACATACTTTATCGAATTGGAGCCTTTTGTTAAGGGATTGTAATAGTATTTCTTAACAATTTCCAACAGGTCGACCATATCACGTTCTCCTGTCCAGACATCAGCACTATCGTTCTTGGAGTGACTTATACTTTTCAAAAAATCTATCAAATCCCATTTGTCAAATTCATCACTAGCTTTGAGTTGTTCTATTATCGCATTGACGATAGAGTTTTCATGCGTAGCATACTTAAAGACAGAACCTTCGTCCTGCGATAAGCTATTTTTCAGAGCTCTAGCAAAATGAAAATTTGGGAATTCACCAGCCTTATTGTTAATATATTCTGCATGATGATCAATACGACCATCTTCATAGACGATATGGTGTGAAAATTGAAAGGCGACTTGTTCGTATGGTTTTCTACCCTTGGTAAATGGCAATGCAACCGCACTGGTCTCGAAATCTATAAAATGTAATGGATATTGCCAGCTTTCCATGACTGCTTTCAGTTCGTCTTTGAGGACAAAAACCGAATTATCCTCTTTCAGCCTTTTCTCGACTTGAATCCATTGTCTTTCTGATGTCGAGATACGTCCAGCTTCGACTTTGATATTAAAATCGTCTTCACTAAAATCATCTAGCAATATCTTCCCCTCTTCAAACTTCTTATTTCCCGAACGGAAATTCCAAATTTCAAAAAGATTAGGCTTATTAAACTCAGCTTCCTGCCAACCTACTTGTTTCTCAAAACAATACCTAAAACCAGATCGCTTACCTTGATTCAGTTCCTCCTCGGTAGCTTTAAACTCACAAGCTTTACATGCGCCATAACTGATAGGGCAATTCAGATAGATATTTTCGGTATAAGCCTTTTGAAAATATAAAATAGTCTGTTCAAAAGTTTGTCCTTCTATAATTGGATATTGATCATCCAAAATCGCGTTAATGATATCATCCACATACACCTCACTCAATACCGTACCACCGATTTCTTCCAGACTAATAACCTTTCTTTCAATATCCTTGCGAGGATCTCCGTTTTTTGGGATTCGAAACAATTGATTCAGTCCATCTATTTGAGCTGTTTTGCTTTTATCCGCCATCATCAGATAGGCTGTAAACTGTAAATGAGGATAATTCTTCTGTGCTACATATTTCTGATAAGCAATATCGAATAAATACGGTTTCCAACCACCAACCAAACCACCTCTTTTCCCTACGAAAATATTATCATCTTTACTATTAAAAGATTTAGCTTTAACTTCAATAAGCCTTACGTTATTACCTTTTTTCTCTACAATATCTGTCCGTACAAAGAGGTTTTCATAGCCAAAGGCGGCTTCAAACAAAATAGTATTTTCGTTATAAAAGTTTGTCTTTGTGATGTCTAAAGCTTTTTGATAATCAAAATGTTCAGCATCAACAAAAATTCCTGCAGGATAACTTAGGCGCGCCAATTCTTCGACCTGAAAACCACCTTCTGCCAAAGCTTGCAAAAAAGAATCCTCAACTTTCTTATTAACAAATTCGGGTTTAGCAGTAAAATAAAGTTTATTTGGACACTCTATCCCTAATTTGAATCGAGATTTGGTTAATGGTTTGCGCATAAATGGTCTTTGCTAAATATTTACTTCTTCATACACAAAATAGCTTTTTTTAGAGGATAAAACAATACGGGAAACCGTAAAAACTTCACCTAATAGTAATTTTAACGACTATAGAATCTTTCTTGCAACTTCTCTTCTTTTTAATTATTCTCTTGATAATCCACATTAACTTCATCACATTCTTTACTCGATGATTATCATCTATATTTATAGCTTTTACATTCTCCCCTCTACTAATCAGACTGTGATCTATAGCTTCATCTTCATTGCTCAATATAAGTGAACAATCCTTTACCTCCTTGATTTCACTCATATACCCCTCTAAGTTTGATGGAAATGTACGCTGACTAGTACGCTGCTCTAAATGCAACAAAGGATTAATCAAAATCAGCTTAACCTTTACACCATCCAATCGCAGCCTTTCACGCAATTGATAGGCAAAATTCCCGCCAGTAGAACTTCCTATAATAATTATTGACTTTTCATTTTCGTACTGTCTAGACAAATTACCAAGCATCACACGAATAGAGGTTTTATACGTCCATTCTGGACATACGACATTGTATTTGGAACCAAATACTTCTTTTAAACTAACAAACTTTCTTGAAGCTGCACTTGAACCTAATCCGTGTAAGTAAATCAATGTTTTCATAGTATTTTTAATTTTACAAAACAGATTATACTACAGCACCTCTAAAAGTTTCACGAAATTTAAAAATAAATGAAAATAGCTGTTGTTATTTAAAACACAACAGCTATAAAACTTTAATACAAACAAGCCTCAAGACGTAAACGTGGCTCATCGAAATATTCTGATGCAGGTAAATCCAGTAATTGAATTAAATGTGCATACCAATGTGCCATCATCTCTTCATGGATACCTATCATTAATCTTATTTCACCCAATTGCCTAAAGTACCTATTCATCCGGTTAGTATCAATAACCTTAATATTTAATGGAACGTTTGAAAAACGAAGGTACTTGTTTATGCTATCACGCAAAGATGAAGTTTCAAAATATAATGGCCTACGCAGCAATAATCGCTTTTGACTGAACACATAAAACTCTAACATTTTCATCAATATAGCATCACACATTGAGCCAATAATTACCACATCTTTTGAAAAACATTCCAATACATTATACACTAGACTTGTATCAACAGAACCAACACGATATGAACCACTTCCAATTATCTGAACATCTGTAATAAGAGGTAAATAAGTGAAATTTTGACTCACTTTATTTCCATTCCAATCTGGTAGATACCCTAGGTTTTCGTAGTGAATATACCCTACTTCGAGTTGTGGATATACTCCTTTGAGATTTATCAGCACTTCTAATCCTTCTAAACCAACAGCTATGACTTCTAAACGAGCTAATATTTCTTGATAATATGTTGCTTGCAACCACTCCTTGAGTAGCTGAGCACTTGTAAAATTGAACAGGTTTTCCATCTATAAAAATTAAATTTCATCCTTAAGGGGCTGAACGTCTAAATGGCGCCAAAACCAAATCAATAAAAATATGCTCATGAATTCTTGTACAATCAAAGCATTTTAATACATTTAAAAAAAACATAAAAAACTGATAATTAATATATTATAAAATTTAATTAAATAATAAAATGAAAATAAAAACGATAGAAGCAGCAAATAGAGAAAGTATCCTAAACCAAGTAGACTTACTGTCAAACCAATTATTCTCAAATGCACTTTGCATAGGTGATTCAGCCTATCAGCTTACGGAGATAGAATTCTATTTGCGAACCAAAGACGATAGCATCTTTAACGATCCCTATACCTATGGTCACGACCTACAGCTTGAATCATACAAACTTTATGCACACGCTTCTGGTTTGGATATTACATTTGGCAATGAAAATTTTTATGTTGGGGTGTTAATCAGAGGGGTAGCTAAGTTTAGGGATAAGTATTCATTTAAAACTGAATTAGAACCAAAACAGCATTACAACTTAGAAAAAATAATATCCGGACCACAGAAAGTCGCTACAGAATTAATTTCCAATTTGGCATTCGACCAACAAAATTATTTGTATTTCTCTCCGTTATTCTACGCAACTGCTGGACCTTATCCATTTGTACATATAGCCAAAACAATTCGTCATGGATTGAGTAAAAAGGAAGAATACTACCACGACTTGCCATTAAGACATATTGGCTTCTTCCCCATTGACGTCATTAAAAACATCAACGACAATAAAAACATTACCATATCTAACCGTACACAAATTATTATTGATAATTACAGAAACAATCGTATTCAAAATTTGGACATCGTAAAACTAATCTTAGGCTATATCCCATCAGAATTGAGATAATGATTTACTTTTCCGCTCTATTCAAAGAAAGATTTCCCGACATCCATCAACAGATATCAAGTCATATGGTAATTAAATACATCCCGAATACCCAAGATATTTGGATTCGGGATTTTATGCCCATTACTAACACAGAACTGGAATATATCTTGTTTCGCTATTATCCCAAATACCTTAACTACCCAAAATACCATTCACTTATCACAGGTAATACACAGATATGCAATGAACTAGATATAGCATATACCTATTCTGACCTAATCCTGGATGGTGGATCGGTAGTCTATAATAATGGCTTATATTTTGTTTCAGAAAGAATTTTAGTCGATAACCCATCATTTAGTAAAAACCAAATTATCCAAATACTGGAAGGTCTTTTCAAAACCGATATAGTTATCTTATTACCTGAAGCTCCTAATGATTTCACTGGCCATTTGGATGGTGTAATATCTATTTTGGATCATAATACCATACTAATGAATGACTATAATGATGAATATGGTTATCGTGTACGTAACATCTTAAAATCGCAACAATTCGATATTGAAACGCTCCCCTACAATCCTTATTCCAACAAAACTTATCAATCTGCAAAAGGCATTTACATCAATTTCATCAAAACTGACCATCTCTTACTGACACCTATCTTCAAGCAAAGAGAAGATGATTTAGCTATCAACAAACTTCAAGATCTATTCCCTAAACATGTCCTTGCTCCGATATATTGTAATGACCTAGCTAAAGAAGGTGGATTATTGCATTGTATCAGTTGGGAAGGATAATCATCATTACAAACCTATTTGTTCCAATTTTTGTTTATAAATTCTAGTATAACTTTCCTTATATTCTTCAGTTAAAAAGCTTTTATCTATAAAATCGATTACTTTTTCCGTTTGCTTTGAAAAGTCTTTATAAATATTATTACGAACTAAATCAGAAAGCCCTAAACTCATTGCGAATTGATCAAAATCTGATCTTTTAACTTTACGTTTTCGACCACCTAAGTTCAATGCTAAATCTTCCTTATCTTTGGGATAGATAAGATTTACGTTCAACAAGTCATAAGCTGGGGACAAGAATATTCCTTTAACTGTATGCATCAAGGAAAAATTCTTGAGATGCATATCGTTATTTCCTGTCAGAAAGCTGAATAAGACCAATCTAAAATACTTAATTACATCTAAACCAGAGTTAGTAGCATACTGCTTTATAATCTTACCTACACGCTCATAAGAACCATTGTATTTTTGTTCTGTCAATAATTCAGAAAGTTGACATAAATCTTCTACGTGAATCTTCCTCCCCTTATCACGATCAAAACGCTTTGTTAAATAAGCTAATTCACCAGTAGATGTCCTGATTAAAGTATGCTCTGCGGTCTCAATCTTAAATATTTTAGCCAAATGCATCGTCAAATCTTCCACCTCAGGCATAAAAGCATAATCAACGGATTGGGGCTTTAAAATATAATCACCCCAAAGACCTACTAAAGTTAATCGTCTATTTCCTTTTTCTCCATTTAAGCTTAGTGATATTTTGGGCTGTACTCCTGTTAAAGCCAACCTTTCATTTACCGTAATTTGAGCTAGCTTATTCAGCTTCTCTTGGTCTAATTCAAGCATAGGAACTGTAGTAGTTCCAAAAAACTTTTTTGAACAGTTCGGATGGCAATCTCCTCCTTCAACAGGATTATAACAAAATAAACAATTAGCCATTACCCTCCGCCTCCATCGGGTATACAGAAACTGCACCTATCGTATCTCTACATAAATTAATCAACAACTCGAATCGGTCTCTTGGATTCAGTTTCCAATGCTTCTCGCCAATTTCTAAGAGCCAGCCTTCTGGTATCAAACCATCAAAGAATGGAAAGAGAACATTACTATGATAGGTTTGGCTTGAAAGCGGGATTGTCAAACTAATTGGTTTTGGATCTGTAGCATGTAGGTACTCTTCGACATAACGATAGGTAAAACCACCATCTGCCTCTGCCAAATAACCTGCCAATTCATCTTGATAGTATATTTTCGCCTGACGTGTCATTAGTCTCTACTTTTATCAATTACACCAACTTCCTTACCAAATAAAGCTAATACATCATTAACCTTATCTAAACGAAGTGTCTTTTTTCCTTGTTCCAAATCACGTACAAAACGTAAACCTACTCCTGCATTTAATGCTAAATCCTCTTGCGTAAGCTTGAGTTCTTTCCTTTTTTGTTTAACAAACTGCCGTAACGAATCCATAATTATACCTTTTCTGATATAAATATATGCAAAATTTCATAATTATACTATTTCGGGTATAAAAATGAAATAAAGAAAAATTTTATACCTTTTGAGGTATAAAATAGAGAACTACTTAAATTCCTTTGGATCTATATAAATTAATCTTGCTAATTTCTCCTTAAGCTCTTTTGACGCGTCTTTTCTTTTCTTTCGAATTTTGTCAAGTACATTCTCTACGGACCATGTATCACCCCATTCTATATAATTAATTACGTGTTCTAACCAATTCTTAGAAACATCTTTTTCCAAATACTCGGACAAGTTGTATAATATAAAATACAGATTCTGTATATTGCCCTTTTTAATTTTCAATTTAATTTTAGAATGATGCCCTTGAAAAATATTAACAAATGAATTACGCTCAATATGCTCAAAGACATCATCAGCTAATTCTGTAAAAATATTATCAAAGACGTTAGAATTAGGTAGGATACTTCCATTCAAAATTAAATCTTCGTGCTCATTATTTGCTTTACTTAAAGGTTTTCTTATAAAAGAATCATTTTGTAAATCCTCGATGTAAGACAATAGATCACTATGATAAGAAGCTATATAATTAGTATTATCATGACTAAATTTATATTGTTCAGTATATAACTGATCTAATTTCTCTATTTCATTATCTAAATTTGGTTTTAAAATTTTCTTTTCTTTCTCAACATTTATTTCAAAAATTTTATATTCTTCTTCTGACAAGCTGTAGAAAGCTGAATCAAGAGATTTATCATAAGATTCATACTCTTGTGTTAATTTTGTAGTCCTTTTTACTTGATCATGATATAAATTCTCCAAAAAATGTTTTTTATGAATAAATATATCCTCAAAAAGACACTCATTTTTTTTGATATCATAGACACCAATCAATTTTAAAAGTTTCACCTTTCTAGATTTAAATAGATGATACAGATTTGAATATACATCGTCTGAAGCTTCAACAAGCTCCTTCATCATAGTAGCCTTCAGATCAATATTACTTAGAATTGATATCACTCTTTTTTGCACATCCACTATTTCGTCCCAAAATGGTGTATTCTTTGAATAAATTGATTCTGTAATTTTAACATATAAATCAACTGTATTTAGTACATCGTAGATTGATTTTGCCATTACTTACATTTTATTAAATATTTCCATAGCTTTTGAACGCATAGAATCGACCGTGTCTATATACGGTCGCATAGAATCATAATCTGAATGTCCAGTCCATTTCATCATTATGTGAACAGGAATTCCCATATATAGCCCATTACAAATAAAGCTTCGACGGCCTATATGGGAGGTAATATATGTATAAAATGGTTTCACTGTTTCCAACCTTTCATTACCTCTGAAAAAAACTTCCTTAATAGAATCATTAAATCCTATAAGTTCACCAAGTTCCTTTAAATAATCATTATACTTTTGATTTGATATTACAGGCAAAACTTTATTTTTAGGAAAGCGGGTAAAACGATACTTTTCAATAATCGCTCGTGTATGATCATTGAGCTCTACAATTATTTTATCGTCAGTTTTCTTCGTAATAAATTCTAGAGAATCTGACTTCATATCATCCCAGGTTAATGCGTAGAGATCAGAATAACGCATTCCTGAAAAACAAGAAAAAATAAGGACGTCTCTAACTCTTTCTAAATATTGCTTTTCAGCAGGAATTTTAAAATTTTTAATTTTATCGATATCATCCTTAGTCAAGAAAATCACCTTTTTACTAACTTTCTTAATTTTTGGAGAATAATCTTTGTACGCATCATTTGTAATATATTTTTTGCCTACCCCCCACTTTAAGAATCGCTTGAGAAATTTCAAATGCTTTTCAAGCGTAGTATTTTTATATTTATGTTTGGTCACCAAATAATCTAAATATTTATCAAGCTTTTTATGATCAAAACTATCCAACGAAATACGACGATCAAATTTTTCTAAGTTATTCCGTAACGTAGTATATTTCTTTATCGTACTTATAGTCCAATTATTTTCTTTTGCGCATTCATGTATAAATTGGTCAAAGGTCTCAAAGAAATTTATTTTAGTAATTTTATTCTCAACTATAGGAGATTGAATTTTGGATCTAGAATTTATTTCTTCTTTGAGAATTTGCAAAGAAGGAATTTCTCCCTTTACTTCGTACGCTTTAAAAAGATCTTGAATTATACTTTCTGCTTTGGTTAATGAAGCATTAATTTCACTTGCTGCTTGTTTTAATTTATTAGTCATAGAAGGCTTTACTCTTTGCTTCCCCTCATCCCACTTATTCAAATCCACGCGAAAACCAGTAGACAAATCTAGACGTTCACCAGCATAAATAATACGAACACGTACTGGTAAGTTTTCAGTTATTTCAACTCCATTCTTTTTTCTCTTTTCCAGGGAGAATATTATGTTACGTTTTATAATCATTCCTGGGTGTAAGTTTATAATCCACACCCAAATTTACACCCAATTTTTGTAAATACCTAACAATACAAAAGAATCCCTAAAACACAAAACTAACTGAAAAACAATAGATTAGAAACAAATTTAAAAATAAAAAAATTCTTAAAAACACATATAAAAAGAGCCTCCGGCCCCACAAAACAACCTGTAAATCAATAATTTACAGATTCAACACCCAAAATTAAACCCGATAATTTTGGGTGTTTTTATTTTATTGCCTTGAAAGATTACTGTTAACGACATCTAGAACTTGTTTTTGTAGATATTTGATATCAACGTCGTTAGTCTGAATTTGCTTTAGTTTTTCTAGAAAAAATGGATATTCGCCATCGTTTATCAAGTATAACTCTCTAGTAAAATTTAATAATGCTTGGTTATGATAATTGTCATTTTTGATCGCTTTAGAATTTTCTAAAGCCTGCTTATAAAGGTCCTTACCCTGTTCAATAGAACCAGTTCTCAAATAAAATAAACCTAATGTAGCTTGAAGCATAATTTTTTCTCTATCAAAAAGGTCTTGTAATCTTGCGATATTAGCCAAGTAATTAGTATATTTTTCCGCATTTACTAAATCTCCTTTAACACAATAGTTGTAAATCAAATTGTTTAAAAAAACCATTGATTGTGGATCTAACCGGAGCCCTACTAGACATAATAATATTGCGGAATCATTTTGACCAATTATAGTGGCTATATAAGATGCAAACATTAACGATCTTTTTGAAAAAGGAATGTCTAAAAACCAATCAATACAATTATAAAATGCCCTATTAAATTCACCTTTTCCAAAATTTTCATAAGCAAATGCTTCAAATGGATTTTTTACATCATCAAATTTAGTCGGGTCAAAAGTCAATCTTTGATCTTTCTTAGAGAGCCACTCGAATTGTGCGAGGCTATTGTCATTGGGGTTTGATAGAGATAGATTTAATAAGGGTATAGATTTTTTAAATGCTCCATTTTTAAATTCCAAAGTACCTAGAGAGCTTGATAGTTCGGTCAAATCAAAACTCGAGAAATTATTAGAATTAATTAAACCAATCCCGGTTTTGATAAAAGGAGAGTACCTTCCGATTAGATTAGAACTTGCTATATGAGCAGAAATTAACCAAGGGTCATTTCTGATTGCAGTTGCTTTTTTCAGATAGTAAATAGCTTTTTCTTCTTCTTGATTATGGATAAAAAAGCGAGTTGAAGATCTTAAAACAAAGCGGTTATTCGGAGCCAGTTGTAGTGCGATTAAAATACACTTATCCGCTTTAGATCGTTGTCCTTTGATGGTATATAATCTAGCTAGTTCAATCCAATATATAGCATTATCCAAATAGCTTTTCGTTAAGTTTTTAGTTTTAGAGATAATTCGATTTAACATATTATTATCAAAAAGAGACCTAAATTCTTCTAGGCTCTGTACATTCTTTTCTAATAGTTTTGTCGTACTATCCTTGATGGGATTGATCTCTTGCTTGATTTGTTCAACCAAAGCTAAAAGAGGTAAAGATGAATCTGATTTGTTATTTTCAACGAACTGTATAGCTTCTTTTAATTCTTCGGAAAAAAGATCATTGGAAACAAAAGAGTTATTTACAAGATCAGCAGCTATTCCAATCGTTTTATTATTTTTCCAGTCTGCTTTTATTTGAACCAAGTCAGTCGCAAGTCCTTTAGGCTTGTCATTCTGTCCCAGTTCACCTATCTTTACCGTCCTTTGAAAATCGCGCCAATTCGGAACTAATACTCTATTGTCTAATTCATAGATATTTGTCATTATTTATACAATTGAAGTTCTGCCCTCCTTTTAATCAAATCGAGCTTAGATATTATTCTTTTATAACTATATTGATTACCTAATTCTGTAAAATTTCTATTATGCCCTCGCTTTTCGGGAATAGGATAGCAACAATAGTTTATTATTTCAAGTAAATCTATTGCAAACGCCTTATTTTCTAATGTCCCTAAAATCTCATGTGTTGCCTGAGAGAATGCATTAATTAAATACTCTTTGGCTTCCTCAAAAGTACCCTGAAAATTATTCCATCTAAATCTCGAATCTAAATGTTTAAATATTAACGCTGTCATGTTTATGCCTATGAAGTAATATGTCACCAAACTTCCGAATAGATACATATCCGTGGAGCGAACACGTTGTAACCAATTTGATTGTACATACCCGTACAGATATTCGGGAGGAGAATAATTCATCTGTCCCGTAAATGAAACACCATCATCATGTGGTGCAGGGATTGAAGAGCATAGCGATCTTCCGAGATCGCCAATTTTCGAAGTGTTTGCGTTGTCATATAATAAAACATTAGATGGTTTTAAATCTTGGTGAGCGATTTCTAACTTATGTAATTGTTCTAAACCAACAGCAATATCATGCAATGATTTGGTTTTCCAAATAAGGTCTACATTATTTGCGAATTTAATGTTCGAACGTATATCTCCTTCGGCTATTTCAAAAATCAGATATGGTACGTTTGGAATAGTAAATCCTTCTAAAAGTTCTTCGCCTTCATCTAAAATCATTGACACTTTAGTTAGCCTACTGCTTTTACATTTGAGCAATAGACTTTTTTCAAATTCAAAAGCATTAGTCTGCTCTTGTAATATCTTAACAATGCCTTTGCCAGGAAAAAGTTGAAAGAATGCATTGAAATTTAAAGCTTTTAAAAAGGCAATCTCCTCATCTCGCTTAACAATATAGCATACGCTAAAAAAGCCTCCTGTGCTTCCGTCCTTCGGCTCAATTTTCTGACTTACAACCCAACCATTGGGGAGTTGTCTTCCAAGTAAATTATGTGCAGCGATATCTTGTTGACTCATGTTTTTCGAAAAATAACAATTTGTAAATGTCTAGTTGTATAAATGTTATGAAGGCACATGTTTAATCAACGAAAGCCGTTGCTTCATCCAAAGTGCACTTATAAAGGTAGATAAAAATCAAGAAAGTCTACATCTACTAACTCTATTTTGATTATAATTTGCTCATCCTTCATCTCATACCAATTATCCAAAACGTTAGCATTTATAAAGGTTTATTAAAATCCCTGTCGTTGAAACACACTATTTGAATCAACCCCTTAGATTCGATCTTTCAATTTTTCCACAATAATCACTTTCAAAGTATCAAAAGCAAAGTCAAAGTCCTCTTCATACGATATTTCAACCAACATTATTTTGTTTTCATCACACTTATTTTTTTTCTTGCGGTCTAGTTCTTGTCTTAATCTTAAACCTTCCTTTCCACCAAAGAAATCTATGGGCATATAATGTTGTGCTCCATGATACTCAATGGCAAGATTACAATCTTCTATAAATATATCTATACGTTGAGGTTGTAACCAGGCTGGCGAATATTGTGAGACTATTCGTAGATTAGGAAAAGCATTGCTAAGTTTATTGTAAAGTAGTTTCTCCATGACAAAGGATCCTACAACTTCATAGCCCTTACCCTTTCGAATTCTATTCTCTAACGCCCTAAAATTCTGTTTTATTAGTTTAAAATATTCTTTTTTAACATCTTGTGTTTTAAAAATGGAATTGGCTCTGTCTCTCATATAATAGAGGTTATATTTGCCATCTATAAACATTGGATATCTGATTCCACAATCAATCTCTAATAGGTCGGCGAAATAATCATCGTCAAGAATGTTTAAATGAATGTTTTCTGCCAAGAATTTTATAGCCAAAATATCTTCGATTTCACTTTGGTTAAGTAAACCAAACACTTTACTTAATTCGCCGAAGGACAGAATTTTATTTGTACTCTCTGATAGGGACGCCACAAAGTATTTTAGAATTTGCTCATTTTTTATCTCTACTTTCTTGTAAAGAATATAGATTACAAATTCTAAAGGATATAGTAAACCTAATTCGAATAGCTGTTTAGTTTTTTGTTTATAATCCCAAAACCTCGCCAAACGTATATACAACGACATTGAACCTATTCTCCTAAACCAATCACATTCAGAATAGCCGTATTCAAATTGGTTGACAAAGTCAAAGAATTGATTCTCGTTAGAAATTTCAGGTATTAGATCAGAAAACAGCGAAATAATTATTCCACTTTTTCTAATATCTGTCTCCCCCTTGATTTTAGTTCTTTCTGGAATTGCTATACATTTAACCCAATTCAGTTCTGTTCCATAGGCACTTTCTATAACATTTGAACATAAGTAACAGGTTTTATCACCAATAAGAAATAGTAAGTTGTCATGTAATTCAAGCCTAAAATAAGAACTTATTCCATCTTCAAAAATAACACGTTTACTCCGATTCAAATTATCAATTAAACCAGTCTCATTATCACTAATCCTACAGATACTCTGATGATATTTTCTAAGGTCAATACCGAAAGAGTTTTTATAGCAATTTTTTAATAATAATTTGATATTCATGACTTTGAAGCTTTAACACTTATTTCCACTGCCTCATTCTTCATCTCATACCAATCATCCAAAATGCTAGCATTTATAAAGTTGGTTTCACCCTTAGTAAAATTACCATAATCCTCGTGGATATGTCCGAATATATGATACTTAGGTTTTATTTGGTAAACACGCAATAATAATTCCTCGCATCCTGTTCGCTTTCCGTAAACCGTTTCATCCAAAATACCAAAAGGTGGACCATGTGTAACCAATATGTCAGTATCATAGGGTATGAGATCCCAATGTTTCTTTATCTCACTTCCCCGATC
This sequence comes from Pedobacter sp., assembly GCA_004211595.1. Lineage (GTDB taxonomy): Bacteria > Bacteroidota > Bacteroidia > Sphingobacteriales > Sphingobacteriaceae > Pedobacter. The sequence continues at coordinate 48,392 of SEDO01000007.1, forward strand.
CCGATTAAAAGCCCAATCGTTGAACCAAGGTGTGATGGGTGATCCCCATATCTTAATGCCATCTATTTCCAAACCCGAATCATTAAGATAAACAACTCCGTCGGGAATCATTTTATCAATAATATCAGCATGGGCATTTTCAAAGAAGAAATCATGGTTGCCTGCGATGAATATCTTATGTTGGAATTTTAGATTAGCAAACCAATCCAAAAAGTCTTGTATTTGTTCAGGGCGACCCGATCTACTTACATCACCTGCATGAATAATAATATCCCCCTTGGACAACTTTAATGATCGATGTTGTCCATGTGTATCTGAAATGGCTACTATTTTTAGAGGTTTATTTTTCAAAAAAATTACTGCACTTGATTTAGTGCAACAAATTTACTTAAATAAAAAACAAGAAATCGTATTGGATACGTATTTAGATTCCCTTTTCAGGAAAGAAGTCTTTAAAGGGAACATCCAATTCCTTTGATATCCGGTTAAGGTGATTTAGGTTCCACTTGGCAATATGTGTCGGGTTCTCAACATTGCCAACAAATCCAACAGAGAGTTCAATCATATGAGCCAATTTGGCTTGGGAAACACCTTTAGCTATACGTATTTCCTTAACTTTATTAATTACAAATTGCTCTATATCAGTACTTATCGACTCTTTCTGCTGTGCCCCATCAGCGCACCAACTGTTTTGATATCGACCTTGTTTTCACCGGATAATAGGGCAAATCCAAAGGAATGGCGTGCGCAATGCCAAGTAATATGTTTCTTGATGCCTGCACGAGCAGTCCATTTTCTTAAAGCTTTTAAACATCCGGTATGGCTCGGAAGTTCAAATACAAATTCGTCCCTATCATTAGGATTGGTCGGATAACCAATGAAACCAAGCAAACTATCGCTCAATGGAGTAATCACTACCGAGTTACTTGATTTGCCTTTGACCTTTTCCTGCTGTACGCGAATTATCCTGTTTTCATAGTCAATATCACTATATTTCAGCGACTTGACATCGCAAAATCGATACCCTGCATATAAACTTACGAAAAAAGCCCGTATTATATGTTGATTTTGATATGGGGTATTAGCCAATTTTCGATATTCATCAATGGATAAGATATCTTTTGATATAATGTTGTCCTGAGCAATACACCTAACACCATCACAGGGATTCTTCCGGATAATATCACGATCGACAGCAGACTTTATCACTTTCTTGAACCGTGCGAAATAGGTTCTTGCACCCTCTCCAACAGAATTTTGTTGCAGATAATCAACAAACTTCTGAACCATGAATCGGTCAATCTGTTCTGGCTTGAGTACCTGAGAGAGATTAGGATACCTTTGATTTACAAATGACTTAAACCTATTAAAAGAGCCGACAATTACTCTAACATCTTTTTTATGATAAGCATCAACATATTTTTGATAGTAATCCAAAAAATTAATCTTTAACTTGATTGGACTCGGTTTGCCAATATCTGCGTACCGTAATTCTTGTTCTTTTTCAGCTCTGACCTCCATGGCCAAAGCTAGATTGTCCTTATTTAATTGTCTCTGTTCGGCCATTCGTGGATTTGGATACAGGTAAAGGCTTAATGTCTCTTTCTTTCGGTTATGCTTTATCTTTAATACTCCGTCTGGATCGATGAACTTGTTATATCCTAAATAGTATTCAAGGTATAAACTTAACCTACTATCATTCAATTGCTTTTGTAAAAGCTTGGGATTCTCCTTTGTTTTATTATTTATTTTAGCCATATTTCAGGGTGTAAAAAAGGTGTAAAAAATATACAAACATTGTCCAGAAATCTTATTTTTTGAACACCGCTAAGATAAATAACAAATTGATTAACAAAGAATTGCCTTCCTTTGGTTAGAGGTTGTTTACTAGGTTTTGTTTCCGCCCCAGGTACAAAAGCCGATCATTACTGATCGGTTTTTTTTTGCTCATTTTTTTCCGATCATGCAACATTTGTTCTCCTGCTCTTGTCTATTAGGTAAATAGATGGCATAGTAATGTAAGCGCTTTTTGAAACTTTCCGCCCCTATACCCTATTGGGATTATTCGGAAAGTCTTTAGTTTAACTTATAACCAAATTCGGTTTAACTTATAACCAAATTCGGAAAGCGTTTTAAAGGTATTCGGAAACCATCCGAATAAATGCCGAACTTTTCCGAACATTTTCCGCAATTATTCCGTATTTGATATGGAGTTTTCCCGAATTTAGTATGGATTTGGTATAAAGAAAGTCTCTATAAGGTCCCTATAAGGTCCCTATAAGGTCTCTATAAGGTTCCTTTAAGCTTCATGAAAGGAGGGTGGATTTCTATGCTTTTATAATAAGCACATAATTGTCACGCTTTAAGGTTTAGGATGTAAATCAACCAGACCTTTGCGCTATTGGGGAGGAATAAACTAATTTACCAATTATTACACAATAAACCTATAAAATAAAGCTATTCTACCTATAAAATGAAGTTATTCAACCTATAAAATAAACCCTTCCTTATGAAATGGAAAATAATGGGCTTGCGGAAAGGAGGTTTTAGTATCTAGGCCAGTAAAAGTGCTAAAGGCTGGTAAGATGAAATAATCAGGATGGATGACAAAAGCGGGCAATCGAAGACTTTTACGGGTAGGCAAAAAGAGTTCATAACCGGGATGGATATGACCAGAAAGTTGAGGTAAAGTACTATCAGCTTGATTTTCATGGGTAAATCGAATTCCTCGGTATAACCACTGGGTATAAACTTCATGTACACCCAGTTGTAGGCAAAATTCATCCTTTAATTTATCATGATTACCCTTAATTAAAATAATTTGAACGGGAAAAATGGATTTTAAAAATTCCCCAAAGGCCATTACTTCCACATTGGATTGGGCATGAATCATATCCCCTACGATAATGAGTTTTTTAGCTCCAAAATGTTCCATCAAGTATTTTAGGCGTGCTAAATCAGCCTGTTGTACTTGGGTGGGCAAAGCAATGCCATGTTTTCTAAAATGAGCGGCTTTTCCGATATGTAAATCTGAAAGTATTAAGGCTTCTTCTGCCCCCCAATAAACGACCCTTTGATTGGTTAGGATCCAGGAGTAATTTGACCAATAAATTTCATGGGTATGAAGGTGCATACTTAAGGTTTACCTTTTCTTTTCTGCAAAGGTCGTGAATTTTGCGCTTTCATTCTTTCAATCCTCGAATTTAGATCTTCACTTGACAAAGTTTGCCTCAAACTATCCACTTTTATCGGGAAACTTAAAGGAGTAAACTTAGTGGCGTGCTTATAAATAATAGTGGCTTGATTGATTCGGTTAAATGCTTCTTTCAAGCGGACCTCTTCTAACTGCTGATTAAACACTTCGGTATAGGCTTGCCGGAGTAGTAAGTTTTGAGGCTCATGTTCTTCTAATACTTGAAAAATAATCCCCGAAGAGGCTTGCAAGGATCTATTATTAAGCTGTTTCCCATACATATTTTGAATTACATAACCTGATATAACCGCGATATCTCGAAATTTACGTTTAGCCATTTCGGTAGCGTTTACGCTGGCGATCACATCTTCCATCAGTTTTTCTTTACGCAGGATATGCCGAATTTGGGCATCATCTAAGGGGATGGGCGTATCAGAGAATAGTTCGAAACCATAATCGTTCATGGCCATGGAAAAGCTGATGGGGAATAGTTGGCTGATGCGGTAAGCGATTAATCCCGACATCACTTCGTGTACTAAGCGTCCTTCAAAAGGATACATAAATAAGTGGTAACCTTCTTTGGTGCTAATACTTTCCACTAAAAATTCGTTGGCTTGAGGAATGTGGGAATGTTCGGTTTGGGCTGAAACTAAGGGATATAGGAATTTTAGTTCCTTTTCACGAGCCCCAGGATGGGTGGAGTCGGCCAATTTTTGTCTCAAAAATTGGCCGAGGTTAGAGCTCAAGGGTAAGCGACCTCCTAACCAACTTGGAGTCATAGCTTTCCCTTTGCTTGCCCTAACATAGGCGGTCATTTCTTTTATTCGCACCAGTTCTAATACCCGTCCGGCTAATATAAACTTGCCATTATCCTTTAATTTGGTGATAAAATATTCTTCTACCATCCCAATATAACCGCCGCTAATAAATTTCACCTTCACCATCGCATCACTGACGATAACCCCTACATTCATGCGGTGTAACATGGCGATGCGTCGATTTTCAACGACATGTAAGCCATCTTCTTTTCGAACCACTTTATGAAACTCGGGATAGTTTTGTCCGATTGCTCCCCCTTGGGTGATAAAACTCATACACCAGGCCCATTCGGCTTCGCTCATCCATTGAAAGCAAAAGCTTCGTTTGACAACTTGGTACATCTGATCGGCATAAAATGCGCCCCCGAGCGCAATACTTACTAAGAATTGAACTAATACATCATAGCACAATACCATGGGTTCTCGGTTTTCAATGGTTTGGGATTTTATAGCCTCTTTCAGTGCTGATACTTCAATCAGTTCTAAAGAATGGGTAGGCACAAAATAAATGGTGGAGGTTTCATAAGGGGAGTGCCCACTGCGGCCAGCTCTTTGCATAAAGCGTGCAACCCCTTTACTAGAACCTATTTGAATCACCGTATCTACGGGTTTAAAATCCACCCCTAAATCTAAGGAACTGGTAGCCACTACAGCTTTTAAGCGCCCTTCACTCAAGGCCTCTTCTATCCAAGTACGGATATGGGCATCTATGGAGCCATGATGAAGGGCGATTTGCCCAGCAAAGTCAGGATAGGCTTCTAAGAGTAATTGATACCAGTATTCGCTTTGACTTCGGGTATTGGTAAATATTAAAGTGGATTTACTTTTTAATATCAGGGGAACTACTTGCTCCACTAATTTTGATCCCAGATGTCCGGCCCAGGGTAATAACTCCACTTCTTTTGGAAATACAGCTACAATATCCAGTTTCTTTTTTTCTTTTGCTACTACTTGTACCCTTTTTTCTGGATTAGGTATAAGGACTTCAAGTGCTTGGCTTAAGTTGCCTATAGTCGCTGTAATGCCCCAAACTTGCAGTTTAGGTTGCATGAATTCTAAATATCGTAAGCCCAGTTCGATGAGTACGCCTCTTTTGGAGCTCAATAGTTCATGCCACTCATCCACCACCACAAAGCTTAAGGATTTAAAAAATTTTGCTCGTTCCTTTTGTGCCAGCAAGAGGTGTAAACTTTCAGGCGTGAGCAAAAGAATTTCGGGGAGGCGCTTGGTTTGCCTTTGTTTAATCTTGGGATCGGTATCACCATTACGCGTTTCTACTTCCCAATCTAAGCCAATTTGGTCAATAGCTTCTTGCATGGCTCGAGCCAAATCTTTAGCTAAGGAACGTAAAGGGCTTATCCAAATCATTTTCAGCCCCTTTCCGTACTTATCGGGATGATTCAAAAAATCGATGATTAAACCTAAAAATACGGCATAGGTTTTTCCAAAGCCCGTGGGCGCAACCAGCATACCAGAATAGCCAGCCCCCATTTTTTGCCAGGTTTGTCGCTGAAAATCAAAGGGCCTTCGGCCTTGGCTTTGCATCCAGGCTGCTACAAGGTTTAATCCAGTATTTTCCGATTTAACTTTCAATTTTATTAGGGTTTATTAATTAAGAGCCTGCCTTTTAAAGCTAGGGCTTAATTAACTTTTTAACTTCTGCTAATTGATCAATTTCATTGGCTGTTTTATCTCTACGCCAACGTAATATACGAGGAAATCTCAAAGCTACGCCTGATTTGTGCCGACTACTGAAGGCTATCCCTTCAAAGGCAATTTCAAATACTAATTCAGGTTTAACCGTTCGAACAGGGCCAAATTTCTCGACGGCATTTTTATTGATAAATCGACTTACTTCTTGAATCTCTTTGTCTGTCAGGCCGGAATAGGCCTTGGCTATACTAACCAGTTGTTCTCCATCTTGCACAGCGAAGGTATAATCGGTATAATAGCCCGATCGTCTCCCTGCTCCTTTTTGGGCATAAATTAATACTGCATCAATGGTTAAGGGATCTATTTTCCATTTCCACCAATCCCCTCTTTTGCGGCCTGCATGATACATAGAATCCCGATGTTTTAACATCAAGCCCTCACTTTGATGTTCTCGTGCACCTTCTCTAAGCTTGGCTAAGCTCTTTAAATCCGAAAAGGCAATAACTTCCGACAAACGAAAGATAGTTTGATGCTGCGCCTTAAAAAGGCCTTCTAAGATTGTTCTGCGTTGGCTTAAAGGTTGCGATCTTAAATCCTTTCCTTGATATTCTAATATATCATATAAAAAAACTGTAACTGGAATTTCGGCTTGCAATTTTTTACTGATGCTTTTGCGATTTAATCGCTTTTGGAGTTGGGAAAAGTTTAATACCTGCCCCTCGGCATAGGCTAATATTTCGCCATCTAATACAAAATCCCCTTCCCATTTATTTAATTCTTCTAGAAGTTCTGGAAATTGCACATTCACCATTTCCTCTCCTCTAGACCATATGAAAATTTCGTTTTGGCGTTTAATAAATTGTCCTCTAATTCCATCCCATTTATATTCAACTTGCCAGTTGTTTAAATCCGCTAAGGTTTTTTCAATTTCTTCAATGGGATAGGCTAGGCAAAAGGGATAGGGTTTGGATAAATTACTTTCAATGTATGCGCCTTTGATTAAATCGTCAAAATTCACTTCTTCAGGATTCCATCCCCCCATCAGGCTATGGGTGATAGCGCTGGCTTCTATATCATATTGTTTGGAAATGGCATTTATCAGCGTTTTGGCCGATACTCCTACTCTAAAACTACCGCCCAATAATTTATTGAATATAAATCGTTCTATATGCGGCAATGTACGCCAGGCATTTAACACAAAATCTTTTTTTTCGCTATCGGTTTTGGTGGCCAAGGCTTTGATTGCCTGCATCCAATGGCTAAGCGAAATATCTTGATAGACTTCAGGTGCGGGTAATAACAAGGAGATGGTTTCGCCGAGGTCTCCAACCGAGGCATAGGCTTCTAAAAATAACCATTCTGGAAGATTTAATAATTCCTGCACCCAAGTTTTTAAATCCCGTGTCTTGATTACTTGCTTTGGTTTTTTACCGGTAAATAAGGCGAGAAAACTCAATTTATCAGCATCCTCGGCGGTTTTAAAGAAATCTTGAATCGCTTCCATTTTAGCGGTATTTTTATTGGTGCTATCAAGCGTATAAATTAAGTTGGCAAAGGCTTTCATAATGGGTCCTCCTGGTTCACTGAAGCAACGGTAGAAGCTTCTGGCGTTTCGGGTGGTAAGGCATTTTTATCTTCAAGCGCTTCATCTTCTACCCCAAACTCCGTTTTTACTTCCTCCGCAGGGATGCCAATTTCATTCAAATATTTGGCAAATACCGCGGTTTGTCCATGTGTTACATACACTTTTTCAGCCTCAGTAGCTTGTATAGCTGTGAGTAAATCTGACCAATCTGCATGATCTGAAATGGCAAAGCCTGCATCTGCCGAACGCCATCTGCGGGCTCCTCTAACGGCCATCCATCCCGAGCAAATGGCATAGGCTTTATTGGGGATTTTTCGAATGAGGTTGGTATCTACTAGTGCGGGAGGCAAAATAACAATCCCGTCTTGAAGGGGCTTTAAATCGGCATTAAAATCGATTACTTGATAGGCAGGCAGCTTAATACCTACTTGTTGAAAGGCTTGGTTTAATTTATGTATGGAATAATGTACGTATAATGGGGCCAAGCCATCTACAGCTTGCATAATGCGCTGAGCTTTGCCTAAGGAATAGCCAATAAATACAGTGGTTTTTTGGTTAGATTGATTCAGATTTACCCACTGCTGCAATTCAGCTTTTTGTTGATTTACACTCGCCCAGTGATAAATCGGGAGGCCAAAGGTACTCTCAGTTACAAATTCATGGCATTTTACTACTTCAAAGGGGGTAGATAAGCCATCATCTTGTAATTTATAATCACCTGATACTACACAAATCCGTCCTTTATAGGCCATTCTAATTTGTGCGGAACCTATAATGTGTCCGGCAGGATGAAAAGAAACTTCAACACCATTGATATTTATTTTCTCTCCATAGCCTATTCCCTGCACTTGAATGGTAGCCCCTAACCGACTTTGTAATATTGGAACACTAAAATGATGACATAAATATGCGCCCATGCCATAGCGAGCGTGATCGGCATGACCATGCGTAATGAGTGCCTTTTTTACTGGCCGCCATGGATCAATGTAAAAATCACCAGGCACGCAATAAATACCTTCAGGCCGAAATTGGATAAATTTCATATATATGAATTAACCAATTTTAGCTTTAAAAGTTTTAGCCTTCCGAAAGGGCTTCGGCTTTCAATTTTTTATCTACCCAAAAAGGTACAAATGGCACTAAAGAAGATAAGAATATTAAAAATACTTTAGAAAAACTCCACTTCCTTTCTTGCCAAGCCATCACTAAGGTAATGCCATAAATTACAAATAATAAGCCATGGATCATGCCTACATAGCGAACCGCCAAAGGTTGGTCGGCATAGTATTTTAGGGGCATAGCTATGAATAATAACAATAAATAGGAAATAGCTTCTATAATAGAAACTTTACGAAAAATGTTTAGAGAACTCATGTGTGTTACTTTTCTAATTGTGCTTTTAACCGCATCAAATACTTGTTTCTAAAGTACAAGTCTTTGATTTCTACTAATACTTGGTTGTCATTAGGGTTGGCATCATACTGTTTGGTCAGGTTATTCAAAGCACCTTGAAGATTGATTTCAAAGGTTTCAATTTGCTGCTTTACAGCTTGAAGTTGTTCGGGATTAGGATCCATTTGAACATCCATCAAAGCTTCGTTGATATCCATCATTTCCATTAAAAAACTTTGGGGCAATTGATAATGCTCCTCTGCTTTTAATTGGCCTAATATTTCCAACACGTAAGGTATCAGTAAGGCTTCATTTTTCAAAGTTTGAAAGGCCTTATTATTAAAACTTGACATTTCTAATACTTCGGCCTGCTTTTCTTCAGATGCACTTACATAAAAATCAGGATGAAATTTTTTACTATTCGAGAAAAAAGTTTGTTTCACAACTTGTGGGTCGGGATGAAACTGTACTGGAATAGCATAAAATTCAAAGTAATTCATAAGAAGTTGGGGTTTTATATACCAAGAATTTTCAGAATATCATTTCCAAAGCCAAAGATCATTAAGCCCATTAAAATGAAGAAACCGGTAATTTGGGCATATTCCATAAATTTCTCACTCAGGGGTTTACCTTTAATCATTTCTATAATGAGGAAAACCACATGTCCGCCGTCTAAAGCTGGAATAGGTAATAAATTCATAAAGGCAAGCGCCATAGAAATTAAGGCCGTTAAGCGCCAGAAATTAACCCAATCAAACTCAGATCCATAAACTTTGGCAATCCCAATTGGGCTCGAGATATTGCGAGCAGAAACTTTTCCCGTAATCATTTTCCAAATACCTTTTCCGTTATCGGTAAAGGTGGTCCATCCTTTTTGTGTACCAACTACCAATGATTCCATCAATCCATAAGAGATATGGGCGGTAGGTAAAGCAGAACGTGCAATGGAAATTGCTAAGGTTCCACTTGGACTAACTTTTGGGGTTAATTGAATTTCTTCTCCATTACGAGAAACTGTTAAATTAATTTCTTTATTGGCTTGAGTAGCTAATGCTTCCGTAAATTCATCCATAAATTGAATGCTTTTGCCGTTAATGCTGAGCACACTATCCCCAACTTTTACACCCGCATCAAATGCTGGTGTATATTTTTTTCCATCTTCGGCAACTGAGGCTTGTTCCGGACTTACCACTTCTAAAATTTTATGGGCTTTAATTCGAGGTTGTACGAATTCTTCTATGCCATGTTTTGAAATGCTATTCAAAATGGTATCAGGCACGTATATTTCCATGGCCTTACCATCTCTGGAGATCGTTAATTTAGGGCCTCCAAGCAATACCTTAGAGGTGATTACATCATCAAAACGAATTAATTTCTGACCATTAATAGCTAAAACTTTATCGCCATCCTTTAAACCGATTTCTTTCCCTATAAGGCCTGGATGAATACCATAGCTTAGTTGATTATTAGGAATATAGGTTTCGCCATATTTAAAGGTTAACATCCAAAATATAAAGATACCTACAATTATGTTGACGATAATACCACCTAACATCACGATTAATCGTTGCCAAGCTGGTTTAGAACGAAATTCCCAAGGTTGCGCAGGTTGTTTTAATTGTTCAGTATCCATAGACTCATCAATCATCCCTGCAATTTTTACATATCCTCCCAATGGCAACCAGCCAATTCCATACTCAGTTTCGCCTATCTTAAAACTTACTAATTTTACTCCCCATGCATCGAAAAAGAGGTAAAATTTTTCCACTTTGATGCCAAATGCGCGTGCTGCTAAATAATGTCCTAGTTCGTGTAAAATTACTAAAATTGAAAGGCCCATTAAGAGCTGGCCCGCCATAATCAGTCCGTCCATATATATCTTTTATCTTTGTTTTTAATTAATTGGATTGGTATTTTTTTGTTTTGTTACGAATTCCCGCGCAAATATACGGGTCTGTTGGTCGCTTTCTAAATAATTGTGAAGTTCGGGTTGGGCACAATAAGGAATTTCTTCCATACAAGCTTGAATTACATCACTCATCGCTAGAAAACTCAATTGATCATTCAAAAATGCTTCTACCACCACTTCATTAGCGGCATTTAATACACTGGGCATATTCCCGCCTTTTTCCATGGCTTGATAGGCCAAACTTAAATTTCTAAAAGTAGTGGTATCGGCTGGAGCAAAAGTTAATTCAGGATAAGCTAAGAAGTTGAATCTTTCAAAATTGGAAGCTTTTCGTAAAGGACAGGAAAAGGCATAATGTATGGGTAATTTCATGTCAGGAAGGCCCATTTGGGCTTTCATCGAACCATCTTCAAATTGCACTAAGGAATGAATAATCGATTGAGGATGAACAATCACATCTACTTGGGATGGTGCTAAGTCAAATAGCCATTTAGCTTCAATTGCCTCTAATCCTTTATTCATTAAGCTGGCCGAATCAATAGTGATTTTGGCACCCATCACCCAATTGGGATGTTTCAACGCTTGAGCCTTCGTTACCTGGGCAAGTTCTGCCCTAGTTTTACCTCTAAAGGGACCGCCTGAAGCTGTTAAATATATCTTTTCGATAGGATTTTCTGATTCTCCTACTAAGCATTGAAAAATGGCCGAATGTTCTGAATCCACCGGGATAATCTGAACACCTTTTTGTCTGGCTTTTTCCATCACCAATTGACCGGCCATTACAAGTGTTTCCTTGTTAGCTAAGGCTATATCCTTTCCTGCATCAATGGCTGCTAAAGTGGGTTTTAAACCTACTGCGCCTACTATGGCCGTTAATACTAAGGTGACTTCGGGATAGGTAGCAGCTTCTTCTAATCCAGACATTCCGCAAGCTACTTTAAATTGGGGCAAGGCTGCTTTTAAATGGGCATATTTACTTTCATCGGTAATTACAACCAATTCAGGATTAAATTCCAGTGCTTGTGAGACTAATAATTCAATATTGGAATGGGCGGTTAATACACTTACGGAATAACTTAGAGGATTTGCACGTACCACGTCTAATGCTTGCGTTCCAATAGAACCTGTACTTCCTAAAATGGCAATCTTTTTCAATCTTTAATTTTATTAATTTCCTCGCTCTGAATTATTTAATATAAGTTTTTAATCCTTCTGCAAGGGCTCTATCGTTACTTAATCGAGGGACTTTATTTTGTCCACCTAATTTACCTTGGGCTTTCATATAATTTACAAAGGCTTCAGGCTGTAGGCTACGAATGACTAAAGGCTTTAGTACCTTGCCTTCAATGAGGTCAAAATAGTAAATATTTTTCTTTTGCAAAGCTTTATCCAATAATTCGCTGAATATTTCTATATCTGCAGGTGCCTTTTCAAATTCAATGAACCATTCGTGATAAGGTAATTCCCCATGTTCTGGATTAACCTGAGGAGCTACAGTGAATTCGGTAATCGAAACTTGTTGTGCATTAGACACCTCTAACAAGGCTGCTTCGACTTCTTCTCCAATCACATGTTCCCCAAAAGCAGATATAAAATGCTTGATGCGACCAGTAACTTTTATTTTGTAGGGATTTAGGGAAGTAAATTTGATGGTATCCCCGATACTATATCCCCATAATCCAGCAGAGGTATTTAATACCAAAGCATATTGCTTATCTAGTTCTACTTCGGCTAGAGATAAGCGAATAGGTTCAGCTTGATGATAACATTCTACAGGAATAAATTCGTAAAAGATGCCAGCATTGACGAGTAATAATAAACTTGAATCCTTTTGGCTATCTTGATAGGCAATAAAGCCTTCAGAGGCAGGATAAGTTTCGATAGCAGGCAAGCGTTTGCCAATGCTATTCTCAATTTTTGCCCGATAAGGTTCGTAGTTTACACCCCCATATACAAACAAACTAAAGTTTTTAAATATTTCTTGTATGGTATCTTTACCTGTTTTAGCTTTCAATTTATCGAAATACATTTGTACCCAGGGTGGAATTCCGGATATCAAACGCATATCTTGTGTGTGGGTTTCTTCTACAATGGCCTCTACTTTGGTTTCCCAATCTTCTATACAATTGGTTTCATATGATGGCAAACGATTTTTTTGCAAATAATTAGGAACCATATGCGCTACAATTCCCGATAATCTTCCTACTAAAATACCGTGTTTTTCTTTGAGGATAGGACTGCCTTGCAAAAATATCATTTTCCCATCCACAAAATCGGAATGTCCGGTTTCATGAATATAACTTAAAAGTGCGTTTCGAGCAGCTTTAATATGTTCCGGCATGGATTCCTTTGTGAGGGGTATATATTTTACTCCAGAGGTGGTGCCCGAAGTTTTAGCCAGATATAAGGGTTTTGCAGGCCAGAGAACATCAGCTTCCCCAGCAACTACCCTTTCAATATATGGCTTTAAGCCTTCGTAATCCCGGATGGGCACATGGGCTTTAAAATCTTCATAATTTTTGATATCCCCGAATCGATGGTCTTTCCCGAAGGCTGTCTGCGCTCCTTTTTTTAAAAGCCACTGTAAGGTTTCAGTTTGAGATTTTAAGGGATTCTTTTTCCACTTATTAATGCCTAACATAACCCAGGCAGCAAAGGCTTTGCTGATGCTTGACTTTAATCCCATAGTGTTTCTTTTTTAAACGATATTATCCATTAACTCTGGATCTGCTGCTCCTTTATACTCATTAATTAACTTTCTATAAGCAACCGTTAAGGCCACACTTGATAAGGGAACAATTAAAAATGAGCTAAATATATTCACGATAAATGCAATGATTGGCCATTGCAAATAGCTAAAGGCAAGATAAAGTAAATAAAACCCGCCTAATACGACCAACATGAGTACTATTTTAATAAAATTTCCCTTGGTGGTGGCCAAGCTAAGTTTGATGGATTCCCAGGCAGTAGCGTTTCTGTCTATAATGAAAAAAGGAAAAAATGATATCCTAATCCAAATAAAGAATATAGCTAATACGGCTATGACAACGGCTATGGAAATGATATAATTGGCGGCATCTTCGAAATTACTAATCCAACCCCAAGCCACAAAATAACGGACAATTGGATCCAAAACATATAAAACTGGCATTAAAAATATGCCTGCAATTAATATGCAAATACTAAAATAAAAGGTGGCAATTATAAACCGAGTAATTTGTAATTTGGTAGGTAAGGTGTCGACAATTTTTACATCGCCGTTTTCATCGTCTAGAAGGTGAAAAATATATTTAAACATAGAAAGATTGATGGTAAAATAGAGCATCATAAATATGATGGCCATAATAGTACTTAAGCCCACATTAACATCTTTTAAAAAAAAGGCCATAAGCCCTGAGGCGTTGGAAGTAATGAACAACAAAAAACATAAAGTTGCAATTGAAAAATAATGCTTTTTCGTTACTTGCCAGGCTTTATCAATAACTTCATTTACGGTAAAGGTACTGTCTTTTAAGAATTCAATAAATGCTCTTTGTTTGAGAAATTCTATCATGATTGTTTAAATATAACTCTTTTCCAAAAATCTTGCATAAATCCCAGGCCATAGGCTACAAGTTGTATGAAGGATGCTCCAACACTTAATAACGCAATTTTGAAGGATCTGTTTAAGATAAATGCATGTACTAGAATTAAACCAAAATAAACGGCTAATCCAGTATTTAAATATATTGCTAAGGAAGGCCAAATAAAATTGCTGAGCAAAGTAAATAACATTCCAAGGGTTGCCAATGCAGGGAAAAAATGCACTAATTTTAATGTGTCTGGAAAGTGCTTGTAGATATTTATGCGGGCTCTTCCGAAAAAATGTAGTTGCTTGTAGAATTGTTTAAAATTGGTTCTTCTTTTATGATAGACTACCGCATCGGGTATTAATCCTATTTTAAAACCATTTTCATGTATACGTACGGAGTATTCAATATCTTCACCTAAACGAGTTAAAATAAATCCCCCCACCTTTTCATATACTTCGCGGGATACGCCCATATTAAAGCTCCGGGGATGAAATTGACCTACGTGTTTTTTATTCCCTCGAATTCCCCCTGTTGTAAAAGGAGATGTCATGGAATAAGATATTGCTTTTTGAATAGGTGTGAAACTACTATGGGCAGCATCGGGGCCTCCATAGGCATCTAGTGGATTTTGAAAAAGATAATTGGAAACCGTTTCAAAATAGTGTTCTGGAATTAAACAATCCGAGTCAAAAATTACAAAGTAATCTCCTTTGGCTCTTTCAAAGCCATAATTCCGACTAAATCCCTGTCCTTCATTCGGCTTAAAGTAATAATGTATATCGAGTTTGGATTGATATTTTGCTACAATATCTTTAGCATCTAAACTGGATCCATCCTCTATAACCAATACTTCGAACCGGGTATAGGTTTGATGAGTTAAACTCGCTAACAATTCATCAATTTCTTGAGGTCTATTAAAGAGTGGTATAATGACAGAGAAGAACATAGCGATGTTAAAAGGAGGCTTATGGGATAGTCTTTATTTTATTTCTTCGGCAATTAAGTAGCGGTTTCTTTCAGGGGCATTGCGGGTCACCAATTCGCCTATAAAACCGGCTAAAAATAATTGTACACCTATTACAATGGCCGTTAATGCCAGGTAAAATAAAGGCTGTGTGGTAACTTCTCTATAAGGGGTATGGGTAGTGATATGATAGAGTTTCGTCGCGATTAACCAAATGGCCATGAGGGATCCGATAAAGAAACTCAAAAAGCCGATAGCTCCAAAAAAGTGCATGGGTCTTTTCCCAAATTTACCTACAAAGAATATAGTACCTAAATCTAAAAAGCCATTGATAAAACGAGATAAGCCAAATTTGGTTTTTCCATATTTACGAGCTCTATGCTCAACGACCTGTTCTCCAATTTTTGAAAATCCTGCCCATTTGGCAATTACAGGAATATATCGGTGCATTTCTCCATATACCTCGATGGTTTTAACAACATCCTTTCTATAGGCCTTTAAGCCACAATTAAAATCATTTAATTTGATGCCACTCATTTTACGGGTAGCTGCATTGAATAATTTGGTAGGAATTGTTTTCGATATAGGGTCATAACGTTTAGCTTTCCACCCAGAGATTAAATCGTAGCCTTTTTCGGTAATACCTTTGTATAGGGCGGGAATTTCATCGGGGCTATCTTGTAAATCGGCATCCATGGTAATAATAACATCACCCTGAGCGGCTTCAAAGCCTACATTTAAGGCTGCAGATTTACCATAATTACGTCTGAATTTTATGCCTTTAACACTTGGATATTGAGATCTTAACTGCTGAATAACAGCCCAAGAATTATCTGTACTACCATCATCTACAAACAAAACTTCGTAGCTGTAGGCATTAGCTAGCATCACATCATTAATCCAGGCCATTAATTCGGGCAAAGATTCATCTTCATTAAAAAGTGGTACTACTACAGATATATTCATGTATTATCAGGCAATTAGTTTGTGGCTTGGTATAAAAAACAACGTGCAAATTTCATCATTTAAATGGATAAAACTTGCACGTTTGCTTATTTTTTATTTAGAATTATACTTGAGGATTATTTTCTGCTTCTAATTCTTCTTTCCAAGGGTTAGGATCTGATCTTTTAAAGATAGCTGCAAAGATAAGTGCTCCGATGAAGTAAATTATAGCCACTATTCCGAATCCTTTAATAGCTTGAGGTACAGTTGGGCTTACTTGAGCATCTATACTTTCTTCGACGGCCATCATGGATTTTTCTATCATCGATTCATCCATTCCAAATTTTTCATACATGGCTAAGGATCTTTCCATCACCATTTCTTTCATTTTTACCGGGTAAGTGGTATCGATATATTTACCAAAAATGATATTAAATGTAAATAATATACCAGCAGATAAAATGAACATCCCAAATATGGGCCATAGGGCTTGGGAAAATGACCAATAACCTCCGGCATGAGTACGTAAATCTTTACAGAAATAAACAGCTAGTAAAATACCAATAACAATACTTATTAGCTGATACCAAGTTTCGCCTAATGCTTCTGGCATGGTATACCAAGCAACTAGAAAAATAACAATGTTAATAGCGCCCCAGATTAATCCGTTTTTAAGAATTTGGGGTCCAAGTTTAGGTTGTTTAGAATTTTCCATTTGGTTTTATTTAGTTTGTTTGGTTAAATGTACTAATAATTGTGTAAACTCCAACATCAAAGCCAGCATTATCACTATGTTTTTCAAGCTCTTGTAGCACTTTATCACTGGAGGCCGTTTGATAAAAAAAAGTCATAAAGGGCACAAAAAGCTCTTCCATTTCAGCATTCATATCTAAACTTTGGGCTTGGCGACAAATGGTTTCTACATTGGTATCGGTAAGTCCTTGGTGCGTGATTAAATCTTCATAAATATGAAATTCATCCTGAAACTCATCTTCTTCTACGAGTAAAAACTCCTTTAAAAAGTCTTCTAAACTAGGCTTTATATTTTCATCATGACACTCATTGATATATAATAAGAGATTTAAAAGTTCAGTTCCTCTTTCTATGGTATCTTCTTCAATTTTTAACCATTCAGGGGAATCTAAATAATCCGCCTCTAATTTGTTTACATCACTAGAAAAGAAATTAACCATTAATAAATCGAAATAAACCTCACGTAATTCTTCGAATTTGGGATGGTTATCAAAGGCTGCATCAAATTGATCAGCCTTGGCTAAAAATGCTAAGTCAGATTCAAATAAGGCCTTTAATTCTGCACTTAGTGCGGTTGCATCTAAATTATTGATTTTCCCAAATTGGTTTAATCCGGCATGCAGGGCCTGAGCTACTTTATTGTTCATATGAATAGATTTTTGTGTTATGTACCACCGTTTTAACTAATCCGGTGAGGGTTTGTCCTAATAGCGGGCTATTAGCTGATTTTGAATAATTACGAGCCGTTGAATATTCCCATGTTTGAGTAGGATGATAGCATACTATATTAGCAAATTCTTCGACCTGAATTTTAGGAATGGCTAAGCCTAATATAATGCGTGGATTGAGTGCAAGTTTCTCCGTTATAAGGCTACTGGTTAAACCAGCTTTCAAGGCATAGTGAAGTGTAGTTTGTAATCCTATAATGCCATAGGCAGCTTGCTCAAACTCCAATTTTTTAAATTCTATTTCATGGGGTCTGTGCTGACTTACAATGATGTCAATGACACCATCCTTTAAACCTTGAATAAGCGCCTTTTGGTCGGCTTTTTCTCGAAATGGTGGCTTCACTTTGTAATGAGAATCGAAGCCAGCATTTATTTCTTCGGTATAATTTAATTGATGCGCAGCCACTTCACAGGTAACTTTTATACCGTCTTTTTTAGCTTTTTTAATTAAAGCCACAGAACCAGCTGAACTTATAGTTTGGATATGTATCGGAGCATCATGGTATTGTGCCAGACATAAATCTCTAGCGATTTGTAGTTCTTCTGCAATCGCTGGAATGCCCTTCATACCCATTAGTATGCTATGAGCGCTTTCATGAATTTGAGATTTGCCGGCAATGGAGGCGTTTTCAGGATAAACTAATAGCTTGGCTTGAATTCCTTTTGCATATTGCAGTGCACGACTCATAAAACCATCATCCTGGATAGCTTGATCGGCATCTGAAAAGGCAAGCGCACCAGCTTTTTGCATATCATACATTTCGGTTAAATCTTTCCCTTCATGATGCTTGCTGATAGCTCCTGCAGGAATTATATCCACCATAGTTCTAGAGGCTTTCTGTAAGATATAGTCAACTTTGGATTTAGTTTCTATACTCGATTTTTTTTGAGAAAGATTAAGGATACCGGTATAACCTCCTGCTACTGCTGCTTGGGCAGCTGTTTCGATTTCTTCCTTAGTCTCCAAACCAGGATCTCCGATAAAGCAATTCATATCAAAAAATCCAGGAGCTGCCACACATTCCGATAGATCTATTATTTGATCTGATTTGCTCGGTTCAATGGCTGGTCCTAGGGCTTCATATTTTCCATCAACAATACGGATATTCACCGTTTGTTCATTGAATTCGCTGTTAGGATCCGCTACTTTTAATCCCCTTAAAAAGAGTTTCATGCTTGTATTCTGTTATTAGTTGTATAAAATCTTACTAGTAAAATTTCGAGTAGATTAAAAACTAGGCTTAAAATTAGGCAAAGTTTCCAATACTCTTGTCCTTTATGTTGTTTTGTTACTAAAGTTTGATGGGAGGTATTATCTAATACAGCTACTGGAGCATCGATGTTATGGCTTACTTTAGGAGCTGGTATTAACGTTATTGGATTATTTCTTAATAGCCATAATGCAGGCATTAGGGTGGAGAGATTAGTACCCTGAGGTTTGACTAAAACTTGAATAAAATAAACCGTATTGAATTTTTTAAATAGAAATAAATGAATCCGTATCGGAATTAACACCGAAATTAATGCAAACAGAAAGCCTGGATACAAGAAATTCATTAAAAATCAAAGGTAAGAAAATTTTAGATTTTTCTAGATTTTTGGGTTTCTTTTTAAGGTAGTATATATCGCTTCAATGAATTCCATACGATAGGGTCATAATCATACACATCAGCTCGAGTTTCTAAAATTCCATTTTTTACCCATCCAGTTTTATAGTCTGTAATGATTAAAATATTTTTGCGCGTTGGATACCAGCTTGGTTTTAATTGATAGCGATTCATAGTATCTGCTTTTTTGGCTAATATCTTTTGGTATTTTGCCGTTTTAGTAGAATCTACAGGGGGTAAATTAACTTCCATACGTAAATCATCATATTGAGCCTGATTTTTCACTAATAAGGAAGCAAACTTCAAGGGGTCTTCAACTCTTACACATCCATGGCTAATGGCTCGCATTTTATAACTAAAAGCGGTTTTATTATTCGTATCATGTAAATATATGCTGGATCCATTATCAAAGATAAATTTAAATTTACCCAGAGCATTTCCTTCTCCAGAACCTTGTTTAAACTGAAATGGTAGATTTTCACGCTTATATTTAGACCATTGAATAGTATCCGGATCGGAAACCAATTTTCCCTTATAATAAACTCTCATATTATTGTTGGAGAGATAGTAGGGATCTTTAATAGCTTGATAATAAATTTCACTTTGCGCGATACTCACCGGTATATTCCAAATGGGATTTACCTGGATAGCATTGAATTCACTAAACAATTGAGGTGTTTCATGATTTTTTGGTTTATCATCTAATTTTTTAGATTTTAAATAGACTTTAATTTGGCTTTCAAAATCAGCTTGTCGGCGGGCACCCACACATACTTTCATGCGGGCAATGGTATCTTGACCTTTAGTCCAAGTTAAGGTATAATCAGGAATATTTACCCGCACTATTTCTGCACTTGTTTTCGGCATCTTCCACCTAGCCCTTTCCATATTTATTAAAATTAATTGCTTAATGGAGCCTTCAGAAAGGGGAGAATCTTTATACTTTTGATATAAGTCTTTTAAGGCTAAATATTCGGGATCGGAGGTTTGAGCAGTTAGAAAATTACTGGTTATATTATCAACCCGTAATAGGGAATCTAAATACGTGCTATCTGGCCTTAAATTAGGTATATAATAACGGTTAAGTACTTTGCGGGGTTGGATACTTCCAAATTTAAGAAAGCTGTGGTATTTCAACATATTGCTTGCCAATTTCAATTCCAGTTCGGCAATTATGGGATATACTGGCTTTAAATCTTTGGTTTTTTGAAGAACATCTAATTTGGCTTTTAATTGATCTATTTCTGAGGTTTGAAAAGCATCTGGATTAAATCCATCCTCCCTACTTCTATTAAAATAACTTAAAATCTCCTCTAATTCACCTGATTTTAAAGACCTGATAAAAATACTTGCTTTATTCAATTCGCTTTCATAAAAAGCCTTTAATACCTTAGGATTTTGAAATTGACCTTGGAGTGAATCATATTTCTCCTGAAATATTTGATTATATACCAGCGTATCAAATTTATTAAAAGCTTTATTTTTATAATATTCAGCTAATACGATACCTGCTTCGGGTTTTTCTTTGAAAAAATCACAAGCTGAAAAAACGGTCAATAAGAGTAATAGAAGTAAATTTCTTTTCAAATCAAGGAATATTTAGAGTCTTATATTTAGAATTTAAACAAATTAAATGCCATTAATTTTTGGGTATTCCATCTATGTACACTATATTTGCTTCATAATTCCCCTACAAAATTAAGGAAAGAAATTAAAAATGACCCTAGTTTTAAACTTTCACGTACATTTCCATCATCGCCATCATGGCGATAGATAAGGTTATGTTTTGTACGCAAGACAGTTTAAATACGGTTTACATTTTTCTTTTACTTAATTAATTCCCCTTGAAAACATATAAAATTGCTATCCAGAAATCGGGTAGATTGAATGAAAAATCTGTTGAATTACTCAAACAGTGTGGTTTACAATTTGAAAATTACAAAAGCTCCTTAATTTCTACCGTCCGAAACTTTCCTCTTGAAATTCTCTTTTTAAGGGATGATGATATCCCAGAATATGTTCAAGATGGGATTGCTGATTTGGGAATTGTGGGGCAGAATGTACTCCTAGAAACCGGTGCTAAAGTATGTACACTCCAAAACTTAGGCTTTGGTAAATGTGATTTAAATATAGCCGTGAAGAGTGATTCCCAGATTCAAAAGCCAAGCGATTTAACTGGTCTTTCCATTGCTACTTCCTATCCTAATTTACTTGCACAATATTTAAATCAGAATAACATAAATGCAACTATCCGAAACATTTCAGGATCGGTTGAAATTGGACCTGGATTAGGTTTAAGTGATGCGATATTTGACATTGTTTCCACGGGTAGTACTTTAAAAAATAACGGTCTAAAATCTATCTTTACCGTGATGGAATCGGAGGCAATTTTAATTGCAAATGATACCATATCGAATGCTCCGCAGGTGAAAGAATTAGTGGAACGTATCAGGTCTGTATTGAGAGCAATTAGTACAAAATATGTGGTTTTAAATGTTAAAAAAGATAACTTAAATGCAATTGTTAATTTATTACCAGGCGTAAAAAGTCCAACGGTTATTCCTCTATACGAGGAAGATTGGGTAGCCGTTCATTCTGTCATTAATGAAAAGGATTTTTGGGAAAAAATTAATCTTTTAAAATTAGCTGGCGCTCAAGGAATCGTTGTTATGCCTGTTGAAAAAATCATAACTCCCTAATAATTTTTTTAAAAAATCACACTTATTTAGATTAAAACAGTATTAACTATTAGTTAATAAATAAAATTAGTAAAATGAAACTCAGATATATAGAAAATTTAAATAAAGAAGAACTTGATAATCTATGTAAGCGAGGTACAGCAGATAATTTTAAACTTCAAAAGACAGTCGCTGAAATAATTCAAGAAGTCAAATTAAAGGGAGATGCCGCTCTTTTTGATATGGCAGAGCTATATGAGAAGCGTGCTTTAACTCAATTATACCTCTCCTCCCCGACCCTACACACAATCGCAGAAAACATCAGTGAATCTGTAAAAAATGCCATTGATATTGCTTTTCAAAACATATGGAATTTCCATGAAGCCCAATTAAAAGAAGAAGCAAAAGTTGAGACGATGCCTGGAGTTTTCTGTTGGAGAGAAATTAGAGCCATCCAAAAAGTTGGCCTGTATATCCCTGGTGGAACAGCTGTTTTACCAAGTACATTACTCATGTTAGGAATCCCTGCCCGACTAGCTAATTGTGAAGAAATAATTGTTTGTACACCGGCTAATCAAGAAGGCATAGTGGGGCCAGAAATAGCTTATATTTTAGGCAAACTTAATATTCAAAAAGTATATTTAAGTGGGGGTGCTCAAGCGATAGCGGCCATGGCGTTTGGAACTGAAACATTTCCTAAAGTGAATAAAATTTGCGGCCCAGGAAATGCTTATGTAACGGAAGCTAAAATACAATTGCAAAGAAATGTCGCTATAGATTTTCCAGCTGGTCCATCGGAAGTATTAATTATTGCAGACGAAACTGCAGATCCAAATTTTGTGGCATCTGATTTACTAGCCCAAGCTGAACATGGATCAGATTCACAAGCTATTTTAGTGAGTCCTTGTAATAATTTTATTGAGCAAGTTCAAATAGCTTTAGAAAATCAACTGGCGGAGTTACCTAGACAAATCATTGCTAGAGCCGCTTTAGAGAATTCCTTTATATTAAAAACGACAAATTTAAACCAAGCTATAGCTTTTAGTAATTTATATGCACCAGAGCACTTAATTGTGTGTTGTGGCAAGGAAGATGAAATATGTGCACAAATACAAAATGCTGGCTCAGTCTTTTTAGGAAATTATAGTCCAGAAAGCGCTGGAGATTATGCTTCAGGCACTAATCATACCCTACCGACGAGTGCTTTTGCAAAAGCCTATTCTGGGGTAAGTGTGGATACCTTTATTAAAAAAATAAGTTTTCAGAAAATAAACTCAGCTGGTTTGCTTAATATAGGACCAAGCATTGAAACTTTAGCAGATGTAGAGGGCTTATTTGGACACAAAAATGCCGTGAGCATTCGCTTAAACTCTTTAAATAATATTATAAACTAAACCTCATGAATATAGCAGACCTACAAAGAGCACACTTAAAAAACGTTAAAGGTTATTCTACCGCTCGGGATGAATTTAAAGGAGAGGCAAAAATTTTCTTAGATGCGAATGAAAATCCTTATGGAAGCCCGCTTGAGCTGGAATCTTTTAACCGATATCCCGATCCTTTGCAATTAGATTTAAAGGAGGCTTTAGGTAAGATTAAAGGCGTCCCTATAGAAAATACTTTTATTGGGAATGGAAGTGATGAGGCAATAGACTTATTAATTAAAGCTTTCTGCGAACCAGGTGTTGATGAAATTATGGTTTTTCCACCTACCTATGGCATGTATGAAGTTTGTGCAAATATTCATAATGTGCATATACAATCCATTCCGCTATTACCTGATTTTCAATTAAATCTAGACTCTATAGCAGAAAAAATAAAAAAGACCACTAAAATTATTTTTTTGTGCTCTCCCAATAACCCCTCTGGGAATTGTTTAAATAGAGAGGATATAGAAACGATTCTAGCCAATTTTAAAGGCTTGGTAGTAGTAGATGAAGCTTATATCAATTTTGCTCGTCAACGCTCCTTTATTCAAGAATTAACGGAGTATCCTAATTTAGTTGTACTCCAAACTTTTTCTAAAGCTTGGGGCTTGGCAGGGTTAAGAGTTGGTATGGCCTTTTCATCGCGCCCTGTGATTGATATTTTAAACAAAGTTAAAGCACCCTATAATTTAAGTACACTTATCCAACAACAAGCAATAAAATCCCTAAATCAATTACCTCAAATAAATGAATGGATTAAAGAAATAGTAAGGGAACGAATTCGATTGACTCAATTATTGCAGGATATCCCTGAGGTTATAAAAGTTTTTCCTTCTGATGCGAATTTTATATTGGTGAAATTTAAAGACCCACAAGCAGTATATAATTATTTAATGCAGGCTGGCATTATTGTTCGAGATCGGTCAAAAATTGCTGGTTGTGAAGGCTGTTTGAGAATATCTATAGGTACTCCAAAAGAAAATGAAACCCTAATTTTAACTTTAAAACAAAGATGAAAAAAGTACTTTTTATAGATAGAGATGGAACCTTAATTAAAGAACCTGCAGATGAGCAAATTGATAGTTTTGAAAAATTAATTTTCTATCCTGAAGTTTTTCATTATCTAGGAAAGATTGCTAAAGAAATGGATTATGAATTAGTTATGGTTTCTAATCAAGATGGATTAGGAACTTCCGCCTATCCTGAAGCAAATTTTATTGCTATCCAAGATTTTATAATTAAATCATTAGCCAATGAGGGTATTCAGTTTTCAGCCATTCATATTGACCGAAGCTTTGCACAAGAAAATCTTCCCACCAGAAAACCTCAAACAGGTATGTTGACCTCCTATTTTTCGAATACTTATGATTTAACAAATTCCTTTGTCATTGGAGATCGTTTAAATGATGTATTATTAGCCAAAAATTTAGGTTCAAAATGTATTTACCTGAATCAAAATCCCACCTTAGGTGCTTCGGAGGGAATGCCAGGGACTAAGCAATTGACAGAGGTAATAGCCTTAGAAACACTCAGCTGGAAGGACATTTATCTATTTCTATTAAAACAATCTAGAAATATCACACACTCACGCAAAACTTTAGAAACCCAAATAGATATTTCATTAGGTTTAGAAGGCTCGGGTATTAGCGAAGTCCAAACAGGTTTAAACTTTTTTGATCATATGCTCGATCAGTTAGCACGCCATGGTTTAATAAATTTAAAACTGGAAGCTAAGGGTGACCTACACATTGATGAACATCATACTATAGAAGATACTGGAATTGCGCTTGGGGAAGCATTTAACAAAGCTTTAGGCAATAAATTAGGTATTGAACGTTATGGTTATTGTTTACCTATGGATGATTGTTTAGCGCAAGTTGCAATTGATTTTGGAGGTAGAAATTGGCTAGTTTGGGAAGCTGAATTTAAACGCGAAAAAATTGGGGACATGCCTTGTGAAATGTTTTATCATTTTTTCAAGTCTTTCAGTGATGCAGCTAAATGTAATTTATTTATCAAAGCCGATGGATATAACGAACATCATAAGATAGAAGCTATTTTTAAAGCTTTTGCAAAGGCAATTAAAATGGCCATCAAACAAGACCCTCAACATTTAGTGCTACCCAGCACGAAAGGCACATTATGAAAAAAATAGGGATTATTAAATATGGAGCAGGTAATTTATTTTCGCTGTGTGCAACTTTAGATCGCCTACAGTTGCCCTTTGGATTTATTTCAGAAGAAGCCCAAATAGAAGAATTTTCACATCTACTTATTCCAGGGGTTGGGCATGCCGCGAGAGCCTTTGAAAAACTTACCCAAACGGGTTTAGTAGAGGCATTGAAAAATACATCTAAACCAACTTTAGGAATATGTGTTGGCATGCAACTATTAACTAGCTATTCGGATGAAGGAGAGGTGGACTTAACAGGTATTTTTCCTCAAAAAACAATAAAATTTCCAACGCTTAAAACTATTAAAATTCCTCATATGGGATGGAATAAAGTACATTTTGAACCTGTTGGGATATTTAAAAATATTCCCCCAGACAGTTACTTTTATTTTGTGCATTCTTATTTTATTGAATATAACCCTAAATTTGATATTGGCTTTTGCCAATATGGCTTACAATTTTCAGCCGCTATTCAGCGGGATAATTATGTTGGGGTTCAGTTTCATCCAGAAAAATCGGGTCGGGCTGGAGAACAATTATTGTTAAATTTCTATAACACAGATTAAGCTTATGTATATTATTCCAGCGATTGACATTTTAGATGGGAAGGTAGTACGATTAACCGAAGGAGATTACAACCAAAAAACTGAATATCCAGTTTCTATAGCCGAAATGATTAATAGATATCATGCAAATGGTACCGATATGGTTCACATAATTGATTTAAATGGGGCTAAAGGAGATTTCTCAAATCAAGAAACCTTATTTAAAATAATCCAGCAAACAGAGATGAAGGTGCAGTATGGTGGGGGTATTCGATCAATTGATCAAGTTACAAAACTATTAGATGCTGGTATTTATCGAGTAATTGTAGGAACGCAAGCTATTAAACAACCTGATTTCTTAGAACAATTAAGCAAAGCATTTCTAAAAAAAGAGAATTATGCTAATCGTATTGTAATAGCCATTGATGTTTTAGATGAAATTATCAAATATTCGGGTTGGATGGAAAGCTCCCCTATTAAGTTAATGCAATATGTGGACAAATGTCTTGCATTAGGGTTTTTTAGATTTTTATGTACGGACATTTCTAAGGATGGAAAATTAGCTGGTCCCGCCACTGAATTATACCAAAAGTTATTAGACCATTCTCCGTTTATTAAGCTGATTGCCTCGGGGGGAGTAAGTTCTATGCAAGATATAGAGGCTTTGGCAAAACTAAAAGTAAGAAGTGTAGTAGTTGGGAAAGCTATTTATGAAAATAAAATTCAAATCGAAGAAATTAAAGCTTGGAATTTAAAAATGCTTTCCTCGCTTTAAAATATAACCTTATCATGATTTTAAACCAACCCATGTCGGGTATAAATAATATAAGTAAGCGAATAATTCCATGCTTAGATGTAAAAAATGGACGAACCGTAAAAGGGGTAAATTTTTTAAATCTAACAGATGCTGGAGATCCTGTTGAATTAGCAGCTAGCTATGCTGCTCAAGGTGCAGATGAATTAGTGTTTTTAGACATTTCAGCTACTTTAGAGAATAGGAATACGCAAATTGAAATGGTAAAAGCAGTGGCCCAACAATTAGCTATTCCCTTTACCATTGGTGGTGGTATAAGAAATATTGCTGATGCTGGCGCACTTTTAGAAGCAGGTGCGGATAAAATCAGTATAAATTCAGCAGCTGTTAAAAATCCTCAATTAATTACAGCATTAGCGGCACAATTTGGGGTTCAATTTGTGGTATTAGCTGTGGATACAAAGTTGGTGAATAACTCCCATAAGGTTTTTTTAAATGGAGGCACTTTAGAAACGGATTGGTCTACACAAAACTGGATTAAAGAGGCTTATAATTTAGGTGCAGGAGAAATTTTACTCACATCCATGGATAGAGACGGCACAAAAGCAGGTTTCGATAATGAGTTTTTATTGACCATTGGTGAAATGGTAAATATTCCGATTATTGCTTCAGGTGGAGCAGGGAAAAAAGAGGATTTCAGAGATGCCTTTAAGTTAGGAATGGTAGATGCAGCTTTAGCGGCATCTGTTTTTCACTTTGGAGAAATTTTAATTCCCGAGCTAAAATGCTATTTAGCTTCTGAAGGCATTCAAATTAGATTATAAAAGATTTATAAAAATGATTGATTTTAAAAAAGGTGAGGGTTTAGTGCCAGTAATTATTCAAGATTATAACAATTTATCCGTGTTAATGCTGGGTTATATGAATGAAGAAGCGTATCAACGCACACTGGATGAAAAAAAAGTATGTTTTTATTCCCGATCTAAACAACGCCTCTGGACCAAAGGTGAAACTTCTGGTAATTTTTTATGGGTCCAAGATATCAAAATAGATTGTGATGCTGATACAATTTTAATTTTTGTAAAAGCCCAAGGACCCACATGTCATACCGGCACCATGAGTTGTTTTAACACACCTGAAAGATCTAATTTCTTAGCCGAACTAGAAACTATCATTGCACAGCGTTGGGAGTCAGAACAAGCACAATCTTATGTAGCCAGTTTGAAAGCAAAGGGATTAACTAAAATAGCTCAAAAAGTGGGTGAAGAAGGTGTAGAAACCGTTATAGCTGCATTAGCAGAATCAGATGAACACTTTATTAATGAAAGTGCTGATTTACTTTTCCATCTCATGGTTTTAATTAAAGCAAAAGGCCTCAGTTTTAATGATATTACAGCTTGTTTGGCAAATAGACATTCTAAAAATTAAACTTTATGTTTAAATTAAAGACAGTTTTAACTGGACATCAAAATCCAATTTACAGTTTAGCTATAACGGCTGATTCTTCTCGGTTATTTAGTGCTGGTGCAGATAAAGGAATTGTAGAATGGGATCTAACCCAGGGGAAGTTTAAAAAGGTTTTCGCACCACTTAAACAGTCGGCCTATTTTATTTATTATTTCGAGCACTATTTAGCCGTTGCTGATCGATTAGGTAAAATTTCTATTTATGATTTAAAAACTGATCAAGCTATAGCTAATTTTCAGGCGGGAGATAAAGCTATTTTTTCGCTATGCTATATAGCTTCAAAAAAAGAACTAATTAGTGCAGGGGAAGATGGGCAATTAAGAGTTTGGAATCCTTTGAAAGGGGAGTTATTAGCCACATTTAAATTGAGTGATCAAGCGCTCAGATGTCAAACCTTAGATACTCGGAATAATTATTTGATTATAGGTGCGAAAAATGGATCGATATATGTTTTAAATATTGTAGACTTTACTTTATTATATACACTGGAAGCTCATAGTGCTGGCGTGACAGCATTAGCTTTTCACCCCACTGAACGCTTATTGCTTTCCGGTAGCAGAGATGCTTCCCTCAAAGTATGGGATATAGATAATTGGAATGTAGTACACAATTTTACAGCTCATATGAATACTATTTATGGTATTGTATTTCATCCAAAGCTACCTTGGTTTGCTACTTGCAGTCAAGATAAAAGTATAAAAATATGGAATGGTGAAGATTATCGCTTATTAAAGATATTAAGTGTTGAGAAATTACAATCTGGCCACAAACATACGGTAAATTCAATTTGTTGGGCTAATCAAGGGGAAATTTTGGTTTCAACTGGAGATGACAGGCAAGTTATTTTATGGGAGCTGAGCCATCCCCTGTAAATAAACCTGTTCTACTTTTTGCATGTTAAATTGTATTATATTTGCTTTGGCTCCAGACTCTAAATGTCCAATTTCAGGATTACCTAATAGCTTAGCGGGATAGTAATTAGCCATTCTTAAGGCTTCGTCTAAGGCTATATCAGCATGGTTTACACAATTCATCACCGCTTGAAATTGACTTAATGCAGAACCGGAAAGTGTTCCGTCCGGGAGGGCATAATGGTCTTCATTAAAAACATGGATATACGGACCACTTTTCGTGGGGGCTACGGCATCCGTAATTAAAAACAATCTTTCTTTCAAAAGAGCTTTGCTTATTTTTAAGGCTTCATAATTTACATGAATTCCATCTGCAATGATGCTTGCTACCGCTGTTGAATTAGCAAATACTGCACCTGGTAAACCAGTATCACGATGATGGAAACTGGACATGGCATTAAATAAATGAGTAACAGCTTGAATGCCTAAATTAAACCCTTTGGTAGCTTCTTCAAAACTGGCATTGCTATGTCCGGCAGAGATAATAATACCAGCATCTAATAAGCGCTTAATTACTGATTCGTGATTAAACTCAGGCGCCAGAGTAATCATCTTTACTCGTCCCTTTGATTTTTCCAATAAGTCCTCAATTTCTTCAAGGCTTGCAACATGAATACATTTTTCGACATGAGCACCTTTTTTTAGAGGATTTAAATAAGGGCCCTCAAAGTGAATCCCCATTAAGGAAGGATGACTGTATTGCGCCTCAATGCGAATGGCTTGATCAAATACCTCTGGGGTATTAGTCGCTAGGGTTAAAAAGTAATTAGTTGTACCTGATTTAACTATAGCTTGGGTCATAGTATTTAAAGCTTCGACAGTTAAATGTTCAGAAAATAATACGCCTCCCCCTCCATAAATCTGTAAATCAATAAACCCAGCAGTTATACTACTCCCCTTTAAGTCGACTACCTTATCAACTACGGGAACGTTTTCGGTATTCACAATATCCTTCACATATTCACCCTCTACAATTAAGGCGTGATGATCATATATATTTTGAGCAGAATAGATAGTTCCATTGATAAAAGCAGTAGTCATTTTTTTAAGGGTAAATGAAGGTTTATACAAATAAGATAGGGTACAAAAATAGGCTATCAAATAGTATAAAACAATTTGATAGCCTAATATAATATTGGCAAATTAAACGCCAGCTATTCTTGATTTATATGTAGCTAATGCCTCTTCTAAACGTTCTTTAGCTGTTTCATCACCAGGTACATTATGAGAAGGGTGGATATGTAATTTAAATCCTCTTTCTACTAATATTTCAGCTACTGTAATAACAGTTAACCATACACAAGTTACAAATGCCAGCGTAGAAACAGGTCCTAATTTATCTTGGTGATCTTTAATTGGAACACTTGCATCCTCTATTGGAGCACAAGAATCCACTACGATATCAGCGATATCAAAAATAGTTTTTCCACTTGAGTGTCTAGTTTGCTTTCCTTTAGCAGCTTCCGCAGAACCAAACGCAATTACTTTCATGCCTTTTTTCTTAGCTTCTAAAGCAACATCAATATTTACGTTATTAATTCCAGAGTGCGAAAATACCCACATAGTATCTCTCGTATCGAAATTATAACCTTTCATAATTTCTGTTCCATAACCCTCTACACGCTCTAAGAATACAAACTGATGAACGCCCATTTCACCTGTAATACGAGTAAAGAAAGTTAAAGGTAATTCAACCATGGGATGAAAACCAACAAAGCCTCCAATACGAGGATACATTTCTTCAACCGGAATAGTAGCATGGCCACAACCAAAGGTATGTACCCATCTTCCCGCTTCAATACTATCAGCCATAACTGCAGCTGCTTTCTTAATATTTTCTAATTGAGTTGCCTCAATTTGATCCATTACATTTCTGGCGTTAGTAAGCCATTTTAGTGCTAACATATTTATTTATTTTTTATTTTATTTTTTGATATTATTTATTTTTTTGTTTCATAGTGAGCGTAAAAAACAGAGCCATTAAAGCAGTTTCAATATAACATACCGTTAATAGGCTAAGGATTCCGTAATTTTGAATAATATACCCCATCAAGTAGTTGATTAAGATATTTCCTATTAAGGCTATTCCAAATGCTAAACTAAAAGCCTTCCCAGAAATAGCACTATACTTTTCGCCTACTAATCCCAACATAGCAGGAAAACCAGCTGCTAATCCAGCTCCAGATATAATTAAACTACCAAATAAACCCCAGGTAGTAGTTAATACTTGCATGGTTAAGATACCCATAAATATTAATCCGAGACTTAACCACATAATGCTGTTTAATTTCCAACTACGCATTACAGAGCCTAATAATACACGCATTACAATCATTCCTGCCATATGTAATGAAAGTGCATACAAGGCATCAGAAGCTTGCATACCATGTTCTTCAATTAAAAAAGTGGTTGTCCAATTATTAATTATGGCTTCTAAACTACTTTGGAAAAACAACACCATACTGATTAACAGCAAGAGTGGACTCAATAACCTTTTCCAATCGGATTGAGGGACTTCTGTAGTATTAACTTTTTCTTTTGGAAATGCTATGCTTAAGTAAAAAATATAGACTAATAAAGTTATTACACCTACCCCAGAGACTATGCTAAAACTACTGGCGATAGGTTTGAATAATCCGATTAATAAGGGCATACCAATTGCTCCCAACCCAAAAAACACACCTAATATAGATAGATTCGCTCCTTTATTATTTTCAGAAATGTCAGACACGAGCGCGTTAGTCCCAGTATTTATAATTCCACCCCCAAAGCCAAATAAAAACACCGCTATATATAATACAGCTAAATTTTGAGTAAAAGCAATTCCTTGAAAGCCTTGAAACATACATAAAGCAGCAAAACTCAAGATAGGCTTATAGCCATATTTATCACAGATAGGACCAAATAAAAAGGACCCTATTAAGATTCCTATTGGAAGAATTGAAAATATAGTTCCTGAATTTTTGGCATCCAAGGAAAACCTCGCTGTGAGATCTACTGTAACTGAACCTAAGGTTATTAGCGTTATTCCAAACAACAACATCCCGGCACACGCTGCAATAAAAACTGTTTTCTTTTTATATGTGGTCTCCATATGGATTATAATTTATTTTGTGCTAAGTAGGCCGCCCCGAGTAATCCCGTTTTCGGTCCTGTACTAGAAATTAAAAGTTCAACTTGTTGCATACTTAAAGGTTGGGCCCACTTTTTGGCTTCTTCATATATTTCATCGATAAAGTATTGTGCCGCTCCAAATACACCCCCTCCAAATATTACTTTTTCAGGATTAAAAATACTGATTAGGTTAGCTACAGCCATTCCCCACATAGCCACAGCTTTCGTTAAGATCGCTGTGGCAATTTCATCTTGAAGTTTATATTGGTTGATTAAGGTCGTAGTATTTAAACTAGCCTCCGGAGAGGTAAAATATCCTCGATAACCTGGATTTTGTTCTTTATAATGTTTAATTTCCCTTAATAGCCCTCCGCCTGAAGCGAAGGTTTCAAAACAACCGCAGTAGTCGAACCGAGCTTCATAGGGTTGTTGTAATGCCATCCAACCTATTGCTCCTGCAATATCAGATTGCCCTTTAATTAATTGTCCATTAGCTAAAATACCAGCTCCTATTCCTGTACCCACTGCTATAAAAATGGCATTATCTGTATTTTGGGCAACTCCTTTCCACTTCTCTCCCATGATATAACAGGACCTATCACTTTCAATAACTATAGGAATGTGTGGCGTTACACAAGTTAGTTTAGCTTTCAAGGGATAATTTTCCCAACCCGGAATATTAGGTGCATAAACCGAACCTGATTTACTATATGCAACCCCCGGTACCCCTACTCCAACAGCAGATAACTCACTCCCTTGAGCACCTAAATAATCAATTGCTTCTGCAATAAATTCACCCATCAATTCAGCTACATCATCACCTTCTCGGCCTTCCAATAAACCATATTTTTCCCATAAAATATTGGCTTCTGAATTAAATATGGCCGCTGATACTTTTGTGCCGCCTAAATCTAGGGCTAGAACATTCATGAATTACTTAAATTTTGATTTTAAGCCTTCCCCTTCTTTAATAGCTAATAAGTAAATGAGAGAAGCTGTTCCATCCATGGTTGGTTCATTTGTACTATAATCTCCATAATCATCATGATATACCGCTAAATCACTTTGGAATTTTGCATAACTATCTTCTTTAGTTAAAGTGATGCCTATTAAATTTTTGAAAATGGTAGTATATACTGGCCCATCAACCAATCCCCCATTAATTGGATAATTCTTAATATTGGTAAAAGCCGAATGTGGATCAACAGGCGTATCACCATGAGCTGGCATACCATAAACCATACTTGTTCCCCAAGGATTTACACCGAATAACCAATCTATATTAGCTTGTTCTAATTCTGCATATTTTGTATCTCCAGTTAATTCTCTATACCAAGCACATTGTACGGCAAATGCAGTGGTTAAATTATTTGAACACCAAATAAATGGAACGCCTCTATAAAACGCATTCTGACTTGCTCTTGCCCAAACCTCTTCAATTCCACCTTTATAATAATCTAAAATTTGTTTACGCTCCGTCCCTTTTAATCTTTTTGCTAATTCGAAATGACCTAAATTTATAAAAGGATAATATTGGTAGTGATTAGCAGTATCGCTTACCATCCAAGGAGTAATTGGCTCTTGTTTAGCATAATTAATAGCTTCGTTTATTCTATTTGTCATCGCAGATGCTAATTCCATATCATCTACCCAGTTATCTTCCGCATAGATATAAGGGGATTTAACGGATGCTGTTTGAGTTACTCCTGGTTTCTTCAGCGCATAAGCATACGCAGTTTCTGATTTTTCTTCCAATAAACCTGCATATTGATTATCAACCGAATTAAACATCGATGCACCCAGTTTAAAGGCTGATGCAAATTTTGCAGCAGTTGAGGATGTACCTGTGGTCGCGTTTATAAATTTGCCTCTAACTTGAGGTTCCCCATTAATGAAATAGACAGGTCTTTGGAAACCCTTTCCATATTGATTATCCATTCCTGGCATACGCATAGAAATATGATCTCTATCATCTGCAATTTGATTAAACATCCATTCCTTTTTAGGATGCATTTTTAATAACCAATCTAAACCCCACTTAGCTTCATCTAATACGTCAGCAATCCCATTTTTTCCATCCAAACCATTTGCTTGTTTAAAATCAGTAAATACTTCAGGGTAATCTCTATATGCCATTAATAAATGGAAAGTCGCGTTAGCAGAGGTAGTGGAATACTGCAAATAATCACTTGCATCATGCCATCCACCTACTACATCAATATAGGTACTGTCTGGAATACCAGCAGCAGACCCATATAACACAAATCCATCTTGGGTATGGCAACTATCTTTTAAATAAGGATTGAAGCCAGTACGTTGTTGACGCATATATTGTAAAGCAAAATCGGCTGTCCCTTTATAAACATCTGATCCAATTGGGAAAATTGGTGATTTTACCCCACCCGCTTTTAAATAGTATGAACCAGTTTTTTTAAACGTTGAAAAATTTAATCTATATGATTGCTTAAATGGTCCATAGGCTCCAAAAGCTTTGCCTGCAGAACCTTTTGCAACCACTTTATGGGTGTTAGCATCATAAAGTTCCCAGTTTTTAATTTCCTCATTATCCACACTCACCCAAACGGCTACTTTACTTGATGAAGGTAAATAACCTAATTGGTTAATTCGGATCCAAGTGTTTTCTTCTGAGCGAAAACTCACTAACATCGTGGAAGTAAATATTATGACCACGAACAAGGCAATCAGTTTAAATTTTAATTTCATATGCTTTGCGTTTTTTTGCGTCTTTGTTTTGCTAAAATAATAAAAAAGCAATATACAGCAAAACTATTCAGATAAATCTCCTAGTTGTAACGCCATAATTACAATCAAGCCCATATATTATTGTTTAGCAGGTTTTTTCATAATTTCATGAATTCAAATTAATAAATTTGGAAAGCTTTAAATGCTTTCACTCTACTAAGATTTGCTTTTTTATGTTTAAATATAAAATTTAAAATTAATTGTAGATATATTATATTAGCTCATATAATTAAATATACGCGTAAACCAAATATGCTTAGAGAAGAAAGACAACATCTAATTTTAGAACAAATTCAATTGAATCAGCGAGTATTAACAAACGAATTAACAGTCTTATTAGATGTTTCACTAGATACGGTAAGAAGGGATTTAACTGAATTAGAAAAAGCAGGTAAGTTAGTAAAAGTTCATGGTGGAGCTTTAGCTAAAGATTATCAAATTCCCTTTCAACCTACCTTAATCTATAAACAAGACGAAAAAATTCAAATTGCTAAAAAAGCCATTGAATTAATTCAAGATGATACCAGTATTTTACTTTCTGGGGGAACGATCATTTTAGAAGTTGTGAAATTAATCCCTAAACATTTTAAAGGTTTAATTTATACAGTAAGTCCGCTAATTGCACTAGAATTAGCACAAAGAACTCAAAGTAAAGTTATCCTTTTAGGGGGTGCTGTCACAAAAGAATCTTACATCTGTACAGGTACTTCCGTAATGCTCCAATTAGCAAATTTGCAGGTTGACTTATGCTTAATGGGTGCGAATTCGTTTTCTATTCAACATGGATTAACTGAATATGACTGGGAATTGGCCCATATTAAGCAAGCCATAATAAATGCTTCAAAAAAATCAGCTGTATTATCATTAGCCGAAAAATTAGATATCGCACAAGAAGTAAAGGTTTGTGATATCAAACAAATAAATTATCTTGTAACTGACTTAAAACCAGACCATCCATCATTGCAGAAATACAAAGCACACGTGGATAAGTTGTTTTAAGTTATTGTTTTGATTAAACCATCAAGCGTTTTATAATCCTAAGTTTGTGGGTATATCGCCCTAGTTCGCGGCTAAAAATCCCTTGGTTGTCAATTGGATCAACATGTACACGACCAGCAGCATGAATTATTTCAGCATTATTTAACATGATGCCCACATGGGATATTTTACCTTCCTCATTATCAAAGAAAGCTAAATCGCCCGGAATTGCACCTGCTAAAAAATCTACTACCTCACCTTGTTCTGCCTGTTGATAAGCATCTCTTGCTATTTGTAGTCCACACAGCTTATAAACAATCTGAGAAAAACCAGAACAATCAATTCCAAATAAACTTCTTCCTCCCCATAAATAAGGTGCATTTGTAAAAAAATTAGCGGTAGAGGCAATTTGCTGATAAAAGGATGTAGAGCTTGGCCTTACTGGCTGAAAATGGACTTTATATGTTTTACCCCCCACGTAACATTCCCCGTTATTATAATACGGCAATGTAGTGCCAGCTGTTAAATAATAAAAATCACCTTGTTGGTCTTCCAGTTTATTCAGCACATGTAATGGGGTTAAATAACTATATGCCTCATCATCATAGAATTCCGCTATAGTAATGGGAATAATTTGCTTTTCATCTACCCAACCCTCATAGTTATCATGTTTAGATTTTACTCTACACCATTTTTCATTTTTTTCAATTAACTCTACCCTATCTCCGAATAAAAGTTGACTTGAAATTTCTGCCTTATCAGATGGTTCAGACCTCATTACAGAAATAGAAACTCTACAACAATAAAATGTATGCATTTGTATTTATTTTTTTGTAAATTTATAGAAAACCTCTCAAGCATTCATTTAAAATTTGTAATAATGGAAGTTAAAAAGGTATTAATAGCAGTAGACAATAGCCTATGCTCAGAACAAGCTGCTCAAAAAGGGTATGAAATAGCATCTATGTTTGATGCGGATGTAGCACTAATTAATATAGTAGTTCCTGCTCCTGCAGCGGTTTCAGCAGACTTTCCAATTGGCCCTATACTCATTGAGAATTATGACCAAGCAAGTGATAACAGCAAATTTTTAATGGAAGAAATTGCGAATAAATTCGCGCGTGGCAAAGAAACTACTTTTTTATCTGTCATCGATATTGCCTCGCATGGGATTACCGAACAAGCAGAGGCTTGGGGAGCAGATTTAATTGTCATCGGAAGTCATGGACGGGGTGGCTTATTTTCTTTATTAGTAGGTAGTGTTTCAGAATCAGTAAGCCGTAAATCCACCTGTCCTGTTTTAATTATTCCATATAAGGAAAAATCATAACGCATAAAAAAGGGGCTAAAACAGCCCCTGTATACTTATACTATTTATTAAAATTTACAGCTTAAGCTTCTTGGTGTAACCAAGCTTTCTTCTTTAATAATTCTTCTTCGGTTTCTCTCACATCTTCATCATCTACACAGCAATCTACTGGACATACCGCAGCACATTGTGGTTCATCATGAAATCCTTTACATTCTGTACATTTGTCTGAAACTATATAATATATTTCATCAGAAATTGCATCTTGAGAAGCTTCTGCATCGATTTGAATATCACCAAAATCAATTATGCCAGATAAGTTGGTACCGTCAGAAAATCTCCAAGCAGTTCCAGCATCATAAATAGCATTATTTGGACATTCTGGCTCACATGCGCCACAATTTATACATTCGTCTGTTATTTTGATTGCCATTGTTGTTAAAATTATAAAGCTACTTTAACTTTGTGCTGCAAATATAATACTAAAATCGTTTAAATTAATTCTAAATATGTCAATAATTAAAAAGGAAAAATTCCTCTCGGCCTATATCCAATTAGGTAAATACCTAAATACTGATTCGGAAGAACTCCAAGATATTGTAGCAAAAGCTGCCAGAAACAATGCTTGGTTTCAAGAATCAGAAATAAAAAAAGCGATTACGGCTTTGGCATTTATGTTAAATGAAGATGATTTAAATATTTGGTTCGATCAGATTAACCTGACTGATAATCCAAAAAAAGTAGGTCTAATATTAGCCGGCAATATTCCTATGGTTGGTATTCATGATATACTTTGTGTAATAGCTTCAGGACATTCAGCCTTAGTTAAGCTATCCAGTTCCGACACCATCTTAATACCATTTATAGTTTCCAAGTTAAGTCAATTTGAATCAAGCATTTCCCATCGCATTGAATACGTAGATAGGATACAAGGTTATGAAGCCATCATTGCCACAGGAAGTAATAATTCTGCGCGTTATTTTGATTTCTATTTTGGAAAAGTACCCAACATCATCCGAAAAAATAGAAATAGTGTTGCGATTTTAAATGGTAATGAATCTGACGAACAAATACATAATTTAGGTCGCGACATATTTGACTATTTTGGATTAGGTTGCAGAAATGTTTCTAAAATATATTTGCCAAAGAATTATCCGATTGAAAAATTTTATATTCCATTAAGTCCATATAAAGTTGTTTTAGATAACTTTAAGTATCAAAACAATTATGATTATAACAAATCCATTTACTTAGTTAATTTAGAGCAACATTACGATAATGGCTTTATATTATTAAAGGAGTCCGCCAGTTTTTCTTCTCCCCTAGGCGTTTTATATTTTGAATACTATGACAACCTTAGCGAATTAACTGACCATTTAAATCAGCATTTACATGAGCTTCAATGTGTCCTCTGTGAAGATCCGATTCAGTTAAATAAAACCTGTCTTAAATTTGGCAATAGTCAACATCCTAGGTTGTGGGATTATGCAGATGACATCAATACCTTGAAATTTTTAGAAAACTTATAAATATGATATTTAATTCTAAGCTTCTCATTAAGAAATAGTATTTTTGAAGCTATGTATATCATCAAAGTAAAAGGTATTGCTAAAATTCCTGACTATGTTCAACTCAGGGATGATAAGTTTACTTTACTCGCCTATTTTAGAGTAGATAGACCTGACAAGTCATTAGACAAATTGGGCTATGGTGATAAACAAGAATATATAATGAAATTTATTCAAGATTTACCTTTTGGTCAAATTGCTAAAATAGAGCTTTAATGATGGCAACAAATTCAGTTATTAGTTTACATAAAGTAGATGTTTTTCAACAAAAACATTTGGTTTTATCACAGGTTGATTTAAATATTAACAAAGGCGAGTTTGTCTTCTTGATTGGCCAAACTGGTTCAGGCAAAAGTAGCTTGTTAAAAATCATTTACGGAGACCTTCATATTGGGAATGGAAATGGAAATGTAGCTGGCTTTGACTTGAAAAAATTAAGTGAAAAAGAAGTTCCATTTTTACGTAGAAAACTTGGCATTGTATTTCAAGATTTTCAACTTTTAAGTGATAGAACTGTGGAGAAAAATTTAGAATTCGTTTTAAAAGCTACAGGTTGGACGGATACTGCGTTAATTCAAGAGAGAATTAAAGATGTATTAGATAAAGTCGGTTTAAGATCAAAAATTAGAAAAATGCCCCATGAATTATCGGGTGGTGAGCAACAACGTGTAGTGATTGCTAGGGCGCTTTTAAACAATCCGGAAATAATATTAGCTGACGAACCAACTGGAAATTTAGACCCAGAAACTTCTGAAGAAATTGTTTTATTATTAAAACAAATATCACAAAGTGGAACGGCCGTATTAATGGCTAGTCATGATTATCATATTATCCGAACCTTCCCTTCTCGAATAATTAAATGCGAAAGTGGCTTAGTTCACGAAGATGCCCAAATAGCATAAAATTATCTGCCAAAATTAATTTTTCAGTCAATCTGTTCATGTTCTTTCTCTAAAAACTGACAGGCTGACTGTTTTAATATGAATGGCAATACATTTGTGTTTATCCAAGAAAATATTTTATTAACCATGTTCAGTAAGAAAAAAAAGAGCGAGGAACCTATTATGGAAGAGAAAGTAGACGATACACTTGCCAATGAAATTCAATCAGAAACTCCCAATACAAATGATTCAAGTGTTGAAGAATCGATTTCAGAAATAGATAAATTAAAAGCTGACAATGAGCAATTAAACGATAAATATGTTCGTTTATTTGCTGAATTTGACAATTATAAAAGACGTACTCAAAAAGAGAGAATCGAACTCCTTCAAACTGCTGGTAAAGATGTTATGGTTTCTTTATTACCAATTTTAGATGATTTTGATCGCGCATTAAAAGCATCTGAAGGTTTGACTGAAGATAATCCTATAAGAGAAGGCATCGTTT
This sequence comes from Pedobacter sp., assembly GCA_004211595.1. Classification (GTDB taxonomy): domain Bacteria; phylum Bacteroidota; class Bacteroidia; order Sphingobacteriales; family Sphingobacteriaceae; genus Pedobacter. Next base: position 88,584 of record SEDO01000007.1, read on the forward strand.
TGATACATAACAAAATGAAATCTACTTTAGGTCAAAAAGGTTTAAAAGAAATGCAGTCAGTAAATGAAGTTTTTAATACTGATATGCACGAAGCTATTACTAAAATTCCTGCTCCTTCGGAGGATTTGAAAGGTAAGGTAGTAGATGAATTAGAAAAGGGATACTTTTTAAATGACAAGGTAATTCGCTTTGCCAAAGTTGTGGTGGGATCTTAATTAACAATCAATTTAGCTGATTATAAGCTAAAATTTGCAATATAACAATGAGTAAAAGAGATTATTACGACGTATTAGGTGTAAGCAAAAATGCTAGTGCTGAAGAAATAAAAAAAGCATATAGAAAACTTGCTATCAAATATCATCCCGATAAAAATCCTGATGACAAATCTGCAGAAGAAAAATTCAAAGAAGCTGCAGAAGCTTATGAAATATTAAGTAATCCGGAGAAAAAGCAGCGATATGACCAATTTGGGCATGCTGGAGTGGGTGGGGCTGCAGGTGGCGGATATGGTGGTGGCGGAATGAATATGGAAGATATTTTCAGCCAATTCGGTGATATATTTGGAGGAGGTGGAGGAAGTCCTTTTGAAAGTTTCTTTGGAGGTCAAAGTAGAGGTGGAAGAAGAGTAGCAAAAGGTTCAAATTTACGTATCAAAGTAAAATTAACCTTAGAAGAGATAGCAAAAGGTGCCGATAAAAAAATCAAAGTAAATAAGCAAATCTCTTGCAAAACTTGTGATGGCTCAGGAGCAAAAGACAGAAATTCCGTAAGTACTTGTTCCACTTGTGGTGGAAGTGGGGCTGTTCGAAGAGTTACCAATACAATCCTAGGACAAATGCAAACTTCTGCAACCTGTCCTACCTGTCATGGATCTGGATCACAAATTACTGCTAAATGTAATGCTTGCCAAGGGGATGGCGTTGTAAGAGGGGAAGAAACAATTAATATCAGTATACCTGCTGGTGTTAGTGAAGGCATGCAATTAAGCATGAATGGAAAAGGTAATGCAGGTCCAAACGGGGGAATTCCTGGAGATTTAATTATTTTAGTTGAAGAGATTCCTCACGATACACTAAAACGAGAGGGCAATAATGTAGTTTATGATTTACACTTAAACTTCGTTGATGCTGCCTTGGGTATGAGTGTGGAGGTTCCTACGATAGATGGAAAAGCCAAAATAAAAATTGATCCAGGTACTCAAAGTGGAAAGCTTCTTAGACTGAAAGGAAAAGGTATTCCTGAGATTAACTCTTATCATAAAGGCGATCAAATTATACATGTGAATGTTTGGACACCAAAGGTGCTAAATAGTGAAGAAAGAGATATGTTAGAAAAACTAAGAAATTCTCCAAACTTTAAACCGCAACCAGGAAAACACGATAAGAGTTTCTTTGAAAAAATGAAAGAATATTTTGAATAAGAAAAATATTCGTTTAAAAAAGCCCTGACATTTCAGGGCTTTTTTTTGGTTTTTTTTTGGCTTAATACATTATTTAAGTAACATTTTTCAGTAACTTGACTCTTAAAACAAAACTAATCTAATAATCATTATATGCTTGAAATAAATAACATTGTAAAGCAATATGCATCGCATAAGGCTTTAGATGATGTCAGTATGAGGATTGAAAGAGGCAAAATTTTTGGTCTACTAGGACCTAATGGAGCTGGTAAAACCTCACTTATTCGGATAATAACTCAAATTACTGCGCCTGACAAGGGGGAGGTAATTTTCAATGGAAAAAGATTAAATAGCGACCACATTAATCAAATAGGCTATTTACCCGAAGAAAGAGGCCTATACAAAAAGATGGAAATAGGTGAACAAATCCTTTATCTTTCTAAACTTAAAGGTTTATCAAGTGCTGAAGCTACCAAACGTATAAAGTATTGGTTTGAAAAACTTGATATGAAAGACTGGTGGAGCAAAAAGGTAGAAGACTTAAGTAAAGGTATGCAGCAAAAAGTACAATTTGTGGCAACTGTATTACATGAGCCCGAATTAATCATATTAGATGAGCCTTTTTCAGGTTTCGATCCGGTAAATGCTGATATTATCAAAAATGAAATTTTAGAGCTCAATAAAAAAGGATCGACTTTTATATTTTCAACACATAGAATGGAAAGTGTAGAGGAATTATGTGACAATATAGCCTTAATAAATAAATCTAAAAAAATCTTAGATGGTTCTGTAAAAGAAATTAAGCAAAGTTATAAGAATAATACTTATTGGCTATCTGTAACAGGAAATACCTCAATAAGCGTAAAAGATGATTTATTTAAAATACTTTCTAACGAAATTCAAGATGACCATCAAAATCTTAAAATAAAAGTTAACTCGAGTCATCAAATTAACGAAGTGTTATCGCATGTTATGCAACATGGACAGATCCAAAAATTAGAAGAGGTAATTCCTACAATGAATGATATATTTATTTCTAAAGTGAAAGGAGAAAATCATGAATAAAATTTTACTAATTATTCAAAGAGAATATTTAACAAGGGTAAAAAAGAAATCATTCATTATCATGACTTTTCTTACGCCATTGTTAATTGCAGGAATATATGGTCTAATTGGATATTTTACTTATAAAGGAATTAAAGATACTTCTGATAAAATAGCTGTAGTTTCAGAAAACTCTTCACTACAAGATCAATTATTAAGTGGTGGTAATATAAGTTACTCTTATTTCAATGGAAATTTGGATAAAGCTAAATCTGCCTTAAAAGAAAATGACTTCGATTATGTTTTACATATTCCAGAATTTAATATTAATAAACCTACAAACATCCAATTATTCGGTTACAAGCAAGCTAGTATAACGCTAGAGAATAGAATTTCTAGAGATTTAGAAAGTTTAATTAAAAACCAAAAATTACGTCTAAGCGGAATAAGTCAAAGTCAATTAGATGCTTTAAGTACAGATGTAGATGTTGAGATTATTAAAATTGGGGATTCTGGAACTGAAAAAGGTTCCAGTGCTGGTGCCAGTGCGATAATCGGAGGCAGTATAGGAATTTTCATGTTTATTTTCATTATGCTTTACGGTGTACAAGTTATGCGAGGTGTAATTGAAGAAAAAACCAATAGAATTATTGAAGTAATGATTTCCTCAGTAAAACCATTTCAATTAATGATGGGAAAAATAATCGGAATTGGATTAGTGAGTTTAACTCAATTTTTATTGTGGATTATTTTAACGACTAGTTTATCTGGAGTAGCCGTAGGTATTTTTGCGGAAAAAAATAAAGCTAAACCAAAGGTTGAAATGAGTTCTAACCCTGAGGTTAATGCTCAAATTCAAGCAGAATTAGATAAATCTAGTGCTAATCCAGTTTTAGATATTCAAAAATCATTAAGTGGAATCCCAATGGGAAAAATTGTAACGCTCTTTTTATTTTATTTCTTATTTGGCTATTTGTTTTACAGTGCTCTCTATGCAGCCATTGGATCAGCGGTGGATAACGAGACAGAAACTCAACAATTTATGATGCCAGTAATGCTGCCCCTATTTTTTAGTTATTTCTTATCATTAACGGTAGTAAATAATGATCCTTATGGAACGTTGGCCTATTGGTTATCAATAATTCCATTCACCTCTCCTATTGCTATGGCAGTTCGTATTCCATATGGTGTTCCTACCTGGGAGTTGGCCTTATCTATGGGATTATTAATTTTAGGATTCATATTTACTACTTGGTTAGCCGGTAGAATTTATCGTGTCGGCATATTAATGTACGGTAAAAAGACAACATTTAAAGAATTATATAAATGGATAACTTATAAATCCTAGGAACCATTGAATTTTAAAATCCTCTATTATTTTTAGAGGATTTTTTATTTAATTACCTTTCCCAAATGAAAGCTGCAATCATTGACCTAGGTACAAATACATTTCATTTAATCATCGCTGATTTAAAAAATCTCCAAAATCCCATTTTATATAAAACCCAGATTCCAGTAAAATTAGGGGAAGGCATGGTAAAGGATAATAAAATTATTCCAAGTGCCTATCAGCGCGGAATGGCATGTTTAAAAGATTTTAAAATGGTCATGGAACAATGGGAAATTCAATCCTATATAGCTACGGGCACAGCTTGTTTAAGAACAGCAATAAATGGAAATAATTTTGTGCAAGATGTATTTCAGCAATATGGGATTGCAATCCAAATAATTTCAGGCGAGGAAGAGGCTCAACTGATTTATGAAGGTGTGAAGTGGAGTGGCGTAATATCTGAAAGAAGTTTAATTATGGATATTGGCGGGGGTAGTACCGAATTTATGATATGCGACACTACCAATTTACTTTGGAAAAAAAGTTATCCAATTGGAGCCTCTCGATTAATGCAATTATTTTTTCATTCCGATCCCATCAATGAAATTGATAAAAATCAACTTATAGATCATCTAAAAACAACTTTAAAAGATTTATTTGAAGAATTAAAGAAAAATCCCATTACTACTCTTATTGGCTCTGCTGGAGCGTTTGAAAGTTTCGCCGCCATGACTAATACGCCTATTGAAAAAGAATATGCTTCTATTAATCTACATTCATTTTTAAGTCTAGCAAAACGATTAGAGCAATCTACACATGAGGATAGAGCAAAAATAGATAACTTAATCCCTCTGAGAGTGGATATGATTGTTATGGCTAGTATATTAACTCAATTTATCATAGGATCATTAGCCATACAGCAATTAAAAATATCATCCTTTGATTTAAAAATGGGTTTACTACAAAGGAAATTAATGCAGTTTCACACCTAAATTATTTAAATACCTATATAAGGCTTCAGTGGGCAATCCCATTACATTCGTGTATGAACCTTCTATTTTGCTCACTACATTTACGCCCCACCAATCTTGTATTCCGTAACTTCCGGCTTTATCAAAAGGTTTAAAATTATCTATATAAAAATCAATTTCTTCCGGAGAAACTTCCCGGCAAGTTACCATAGTACTTTCCACAAATGAAATTAATTGCCTTTGGGTCTTAATACATACACCAGTATAAACAATATGTTGATTCCCACTCAATTTGCTTAACATAGCTTGGGCTTGGGTTTTGTCCTTTGGCTTGCCTAAAACCACATTGTCTAAAGAAACTAAAGTATCTGCAGTAATAATAATTTCATTGGCTGCATGGTCAAATACTCTAGCTTTATTTTCTGCGATATGCTTAACTATATCAGCATGACTTAAATCTAGTGGAAAATCTTCATTTACTTCAATCAATTTAACTTCAAAATCAATCTGCATCAATTTTAATAACTCTTGACGTCTCGGAGATTTGGAAGCAAGTATTATTTTAGGTGTACTATCCATGTATATAATTTTCTCAAAAATAACACTATTAAAAAGGATTCAAATAGAAAATGGCACCAAAAAGGTGCCTTTTTCTATGTAAGCTACTAAGTTATATTTAGTTTCTAGGACCACCCTGTGGACCTCCACCTTGTGGTCTTTGACCTCTGTTTTGTTTTTGCTGATCTAAAAACAATTTATATTCTTTTTTTTGATCATCAGTTAACAAAGCATTGATTTTCGTTTCAGTATCGGATGTAATCTTTTGCATTTTAGCCATCATAGCTTCTCTATCACCACCTTGCCCCATCTCTTCACGCATTTTCATTTGCGCCTCTCCTTGAGCTTTGAAAATCTCCGTAACTTTGGTTTTTTGATCATCAGTTAATTTAAGTTTTTCAACTAATTGATCTGTTTGTCTTTTGATGCGTTCTTCTGGACTAACTCCACCCATACCACCTCTGTTTTGTCCACCTTGTTGTGCATTGGCAAATGATATTACACCGAATAACATTACCGCAATCATTAAAATTCTTTTCATGTTTTGTTCTTTTACTTGTTTTGTTTTTGCTTAAGAAGCTTTGGTTTTGGTTTTTATTTAACAAGTTTTAGAATTCACCAAGATAGGATAGTTTAATATGCATTTGTAACTTCGACATTACAAATGTTTTAATAATTTAATTGGTAAAATATTAAATAGAATTATTGACCAGAATCAGATGCTTTAGGATTCGGATCAAACCAATTACCTTGAAGTTTTAATACCTTTTCTATGACATCCCTAACAGCACATTTACCGCCAGTTTCAGAGGATATATAGGATGATATGGCTTTTATCTCAGGAACAGCATCGCATGGACAAGTAGGCAATCCAACTAATTTCATGGCTTCCAAATCAGGGATGTCATCTCCCATATAAAGAACGCCTTCTAAGGAAAGATTGTGCTGTTGAAGATAGCTTTGCATAATCTCCACTTTATTTCCAACGGATAAGTAAACATCTTTAACCCCTAAATTAGCAAATCGCTTTTCAATGGACAAGCCTTTACTTCCAGAAATAATAGCTACATGATAACCCTTTTTAACAGCTAGCTGCAAAGCATAGCCATCCTTAATATTAAAACTTCTTAAAAGTTCTCCATCGGGATGTGCAATTACTTGACCATCAGTAAATACACCATCAACATCAAATATAAAAGTATGGATATGTTTAAAGCGGTCTAACATGCTATTTGATAATTTTGATTATTGATTATCACGCCATTCGTAAACCCAAGCAGATTGTATCTGTTCTAAATGGCCTTCATTACACTCTTCTCGAGTTCCTTTAAAGTTAGGCAATTCTAATACCCAATCCATTAATTCAGTAAATCTTATTCTATAGATTTTAGCTTCAGTAAAATCATCCCCAAACTTTTCATAAAGTTCTAAGGCGATGTCTTCATAATCGTTCCAATAAATGGGTAAGGCAAATTTGTCGTTATTCATATTTAAAAAATTAATGTCCTAAGAACTCAGATTGATCAGGAATAGTAATTTCAATATCACCATTAATAACCACACACTGACAAGCCAAACGAGAAGTTATTTTTGGACGTACTGCTCGATCGATAAAATCTTCTTCCTTGTCGGAGATTTCGGCAATATTGTCCATTCCTTTATTAACGTAAATATGACAAGTACTACATCCACAAACTCCTCCACAATTATGTTGAAGTTCAATACCATTATCTAGTACAACATCTAATACATCTTCTCCTGCTGCTATAGGCAATTCAAGACTAGCCTTATCGGCCTCTTCGAAATTAATTTTTAATTTAAAAATGCTCATATGAACTACAAAAGTACGCAGTATTAGCCAAAAAACCTGCTATTTATTGGTATTTTTAATGCTGTCGCTCAAAATTTGATAAATGGCTAACATATCTTCGTTGTTGGCTAACATATCTTGATGCATGTGCATAGTAATCACATCATTTCTCTTTGCTGGACCAGTTTGTACATCCAATGGATTTTGTAATTTAATCTTATCTGCAGTTTCCATTATTAAAGGCTTTATCATGTCGAAACTTAAGTCAGCGTTTTCTAATAAAGCTTGTGATAAAGCATATAAATGATTAGTGAAATTACAAGCAAAAACAGCTGCCAAATGAAGAATTTTTCTTTGTTCACTATCTAAAACCCAAGTTTTAGAAACTAATTTAGCTGCTAAATCTTGAATTAAGCTAAGATTACTTGAAGAATTAGCTTCAATAAATAGGGGAACTTCTGAAAAAATTAAATCTTTATTTTTTGAAAATGTTTGTAAGGGATAGAATACCCCGAAGTTATTCACTTTTCCTTCAAAAACGGTTAATGGGATAGCTCCTGATGTATGTAGAAAAACTGAACGGTGATTGGCCTTTAAATATCCTGAATCATGAATTAAAGAATTTAAAACCTCAGGAATAGCATCATCTTTAACGGCTAATATGACAAAATCACTCGTAAAATCAATCGATTTTAAATCTTGCACAAACTTCACTTTCAATGCTTGTGCAAGAGAAATTCCAGAAGCAGCGTTCCTACTACATATTTCCAATTTAATAGATTCTATTAAAGATAATGCTCTTGCCAAATGCGTAGCAACATTACCTGAACCTATTAATGTAATTTTCATACTAAGCTTTGTATAATTCTCCTTTTCTTCTAAAAATTGAAATTATAAAACCAACTACCATTACAATAGCCCCCACCCAATACAAATTAATATACGGAAACTCAATAGATTTAAATACAATCCAATCTTTACTTGTTTGAGGCTTTTCGTAAAAATATAATTCAATTTTATTAGTTTCAGGTATAATTCGAGTTAAACGGAAACGCATACCTAATTCTTCTATATTTCTAGGGAAATCAAAGGTATTATTTCCTTTTATCATAAATACCGGTTCAGCTTTATAAATTTTACCACTTACATTTACTTCAATAGGTAAGCCAACGGCTAAATCATTAGCATCTAACTTCAAATCCTTTAATTTAGGATTCGTATTAAGGGCTTTAACAGTTATAACACCACTATTAGTTTGTAATGTATCTCCAGCAGACAAAGTTACAATTCGAGGAGCCTTATAATTCTCTTCTTCCGTATGCCCTTCATGTGGTTCATGATTATCCTGATCAATAGCAGCACTAGTTATGTGAGTATAAATATCTGAAGTTAAATAGTGCTTAGTATCTGGCGAAGCAATCAATCCCATTTTTCCATTCTCTTGAATACTAGGATTTAATTCAAACTCCTCTTTTAATTTCCCAGATTTCGCATCAAACTTTTTAAAGTTTAGTTTATAATAAGTATTAGGTGCAATGGTGGTATCATTAATGTATGTTACTTTATAATCTCCCATTTGTTTGGGTTCATTTTTATATAACATGATATTTTCACCTGGCTTGGAGGCCTTCTCAAAATCTTTAACTGGTATAAAATTACTTTCGTTAATAGAAATAGTCTTACTTGTTGCAGCCGCCACAAGAGCTCCCAATAACATAATTGCAAATCCAATATGTGCCACTGCCGAGCCGGTCAATTTACTCAATTTACCTGTGATACCGCCAGTTAATAATCGAGCATTTGATAATACTGCAAAAATACAACTGAAACTTAAAATAATATACATCAAATTAGAATAGATGCCGGTGATGTACACAAAGCCACCTGTAATAACTAAAGCAAATATTAATGAAGATATTAAGCTACTATAAAATTTACGCGGATCTGTTCTTTTAAACCTTAAATATTGAGAGAAACCAGAAATTAAAGTTATTAAAACAGCAAAAGGGGCTTGCCATTTATTGTAATATTGAATAGCATTAATTGGGGGTGAGAATTTGGTTCCAAAAGCTTTATTAAATACCGGAACTGAAGTAGTAAAAATTACTTGTAAACAGGCTACTGTTAAGACCAAAGCCCCAATAAACATCCAAAATTCTCTAGAATAGGTTTCTTCATCTTTATGTGTGATTGGAAGCTCTTTCCAACGATTTGCAACTAATACAATCGGGATAACTAAAAACACAACAATATATAGAATCAAGTGTCCAAACATTCCCATATCGGTAAATGAGTGTACGGAAGTTTCGCCTAAAATTCCACTTCTAGTTAAGAAAGAAGCATATAGTACCAATATAAAACTAATAAACACTAAAGCTATAGCTGTAAAATAAGCATGCCCAGTATTTTTAAAGGCAATCATAACGTGAACTGCCGCAATTAAAGTCAACCATGGAATAATAGAAGCATTTTCAACCGGATCCCATGCCCAAAAACCACCAAAATTCAATGCTTCATAAGCCCAAAATGAGCCCATAATAATACCTGCTCCTAAGATCATTACAGCAAATAAAGCCCATGGTAAAGCTGGTTTAATCCATTCTTTGTAACGCTTTTCCCATAAGGCAGAGATTGCAAATGCAAATGGCACTACCATACTTGCGAATCCTAAAAATAAGGTTGGGGGGTGAATTACCATCCAATAATTTTGTAGCAATGGATTTAATCCATTCCCATCAGTAATAAAACTTAGGTAATTTTTTAAGTTTTCAGGATTTGAAAAAACTACAGGAGCTAATTGCTGTAAATCTCTAGCTTCTCTAAGTAAAATAAAAGGAGAACTTCCAATTCTCACGCCTAGTACCTCAATACCAATAATCATGGAAGCTAAAAACAACTGTGAAAGCGCAACCACTGTCATCACGCCATTCTCCCAAGTTTTCGCTCTCCAAATAAGAAGCATCCCTAATAATCCTTGCCAAAAAGCCCAAAGCCAAAAACTCCCTTCTTGACCTTCCCAAAAAGCAGAAATTACATAGTAAACCGGTAAGGATTTAGAAGAATGTTGATAAACGTAATTATATTCAAAATAATGATTTAAAATAATATAGAATAGTACTGTACCTATTCCAATGACAGAAGAAAAGTTTATGATATAACCAATTCTTCCAAGATTTCTCCAAGAATTATCACCATCAATGCGATTTTTTGTAGCGAAAAAATAAGAGATTGTCGATAAGAGGGCTCCTACAAAGCCAAGAACGATTAAAAATTGACCAATTTGTCCGGGAAGGAGTCTTTCTCCTACATACTGAATATCATTCATTATTTGTAATCAAGAGGTTTTACTTGGCCATCAGCTTGAACTTCAACCAAATTGTCATTATATTTAGATGGACACTTCATTAATATTTTAGAGGCATAAAAAACATCATTTTCCATTTGACCTATTAATACCAACTTTTCTGAACGCTCAAAATCTTGAGGCTTAGTACCGTTAAGAATTACCTTTTTAACAGTTCCTTCTTCATCTTTCATATAAAAAGAAAAATGATTAGGATCAATTTTAGCATCATAGTACAACCCCTTTTCTTTAAACCAATAGCCCATCACATGTTCTTCCTTTTTAGAAGAAGAGGCTTCTTTAAAATTTGAATAAGTATTTGTATCAGCATTTAAGCTCACTAAAAAACCAATGCAAATTGCAATAGTTAATAAACCGATAATGGCGCTCTTTTTCATGAGTAATATCTTTTTATTGATGGTAACAAAGATAAAAAAACAATGAATACCATGCGATTTAATGAGCTACGAATGCCAATCTTGACAATTATTTGATATTGCCTATAACTATTTAGAATAGGTTTAAATACTAAAACAAAACCCTGATTAATAAATTTTGTATAAAAATCTACTAATCAGGGTCTTTAGCTTATTTTTTCAAAAACTATTGGCTATGGCCAAACACCTAAGTTCATATAGGAAATAGCAATTTTATCAATTGAATTTACAAACGCGGCTGTTCTTAAAGTTTTAACTTCAGGCTTATTTAATAAAGTTTGACGTATTTCATGATATGAATGAATCATGGTATCCTCTAATCCAGAATTTACTAACTCCATTTCAGAAGCACCTTTTACTAACATCATTCTATGCTCAGCTGGTAAAACCTGACCAGTCAAACTTTCCAATGCATTAATCAAATTAGCATTTGAATTTTCGGCATAACGGTTTTCCATTCTTCCAAAAGCCACATGAGATAAGTTTTTTAACCATTCAAAATAAGATACCGTTACCCCCCCTGCATTGCAATACATATCAGGTATGATGATTCCACCCATTTCATAAAAAATCTCTTCTGATTCAGGTGTACAAGGTCCATTCGCGCCTTCTGCAATAATTTTAGCTTTAATATTTCTTATATTTTCAGCAGTAATCTGATTTTCTAATGCTGCTGGCACTAAAATATCACACTCTTGCTCTAAACCTTCACCAGAATTTTTAAAATCTTTAGCACCTGGGAAGCCTAAAATAGATCCAGTATTTTTACGATGTGCAAACACCTCTTCAATATCTAAACCATTGGCATTGTAAATAGCACCTTCGTATTCACATATACCCACAATTGTAGCACCAAATTCAGCTAAAAATTTAGCTGAATGGAAGCCCACATTTCCTAAGCCTTGCACTATAATTTTTTTGTCTCCCAAACCAGCTTTTAAACCAAGTTTAGCCATGTCTTCCTCAAAACTAACACATTCCCTTACGGCATAAGCTACTCCCCTACCTGTGGCCTCTTTACGACCTCTTATACCATGCAGTGCAATCGGTTTACCTGTTACACAACCTAAGGCATCTAAAGATCCTGGATTCATCGTCATATAGGTATCCGCAATCCAGCTCATTTCACGTTCACCTGAACCATAATCCGGTGCCGGTACATCTATTCCAGGGCCGATAAAGTTCTTTTTAATTAGTTCGGTTGTATATCTACGTGTAATAGTTTCTAGTTCGGCAACAGTATAGTTTTTAGGATTTATACAAATTCCCCCTTTAGCACCTCCAAAAGGAACATTCACTATAGCACATTTATATGTCATTAAAGCCGCTAATGCCATAACCTCATCTTCATTCACCATATCACTATAACGAATTCCACCTTTAGTGGGACTCATATGATGAGAATGTTCTACTCTCCATGCATCAATAACTTCAAAACCATTACCTCTACGAATAGGGAATTGAAAACGATACACACTGTTACACGCCTTAATTTGTGCCAATAACCCCGCTGGATGTGAGGTAAATTGAGCTGCGCTATCGAAGTTTTTGCACACGTCGGCAAAAAAACCAGTACTATTTGCTGAATTAGCCATTATAAGTTTAAATTTTTTATGGTTATCTTTTGATTTGGCAAAATTGCAGTAAAAAATGTGACTCTTGCAAATTGAATTTTGCTTAGTGTAAGTTAAACACTTTTAAAAACCAATAAAAAGATTGATTATTTCTATTTAAAGCTAGTTTTTAGAAGACTCTTTTTTTTCTAACATTTTTAACCGCCTATCGATTGCAAAGAGGTATACGACCATTCCAATCAAAATTATAGCTACACAAATAACGACGATATAGATTTTTCCATTCGCTCTTAAAGCGTCTGCCATATCTACATTGGCTCCTTGGGCAAAACTTGAAAAGGATAAAAAAAGTGCAAAAAAGAATAGCAATATTTTTTTCATAATTATTGATTTTTATAGATTAATGAGTGCAGACGATGACGTAAATTGTAAACCCAAAATCCGATTAATATCCAGCCAATACAGGCCGGATAAAAAATGGTACGCATTCTTGAGTCTAAATCATACATATTGAATCCAGGATTTCCACCATTCCCTGGATGTAGGGAATCTTGCAAACGGGGTAAAACAAAAATTAATACAATCATCATCGGGAAAGCGAAAATATTATAGACAGCTGATATCTTAGCTCTTTTTTGTTCTTCATCAATTGCAGACCTTAATACGATATATGCAAAATACAATAACATACTAATCGCTGAAAAATTTTGCTTGGGATCAAAACTCCAATATTCACCCCAGGCAAATTTCGCCCATACCATCCCTGTTAATAAACCTAAAACACCAAATAACACACCTACATTCACACTTTCAACTGCTTTAATATCATCTTGTGTTTGGCCTTTAGATAGGTATCTCACACTATATACAATAGAATTTGCAAATAATGCCACCATGGTAAACCACATAGGTACGTGGAAATATAAATTTCGAATGGTTTCATTTAAAATCGGCAAACGTGGAACACTCATTAAAAACCCAGCAATCACTGAATAGAATACTAAAACTACCGCTAGGATTTTCCACCAATTGTTTTTCATTATTAAAAAATTAAAACGTAAAAAATAATATATTCCTTAGTCGCGCCATAGAAATGGAAATAATATTCCCGCACATGCAACAACCATTATATTTATAACCAACAGTAAACCAATATCATCCAAACTCACGCTCCTTTCTAACCCATCAATGGCATTTTTAGCCAACTTTATCAATACAATCAATACCGGTATAACGATGGGAAAACTCAAAACAGCCATTAACATCCCCCCGTTGCCAGCTTTAGAAGCAATAGCAGATATCATCGTAAAGATAGTCCCAAAACTAATACTTCCCATGATAACAGCAACTAAATACATAAGAAAATCTGTTTCTTGGGGTATATCAAAAACTAAAGTATAAAAGCTAAGGGCAATTAAAGTAAGAAATAACATTAAAACTATATTATAAATAGTTTTAGCTAATAAAATGGCTGTAGGACTTGCAAGTGTATAAAAGTAGAGTTGCCTACCTTTACTTTCTTGTAGAAAACTTTTAGCAACTGCATTGATTGCTGCAAACAACATTATTATCCAAAATAAAGCATTCCATGTTAGTTTATCAGGGATGGTGATGAAAGACATGAAGCATACAAATACCGTGGATACCACATATAATAACACCCCATTTATTGCATATTTAGCCCGCCATTCTAAACGAAGTTCTTTAATAACTAAATTTTTTACCTGCTGTATTAAATGCATTCTGCAAAGATAAATTTATTAAAGCACTTATAAATTTATTTTGTTTTAGAGATGTAAAAATATGAAAGAATAAAACACTTTAACTTGTTAAATAGTCCTAAAAAAATATAATTTTAAAAAAAGCTTCACATGGAATTATTTTCTGCCTCCTTAAATAGCCCACTTGGCCCCATTGTATTGAAAGCCACCCAAACTGACTTAGTGGAGCTCAATTTTGAAGCAATTAATCCGAGAGGATTACATTCAAATTCCTTATTGGAGGAAGCTACAGCTCAACTTCAGGCTTACTTTGCAGGAAAATTACAAAGCTTTTCTATACCAATAAAACCTGAAGGAACCCCTTTTGAAAGAGATATTTGGAAGAGACTTCAAGAAATACCTTTCGCTACTACACTAAGTTATACTGATTTTTCCATTCATCACCCCAAAGCAATTCGTGCGATTGCTTCGGCCAATGGTAAAAACAAAATACCCATATTAATTCCATGTCATAGAGTAATTGGGAAAAATGGGAACCTAGTGGGATACTCAGGAGGAATTTGGAGGAAAAAATGGTTATTAGATCATGAAAACGAGATTGCCCCAAAAGGACAAACTCGTCTAAAGTTATAAATTAGTCTTTTATTGCAACCCCTTTTCTCACACAAGTAAGGAGTAAAATAGCAGCTACTAATATCACAATCCAACCCCATTGATAATTAATAGTTTTAGCTAAAATTTTATCAAAAAATTTAGAATTAAAATAGTTATTACTTTTGAAATAAACCGCCGCTGCCATTATAATATTCCAAATAAAGAATACAATAGATACTTTCCTAAAAGCTGAAAGCTGACGTACAAAAAAGCACAAAGCTAATATGGCTAATAATGCCAAAGAAATAAAAAATAGCCTGGAATCTGTATGATATAAATTCCAATTCCCTTGAAAAGGGACTTTTATTAATGGACAAATAGTATAGCCAATAACCGCCAACAATAGCCCAATATATGCGTTAACTTTATTTAAAACTAACATAGATTGTTTATTATCTTCTTGTATCAATACCCATTTTATCTGCAAAATGAGCGCAATAATCTCTTAAATCTTCAACAATTGCCTGTTCTCCAGTTGCCTTTTGAAAAGTATCTCCTAATGTTTGCAATGTTTCGTAAAAAAATCTTTTCATCTCATCTACGGGCATATCTTTTGTCCATAAATCAATCCGCATAGAATTTTTATAGTTATGGTCCCATAATGCTAATAACATTGATTTGACAGGCACTTTATCTGAATTTTGGGCATCTGTACTTTCCCAAAGAATTTCTTCAGGCATGTTATTATCATCTAAATTTACAGTTATTTTAATTTCTGCTTGTCTCATTTTATAAAGTTCGATTTATTTTTTACTAGATTAAGCCCCAAAGCTATATCTAAAAATTATAAATAATAGTATAGTTAATGCAATAAAAATAATTTCAATCATCCACACTTTGGCTAACACTTTAAAAATTATTCTAAATATAAAATCGGTAATAATAGCCACTAAGAACAAGCTTAAAAACAAGATTTGAAATAAGGGACCAACATTTACTTTTAAAAGCTTTCCAAAGCTTGGGTTATCAGGTAAAAAGCTGAAAACTAATAATACAACAGCTAACGCTGCAACTAAATTTAAAGGAGTTATTTTGAGGTTTTTCATACCATTAACGGCGCCCCCTTCCTTTACTTTTAGCAGGTTTTTTTCCTCCCCCCGTTTTTGATGAACTTCGATGATTTTTGGCTCTAGCATTCGCTCGATTTTTTTCTTCAATTTGCTTTGCATTCTTTTTTTCATGAAAGGCACCTTTAAAATCAGGATCTTCTTTTCTTTTTTGGGCATCAATCTCCCGAGCTATAGTTTGTCTTTCATCATAAGGAGTTTCTTCAATAAATACTTCCTTTGGAATTTCTGCTCTTGGAATTGACTGACGAATTAATTTTTCAATTTTTTGAACGTAATACTTTTCTGCATCAGTACAGAAAGTAATAGCATCCCCTTTAGCAAAAGCCCTCCCCGTTCGACCAATCCTATGAACATAATCTTCAATAATTATCGGCACTTCGAAATTAATGACATGACTTACTTCGGTAACATCAATCCCTCTAGAGGCCACATCGGTAGCCACTAAAAAACGAACTAAACCTTCTTTAAATTGCTGTATAGAATTTATACGCGTGTTTTGCCCTTTATTTGCATGTATAACCCGCACTTGTTCGGAGCCAAATCTGCGTTCAAGCATGGCATATATAGAGTCTGCTACTGTTTTGGTTTTACAAAACAAAATTACCTTATGAAACACCTCCTCCTCTTTAAGTAAATGTTGCAATAAGTTAATTTTAGTTTTAAAATTGGGTACATAATATAGTAACTGACTTACATTTTGTGCAGGTGTAGCCTGAGGAGCAACTTCTATATAGGTGGGGAATTTTAAAAAGTCTCCTGCTATTTTTTGAACCAAGTCACTCATAGTTGCAGAAAACAATAAATTTTGTCGTTTTCGTGGAACAACTTCTAAAATTCTATGGATAGAACCGATAAATCCCATATCCATCATTTTATCTGCCTCATCTAATACCAAGGTTTTAAGTGAAGAAACGGTTAAGTCGCCTGATAAGTATAAATCCAAAAATCTACCTGGAGTAGCAATTAAAATGTCTAAACCTTTAGCAATTTCTTCCTTTTGAACTTTAGGCCCAATTCCACCAAAAATTACTAATGATCGAAGGTCGGTGTACACACTAAACTTTTTTACTTCTTCACCAATTTGCATCGCTAATTCCCGTGTAGGAGCTAAAATTAAGGCACGAGGAGCCATTCCTTGAGCAAACTTAAGCTGCATGAGAATGGGCAAAAGGTATGCAGCAGTTTTACCAGTTCCCGTTTCGGCAATTCCAAAAATATCCTGACCAGACAATATTGGGGCTATCGCTTTTTCTTGAATAGGTGTAGCTTGTGTATACCCAGCATCGGCTACGGCATTTAAGATTTGGCGATTCAATTTAAAGTCTTCAAATAATTTCGGCATTTTACAAAGATAGGAATTTGCTTGGTATGGAAAACTAGGTTTTAAATGCTAAAACACATTTGTATCTTTGAGTATGTCAAATCCCATTCTATTAAAGCAAGCCCACCTGGTTAATGAAGGTCAAATTAATGTTGTTGATGTATTGATTAAATCTGGTAAAATAGCAAAAATCGAAACTCACATTAATGAACCAAATGCCTATGAAATTAATGCAGAAGGAAAATATCTTTTACCTGGTATGATTGATGATCAAGTTCATTTTAGAGAGCCAGGATTAACACACAAAGGTGACATATTTACTGAAAGCATGGCCGCAGTAGCGGGTGGTATAACAAGCTTTATGGAAATGCCCAATACAGTTCCTAATACATTGACGCAAGAACTCCTAGAACAAAAATATAATATAGCTGAAGATTGTTCCTTGGCCAATTATTCATTTTATATGGGAGCTAGTAATGATAATATAGCGGAAGTATTGAAAACAGATCCTAGAAAAGTATGTGGAGTAAAAGTTTTCATGGGTTCTTCTACGGGAAATATGTTAGTTGATAATGCGAAAACATTAGAAAACATATTTCAAAACACTCCAATGTTAGTAGCTACTCATTGCGAAGATGAGCAGACTATACAAAAAAATCTAACTCATTTTAAATCTCAATATGGAGAAGCTATTACGCCTGAAATGCACCCTTTAATTAGAAGTGCAGAGGCTTGTTATAAATCTTCTTCCTTGGCAGTAGAATTAGCAAAAAAATATAATACAAGGTTGCATATATTACATATTTCAACTGCTCGTGAACTGGATTTATTTGATGCAAATATCCCTTTAGAGGAGAAGAGAATAACCGCCGAAGCATGCATTCATCATCTTTGGTTTAATGAGGAAGATTACGCCCGCAAAGGTAATTTTATCAAGTGGAATCCGGCAGTTAAAACAAAATCCGATCAAGAAGCAATTCTCGCCGGTGTATTAGCCAATAAAATAGATGTGATTGCAACTGATCATGCTCCTCATACCCTTGCTGAAAAGGAACAAAATTATTTACAAGCCCCATCTGGTGGCCCATTAGTTCAGCACGCTTTAAATGCACTTTTAGAATTACATTTGCAAGGCAAATTAAGTTTAATGGAGATTGCACACAAAACTGCTCACGCCCCTGCTATTTGTTTTAATATTGAAAAGAGAGGTTTTATCCGTGAAGGCTATTGGGCTGATTTAGTTTTAATAGATTTAAACGACCCGTTCCAAGTTACCAAATTGAATAGCTTTTATAAATGTGGTTGGTCTCCATTTGAAGGGGATACATTTCGGGCGAGTATAACCCACACCTTTGTGAATGGCGTCTTAGCTTTTGAAAAAGGAAAATTTAAAACAAATCAAACTGGTCAGAGATTAACCTTCACAAAATAATGAAAAATAAAAAAACCATCTTAACTTCTGCTACGCTCCTTACATTCCTAATTTTTTTAATTTGGTTAAGCTACGCTACTTCACTTTACAATTTGATATATGCCAATATAATTTTTAAATATTATTCTTTAACTTTTAGATATCTATTCGGGTGGATTCCATTCGCTTTAAGTGAGTTTATATACATCATATTGTTTTTAGGATTAGGCCTTGTAATAATCAAGCAAATTAAAAAACAATTTAAATTAGGGCGTACTAAATCCATGTTAGCTGTCTTCTTACTTTTATTTAATTGGACAATAGGCCTAGTTATTTTCTATCAGCTTATTTGGGGCTTAAATTACCAAAGAACAAGCATAGGCTACACTTTAAAACTTAAAAAGGATAGTTTAACTTCAGAAAAACTCCTTGAATTAGGCCATTATTTTATTCAGAAAACCAATGAACTTGCCCCTTATAGCGATAAACTTAATGATTACGACTTTAACACACTAAAGCAAGAAACCATAACAAATTATAAGCAATTAGCGTCATTAAATCCTCAATTTACCTATAAAGGTGTTTCGATAAAAGAAACTCCCCTACCAAGTTTTTGGAGTAATTTAGGAATAGAAGGATATTATAATCCAGTTACTGCAGAAGCTAATGTAAACAATCAAATTGTACCTTGGATAAAACCTTTTGTAATGTCTCATGAGGTGGGACATCAATTCGGAATTGCTTATGAAGATGAAGCTAATTTATTGGGTTATGTAGCTTCTATTCAAAGTTCTAAACCTGAGATTTTATATGCTGCAAATTATTCAATGTTAAGATATGTCTTACTCGAAATCGCCTATAAACTACCAACAGAATACCCTAAACTATATGAAAAATTAAATACCAAAACTCAATCCCACTTTAAAAAAGAAAGTGATTTTTGGAAAAAATATAACGCTCAGATGTCACAATTTATGAGTTTGACTTTTGATAATTTCCTAAAAATGAATAAACAAGATGCCGGGATAAAATCATATTCTTTGATAATCTATTGGTTATGGGATATTCATAAAAATGAAATGTTTGCTCCCAACATACCAGATTTTCCTGGTATTTAGGTACACTTATCATTTCAACGTTACAAAACAAACTTTTTGAATAACACTTAAAAAATCTAACTAAATTTGTACCTATGGCAAAAATTTCTATAAATCTTGCAACTGGTTCTTTGCAAAAAGAAGATATCATTGTAGGAATTGACTTAGGTACTACAAATAGCTTAGTGGCTTTCATAAATCCCGAAAATAAAGCACAAATTATAAATGATACAGGGAAAGGCGCCTTAGTTCCTTCTGTAATTCACTTCAATGAACAAGGTGAAGCTAGCATTGGAAATGAGGCTAAACCTTTTTTAATAGAAGATCCTGCTAATACTATTTTTTCAGTAAAAAGACTTTTAGGTAGAGCCTATAATGATGTAAAAGACCATTCGGATTTATTTAGTTACAAAATAATTGATGATGAATCAGATGCTCTTGTTAAAATAAACGCCGCGGGTCGATTTTACAACCCCATTGAACTATCTGCTGAAATTTTAAAGGAACTTAAATCTAGAGCTGAGCACGCTTTAAAAACACCTGTAAATAGAGCGGTTATTACAGTCCCTGCATACTTTAATGACACGCAAAGACAAGCGACTCGTGATGCTGGTAAATTAGCTGGATTAGATGTACTTAGAATAGTTAATGAGCCTACTGCAGCAAGTTTGGCTTACGGGATAGGATTAAACCCAGATGAAACTAAAACTATTGCAGTATACGATTTAGGAGGAGGCACTTTTGACGTTTCCATTCTAACTATCCAACAAGGAATATTTGAAGTATTAGCTACCCATGGTAATACCTACCTTGGTGGAGATGACTTTGATAGAGAAATTGTAGATTATTGGATTAGTAATAATGATCTCTCTTATAGTAAACTTCAAGAAAATCATGCGCTGATGCAAGAGTTAAGATTAATGGCGGAAAAAGCTAAAAAGGCACTCTCAACGCAAAACATTTTCAATGAAAAAATTGATGATATTCTTTGTAGCATAGATAAAGCTACTTTTGAAAATCTTATTAAAGATAAAATTCAAGCTACATTAGACGCTTGTAAATTAGCCCTTTCAGATGCTCAACTAACAGTTAACGATATTCAGGAGGTTATTTTAGTTGGGGGATCTACTCGAATTCCCGCTGTAAAAAAGGCCGTGAGTGAATTTTTTGGTAAAATCGCCCATGATCAATTAAATCCAGATGAAGTGGTAGCCCTAGGTGCCGCTATCCAGGCCGATATTTTAGCAGGTAACCGTTCTGATATCTTGTTATTAGATGTCACACCTCTCTCGCTAGGCATTGAAACTATGGGGGGTCTGATGGATGTTATTATTGCTCGGAACAGTAAAGTTCCAACCAAAGCTGGACGCCAATATACTACCTCAGTAGACGGTCAGGTAAACATGAAAATTTCTGTATATCAAGGGGAAAGAGATTTGGTAAGTGAAAATAGAAAATTAGCAGAATTTGAATTAAAAGGCATTCCAGCTATGCCAGCAGGATTACCAAAAGTTGATATTAATTTCTTATTAAATGCCGATGGCATATTAACAGTCCAAGCCATTGAACTTAGATCAGGTGTCAAGCAAGAAATCGATATTGTTCCAGCCTATGGATTAAATGATGATACTGTGGAGAAAATGCTGATTGATAGTATAGAAAATGCACAATCTGATGTTCAAAAAAGAATGCAGATAGAAGCCAAAGCAGAAGCGGAACAATTGATCTATACAGCTGAAAGATTTCTTGAAAAAAATAAAGGCCTATTATCTACTCATGAAGAACTAGAAACCTTAAATCATATTCAAGCGGTAAAAGATGCTATTCCTACAGCTAACAAAGATTTAATATTAGCTAAAGTAGAAGTGCTAAATGAATATACAAGACCATTCGCCGAGCGACTCATGGACATTGCGGTTTCTCAAGCCATGAAAGGAAAAAAAATTGACTAAAAAAAAATCCCTGCTTTTAAAAAGCAGGGATTTTTTTATACATTAAATCGGAAGTGCATAATATCACCATCTTCCACAATATAACTTTTACCTTCTACAGCAAGTTTTCCTGCTTCCTTGCAAGCGTTCTCAGATCCGAGGCTAACATAATCCTGATATTTAATTACTTCCGCTCTAATAAAGCCTTTTTCAAAATCTGTATGAATAACACCCGCTGCTTGAGGGGCTGTAAATCCATTTGTAATTGTCCAAGCTCTCACCTCTTGTACACCTGCAGTAAAGTAAGTAGCTAAATTTAATAGTCTATACGCAGCTCTAATTAATTTATTTACTCCAGATTCATCTAGACCTAAATCTGCTAAAAACATTTCTCTTTCTTCAAATGATTCTAATTCCGCAATTTCAGATTCAATTTTTGCTGAAATGATTAAAACTTCTGCCTGCTCATCTGCAACTGCTGCTTTAACTTGCTCTGTATAAGCATTTCCTTTATTTACAGAAGCCTCATCTACGTTACAAACATACATCACTGGTTTCTGGGTTAACAAACCTAAATCCTTAATATATTCTAAGTCCTCCTCCGCAACTGCAACCGAACGAGCAGATTTACCAGCTTCTAAATGAGTTTTAATTATACTTAATACCTCAAATACCTTTTTCGCTTCTTTATCATTCTTGGCAAGCTTTTCAACTTTTTGGATACGCTTCGTAACTGTATCTAAATCTTTTAATTGAAGTTCTGTATCAATAATTTCTTTATCTCTAATAGGATTCACAGAACCATCCACGTGAATCACATTCCCATCATCAAAACATCTGAGAACGTGAATAATGGCATTGGTTGTTCTGATATTTCCTAGAAACTGATTCCCTAAACCTTCGCCTTTAGAAGCGCCTTTAACTAAACCAGCAATATCTACTATTTCAATAGTATTGGGTTGTACCTTTTGTGGCTTTACTATTTCAGCTAACTTCGTTAATCGAGGGTCAGGAACAGTTATTACACCTACGTTAGGTTCTATAGTACAAAAAGGAAAATTGGCTGCTTGAGCCTTTGCGTTAGATAAACAGTTGAACAAAGTAGATTTACCAACATTTGGTAAACCTACAATACCACATTGTAATGCCATATTGTTAAATTTCGGGCAAAGATATTAAAATTTAACACCTTTCGCTAATATTCAGCTTAATAAAAAAGGGGTTACTTGTTTTCAAGTAACCCCTATAAATTAATATTTTAGAATAATTTATTTGCTATCTAATACTGCTGAAATACGATCAGATAAATCAGCTAAATGGTATTTAGTTAATGTATCAGAAGATGAAGCAGATTTTAAACTAGCTTGTAAATCTCTTAATTGACCTTTTACTACAGATACAACATCAGAGTTATTTACACTTAAGCCACTAGCACCACCAGCAGTTCTGCCAGGGATAGTCATGCCAGCTGCACCAGTTGGAGCAGGAGCAGGTTTCACGATGCTAATCATACGATCTACATAAGCTTTTTGTAAATTACGACGGTAAGCATCCACGGCTGAATTAGATTTCAATTCTGAGAAAATACCTGCATTTAAATCATTAAATAAATCAGTGATTTTGTAAGCACTTGGACCATCGATAACTTCAGCTGCAATTAATTTAGATAATGTACTAGTACCTACTAAACGATTTAATGTAGTGTTTTGCAATCTAATTACAACATCCATTGGTTTTTCACCAATATTATCTAAGATGCTTTTCTCTAATAACCAAGTTGGCGTAGTAAATAATTGAGCATTTAAGAAATCCATAGCTTGTTTTTGAATAGCTGCTGGAGTACGCTCGTAAATAGTACCAGCTTGATCTACCGTTTTAGGGTTCTCATAAATACCACCTACGTTTTTAGCTACGTGACCCATGTAACGACCAAACTGTGTAGTTAACTGACCATACATAGTCTCTAGGTTTTCATAACCTTCGCCTTTAGTTTTAGTCCACTCAGGTAAACCTTTGATAATTACTTTTAAGTTTTTGATACCATATTCAGATGCCAACATAGAGTTATCACCTAAATCCTCATTTTGAGAATGTGGATCATCTGGGTTAGTTTCAGTACCAAACCATAAGCGTCTGTTTTTAGCCGCTTCTGTTGTCATTTTATCTAAGATAACCGCATCAGATTCCGCAGTTTTGCTATCTGGGAAGTAACGGTAACCCCACTCAATTGCCCAGTTATCATAGTCACCAATGCGTGGATATAATCCTTTGATACCAATTTTATCTTCAGGTTGAGCAACGTAGTTAAAACGAGCATAATCCATAATCGATGGCGTATGACCATTTTCTTCTACCCATTTTTTGTTTCTCAAATTCTCTACAGGAACAGTAGAACTAGAACCGTAATTATGTCTTAATCCTAAAGTATGACCCACTTCGTGAGAAGATACGAAACGAATTAAATCGCCCATTAATTCATCACTGAATACCATTTTACGAGCACGTGGATCCACTGCAGCCGTTTGAATTATATACCAGTCACGAACTAATTTTTGTACGTTGTGGAACCAGTTGATATGACTTTCTAAAATCTCCCCAGTTCTAGGGTCAGAAGTTGAAGGACCAGAAGCATTTGAGATCTCAGATGGTTTGTAAACAATAGCTGAATTTCTAGCATCATCTAAACTCCAAGTAGGATCTTCTTCTTTAGTAGGCGCAACTTTACCGATTACCGCATTTTTGAAACCTGCTTTTTCGAAAGCTTTAGCCCAGTCATTCACCCCAGCAATTAAATAAGGAACCCATTTTTTAGGAGTAGCTGGATCAATGTAAAATATAATTGGTTTTTGAGGTTCAACTAACTCACCGCGTTTGTATTTAGCGATATCTTCTGGTTTAGGCTCTAATCTCCAACGTTTAACTAAACTCATGTTTTTCACACCTTGAGGGTTTTTATCGAAATCGATAAAACCAACTGTGAAATAACCCACACGAGGATCAAAGTATCTAGGTTTCATTGGAACTTTAGGTAAAGCTACAAAAGAAGATTTCAACTCCACTGTTGCTGTACCTGTAGAACCTCCGCCACCCATCATACCACCACCACCGCCAGCTCCAGCTTGAGCAGCAGTTAAAGTATATGTTTTAACAGCAGTAATCTCTACATTGTTAGGAAATGCTTTTACATTAGTAATATAACTTCTATCTGCCAATTGGTTACCTAAACGGAAACGTGATTTTGCAGCTGGAGAGCTAAAATACATGATATCGTTATCTGAAGAAATATAATCAGTCATATCGATAACTACACCCTTATTATCCGGACTAAAAGCAGCAATATTAAATGATTGAGCAATTGGCTGAATACTTGAGTTCATTAAGTTCTGATACATCTCAGAAGTGGAATCAGCCGCATAAGCTCGGAAACTAACTTTACGTAGGAAAACACGGTTGTTAGGGCCTTTATCAAAACGTACTACTGTACTACCAATTTGATCTCCAGCATAACCTTGAGCCGTGCGAACATCCACACCTGATTTGTGAATACGATTCACAACTAAAATATCGCGACCAATCATATCCTCTGAAATCTCAAAGTAGAATTTGTCTTCGATTTTGTGCGTAGTAATCATTCCTTTATTCGTCTCCGCCTTGTTAGTAATAACTTGGTTATAAGGACGAGGTTGAGGTCTTGCAGCGGTTGCCCCTGGCGCTGCTCTACGTGCGGTATCGATGGCAGCAGGCGCTCCTGCTCCACCTCCCGGACGGGTTTGTGCATTAGCTACAGCCATTGTACCTGCAGCTAACAATACAGTTAGTAATTGTTTTTTCATTATTTGAAACTTAGATTTTTTTGGTTGACCAAAATATTGTTTGGATAAACAAATATAGACTACCGACCTCTAAATCCTCACAAGGATTTATAACTTTATAGTTACAAAATCTAATAAATAAGGGAAAAATTAGAATTGTAAAGAAGATTTTAATTTAAAATTTTAAAGATTAATTCTTTAAGTAAATCTCCCTCGCTTGTATGATTGGTACTATCTACACCTTTGCTTTTCAAGTCGTATGTCCGAAGGTGAGAAATAACTTCTATCGTTTTATGGTAGGGAAAAGCTCGGGCAGCTATTTCATAATCTTTTACAAAATAAGGATTCAGCCCCAATACTTTTGCCGCATCTGATTTATTTGGCAAATAATGATATTTCAGAACTTTAGTGAAGAAACTATTTAAACTTGCTAATACTAATACTAAGGGATTTGCTTTAGGATTATTTCCAAAATAATCTACAATTTGAAAGCTTTTAAATGCATTTCGCTGCGTTAATGCCTTCTGTAACTCAAATACATTAAAATCTTTACTTATCCCAATGTTACGCTGTATATCATCGGTATTAATTGCCTCTGAAGAAGATACATTTAAGCATAATTTATCAATTTCATTAGAAATTTTAGATAAATCAGTACCTAAATATTCAGCCATTAGACTTGCTGCCTGAGGTTGTATAGCGTAGCCCTTCTCCTTTATATAATTTTCTACCCAAGGCATAATTTGTTGTTCTCTAATAGAATCAGACTGAAATACAACACCCTTATTTCCAAAAGCTTTAAAAACTTTTTTACGCTTGTCAAATAAGGCATATTTATGAGCAAAAACTAAAATTGTAGAAGGCACAGGATTTTCCAAATAATGTAATAATGCTTCCATTTCACTTCCAGTTCCTTCCGATTCCTTAGACCATTTGAGATCTTGAGCTTCTTTTACAATTATTAATTGAAATTCAGACATCATTGGATATCGCTTTGCTGCATTTAAAATAGTACTTAAATCACTGTCTTTACCATAAACTATTGTCTGATTAAAGCCTTTTTCCATGTCAGTTAATACATTGTTCTCCAAATAATTAACCACAATATCAATATAATAAGGTTCCTGCCCATGCAAAAGGTAAACAGGACGATATTTTCTAGACTTTAGTTCTTTAATTAAATCAGCTGCACTCATTTCCGATAAAAATACAATTTTTGCAAAGTTTTAATGCCTATTTTTAGCATTATTATAAGCTATGAATAAAAATTTAATGACAAAATTGCCCGCCTTAAATTTAAAGCCGCAAGCCTTCAAAATCACACAAGAAGGTGATAAGCTTTATATTTTCGATGAAATCCGTAAAAAACATTTATTGCTGAGTCCAGAAGAATGGGTGAGGCAACATTTTATTAGATTTTTAATTCAAGAAAAAAACATTCCAAGCACATTAATTCAAATCGAAGGAGGACTAAAGTTAAACCAATTACAAAAAAGAAGTGATATTTTAATTTTAGACACTTATGGTAATCCTTTAATTTTAGTAGAATGCAAAGCTCCTAAAATTAAAATAACTCAATCAACGTTTGACCAGGCAGCACGCTATAATTCAATTTATAAGGCGCCCATTTTAATTGTTACCAATGGCCTGCAACATATTTATGCAGAAATTCAGCATAATCTAGGGCAATACAAATACTTACCTGACTTACCTCTCTATTCTGAAATATTAGCAAATAAAAAGAAATACTAAGAATTAATTAGCTTGATTAATGGGGTTTATTTGATTAATAGAAAACATATAACTCCCTAATGCATAACCTTTAAATTGTCCGAGCTCCACATATTGTATATCATTTCGCTTACCTTGTTTAAATAAATGCCCATCTATATAATAGGTATTTCCAACAATCAAATCCTTACTTTGCTCTGCCGATACTAATCCTTTAATTTGTAGTTGCATGAAATTTAATAAAGATTGGCTATTTCGAGTTGAATCAGAATAAGTTTCAAAAAAAGCCAATTTGACTGCCGTATTATTGACAGTTGTATCGATTAATCTTTTAAATTTAAAAGGTAAATCCTTTAAAAACTCCTCTTCATTACTCCAGTTGATTACCCGATGTCTAAACTTTTCGGTAGTTTTTTTCTCTGTATCTTCATCAGCCTTCCAATTTGGATGTTGTGAAATAAATTGACCTAATTGATTTTCCAAAAATACACTTGTTTGAATAGGTTCAGCTTTCTGAGATTGACATCCCATAAATAAACATAGGAGTAATAATGAGGTTAAGTATTTCATTTGTATTAAGCTAAAGCGTTCAAATTTTCTTTTATAATTTCTAATTTAGAAAGTGCATCTGCTTGTTTATTACGCTCATTCTGAATAACTTCTGGCTTAGCATTTTGAACGAACTTCTCATTACTAAGTTTCGCGTTCACAGACTTCAAAAACCCTTCTAAATAGCTTATTTCCTTTTCTAAGCGAGCTTTTTCTGCTACTGGATCAAAAGACTCTCCTAAATTTACAAAAAACTCATCTTTATTTACTAAAAAAGCATTTGCACCATTTACTTTCTCTTGAACTTCCTGAATAGTAGAAATAAATCCAAGTTTAAAAATTATATTTTCCCACGACTTATAATTCATACCACTATTAACTTTATAAGAAAGGGGTAATAATTCTTTAGGGGCAATTTGTTTAGCTTTTCTAAGGTTCCGAATTTCTGAAATTAAATCTTTTACCTGTGATCCAGATTTCAATATTTCAGCATTAAATTCGTTTGAAACCGGATAACTCGCCACTATACAGCAGTCCATTTCTGAGCGAGCTCCGAAAATATCATCATGGTATAATTCTTCCGTAATAAATGGCATTATTGGATGTAATAACCTGATAATTTGATCGAAAAACGAGAGGGTTTGTTGTTGTGTTTTCAAATCTATGGATTCTTGATATCCAGGTTTTACCATTTCTAAATACCATGAACAGAAGTCCTCCCACACTAATTTGTACATACTAGTGAGCGCTTCGGATAAACGATATTGTTTGAAATTGTGTTCAATTTCGACTAATGCCTCTTGGAATCTCTCGTTAAACCAAATAATAGCTTGCTCGTTTTTACAAACTAAATGAGTATCCACTTCCCAACCTTTTACTAATCTAAAGGCATTCCAAATTTTATTGGCAAAATTGCGTCCTTGTTCACAATAAGCTTCATCAAACATCAGGTCATTGCCTGCCGGGGAAGACATCAACATACCTACCCTAACCCCGTCAGCTCCATATTTTTCAATGAGGCCTATTGGATCTGGAGAATTCCCTAAAGACTTAGACATCTTGCGACCTATTTTATCTCTTACAATCCCGGTTAAGTATACATTGCTAAATGGCTTTTCCTTCACAAATTCATGACCCGCCATAATCATTCTGGCCACCCAGAAAAATAATATTTCAGGTGCAGTAACTAAATCTTGTGTGGGATAATAATATTTAAAGTCTTTATTGTCGGGATCTTTAAAACCATCAAAAACGGAGATCGGCCACAACCAAGAGGAAAACCAAGTATCCATTACATCTTCATCTTGATGAATCTTAGCTGCTGCTTCCTGTTTAAAATTTAGTTTCTCTGCTTCAGTAAATGCTTGACGTTCTGTTGAACGAGAAATCAAAATATCTATAGCCTCTGATTGAGTTTTTGCCACCACAGGCTTTTCATTTTCATAATACCATGCCGGGATCCGTTGTCCCCACCATAATTGTCTACTTATACACCAATCCTTAACATTTTCCATCCAATGACGGTATGTATTGATAAATTTATCTGGAATAAGTTTAACTTCCCCATTCAATACATCTTCCAATGCTGGCTTGGCCATTTCTTCCATTTTACAAAACCATTGTAAAGAAAGTTTGGGTTCAATTACAGCATCTGTGCGTTCTGAAAATCCAACTTGGGACTTATAATCTTCAATTTTATCTAGGTTACCAGATGCTTCCAAAAGTTTAGCGATCTTTTTGCGGGCGATAAATCTATCCTCACCAACCAATATAGTGGCCTTTTCATTTATTGTCCCATCATCTTCTAAAATATCAATAACAGGTAAATTATGTTTTAATCCAAGCTCATAATCGTTTAAATCGTGAGCGGGCGTAACCTTTAAGCATCCAGTCCCAAAATCCATACTCACATATTCATCTAAAATAACTGGTATTTCTCTGTTTATTAAAGGAACTAACACCTTTTTACTATGTAAATGCGTATACCTTTCATCGGCTGGATGGATACAAATTGCCGTATCCGCCATAATCGTTTCAGGACGAGTAGTTGCAATAATTATAGCATCTGATTTATCCTCAGCTCCACCAACTAATTCGTATTTAAGATAGAATAATTTAGAATTTACTTCTTTCCGAATAACCTCTTCATCGGATACAGCAGACTTAGCTTGAGGATCCCAATTAACCATTCTTACCCCGCGATAAATCAAGCCTCTATTATATAGGTGAATAAAACTGTCTATTACAGCATTCGACATATCCGGATCCATAGTAAAGCGCGTTCTATCCCAATCACAACTAGCTCCTAACTTCTTTAATTGCTCTAAAATAATACCACCATATTTATCTTTCCATTCCCACGCATGTTGCAAGAACTCCTCTCTAGAAATATCCTTTTTCTCGACACCCCTTTCTTTTAGCATGGCCACAACTTTTGCTTCAGTAGCAATAGAGGCATGATCTGTACCTGCTACCCAGCATGCATTCTTGCCTTGCATTCTTGCTCTTCGAATAAGTACATCTTGAATGGTATTATTCAACATATGACCCATATGCAAAACGCCTGTCACATTAGGTGGAGGTATAACGATAGTATAAGGCTCCCTATGATCGGGTTCAGAATGAAAAAACTTTTTAGATAACCAATAAGAATACCATTTATCCTCTGTATCAGTAGGATTATATTTAGTGTTTAAGCTCATGAAATGTTGTGTAATCTTACAAAAATAAGGAATTCTAAGGAAAATTTGAATTAAAATCAATAAATTGGGTGTTCTAATTATTAATTAAATATATTTCACATATGTACAAATTCAATAAAATCCAACTCAGCCTAATTGGTCTCCTACTGAGCGGAACAATTGCTGTAGCACAAAGCCCAACAAATAAAAAATTTATTGATCCTGCTAATATGGATTTAACGGTTAAACCCGGGGATGATTTTTATCAATATGCTAGTGGAACCTGGATAAAAAACAACCCTGTACCACCTAAGGAAACGCGGTGGACTTCTTTTAATTTACTACGCGAGTTTAATTCTCAAGCTGTTCGTAATATCGTAGAAGAAGCTGCAAAAAACAAAACTGCTGCAGCTGGCTCAGTAACAAAACGCGTAGGAGATTTTTTTGCCGCGGGTATGGATTCAATAGCGATCGAAAAACTAGGCTTTAACCCCATTCAGGCAGATTTGGATAGAATAGCAAAAATAAATAACAAATCAGAAATATGGAATGAAGTAGCCTATTTAAGAACAGAAGGTATTGCTTCTGCGCTATTTGGAATAGGCGTTGGTCAAGATCGTAAAAACGTTGTAAACCAAGTAGTCAATCTATCTCAAGGAGGCACTACCTTATCAGATAGAGATTATTATTTAAAAAATGATACTGAAAGCAATAGAATCAGAGCTGCTTACACAAAGTATCTAGAGAAACTTTTTCAACTGATTGGGCATTCAAAAACCACTGCTCAGAAAAAAGCCATTTCAGTATTTCTAATTGAAAAACAATTGGCTGAAGCCCAACTTTCCAGATTAGAAATGCGGGATCCCTATAAAACCTATAATAAGTTATCCATTGCTGAATTAGATAAACTTAGCCCTGGGGTTTCATGGAAAAATTTGTTAAGTCAATATAAAATTCCAAATGTCGATTCTGTTATTGTAAATTCCTTACCGTTTTTCACTAAATTAAGTGAATTGATCAATAATACTGAACTTGAAGATTGGAAATCTTATCTTACTTGGAATATATTAAAGTCGGCAGCACCTCATTTAAGTAGTCCTTTTGTAAAAGCTAATTTCGCCTTTACGCAAGCTCAAACCGGACAAAAAGTTCCTACTCCTAGATGGCAAAAAATGACTGCCTTAACAGATGGCACCATAGGAGAATTATTAGGTCAACTCTATGTTGCAAAACATTTTAAGCCGGAAGCCAAGCAACGCATGGATGAAATGATTGAAAACCTTAGAAAAGCCTTTGAAATCAGACTTAAAGATTTAGACTGGATGAGTGATGAAACAAAAGTCAAAGCCCTTGCAAAACTCCATGCTTTTGTACCTAAGGTAGGCTATACTACTAAATGGCAAAACTATGAAGGTTTAGAAATAAATAGAAATACATATTTCCAAAATATTCGAAATGCTGCCAAATGGAACTATCAAGAAAATATTAGCAAGTTAGGGAAGCCAGTAGATAAGACCCGATTTGGAATGACTCCACCAACTGTTAATGCCTATTATAGTGCTACCATGAATGAAATTGTATTCCCAGCCGGCATCTTACAATTCCCCTTTTTCGACCCAAGTGCAGACGATGCCATAAATTATGGAGGAATAGGCGCGGTAATAGGCCACGAAATGAGCCATGGTTTTGATGATAGTGGAAGTCAATATGACAAAGATGGAAATTTAAAAAATTGGTGGTCTGATGTTGATAGAGCTAAATTCATTGAAAAGACCAAACAGCTGGGAGCTCAATTTGACCAGTATAAAGTACTCGATTCTATCCCAGTAAATGGAAAATTAACAATGGGTGAAAACATTGGTGATTTAGGAGGCTTAAATATGGCATACACCGCCTTCAAAATGACTAAACAAGGGCAAAGTAATGAGAAGATTGACGGTTTCACACCCGATCAAAGATTCTTTTTAGCATGGGCACAAATATGGAGAGGAAATGCCTTACCTGAAACAGCTGCACAATTAATTAAAACGGACACCCACTCCCCTGGGCAGTACAGAACCATAGGAGCCCCAGTAAATATGGATGCCTGGTACGAAGCATTTGACGTAAAACCAGGAGATAAATTATATAAAAAACCAGAAAATCGAATTAAAATTTGGTAATATATATTTACCAAAAATAAAAGCGCCTTGTAGGCGCTTTTATTTTTATATATATGTATACCTCACCCATTCAAATATTTCGCTTGTAATTTTTTACTCATTTTTCCAATGACTAGGATCCTTGAATTTTGAAGTAATCTTTTGATTAAATCTTCTGGAAAATTTGCGATTCCTTTACCCAAAACCCATTGCCTCTTTGCCATATGAGGAGCCTGTAAAAAACCTGGTTGCGCTATAAGTTCATCAAATTCTTCGGGATTACACTTCACACAAAAATCACCCTCCCCTTCAAAATCTATAATAACATAAATTTTCTCCTCTATTAAAAAACATAAATGTCCCCATTTCATACTTTCGGTAGTGCCTGGTAAGGATAAACAGAAATCTCTTAATTCTTCAATATTCATAGTATCAAATATCAGTTATTGTCCTAATTTTGCAAAATGAATATTTTAAAGCAAACTGCTGATGGTTCCTATACTTTTTTTAACGAAGAAATAGGGGAACATTATCATTCTGCACATGGAGCACTGCAAGAAAGTAAACATGTATTTTTAAAAGCAGGATTAATTGATTTTCATCAACTCCATTTACAAGATAGTTATAACATTTTAGAAATGGGATTTGGGACAGGATTGAATTTTTTATTATCTGCTGAATATTCTCAAAAAAATAATATTCTCTTAAATTACACTGGCATAGAGGCCTATCCTTTACTTCACGATCAATTACAAGAAACACAATACCTTAAATATATTGACACTGACCTTTGGAATAATTTTCTAGAAAAGTATAAGACAAGTTTAATATCACCTAAGGCTAATCTAAATAGCGAATTTAACCCACCAGAATTAGAGATAATTTCCGGCGTAAAACTTCAAATCTGGGAAGAAAAAATACAAAATTTATCCTTTACTCCACAATTTGATATTATTTATTTTGACGCCTTTTCAGTAAGACATCAGCCCGAAATATGGTCAGATCAAGTCATTTATAATATTTGTTCAGCACTAAAACCAGGGGGCTTATTTGTATCCTATGCTATTACTGGAAACCTAAAAAGAGCACTCCAAGCTGCCGGATTATCCACCCATAAACATCCTGGACCTTCAGGCAAAAGAGAAATGATACGCGCTTTTAAACCCCTAAATTAATTCTATATGGCAACTCCTATTCCAGTCCCTAAAAATACTCCAGATCAAGCCTTTCTAAGACTCTTAGAAGTATTGAAAACTCTTAGAACAGAATGTCCATGGGATAAAAAGCAAACCATGGAAACCCTTAGACACTTAACAATTGAAGAAACATATGAATTATCAGATGCGATTTTAGATGGAGATTTAGAAGATATCAAAAAAGAGTTGGGCGATATTATGATGCACTTAGTATTCTATGCAAGAATAGGTGAAGAAAAAAACGCTTTTAATATTGTAGATGTACTTAATGGGGTTTGCGATAAACTTATTTATCGACATCCACATATCTATAGTGATGTCAAAGTAAAAAATGAGGAAGATGTAAAAAGGAACTGGGAACTTTTAAAATTAAAAGAAGGGAATAAATCTGTATTAGGAGGAGTACCACAATCTTTACCTGCTTTAGTAAAAGCTGCCAGGATTCAAGAAAAAGCCACAGGAGTTGGTTTTGATTGGGATAATAAAGCGCAGGTATGGGAAAAAGTTGAAGAAGAATTAGCGGAATTTAAGGCAGAATTTAATATCGAGAACGCTACTGAAATCGCTACTGAAAAAGCTGAGAGTGAATTTGGAGATTTACTATTTTCCTTAATTAATTATGCCAGATTTTTAAAAATAAATCCTGAAACTGCTCTTGAAAAAACGAATAAAAAGTTTATTAAAAGATTTCAATACCTAGAAGAAAAAGCAAGGCTTGCAGGAAAAGAACTTGCTGATATGAGTTTAGCAGAAATGGATATTTACTGGAATGAAGCAAAAAAAATATAATCTGATTTCCAAATACTTAATTTTTCGACTTCCTTAAAAATGCAGAATTCCCTATATTTCCAATATGAAACGTTGAATCACTACTTTTTTGCTCATTAACTTACTGATATTATTTAGCTCATGGGGCTTTTATGCACATAAAAGCATCCATCGGGGAGCTATCCATATTTTACCGGAACCCCTCTTTGCCTTCTATAAAAAAAATGAACGTCTATTAGTGGCATGAGCAGTGAAAGCGGATACCAGACGTTATACGGATAGTTTAGAAGGGGCAAAACACTACATAGATTTCGAGAACTACCCATTTACGAAACTAAACTTTCCACTAACCTATTCAGAAGCGATAAATATTTACGGCATTCATTATTTAGATAAAAATGGAAGTCTTCCGTGGCAAATTCAACAAAGTTATAAGTCACTGGTAAATGCGTTTGAGAGAAAAGATATTAATAGAATTCTAAAATTAAGTGCTGATCTGGGGCATTATATTTCAGATGCTCACGTACCACTACACACTACTTCAAATTATAATGGTCAACTTACTGACCAAAAAGGTATACATGGCTTTTGGGAGAGTAGAATTCCCGAACTTTTTGCCAAAACATATAATTTATTTACAGGGCCTGCCCGATATTACCCAGATATTCCAAAGCAAACCTGGACATTCATTTGAAGCTCACATTTAGCGGTAGATTCTGTATTAGGTTTTGAAAAAAAATTGAGTAAAGATATAAACTCCCACCTACAATTTGAATTTTCAAGAAGAGGATCTGTAATGACTAAAAACTATTCGAAAGCATACGCTTTATTATATACAGAATTGTTAGATAACATGATACAGAAAAGAATGCGAAGTTCCATTTTAGCCGTAGGTTCATTTTGATATAGTGCCTGAATTGATGCAGGGCAACCACAACTGTCGAACCAAAATAAAGCTCGTTAAAACACCCTTAAATTTCCTTTTTTTTGAATCTGGAAGCCACCGCAGCATATACTGCAGGTAAAAAAGTTAAGACAGCAATTAATATAATTACCAATTCAAAATTATTTTTAAACCATGGAATTTGACCCAATAAATAACCAGCAAAAAGTAATCCTGCAATCCATGAAACGCCACCTACCACATTGAAAAAGGTATACCGACCAAAAGGCATTCTTGCAATACCTGCTACAAATGGTGCTATAGTTCTAAAGATTGGCAAGAATCTTGAAAAAATAATGGCCTTTCCCCCATGCTTTTCAAAAAACTGCTGAGATTGATGGTAATATTCCAATTTCAATATTCGATTTCCTTCTTTAAACACTCCAGCCCCAAAAAAGCTACCCAATTTATAATTTACGGTATTACCTAAAATGGCAGCTACAATTAAAACACCAGTCATTAACCATATATTTAGACCTGTGTTTCCGCCAGCTATTAATGCACCCATAGCGAACAATAATGAATCACCAGGTAAAAAAGGAGTAACCACAAAACCTGTTTCTGCAAAAATAATTAAGAATAAAATCCAATAAGTTAGGGTATGGTATTCATTTACAATTTCAGCTAAGTGCTTATCAATATGTAAAATAAAATCTATAAGGGTTTGAATCAATTCCACGGTATATCAATTAAGTGTCTGGCAAAAATACAAAAAAACAACCATGACACTTAGTCGAATCATGGTTGAAAAATCATATTTTAAAATATTTTAGTATTAATATTACCTAATAGGAGTTATTTAACATAACTGGCATAACTAACATAAGCACATCCTCATTTTCATCATTCGTTTGAGGGATCAACAAGCCAGCTCTATTAGGAGTAGATAATTCTAAGGTTACTTCTTCACCCGTCAAATTATTTAACATCTCAATTAAAAATTTAGCATTAAAACCGATTTCTAAATCTTCACCGGTATATTGACAACTTAATCGCTCATGGGCTTCATTTGCAAAATCCAAATCCTCCGAGGAAATATTTAATTCACTACCCGAAATTTTTAAACGAACCTGATGAGTAGTCTTATTAGCAAAGATCACTACCCTTCTTAATGTATTTAAAAATAAGGCCCTGTCAATTGCTAATTTATTTGGATTGTTTGTGGGTATAACCGCCTCATAATCAGGATAACGCTCATCTATTAAGCGACAAACTAAATTAATATTATCAAACTTGAAAAATGCGCTTGTAGCATTGTAGTCTACAACTACATTCGCATCAGAATTAGGTAATGCCGCCTTTAGTAAAGTTAATGCCTTTTTAGGTAAAATAAAGCTAGAAGCTTTATCAGCCTGACTATCCATGCGTCTATAGCGTACTAATTTGTGTGCATCGGTGGCTACAAAGGTGATATGCTGAGGAGATAATTGACAATAAACGCCAGTCATTGCTGGCCTCAATTCGTCATTACTTACTGCAAAAATAGTTTTTGTAATGGCCTCCGACAATACGGAAGCTGGGAGGTTAACTGAAGAAGCTTGATCTACTTGTGGAATTTTTGGAAAATCATCCCCATTTTCTCCACTCAATTTGTATTTTCCATCGCCTGCATTAATTTCGATGGCAAAAGTGCTATCATCAATTAAAAATGAGATAGGTTGATCAGGTAAAGTCTTTAAAGTATCCAACAATATTTTAGACGGCACAGCCACTTTACCTTCTTCCTTAGATTCAACAGGCAAAGAGGTAGTCATGCTAGTTTGCAAATCTGTTGCAGAAATAATTAATTGACCCTCTTTAATTTCAAATAAAAAGTTTTCCAAAATTGGTAAAACTGTACTACTACTAGAAGCGCCATTTACAGTCTGTAAATGCTTTAATAAGGTCGAAGTTGATACTATAAATCTCATGATTATTTTGGTATATTCTCAAAAATATAAAAATTACTTGGCATACCTATACATCCTGTAATAATGTTGAAAAATCACCAATGTAATTAACATTATCAAGGGTAGTCCGAATCCCCAAAATTGCCAAATCCATTTAGAGGATTTAGCCTTTACCTTATCTATCAAACGAAGTTGAACTTCTCGATTACGCAATTCCAATAATGGTCTATCCAAAGCCAAATAATCTATCGCGTTTAATAAAAAAGCTTTATTACCATATTGGGTATCTGAAAAAGAATCATACCCTAATGTTTTCGGGTTTTCCTCCTCCTCATCCAAATCATTTGTAAATACATCTCCGTCTGAAATTACGATCATTTTATTAAACACACTTATATCCCGCTTAGGAAAAGTTTCCATAATTCCTTCAGGAGCGCCTCTAAAAAAGAAGGAAGATTTAAAATTTCCTTCTAGTAAAACCCCCAGCGTTTGCTCCCCTGCTTGATATTCTTCTGAAGCTATTTTTTTCCCTATCAATTGAAGAGAAAGTGGAAAGGGAGCAGGCATTACTTTAGTTCGTCCAGATGTTTTTAATATTACACTTTTCTTAATTCCAGTAGTTTGCAGAGTATCTATAGTACTCGCAAATTGCAATTTCAAAGGATCAATTTTATAACTAATCTTATGAGATATATCGGGTATTCCAATAGGGAAATAAACCCAGGGCAACAATTGAATGGAATTCTGACCAAGCTCCCCAGAGGTGATCGGAATGGGCGCAGCATTTAAATCTGAAACCAAATTTGCAGGAATCCGAATGCCGAACTCAAATAGCATATCATCTAAATTCAAGTCAGAAGGTTGCGCCAACTTATAATCCCCCGACTGTAAATCAGCTAAACTTATTTGAACTTTATCCAGTGCCCAAATAACTCGCCCCCCTTGTTGAATAAAATAATCTAATTTATATTTTTCTAATTCACTAAATGCATTCTTAGGTTGAGCAATTACCAAAACCTTTAAACTATCTAACCCAGATTTTTGAATTTTTTGCAAATCTACTCGACCTACTAGGTAACTCTCACTGAGACTTCTAAACGCATCTAAGAGATAGCGATTATCAGGTTCCCCATGTCCTTCTGTAAATCCAATTCGGGGCAACTCCCTATTTTTCAGCGCTTGAATTCTCGAGGAAAAACTATACTCTAATTGTGCTATGGAAGAATTAATATTCTCTTCATATCGCGTAGCAGAACCTGATATTTTAGAAAGTAAATTAACGGGAATTAAAGATTCCCCATCATCGATGAGAGCCATCGGAAATATGAGCTTTTGTGTGACTCCCTCATCCCTGGTAAAGTAAATTTGAATTGGCCTTATTCCAACTGTCCCCAAATTTTGAATGACTTCTGATTGCTTCTCCAAGTTCATACCCGCTAATGGATCAACAAAGCTAATTTGGATGGTTTTATTGGCAACCTGACGATAATCTATTAATAATGCTTCGGTAGCTTGCTGTAGCCGTTTAAAACTAGGGTGCATATCTCCATCTAAATATACCGTAATATGAAGTGGCTTTTCCAAACTATCCAGTAGAGCTAGTGTCTCCTTTCTAAGGCTAAAGCGTTTATCTTGCGTAAAATCAAACCGCAAGGGATAATATTCAAAGAAAATTAATCCTAATAACAGCAGAATAAATGGCCAAAAACTTAAAATTTTAATTTTATTTACCATTTTCTAATTTTTAAAATAGTGGTAGTAGAAATTAAAAATAAAACCATGAGGGAAATCATAAAAAACACATCACTAAGATCTATTAGGCCCCTGGCCATTGCTTGAAAATGACTCCGAATATTCAAATAGTTCAATACATCTCCTAATCTACTTCCTTCAAAATATTCTCCTAAATAATTCCCCGCATAAAACAAAATAAAGCATACAAATGCCCCTGCAACAAAAGCAATCATTTGATTAGATACACATGCCGAAGCAAACAAACTTACAGCAATAAAT
Source organism: Pedobacter sp. (assembly GCA_004211595.1). GTDB lineage: Bacteria > Bacteroidota > Bacteroidia > Sphingobacteriales > Sphingobacteriaceae > Pedobacter. Next base: position 127,978 of record SEDO01000007.1, read on the forward strand.
ACCATTCCCACCAAAAGCAATCCTATATAGGAGCTCAGTATGGCCGCCATATCTAAATTTCCGACAGGATTCCCTAAATACCATAAAGCAATCACGTTCCCGAAACTTAAAAATAAAGCCAACCCTAAAATCGCCAAAATTGCAAGAAATTTTCCATATACAATTTCATTTAATCTAATAGGCTTGGTGATTAATATCAACAGAGTTTCTTCTTTTCTTTCTTCAGCTATACTCTGCATACCCAAGGCGGGAATAAGCAGAATATATAAGAATGGCACCAGATTAAAAAATACGCGCATATCAGCATATCCAGTATTAAATACAGAATTGCCAGTAAAAACCCATAAAAAAAGCCCCGAAACTATTAGAAAAATCCCAATAGCTAAAAAAGCTATAAAAGAATTTAAATAAGCTCGAAACTCTCTTTTAAAAATAGCTATCATCAGCTATCCCTTATCGTTTGATTATCGGCAAGGCAAAGGCTGCTCTTACCCCTATGAAATTACTATATGAATTTAAATTCAAGGCCCAATTCTCATACCTTACGGAAAGTTGAATACCCAAATTATTGGAAAGCCTTAAATCAGTACCTAAACTCGCTGAATAAGCAAAAGAGGTGGAACGCGTACTGTCTAATGGCAATGACGCTCCGGCATCCGCAGCTAAAAATAGCTTAGGAAATAGATCATATCGAAGTCCAGCTTTTACAGGTACAAAACTTGGATCACTAAACGTATAATCCCATGGCTCCCACAAATCTTTATAAAGTTGAGCAGTTTTAACTTTAAAATAAGCTGCTGTAGCTGTAATGTATAACTTTGGCTTTAAACTATACATAACTTGTAAACTCCCTCCTAAAGAAAGGTCATTTGTAGCTGCAGTTTGGGTTATTGGAATTAAGGCATCTGGACCAAAGTTTAAAGCTAATTTAGTTTCTTGAGCATTGACCTCTGAATGGACACTACCCATAATTACTATAAAAAGCGAAAATATAATAAGCTTCAGTTTCATATTTGTTTGGTATTTAAAATTTACTCAATCTTATGTTTCAAATATATTATAAATTAAAATTATAAGTTAATCTAAATGCAATAAATCCAAAAGTCACATATTTGCCGTTTACATTCATTAATTTATCCTTAGTCCAACCTTCATAACGCATGCCCATATCTAAAAACTGATCAGCATTTCTACCTCCTAATTGTGATCCAAATCCAATCGACCAAGCTAAGGAAGTTGCTTCGGTATTATTCTGTGGTAAATTAGCACCTACATTTCCTTCTAAATAAAATTTAGGGTCTGTATAATACTTTAATCCTAATTTTACTGGAATATATTTTAAATTATCACTTCTTAATCCTAGATATTTTCTTCCTATGAAATGGTTATAAGCTATTTGGCCTGTTAGGCCGAATTGGCCAGAAACTTGCACTTCTGCCCGTGCAGCAAGTCCACCTCCAATGCTACTTATATTAGATGAATTTCCTGCAGGAACTAAAAGCTCAGGCCCAAACCCTAATCTAACTTGCTGAGCCTTAACTGAAAACGCAATACAAAACAAGACCCAAATCCCAATAATTTTCTTCATTTCTTTTCTATTTACATTTTATGTTTCATCCTAAATACATACCTTTTAACCGGTCTGTGTTTAGGCACTGGTAATAACTTTGAAAATTTCACCTAAAGTTTTTTCTGGGGTTTTAATTTTCAACTCCTCCAAACCTGCATGTAACTTCACCTTACCATCGACCAAAATTAAAACTTCATCACATAAGGATTCAACTTCCTCTAATAAATGGGTTGAAAATATAACCATGCTTCCAGCAGCATATTGCTTTATCAAGTTTCTAATTTCAATAACTTGATTTGGATCTAAACCATTGGTGGCCTCATCTAACAATAATAACTCAGGCTTTGAAATTAAAGCCTGACATAATCCTACGCGCTGTTGATACCCTTTCGACAATTGTCCAATTTTTTTATTTAATTGAGCGTTTAAGCCTATGTCGGTAAGGAGTGTTTTTATAGTATTTTGACTATCACGGATTTGATAAAGTTCAGCAATAAAATCTAAATATTCCGAAATGTACATGTCGGGATAAAGTGGATTAGACTCTGGCAAATAGCCAATTTTGCTTTTTAATTCTATATCTACCCCATTAAAAGGACATTGGTTTAAAAAAATCTGCCCCTCATCAGCTGCCATATAACCAGCTATAATCTTTAAAGCTGTAGATTTGCCTGCGCCATTTGGCCCCAAAAATCCTAATATCTTATTAGGTTGGAGATTAAAATTTAAATCTGCAAGAGCCAATTGAGATCCATATGATTTTCTTATATGACGAACTTCTAAACTCAATTTATTGAAATTTATGTGCCTTAATTACTAATTTGTTAGTATTTCTGAAAGCATCAAAATCCTCTCCCGATAACCTCAATTCATCTGTTGAAATAAAATCTGCCCCCTTTTCTAGTATGCCTTTATACACCTGATTGCTGGGATTCGCTAGAGCACTTTTATCTAAATTTCCCATGGTACCCACAATACAAGATATTCCTCGTTCGTGAAAAGCTTTAAAAAGTGACTCATCAGGCACTGAGGTTCCAACAAACGCCACCATCCTGTTATCTGGCACCCCTAAGGCATTTAAACGATCTAAATCCGCCACAGATCGAGCCGATACAGAAATCATTAAGGAAGGGTTTAATTGGTGAACCTCCTGGGCTTGGTTGGCATTATAGGTAATGACAATAGCATACCTTGCTGCACCCGCTTTTTCAATGGCTTTCACCACTTTAGAAAACGGCACTCCCCTTTTAACATCCACCGTGAAAAGTACTTTATCTTTTCCCCATATTAAAACCTCTTCCAAAGTTGGAATTCTGGCCGAGGTTAATTTTCCATTTTGGTCTTTTAAATTCAGTTTTCGAATAGCCTCGAAGGATTGCTCACGAACTAAACCTGTTCCGTTAGAAGTTCTATCCAATCTGTCATCATGCATCAGCACTAAAGCCGAATCTTGCGTCATAGCAACATCAAACTCAATGACTAAAGGTTGCCATAATCGACCCTGTTCAAAAGTTTCAATTGCATTTTCTGGGAACTCAGAAGTAGGTGCTCCACGATGTGCACTTATCAACGGAAATGAATTGGATTTTCTATTTAAAAAGTTTCTGAAATCTGCCTCCGTAGCAAAAGATATGCTATGTTTTTTTGCTGGAGGAAAACATGATAAAAACAAAATCAACACTAAAGGGCTAAGCCGCCATAAATTTTTCATGCCCAAAAATAATTAATAGTTTTATATTTGCCTCATTATGGCTAAAACAAACGACGACAGTTTAAAAAATGTAATTTCTCATGCTAAGGAATATGGTTTTGTATTTCCTAGTAGTGAAATATATGACGGCCTAAGTGCTGTATATGATTATGGTCAATTAGGGGCTGAGCTGAAAAATAATATTAAAACCTATTGGTGGAAAGCCATGGTTCAAATGCATGAAAATATTGTGGGGATAGATTCAGCTATTTTCATGCATCCTAAAGTATGGAAAGCATCTGGTCACGTAGATGGTTTTAACGACCCTATGATTGACAATAAAGATTCTAAAAAAAGATACAGAGCAGACCAATTAATTGAAGACAGAATAACCAAATACGAAAAAGAGGGAAAAACCCAAAAAGCCCAACAATTACAGGCTGAAATGGATTCTGCCTTACAAGCAGAAGATTTACCTCAGTTAAAAAATATTATTGAAAATTACGATATCGTTTGCCCAGTAAGTGGAACTAAAAATTGGACTGATGTACGTCAATTCAATTTGATGTTCAGTACCCAATTTGGAGCGATGGCCGAAGGTAGTGAAGAAGTGTATCTAAGACCTGAAACAGCCCAAGGGATCTTCGTAAATTTTTTAAATGTTCAAAAAACGGGTCGTATGAAAATACCTTTTGGGATTGCTCAAATTGGTAAAGCCTTTAGAAATGAAGTAATCGCTCGTCAATTTATCATGCGTATGCGTGAATTTGAACAAATGGAAATGCAGTTCTTTGTTCGCCCAGGTGAAGATCAGAAATGGTTTGAATACTGGAAAGAAGCGCGATTAAAATGGCATGAAAAACTTGGCACTTCGTCTGCTAAATATCGCTATCACGACCATGTTAAGTTAGCACATTATGCGAACGCCGCCACCGATATTGAATATGAATTTCCTTTCGGATTTAAAGAAGTAGAGGGAATTCATAGCCGGACAGATTTTGACTTATCACAACACCAAGATTTCTCTGGAAAGAAAATGCAATATTTTGATAATGACTTAGATGAATCAGGAAAGCCTTATGGAAATTACGTACCTTATGTAATAGAAACCTCCATTGGCTTAGATAGAATGTTTTTACTAACGCTCATGAATGCGTACGAAGAACAAGATTTAAGTACCCCTGAGAAAGCTGATTCACGCACATTATTGCGACTTCACCCGGCACTTGCCCCTTATAAAGTTGCCATTTTCCCATTGACAAAAAAAGATGGCTTACCTGAAAAAGCTAGAGAAGTAATGAACTTATTAAAATACGACTTCTCTTGCGTATATGAAGAAAAAGATGCCATTGGAAAGAGATATCGTCGCCAAGATGCTATTGGCACACCTTTCTGTTTAACTGTAGACCATCAAAGTTTAGAAGATAATACCGTTACCATTCGACATCGGGATACCATGGAACAACAACGTGTTGCTATATCAGAATTAGTAACAATTATAGAAGGAAAGGTAAGTTGGAGAAACTTATTACAATAAAATTAAAAACCGCTGCCTTAAAACGGCGGTTTTTTTTTGCATATTTATAGGTCACGCTTCTTTTAAAAGTTTAACCCTAAGTATATGTTTAAAAAATTACGCCTTCCAATCTGGACATTAATCTTACCCGTTTTAGCAGGCTTAGCCTATTTTTTTCAATCCGGAGAATTAACCACGTTTTATACAGTAGTGCTCACAGGCTTTTTAATTGCTTGTGTATTAGCTGCGGTTCATCACGCGGAAGTTGTAGCGCATAGAGTGGGAGAACCCTACGGAACTTTAATATTAGCCTTAGCCATAACCATTATTGAAGTTGCCCTAATTGTTTCCCTTATGCTCACCGGCGGACCTGAAACCACCGCCTTGGCCAGAGATACTGTATTTGCGGCCGTCATGATTATCTTAACCGGTATGATAGGCTTAAGTTTATGTGTTGGTGGGGTTAAATTTCATCAACAAATCTTTAGCTTGTCGGGAGTTAATGTAGCCTTAATCGCATTAACTGCAATTTCTGTACTTACTTTAATTTTACCGAATTATACAAGCACCACACCTGGTCCCTTCTACAGTAAAGTCCAAATGATATTTGTAGCTATCGCTTCACTTGTTATTTATTTAGGATTTATATTTGTTCAAACCCTACGACATAGAGATTTCTTTTTACCTCCCGGAACAGATGGGAATGAAGAGGAACATTTGGCACCTCCTAGCGGACTTACTACTGGCTTATCTGCCGTTACCTTATTAATTTGTTTAGGTTTAGTTGTATTATTGGCCAAATCACTTGCCCCGTCCATAGAAAATGCAGTAATTGAAGCTGGCGCCCCGAAATCCCTAGTGGGTGTAGTAATAGCATTTGTAGTATTGCTTCCAGAAGGCCTAGCGGCATTAAGAGCGGCTCGTTTAAATAGAGTTCAAACGAGTTTAAATTTAGCATTAGGTTCAGCTTTAGCCAGTATTGGACTCACTATTCCTGCAGTAGCCATTGTATCAATAATTACAGGTATGACCATCACTTTAGGGATTGATATGAAATCTACGGTACTCCTTCTTTTATCCTTAATTACAGTCATGTTATCTACCACCACAGGTAAAACAAATATTCTCCAAGGTATCATCTTATTGATGATATTTGCAGCCTATTTACTTACTATAATTGTGCCTTAATTTATGAGTTTAAGATTTAAATCGGTTTATATTTTATTATTAAGCCAATTTATACTATTAATTTTTCTCTATTCCCTGTGTAGAATAGGTTTTTATTGGACGAATCTTCCCTCCTTTCAACATTTAAGTCTCGTTGAATTAGGTCGCATTTTTTGGGGAGGATGGCGGTTTGATTTGGTAGCAATCATTTATTTGAATAGTTTATATTTACTCTTACAAATAATCCCACATCCTTGGAGGCATTTAAGAGGATATCAAAAAGCAATTAGTTGGACTTTCTACATCCCCAATTTAATTGGATTTTTAAGTATATTCATTGATTTTGCTTATTATCCCTTTACTTTAAAACATACCACTGCAAGTGTATTTAAACAGTTTGCAAATGAAGAAAACCTGGGAAAACTAAGTCTTGATTTTTTAATTGATTATTGGTATCTGAGTATCCTTTTTATATTCTTTGCTGTATTACTTTATGTAATAACTTTTAAACCCCTTAAGCAATTTAAATCTATAACTAGCTATAAACACTATATCTATCAAAGCATTGCCTTTATATTCATTATTGGTTTATGTGTCGTTGGGGTGAGAGGAGGCTGGAGGCATAGCACCAGGCCCTTAACCATGAGTAATGCGGGTGATTATGTGAATAAACCAGAGGATATGGCCTTGGTAGTTAATACTCCTTTCACTATTCTTAAAACGTTAAAAAGAAGTGGTTATAAACCTGTTCAGTATTTTTCGGAGGCCGAGCTTAACCAGAAATACCTGCCAATACAACAAAAAGCTCCTCAAGGAACTTTTAAAAATTTGAATGTTGTATTCTTAATAATTGAAAGCCTAGGAAAGGAACATGTAGGTGCTTTAAACAAAAATATACAAGGTGGAAATTATAAAGGTTACACGCCCTTTTTAGATTCTTTAGTTCAGGAAAGTTTTACCTCTAGCTATACCTTTGCAAACGGTCGTAAATCTATAGATGCACTCCCTTCCATTATCTCTGGGATTCCATCCATTCAAGAGCCCTTTGTATTGTCTGTCTATTCCTCTAATAAGACTACAAGTATAGCTCAATTATTAAAAGAAAAAGGATACGAAACAGCCTTTTTTCATGGTGCCCCCAACGGTTCCATGGGTTTTTCTGCTTATACTAACTTAGCAGGCATAAATAAATATTATGGAAAAGATGAATATGCCAATGATGCCGATTTTGATGGCATGTGGGGAATTTGGGATGAACCATTTATGCAATTTATGGCCAAAGAAATTTCTACCCTAAAGCAACCCTTTTTCACTACTTTTTTTTCAGTTTCTTCTCATCATCCTTTTAAAGTTCCTGAAAAATATAAAGGCGTATTTCCAAAAGGTAATTTACCTGTGCAAGAACCCATCGGCTATACCGATATGGCACTTCGTAATTTTTTTGCAGAAGCTCAAAAAAAGCCGTGGTTTAAACAGACCTTATTTGTGATATGTGCAGATCATGCCACCGTTTCCTACCTGCCAGAATATCAAAATGTAATGGGCAGTTTTGCGATACCTATTTTATTTTATTATCCAGCGGGTAACTTAAAGGGTACAACAAATAAATTAATTCAACAAATAGACATTATGCCAACGGTATTAAACTATTTAAATTATGATAAACCATACTTTTCGTTTGGCTTTGATGCCCTTTCACCGACTCAAGACAATTTTGTATTGAATAATATTGATGGGAGTTTTAATTTTTATTACCAAGATTATTTACTCCAATCGGACGGAGAAAAAAGCATAGCTCTTTATAAATTTAAGACGGATACTTATTTAAAAAATAATATCTTGCAGGAAGATAAAAACGTGCAACAGCATTTAGAAGCGCAATTCAAAGCTTTCTTGCAACAGTACTATAATAGAATGATAAATAATCAATTAACCTTTAGTACTGCAAAATGAGAAATTTCGCCCTGAAGTTTATAGATTTCTTCTATCCCCCATTTCGTAAATGGATGAGCCCAGGTACATTTCGCTATATCGTGTCAGGTGGAGTAACTGTCAGCACCGGGGTAATTGCTTATTTTATTATCTATAATTTTATTTTAAATCAACAAGACATTCATTTCCAAGGGTATTTAATTACAGCCCCAGTAGCAGCTTTGTTTATTGAATCATTTGTTACATTTTGCATAGGCTTTATATTAAATAAGTATTTAGTTTTTACCCAATCTAATTTAAAAGGTCGAATTCAATTATTCCGTTATGCTACGGTATTTTGCACCAATATTCTTTTAAATTATGCCCTCCTGAAAATATTGGTGGAAGGCTTTCATTTTTATCCAACTATAGCCAAAGCTTGTATAACATTTTGGCTAGCCTTATTTAGTTATTTCTCTCAAAAACACTTTAGCTTCAGAGTGCGTAAAAATCCTTAAACAATTCTCATTTTTTGGTCAAAGAGGTGGCTAGATTTTGGATTAATGCCCGATTTAAGTACTTTAGCAAAACTCAATAGACACCTAACCAATGACAGACTTTAACGATTTTAAGAACGCGCAAGTAGCCAAGCTTCCCAAGCATTTAAGACAATTTATAGTCCCTCAAGATTATGCCAAGTATACCCCCATTGATCAAGCAGTTTGGCGGTATGTAATGCGTCAAAATTATAGCTATCTTAAAAAAGTTGCCTATTACCCTTATATAAAAGGTTTAGAAAGAGCTGGTTTAAGCATTGAATATATTCCTGATTTGCAAACCATGAATGATAATCTAGGAAAAATTGGTTGGGGCGCAGTAACGGTGGATGGATTTATTCCCCCTGCAGCATTCATGGAATATCAAGCTTATAAAGTATTGGTAATTGCCGCTGATATCCGACAATTAAAACATATAGAATATACACCTGCTCCAGATATTATTCACGAGAGTGCAGGTCATGCCCCAATCATTGCCGACACTGATTATAATAATTATTTAAGTTATTTTGGATCAATTGGTGCTAAAGCTATGTTTTCCAGCAAAGATTTCGAGCTATATGAAGCCATTCGGGTACTTTCTATTTTAAAAGAAGCGCCCGATGCAGATCCTGTTGCAATTGCAAAAGCCGAAGAAAATCTTCAATTTATTTCAGAAAATATGGGCGAACCTTCTGAAATGGCTCTGTTAGGAAGATTACATTGGTGGACGGTAGAATACGGTTTGATTGGAACTTTAGAAAACCCGAAAATTTATGGAGCTGGACTACTTTCATCCATAGGAGAAAGTGCTAGTTGTATGAAGCCTGAAGTCACTAAACTCTGGTACAATCTAGATACCATTAACTATGCTTACGATATAACCAAACCACAACCTCAATTATTTGTAACGCCTACCTTTCAAAATTTAATTGATGTTTTAGAAAACTTTGCAGATTCAATGGCCTTCCGAAAAGGTGGTTCGGAATCTGTATTAAAGGCCATAGAGTGCAAAAACGTAGCCACTGCGGTATATAGTTCAGGCTTACAAATTTCCGGGATTTTTACGGAATTAGGTATGGATGCTCAAGGTGAGCTAAATTTTATCAAATGTACGGGTCCTTCTGCTCTTTCTTTTGAAAATCAGGAATTAGCAGGTCATGGTAAAGCCTATCATAAAGATGGTTTTTCCTCACCAGTAGGTAGATTAAAAGGCCAAACCAAACCTTTGGAAGATTGGAGTCAAGCTGAGTTAGCAGAACAGAAAATTGAATTAAATGCATCCTGCGAATTAATCTTTGAAAGTGGCATCTCCGTTAAGGGAACGCTACAAAATATGCTCTTTAAAAATGATAAATTAATTTTATTAAGCTTTATCGATTGTTGGGTTAAGGAAAGTAGTGGTCATATTTTATTTAAACCCGAATGGGGCACATATGATATGGCCATTGGCGAAAAAATAGTATCAGTTTTTAACGGTGCAGCAGATAAAGACGCTTTTGAAGAAATCACTTATGTTAGTGAAGCGCAAACGCATAAAATACAGTATGATGAGGCTACTAAAAAGCTACATCAATTGTATCAAACCTTAAGGGACATTCGCAATAAAAAAGCTAGTGCAGATTTAATTTACAACGTATTCGAAGAACTACAAACAAGTTATCGCGAAGATTGGCTAGCCGCACTGGAGGTATTGGAAATTGCTGTAAAAGAAAATAGCGACCCTGAATTTATTAAATCCGTTCGACTCTATTTAAGCATGAAACAAAGGTCTGAACCAGCACTTAGTAAATTAATAGCAGACGGTCTACATATAATTGACACCCAATAATCGTTTTTATGAATATTATAATCACAGGAGCCAGTAGTGGAATTGGATTTGAAGCAGCCATAGAATTAGCTTTGGATTCCAAAAATAAAATAGTTGCTTTAGCACGATCGAGTGATAAATTAACTAAACTTCTGGAAATTGCAAAAGGGATAAATCCCGACTGCCAATTATATCCAGTAGCGTTTGATATTGTTAATGATGATTACCAATCACTCGTTTCATTTATCCAAAATACATTGGGTCAAGTAGATATATTAATCAATAATGCAGGGGTTTTAATTAACAAACCATTTGTAGAAACCTCCCTTGGAGAATTTGCTCAAATGCTCGAAAGCAATGTATTAGGCCATGTCAATATGATTCAACATATGCTTAAGCTTATGCCAACTGGCTCTCATATTTTAAATATTGGAAGCATGGGGGGCTTTACCGGTAGCGTGAAATTTAAAGGTTTGGCAGCCTATTCTGCAAGTAAAGCAGCATTACATACTTTAACAGAATGCCTAGCATATGAACTGGGTGAGATAGGCATTAAAGTGAATTGCTTGGCATTAGGATCTGCTCAAACAGAAATGTTAGAAGCAGCTTTTCCAGGCTACGAAAGTCCGGTATTAGCCTTCGAAATGGGTAAATACATTGCAGATTTTGCAAAAACAGGACATAAATTTTTTAATGGGAAAATATTGCCTGTAGCTGTTACTACCCCGTAATAAGAGTCGTTTACCCCGAACTCGCACTCCGCATTAGCTAGTATAACAATTGGAAATCAAAATGGTTTTTATTATCTTTGAAATAGTATGATTAAAAAAATTCTTTTTATTTCAATATTAACACTCTCATTTTCCATTGCAGGAAAAGCACAAAACACGCAAACCTTGCCTGAAAAATATCAACAAATGATGGGAGGGTTAATCAAAAATATTCCAAATACCAATACTGCCCCTAATCCCATGCTAGAGTTTGCAAAAACACTTTTGGGAACCCCTTATAGATATGCTTCCAAAAACCCTAATATAGGCTTTGATTGTTCAGGATTTGTGGCTTATGTGTATGAGAAATTTGGCTATAAGTCTCCCCGATCATCAGTGGAGTTTGCCAATAAAGGAAAAACAATCAAATTAGCTGATGCAAAGGTTGGGGATGTACTAGTTTTTACAGGTTCTAATTCAAAAATCAGAAAACCAGGCCATGTAGGCATTATCTATTCTAAAGAAGAAAATGGTACTATTAAATTTATTCATTCGTCTTCTGGAAAAGCCAAAGGCGTAACGATTAATAATTTAGAGGGCTACTATAAAAACCGTTTCTTAAAAGCGGTTACAATGCAAGAGTAAGTTATAAAAACAAAATCTTCAACGCTTTTTCAATATCCCCTTTTGCTATAATAGATTTTGCCAATAGTTGGAGCTTTTGAACCTTTTCAGTTTCGTCTAAACCTTCTGCTTTCAAAATTTCACTTACATCTGCATCTCGACGCATCGCTTCAATAGATAAACTATCCGGAAGAGTTTCTAAGTTCCCCAATTGCCCCAAATCGTTTCCACTTAAAATTGTCGACAATCGCACAGCCTCAGGTAAAGCATCTACCCCAATACCTAAGGTGGTCAAGGGTTTGGCGACTTTAAACAAATTAGCTTCCGTAATTCTGCAATACCAATCCCCACCTAATCGGGCAACGAGATCAATTTTGGCCTGATCAATAAGGCCATTTCCATCTAAAATGTGCTCGTGGATATGAATCTTAACAATCTCAGCCACTATTAAATTACCCGCACCATGTTGATCTCCCAAGGGAATAACCTGTTTGACGATACACTCTAATTGGACTGGAGCCTCAGCCACACGAGGAGGCTTTACTTGTGTTGAATCAATAGCCGTAAATCCAGCTTTAATAAATTCATTTACACCACTCCCATATTCCGTTGATGCCAAACTCATTTGCTGAACCATGTCGTAATTAACAATATTAATTACACACTCCGGTACTTCCATAACATTTTCCAAACTATGCTTAGTCGTATTATCCCTAACTCTTCGGGCCGGTGAAAATACACAAGTTGGAGGATTTGAGCCCATCAAGTTAAAAAAACTAAAGGGGCTTAAATTCACTTCACCTTTGGCGTTTATCGTGCTTGCAAAACAAATGGGTCGCGGCGCGATAGCATACTGCAAGTACTGTTGCAATTGTACAGGACTTAAACTTTTGGCATCTAAACTTAACATCAACTTATTTTTTAAGCGCTAAAATTGAAAAATCAGATTCCTCACTTTTAATCACATTGGTTAAAACACCTAATCCAGTGATTTCCATTTCTACGATATCCTTATCTTGCAACCATTGCACCTGGTAATTTGGATCATTTAATAAACCTGTTCCATTTAACTCTAAGAAACAGCCAGTACCCACTGTACCCGAACCAATTACATCACCTGGCAGAATATCTACTCCGTAAGCACAACGTTCGATAATTTCTGCAAAAGTCCAATCCATATCTTTCATATTACCTGCTGAAACCTCTATTCCATTTACCTTACAGGTCATTTTTAAATCAAAGTTTTTACCCACATGATTTGCTTTAGCTGGCACTAAATACTTTTCTAATTCATCTGGGGTAACTAACCATGGTCCGATAACCGTTGAAAAATCCTTTCCCTTTGCAGGACCCAAATTCAATAACATTTCTTCCATCTGTAGCGTCCTGGCACTCATATCATTCATAATCATATAACCAGCAATATAATCATCGGCTTCCGCTGCCTTAATATTTCTTCCTTTTTTACCAATTACCACAGCCACTTCTAATTCAAAGTCCAATTTCTGAAAATGATCAGGCATACAAGAAATTTCTCCTGGACCTTGAATGGCATTGTGATTAGTAAAATAAAATATTGGATAAGAATCAAATTCCGCAATCATATCCACTTTACGATTTCTTCTAGCTGCCGCCACATGTTGCCGGAAAGCATAGCCATCTCTACAACTCGTAGGATGAGGAACTGGGGCTAAAAGCGTATAAAAAACTTCCTCTTTGGGATTTAAATCACCAACTAGAATAGCTTTATTAACTACTTTAGCACGTTCCATTAGTGCATCCCCTCCTTGTAAGAAGCTAAGCATATTATCAGGGATTAATTTATCACAAGAATTTAAATTGTAAATATGACCATTTACATAAACACCTAAATGCTCGATCGACTCGGTGAGGTAAGATACTAACTTCATAGATTGTGAGAATAAGTTAAAAATTTTGTATGTCTCAAAGCTAAAAAAATAATTGCTTTCCATCTAAATAATAGCTAAAATATTAAATTGCATTTAAGCAAAAAATAGCTTAATTTAGCCAAATCATGACATTGTTATATCCATATCAAAATCAAGAAGCCATGGAAGTTTGCATGGCTTATAGATATGCATTGTTATCTAAAATTATATTCGCACAATATTCATAAGTGTATTTATTAACGTTTTACATGCAGCGTATGTAGCGTTCAATTGCCCAGGCCTTTTGGCACCAAATTGGCAAAGCTCTCTATTAATTAAACTAAAATTCTTACTGATATGCCTATTTACCACAGTTTAGGAAAAATACCAGCTAAAAGACATACTGTTTTTCGTAAAGATGACGGCACTTTATATGCTGAAGAACTTGTATCCACTGAAGGCTTTTCAAGCTTATACTCATTAGTATATCATTGTCATCCCCCAACCATAGTAAAAGATTTGGGTGAACCCTACAATGTGGAACCTAAAATTGCCCGTGAGAAACACTTAAGACATACCAGTTTACTCGGATTTAAAATAAAACCAGAAGCTGATTACCTTAAAAGTCGTAAGCCTGTATTAGTAAATTCAGATTTACATATTTCGCTGGCGGCTCCGCAAACTTCCATGTCCGATTATTATTATAAAAATAGTCAGGCAGATGAGGTTATCTTTATTCACGAAGGTTCAGGCACATTAAAAACTGGCTTCGGACAAATTCCCTTTGAATATGGCGACTATTTAGTTATTCCGAGGGGTACCATTTATCAAATCCACTTTAATACATCCGAAAACAGACTGTTCATTGTGGAGAGCTTTTCTCCTATCCGCACGCCTAAGCGTTATCGCAATGCATTCGGTCAAATGGAAGAACATGCTCCATTTTGTGAAAGAGATATCAAACGTCCTACACAACTTGAAACATTTGACGAAGTAGGAGATTTTAAAGTTCTCATTAAAAAACAAGGTATGATGTATCCATATACTTATGGTACACATCCTTTTGATTTTGTAGGCTGGGATGGATTTCATTACCCATGGGCATTTTCCATTCATAATTTTGAACCTATTACAGGCCGCTTGCATCAACCACCTCCCGTGCATCAAACCTTTGAAGGCCATAATTTTGTAATCTGTTCATTTGTTCCTAGAATGTATGATTACCATCCACTGGCAATTCCAGCACCTTATAACCACTCGAATGTGGATTCAGACGAAGTTTTGTATTATGTAGATGGAGACTTTATGAGCCGAAAATCTGTCGAAAAAGGACAAATTACTTTACACCCAGGAGGCATTCCTCATGGTCCACATCCAGGCACGGTAGAAAAATCTATTGGACAAGCTAAAACCGAAGAATTGGCAGTTATGATTGACCCATTTAGACCATTGATGCTTACCCAGGACGCAGTAGACATTGAAGATGAGAGTTACCATAAAAGTTGGCAAACCTCATCTTAAACTATTTTTAAACAAACAATTTTAATTGATCAAAATCGATCTTTATTAGATAATTATGGCAACTCAAACATTTGCAGAAAAAATCGCGAAAGCCCAAGATTTTTTACCAATTAACGGCACAGATTATATAGAATTTTATGTAGGAAATGCTAAGCAAGCCGCTCATTTTTATAAAACAGCTTTTGGTTTTCAATCAGTAGCCTATGCGGGTCCAGAAACGGGCATGAGAGATAGAGCTTCTTATATGGTACAACAAGGTAAAATACGTTTAGTGTTTACCACAGCATTAAAATCCGATCACCCAATTTCAGAACATGTGAAAAAGCATGGCGACGGAGTAAAAGTATTAGCCTTATGGGTAGATGATGCCTATAGTGCTTTTGAGGAAACGACTAAAAGAGGAGGAAAACCTTATTTAGAACCAGTTACATTGACCGATGAATTTGGAGAAGTTAAAATGTCTGGAATTTATACTTATGGGGAAACTGTTCATATGTTCGTGGAAAGAAAAAACTATTCAGGTCCATTTTTACCAGGTTACACTAGCTGGAATTCAGCTTATAATCCATCAGAAACAGGCTTATTATATATTGACCATTGTGTAGGTAACGTGGGTTGGAATAGAATGAATGAAACCGTACAATGGTATGAAGATGTCATGGGATTTGTCAATATCCTATCTTTCGATGATAAACAAATCAACACCGAATATTCAGCCTTGATGAGTAAGGTAATGAGCAATGGCAATGGGTATTCTAAATTTCCAATTAACGAACCTGCTGAAGGTAAAAAGAAGTCCCAAATTGAAGAGTACTTAGAATTTTATGAAGGCGAAGGTGTGCAACATATTGCTGTCGCAACCAATGATATAGTGACCACGGTTACTGAACTAAAAGCCCGTGGCGTGGAATTTTTATCAGCACCTCCCAATGCTTATTACGATATGATGGGTGAGCGCGTAGGTGAAATTGAAGAAGAAATTAAACCGCTTCAAGATTTAGGCATATTAGTAGACAGAGACGAGGAAGGTTATTTATTACAAATATTTACTAAACCAGTAGAAGACAGACCTACCTTATTCTTCGAAATCATTCAGCGAAAAGGTGCACAATCTTTTGGAGCAGGTAATTTTAAAGCATTATTTGAATCAATTGAAAGAGAACAAGCATTAAGAGGGAATTTATAATCCCATTTATAAAATCTTTAATTTATAAGCGAATATCAATACAGGCCCCCGCTAGCGGGGGCCTTTTCATGGGCCTTATCATGAACATTAAGCCCAGTTTTCAAAAAAAAATAGTACCTTCGAACATAGAGACTAATTCCGAATAATTTTGCTCCAACGATTAAAAACCTTTGCGCAACAACTAACGGCAGCCTTAAAACTCCTGCAAAAAAATGACCCGCTCCGATTAGCAGGTGCTACTGCATTTTTTGCCAATTTTGCTCTTCCACCCATCATGCTTATGCTCATCCAATTATTTGGATTTTTTCTGGGTGACTCGGTTATAGCCAATCGCCTGTTCGACCGCTTAGAAACTTTATTAGGAAAAAATGGGAGTAGTCAAATTCAACAAGTATTAGGAAATATTACAGCTACCAAAACTCAATTGTGGGCAACTATTCTGAGTTTTATATTTTTCTTATTTGTAGCTACTACTTGTTTCAGTATTATTAAAAATTCACTCGATCAAATCTGGAAAATACGCTTAAATGATAAACCTGGTATGATCATGAAACTAAAAGTTAGGCTCCGTTCCATTATAGTTATTTTAATTGCAGGCATATTGTTTCTCATAGGATTTATAACCGATTCTATACAAGGTATTATTGGCACATATTTGAAGCATAATGCCCCTAGCTATGGCATGCAACTTTTAGATATTTTAGATGAAATCGGTTTTATCATCATTATGACCATATGGTTTTCCGTGTTATTCCGATTCTTAACCAATGGACGACCGAGCTGGCTAATTTCATTTAAAGGAGGATTATTAACCGGAATATTATTTACCCTGGGAAAACATATTCTTCGGATATTATTGCCTATGAGTAATATTGGAAATATCTATGGGGCCTCTGGGTCAATAATATTAGTCATGCTTTTTGTATTCTATTCTGCCCTTATATTTTATTTTGGAGCCTGTTTTGTGAAAATTATTTCAGCCGATAGCCATACGCAAATAAGACCTATAA
Source organism: Pedobacter sp. (assembly GCA_004211595.1). Lineage (GTDB taxonomy): Bacteria > Bacteroidota > Bacteroidia > Sphingobacteriales > Sphingobacteriaceae > Pedobacter. The sequence continues at coordinate 145,118 of SEDO01000007.1, forward strand.
AAGGCGCATTTGAGTATGAACTAAAGGCCGTAAATAAAAATCCAAAGAATTAAAGTTGCGAATTAGAAAATTCTAAAACCTACTCCCAGCGTATATAAATTTAATTTAGTCGTAGGATATCCCGCAGCTGAATTTATTTCACTTAAGCCCGACTCATAGCGACCATCGATACTTAATTTACCAATATCGATGCCTAAACCAAATTGCCATGCTATAAAAGTATCTTTAAAATTACCTTTAAAGGCATCTGAAGCTGCTGGTAAAAACTTTTGCGTTTCATCTAATACAAAAGTAAATACTGGCCCAGTATTTAATCGCAAACCGATGCCAGCTGCCCCAAATTTAGTACCTACTAATACAGGCACATCTAAACTGGTAAATTTAACGTTGTTTTCTTGTCCAGACAGCGTAATAAAACTCGAATTCTTACCTGTTAAATAAACCTCTGGTTGTAAATGCAATCCGGCACCTCCTACACGAGCCCATAACCCCCCATAATAACCTCCTTGGTTTTCCGAATCAAACATACCTTCTGTCTTAAATTTAGCGAAGTTTACCCCGCCTTTAACACCAAATTGAAATGTTGGCGCTAACTGTGCAAAGCCTTGATAGGCAATAAAGCTGAACATTACAGCTAGTAATAATTTTTTCATAGGTGTTTATAGTTTAAATAAAAGATTGTTAAAAATCAACATGTTAATTTTACAAATCCAAAATACATGCCAAAACTATAAAGAAAATTAATTACGCATAAAATTAATCTTGCAGTTAAAATAAGTTTTACCTAAAAATATTTTTTTTTATCTAGCAGCTTATTTATTCGTTGCTTATTGTATTGTTGTAATAAAATAGGACAAATATTGTAAATAATATTTGAAATTAATATGTATACACTATGTAAAAAATAGCCCTTGGAGAAACCATATACCATGCTTAGAAAAAAAAAGATCAAACCTATTAAATGATATCTTTCATACATCTCAACCGACTTTTTATAACCCCTTAAATATTTTTTACTTTTTATCAGCTTACTATAAGGATCCAATGAAGTAACCATATCACCGTTTTGTACAAATTTTTTGATATTCTTCACCCCCAATCGTTCATAAAATCTTCGATTGGAATTTAAATTTAGGGTATTTATTATACGCTGAGGCAATACACCTGTTATTAAGGAAACTATTATAAAAGAATAGAAAAAATAGTTTTGAACACCCATTTCAAACCAAAACCAGCATACCGGAGCCATACAAAGTATAGTCCAAATTAAATTGATTGTTTGATTTATAATTTCGCGTTTACGCATCAAAGACTTTAATATTTAAATACTTGTAAGTTCCAGCTAAATTATTTAATCCACCCGATATTTTTCTAAAAAATATTAAGATATTAGATGTGCTAAAAGTTTCAACTGCTCCATATATGGCCTTTAACTTCAACTATTTAGCCTTAACCATATTTTTGGTAGGCTTATTATCCTTTGGCTTAGGTATTCTGTTAGCTAAAAAAGGAGGAAAAGCAGCCAAGTGGTTTTCATATATGATGGGCAGTAATGGTGTTTGGGCCATCTGTTATGCTTTTGAATTAGCCAACAACCAATTAGATCAGATTCTAAAAATTATTAATCTGGAATATTTAGGCATTGCCACAGTGCCGCTGTTTTGGTTTCTTTTTTGTATCCATTTTAGTGATAAAGAAAATCTCATCAAATCAAATTGGTCAAAAGCTCTCTTAATCGGAATGCCGGTAATTACTTTACTCATGGTTTGGACCAATCCTTGGCACTACCTTCATTATAAAGATTATAGCTTAGAGAAAATAGATAATATCTATCTAATATCGCTTCAACCAGGTTTTTACTACCATTTTTTCACCATATACTTTTATAGTTTCTTAGCTTTTGGGTGTTTTCTATTATACCTCAAAATGAAGCGAGCTGATAAGATTTTCAGACGACAAAATTTAAGTGTAATTATTGCAGCTATCATCCCTTGGCTTGTCAATATGGCTTATTTAAGTGGACTTCGACCTTATAAATATTTAGATTTAACGCCCTTTGCTTTCTCGCTTACTAGTGTTCTAATATTTTTTAGTATCTATCGTTTTAAGCTTTTCAATATTGTACCCATAGCTAGAGAAAAAGTATTAGAATTAATGAGTGATGGGTTTTTAGTTATTAATCAAAATTTAATACTGGTAGATTTTAATAAAGCCGCCAGACCCTACCTTCCAGAAGCTTTAGAAGATAAATGGGTAGGTGCTTCAGTATTTGATCTTTTCCCAAATCAACCCTTATTTCTTCAACATTTGAAAGCTCAAATCCCAGGTAAAATTGAATTAATTTGTGAAACAAAGGCCGAATTTAAATATATAGAAGCTGATTTAATTTTTCTAAACGAAAATAAGATCTATACCGATTTTTGTTTGGTCCAAATTCAAAATCTTACCGAACATATAAAAGAAGCTAATCAAATTAAGGCCCAATCGGAAGAATTAAAAAGATTGAATGATTTAAAGGATAGTATATTCTCCATCATTGCACATGACCTAAGAGGTCCCTTTGTAAATCTCTCCGAAGTATTAAAAATGGTTGCCAACGATGATATTAGTATCGCTGAATTTAAAGCCTTAGCACCTAGCCTTAGCAAGGATATTATCTATACCACCGATCTGTTAGAGAATATTTTACACTGGTCTAGAAGCCAATTAAAAGGATTTGGAATTAAAAAAGAATACTTCAATTTGAGAAATTTAATTTTAGACGAAATCAATTACCATTCTCCCTCAGCTGCTTTAAAAAAAATAAAAATATATCACGACGTGTTTCCTAACGCCATTGTGTACGCTGATCTCATCATGATTCAAATCGTCATTCGGAATCTTTTAAACAATGCGATAAAATTTTGTGAAGAAGGTGGGGAAATTCAAATCAACTCACATTTCAATGGTACCGATGCCGTGCTAGTTTATGTTAGTGATAATGGGCGCGGCATGGATAAAACCCATTTAAATAAGTTATTTAAGCAACAGAACTTCACTTCAAGAGGTACCAATAATGAAAAAGGCACAGGCCTTGGCCTGATGATTTGTAAAGAATTTATGGAACAAAATAATGGAAGCATAAAGGTGAAGAGTGAATTGGGTATAGGAAGTACGTTTATTTTGACTATTCCGGTAAGCGAATATTAAAATTCAACTAATCAACATATTTTAAACTTTAGCATACCTATTGGATTTCTGAGCTATAACTAATACCTTAGTAGATATGAAGAATAGCTTATTAGGTTTTATTTTATGGCTATTTATAGCCATGATGTCCGTCGACACGCTAAAAGCTCAGTATTTAGCTAGTTTTGATAGAGAAAAATTATTTGACTTGTACCAAGCTCAAAAATATTCGGAAGCTGTAGAATACTTAGAAAAGAACCCTATGGAAGCAGTTCCGGGATTACTCACCTATAAACAAAAAGCATATGCCTATTTAATGGCTGGACAACTAGAGGATGCTGAAAAAAATTATTTGCAGGTATTAGCACATGGAGAAAATATTAGCACTTTAAATACCTTAGCTCAACTGAACACGAAAAGAGGAAAATATAAGCAAAGTGTAACTTATTTGGAAAGAATTATAAGATTGGATAGTACCCACGTAAATGCCTATGTGCAATTAGCTGATTTAGCCCTGAGAGATACTACGTTAAACCGCTTAAATAATTTGGCAAAAGCCAATACACTTCTTCCCACCGATGCGGATATAGCCTATAATTATGCCCAAGCTCTCCAATTAATTAAACAATATGAACCTGCTTACAAAGCACTGCACACCGCTTGGTTAAACGACACGGCTAACTTAAATTTATTAACCGCAAAAATTCCATTAGCCTATCAATTAAAATACTATCCAGAGGTTATTCAAGACGGAAAGCGGATTTTGCTGGAATTATCAGATAATCAAGTGAAAAAGTGGATGGCACAATCTTTTTTTAATTTAAAACAGTATCCCCAAGCCATCCAACTATTTCAAGAAATAGAACAGAGTGGAGAATCTGCTGAAGTACATTATTATTACCTCAGTTTAGCCCATCGAAATATTGGAAAATTAAATGAAGCTACGCATTACGCTAAAAAAACTATTGAAGCTGCTATTTCCCCAAATATCTCCAGTTATTATTTAATGTGGGGTGGCATATATGAAATGAATAAGCAATATCAATTAGCGGAAAGTACCTACAAGAAAGGGCTGAGCTATCAAGCTTTACCTGAATTGTATTTTAGATTAGGGATATTATATGATTCTTACCTTGCCCAGAAAGTAAAAGCTGTACAACAATATAAATTATACACCCAACAAAAATTAGATTCATCTGCTGATAAATCCCAATTGGAATTTGCCAAAGAAAGATTAAAGGTGTTAAGCCCTATGAAGTAATCGGGCTACATATTTTCCTATAATATCAAATTCTAAATTAACCTCATCGCCCACTCGAAGCTGCTTAAAATTGGTGAACTCATAGGTATAGGGAATAATATGAACTGAAAATTCATTCTCTGTAGAATTAACAACCGTTAAACTTACCCCATTCACACAAATTGAGCCTTTTTCAACCGTTACATTGCCTAAACTACTATCGTATCGGAATCGATATTCCCAACTACCATCATGAAATTTGAGGTTGATTAACTTGGCCTTCTGATCCACATGACCTTGAACAATATGCCCATCTAGGCGCCCATTCATTAGCATACAGCGCTCTAGATTAATAAAGTCACCTTCCTTTAAACTACGTAAGTTCGTTTTATCTAGAGTTTCAGCAATAGCTGTAACAACATAACTTTGGGGCTTAAGTGCCACTACGGTTAAACACACCCCATTATGAGCTACACTTTGATCTATCTTGAGTTCATCGACTATGGTTGATTTTACTTCAATATGCAGATTGCCTGCTTCTTGCTCAAGTTGCACGATCTCCCCTAATTGTTCGATTATTCCAGTAAACATGATTAATTTAATTATTGGCTTAATTTTCTATTTTTATACCAATTACCTTGCGACAAATTGGTGATAGGTAAAGCTTTTGTTTGGCCTTGAATTAATAAATCAACTGCATATAATGCGGCTAATAATGCCTCTTGGTCATCTTCATCTTCCAACATATCGGGTTTAAAATACTTGCTCACAAAATGCGTGTCAAACTTACCTGAAACAAAAGCCTCATGTTGCATCACAAACTTTCCAAAAGGAAGTGTAGTTTGTATACCTGTAATTGTATATTCATCGATAGCTCTAACCATACGTTGAATAGCTTCTTCCCGAGTTGCCCCAAAAGCAATTAATTTTGCAATCATGGGGTCATAATAAATAGGAATTTCCATACCCTGCTCAAAGCCATCATCCACTCTTATACCGTTACCTTGAGGTGTTTTGTAGGTTTGTAACACGCCAATATCGGGTAAGAAATTATTTTTGGGATCTTCTGCATAAACCCTTAATTCGATGGCATGACCATGTATAGCTAAATCAGCTTGCGTATAACTTAAAGCTTCCCCACGAGCAATTTTAATTTGTTCTTTTACCAAATCTAAACCTGTGATCAGTTCAGTAACCGGATGTTCTACTTGCAAACGAGTATTCATCTCTAGAAAGAAAAAATCTAAATTTTCATCTAAGATAAATTCCACTGTACCAGCGCCCACATAATTTACCGATTTAGCCACATCTACGGCATATTTACCCATTCTAGCCCTAATTTCGTCTGTAAGCACAGCTGAAGGGGCCTCTTCAACCACCTTTTGGTGCCTCCTTTGTACCGAACATTCCCGTTCAAATAAATGCACAACGTGACCGTGCATATCGCCTAATACTTGAATTTCAATATGTCTTGGAGAGGTTACATAACGTTCTATAAAAACTGAGCCATCTCCAAAAGCAGATTGTGCTTCTGATACTGCCAAATGCATTTGCTCTTCAAAATCCTCTACATTTTCCACCACCCGCATACCTTTTCCGCCGCCTCCGGCGGCGGCCTTAATCAAAATAGGAAAACCTACTTCCACGGCACGCAGTTTAGCTTCGGCAATATCATTAATAGCCTCTTCTGTGCCTGGCACCATCGGGATTTGATAGGCTAAAGCAGCCGCTTTGGCCGATAACTTATTCCCCATAATTTCCATAGCTTCTGGACTAGGACCAATCAAAATTAAACCCGCTGCTTCGACAGCCCTTGCAAACGCGGCATTTTCTGATAAAAATCCGTATCCCGGGTGAATGGCTTGCGCGCCGGTTTGTTTACAAGCGTCAATAATTTTATCAATAACGAGATACGATTGATTCGAAGCCGCCGGCCCTATGCAAATAGCTTCATCAGCATATCTTACATGCATGGCTTGACGATCTGCTTCGGAAAAAACAGCGACGGTTTGAATACCCATTTCTTTGGCGCTTCGCATAATACGACAGGCAATTTCTCCTCTATTTGCTACTAAAATTTTATTTATTGGCCTCAGCTTCATATCTTCTCTCTTTTATGAAATATCTAATTTTCTTAATCGGGTTAATGTTTCATCAATGGCTGATGAATCTAAATCTAAATGGGTTACAAATCTAATGGTTTGCGCGGAGGTTGTATTACATAAAATGCCCTCTTGCTCTAAATTTTTTGCTACTTTTTCGGCATTTAACCCAGCTTTTAATTGGAATATCACAATATTAGTTTCCACAGGCATCACTGATTCCACCCAAGGTAATTCTTTTAAGCAGCTTTCTAAGGCTTTTGCATGTGCATGATCGTCTGCTAAACGGGCTACCTGATGATCTAGGGCATAAATACCAGCGGCAGCTAAAAAACCTGCTTGACGCATACCTCCCCCTAAAACCTTTCGAATCCTTTTGGCTTGTTGAATAACTTCCTTTTTCGCTAAAAACACTGAACCTACTGGTGCACCTAAACCTTTTGACAAACAAACTGAAATACCATCAAAAAATTTCCCATAATTAGATGCTTTATCGCCAGTAGCTATTAAAGCATTGAAAATACGTGCACCATCTAAATGAAGTTTTAAACCTTTTAAAACCGACAATAAATGAATGGGCTCAATATCATTTAAGGTATAACATTTACCGCCGCCCTTATTTACTGTATTTTCTAATACAATTAAACTCGACACAGGGTAATGAATATTTTCTGCATTTATTTCAGGCTCAATCATTTCGGGCGTTATTATACCACGCTGGCCATTTAATAATCGCACTGATGCAGCCGAATTGAAAGCTATCCCTCCACCTTCATATCGGTAAACATGGGCCGTTTGGTCACAAATTACTTCATCCAAGGGCTTGGTAAAACACTTTATGGCAATTTGATTGCTCATTGTACCTGAAGGACAAAATAATCCTGCTTCCATACCAAACATATGGGCTAACTTGGATTCCAAAGCGTTTACAGTTTCATCTTCACCAAAAACATCATCTCCTACTTTAGCCTCCATCATAGCATTTAACATGCCTGGAGTAGGACGAGTCACGGTATCCGATCTAAAATCTAAAGGGCGATTCTTCATGGCCTAAATTTACGCTTTATTTTGAAAAACTATAGTATTCTAGCTTTCTAAGCACCAACTTTATAGCAGCATTTTAACGATACTATTTTAATCTATCATGGTGTAAAAAATACACTTGAATCATTTTTTCCAAAAAAAACAATATATTGGCTCCCAATTAAAATAATTAAACTTAAACTTATATACCATGATACTCATTGCTGATGGAGGATCTACCAAAACCAATTGGTGTTTGATTAATGAAGCGGGCCGGAAAATCCTTTTTAATACGGAGGGCTATAATCCTTATTTTTCTGATAGCGCCTATATTGAAAAATCATTACATGAAAGTTTACCGGAAAATCTGGAACGAGCTAAGATTAATGAAGTTTACTATTACGGGGCAGGCTGTTCTACAGATGCTAATCGCGAAATAGTAGCCTCAGCTATGAGAAAAATCTTTACGCAAGCAGAAATTCAAATTGGCCATGATTTACTGGCTTCTTGTCGCGCCTTACTTGGTGATGAAGCCGGTTTTGCAGCTATATTAGGCACTGGAACCAATACTTGTTTATATGACGGTCATGATATCAGCTTAAATATCGATTCATTAGGATACTTTTTAGGAGATGAAGGTTCAGGCTCTTATATCGGAAAGAAACTCTTAGCGGATTATATGAAAGGTTTTATGCCTGAAAAATTAAGCCAAATCTTTTTTGACACCTATAAATTAACAAACGAGGATATTTTTGACCACATTTACAACAAACCCCTTCCAAATCGTTTTTGCGCTAGCTTTAGTAAATTTATTTACGACAATAAGGACCAATTTAAGGAATATAGTGAGTCTATCGTAGACTATGCATTTACAGCTTTCTTTGAAAACTTAGTGGTACATTATCCAAACTATAAAAATTATCGCCTAAACTGCGTAGGTTCAGTGGGCTATAGCTTTAGGGATGTTTTAAGTGTGGTAGCTGATCGCTATGAAATGGGTATAGGTAAAATTATTCGTTCTCCTATAGATGATTTAGTGAATTATCACCTGAACAAAAGAAAATAAGCCAGAAATTCTGGTTACAAAAATATTTACTTGTAAACATAAAAACTCTTCCAATCGGGAGAGTTTTTTTTATTATCTATACAAACTACAAAATTT
>SEDO01000025.1 GCA_004211595.1 Pedobacter sp.
GATTTATTAAAATTTAAAGACAGTAATAAAAAAAGAGTATCAACCACCACTAAAATTTCGGAACAAATTAAATCCTTTATTGTAAAAAGAGGACAAAATTTAGATAAAAAAAAACAACTAATCAACCAAATTATTTCTAACAGATCTAATATTCATTATCGTTGGTAAAAAAAAGTTATACACATTTTATAAATTTGTCCCTTAATAAAGACATAAGTTTTACTCCAATTTAAAGAGCTTGTAACTCAGTGGTAGAGTGTACGCCTGATAAGCGTAACGTCAGTAGTTCAAATCTACTCTAGCTCATATATTATTTAATAATATAAAATATTAAAAAATGACAAAATATAGAAATAATCAAGAACATAGTTTTCATTTAGTAGATCCAAGTCCTTGGCCTTTAATTTCTGCAATGTCAGCTCTAATGTTAACTTTTGGGGGTGTGATGTATATGCATGGATATAATAATGGCAGCTTTTTATGGAAATTTGGATTAGTGATGATACTATTCATGATGTATTGTTGGTGGAGAGATGTTATTCGTGAAGCCACAATTGAAGGGCAACATACTAAATCAGTTCAAAACGGATTAAGAATGGGTATGCTTTTATTTATTTTATCAGAAGTAATGTTTTTCGTTGCATTTTTCTGGGCTTTTTTCCACTCAAGTTTTAATCCAAGTCCTGCAATTGGAGGTGTTTGGCCACCAGCTTTTATTACAACTTTAGATCCATGGAAGATTCCATTATTAAATACAGTTTTATTATTATCTTCTGGAGCGACTGTAACATGGGCTCATCATTCAATCGTTTATGGTTCTAAATCACAAGCAATAATTGCATTAATTTCTACAGTAGTACTTGCATTAATTTTTACCGCATTACAAGGTTATGAATATATTTCAGCACCTTTTACTATTTCCGATGGTATTTATGGCTCAACATTTTATATGGCTACTGGATTTCATGGATTTCATGTTATCGTTGGAACTTGTTTTTTAGCTGTATGTTTAGCGAGAGTTTACTTTAATCATTTTACAAGAGAACACCATTTTGGTTTTGAAGCTGCTGCATGGTACTGGCATTTCGTAGACGTAGTGTGGTTAATTTTATTTGTTTCAATTTATTGGTGGGGATCTTAATACATTTATTTTAAATTTATGACCAACATAATATATAATAGTCCCTTAGAACAATTTATAATAAAACCTATTGCTGTGTTTCTTCCATTTGGAATGAGTCTTGACTTTAGTATAACCAACACTGTAATCTTTCTGATAGTTTACGGATATATTTTAGTAACTTATTTATTTGGTATGTTAACAACTGGTAAAGAAAGAGATGTACTGCCGTCTTTAAAAAACGGTAGTTTACTTTTAATTCCAACTAGATGGCAAAGTGTTTTTGAAATAGTTCATAAGATGATCCTATCTGTTTTAGGAACAAATGTAAAGCATAAAAATGCGCAATTATATTTTCCTTTAGTATTTTTTGTTTTTTTATTTGTATTTTCTTTAAACGCAATGGGATTAGTTCCATATAGTTTTACTGTAACAAGTCATTTAATTGTTACTTTAGGCTTTGGAGTTGCAATTTTTTTTGGTATTAATATTATTACAGCTAGAAAGCATGGTATTAAATTTTTTTCTTTATTTTTACCATCAGGAACATCACCTGTTTTAGCTCTATTATTAGTGCCTATCGAATTATTATCGTATTTATTTAAACCTGTAAGTTTAGCTATCCGATTATTTGCTAACATGATGGCAGGACATACTTTATTAAAAGTAATTGCTGGATTTGCATTTGTACTAATGAGCAAACCTGGAATTTTATTTTTGTTACATTATGTTCCGTTATTATTATTAGTTATTTTATTTGTTTTAGAATCGGCAGTAGCAGTAATTCAGGCTTTTGTATTTACTATTTTAATTTGTACTTATTTAAATGACGCTTTAAATTTACATTAATACAAATTTATAAGCATTAAAATTTTTTTTAGGAGTAAAACATGATCTCTTTGCAAAATCAATTGTTATAACCTAAAAAGTTATTAGATACTGTATACCGGGAAACATAACTCATATTTTAGTTAAATGCATTAAAGGGCTGCCTAGGTATTAAATTTAAAAGTTGTGAAATGCAAAAAATAAGGTCGATATTAATTTGAACTTTTATTACTATAAGAAGAAATTCTTTTATGTAAGTATAAATTGGGTGAAGTAATACATTCTAGTAACTCAAAAAAAAATCAACCGAGACTTTGTTAGTAGTGGCGAGCGAATGCAAATTTAGATAAAGTTTTTGTGAAGTATTTGAATAAACCAGAGAAGGTTTAAGTCCTGTAATGTTACAAATCAAAAACTTTTGTAACAACGTAATATGTTAATTATGTTGTTATGGGGATCTACCCTCTAGTCTGAAAAATTTAATAACCGATAGCGAACAAGTACCGTGAGGGAAAGGTGAAAAAGAACTTTTTTAGAGTGAAAAGAACCTAAAATTTAATGCATATAATCTGTTGAAGCCTTTTGAAGGTAACAGCGTACCTTTTGCATAATGGGCCAGTAAGTTTATGTTCAAAGCAAGTTTAATTAAGAAATTAAAAGACAAAATAAAAATAAGTATTAAAATGCGTTTTATAGTTTCGAACATAAGACCCGAAGCTGAGTGATCTAATCATGAGCAGGCTGAAAATTAAGTGGTAACACTTGTTGGAGGGCCGAACTCGTATCTGTAGCAATAGATTGGGATGACTTGTGATTAGGGGTGAAAGGCTAATCAAACTCAGTTATAGCCGGTTTTCTGCGAAATATATTTAAGTATAGTCTGTAATGAAAAAAGTATGGGGTAGAGCTCTTTTTTAGTGTGGGAGGTTTTTGACCTTACCTATCTTTGAAAAACTACGAATACATATATTTAATTTTTATGGAATCAGACATTAGGCGCGAAGGTCTATTGTCAAGAGGGAAACAGCCCAGATTAAATGATAAGGTCCTAAATTGTATATTAAGTGATAAGAAAGTGAAAAAATTATGACAATTTTAAAGTAGGCTTGGAAGCAGCCATCTTTTAAAGAAAGCGTAACAGCTTATTAATCTAGTTTTTTTGCGTCAAAGATTTATCGGGACTTTAGAATATACAACCGAATCATTAAATACGTGTAATAAATTTATTACGTATGGTAGCAGAATGTTCAATATATTGATGAAGATATTTTGTAAAAAATATTAGAAATATTTGAAGTAAGCATACTGGCATTAGTAGAACAAAACAGTGTTTAATCACTGTCGCCGAAAATCTCAGGTTTTCAATTCAACATTGAATGGAATTGAAATAAGCGGACTCTAAGACAAATTACAAATGTATAAGTTGATGAGACTTTTTAAGTGTGACAAATATAGGCAAATATCTCTCTTTTAAGATTTAAGATGGTATATGATATGTTTCTGGAAAAAGCACTTATTTAATTATCCGTACCCTAAACCGACACAGGTGGATTAGTAGAAAATATTAAGGCGATCAAGATAATTATGTTGAAGGAACTCGGCAAATTAACTCTGTAACTTCGGGAGAAGGAGTAACAAATTTAAGGAAACTTATTTTTGTTATCATTAAAGAGGAAGAAGCGACTGTTTAACAAAAACACAGGTCTCTGCGAATTCGAAAGAAGATGTATAGAGACTGACACCTGCCCGGTGCTAGTAAGTAATGTGGAGATGTTTAGGCATCGAAATGAAGCCCTAGTAAACGGCGGCTGTAACTCTGACGGTCCAAAGGTAGCGAAATTCCTTGTCGGGTAAGTTCCGACCTGCATGAATGGTGTAACGACTTCTTCACTGTCTCCAGCATAATCTTGGTGAATTTGAAATATCCGTGAAGATGCGGATTTCTTGCGGTTAGACGGTAAGACCCCGTGCACCTTTACTATGATTTTAAGTTGTAAATTTTTATATTTTGTGTAGAATAAATGGGAGCGTAAGCATCAGTGAAATACCATTCTTAATAAAAAAATTTACTTAATTCATTTGAAGACAGCTTATGAAAGGTAGTTTGACTGGGGCGGTCACCTCCTAAAAAGTAACGGAGGTGTGCAAAGGCAATTTCAGGTTTTATAAACCGTAGAGTGTAATGGCAAATAATTGCTTGACTGTGAGATTGACAAATCAAACAGGGATGTATGTCGGCCATAGTGATCCGGTGATTCATAGTGGAATGATCATCGCTCAACGAATAAAAGGTACGCCGGGGATAACAGGCTGATGGTTTCTGAGAGTCCATATCGACGAGACCGTTTGGCACCTCGATGTCGGCTCATCACATCCTGGAGCTGAAGTCGGTTCCAAGGGTTCGGCTGTTCGCCGATTAAAGTGGTACGTGAGCTGGGTTCAGAACGTCGTGAGACAGTTCGGTCCCTATCTGCCGCAAGTGTTGAAAATTGAGAGAATTAAACTCTAGTACGAGAGGACCGAGTTAAGTAAACCAATGGTGTACTGATTGTTATATCAATAGCATAGTCAGGTAGCTAAGTTTATAAAAAATAACCGCTGAAAGAATATAAGTGGGAAATTTTTCTCAAAACATATTTTCAAGGTTCGTAGAAGAATACTACGTTGATAGGTTCCAAATGTAAAAACAGTAATGTTCTAGTTTAGGAATACTAATAACCACATTTTTAATTTTTGTCTCTTATAAAGATAGAGAAATTTTTATGTATTTAACTCAATTAATAACAAATTTTTTACTTTTTTTAAGCGGAATTTACGGAATCTTATTTAATCGAAGAAATATTATAATTGTTTTAATGTGTATAGAACTAATTCTTTTAAGTGCAAATTTAAATTTTTTAGTTTTATCATCATATTTAGATGATTCTATAGGTCAAGTTTTTTCATTGTTAATTTTAACAGTAGCAGCAGGTGAATCTGCTGTAGGACTATCTATATTAATTTTGTACTATAGAATAAGAGGAAATATCTCTATTAACGAAGTAGCAGCACTAAAAGGATAAATAATTATGCCACAATTTGATTTTGCATCATTTTCAGTACAAATTTTTTGGTTAGTACTGTCAAGTTTTACATTTTTTTTAATATACACAAAATATTTTATAGCCAACTCTTCAAATGTTCTTAAAATGAGAGAGAAGTTAAAAGCGATCTCTTCTTCCCTTAATAATGGGAAAGGTGAATTGTTAGGTTATTATGATTTGTGTCTTAAATTTTTTAGAAATAAATAATTAAGTTAAATTAATCTAAGGATTCAATTTATATAAATATAATTGTAATTAATTGGAGTTTGATCCTGGCTCAGGATGAACGCTTGCAATATACATAACACATGCTAGTCGAATGTTGATAAAACATGGCGCACGGGTGCGTAACACATAAGAATCTGCCTTAAGGTTTAGAATAATCATAGTTAAGAATTTACTTAACTAGAAAATACTAAATATTCAAAGATTAAATATCGCCTTATGATGAGCTTGTGTAGGATTAGGTAGTTGGTAGGGTAAAAGCCTACCAAGCCGATGATCCTTAGTTGGTCTGAGAGGATGATCAGCCACACTGGGACTGAGATAAGGCCCAGGCTTTTGCCAGCAGTGAGGAATATTGGACAATGGGCGAAAGCTTGATCCAGTAATATTGCGTGAATGAGGACAGCGCTAAAGATTTAAACGTGAGTTTAAATTGGTTGTAAAGTTCTTTCGTTAGTGAGGATAATGACTGTAACTAAAGAAGAAATCCCGGCTAACTTCGTGCCAGCAGCCGCGGTAATACGAAGGGGATGAGCGTTATCCAAAATGATTGGGCGTAAAGGGTTCGTAGGTTGTAATTGTTGTCATTCGTGAAAGTTTGATTTTGTCAAAAATGCGCTTGATACATATTTACTTGAGTATATTAGGGGATAATAGAATTCTATATGGAAGGGTGAAATCTATAGATATATGGAGGAATGCCAGAGGCGAAAGCGATTATCTAGAATATATACTGACACTGAGGAACGAAAGCATGGGGAGCAAACAGGATTAGATACTCTGGTAGTCCATGCTGTCAATTATGAATGCTGACATTGGGAGTTTTCTGATGTTAAGTTAACACGTTAAGCATTCCGCCTGGGGAGTACGGTCGCAAGATTGGAACTCAAAGGAATTGACGGGAGTCTATACGAGTGGTGGAGCATGTGGTTTAATGCGATAATACGCGCGAAATCTTACCAGTTCTTGCATATAATTTTAAATTCTATTTAAAGTAGATATCTGTTCGAAATCTGCAATCAGGTTTATAACAAAATTATACAGGTGCTGCATGGCTGTCGTCAGCTCGTGCTGTGAAGTGTTTGGTTAAGTCCTATAACGAGCGCAACTCTTGTTTTATATTGTTAATTGTATTACTACGTGTAATCAAAACACTCATAAAAGACTGCCAATGAAAATTGGAGGAAGGTGAGAACGACGTCAAGCCCTTATGGCCCTTATGGACTGGGCTACACACGTGCTACAATGGTAAATACAAAAAGTTCTACAATAAAGCGATTTGGAGTAAATCTTAAAAAGTTACCGTGTACAGATTGAAGACTGCAATTCGTCTTCATGAAGGTGGAATCACAAGTAATCGTAAATCAGCATGTTACGGTGAATATGTACTTAGACTTTGCACACACCGCCCGTCACATGCTAGGAGTAAGCTTTGTTTGAAATATTAGCCTATTCTATAAAAATTTATTTTGTTAACAACATTTAAATTTTTTATTTTGTAAAGCTAATATTATTATAGGGTTTGTAACTGGGATGAAGTCGTAACAAGGTAGTCGTATGGGAACATGTGGCTGGAATAAAAACATTTTTATATTTCTTTTTTTTTATCAATAATCACTTAATAACAAACAAAATATGATAGCAATAAGTAACAATTTATATAACGCATCGTCAAGATGGTTATTTTCAACAAACCATAAAGATATTGGTATTTTATATTTAATATTTGGAGCTTTTTCTGGGATCTTGGGGACTACAATGTCTATTTTAATCAGAATGGAGTTATCTCAACCTGGAAGTTTAATTTTAAATGGAAACTACCAACTATATAATGTATTAATAACAGGTCATGCATTCTTAATGATTTTCTTTATGGTAATGCCCATTTTAATTGGAGGATTCGGAAATTTTTTTGTTCCACTGATGATTGGAGCACCTGACATGGCATTTCCAAGAATGAATAATATTTCATTTTGGTTATTACCTCCATCACTATTTTTATTATTGTCATCTACTTTAGTAGAAGCAGGAGCAGGTACTGGATGGACTGTATATCCACCATTATCAAGTATTCAAGCTCATTCTGGACCTTCTGTAGATTTAGCAATTTTCAGTTTACATTTATCAGGAGCTGCTTCTATTTTAGGAGCAATTAATTTTATAACTACTATATTTAATATGAGAGCACCTGGTCTATACATGCATAGATTACCTTTATATGTTTGGTCTGTGTTAATAACATCATTTTTATTGGTATTATCATTACCAGTATTTGGAGGTGCTATTACTATGTTATTAACTGACAGAAACTTTAATACTACTTTTTACGACCCAGCAGGAGGTGGGGATCCAGTATTATACCAACATTTATTTTGGTTTTTCGGACATCCAGAAGTTTATATTTTAATTTTACCAGCGTTTGGTATTATTAGTCATATAATTTCTACTTATTCAAAAAAACCTGTTTTTGGATATTTAGGAATGGTTTACGCAATGCTTTCAATCGGAGTTCTTGGATTTGTAGTATGGGCACATCACATGTTTACTGTAGGACTAGATGTTGATACTAGAGCATATTTTACTGCAGCTACTATGATTATTGCAGTTCCAACCGGAATTAAAATTTTTAGTTGGATTGCTACAATGTGGGGAGGTTCCATAAAATTTGAAACTCCAATGTTATTTGCTGTTGGGTTTTTATTTTTATTTACAGTAGGAGGATTAACAGGTATTGTTTTATCTAACTCTGGTTTAGATGTTGCTGTACACGATACATATTATGTTGTTGCTCATTTTCATTATGTTTTATCAATGGGTGCTGTATTTGGTATTTTTGCAGGATGGTACTATTGGATTGAAAAAATGACTGGTTTAAAATATCCTGAAACTTATGGACAAATTCATTTTTGGTTATTTTTTGCCGGAGTAAATATTACATTTTTTCCAATGCATTTCTTAGGTTTAGCAGGGATGCCTAGAAGAATTCCAGATTATCCAGATGCTTTTGCTGACTGGAACTATGTTGCTTCTTTTGGTTCTTATATTTCAGCAGTATCTGTTATATTTTTTTTTTATATTGTATACATAACTTTAACACGAAAAGTTGAAAATAAATAAACAATAATGCTTAAAATACGAAATTTTCAAACATATCCGGGGGGGATGCTTTTGACTATTTTTTTGTTGGTAGTTTCTTTTTTTCTATTTTATTGGGGTAGTCAAAAAGTTTTGCCTTATACCATGCATGTACAAGAGTATTTTTTTTTTGGTTCATTAGCTACTCAAAAAGATATAGAGCTTTTTGCACAGTTATTTACTATACCTCTTATACTTGTTATTGTTTGGTGCAGTGCTATAGTTCTAGTAGCAGGTTTAGCATCAACTTATTCAGACGAAATTAAAATACGAATAGTTTTAAATCCTCATCTAAGTCCTTTAATTCTTCTATTTTCGTACATAATTTTAGGAAATTCTGTTAACCATTTTATCAATATGCTTCACTACTATTATGTTGCAGATCCAGAAATTCTATTACATCCTGTTATTCTATTTTCTTTTTCACTTTTTTTTTTTGTAATGATTTGTGT
>SEDO01000056.1 GCA_004211595.1 Pedobacter sp.
ACCAAGTTCGATTGACGTTATAACTTTCGAAACAAAGAGAACGATCGCTTTCGGTTTTGATTTATTTTCAAAATAACTTATGGTCTAGGTAACATTTTTTGATGCAGTTCGGACGCAACGATTTATGCGTTTAGATGAGAATCACATCTATGCGGTTTACAATTTAGAAAATCCAGTTTTTTATTATGCCCAAAATTTTTTCTTTTTCCGCTTCTTAAAATTTTCTGGCATCTTATTTTTCTGCGTTTTGAGAAACCGATTTTTGCTCGCGAATAGGGAAGAGGCTTTGCGGCTCGCGGCTGGACAATAACGTTAGGCGGCTAACCGATCGTTGCTGGCTTTCGGCGATTGTATTCTCCGTTAGGACGAAAGGTAGCAAAACTTTTGAATTTTTCTAACTTGTAAAGTTTGAAAAATTCATAGTTTTGCGGCATAGGGAAAAGCACTTGATTTTACCCAAAATCCAGCAATGGCGGTTAGCGGCGGTTATACGACGGTCTTTCACCGCCAATACAATTTTCCATTTCCTTATTGAACATTTCGGTAATCTTCCATGCTCTTGAATCAAATTTATTGACCTGACAACCTCCACCGGACATAACGATAAAAATTTCTTTTCCAAACTTGTTTTCAGTTGCGACACCGGAAATTGGAGAGTAGCCTCCGGTATTTTGAAATACAGTGTATCTTTTCAATCTGCAAAATCCTTGAGCAATTTGTGTAATTCTTTCTTCAAGCAATTTTAATTCTTGGTCATTTAATTTCAAATACTCTGCATACGCATAAAATAGACTACAAGATGCTACGGTATTGATGTCATCAACCAGTTTTCGCTTGAGATTATCTATTTTATCATTATTCGGCAAATCCAAAATTGGAAAACTATAGAATTGTGATAAGTCATTTTCAGTTCTTGCACTTTGGTAATAAGCTTCTGCAAATAGTTCTTCCTCATTCTGTGAATAAATGAAAAATGGAAAGAGTAGAAATATGTAACGTATCGTTTTCATAGACTGTCGTATAACGCTTCGCGCATCTTGGCTGTCGCGGCCTTCCGGAGATTGTACTCTCTGCCGAACGTGAACAAAGTTATGGAAAAAGCACGTCCATTTTACCCGAAACCAGCGATAGATCAAGATGCGCTGTTACAAGCTGTGTTTATATCCTTCCAATAATTCTTGTCTCCAAATAAATACCTGACGCATTATATTTACGAGATTCCATTTTTCATCTAATAAATCTAATCCACCAAATATTGGTGATTTATCAATTTCATCATATTCAGTAAAATTAAATGCTTCAAGAATTTGTTTAGTCATTTCGTTTAGACCATCGTCTTTATGCTTTATAAAATTGGCCAGCACTATTATCAATTCAATGTATGACTTAGAAAAGTTTTCGGGAGCTGTACCTAATTTGTAAAATGAAATTTTATTTTTAGTCGTGTCATAGAAATCTTTAATACTTCCATTAACGTAGTTTTGAAATGCTATAAAAGCAAGTCCATAAATTGGTTCACTCTCTTCCAAAAACCATAGACCATCATACCATCCTTTCAACTCCAATTTTGATTTTAAGTAGCCAATTGATTTTTCGAGGCCGAGAATTATTTGACATAAACTTTCCCTTCTATAATCAACTTCTAAATAATGGGTCATAATTGTGTAGTCGTAGTTTTTTTTAACATAGCTTGTAACGTTAGGCCTGTAACCGCCGGTGCGGCGATTCGGAGATTGTACTCTCTGCCAACGTGAAAGTAGTAAAACTACTGATTTTTTCTATCTTGAAAAGTAGAAAAAATCTTAGTTTTAC
>SEDO01000057.1 GCA_004211595.1 Pedobacter sp.
CAGAAACTATTGATGCATTAAATGAACTTATTTCTTCTACCAAAGAAGTCCATAAGATTTTAATTAAAAACTTTGTCTTTTTAAATAATAATGCGCGGCAATATGCATCTGAAGAAATCAAAAGATTTAAAATCGCGTTAGACGACATAAAGGAGTGTCTAGCTGATATCGAAAGTATTATTTTTAGTTTGCCAAATAATGAAAAGTTTAAAAAGGCAAATGATAAAATTCAGTCTCTATGAATGTTTTTTGTACTCCTGAATTTAAAAAAGAGTATGAAAAATTATCCAAAAACAAATCATACCAATATCTAGGTAAAGAGATTATCAAGGCATATTTTGATAAAAAAATGGATGACTGTTTGAGTGGAGTTAGGCTCAATGGTCATTCGCCAAATCCATTCATAAACAAAAGGCTGGAGGGATCCGGGGGTAGCCGTCTTTATATCTTACTAGTTATCGCTAAGGATAATGCGTACTTGACATTCGTACACCCTAAATCAGGTTCTGCAGGCTACGAAAATATCTCCGATGATAAAAAAGCTGAATTATTAGACAATGTTTATAATTGTATTACAGCCGATGATCTATACCAAGTCACGTGTTGTGAGAAAAAAGAAACTTTGATTTTCGATCTACTGGAAACACAAGCTGAAGTAGGAATCTAAATCTTACCATCAAAAAGTCCTGCTGCTAACCGCCTGTAATCGCCAGTGCTTCTTTCAGGTCGAGTCAAGTGCTTTTCCTTAAGCCGTAAAACTAAGATTTTTTCTACTTTTCAAGATAGAAAAAATCATTAGTTTTACTACTTTCACGTTCGGCAGAGAATACAATCTCCGAATCGCCGCACCGGCGGTTACAGGCCTAACGTTGGCGGCAAGCTCAGAAAATTCGGGACATGAAGAAACTTCTTTATTTAATTACAATATTCTATTTGCATTCCATGAATTCCCAGGAATGGAGAGATAAAGACACCTTAAGATTCAAGTTTGATTTAAAAGTTTATAACGAAATTGCAAGAGATACGCTTAAAGCAATTATCAATAAACAAAGGCATCAAAAACTTAAGACGGGAGAGAGCGAATATTATCTCTACGAAAAGACCAAACCGGATAACGTTCAATTCATAACAATACCAATATTCAGGATTGAGCGCTATGCTTACAACAGCTACAATGGAGAAAACCAATTTGAAAGTTTCATTCTTTTTGAGGAGCGCACAAAATATCAAAGACTGATAATTACTTCCAAAGACCAACCCATTGGATTATTGTCCATACCTGATTACAAATATGAAATTGATAGACATTATCCCGGTGATGAAATGGTCGGTGATGAAAAAAATTATTATGCTAATCGCCTAAAATTTAGAGTTGACCACAGAAATTCAGACCTTGAAAATGTAATTCTTACCAAACCGAAAAACTTCTATTTCCAGATTTTCGGTCTGGAAAATTACCTATTGGATATAGACTCAGAGGATAATAAAATTTACATGCAATATATAGGTCAATGTGGATGTCTTTTGTATGGAATAACAAAAGAGAAGGATGACGAGAATCAGAAGTCGTTAAAAACACGACTACCCGTTAATGATTACATCATCAAAAATTTAAGCCTTCAAACAATTCAGTCTATTGCAGTAGGATTTTATTCCGATGAATTTGATTTTCCACAATTAGATGTAAAGAGTTTCGAAAGTGATATTCGCGCTCCCAAGGCAAAGATTGTTTTAAAAATAGAGCCAGCCGCCAACCGCCGCTAATCGCCATTGCCGCAA
>SEDO01000026.1 GCA_004211595.1 Pedobacter sp.
TGTGATTTAAGGCTCAAAAATTTTGTCTTTTGTTTTCTTTGGATTTTATCTTGGTATATTTTCACCTGATTTAACTTATTCATGTTAAAAAATTTATCAGGGGGTGGTGAGTTGGGAGTGTTTATGGTTGCGGGGGTGGTTGAGTGAGGATGATTGGAGGGTTTGGGTGAAGGGTTTGGAATTTCATTAGAATTAACATCTCTTATTTAGGTTAGGTGTTATTCATTTTATTATATGTATGAGGGTTCTTTTTACACTATTTTTCATTTTAAGTTTTTTGGGTGGCAGCGGGCAGGATTCAAAGGATCACAGATTTTTTAAAGTATCGCCTCTTGATAGTACTTTATTAAAATACACGGATTCCATTTATGTTTTTGAGGTGCTTACTAACAGTATATATAACACACAACCTGTGTTTTATTTAACAAAAAAATCTTCCACCATCAATCTATTTGAATATAGTGTTGATATTGTAAATCTTAAAACCTTACCAGCAGGTTTGGGTCCTTTATTTATACAAAGAATACTTGAATTTGAAAGGCATAATTATAATAGAAATTTTGATCATTTTTTTAAGGCAAAGAATTTAGATTCATTAGAGTCGAAAACTCTTTGGGAAAAATTAGCCTCCTTAAAACCTACTGAATTAATTGATGATTTCAGAGGTGGGAATGGTTGTGATAGTATTCATGCTATTTATACAGGCGCAGTAATTCAGCCAATAGAAATTCTTCATGATTTATCATTAAGATTAACATTATTAACGAATAATAAGGTCCAATCATTTTATTTCTTTGCTCCAAATTTTTATTACGAACAATGCACTATCAAGCGGGATAGTAGAAGAAAAATTTTAGAAATTAAAAAGCTATTTAGCGAAAATACATTTTAACCTCGGTTTAGGGGTTTATATTTAATATCTAAAGTTTGATTGATTTATGCTATACTTGTTAACTTTGTAGAACATGAAACACCTCGCTTATTTAAATAAATACTTTTTAAAATATAAATGGAGATTGATTCCAGGCATTTTCTTTGTCATCATCTCCAATATATTTGGAGTGGTTCCTGCGCAGGTGGTGGGGCATGCTTTTGATTTAATTACTCAAAATATAACGCTCTATAGATTGTTAGATGGGTTTGAGCGTCAGGAGTTGATGTATGAAATTTTGGGGATGAGTTTGTTATTTTTCGGGGGCTTGATTGTTTTTCTGTATGTTATGAGGGGTTTGTTTTTATTCTTTATGCGTCAAACTATTATTTTGATGTCAAGGCATATTGAATATGATATGAAGAATGAAATATATCAGCACTATCAAGAATTAACTTTAGCCTTTTATCGGAGAAATAATACTGGAGATTTGATGAATCGGGCTACCGAGGATGTGAATAGGGTACGCATGTATGTAGGGCCTGCGATCATGTATACATTAAATACTTTAGTACTTTTCTTGTTGATAATCTATTTCATGTTTTCGGTGAATTTTAAATTAGCCTTATATAGTTTATTACCCTTGCCTGTTTTAGTTTTCTTAATTTATCGTGTAAATACGATGATTAATCATAAAAGTGAGAAAATACAATCCCAGCTTTCAAAATTATCTTCCTTTGTACAAGAAAAGTTTTCGGGAATCAGGGTTATTAAATCATATGTAAGGGAGGAGTTTAATCAGGCAGTTTTTGCACAAGAAAGTGAGCATTATAAAAAGACTGCCATGAACTTAGTAAAAACTCAAGCACTCTTTTTCCCTACAATGCTTTTATTAGTTGGGTTAAGTACTATTTTAACGGTGTTCATTGGCGGTAGACAGGTTTTAGAGGGTGCTATTAGCCCAGGTAATATTGCAGAATTTATTGTATATGTTAATCAATTAACCTTTCCCGTTACCATGTTAGGATGGGTTACAACATTAATTCAAAGAGCGGCAGCTTCGCAAAAGAGAATAAATGAATTTTTAAATCTGAAACCTGATATTCAATGGTCAAATGATGGGGAGGTGAATCTGGATAAAACAATTTCATTTAATAATGTAAGTTTTAGGTACCCAGATACCGGTATATTAGCTATAGATAATTTAAATTTAAAAATTGAGCCTGGGAGATTTGTGGCCATTATTGGTAGAACTGGTTCTGGTAAAAGCACCCTCGCTAATTTATTGATGCGAATGTATGATGTAGATTCAGGAGAGATTTTAATAGGCGATCAGAATATTCGAAATATAAATTTACAATCTTATCGGGAGCAGATTGGATTTGTTCCTCAAGAAGTTTTTTTATTTTCAGATAGTATATACAATAATATTGCCTTTGGTTTAGCTACGGTTAGTGATCAGGAAGTTGAAAACGCAGCCAAACAAGCTGCTGTCTATCCTAATATTATAGCCTTTGAGAAAGGTTTTCATACTTTACTAGGAGAACGTGGAATTACTTTATCAGGTGGTCAAAAACAACGTGTTTCCATTGCTAGAGCATTGATTAAAAACCCTAAAATGTTAATTTTTGATGACTCTTTATCAGCAGTAGATACGCGTACGGAAGAAGAAATATTAGCTAACCTAGGGCAAATCATGAAGGGAAAAACCACTATTTTAATTGCTCATAGAATATCAACGATTAAAAATGCAGATCTAATTTTGGTTATGGAAGATGGTAAAATAGTTGAACAGGGGGATCATAATTCGCTTTTAAATAAGGCCGGAATTTACGCAGAATTATATGAGCATCAGCAGTTAGAAGCTGAAAAAGTAGATTAAATTAGAATTATTTATGGGTTTCAGAAATTTCTATTTTGAAGTTTCATAATTAATCCTTTAATTTACCCTCAGCTTAAACCAATACCACAACAAACATGGGAGATTTCGAAAACAAAGAGAGAGAAGAAGTTTTTTCAAAAAAAGTAAGAGCAGGAAAAAGAACTTATTTTTTTGACGTAAAAGCAACAAGATCAGGTGATTACTATTTAACCTTAACAGAAAGTAAAAAAAGACTAGAAGATGGAGTTTTTGTTAAACACAAAATCTTTTTATATAAAGAGGACTTCGAAAAATTTGCTGAGGGATTAAATGAAACTGTAGAGTATATTAAATCGCATCAGGAAGTTATTGAGAAGCGCTATGAATATTCTGAGAACGGTGAATTTAGCCACAGTTCAAAGTCTGATTCTGATAGTTATTCTTACTAAACGAATTATTAAAAAAGCCCTTCAGTTGAAGGGCTTTTTTAATAGCTTAATTTACTAAGAATAAAAGAAGTTAAATTATTTTATTACTTTCATGATAATTGCCAAAATATTAATAGCAAAGTAAATGAGCAATAAAATTCCTTGAAACGTAAAATAGGTTTTTAACTTTTTTAATCCTTGGGTTAAACTTTCAGGATGCATATATAAGATTCCTTGAGTAGTTTTTTGTGCAAATTTGTACAAGAAAAAACTTACAGCAAATACGAAACCTCCCATAACTAAAAAAAGTAAAACTAAATCTTGAGGTGCAAAATTACTAAAGACACCTGCCTGTCTGAATTCAGGTCTACTCAATGTGGCAGTTAAGCTAAGTCCAGATAATAAAACTAATACGGCCATAATCATGCCTGCTATCCCAATAAAACGAGCCCATCTTGCGGCATCATATAAGTAACTTCGCATATCTTCTGTTACCATCATCATTGTTGGGATTTCAGGTTCTATTGAAATGTTTTGGTTTTCCGTAGAAGTTTCTTCTACATTTTCATCAAGAGGTTGATTTTCGTTGTCCATGTTTTGATTGAGGTTAATTGATTAATTTTAATCGATAAATAAATCTTCTGGCAAATCCATTAAGTCCATCTTCTGCCCTATTTTCAATTCTATTTCACGCAAGGCATTTAATTCCAAATCGGTTGTTAACAAGATAGAAATATCATCTTCAGATTCAGTTTTTAATACTCTCTGGATATAATGATCTATTTGAACTGGTATTTCTACATGAAAAATAAAAGGAATTCCGGATAAATCCAAGTTTTCTGCATTTTCCCCATTTACGATTAATATACGTGCACTTGGACTATATTTAAAAGCCATTATACTTTCAAAATGCGGAAGATCATAAAACCGAGGTTTGTATAAAAAGACTTCATTTGATTTTCCATTAAATAAATCCTTTAAGATGGTTTCTGCAGTATGGGCTTGATTGACAAAAAGTACTACTTTGTCAAAAACTTCTTGGTCTGAAAGCAGCAAGTGCAATAGATTTAATTTTGTTCTAAAATTCGGAACATGATAGCGAAGTTGGGCGCGGGTGGAAATCTTAAGTTCATGTTCTTCTTCAAATTCTAAAATGGCTGGTTCTTTAATAAAAGGCTCAATCATCTTTTCTAAACGCTCATGGTAAATATTAGTAAATACCATCACCTGAGCTTTTTGAATACTTTGAGCTAATTCTACCACTTGAAGCTGCATGCCTTGTTTAACTAATTCTTCGGCATCATCCAAAACGAGGTGGTTAATTTTATTGGTATTTAATCCTAATTTCAAATAAATAGCCCTTGCTCTTGTAGGAATAGCTACTACAATATCTACGCCGTCAGTTAATTCGAATACTTGCTGATCAATAGGGTCATCATGATGTATGCCAACTATTCGAATACTTTTATTTTGATTTATTTTATCAAATTCAGCTACTACTTCTAATACCTTTTCTTTATTCGGCACTAAAACTAAAGCTCTGGGAGCGTCCCCATTACCTTGTTTTATGCGAGTGAGTAAGGCTAAAATATAAGATGTGGTTTTACCGCTTTTTCCAGGTGCTATGGCTAATATATCCTGACCTCCAATCATTCTATTTAAACTATATGCTTGAAGATCTGTGGTTTGATGATAACCTAGTTGACTCATTCGAGTAATCAAAGGTTTGGATATTTTAGTTTGTTCGAAACGAAGCATAAGTTGGAAATTAGCTGGAGTTTAATAATTGAAGGGTTCTGATTATTATAATAGTTTACAAAATTACTGAAAATAATAGCTCCATTAAAATTCTTGATACAATACTTTAGATAAGTCCCTTTTTATGTAAGTTTAAGTTTTAAATTAAACCATTTTCAAAAATGAAAAGACTTGTACTTCAATTATTATTAGTCGGAGCTAGTTTCGGAGCTGTTGCACAAGATGCAATAACTTACAAAACACCTGCTCAAGCTATTACAGACTTAGTATTAGCTAAGCCAACTCCAGGCACGAGCATCGATAGTAAAGCTCAATGGATATTATTTAGTGAGAGAAATTCCCTACCTTCTGTGGAGGAATTAGCTATGCCTGAATTAAAATTAGCGGGGATGCGTATTAATCCTAATAATTTTTCTCCAAGCCGTCAAACATACATTAATAGTTATAGCATTAAAAATATTAAATCTGGGAAAGTAACCCCAGTTACAGGATTACCTAGTCCACTTTATGCTTCTGGAGGTAATTGGAGTCCAAAAGAAACCAAAATTGCCGTTACAGTAAGTTCTCAAAATAGAATTGATTTATATATTATTGATGTGGCTACTGCCAAGGCGACAAAAGTGAATAAATTACCTTTAAATCAAATTATGGGAGGCGGGGTATCTTGGGTAGATGAGCAAACATTAGTGTATAGAGTGGCGCCTAAAGCTGCTAGTATGGCTCCACCTAAGCCTTTGGCGCCTAAAGGCCCGACAGTACAAGAAAGTTTGGGTAAGGCTGCCCCTAGTGCTACCATTCAAGATTTAATAAAAACACCTCATGATGAGGACTTATTTGAGTTTTATGCTACTTCTCAGTTGGTTCAAAACAAAGCAGGAGTTGAAACTCCCATTGGTAAGCCAGCCATTTATAGTTCTGTGAGTTTTTCTCCAGACAAACAATATATGATGGTTAGAACGATTCGTAAGCCTTTCTCTTATTTGGTATCAGCGAATGGTTTCCCAACAACCATTACTATTCAAGACAGAACTGGAAAAGTAGTAAAAACACTTGCGGAATTACCTTCATCTGAAGTTAGACCTTCTGGATATGATAATGTGCAAAATGTGCCTCGCAGTTTTTCATGGAGAGATGATGTTCCAGCTACAGTTACTTGGGCAGTTCCATTAGATGAAGGTTTAATTAAAAACAACGTGCCTTTTCATGATGCGGTTTATAGTTTAAATGCTCCATTTACTGGACAACCAAAAGAAATTTTAAAAACTAAATGGCGTTTTGGTGGAATCTCTTGGGGTAATGCCAATTTTGCCCTTTTGAGAGAAAGTTCTAGAACGGAACAAAAATCTAAAACAAGTCGTTTTAATCCTACTACAGGTGAGGTTGATTTATTATTTGAATTAAATACAACAGATGCATATAATAGCCCAGGATCACCAGTAACAATGAAAAATCAATATGATAGAGAAGTTATTTTAACCTTAGAAAATAATTCCAAGTTATTGTTTAACAATACTACGGGTGCTTCTGCCAAAGGGGATTTACCTTTCTTAGCTAAATTCGATTTAAATACTAAAAAATCGGAAATTTTATGGAGAGCACAAGAAGGCACGTTTGAAATGATAACAGATATTTTAGATCCTGAAAAATTAGTTTTACTGACTCGTAAAGAAAGTCAAACTGAAGTACCAAATTATTATATTAAAAACCTAACCCTTAGAATTGCAGATCAAAAAATTACAAATTTTGAAAATCCTTTCAAAGCGATGGAAGGTGTTACTAAACAAAAAATATCTTATAAAAGAGCAGATGGTATAGATTTAACAGGTGATCTATATTTACCTAAAGGCTATAATAAAGATACAGATGGACCTTTACCAGTATTAATTTGGGCTTATCCAAGAGAATTTAATTCAGCTGCAGATGCTGCACAAATCAGAGGTTCTCAACATCGCTTTACCTCTATTGGTACAGGCGGCCCATTATTCTTTGTAACGCAAGGATATGCTGTGTTAGACAACGCTGAAATGCCAATTGTAGCACAAGAAGGTAAACGTCCTAATGATACATTTGTACCTCAATTAAAATTAAATGCCGAGGCTGCTATCAATAAACTAGTAGAATTAGGTGTTGGGGATCGTAACAGAATGGCTGTAGGTGGACATAGCTATGGCGCCTTTATGACCGCTAATTTATTAGCGCATACTAATTTATTTAAGGCTGGTATTGCACGATCAGGAGCATATAATAGAACTTTAACGCCTTTTGGATTTCAAAATGAAGACCGTACCTATTGGCAAGCACCTCAGCTTTATTATGAAATGAGTCCATTTAGTTATGCAAATCAAATTAAAACGCCAATTCTCTTAATTCACGGCGAGATGGATGATAATCAAGGCACATTCCCTATGAATTCGGAACGCTTATTCAATGCTATAAAAGGACATGGAGGAATAACTCGCTTTGTATACTTACCTTATGAAGCACATGGATATAGAGCAAAGGAAAACATCCTACATCAATTATGGGAGATTAACACCTGGTTAGACACTTACGTTAAAAACCCTAAAAAATAACATTAAGAAGTTAATAAAATAAATTAAAAACTATATAAGCCAAAGGAGATGAACCTTTGGCTTTTTTCATTACCATTAAATCCAAATAACACAACCATAATCAAAGATGACTAGTAAATTTTGAGGATATTTTAAACTGAATGAAACCTAAAT
Organism: Pedobacter sp.; assembly: GCA_004211595.1. Taxonomy (GTDB): domain Bacteria; phylum Bacteroidota; class Bacteroidia; order Sphingobacteriales; family Sphingobacteriaceae; genus Pedobacter. The sequence goes on from SEDO01000026.1 coordinate 7,645, forward strand.
AACACAACCATAATCAAAGATGACTAGTAAATTTTGAGGATATTTTAAACTGAATGAAACCTAAATAACGCAACCATAATCAAAGATGACTAATAAATTTTGAGGGTATTTTAAACTGAATGAAACCTAAATAACACAACCATAATCAAAGATGACTAATTAATTTTGAGGGTATTTTAAACTGAATGAACTATAAATAACACAACCATAATCAAAGATGACTAATTAATTTTGAAGGTATTTTAAACTGAATGAAACCTAAATAACACAACCATAATCAAAGATGACTAATTAATTTTGAGGGTATTTTAAACTGAATGAACTATAAAATTTATATACAACAAAAAATACCTCAGTTTAAACCGAGCCGAAAAATTAATTAGTCATTTTGATTATACCTATTTAGGTTTAAAACAAGCCGAAAAATTAATTAGTCATTTTGATTATACCTATTTAGGTTTAAACCGAGCCGAAAAATTAATTAGTCATTTTGATTATACCTATTTAGGTTTAAACCGAGCCGAAAAATTAATTAGTCATTTTGATTATACCTATTTAGGTTTAAACCGAGCCGAAAAATT
>SEDO01000058.1 GCA_004211595.1 Pedobacter sp.
ACTGAATATTGTTGAAGGAATATTGCACACTGGACATCGTTCCGCCGTTTGGCTTTGGTAGTGTCATACCAGCAGTATAATTATAAGATGTATATTGATTATAGTTTACAATGTTCTTAGCTTCCATCTTAGCGTAGAGCGTAGGTGGAATATTCAAGAAATTAAGCATCAAACTAGCACCTGCATACTGCTTAAGACTGACATTTGCAATAGTCTTTACGGGGTCTTCATTATCTTTACGCAGAGCATAAGAAGCGTTGCTCATTACTCTGCTTGCATCACCGAGATTCATGGTAAGTGTCAAGTTGTTAATTCCTAAGAATGCACCATGATTATTAGAGTTACCAGAAATATAAGGTGATAAAAACAACAATGGTTCAGTGGTTTTGAATCTCACGATAAAACTTGCAAGAGGAGAAGTGCCTGCATCATCGGCCCTGATTTCCAACGAAGGCAATACATTACCTTGTAGATCTAACAGCACAACTGGAAAAACGCCGCGCGGTTGGTACTCTTTTGCATACGATCCAGTTGAATAATTGGCAAGCACGTTATTATTACTACCTAACCCATCACGATAGTCTTGGTAGAAACTATCAATCAACGAAGGTGAAAGAGAATTATATCGGGCTAATTCTTCGTAGTTATACATCTTCAATAAACCTGCCATCACATCCCTAGTATTCACACTGAAATTTGCATTATTCAAATTACTCTGAATGGTGGATAGAAGTGCATTTAGGGGAAAGGCTTGTAATGAATTAGATTTACCGTAACTAAAGAGAACTTCATCGGGTTCCCAATACCCTTCGGTAACACCACCGGTGATATCAACTTGAATGTCAAGTTGAGTCTGTACTAGGAAGTGTCGAGATACTGCTGTACTCAAAGAAGGTACCTGTACGTTGAATTGGATCTGACTATTACCAATACCCGCTTGAGCATTGAATGTCTGAAAGTTATTACTAGAGGATCCAGTAATCACGGGTAAGGTAATCTCGGATTCAATATCATTGAGTTGTGAGTCTACAATATTAACTAGCTTGAAGTCTGTCATTCTATATATATTACAATAACAAAAATATTTTTCTACTATAATTTTATTTATGAGTTTGTTGATTGGAGGCGAAAGCGAAAATCAAAACAATATATTAGCATACATTAAACAAAGTAAAGTAAATAAGAAAGTGGGTGTGTTAGCTTTTGATGAGAAGGATAACATTGGTGTGAGTGCTGTAGAGTTAACTAAGGATCATTCATTTCAATTAGTTCCTTTTAAGCATAAAGAACGATCAACACTATTTGTAGCGGGAGAATCTGGCGCTGGTAAATCTTATTTTGTTAGAGAATATGCGAAAGAATACAGAAAAATGTACCCTAACAACCCTATCTATTTAATATCATATCTCGAACATGATGAAACTCTTGATAGTTACAAAGAAATCATACGTTTGGATGCGTTCAGTCAAGACTTCTTAGATGAGTGTCTAGATATAAAATTGGATGAGGAATTTCCAGATTGCTTTGTAATATTCGATGATATTGATAGCATTGTGGAGAAGAAAATAAAAGTAAAAATTTATGGATTGTTAAATAAGATGCTAAGAATAGGACGACATTACGGCATCAGTGTTGCTTACGTGGGTCATGAACTTTATAACAGTCCAGAATTGAATCAGATATTGAATGAGTCGATGACTATAACCTTTTTCCCAAAATACTTGAATTACAA
>SEDO01000001.1 GCA_004211595.1 Pedobacter sp.
TTTCTTTATTAAAATATTTTTATGGTTTATTAAGGTGTTAGTATTGTTAAGAAAAATCTTTATTTATTATATAAAATTTAACTTATCCTCATTTTATCCACAAAGTTGTTAATAATTTATTTGATTTTTACTGTGGTTTTCAGGATTCTATACTCCTATAGGTTTTTTTATTAAGATTAAAATGTGGATGAAATGTTTTGTTTAAAAACGTTAATAAATACGGTCAATTGTCTGATAAATTATGGAAAAGATTGTGGCAAATTCACATTTTAACTTAGCTTTAAACATTCAAATATTTTTGTTCTATGATTATCTACATACAATTAACATTATTGGTATAGTTTTTAACATAGAATAGGTTTAAAGTTTAAAAATGAGAGAAGTTGATTTTTTAGTTATTGGATCTGGAATTGCCGGTTTAAGTTTTGCACTCAAAGCCGCACATCATGGAAAAGTTTTAATTGTAACGAAGTCTAACGAAGACGAAAGTAATACTAAATATGCACAGGGTGGGGTAGCTGTTGTGGTTGATAAGGAAGATTCTTTTGAAAAGCATATAGAAGATACCCTCATTGCAGGAGATGGTTTATGCAATCCAGCCATTGTTGAAATTGTTGTGAAAGAAGGTCCAGCTAGAATTCAAGAAATTATAGATTATGGGATTAATTTTGATAAAAATCCTGAAGGAATTTATGATTTAGCTAAAGAAGGCGGGCATTCAGAGCACCGGGTTTTACACTATAAAGATGTAACTGGATATGAAATTGAAAGTGTATTATTAAAGCAAATTCATCAACATCCTAATATTGAAATACTTACTCATTACTTTTGTTTAGAATTAATTACGCAACATCATTTAGGTTTACATTTAGATAAGAGTTCAGAGAATGTTGAATGCTATGGTATTTATGCTTTTAACACCTCAAAAAATGATGTAGAAAAGATTTTATCTAAAGTTACAGTTATGGCTTCAGGTGGGGCAGGACATATTTATGCCAATACCACAAATCCAGTAATTGCAACTGGAGATGGTATGGCTATGGTATATAGGGCTAAAGGCAAAGTTAGAAATATGGAGTTTATTCAATTTCATCCTACGGCATTATATCATCCTGGGGAATATCCTTCTTTTTTAATTTCTGAGGCCGTACGAGGTTTTGGTGGTATTTTAAGGCGTCGCAATGGAGAAGAGTTTATGCATGAATATGATGAACGTGGTTCATTAGCACCTCGGGATATTGTGGCTAGAGCTATTGATGCTGAAATGAAAAAATCGGGAGATGATTTTGTTTATTTAGATATTACAATGCGTAAAAAGGAGGATATTTTAACACATTTTCCAAATATATATGCTAAATGTCTATCTATTGGAATCGATATGACAAAAGACTTTATTCCGGTAACCCCAGCTTGTCATTATATGTGCGGTGGTATTTTGGTGGATGAATATGGGCGTTCCTCCATTAAGAATTTGTATGCTTGTGGGGAGGCTTCTTCTACGGGTTTACATGGGGCTAATCGTTTAGCATCCAACTCATTATTAGAAGCTACAGTATTTGCACATAGAATTTATAAAGATGCTATACAAAGATATTCACAGATTATATTACCAGATAACATTCCGAGCTGGGATGACCAAGGCGTGATTCAATCTAATGAAGATATTTTAGTAACTCATAATTTAAGAGAGACTCAAAAAATTATGGCTGATTATGTGGGTATAGTCCGTTCTGATTTCCGATTAGATAGAGCTATGCGAAGATTGTATTTATTATATGAAGAGACAGAAGAATTTTATAAAAAGAATAAGGTTTCTGTAAAGCTCTGTGAATTGAGAAATGTTATTCAAGTTGCTTACATGGTTATTAAATCTGCCAAAGCTAGAAAAGAAAGTAGGGGCTTGCATTATACGACCGATTATCCATCTCATGCGAACACTTTAGTTGATACGATAATTTAATATTTATATAATTTTAATCATAAGATATGGCTTTGATATTGCCCGTTAAAGGGGAATTACCACAAATTTCTGAAGGTTGTTTTTTAGCGCCAAACGCCACTATTGTGGGCACTGTTAAAATCGGGAAAAATTGTTCTGTTTGGTTTAATGCTGTAATTAGGGGGGATGTGAATACCATCTCCATTGGAGATGAAACTAATATTCAAGATGGTGCTGTAATTCATGCAACTTATGAGAAAGCCTCCACAACTATTGGCAATCGTGTATCTATTGGACACAATGCATTAGTACATGGCTGTATTTTAAAAGATCATGTGCTGGTAGGTATGGGAGCCATTGTTATGGATCATGCGGTGGTGGAAGAATTTTGTATCATAGCTGCTGGTGCTATTGTACTAGAAAATACCATTTGTGAATCGGGCTATTTATATGCGGGTATACCCGCTAAAAAGATTAAACCGTTAACAGAAAATCAAGTGGCCTTATTGAAAAAACTACCTGATAATTATCAGATGTATGCCAAGTGGTTTGAGTAGTTTTACCTTGACATTTTCAAAGTTTTCATAAATATTTTCTTCTACCTTTCTTCTATGTTTGTTCGGTAGTTGTTCGTCTCAAACCGCGTTTTACCGAACAAAGATAGAACAATGATAGAAGGATGATAGAAGAAACAGGTGTTTTTTGCGGGTTTTTTAATTTGGTGGATTGATTTTTTCGCCTGTTGTTTCTGGGTCCTTTCGATTAGGATGTGGAGGAATAACAAATGTCATATTTTGTTGCCAATTTGCCCGTATCATAAAATCTTGTGGATTGTTCCAAATGTATTCAGGAATAGTTTTTAATTTTAAACTGCCAGTGTCCCACTTACCATTTTTATTTTCATCGTATGTGATACGTGTGTAATAAACTTCAGCTCTGTAATTGGTTAAATTCACTGTTGTATCTTTTGTAATAACTACTGATTTTACTACTTTTTTACGTTCATCTAAAATATCTAATATATAATAGCTTGTAGTATCTGGAATTTTAACAACTAAATTGTAGGTACCGTAATTATTTACATCAGCCAATGAAAAATTCTTTCTGACAATTTTATTTTTCGTGTCATAAATGCTTGTTATCGCATTTTCTTCCATATTAATCCAATATGTTTTCTTCTTTTTCCATGGGTATTTTACGTGTATCGTAAATGGATCTCCAGGAATTCGTTCTATTGTATAATTGGTAATAGCCACCGTATCTTCTTTAAGATTTATTTTTTTTAAATCGATATCCTTAATTGGGAAGTTGCTATATAGATTTAATCCGATATAAGGATTAATCTCCATGGTGTAAATATTATCAGTAAATGTTACTTGTTGATTAAATTTGGGTTGTTTTTCCGTACCTATTTTGATGGTATCAAAGGCTATTTGATTTTGTTTTAAGGCAATTTGTAAGGTGTCAAAATTATAGTGTTTAAGCCACATTTTTAAGGAATCCTTTTGAAGTCCATATTTGATAATTTTGGTATCGTCTAATTCTTTGTTATTTAAAATTTCTAAGCTTGGATTTTCCAATCCCATATTAAAGGTTATGTTTATAATGCCTTCATTATTTAAATTTTGATCAACGATTCGTATGTTTTCAGGAGCTTCTTTAAAAATACCTATTTTAATATCGGATACATTTTTTTTAAGGACGATAGAATCTTTGTAAAATCCTATTTGGTCATTTCTTTGCTGATAGATTTTATCTCCTTGCGCATCTTCTTTTATTGCATAAAGTTTATAGGTTCCTTCACGTAAATGCTTAAGTTTAAAATTTCCACTACTATCAGTACTTGTAAAAATAGAAGGCCGTCTTTTTCCTAACAAGGTATCTCTTTCTAGAGGAAATATAAAGACGGTAGCATTTAATATAGAGTCACCCGTGATACTATTAAAAACATGGCCGCTGATTTCTAAGGAGTCTAGGGCTGGTCCTGTTGAAAAAGCATAGGTTAAATTTTTTGTAATATTACTTTCATTTATATCTACTATACCATTGCCAAAATTGATGACATAGGTTGTATTTTGTTCAAGTGTATCTTGAAAGATTACTTCTAGCTTTTTTTGATTTACTTTAAATTGGGGTAACTTTTCTTGTTCCGGGGTTAAGGAAAATTCTTGAGCTTCGTTTTGAATGACAAAATACTCATCAAATGTGATTTCGATTTTATCACTTTTGAAATTAGTGGTATAATTTTCAGGAACCATTTTTAAAACTTTAGGTGGGGTAATATCTTTGGGTCCTCCTTGCGGTCTTTTTTGGCTTGCACATCCAAAAAGGCATAAAATAATTACCAATGCTATAAGTGACAGGGTCGAATTTAATATAATGTTATTTTTGGTCATTTTTATTCGATTTGCGGAATTATTATTGTTTTTGGATGTCTACCTCTAAAAATTATTTTTATTAGCTTATATGGCTTAATTTAAGCTCTATTTTTAAATCGATTAATATATTAATAATCAACCATTTAAACTTATTTTGCCATGTGAATCATTAAAACACTTATATCGGAAGGCGATACGCCCGAAATCCGGGATGCCTGTCCTAATGTACGAGGTTTTATCCGTAATAATTTCTCTCTAGCTTCTTTGGATAGGGAGCCTAATGTGTTATAGTCAAAGTCTGGGTTGATCGCCCGATCTTCCATTTTTTGCATTTTTGCTACAATTTCATTTTCCTTTTCAAAATAACTGTCATATTTTATTTTTATTTCAGCTTGTGCAATTGTTTCTTCATCATATTGATTGAGGGTTGTATCAAATGCCTCATTTACTTTTCGTAAATGTTCTATTTGCACTTGTGGTCGACTTAGTAAATTAAATAACTTCACATTTTGCGTTAGGGGAGCTGTCCCTAAAGTGGTGAGCATTTCATTGGAGTCTTCAGCTGTAATACTTTGTTTTTTAGTATATGCAACTATATCTTCAGAATCTTGTATTTTTTGATTAACTATTTCAAGTCTTTCAGCGTTTATTAAACCTAAGTCATATGCTATTTTGCTTAATCTGATATCGGCATTATCTTGACGTAGTAAAAGGCGGTGTTCAGCACGGGAAGTAAACATTCGATAGGGTTCTTCCGTCCCTTTAGTTACTAAATCATCGATTAATACTCCTATATATGATTCTGAGCGTTTTAATATTAGTTCATTTTTATTAAAGACCTTATTATGTGCATTAATCCCAGCTATAAAACCCTGACTAGCAGCCTCTTCGTAACCAGTTGTACCGTTAATTTGTCCTGCAAAGAATAAGTTTTTAATATTTTTTGTTTCTAAAGTTAAATCTAATTGGGTAGGAGGGAAAAAGTCATATTCTATTGCATATCCTGGTCTAAACATTTTTGCTTTTTCAAATCCAGGTATCTGAATTAGGGCTTTATATTGAACATCTTCTGGCAATGATGTAGAGAAGCCGTTTACATAAATTTCGCATGTATTCCATCCTTCTGGTTCAACAAATATTTGATGTCTTTCTCGCTCCGCAAATCTATTTATTTTATCTTCAATGGAAGGGCAATATCTTGGTCCCAATCCTTTTATTCGACCTGTAAACATGGGGGATTTTTCAAATCCTTCTTTTAATGTTTCATGTACTTTTTCATTGGTGTAGGTAATCCAACAACATTTTTGGTTTTCTGGAAGGGGAACATTAGTATATGAGAATCTTCCTCTTTTTTCATCTCCCCATTGTTCTTGCATTTTAGAATAATCTAAACTCCGTCCATCTATACGTGGGGGAGTTCCAGTTTTCATTCTGCCTGCTTCAAATCCTAACTGCATTAATTGTTCTGTAATTCCTGTAGCTGCTTTTTCTCCTGTTCTACCTCCTCCAAATCTTTTCTCGCCTATATGTATTAAACCATTTAAGAAAGTGCCATTAGTTAATACAACTGCTTTGGATTTTATTTCAACACCTAATGAAGTTTTAACGCCAATTACTTGCTGATTTTCTACTAATAGGCCAGATACCATTTCTTGCCAAAAATCAATATTAGGGATGCTTTCTAAAGTTAAGCGCCATTCTTCAGCAAATCTTTTTCTGTCGTTTTGGCTCCGTGGACTCCACATTGCTGGTCCTTTTGATAAATTTAGCATTCTAAATTGTAGTGTGGTTTTATCGGCAATAATACCCGAATAACCGCCCATAGCATCTATTTCTCTAACTATTTGGCCCTTGGCAACACCGCCCATAGCAGGATTACAGCTCATTTGTGCTATGGTTTCCATGTTCATTGTAATTAATAAAACAGATGATCCAAGGTTTGCTGCTGCTGCCGCAGCTTCACATCCGGCATGACCGGCTCCAACTACAATTACGTCGTATTCTTTAAACATATTTTTTGTGTTCCACGTGGAACAATTAATTTTTTATAATCTTTTGTGTTGTTGTTCCACGTGGAACAACTCATTTTATTAAAATTGAAACGTTCGAATTTTGATGAAATTATTTAATACAAAAGTACAAAACAATTGGTTTTATAATACTATCCTACTTATTTCACTTATTCAATTCATTAGAATTAAGGATTAATTTGACTTCATATTAACATTGTATGATTAAGAAATCTTTTCAGATAATTCCAGCCAGCGCATCATATTGTTGTCTAATTCAAACTTTAATTTTTCTATTTGGTCTGTATTTTCTTTAATGGATAAATAATCACTACTGTCAATTTCCAGAAATTTCTTGTTTAAATTTTCTATTTCATCTTCTTGTTTGGCGATGGTAGCCTCTAAATCATCAAATTCCCGTTGTTCTTTATATGACAATTTTTTACTTACTTTCGGTTCTAATTTAGGTGTTGGCGATTCTTTTGTGCTTGTAGCAACTTGTATTTTATCTTCCTCTAATTTATAATCGGAGTAGTTTCCATTAAAGATTTTTACTTGTCCATTTCCTTCTAAAATGAATAATTGATCCGTCATCTTATCTAACAAGAATCTATCGTGAGAAACTAAAACTAAAACTCCAGGATAGTTTTCAATGAATGATTCTAACACATTAAGCGTGTCTATATCCAAGTCATTGGTAGGCTCATCGAGAATTAAGAAATTGGGATTTTGCATTAATATTAACAATAATTGCAATCTCTTTTTTTCACCACCACTTAATTTTTCAATTAATCCAAATTGTTTTTTAGGAGGGAAAAGAAATAATGTCAGTAGGGCAGAGGCTGATAATTTCTCCCCGTTAGCCATTTCAATATATTCGGCTTTAGCTTTAATTATATCAATAACTTTTTCCTTCTCATTGAAATTTAATCCTGTTTGTACATAATAACCAAACACGGTAGTTTCACCCACTTCTATTCTTCCTTTATCAGGATTCAATTTGCCGGTAATCAAATTTAGGAAAGTAGTTTTTCCAGTTCCATTTTTTCCAGCAAGTCCAATTCGATCCCCTTTTTTAAATATATAAGAGAAATTATCGACTATATTAATTTGATTAAAGGATTTACTTAGATTTTCTATTTCAAGAATTTTATTACCCATTCTTGAAACCTTGGTACTTAAGGTAATTTCTTGATTATCAGTTCTTTGTTTAGTTTTTTCAGACAAATCATAAAAGGCATCTATTCGAGATTTAGATTTTGTGGTACGAGCAGCAGGCATTCTTCTCATCCATTCTAATTCTTTTTTTAATAGTCCTTTATTTTTTTGGTATTGTATGTCATCCTGTTCCTCTCGGGCCGCTTTTTTCTCTAAAAAATTAGCGTAGTTACCTTGGTAATAGAATGATTTGCCTCCATCTAATTCAATTATGGCATTACATACATTGTCCAAAAAATAACGATCGTGTGTTACTAAAAGTATTGTCTTGGCTCCTGTAGTTAATAATTTTTCAAGCCATTCAATGGTTTCTATATCTAAATGATTGGTGGGTTCGTCTAATATATATATTTCAGGGTCCTCAATTAATAACTTCGCTAAGGCAAGACGTTTCTTTTGTCCACCCGATAAACTTTCAATTTTTTGATTAAAATTGACAATCCCCATTCTGCCCAAAATGGATTTTATTTGATGTTCGTACTCCCAAGCATTTTCATTAGAGATTAAAGTAGCTAGCTCCGCTATTTTTGCTTCATCTGGTACCGGACTACTTAAGGCTTCTTCATATTCTTTAATAAGTTGTTGTTGTTTATTCTCTGCTGAAAATAAGTACTCGCTGATAGTTAAGTTCCCTGGAAAATGTGGATCTTGTTCTAAAAAGCCAATTCTGGTTGCTTTATTTTTTACTACTTTACCTTCTAATGGTTTAACCTTTTCAGATAATATTTTTAGGAACGTGCTTTTTCCAGCACCATTTACGCCAACTAAGGCCACGCGTTGACCTTTATTTATTCCCACAGTAAGGTTTTTAAATAACCAACTATCGTGGTAACTATGGCCTAAGTTTTCGCCTGCTATTAATGTGCTCAATGTGATTGGTGGATTTTAGTTTAAGGCTTCAAAAATACAGATAAAATTTTTGCAATAGAGATATAATGGCTATAAATAGAAAATGCGGATATCCATCCGCATTTTTCTAAACTAAACTAAAAACTAAACTAAACTTATTTATGATTTTGAAATCCTTTGAAATTAGTCAGCAACAATCGCTGAAGCTAATCCAGAGAATGGATTTGAAATATTATTTTTTGATTTAAATTCTACAGTTTGTGCCATAAAAGTATCCATATTTACTTTAGCTGATTGATTCACTGAAGCTAAATATTCCATTGAAGTACCTAATAGTACTAAATCACTATTTCCGGCTAATTGAGTGTTTAAAGTGATTGTATTTGTATTTAATATCGCTTTAGCATTGTCTTTTAAATTTACATTTAATTCTAAAGAGCTGAATTGGCCATAGGTTTTTACTGTGGCATTATCAGATGCAGTAAGGCTATTTAAATTTTTAATGTATACCACTACGGTTAAAGTTTCTTTATCATAGGAACTGATTCTCAATTCACCGTTTTTTTCTTGGATGTAAGCATTTTTTTGATAGTAATTATCATAAATTTTAATTTGCTCCTCATTACTTTGAACTAAAATTAAATTTACATTACCCGCAACATTTACTTGATTAACTTTCTTAACCTCTTTTAAGATTGTCATGTTAGAAGTATCAGCTTTTGCTAAAGGCGCAGTAACTAACAATGTTAAACAAGCGATAGAAGTTGCGATTAAATTTTTAATAGAAGTTTTCATATTTATTATATTTTTAAATTCTTAATTGTCTAACCATTAATTGGTTTTCGTATATAAGACAGTAGAAGTTTAAAAAGGTTGCAAGCCATTTCTGGATAATATACCAGCCCCGAGTAGGTCTCGACGAACGCCATGTAATTTTCGACGAACTGACTTAAGTTTTTTACTATTTTTTTGAGGCTTTCTTTTTTTTACACGAAAGAGTGTACATTTGCCTTTATTTATAATTAATCTTAATAACAACAATTGCTGTTAAAATGAAACTTATTATCACCTTTTTAACTATATTATCATTAACCCTTTCCCATCAGATTAAGGCCTCCGAAGAACCTTTTCCTAAACCTTCAAAAAAGGCGGATTTGTATTTAGCGCATTATGAAAATGTATTAGGTACCGCTTTAGAAATGAAGTTTTTAGCTTATCAGGAATCAGATGCCAAACAGGCAGAAACAGCAGCCTTATCAGAGATTGAGCGATTATCTAAGGTATTTAGCGCGTATGATCCTTCCAGTGAGTTTAATCAATGGAAAAATCTTGGAGTAAATGAGGAGTTAAAAGTTTCCGGGGAATTGTATGAAATGTTTAGATTATTCGAGAGCTGGAAATTAAAAACAAATGGGGCATTAAACGCTAACATAGGGCTTGCGAGTAAGATATGGCTTGAATCGTCGAAATTAAATAAATTGCCTAGTGCGTCTATTTTAGGGAGGGCAGTACAATCTATGGAGAACACGGCGTATAAGTTAAATGAAAGCGCCCAATCCATAACCAAATTAAGGGAAGCTGATTTATTAATGAATAGTTTCGCCAAAAGCTATATCATTCAAAAGGCTACTTATAAAGCCAAATTAGCTGGAAACCTAGAAAATGTAATAATCAATATTGGCGGGGATTTAGTGGTAAGCGGAACAGAATCTGAAAGAATATATTTAATTAACCCATTTGATGCAGCGGAAAACGCTAAACCGCTAACTCAAATTGAAGTTCAAAATAAAGCAGTGGCCACTAGTGGGGACTATAGGCGGGGTGTTCAAATTGGGTCACAATGGTATTCGCATATTATTGATCCTCGCACTGCAAACCCAGTTTCAGCTATCGTGAGTGCTACGGTGATTGCGAATGATGCGAATACAGCTGGTGCTTTAGCCACCGCCTTTAATATATTAACACTGCCAGAGATTGAATCACTTAAAGCGACTCATGAAGATGTAGAGTATTTAATCGTATTTAAAACTGGCGAGATTGTTAAGAGTAAAGGCTGGGCATCTTATGAAATTAATTCTGCCGATGAAATTAATTTTAAAGAGCTTTCAGGTGCAGTTGATATAAAACCCAATACGGTTCCTCACAAATTTAACGCTAAAGATTGGGATCCTCGATTTGAACTTGAGATTAGTTTTAATTTCAATGCCATTTCAGGAAATATGCGCAGACCATTTGTCGCTATTTGGGTAGAAGACTCGAACCGAAAAGCCGTGCGAAATTTAGCCTTGTTATATAATAAAACTAAGTGGGTTCCAGATTTAAGGAATTGGTATAGAATAAATGGAGAAGCTTTTAAAGCGAATAAAGAAAGTTATGCTTCGGTTACCGGAGCTACCAAATCTCCAGGTAAGTATGTGATTAAATGGGATGGAAAGGATAATCAAGGTAAATATGTGCCTCAAGGAAAATATACAGTACTTATAGAAACTTCAAAGGAACATGGAACAGATGAATTTTTGAAGCAATCTTTAGATTTAAAAAAGACCGCCCATAAGGTTAATAATAACGGAAATGTTGAAATTTCGAATGTAGTTTTTGAATTTAAAAAGAAATAGAGGAATTGTAATGAAGAAATCAAAAACGCCTAAAAAAGAACTGAATAAAGTTTCGAGATGGCTGCATATTTATCTATCTATGTTCAGTTTTGCCATCGTATTTTTCTTTTCTTTTACAGGCTTAACTCTTAACCATCCTACCTGGTTTGGGGCTGATAAACAAATTGAAAAAAAGTTTGAAGGAAAGTTACCTGAAGCGTGGGTAATACAAGCCGATACGAATAAAATAAATAAGCTGAGTATCGTAGAGTATTTTAGGGACAAACATAAAATTAAAGCTGCTGTCAAAGAATTCCGAATAGAGGAATACGATTTAAGCATAAGCTTTAAGGGGCCTGCTTATTCAGCAGATATTTTTATAAATCGAGAAAATGCCACATTTGAAGGTTCCGAAATTAAAATGGGAATGATGGCTCTCATGAATGATTTACATAAAGGACGAGATGCTGGAGAGGGGTGGCTATGGGTAATTGATGTGTCGGCTATCTTTTTAATTCTTATTTCCCTATCAGGTTTAATTTTGATATGCTATATAAAGAAAAAAAGATTTGCAGGCTTTTTAGCTGCAGCCGTTGGTCTTTTAATAGTAGGCTTAATATATTATTTATGGACCTAATTGGTTATGGACCTAATTAAGCGTCAAAATTTTGCGGATATTCACCTCAAAGTGTAAACTTTTGCAAATAGTAATTTTCTTTAAAGGTCATTTCCGTTTTCGCGGCTTTTGTTTTGTCTCTATAGCCCAATAAATGTAGGGTTCCATGCACCATAATACGACGGAGCTCTTCTGATTTTGTGCTCCCAAATTGAAGTGCATTTTCAGCTACTCTATCCAGACTTATAAATATATCTCCTAAAATGATTTTAGGCGCTTCTGAGTTATCAAAAGTTATAACGTCGGTATAATAGTCATGTTGCAAGAAATCTTGGTTTATACCTAGCAAATATTCGTCTGAACAAAGAATGAAATTTAATTCCGATAACTTAAAGCCTTCTTCTGAGATGCAGTCTTTTAACCATGAGGTATGTTTCCGCTTGGCTTTTAACTGAAATTGAATATCCTCGCTGAAATAATTAATTTTTGGCATATTTTGATTAAACGATTAATGTTGCAATAGGCGAACAAATTTACGGCAATTCATTTAGCTTTTTTAGATATTCAGCAATTTTAGTTCAATAATAGAGGTTAAAATAAGCCTGATTAACGCACCCTAGTTTATTTTTTACCTGACCTCATTTGGCATTTAAATAAAAAAATATTAGGGCACAAAAAAAGCCCTTCCTTAAGGAAGGGCTTTAAATATGATCATAAATTAAATTACTTTCACATTGATTGCGTTTAAGCCTTTTTTACCATTGGCAACTTCGTATTGCACTTGGTCATTTTCACGAATTTCATCGATAAGGCCTGTTGCATGTACAAAGATTTCTCCATCTCCATTTGCTGGAATAATGAAACCGAAACCTTTAGATACATTGAAAAATTTTACTGTTCCTTCTTGCATTATAAATTGTATTAAAAAAAATTATGTTTGCAAGGTACGTATTTAAATCTTATAAACCATCATTGTATGGTTAAATAGAAAATTATTTTTTTGTTAACTTCCTTATTTTTTACCAATTACAGTTAATCTAACGTCACTAGAATGCGGAATATTTAAAGTTTTACCAGGAATTATGTGGAATAAATTTTGGAGGTAAACATCACAAATTCCTTGTAATAGTTTTTGGCGATGAGGATAATCTTCAGGTAATACCCCCTCTACTTGACTTACGTATAATTTCCCTTTGGCGTCTACCACGACATGAAAAGAATAATTAAATTCTCTGTAGGCTTTATTTATTGTCAATTTAAAATAGGGATAAAGATAATCGACGGAAGCCATTCTTTTATTTAAAACATCGATTGTAGAGATTTTTTCAGTTTTTACATTTGGACTATTGGGCTGGAATTGTACGGGTTGTCTAGCAGCAAATACTAAGGCTCTATTGCCTGGATCAGCATTAGATTTTTGAATTAAGCTTTTTACGAATGCACTATCGGCAGCAGAAGGTTTTCTAAGTTCATCCACCGTTGTTTTAAGGGTTTTTTCGATGTAATCTTTTGAATAAAAAGTACAATAAACTTGGGATCGGTAATCGGTATCAGCCGCAATAATTTTACCGCTTACATAAAGTCTTTGTAATACCATACTATCTCTAGTAATGGTTTTTACTCGGAAAAATTCTCTTGCAAAATTATAAACCTTGCCATGGTCATTTTGTAAAAAAAACTTTTCCATTCGTTTACTATTAGGGTCGTAAGCATAAATGGAATCTTTATGGATGACTTCTATTTGCCAACTGGGTTCTTGTTGAAAGCCGTCTTTATTGAAAGATAAACCATCTCTAAAAGTCCTCCGCACTTCATAGTATCTGATTCCCGCAACATCTCCAAAAAAAAGTGTTGGTTCTGATTTTTGTGTAGACAATAACTTAGAAAGCCCTTTTTGTTTGTCAGTATTGGAGGAATTGTCGCTGGTACAAGCAAAAAATAGGGTAGCACATAATAGTAAGGGATATAATCGTAACGGCATCTAGTTATTTTCTTTTTTTAATTAATAACACATTGGCAACTTTCCTTTCGCCAGCGTGATCCCAATTTTTGTTATCAGCTGGATGGTTTATAACGCCATTATCCGGAAAACCTTGTACCCATAATGTGGTTGAACCACCACCGTCTAAATTTAAAATTTCTTTGCAGCCTAGCCAGGTAAGCGTTTTTTGGAGTTCTGGTAATGTCATTCCAGCCGAATTTGCGTGTCTCCCATCTACAACGAATAATATAATATTGCCATTTTGTTTTACGCCTACTGCTGTACGAGGATGTCTGTTTTGGGTAAATGCGGACTTATCTAATTCTTCATTTTGATTTTGAAGCCGTAATAGTGGGCCGGAAACCATAACATTTGGATCGGCTAATCCTTGTTCCCATTGCGCTTCTCCATTCCACTTTTGTATAGTGAGATTGCCTTTTTTATCAATAGTTAATGCACTTTTCTGATGTTGAGATCTCCCTCCATTGGCACTTAATTTATTTTCTTGAGCAATTTGCCCGTCGATTTTAATAAAATCTACGGACCCTCCATTTGCTATGTCAAAGAAAGTGCCATTCAAAGCTACTAAAGCGCCTGTTTCTTTGCCAAATTCCGAAGTTGTTTTTTTTGTTTTAACCTCATTTCTGAGCATTAAATGAGGGGCTTTACCTTTCCTTTTAATTTCCACATAGGCTAAAAATTGGTTGGCATCAAACAAGTTTTTGTCTTTGAAATGAACTTGCTTAAGATATGTTTTGCTGGCTATTTTTTGGGTATTCCATTTCGCTTTTACCAACGTTATGGAGTCTGTATTTTGAGCTTTTGCTAAAAATGCAAAAAGGGTACTGATTGCAATAACAAGAAATTTTTTCATAATAGGTTTTTAGCGTTTATGAGAAATACAAAAGTACTTTTTTTTGCTATTCCTATATGCGCTTTTTTAAAGAAAGCAATTTCGCGAATATTCTATTGTTTCGGTGTAATTCGAATATCACCGTACGACCATTTTCTGATTTTAATAAGCTCACAATTTCTTCTAAGGAATATTCTCCAATATGTTTAAAATTAATAGATAAGATTTCATCCCCAGGTAGAATACCCGCCTTTTGAGCAGGAGAATTAGATTCTACCCTATTTACGAAAAAACGCAGATAATCATCATGTTCCACGATAACTTCTAAACCCGACATATCATGTTCTGTGGGGGTAATGAAATTACTGTTCTTTTTGAGATACATTGCCGAATTTGGATAATCGTAAATGACATGAAATTTATTTAGGATATTTGCTCCTAAGTTTCCATTTCTATTGCTTTTGCTAGTTTTAGCGCCAATATCCTCGAAATTGGGAAAGCTTGTTAAAACGTCGTTTATTTTTATTTTACCTAATTGAAGTTGTTCTACTCTTCCTATTTTGCCATTAATCAAACCATTTAAACCTACCCCTAAGTTTGCTTCAAAATTAGGCTCTGGTATGGGGTAAGGACTTTGATTTAATGATTCCATTGATAAAGCATGACTCGCGCCACAATCCACTAATAGTTTTGCATTTAATGTTTTTTGATTAGCTATACTTACTGCAGCTTGAATATAAGGTTTTTGATCAATCATAGTAATTGGGATTTTTTCCCAAGACGAACCTTTAAAGTACCTAGGATTTATAAAGGTGAGTTTATTGTTTGGATAATTAATTTTTACCGTAAAGCTGTCGAAAAAATAATTCCCCAATATGCCGTGAATGGAAATTCCTAAATAAGGAGAGAGGTTAAATATATCTTCTTTTAAAATGACTGTTGGAATTTTATTCATGGTTGCTTTGCCAATACTAGCCGAGATATTCGTTGAAATATAGCCAGTTATTACATCGCCTTCTCCATAACCACGTACTTCTACTTCTTTTAGTTGATTTAACCGCTCATTGTTTAATAGCGTGGTATCGAGAATGACCATATGACCTACCCCCGTATCTAATAAAAAGTTGTAAGGACCTTTTTGATTAATCATCAGTGGTACGATGATGAGGTTTTTAATTGATTTAAAATAGACTGAGTTTTTTTTTAAGCCTGGTTCTAGATTAAAATATTGAGCTGAAACTGAATGGGTGTAAAGTCCAATACAAGCCATTCCGATTATGGCTATACAGATTTTTAGAGAAAGTAAATGTTTCAAGAAATTAATCATAGATTCTAACTACTAATTTAATAAATTAGGACTCATTTTATTATTATTTGTTTCTTTCATGAAAAAAATATTGTCCCCTAGGTTCCTGTTAGTTATAATGGGCTTCATGAGCTTCAATTTGTTGTTTACAGGATGTTCAAGCACCAAACAGCTTTCGAATTTTGTACGAAAAGAAATAGAAACTTCTGCGCTTATCAAGCAATATCACGTGGGGTTTGCGCTATATGATAGGGATAAGGAGAAAATGTTATATGAAAAAAATGCGGATTTGCACTTTGCTCCAGCATCTAACACGAAACTTTTTACCTTTTATGCGGGGCTAAAGATTTTAGGGGATTCTGTACCTGGATTGCGTTACGTAGAAAAAGGAGATTCATTAATCTTTTGGGGTACAGGGGATCCATCCTTTCTACACTCAGAATTAAAAGGGATTAATGCTTTAAAGTTATTGAAACAAACGCCTAAAAAGTTGTTTTATGCAAAAGGGCGATATACAGGAGATTTTTTTGGAAATGGATGGCAATGGGATGATTATAATGAGTATTATCAGCCTGAAATAAGTGAACTTCCATTATATGATAATGTGGTTTTATTAAAACAGAATAAACTTGGTAAACTCGAAATCACTCCCAGCCCATTAATAGGTTGCTTCGAATACGACAGCACTTTGAATGCAAGGAGTTATAGGGGTATTAGAGATTTTAATGAAAATATCTTTCGGGTTCCAACAAAGCCATTGCCAGACAATTTTAGCCAACAAATTCCATTTAAAACCTCTTCGGAGCTAAGTTTACAATTACTTCGAGATACTTTACATAAGTCTATAGAATTGATTGAGATGAAAATGCCGGTTAATGCTAAAAGAATATATAATAGTGCAAGTGATTCTGTTTTTAAACAATTAATGTTACCTAGCGATAATTTTGTTGCGGAACAATTATTATTAACCTATGCGGATCAATTAGGGATGGATATGAATGCATCCAAGGTTATAAAGTATGTTCAATCAACTTATTTACAACAATTGCCAAACAAAGGAAGATGGGTAGATGGCTCTGGACTATCCAGGGGGAATCTGTTTTCGCCTCGGAGCATGATCACCCTTTTAAATTTAATTTATTCCGAAGTTGAGAATAAAGAACGCCTATTCAATATGCTACCAGCCGGCGGAAAAACAGGTACTTTGCGAAACGCTTACGCTAAAACAGATCAACCCTTTGTGTTTGGGAAAACAGGCTCCTTATCGGGCGTTCATAATCAAAGTGGCTACGTATTTACTAAAAAAGGGAAGATGTATTTATACTCTTTTTTAAATAATTCATATTTAGTGCCAACTGCCGAAATAAGAAAGGAAATGGTGCGTATAATGACTCTTGTACACGAAAAATTTTAAAATAAAAGGATGAAAAAGATTGGGTTGACTTTAATAATGGGGTTGATTTGGATAATTAGCTACGCTCAGGAACAAGTTATTTATACAAGTAAGTACCTACCAAAGCCGGATACCACTTGGGTTTTTACCCCTAAGCAGTGGAATGGCACAGAAAAACTACCTGCTATTATATTATTACACGGCTATAGCGGCTCCTATAAGCAATGGGATCAGATAATGGGAGCCCAACAATATGCCGATGAGTATAATTTTGTTATAATCTGTCCTGATGGGCTTTATAATTCGTGGTATTTAAACAGTCCTGTTAAATCGGATTGGCAGTTTGAAGACTTCTTTTATAAGGAGTTTTACCCTGATGTTCAGAAAAGAAAATCGGTAGACCCGACTCAGATATTTATTACAGGTTTGAGCATGGGAGGGCATGGGGCTATGTATTTGTTTAGTAAAAAACCCGAATTATTTAAAAGCGCAGGGTCCACAAGCGGGGGGGTAAATTTATTAGACGGGGTAGGCAAGTGGGGCCTTAATGAATTATTGGGAAGCCATGATAAAGCTGATGCTGTTTGGCAGAATTATAGTGTAATGCATTGGATTGAAAATTTAAAAGGAAACGCTAAACCGTTTATAATTGATTGTGGAATGGATGACTTCTTTTATGAATCTAATAATAAGCTGAAGCAGATAACGGATGCATTAAAATTAAATGCCACGTATATTTCTCAACCTGGAAATCATAGTCGTACTTATTGGAAAAAATCTATAAAGCAGCAGTTTGAATTCTTTAAATTATTGACAAAAAGCTAGTCTAGAGGGTATGAAGAGGTTTAAAAGAGCGTTTTATATAGGATTGTTTTTATTAGGGGTTCTTTCATCTTGTAAGAAGGATAATTTGAAACCAGATTTTAAAGAGCCGGAAGTACCGTATGTGCAAGATAGAAGTTTTAAGATCGTTGCCTATATGCCCGATTATAAAAACCCAAATCTAATAGGCGAAGCAAAATATAAGATGATTACGCATTTGAATTATGCGTTTTTGAAACCCAATCCAATTGCAGACGGCTCTTTATTAACTCTTACAAATCCAAGCTATTTTAATATATTAAAAGAGAAATCGAGGCTATATGGCCTGAAGTTTGGAATATCGGTTGCGGGAGCCGAAAGCATTTTTGTAGCTATTTGTAGTAATCCAACTACCAGAGAAACATTTATTCGGAACATTGTAACTTTCGCTAAATCAAACCAGTTAGCAGGGGTTGACATGGATTGGGAATATCCTAGAACTTCTAACTCCCAACCCAATGCAGATTATACAGCGTTTATGAAGAGCTTAGCTAAACAACTGCATGCATCCGGAATGTATCTAAGCGCGGCAATAACTCCGGCTGTATATACCTCCACAAATAAAGAAGCCATATCGCCGGAGCTATACAATGATGTTGATTTTTTTAATATCATGCAATATGATGGGGCTGGATACGATACTGCAGAGCCTTTAAATCACGCCCCTTTAAAACTTACTGAAAACAGCTTGAATTTTTGGCTTGAAACCAAAGGCATGCCAAAGCACTTAGCTGTATTGGGCATGCCCTTATATGGGCGATCTAGTACGGGTTCTATAGGTTATCGAGACATTGAAGCCTCAGGGGCAGACGTTATGCTAAATGTAGCCAGAGTAAACGGGGTCGACTATGGATTTAATGGAATTGCACTTGTAAAAGCAAAAACAGCTATCGCGCTTCAACGTTGTAATGGAATTATGTTTTGGGAATTTGCACATGATTCAAACACTAACAATTCATTAATTAAGGCGGCCAATGATCAGTTAGGGAGAACATATTAATGGGAATAGATTTTAGGAATTTAGATGAAGGCTTTGGGCCAAGAATTTTTAATCAGGGAAAGGCTTATTTGTATTTCGGGGGCACCGCATATTTAGGTATTCCTCAACATGCAGGGATGAATTTGCTTTACCAGGAAGGCATATCCAAATATGGCCTAAATAATGGTACTAGTAGACACAATAATATACAATTAGGTATATATGATAAAGCTGAAGAATACGCCGCAGATTTATTTAAGGCTGAATCAGCGCTAATTAGTTCTAGTGGGTATTTGGCAGCGCATTTAGCTGTAAAATGTTTAGCTGTTGAGTCGCAGGTACGCTATAGCCAAGAAGTGCATCCCGCATTGTGGTTGGAAGGATCCCCTAATCCATTAAAACATATGGAGGCTTCCAAATCAAATATATTTTCTTTTGAGCGTTGGGGGCATGCAATTATAGAAGAAATTAATAAAAGTGATATTAAAACTTGGCTCTTAATATCTAATTCAATTAATAATCTAATTCCTGAACTATTTGACTTCAATTTATTTGCACAAATAAATCAAGATAAAAAAGTTTATTTTGTAGTGGACGATTCTCACGGTATTGGAATATTAAACGGCGGTATGGGAATATATAATTCGCTGCCTAAATTGAAACAAATTGAATGGATTGTAGTTGCGTCTATGGCAAAAGCATTAGGTATTGACGCAGGGCTTATCTTGGCTTCTGAAAAAATAATTTCGAGGCTGAAGCAACACGAAATATATTTAGGGGCTTCTCCACCATCTGCGGCAGGATTGCATGCGTTTATTTATGGGAAAGAATTTTATGCGATTGAGTGGTTAAAATTGCAAAAGAATAAACGGGCTTTTGAAAACGCTGGCTTTTTAGACGAAAATTGGCAGTGGATAAGCGAATTACCAGTTTATTTATACAAACCGGGGGGATTGGCTGAAACCCTAGAGTCCCATAAAGTTTTAATATCTGCCTTTGCTTACCCAGATCGGAATGGGTCTTTATTAAATCGATTAGTTTTAAGCAGTTGGCATGAGCCTAAGGATATTCAGGACTTAATTGTATCTTTGAATGCCTCCATTAAGATTAAAATGTAATTAATTATGAAAAGGAAATTATTATTAATGTTGTTAGTTTTGGTGTTTACCGCACCTGTATTCGCTCAAAAGGCAACCACCATTTGGATTGTTAGACACGCTGAAAAAGATGGAACGAATCCTAAAGCGGCTGACCCCGATTTATCTGAAGAGGGTAAAATGAGAGCAATGGCTTTGCAAAAAGAGCTCAAGGGAGAAAAAATAGATTCCATTTACACCACTAATTATAAACGCACTAAATTAACTGCCTTGCCTTTGGCTGATAGGATGGGAATTACGCTCAAAACGTATAATCCTGCCATGCAAAAGCAACTTGCTGAGTATATTTTAAAACATGGAGAAGGCAAAAAATATTTAGTTGTAGGGCATTCTAATACCATTCAAGAGTTAATCATTGCCTTTGGCCTAGAAAAACCTGTAAAGGATTTAACAGAGGAAGATTATGATTATTTATTTGAGGTTACTATAAAAGGGGACAAGAAGGAGGTTAAGGTTAATCATTACGGGAAACGAACAAGTTCTTAGAGCTTTTCGAATGGGACATCCATTAATGTGTAATTTTGCCATCCTACAAAATCAAAATGCCACCACTCATTATTGATCACTCTAAACCCATGTTTATGCATGATGTCTATTAGGAAATCGCGGTTTTTGATTATTTCCGGGGCTAAGTTATTGTAACCTGGAGAGGCAGCGGCCTCAAAACTATCATAGGGAGTTGGCATAGCTAACTCTTTTTTTGTATCGAGATATATCAAGGTAATATCCACCGCACATCCTCTATTGTGTTTAGAACCTTTTGCGGGGTTAGCAACGAAGTTTTTATCGCTGGCTTTATCATAAAAAGCTCTTGTAATGGTATAGGGTCTATATCCATCAAAAACTTTTATCCCATAGCCGTGTTTAGCCAATTCAGCTTGTATTCGTTTTAAACTTTCGGCTACAGGTTTGCGTGCAAATGCCCTAGCCTGTTTATACATGACCTGCTTCATAAAGTTATTTTTGGTAGCATATCGGACATCTAATACGATAGAAGGAATGAACTTCTTTAGATCCACTAATTCATTATTGGGGTTATTAGCAATGGCCTCCTTATAGGCATCCATGCTATTTATAATTTCTAAACCAAAAGGGTTTTGTGGTGTAATAGCTGGATTTTGTGCAAAAGCTATTGAAACCCAGAATAACAGACTGAAGAGGGTAATATATTTTTTCATTATTGATTGGCAGCCATGATGAGCTCTAAATCTTTAAATGGTATATTAAATCTTTTAGCTAAATCGGCATTAGTTAAATTTCCTTGGAAAGCATATAAGGCATCACGAACGCCTTGTTTTTGCCATATTAAATTCATGAGACCCCCTGATTCCCCCAAATCTACTAAAATTGGCGCAAAGATATTCGTTAAGGCATAAGAAGCCGTACGGGGTACTCTAGATGCAATATTAGGGACGCAATAATGTATAACATCATGTTTTATAAATACAGGCTCTTTATGGTTCGTTACAGATGAAGTTTCAAAGCATCCCCCTTGATCAATGCTTACATCTACAATTACACTTTGAGGTTTCATCTTTGCAACGGTTTCTTCCATCACTAAACAAGGACTCCGTCCATGATCCGAACGGATGGCGCCTATCACCACATCGCAAGTTGTGATTGCTTTCGATAGTACGATAGGTTGCATGACAGAAGTAAATACTCTGCTGCCTAAGTTATTTTGAAGCCTTCTAAGCTTGTATATGGAACTGTCGAAAACCTTAACCTCCGCACCCAATGAAAGCGCTGTACGCGCGGCATATTCTCCAACAGTGCCAGCTCCTAGAATGACAATTTCGGTAGGCGGAACACCAGTAAATCCACCGAGCATTAACCCTTTGCCATCAAAGGAACTACTTAAATATTCTGCGGCTATAAAAATGGATGTGGCGCCTACAATTTCTCCCATAGCTCTAACAACACTTAAAATATTGCCTTCATCTCTTAATTTTTCAATAGAAATAGCATTTATTTTTTTATTCAAAAGAGCTTTTAAATAATCCTCTTTGAGGTCCCCCATTTGTAAAGTTGAAAAGAGGGTTTGTGCTTTATGCATGAGCGCAATTTCGGCTAATGTAGGAGGAGCAATTTTTACAATGATATCGGCCTGCCAAACTTCTTTGGTATCATAGGTTATTTGAGCGCCTTGTTCGCTATAATCCCTATCCGAGAAATTTGCCCCCCTACCCGCATTACTTTCAATTATCACATGGTGTCCATGATTAACTAATAAAGCTACCGATAATGGGGTTAAAGCAATTCTACATTCTTGAAAGGAAACTTCTTTAGGGATCCCAATTTTTAATTGATTAGATTTTTTATTGGTCTCAAGCATCTCTTCTTGGGTTTGTAATAAACCCCTTTGAGCAATAGTCGCCATCACTTCACGTAAGCCATTAGCCATGATAATCTTAGATTTGGTTGATGAAAGTTAATCAAATTTCATGCAAAATACAAGCTGGGGGAAACAGCCAATGAAAAGCATTACAATTTTTAGGATTCAATGTTCCCGAATTCAAATTTCCGAATGTTATCTCCTTCTATTTTAATGTGCACTTCCACGTAGTCATCTGGTAGTAATTCTTCTACCTTTTCAGGCCATTCAACAAAGCAATAATGATCGCTATAGAAGTATTCCTCATAGCCAATATCATAAGCCTCAGTAATTGATTTTAGTCGATAAAAATCAAAGTGATAAAGATTGCCAAGAGGGCTATGATATTCATTTACTATAGAAAAAGTGGGGCTATTTACTAAATCCGAGGATCCTATTAGCTTCGTTATTTCTTTAATCAGGGTTGTTTTACCAGCGCCCATTCCCCCTCTAAAAATGAAAAATTTTAGCGGCCCTGCAGCTTTTAAGATGGCCGTAGCTACGTGGGTTAATTCATCAAGTTTGGTGATCTCAATTGTTTGCATACCTCAAATTTCAACAATTATTTCGAAGTAAAGGTAGCAATAGGAATTATCATTTCTTCTAAAGAGATACCACCGTGTTGAAAGGTTTCATTATAATAATTAACAAACTGGTTAAAATTATTTTGGTAAACAAAGTAACTATCCTCTTTAGCAAAGATATAATTAGAGCTGATATTTATTTTTGGAAGGTTTGCTTCATGTGGATTCTTTATTAGAAATACCTCTTTTGCATTAAAGTTTAAGTTCTTACCTTGTTTATAACGTAAATTGGTGTTTGTGCTTCGATCCCCAATCACTTTGCTGGCATGTTTTACTCGAATCGTGCCGTGATCCGTTGTGATAATTAAGCGGACTTTCTTTTGCGCTAATTTTTTGAGTAAATCTAATAAGGGCGAATGTTCGAACCAAGACATCGTTAAAGATCTATATGCAGCATCATCATTCACTAGTTCTCGAATCATTTGCATATCTGTACGGGCATGCGACAACATATCCACAAAATTGTAAACAATGGCATTAAAATCGTTATGCATTAAATTGTTAAACTGCTCGCTTAACTCTTTCCCTTGGTCGAAAGTTAAAATTTTATGATAGGAAAACTTACATTCCTTACGTAAGTTTCGCTTTATGTTTTCTTCTAAAAACTGTTCTTCAAATAAATTTTTTCCGCCTTCATCATCATCATTTTGCCACATGTTTGGATGTTTTTTCTCCATTTCTAAAGGCATTAATCCTGAAAAAATGGCATTTCTGGCGTATTGAGTGGCGGTTGGTAAAATGCTACAATAGGTATCTTCTTCTTCTAATCGAAAATGTTCGGAAATTAGTGGGCTTATTATTTTCCATTGATCAAATCTTAAATTGTCGATAAGGATAAAAAAAACAGGAGTTTGATTTCCAATATGAGGGAATACTTTGGTTTTTAAAAGTTGATCTGAAAGCAATGGGGCTGATTTGCGGTCTTTCATCCAGTCCATGTAATGATCTTCTACGAACTTCGAGTATTGACGATTTGCTTCTGATTTTTGCATGGTTAAAATTTCATGCATTTGAGGATCATCCAATTTCTCTAATTCCAGCTCCCAAAAAATAAGTTTTTTATAAACATCCACCCATTCTTCATAACTTAATTTATCATTTAAGGTCATACCCAAACGTCTAAAATCTTGTTGATATGCATTGGATGTTTTTTCATTAACTAAGCGCTTATTGTCAATAAGTTTTTTTATCGTTAAAAGAACTTGCTTAGGATTGACAGGTTTGATAAGATAATCATCAATTTTCGATCCGATCGCGTCTTCCATAAGGTTTTCCTCTTCACTTTTAGTGATTAAAACCACAGGCACATCGAGTCGAATGTTTTTTATTTCTGAAAGCGTTTCTAATCCGCTCAGTCCAGGCATATTTTCATCTAGAAATACTAAATCAAAATGTTCATTTCCAAATGCAGTTACAGCATCATTTCCATTAGTACAGGTATGCACAGAATAACCTTTTTCATTTAAAAGCATGATATGTGGCTTCAATAAATTGATTTCGTCGTCTGCCCATAATATTTTTGTTTCGTGCATTGTATATCCTTTTTTTGTAAATTAATGGTTTTCCAGCTGATGGGTTTTCCTAGTTTGGATAAATTTAGCAATTTTTGTACCGTATTACTTAATTTTTGAAATTGAATAAAAAGAAAATCATTAATGATCCAGTCTACGGATTTATCACCATTCCATCGGAATTGGTATTTGATTTAATTTCACACCCATACTTTCAACGATTGCGATATATCAAACAATTGGGTATGACCCATTTGGTATATCCAGGGGCGCTTCATACGCGATTTCATCATGCTTTAGGCGCCATGCATTTAATGAGCTTGGCGATCGAGGTGTTGAGAACCAAAGGTACATTAATTTCGGCTGCCGAAGAGGAAGCAGCAACGATAGCTATTTTACTTCATGATATTGGGCACGGTCCTTTTTCACATGCTTTAGAGCATACCTTAGCAAGGGGTGTACAACATGAAGCCATAACGAGCTTGATGATGGATAAATTAAATGCAGAATTTGGCGGTCGATTAGATTTAGCCATTGCTGTATTTAAAGGTAACTACCATCGAAAATTTTTATGTCAGTTAATTTCCGGACAGGTCGATTTAGATAGAATGGATTACTTAAATCGGGATAGTTTTTTTACGGGGGTTAGTGAAGGCGTGATCAGTTTTGATAGAATTATCAAAATGTTTAATGTATTCAATGAAGAATTGGTTATTGAGGAAAAAGGAATTTATTCTATCGAAAAATTTTTAATAGCCCGCCGATTAATGTACTGGCAAGTGTATTTACACAAAACAGTAATTGCTGGGGAAATACTATTAGTTAAAATATTAGAAAGAGCGAAAGAAGTGGTGAAATCCGGCAGAGATTTATTTGCTACCCCTGCTTTATTTCATTTTTTAAAGGAAGATGTAAATGAAAGCAACTTTTTTCTAGAAGAGATTCATTTAAAGCAGTTTGCTAAATTAGATGATCAAGATATCTATGCCTCTATTAAAGTTTGGGAGCAAGATTCAGATGTAATTTTATCTAAGCTCTGTAACATGTTAAATACTAGATCGCTCTATAAAGTAGAAATATCTAAACAAGCCCCAATTCCGGAACGAGTTGCAGGGCTTAGAGGTGAAATTTCAGTGGTATTAGGATTAGATTCCTCTGAAATGGATTATTTTGTATTTACCGATATAATAAAAAACAGAGCTTATAATGCGGGTAGGGGTAATATTAATATTTTATTGAAAAATAAAGAATTAGTAGATATAACAAAAGCTTCTGACTTATCCAATTTAGCCTCCTTAGATAAAACAGTTAAAAAGCACATCTTGTGCTATTTGAAACCAACAATTTAATTTTTGATGTCACAAATCAGGAATTGTAAGAGCCTATCCTCTGGTTCGGCAACACAAGTAACGATTTGTTCATATCAATTTAACATTTAACTTTGTAAAATGCAATTTACTGCCGAGCTGATAAGCGGGTTTTTAGATGGAACCATTGAAGGTGATCCAAACGTAATAGTTGGAGAGTTAGCCAAAATAGAAAATGGCAAAGAAGGAAGCATATGTTTTTTATCTAACCCCAAGTACGAAAGTTACTTATACACAACCAAAGCTTCGGCGGTGATAGTGTCCAATAGTTTTGTGCCGGATCAACCCTTTACGCCTACGCTCATCAGAGTAAAGGATCCTTATAGTGCATTTTCCGTATTATTAGAAAAATACAATGAAGCTTTAAATCAAGGACGGAAACAAACCGGCATTATGGAGCAAAGTTTTGTACACCCAACAGCCAAGTTGGGTAAAAATGTGTTCGTTGCCGCCTTTAGTTATATTGATGAAAATGCTGTCATTGGCGATAATACAGTCATTGAATCTCAGGTGTTTGTAGGACCAGACTCAATAATTGGGGCTGACTGTATAATTTATTCAGGGGTGAAGATTTACAAGCGTTCTCAAATTGGAAATAATGTAATTATTCATGCTAATGCCGTAATTGGGAGTGATGGGTTTGGATTTGCACCACAGGCTGATGGCACTTATAATAAAATTGCTCAGGTTGGAAATGTAGTCATTGAAGATCATGTTGAAATTGGCGCAAATACGACAATTGATAGAGCGACAATGGGTTCTACTTTTATTAGAAAGGGAGCTAAATTAGATAACCTTATTCAAATTGCTCATAATGTAGAGATTGGAGCTAATGCGGTTATTGCTGCTCAAACGGGTATTTCCGGGAGCACCAAATTGGGTGAAAATTCAGTGATCGGCGGGCAGGTAGGTATTGCTGGTCATTTAGTATTAGCAAAAGGCACACAAGTAGGCGCACAAGCAGGTATTAACTTTAATACTGAAGAAAATAAACAATGGCATGGAAGTCCAGCTCAACCGCTAAAAGAATGGATGCGATCCACGGTAATCTTTAAAAAATTACCTGATTTAGAAAAGCGTCTGAGAGCCTTGGAGACCATGTTGACAAATCTTACCACAAAGTCAGAAAGAAAGGATTAATCAGGAATGAATATTAAGCAAAAAACGATTAAAGGAGAGATTTCCTTACAGGGTGTAGGCTTGCATACTGGAGCATCAGTTACATTAACATTTTGTCCTGCTCCCGAAAATCATGGTTTTAAATTTCAACGGGTTGATTTACCTGGCGAACCGATTATCGATGCTGATTGTGATAATGTAACGGATACCGCTAGGGGCACCACTTTGACCCAAAATGGAGCAAGCGTAAGCACCGTTGAACATGTTATGGCAGCTATGGTAGGTATGGATTTGGATAATGTGTTAGTCAAATTGGATGGTCCTGAAACCCCTATTATGGACGGTAGTTCCATTCAATTTGTGGAAGTACTTTCTCAAATTGGAATCTCAACTCAAAGTGCCGATCGTGAATATTATTCCATCCCACATAATATTACGTATACAGAAGCCGATAGAAAGGTGGAAATAGTGGCTATGCCATTAGATGATTATAGGTTTACCTGTATGATTGATTACAATTCACCTGTATTGGGAAGTCAACATGCTGGAATATCAAGTATTTCTGAATTCAATACAGAAATTGCAAACTGTAGAACATTCTGCTTTTTACATGAATTAGAATATCAATTGCAACACAATCTAATTAAGGGAGGTGATTTAAATAACGCCATCGTTATTGTAGATAAAGAAGTAGATCAAGCTGAGTTACAACATTTGGCGAAGATATTTAACCGTAAGGCCTTAGAAGTTGCTCCTCAAGGTATTTTAAATAATATGGAGTTGCGCTATCAAAATGAACCTGCACGACATAAATTGTTGGATATGATAGGTGATTTGGCTTTAGTTGGATATCACCTTAAAGGACATATCATGGCTGCACGCCCTGGACATGCAGCCAATGTAGCCTTTGCAAAAAAAATTAAAGCGGCCATCAAAAAGGAAAAAAGCAAAAAGATTCAAAAAATTTATGATATCAACGCAAAGCCTTTGCTAGATGTGGTAAAGATTATGGAGATTTTACCTCATAGACAACCGTTCCTTTTTGTAGATAAAGTTTTAGAATTAACTAAAACCCACGTGGTTGGAGTGAAATCGGTGACGATGAATGAAGATTTCTTTAGAGGACACTTTCCTGGTGCACCTGTAATGCCTGGAGTTCTTCAAATTGAAGCCATGGCTCAAGTGGGAGGCATATTAGTGCTCTGTACCGTGCCTGATCCTCAAAACTACCTTACTTATTTCTTGAAAATTGATAATGTACGTTTTAGGGCGCAAGTTTTACCAGGGGATACCATTATCTTCAGGTGTGACTTAATGGAGCCAATCAGAAGAGGTATTGCTCAAATGAAAGGAGTCGGAATGGTAGGAGATAAAATTGTTGTGGAGGCCGAAATGATGGCTCAAATTAGTAAAGTTAAAGATAGCGAAACAGTATAATGATACAGCCCTTAGCATATATTCATCCGCAGGCAAAAATTGCCGATAACGTGGTCGTAGAACCATTTGCGGTAATTCATAAAGATGTAGTGATTGGAGAAGGAACTTGGATTGGTTCAAACGTAGTTATCATGGATGGTGCGAGAATTGGGAAGAATTGTAGGATTTTTCCTGGGGCCGTTATTTCTGGTATACCTCAAGATTTGAAATTTGATGGCGAGGTTACTACGGTAGAAATTGGGGATAATACGACTATAAGGGAATGTGTAACCATTAATCGTGGCACAAAAGATCGGTATAAAACAGTTATTGGAAGTAATTGCTTATTGCAAGCTTATACACATATTGCACACGATTGTGTAGTAGGGGATTATTGTATTTTTTCCAATAGTACGACCTTAGCTGGGCACGTTACCATTGGAGATCATGTGGTTTTAGCTGGATTGGTTGCTATACATCAATTTGTTCATGTTGGATCACATGCTTTTGTAACCGGCGGATCGTTAGTTAGAAAAGATGTTCCTCCTTTTGTAAAAGCCGCTAGAGAACCTTTGTCGTATGTAGGTATCAATTCCGTAGGTTTACGTAGACGTGGATTTACACCAGAACAAATCAATGAAATTCAAGAAATTTATAGATTATTGTTTGTTAAAAACAATAATGTAACGAAAGCCTTAGACATTATTGAGGCCGAAATACAACCTACTGAAATAAGGGATGAAATAGTGGATTTTATTCGTAATTCAAATAGGGGAGTGATGAGAGGTTTTGGAAATGGCACAAGAGAGCGTTAGTTCAAAGGAAAAACATTCTAAATAATAAGCCGGAAAAGTTATGCAAATCATTTTGGAAGAAGTTGGAAGGCGATTTAATAAAGAATGGATATTTAAAGAATTAAATTACAGCTTCGATAAAGGAGGGAGATATGCCATATTGGGTCCAAATGGATCTGGTAAATCAACTTTGCTGAGTGTGTTAATGGGAGTACTTACACCTTCTTCAGGATCAATAAAGTATTTAAATCCTGATGAAGTACCTGTCGAGGATGTGTTTAAGGAGATTAGTTTTGCTGGCCCCTATTTAGATTTAATAGATGATTTTACCTTAGTGGAAACGATTGATTTTCATTTTCAGTTTAAATCTCCTATTCCAAGTTTTGATAAATCAGCATTACTCAGTCTTTTAGGTTTAGAAAATTCGGCCGACAAAGCGCTTAAATATTTTTCTTCAGGGATGAAACAGCGCACAAAGTTGGCGCTCGCTTTCTGTTCTGAATGTTCGCTTTTGGTTTTAGATGAACCAACCTCCAATTTAGATGCACAAGGCGTGCAATGGTATCAAGAATTGTTAAATAACTTTAGCAAAGACAGAACACTTATTATAGGTTCCAATGTGCCCTATGAATATGAGAGTTGTGAGCATAAGCTTTGGATAAACGATTTTAAATAGCTTATTTTAGAGAAAATTATAGCCAGATAGGCTTTAAATGAAGGCTATAAAACGCCTTAAAAATATTTTAAAAAACACTATTGTAAATTAAAAAAAATGTCTATACCTTTGCGGCACGAAATGGAGCCGTAATTATAGGCGAAATTTTAGAAGAAATGGCAAAAGCATCAGACATTAAAAATGGAAATATTCTTCGATTCAACGGAGAATTAATCGCGGTAGAAGAATTTATTCACCGTACTCCAGGCAATCTAAGAGCTTTCTATCAAGCAAGAATGCGCAATGTTAAAACCGGGAAACTGGTAGAATACAGATTCCGTGTTGACGAAGAGGTAGAAATTTGCCGTGTAGAAACGAATGATTACCAATATCTCTATGAAGATGGAGAATATTTGGTTGTTATGGATAACAATTCTTATGAGCAATTTAATATTCCAAAACATTTATTTGGTGAAGGTATTAAATTCTTAAAAGAAGGATTAAACGTAATTGTAGCTTTTGAAAGTGAAGAACCTATCATGGCTCAATTACCATCTCATGTAGAGTTAGAAATTACATATACTGAGCCTGCAGTAAAAGGCAATACTTCTACGAATGCTTTAAAGTACGCTACTGTAGAGACAGGAGTAGAAATTAAGGTTCCTATGTTCATCAATGAGGGAGATCGCGTTAAGGTCGACACCAGAACAGGGGAATACATGGAAAGAATAAAGTAAACATTTTCATAGTTTAGTTTTAGGTTTAGGTTGATTGTGGCTTCGGAGTGGTTCCCGAAGCCATTTTTTTTGCATATTTGTGTATGCAAAAGTCAATTCTCCGGAAAGCGGCCTTAGCGCAACGACTCGCGTTGACAGACACTGAATATCAACAACTCAACGAAAGCCTTTTAGAGAGCTTTAAAACCTTGTCATTTGAGGGGTATAAGGCTATTCTGGTATTTCTTCCCATAAAGTCCAAGAAAGAGCCTGATACTTTTCTGTTAATTAATTGGTTAAAACAAAAATATCCAGAACTTAAAATTTTGGTTCCTGCGGCTGATTTCAATACCCACTTGATGACTACTCATTATTATACAAGCCCAGACGAGTTAATCCTAAACGCATATGGAATCCCCGAGCCGTCAACCAACTCCGCGGCGAATATAGAGCCTGATCTGGTGCTTATTCCCTTGTTAGCCTTTGACAAACAAGGATACCGAGTTGGATATGGAAAAGGTTTTTATGATCGCTACTTAGCGGGCAAGAAATCCTTCAAATTGGGAATATCATTTTTCCCAGCTCAAACTGAAATTAAAGATGTACATTTGAATGATATTAAGTTAGATGCTTGTTTAACCCCCACAGGCATACTTTATTTTAATCATGCTAATCATGGAAAAGGAATTTAAAATTACTTCAGCAAAGCAATATGAGGAAACGATGATTTCGGTTTTCGAAATGCAAGAACAAGAAGAGCCTTTGACTCCTGCTCAATTAGCAGAAATAAATATCATGTTAAAAGCAGCAGAGCGTTACGAACAAGAAGAATTATAAACTGTTGTGTTTCGATTTAGCTAAATCACTTACTAGAAAAGCAATTGTTTTTCCAATTAATGGGTTTATTCTTCCATCAGCTAATTCAGCCGCGCCTTCACAAATATGTAAATAATTAAATTTTGACCCAAACCTCAAAACTAATTCACGAACTTGATCTAATCTAAAACCGGACGGGCTACTGGCACTAGAAACTAAATTCTCTACACAATCCAAATCAATTTCCAATCCATCTAAAGTCTGCGTTTTTTCACATAAGCTTTGAAATTGCTGGGTAATTGAATAATTACTAATTAGAATATCTTCGTAATAAACGGGAAAAATAGTGGAATCATATTCTAAAGCTTTTTGAATATGATGTGTAATATAGTTTTGCTGAAGCCCAAAAATACCGTAGTTCGCTAAATATCCATCTTCTTTTGCATAAGAAAACCCATTCCCGCTATGTCTGCCTTCTAAATCGCGTAAATCTGCGTGGGCATCAATATTAATTACATTAACTTTTCGATTCGTGGCTAAACTTGCTCCTTTTATCAAACCATAGGCATTATTATGTCCACCGCCAATGACAATCGGGATTTTACCAGCTGACATTATCTGCTGAATTACAGGGTAAAGAAGATTGTCTATTAAGGCTACTTTATCTCGTATGTGTTCAATTTTTAGGGAGCGAGGTGGATCCAATACCAATTGCCCTAAAAGGATGAAATCGGAGCCATTTAAAAAGCTGTTTTGCTGTAAATTTAAGAAGGCTTTTAAAAAGCTTTTCCAAGCAGTATGTGCACCCCCAATACCATCATTAGCTAAAACGCCATAGTCTTCAGGTACACCCACAATCACAAAAGTAGACCTAAATTTATGTAAGTCTTCCAATCTCATCACGGCTTGCACTTCTTCACCTAAACGCGTTTCTCCTAATCGGAAATTTATTTCACTTCGAATATCATCTTTCGTGAAGATTTGGAGCTTATCCATGGTAAACATTTCCTTTTAAAATGATTAGCTCTTGTTGATTTTGACCAAAACTATATGGCAAAAATGCCACCGAACTCATGTTGCGTGTTAGAAACAAATTGGCCACTTTGCCTTTTGTTATACTTCCATAATTATCACTAATTTCCATGGCTGCCGCTCCATTTAGCGTAGCGGCATTAATTGCCTCTTCAGGTGTCATTTTTAGCTTAATGCAGGCCAGTGACACCACCAAGTTCATGTTTCCCGAAGGCGTAGAACCCGGATTATAATCTGAAGCAATGGCAATACTAACTTGTTGGTTTATCATTTCTCGCGCATTTGCAAAAGGAATATTGAGATAAAAGGAACAAGACGGTAAAAGGGTTGCTATAGTATTTTGCTTACTAAGAGCTTGGATGGCGGCCTCGTTAGTTTCTTCCAGGTGATCTACCGAAATAGCATTTTCCTGAACGCCTAATTCAACCCCACCAGATACAGATAGTTGATTCACATGAATTTTAGGCTTGAGCCCATATTTTGCACTGGCATCTAATATTTGCTTAGTTTCTTGTAAAGTGAAAAACCCCTCCTCGCAAAATACATCCACATAATCTGCTAAATGCTCACGACTCACTTCTGGGATTAATTTATCTATAATCATGTCAATATATTCCGAGCGGTTATTTGCATAAGCTTTAGGAATGGCATGCGCAGCCAAAAGAGTGGCTTTAATTGGAATCGGAAAGGTTTCTTTCAAGCGTTTAATTACTCGTAGCATTTTAAGCTCGGTTTCATAACTCAAACCATAACCACTTTTAATTTCTAAGGCGCCTGTGCCTTGTTTTATTACATCTTTAACACGTTCTGAAGCTGCTGAAAATAAATCCTCTTCAGTCGCAGTAGCCATTTTTGCAGCTGAATTTAATATCCCTCCCCCTGCTGCGGCTATCTCCGCGTAGGTCTTCCCTTCAATTTTCATTTTGAATTCTTCTTCTCGGGAAGCTGCAAAAACAATATGGCTATGGCTATCACACCAAGATGGAAAACAAAATTTACCCGTGGCATCTATAATTTGATCTGCCAAACTATCTGGAGGGCAATTCTGCATTTCCCCAAAATCTGCAATCATTTCACCTTCAATAAGCAACCATGCATTATCTATTTGAGAGAGTTGCTGCATTTCTAAACCCCATAATTGCCTTACATCAGGCCTTTGAATTCCCACTAAAGATTTCAGATTTTTAATTAAAAGCCGCATGTGCAAGTATTAAATTTAATGTAATTCTAATAAAATAGGACAATGGTCTGAGTGGATGGCATCAGGTAAAATTTTCACGGTTTTAAGGCGTTCTTGCATGGCTTGGCTCACCAAGTGATAATCAATGCGCCAACCTAAATTTTTCCCCCTAGAGCCTGCTCTATAACTCCACCATGTATAATGATGTGGATCTGGATTAAAATGACGGAAAGAATCTATCCAGCCTTGTCCCATAAAGCCATCCATCCAAGCCCGTTCTTCTGGTAAAAAACCCGAGGTATTTGCGTTTGATTTTGGATTGTGGATGTCAATTGCCTTATGGCAAATATTATAATCTCCCGAAATGATTAAATTAGGGTAATGTACTTTTAAGTTTTCTGTATAGTTACTAAAGAAGTTTAAAAATTCATATTTTTTTTCTTGCCTTAAGTCTCCTGATGAGCCAGACGGAAGGTATAAACTCATCAAAGAGAAGTCGTCAAAGTCTGCGCGAAGTACTCTGCCTTCTTGGTCTATCCATTCTTCTCCACACCCATAAACAACTTCATTTGGAAGAATTTTAGTTAAAATAGCCACCCCACTATAGCCTTTCTTTTCTGCTGGAAACCAATAATGATGATAGCCTAATTGTTCAATTAATGCAATTATATCTGGAATCTGTTCTGGTTGTGCTTTTATTTCCTGCAAACAAACCATGTCAGCTTGTGTAGCCTCTAACCAATTAAATAAACCCTTAGCAGCAGCGGCTCTAATGCCATTTACGTTATATGAAATAATTCTCATTTGCGCAGTTTCAATTCTTTTACTAATCGTTTTATTTCTCTTTTTTTCAATACAGATACTTGCATGGGAACGTCAACTTTAGGTCGATCCGCCTTACCGGTTTCCATGGAGGCGATTTTATCTACCATTTCAATTCCTTTCACAACTTCTCCATATATAGTGTAATTTTGATCTAAATGCGGGGTGCCACCAATGGTTTTATATACCTGTCGCTGTGCTTCAGGAAGTTTAAATTTGAGTCTTCTTTCCTCAACTACATTTAAAGCAGAATCCGTAAAGACTTTACCTTGAACAATATAAAATTGCGTACTACTAGAAGCTTTTTCTGGATTATTGTCTCTGGCTGCCGCAAGCACGCCTTTTTTATGAAAGAGTTCAGGTCTAAATTCTGCAGGTATGGTATAATTTAAACCTCCATTGCCTAGAGCTGAATCAGGATGTGCCCCTCTCGAATTAGGGTCTCCACCTTGAATCATAAAATCTTTAATAACCCGATGAAACAAAACGCCATCATAGTAACCCTGCTTAGCTAATTTTATAAAATTATCTCTATGTAGCGGGGTTTCGTCATAGAGACGAATATATACTTTGCCGTGTGGACTTGATATACTTACATATTGAGGTTTAACTTTTTGAGCGGATACCAGCAAGGGTAAACAGCTTAGCAATAATAAAAGCTTTTTCATGAATTTAAATTTTAGCTAAGTTATTTAAAAAATAAGAGTTTCCTATATGCGACCTGAGTACATATTATGACTAGTTTTTAACATTCCTCAAGATTCTTATTGAAATAATTGCTTAATTTTGTATTGATGCAATTTAAGAGGCAAATAGCAATAACTTTAAGTGTCTATTACGCAATTTGTGTAATAGGACTGGCTTTAAGTATGCACTTTTGTGGCGGTAAATTAGCATCGGTAACGTGGGGAGAAAAACAAGCATCGTGTAAGCTATGCTCGGGCAACAAAAAAATCGAAAAATCGAATAACTGTTGTAAAAACACTCAACTTGAGGTGAAGGTTTCTGACCATCACCAATTGGTGGATACGTATAAATTACCGAAAGTTTTTGAGTCCCCTCTGATAGCGAATTTATTTTCATTAAATGCCGAATTAATTCCTTCTGTAGCTCTTTTAACAAATAATTTGGCGAACTCGCCACCGGAATTAAAGAGATCTTCCGTCAAAATTTTTATCCAAAATCAAGTTTTTAGAATTTAGGATTAAGGTCGTTTTTCAAGCCCTCATTAATGGATTGGGCTTTCCTATTTATTAAATCACCTTAAAAATTTTAAAACATGAAATATTTATTAATCATAGGTGCATTTTTTGCATTTCTAAATACGTCCCGGGTTTCCGCTCAACAAATCAATTCAGCCGAAATTCAAATCTCTGGTTTAACATGTTCTATGTGTACGCAGGCTACAGAAAAGTCGATGCGCACGCTTTCTTATATTGATACCATGGAACCCGATTTAAATAAAAACTTATTTAAAGTAACCTTCAAAAACCCTGAAGCGGTAGATTTTGATCAATTACAAAGAAAAGTTAAAGACGCCGGGTTTTCCGTAGGTAATTTACAAGCAGTAATAAATTTTAAACAAGTAAAAGTTGATGAAAATGGTCAAGCCATTATAGGTAATAAGGTTTATCGATTTGCTAATGTTAAAAATAAGGTTTTAAATGGTCCTACAAAAGTTAATGTCATTGATAAAAACTTTATGTCGGCATCTAAGTTTAAGCAAAAACAAGCGCAAGTTAAAATAGCTTCTTTAGCATCAGGAATGGCTATAGTGAATGGCAAAAATACACGTGTTTACCATTTAAGCCTATAATTAAATGAGAAAATTACGCTTTTTAGGGGTGCTATTCGGATTATATTTCGGAAGCACTGCATTTGCTCAAGAGTTATATGTTTATACTGAGCCAGCTAGCAATATGCCTGCTAAATCAATTGGGGTGAGGCTGAGTACTGACTGGATGGATAACGTCGGATTAAAGAATAGATCATCTGCAGAATTAATGGTAGGAGTAAATAAAAACTTGATGCTTCATGCACAAGGATATTTTTCCAATATAAACCAATCCTATGCACCTGAAGGAGGATCTTTTTATGCTAAAGTTCGGGTTTTATCTATAGATGAAATACAAAGCCATTTTAGAGCCGCCGTATTCGCTAAAGCAGCCTATTCAAAACAATCTAATTTTACGCATAATATTAATTTAGATGGGGGAAACTCAGGCTGGCAATCAGGCCTTGTTTTAACACAATTAATCCACAAATTAGCTGTTTCAGCTACAGTATCTTATAGTCAAGAGTTCGATAAGTTAGGAGAAAAGTATAGTGCAGTAAATTTTGTAGGTACCGAAATTGATTTAAGTAAAACCAAAAAAGCATTCAATTATAGTCTTTCTTCTGGCTATTTATTGTTGCCTTTCGTTTACAAAGACTACAACCAGCCTAACTTTAACTTATATTTAGAATTATTAGGGCAATCCAATAAAGACTTAAATGCTTCTTATTTAGATTTGGCCCCTGCCGTACAGTTTATTTTAAACAGCAGAACCCGAATTGATTTAGGATATAGGTTTGAGTTAAATAATAAAAATATGACTCGTGACAATAAGAATATGTTTTTAGCGCGTGTAGAATTCAATTTTTTTAATGCCTTATCTAAAACTAAATAAACATGAAATATATCTCTATTTTGACTCTGCTGATTGGATTTAATATCAGCCTTTCGCAGGCCCAAAGTGTGGTTGCCAAAAGAGAATTTAATAACACTTTAAAAGCTTATTTTGAAGCAAAAAATGCTCTTTCCAAAGATCAAGTAGAGGCTGCGGAATTAGCATCTCAAAAATTGATCAAAGTAATATCAGAGTTTCCTGTGAAAACCCTAAGTGAATCTCAACAGGCATTATGGAAGAAAGAAAGTGCCATTATTTTATCAGGCGCTAAAGAGTTGGTTGGTGAAAAAGATTTGAAATCACAAAGGAAACCTTTTGAAGGGATTTCCAATGCGATGTATAATTTGACAAA
Organism: Pedobacter sp.; assembly: GCA_004211595.1. Classification (GTDB taxonomy): domain Bacteria; phylum Bacteroidota; class Bacteroidia; order Sphingobacteriales; family Sphingobacteriaceae; genus Pedobacter. Next base: position 37,541 of record SEDO01000001.1, read on the forward strand.
GGAATTTAACATGCATAGCCAGGCTGTGTACTGGCAATATTGTCCGATGGTTAAAAAATCTTGGTTGAATGAAGTAGAAGCAGTACAAAATCCATATTATGGCAGTAGAATGTATGCCTGTGGGGAGGTAAAAGAAACCTTGGCCACGCCTTAAAGGCTTGGTTTTGGTGGGTTTAGTGTGAATAGTAAATTTTGTTAATATGAATAGTCTAAAAGAGTTTAATCGCTTTACAGCGCAATTATCGAATACGGAAAAAATGCCTGTATTATTTATCGGTCATGGTTCTCCCATGAATGGTATTGAAACTAATCCTTTTAGTCAAACCTGGAATCAATTGGGGAATGATATTCCTAAGCCAAGCGCGGTGCTTGTCATCTCTGCGCATTGGTATACCCCAGGCACTCGTATTACGGCCATGCTAAATCCACCTACCATACATGATTTTTATGGTTTTCCACCAGAATTATTTGCTGTCCAATATCCTGCTCCTGGGGACCCAGAACTAGCACAATATACCGCCCAAAATATTTTGTCTACCACTGTTAGTTTAGACCATGATTGGGGCTTAGATCATGGCGCATGGTCTGTTATTAGGCACATGTATCCTGAGGCCAATATACCGGTTTTACAACTAAGCATTGATTATAATAAACCCGCATCTTTTCACTATGAATTAGCTAAAGAATTAGCACATTTAAGAACCAAAGGCGTGTTGATATTGGGGTCGGGTAATATGGTCCATAATTTAGGTATGTTGAGTTGGAATATGATAAATGGAGGCGGATATGATTGGGCGGTAGAAATGAATGAAAAGTTTAAAGATTTGATTCTAACAAAAAATCATAAGCCATTAATTCAATATGAATCTTTAGGAACTGCCGGTCGACTTTCTATTCCAACGCCCGAGCATTATTTACCCTTACTTTATTCTTTAGGACTACAAGAAAACCAAGACGAGATAAGTTTTTTCAATGATATGGCAGTGGGGGGCTCATTAACGATGACTGGAGTTAAATTAAGTTAAATCCACCTAGCACTCATTAAGAAGTTCTTAGAACTAAATTAATTTGCGCTAAATGGTGCCGGCCATGCCAGACATAATTACCAAATAAAAAGTGAATTGGTAAGGCTTGAGTATAATCAGGATGTTTGTAAAGAGTAGAAAATTCCTTTTCTGATAGGGCATTTCCGCAAGCTGTAAAGCGCGCGTGAATGCCCTTTAATATAGCTAGTGAAGACTCATAATTTGTATCTTGGGCATCAGCTAGCTCTGCCCACAACTCTTCTTTATAAGGTTTAACTAAAGGTTGGTCTTCTGTAAGGGCTAGTTTTAATCGAATATAGGCGTTAAGATGACTATCTGCCAAATGATGAACAACCTGCAAAACCGTCCAACCCCCAGGGCGATAAGAGCTTTTAAGTTGATTTTCATTCATTTTTGTCAAGGTTGATGCCAAAACATTCGGGAATTCCTCTAAATCTTGTATCCATGACTTTATTTCTAAATAGCTCGGTTGAATAGTGTGCTCATACTTTCCAATAGGAAATTTTAATGCTTCTAAATTTTCCATGACTACATAATTTTTTTCAACAATTTTAATACCCACTGTTTATTCGAAAAAGGAGGGTATACTAAAGAATTAAAACTCACTTTGGATTGAAATACAACGGCCTTTTCATGCGAGAAGGTCTTAAATCCATAAAACCCATGACTACTTCCTATCCCACTGTGATTTACTCCACCAAAAGGTAAATTCGGATTTGTAAAATGAACTAAGACATCATTTATACATACCCCCCCTGCTGATATTTGCTTTAAATAAAACTGTGTAGTAGAGTTATTATTGGAAAAGATATATAATGACAATGGTTTGGGCTTATTTAAAACTATGTTTAAAGCTTCTTCTGGAGTTTTATAAGTCAATATAGGAAGAACTGGTCCAAAGATTTCGGATTTATTTAATAGGCAATTTGTAGGCAGGTGAGTAATTAGTATCGGATGAATATATCTTTTTGTAATATCCATATCTCCTCCTAGAGCTATTCTTGCACCAGCGTCAACGGCTTCTTCTACCAAATTTTTTAGTCGTTCAAAGTGTTTGAAATTAATGATTTTACCATAGTCTGGGTTGTGCGGTAAGTTGGGATATAAAGCCTGAACGGCAATCTTATAAAACCCTATAAATTGATCTAAATCTCTTTCAGGCAATAATACATAATCAGGAGCAATACATGTTTGCCCAACATTTACTAATTTACCCCATGCAATCTTTTTTGCAATTTTTTCTAATTCAACTCCCTCGCTAATAATAGCAGGTGATTTTCCTCCCAACTCTAACGTTACCGAAGTAAGATTTTTTGCCGCGGCTTCCATGACAACTTTGCCCACCTCTGTACTTCCAGTAAAGAAAATATGATTAAAAGGGAAACTTAATAATTCTTGAGAAATTTCTACGCCCCCTAAAAAACAAGCTACCTCTTCAGGGGCAAAGCAATCTTTTACAATTTCATCAATTACAAGAGCGGTTTTAGGGCTCAGTTCTGAAGGCTTAAGAATCACTGAATTACCCGCTGAAATAGCGGAAATAAGGGGACTAAAAGCTAATTGTAAAGGGTAATTCCAAGGAGATATAATTAAAACTCTGCCCTTTGCTTCATAATAAACTTTATTGCTTGAAAATAGATTGCTGAATACTTTTGAAACAGCTTTTGGCTTCATCCAAGAAGATAAATGTTTAAGGGCAAAATCTATTTCGCCATATAAATAATAAAGCTCAGTAACAGAAGCTTCAAAACTGCTTTTATATAAATCTTCCCGCAATGCTTTCAGGATGGCAGGTTCAAACTTTTCTAAGCAACTCTTAAACCTTCTCAATTTATCCATCCTTTGCAAGGCTGTTGTTCCTCGTAAAAGAGCTTGATGTTGTCCTTGCTTTTCGAAAATTTCGCTTAACGATTTATTCATATATTCAACTAAATAATCTGTTAAATATAGTTAAAAGAGGCAGTCAATTTTAATTTTAGCAACATAAATAGCATATTGCATCCAAAAAGATTGAGTCATGAAGCGGATATATATTCTATTTTTAATTGTAATGCTGGGACAGGGTTTAAATGCTCAAAATCCAAAATCTAATGTATTTATTATAGGTTATAATCCTGTAGCAGCTGCAGCCGCTAAACAATCAGCAGAGTCTGGTGTATATACCGAATGGCTTTTAAATATAGGGGGAGTTGGTCCAAATGCCTTTATTTCAGGTTTAGATACACTTAAAAATTTAAAAATTATATCAGGTTTGACATGGCAAAGAATTCAAGCCTCAGGTAGTTCTTATCATGTCAAACTTAGTGATGGAAAGACTAGTAAAGCAAAAGTCTTAATTATTGCGGGTGATCCTGCGGTCCTTGCACAACTTAAAATTCCCTTAGACAGTTTGAAATTAAAGGGCATTGAAATTAACTATCAAAACCCAAAATATCGTACTAGCATTGCTGCCGTAAGGGCTGAAAATAATAATTCAAATCAACAGGACAGCATTTATTCCTTTTATGACTTACTCATTCCTTCTTTCGATAATTTAATTTACCTTTCAGCTAATTTCAAACCTGCTGTAGGACAGGGCGCAGGAGCTGCTGCAGCCTATGCCTGTTTTTTCGGCAGGAAATTATCTCAAGGAAATTTAAAAGCAATACAAGGCGAATTATTTCATTATAAGGCCAATTTATTTCCATTAATAGACGTCAATAAAAATGATCCCAATTGGAGGGCTTTGCAAGCAATAGCTTTAATGGGGGTATTAAAAGCGGAACAAACGATCGAAGGATGGGCAATAAAACCTGATTCCATAGTGAAGACAGATGAAATTAGAGATATTTATAAAGAACTATATAGTAAATCACATATTTGGTTCGAAGACCTCGCAAACAAACCATTCACGCTAGAGAAAGCAATTGATTTAATTGCCTATGTAGGTCAGAAAACACCAGCCCAGATTTCAGATACATTGCAGAAAAATTGGGAAAAGGTATATCAAATTTCTACACCTTTTGATTTAAATAGCACTATTACACGTCGAGAATTTGCTATAATAGTTCAACAATTTATGCCACCTTTTAATGTTGCAGTGGATAAATCAGGTAATATTGTAAAATGATAGTTGGTTTCGTATAAATCAAGTTACAATCTTAAAATCCAAAGCCTAACAACAACACTCACAGGTTTTTTATTTAAATTGCATAATAAACCTAAACAAAAATGAAGAAACACTATTTATTTAGTCTGTTTTTTCTGATGCTATGTGGCCAAGGATTTTCCCAAAATCAGCTTGACTACAGTTCAGAAGCAGTACTCAACCAGCGTGTAAAAAACCTCAGTCAAAAGTATCCTCAATGGATAAAATCAAGTGTTTTAACCCAGACTCAAGGGGGGAAAAATATTTGGCTCTTAAAAATTGGTATTGGTGATGACACCAAAAAACCAGCAATTGCTGTTGTAGGGGGCGTAGAAGGGAAACATTTATTAGGCGTAGAATTAGCAATTGGATTTGCAGAGCAACTTTTAGCTAAGCCTAGTGATTCTGTGCAAAACCTTTTACAAAAACACAGCTATTATGTTTTTCCTAACATGAGTCCAGACGCAACGGAGCAATATTTTGCGAAATTAAAATATGAACGTAATGGAAACGCAAATGCTTCAGATTATGACCGCGATGGCAAGGTAAATGAAGATGGATTTGATGATTTAGACGGAAACGGAAAAATCACTATGATGCGTATTTCAGATCCAACAGGAACCTATAAGCTTAATCCAGATGACTCAAGATCATTAATATTAGCTGACGCAGGAAAAGGAGAAAAAGGGCTATTCAAATTAATGATGGAAGGAATAGATAATGATAAGGATGGGCAGTTTAATGAAGATGGAGAAGGAGGGATTCAATTCAATAAAAACAACACTTATAACTATAAGCCTTTTGGTCCTGGATCGGGAGATTATCCCGTTTCTGAAAAAGAAAATAGAGCATTATTAGACTTTTTATTCGATGCTTTTAATGTATATGCCGTTGTCAGCTTTGGCCCAATGAATAATTTATCAAATCCCTTAAATTTTAATCCAGCTGGAGTAGCCAAAAGAATAATTTCAGGGTGGTACGAACAAGACGTTAAAGCAAATTCATTAGTTTCAGAACGGTATAATAAAATCTTAAAAGTTAAAGATGCACCTAGAGTTCAAGCTGATGCGGGAGATTTTTCTCAATGGGCCTATTTTCATTATGGCAGGTATAGCTTTAGCACTCCAGGATGGTGGGTTCCAAAAGTAGCTCCAGATACAGCAAAACGAGAAAGAGCTTTGCAAAATGAAGATCCAGTAGTAAGCTATTTGAGATGGGCAGCAAGTCAAGGAATCACCAATACTTATACTCCATGGAAAAAAGTTAATCATCCAGATTTTCCTGATCAAGTGGTAGAGGTAGGTGGTATTGATCCCTTTGTTTTACAGAATCCACCGTATAAAATGGTTCCAGAATTAGTACATAAGCATACGCAATTTTTGGAAACTTTAGCTCAAATGGCACCAAGTATTAATTTCGTGAATGTCAAAACGGAAAAACTAAGTGATGGATTGACGCGGATAAGTTTAGATGTATTAAACGAAGGAGATTTACCTACTTATACGAAGGTGGGGGATAGAAGTTACTTCTTGAAGAAAATCAATGTTAAATTACAATTGAATAATAATCAGGAGGTTCTGAGTGGCCGTCGCATGCAGAATTTAGAAAGCATTCCGGGTAAAGGGGCTAGCAAATTAACATGGTTAGTGAAAGGAAGTGGCAAAATTAAAATTGAAGCTTCTAGCCCAACAACCGGTAGTAAATCCATTGAATTATCCCTATAATACTAGCTCAAATGAAAAAGAAATTTTTATATACCTTAGCTATCTGTGCAGGATTAAGTGGGATAGCTAAAGCTCAAAAACCCGAACAAATATTAGCCGCAGTTGGTACTCCGGCAAATCCAAAAGTAACTGTATCATGGAATAGATACTATGATTATGGTGGCATTACTGAAATCTGTAAAAAATTAGCAGCCGCTCATCCTAATTTAGTGAAATTAGAATCGATGGGAAAATCCTTTCAAGGTAAAGATTTATGGGTAATGACAATTTCGGATTTAAAGCAAGGAAATCCTGATAAAAAACCTGCCATGTATATCGATGGAAATATTCACTCAAATGAAATTCAAGGAAGTGAATTTGCGCTTTATACAGCCTGGTATTTAGTAGAGATGTTTAATCAAGGAAATCCTGCTGTAAAGTCGCTTTTACAGGAAAAAACATTTTATATAGCACCTACTATTAATCCAGATGCAAGAGATCATTTTTTCCATCAAGGAAATACAGCTCACTCTCCACGCACAGGTTTAATTCCTATTGATAATGATCGAGATGGCCTCATTAATGAAGATGGGTTTGATGATTTAGATAAAGATGGACACATCACGATGATGCGTAGGAAAAATCCCAATGGTCGATATATTGTTGATCCTACCGATAACAGACGTATGATTATGGTTGCCCCAGGTCAAAAAGGCGAATATGAACTTTTAGGTTCAGAAGGAATCGATAATGATGGAGATGGACTCGTTAATGAAGACGGAGACGGGGCATATGATCCTAACCGCGATTGGGCATGGGGTTGGCAACCAAATTATATTCAAGGTGGTGCCTATAAGTATCCTTTCTCTTTGCCAGAAAGCAGAGCAGTTGTCGATTTCGTGATGAAAAAACCAAATATTGCAGCCGCTCAGTCATATCATAACAATGGGGGGATGATCTTAAGAGGGCCAGGTTCTCCAGAAGATCTAGATACTTATAATTCACAAGATGTCAGAGTTTATGATGCTTTAGGTAAAAAAGGAGAAGAATTACTTCCTGGCTACCGTTATTTAGTGGTTTATAAAGATCTCTATTCTGCGTTTGGAGGTGAATTAGATTGGTTTTATGGAGGAAGAGGGGTTTATACATTCTCTAACGAATTATGGACCAGCTTCACTATGTATAGTAAACCTGATGGGCCTGATTCCCAATCTAAATTATACAGTTTTGATAAAGATTTATTAATGCAAGACGCTTTTGTAGATTGGAAGACTTATAATCACCCTACCTATGGGGAAATTGAAATTGGAGGATTTAAGAAAACATATACCAGGTTACACCCAGGTTTCTTATTAGAAAGTGACGCGCACCGAAACATGGCATTTTCAGTTTATCACGCATATAACACACCTAAATTAAGTGTGTCTGAGCTTAGCGTTAAACCATTAGCAGGAGGATTTACTGAAGTTACCGCCGTAGTGAATAACGAAAGATTGATTCCAACCCATTCGAGTCAAGATGTTAAGCATAAAATAGAGGTGCCTGATGTAATAAGTTTAACTGGTGGGCAGGTGGTTGCTGGTATGATTGTTCAAAACCGTGATTTAGGTATTACAGAGGAACAAAAGAGTGATCCTGCTAATATAAAAGTGGATAATATTCCTGGTTATGGATTTGTAACCGTAAGGTGGATAGTTAAAGGAAATGTGAAAAAATTTACCGTTAACGTAACCAGTAAAAAAGGGGGTGAAGCCACCTATTCAAACTAAAACAGTACTATAACATAAACAAATGAAAAAACTATTTTTCTTTTTATTAGCTTTTGGACTTCAATCCCCAATATTAGTTCAAGCGCAGCAATTAGGGGAGCTTACAGTAGAAAAAATAATGCGGGATCCGAAATGGATGGGCGTTTCTCCTAGCCAATTTAGATGGTCTGCTGATAGTAAAACCATTTTCTTTAATTGGAATCCAGAACAAAAAGTTAGTGATGCAAAATATCAGATAAAAGTAGGCGAAACGAAACCGGTTTTAACGGATAATGCTACGATGGAAGCGGCTATGGCACCAAATTATCTTTTTAATAAAGATAAGTCTTTATCCATTTTAGAAAAAAGTGGAGATATCTATTTGGTAAATATGAAAACCAAACTTGAAACTCGTTTAACAAATACGGTTGATAGAGAGTTTGGAGCCAGATTTTTAGTTAATAATGATATTGTTTATCAAAAGGGAGATAACCTATTCCAATGGGTTAATGGCACGGGGGAAACCATCCAAAGAACACATTTTCTCAAAGGTAAACGACCGTCAAACCCTGAAAGAACCACCACTTCAGCTCAAAATACTTGGTTGAGAAATGATCAAGTAGAATTATTTGATATAATTAAAAAAAATAATAGAGGAGGACAAGGAAGTGCAGGGGCACAAGCTACTAGAGCACAATTTATGAATATGGGCGCTCGAGGAGGTATGGGTGCAGGTTTGGGTAGCACTAGCTTACAAGCAATTTACATTGAAGACAAAATTTTAGGATCCTTAGCAGTAAGTCCTGATGGTCGATTTGTATCATACAGACTGACAAGCCCAGCCACAGGTAACCAAAATATCATAGTGCCTAATTATGTTACCGCATCGGGCTATACTGAAAATATACCTGGGAGAACTAAAGTAGGAGAAAATCAAAGTAAATCAGAATATTTTATTTACGATGGAAAGAAGGATAGTGTTTATCAAGTTAAGCAAGCAACTATTCCAGGGATTAAAGATTTGCCAGATTATTTGAAAGACTACCCAAAGGAAGCTGAAGAAAGAAAGCAAAAAAATCTAGATAGACCAGTTACACTTACTGGTCCAATCTGGAATAATTCAGGTAGTAGTGGAATTATGGTCGCCACTTCAGCAGATAATAAGGATTTATGGATTCTAAACTTAAATGCCGAAAATGGCGAACTCAACTTAATTGATAGACAACGCGATGAAGCATGGATTGCAGGTCCTGGAATAGGTGCAAGAGGTATAAATTGGATAGATGATATCAAATTTTACTTTCAAAGTGAAGCAACAGGCTATTCGCATTTATATGTTTATAATACCCAAACTAAAGCCAAAACTCAGTTAACTAAAGGGGAGTTTGAGATTCAAAAAGTGCAACTATCTAATGATAAAAAGCACTTTTATATTACCGCTAATAAAGAACATCCTGGAATAACGCATTTTTATAAATTACCTGTTACTGGAGGAGAAATGGTTCAAATAACCTCTATGAAAGGGGGTAATGATGTAACGATGTCTCCGGATGAGAAGTGGATAGCAATTAATTATTCCTATATGAATAAGCCATGGGAATTATACATCCAGGCGAATAGCCCCGGTGCAAAGGCTGAACAAATTACAAAATCTACCACTGCTGAGTTCGATTCTTATGCATGGAGAGAGCCAGACATGGTAAAGTTTAAAAACCGTCATGGAGATGATGTTTATGCACGCGTTTATCCGGCTAAAAACCCTGATCCAAATAAACCAGCAGTACTCTTTGTGCATGGCGCAGGATACTTACAAAATGTACATTTCTGGTGGAGTCAATATTTCAGAGAATATATGTTCAATAACTTATTAGCAGATAATGGTTATACGGTAATGGATATTGATTTTACAGCAAGTTCAGGATATGGTAGAAATCATCGTACTGGAATTTATAGACATATGGGTGGAAAGGATTTATCTGATCATGTAGATGGCGTAAAATATTTGGTGGAAAATTATGGAGTAAACCCTAAAAATGTAGGGCTATATGGAGGCTCCTACGGTGGGTTTATTACTTTAATGGGTTTATTTACAGAACCTGATGTTTTCAAATCAGGAGCGGCCTTACGTTCAGTAACTGATTGGGCACATTATAATCATGGTTATACATCAAATATATTAAATGAGCCAGTGAACGATCCTTTAGCCTATAAAAGAAGTTCACCTATTTATTTTGCAGAAAAATTTAAAGGCAATTTATTAATGGCTCACGGGATGGTGGACGTAAATGTGAACTTCCAAGACATTGTAAGGCTTTCACAGCGATTAATTGAATTAGGAAAAGATAATTGGGAATTAGCTGTATACCCTATAGAAGATCATGGCTTTGTAGAGCCAAGTTCATGGACAGATGAATATAAGCGAATTTTGAAATTATTCGATAATACATTAAAAGCCAATAAATAAAACAATATTAATCTATGTTTAAAATACATACTTTGCAGGGTCGCTTTATTGTTGCCCTGCTTTTTTTAAGTATCCTATTTAGTTTTCAAGCTTCGTTTGGACAATTAGCTAAAACCAAAACACTAAGGGTTTTGGCAATAGGGAACAGCTTTTCAGAAGATGCTTTAGAGCATCACCTATATGGTTTGTCCAAAGCTGCAGGAAAGCAAATTATAATTGGAAATTTATATATTGGGGGTGCTCCCTTAAGTTTACACTGGAAAAATATAGATTCTAATTTGTCAGCCTATGAATATCGCAAAATTACTGTTGACGGAAAAAAGACTCGAACACCAAACATAAGCATTCAAAATGCCCTTGCTGATGAGGACTGGGATGTAATAAGTTTTCAACAAGCAAGTTATTTGTCGGGTAAATTTGAAACTATCCAAGCCCATCTACCGCAGATATATGAGAGTGTTAAAAGCATTCAAGAAGCCCCAGCGGCATATAAACACCCCAGAAAGGTTACCTATGTATATCATCAAACCTGGGCTTATTCTCCAACTTCAACGCATGGAGGCTATGTCAACTATGGAAATAATCAAATGCAAATGTATTCAGCTATTGCAGAAGCAACGCAAAAACTTCCCTCAATAGTGCCTATAAAGGTTATAATCCCTGCAGGTACAGCTATTCAAAACGCTCGACAAACTTCTTTTGGCACAGATTTAACCCGAGACGGATATCATTTAGAACATGAATCAGGAAAATATATAGCGGCCTGTACATGGTTTGAAATGCTGTTTAAAAGTACCGTCGTTGGAAATTCCTATAAGCCTGAAAAATTAAGTAATGAACAAGCCAAAATAGCTCAAATTGCAGCCCATAAAGCGGTTCAAAAACCCTTTAAAATAAGTAAAATGAAATAGTCTTGAAACTGACCTTAGTATATTTTAAGGGAATTATACTAAGGTCAGCTTAATACCTAAACTTTCTACTCCTTTGCGATAAGCTTCAGATAAACCTTTATCCGTAATTATGTGATCAACTTTATCTAAGCCACAGATTCTTCCAAAACCTCTTTTCCCAAATTTAGTGGAATCAGCTAAAACCACAATCTTTTGCGAAGCTTCAATCATACGCTTGTTTAAATGAGCCTCTAGGGCGTTAGTTGTCGTTAAGCCAAATTCTAAATCAATCCCGTCTACGCCTAAAAATAATTTAGAACAATAAGATTCAATAAGCATACCTTCCGCAAAAGGCCCAGTAACCGAAGAAGAGCTTTTTCTTAAAACCCCACCTAACTGAATGACTTCCACATGGGGTAAGCCTATTAACTCTAGAGCCACATTTAACGACGCTGTAATAACCGTTAAATAATCTTTAGCGTTTATTTGTCGTGCAAAAGCTAAAACTGTTGTACCAGACGCAATTATAATAGAATCATTTTCAACTAATAACTTAGCAGCTTCTATCCCAATCTGCAACTTTTCAGAAGCTTGAAGCAACTCTTTTTCATTGACTGGTTTATCAGGAGTATAAGGATTATGGAGGGTTGCACCTCCATGGGTTCTATAAAGTAGATTTTTATCCTCTAATAATTTTAAATCCTTCCGAATCGTTACTGATGAAACTTTAAGCTCTTTACATAAGCTCTGCACATCTACACTTCCATTTTGAGAAATGGTATTCAGAATAATTTGATGTCTTTCGGCAATACCTATCATATTTAAGTTTGATTTGGTCGGCTCAATTTAGTTAATTATTTTTTTATTCCATTAATTCCAAATAGCTCAAGCCTGAAAATTATTTTTGAAAGTATAAAAATTTTATTTAGTTTCGATTGATGTTTTGTTTGGCTTCAAACGAAACAAATCGAAATACACGCAGAAAAATATAATAACATGGCATTAAATAGGGATAAAGCAATTATTAAACTCAAAACCGAATCAAAATGGGATATGATTATCATTGGGGGTGGAGCAACAGGTTTGGGGATTGCTGTGGATGCCGCCAGTAGAGGTTTCAAAACCTTGCTCTTAGAACAATCTGATTTTGCCAAAGGAACCTCCAGTAGAAGTACTAAATTGGTTCATGGTGGGGTTCGCTATTTAGCCCAAGGCGATGTAGCCCTTGTATATGAAGCTTTACATGAAAGGGAATTATTATTTAAAAATGCCGCCCATTTAGTAAAAGAACAATCTTTTATTATTCCTGTGTTTGATTGGTTCTCTAAAATGAAGTATTTAATCGGACTAAAATTTTATGATCTTTTAGCAGGAAAGGGAAATTTCTCTAGATCAGAATATCTTTCCAAAGAAGCTGTATTAGAAGCTATTCCAGGATTAAATCCAAAGGGTTTAAAAGGTGGCGTGAGGTATAGTGATGGACAATTTGACGATGCCCGATTAGCAGTCAACTTAGCTCAAACAGCTGCTGATTTAGATGCAAGTGTATTGAATTATATTAAAGTTACAGGGTTAATAAAAGAAAATCAAAAAGTAGCTGGCGTTGAAGCCACAGATCTGGAAACGGGAGATTCGTTTACTTTAAAAGCCAAAACAGTAATAAATGCCACAGGTGTTTTTGTAGATGATATTCTAAGTATGGATAATCCTAACAAAGCCCCTATGGTTCGTCCAAGTCAAGGTGCACATATCGTGTTAGACGCTTCTTTCTTAAAAGGTACTACCGCTTTAATGATTCCAAAAACCGCTGATGGAAGGGTTCTATTTGCGGTGCCATGGCATGGAAAAGTTTTAATTGGTACCACCGATACCCCATTGAATCAGCATCAATTAGAGCCTAGAGCTTTAGAAGATGAAATACAATTTATTTTAACTACGGCTGGTCAATATTTAACCCGTGCCCCAAAGCGCACGGATGTACTCTCTGTATTTGCTGGTTTACGGCCATTAGCTGCTCCTACTAAGGATACCAACAGTACTAAAGAAATCTCCAGAAGTCATAAATTAGTAGTAAGTAGTTCTAACCTTATAACAATTACAGGTGGAAAATGGACTACTTATAGAAAAATGGCCCTTGATACGGTAGATAAAGCAATCTCCTTAAATCTATTACCGGCACGCACATGCCAAACTCATAATATTGCGATACATGGTCATCAAGTACAAGCTCAAAAGAATCATTTGAGTTTGTTTGGAACCGACGAACAAAATATTCGTAAGCTAATGAAAGCGGATCCGTTATTAAGTTCTCCAATTCATCAAAATTATCCTTATGTTAAGGCCGAAATTAAATGGATGGTAGACGCTGAAATGGCTCGTAATATTGAAGATGTATTAGCGCGCAGATGGCGACTTTTATTTTTAGATGCTAAAGCTGCTGTAGTATTGGCCCCAGGGGTAGCCCAAATGATGGCATTATGCCTTAATAAAGACGAACAGTGGATAAAAGAACAAATAACCTCCTTCTCTAAATTAGCAGGTGAATACCTACTCATTGACGAAAATAAAGGAATAAAGAAACAAGTACAAGACAAGGATTTAATAAACGCATAACATAAAGTTTACTTTATATTTAGAAATTTGGCTCATTGGTTAAAAATGAAGCAAATTGAAACAAAAAGAAAAACTAACCAAATCAAAATCATGATGAATAAAGCTTTACTTGAACACCTCCAAGAAAGGTTAAAAAGGCGAAACAGACTAGTGCCAGTAAAAGGTGCCCTAGCCTTATTCGCATGCATCTGTTTCCTGCATGCCCCAGGAGTAGCAGAGGCCAAAGCAGCTATGCCAACCCTCGTGCAAGCTCAAGAGCAAGTCACCATTAAAGGAAAGGTGGTAGACGAAAAAGATAACGCTGTAATTCCAGGAGCTTCTATCTTAGATGCCAATAGGAAGGTTTTGGCGCTGTCAAATACAGATGGTACATTTTCATTTACTGCACCAAAAGGAACCAGATTTACCATCAATATGATTGGATATAACTCTTATAATGGTACAGCCAATGCTAGTAATAGTAACTTAATTGTACGATTATCTGAATCTAACAGTCAGTTAAATGAAGTTGTAGTAACTGCCCTCGGGATTAAAAGAGAAGAAAAATCTTTAGGTTACGCTGTAACTAAAGTTGATAGTACGGCATTAACTACAGCTATTTCAAGTAACTGGACAGATGCTCTTTCTGGAAAAGTAGCTGGTTTAAACTTGGTACGTAACTCAGGCCCCGCAGGATCAAATAAAATTATATTAAGGGGAGAAAATAACTTAACGGGAGATAATGAAGCATTAATCATTATCGACGGGGTAGTTATGAGTAGTGGATCCAGACGTACAGGTGCCACCGGAGGTGGTGTTTATGGTACATCAGGAGATATTATGCCTGCCGATTTTGGAAGTGGTTTATCAGATTTAAATCCAGATGATATTGAAAATGTAACTGTTTTAAAGGGCCCAGGTGCTGCGGCATTGTATGGTCAAAGGGGAGCAAATGGTGCGATTATTATTACCACAAAATCTGCCAATGCTAAGCAAAAAACCCTAGGAGTAACATTTACTTCCAATTTCTCTTGGGAAAATGTTAATAAAGCCCCAGATATTCAAACGGAATTTGGTCAAGGACAATACGGCGTATCCTATTTCTCCTATGGTGCCTCAGAAGATGGAAATAGTACAAATGGTACGAGTGCTACATGGGGTGCCCCTTTTAGTGCAGGCGGAATGTACTATCAATATGATCCAGCTGTAAAAGGAAGAGGATTAACCCGTACCCCATGGGTAGCCTATGAACACCCAATATATTCTTTCTTTAGAACTGGAGTAGACAATACAAATACCTTAAGTTTAGATGGTAATATTGGAAAAACAGGTGTACGATTCTCCGCTAATCATGGATCAAGTGATTGGATTGTTCACAATACTGGATTAGAAAGAACAAATTTAACCATCACCACAAACACTAAAGTTAACGACAAGTTAACGATTAACTTAAAAGGGATTTACAATAACCGTCATTCAGATAATTTACCTGCTACCGGTTATGGTAACCAATCGTTAATGTATTGGTTCATGTTTGCTCAACCCAATGTTAATACAGATTGGTATAGAGATTATTGGGCAGCTGATAAATACTTAACCCAATTCGTAAACATTACAACTACTAACCCAGAAAGTCCATATGCTATTTCCGAGCAATATATAAATGCTCAAAAAAGAAATGGCTTTACAGGAAGTGCCTCAGCCACTTATAACTTTACCAAAGAATTAAGTTTAATGGTACGTGGATCAATAGACTATATAAGCGATTTTAGAGAAACTAAAAGACCTTGGGATGCTGCGGGTAATAAATTTGCACATGGATCCTATCGTGTACAGGATATCGACTCTTATGAGTTATCTGGAGATTTCATGTTAAAATATAACAAACAATTAGGACGTAATATTGGCATGAATGCATCTGTAGGTGGAAGTCAATTAAAAAATGAATATAATAAAGGGGAAACCAGAGCAGATGGTTTAGTAATTCCAGGGATATATAACCTAAAGAATAACGAAAACCCATTAATTTACGTTCCAGATACGGCTCGATACAGAATTAATAGTGTGTATGCCGCAGTTTCTTTCTCACTTAAAAACTTTTTATACTTAGATTTAACAGGTCGTCAAGACTGGAGCTCTGTATTAGCAACTCCTACCCGTACAGATAATGTAGGCTTTTTCTATCCTTCGGCAAGTTTATCTTTTGTAGCATCTGATTTTTGGAGCTTACCTAGTACGGTATCATTTGCTAAATTAAGGTTCTCTGTATCGCAAGTAGGTTCAGGCGGAACTACACCATATCGTACGGCTTATAATTATACATTAGCAGCCAATGGTATTTATGTAGATAGCGCCATGACTAATCCGAATATTTTACCTAACCCTAACTTAAAACCATTACAAACGACTACTTATGAATTAGGTTTAGATTTAAAATTCTTTAAAAACAGATTAAACTTTGACATTGCTGCATACTCAGGAAACACTAAAAATCAAATTTTATCTCGTCAAGTGGATAGAGCTACAGGTTATAGTGTGGCGATGTTTAATGCAGGTAGAGTAGACAATAAAGGTTTAGAAATTGCAGTTAATGCAACTCCATTACAAACTCGGAAGTTTACTTGGACTACAATGGCAACCTTTAGTGCTAACCGCAATAAAATTGTAGAGTTAGCAGATAGTTCGGTTGTGTTACGAACTGGTGCACTTGGCGGTGGCCAAGTAGTGGCAAACGTAGGCGGCAGTATGGGAGATTTATATGGAAGAGGTTACTTACGTTCTCCAGATGGCCAAATTATATTTGATGAAAATACAGGTATAGCTAAAGTTAACACTGCCGATTTAATTTATTTAGGCAATACAATTCCTAAATTCAAATTCAGTTTTGGAACCAATGTGAGTTATAATAAGAGAATTAGTGCTGGGGTATTATTTGATGCCCAATTAGGTGGTGTGGGTCACTCTTTAACCTTCTCCAGAATGGCAGCCTTAGGTAAATTGAAAGTTACTTTACCAGGCCGATACAATGGTGTAATTGGGGATGGTGTTGTACAAAACCCTGATGGAAGCTATCGTAAAAATGATGTAATTGCTACAAACTTTGAAAACTATTATACCGCTTTATACGGTTCAGATCATGCAGAGGGTTCCATATTCAGAACTGATTACTTGAAGTTCAGAGAAGCTAACCTAACTTATACGTTCTCTAAAGATTTAGCCAAAAAAATGGGTTTAAGCAGATTAAGTATTAGTGCATATGGACGTAACTTGTTCATTTGGTCACCATGGCCAGCATTTGACCCAGAATTTGGAACATTATCTGGTACAGACATTACCCAAGGTTTTGAGACAGGGCAATTGCCTTCAACTCGAACTTTTGGAGCACGTTTAGTTGTAGGTCTTTAATCTTGAATTGACATGAAAAATATTAAAATAAAGAAAAGTCTATGCGCCCTATTTGCTGTGGGCATGTTATTCAGCGCATGTGACAAAAATTTTGAAGAAATAAATACAGACCCAATTGGCAAGGGAACGACCACAGCTAATCAGTTATTAGCGCCCGCCATGGTAAACGTATTATCGGCCAATATGATCAGAAACCGTAATTTCAATAATGAATTAATGCAGGTTACGGTTAACATAAGTGATGCGGAAGCACAAGTATTTCGCTATGATTTCAGAAGAACATGGGCAGATTATACTTGGAATATCTGGTATCCTGAATTAACCAATTTAAAAGATATAGGTCGAATAGCCAGTGAACCTGGAAGTGAAAATAAATCTTATCAAGCAATTTCCTTAATCACCCAGGCATGGGTATATCAACTCTTAACCGATGTTTATGGAGATGTGCCCTATACAGAAGCTAATGAAGGCCGCCAAGGCATATATGAACCGAAATTTGATGCACAAAAAGATATCTATCTAGATTTATTTAATAAACTAGAACAGGCCAATACATTATTAAAAGAAGGTACTGCAATTATCGGGTCAGGTGATCCTGTTTATCAAGGTGACGTAAGTAAATGGCGAAGATTTGGTAACTCACTTTATTTAAGAGCGCTTTTAAGAGTGGCTCATAAACAAGAGGTATCAACCGCTGCCATTGCTAAAATTAAGGAAATCGTAGAAACCAAAGCGAGTGAGTATCCTGTAATGGAAAATAATACCCATACCGCTAAAATTTTATGGAATGGAACTAATAGTAGTTCTGCTGTATATTCCTCACCCTTTATGATTAATGT
Source organism: Pedobacter sp. (assembly GCA_004211595.1). Lineage (GTDB taxonomy): Bacteria > Bacteroidota > Bacteroidia > Sphingobacteriales > Sphingobacteriaceae > Pedobacter. Next base: position 55,355 of record SEDO01000001.1, read on the forward strand.
GCGTGCCGTTGATTTTCGTACGCCTGCTATAACAGAATTTTTTATTGACCACTTACGTAACTGGAATGATCCCAGATTACAAGGTTCATTAGGCGTTAATGGCACGCCAAGATGGGGTTTAGCACAAGGTCCAAATGGTTGGGTAGGCGTAGCTTCTGGGTATGCTCCTGGATCCGGAATTACTAAGCAGGCTTATTTTTATTCCGACGCACAAAATGCAGGTATTACCTTACAAACTGATCGTTATACCGGTATTATCATGAATGTTGCCGAAGTAGATTTTATTAAAGCCGAAGCAGCTGTAAGAGGTTGGATTTCTAGCCCAGCCGAGTTACATTATTATACCGGAATGGCTAATAGTTTAAATTATTGGTTGCCAAACTATATTAGCAAACCAACGGATGCAAACTTTATAAAGTATGTACAAGAAGCTGATATCATGTGGGATAATACGCTGCCTTTAGACAACAAAACCCCTGGGAGTAGTAGTAAATTAGAATTAATCCATTTGCAAAAATACTATGCTATGTTCCTAGTAGATTTTCAACAATGGATAGAACATCGTAGAACAGGTCATCCGATTTTACCTAAAGGCCCTGGATTAGCCAATGGAGGCGAAATGCCATCACGCTTAAACTATCCAATCATTACGCAATCGGCTAACCCAACGAACTACAAAAACGCAGTAGCCGCACAAGGTGCTGACGATATTAAAACTAAAGTTTGGTGGCAAAAGCCTTAATTTTTTACGACAATAAGAAAAATTATGAAAAAGAAATTCACATATGGGTGCTTGCTTTTAAGCATAGTCGCTCTCTCTTTTGGTTGTAAACGCGACAGTGATTACGTTATCAGTACGCCGAGTGATTACATTGCCAATTTAGATCTCAGAAAAATATATATGGGTAAGGAAGTGGAACTTACCAAAGAAAATATGCGTGGTGCTACCATTGTTAAAGGACAGGTAATTTCAGATCATTCTGGCAACAATTTACCAGCAGGCTTATTAATTCTACAAAATTTAAGAACCGCAGGTAATGGCATTGATTCACTCCGTGGAATTGCTATTAATATTGGATCAGAGGCCAGCAAATATGTACCTGGAGATTCTGTTCACGTATTTATAGAAGGCGCAAAAATTAATAGAATTGATGGTATTCTAACTGTTACAGGCGTTTCACCTGACAAAGTTGAAAAAAAGGCATCTGGAAAAATGATAATTTCAAATAGAGGATTTGCCAATTTAATCAATCAGTTTCCAGATAGATTTGAAAGCACTTTATTGAATATTGTAAAAGGTACTTATAATCCTACATTGACGCCGGCTGCAACTTTAGCGGGTGAGAAAGTATTGAATGATGGAACTGATAACGTTAGAATTATAACCGATAACGGCGCTAGCTTTGCCAATATGACCCCTCCCTATTCTGGTAATTATAAAGGGATTATTTTTAATAAGGTAGATGCAAGTGGAAAATTAACACCTTATCATAAAGTGAGAGTACCAAGCGATATCGTGACCTTAAGTTCTACCGTAGATATTCCTGAAATTATAATTACAGGATTCCTGAACGATCCAATGGGTAGTGATTCGAACAACGAGTATATTCAATTTAAAGCCACTCGTGATATCGATTTTGCAATAACGCCATTCTCGGTAACTACGTGTAATAATGCAGGCGCAACAGTACCTACAGGCGTTCCTGCTTTAGGATGGGCTACAGGTCAAGCGAAAACATATAAATTTGAGATTAAATCTGGTACCGTTAAAAAAGGTGAGTTTTTCTATATTGGAGCTCCCGCTAAGCTTATCAATGGACCGAGTTCAAGCGAAATGACAGGTGCTAAATTTATCCATACCTTCAGTTATAACAATACGGCAAGCCCACGTTTTAATAGTGAGCGAGCAGAATTTGGAACAGCTTCTACCAACTTATTAGCAAATAGTGGTAATGCCTTTGGTATGGCTGTATTCAGAGGTTTAGAAGTAACAGCTCAATCCCAGCCAATCGATGTGGTATTTGTACATAATACAGGCTCCTTATATACCGCGGGAGCAGCCCCAACTTATGGCGCAGGTTATCGAATTGGAAATACAGACGTTTATGATGTAATTGATCCATTAACTGGGCGAGTTCAACCTTATTTCTTGGCTGGCTCAAACACTCAACGCTTCACTTATTATGGAGGTGGATCTGACTTAGGAGCTTTTTATCAATTAGGAGGAACCTTTGATACAGGTTTAGGAAAATGGGTAAAGGCTAGATCAAATGGTTATGTTGTTCTAACAAAAACCTCTACCGTATCAGAAATAGAGGGTGAAAATTCAACCGAAATAAAATAAATATTTAACCCCTCGGATTTATTCGAGGGGTTTCTCATTTACATATTAAAACTAATAACTTAGCGCTTAGATAAGCTAAACATGAATAGAAAAGAATTCCTCAAGCAGTTCGGATTAATTTCTGGAAGTGCATTTATTGCCCTACAAGCACCTGCTATGGGCAGCTTGAAACACGACTCTACCATATCAGGTAAAGTTAGTTATCAAGGAAAGGGGATTGCCAAAGCAGTATTATCAGATGGGTTCTCTGTAGTTCAAACAGATAAAGAGGGAAATTATCAAATTCAAGTAAATCCCTTGGCTCATGCTATTTTTTTGAGTACCCCCGCTGGATATGAATTTAATAGTTTTAACCACGTTACCCAACAATACGAGCATTTAGGAGCCCGAAACCAATATAATTTTAAACTTCAAAAATTAAAGCAAAATGATGATCATCATCATTTTATAATTTGGGCCGATCCGCAAGTAAAAAATAAGTCAGATGTAGAGAAAATGATGACCACAAGTGTGCCAGATGTACAAGAGGTCGTAAAGTCAATAGGAAAAAATGCACTGATACATGGCATAACTGTAGGTGATATTGTATGGGATAATTTATTTCTTTACGAAGATTATAATCAAGCTGTAGCTAAAATGGGCATTCCCTTTTTTCAAGCATTAGGGAACCACGATATGGATTATCGTCAAGGAGGAGATGAAACCTCCGATAAAACATTTAAAAAATATTATGGCCCAACTTATTATTCCTTTAACAGAGGAAAAGCGCATTATATTGTTTTAGATGATGTACGTTATTTAGGTACAGAAAGAAATTATGATGGGTATATTACTGAGGCTCAATTAGCTTGGATGGAAAAGGATTTAGCCTTTATTCCAGCCGATAATTTAGTCATCATTAATCTACATATTCCAGTTTATAGTTCAGTTAAAAATAGGGCTGCATTTTATGAAATATTAAAGAATCATAAAAATGTACATGTGATGTCAGGACATACTCATCATAACAAGAATGTTTTCCAAAATGGCATATATGAACATATCCATGGTACAGTATGCGGAGCCTGGTGGACAGGACCGATTTGCGAAGATGGTACACCGCGAGGATATGGGGTTTATGAAGTAAAAGGTAACCGTTTGAGTTGGTATTATAAATCCACAGGTAAACCGAGGGCCCATCAAATTAGTATAGATGTAGAGGAATTAACGAATCAAAAAAGAGTTTTAGCTAATATCTGGAATCATGACCCTCAATGGAAAATTGCTTGTTATTTAGACGGAAAATTAGTCGAAATGGAAAAAACAATTGGTTTCGATCCTGAAGCTGTGCGTTTGTATAAAGGTGATAAATTACCAAGCGGCAGAACCTTTGCTGAACCTAAAAAAACCGACCATATATTTATGGTTCATGCTGGGCCAGATTTACAACACGTAAAAATAGTAGCAACCGATCCATTCGGAAATCAATATATCGCTGAAAAGAAAGCTTAAAAGAAAAGGAAAGATGAAAAAGCAAATGATTATTTTGGGCCTAATGGCCTTTGTCAGTTTAAATGCCTGTAAGTCTATGAAATCAAACACGAATGCTAAAACAGATCATTCTCTTTCGGCTTCTAGCACAGCCTTGAGTTTTCCAAGTTTTAGTGCCGAAGCTCATAGAGGGGGTCGTGGATTAATGCCCGAAAACACGATCGTGGCCATGCTTGCAGCTTTAAAGAACGACAAAGTAACCACTTTGGAAATGGATACCCATATAACTAAAGACAAGCAAGTCATTGTAACTCATGATCCCCAATTAAATCCTAATTATATGCTCACGCCCCAAGGAGTGGAAATTCCTAAAACGGACAACAAAAAATATGTGGTTTATCAAATGAACTATGATGAGATAAAAGCATTTGATAATGGATCTAAAGGCAATCCAGCATTCCCGCAGCAAGAAAAAGTAAAAGCTTATATTCCCAAGTTGAGCGATTTAATAGAGGCTGTTCAAACAGAAATCAAAAATACCGGACGCAAACAAGTATTTTATAATATTGAAACCAAATCCGTGGCTAATGGAGATGGCAACTTACATCCTGCCCCCGCTGAGTTTGTAGATTTATTAATAGCAGTCATCCAAAAACATAAAATTCAAGATTATGTTGTTGTGCAATCTTTTGATAAACGTACGATTCAATATATGAATACAAAATACCCACAGATAAAAGCGTCCTATTTAGTAAGTAAAAAGAATACTTATGAGTATTACAGAGCAGAGCTTGGCTTTAAGCCCTTTATTATTAGCCCTGATTATAAAATTGTAGACGCAGAATTTGTACGTCAGGCGCACGCTGAAGGCGTTAAAGTTATTCCATGGACGGTTAACACCAAAAAAGATATGGAGGTCTTAAACGCGCTTAAAGTAGATGGTATTATTACTGACTATCCTAATTTATTTTAATATATAATTATTCCCTTGCTAAAGATATAGATAGATGGCATTTCGATTATTCCCAGCTCCTGCAGCTCACAAACCCCTTTTACCGAAAGAAAAGATAGACCCAGAATATAAAAGGCTCCGTTTACAGGTGTTTTTAGGAATATTTTTGGGTTATGCAGGTTATTATTTAGTTCGTAAGAATTTTTCCTTAGTAATTCCCGATTTGGTCGACATGGGCTATACCAAAGGACAATTAGGGATTGCCTTATCAGGGGTATCTATCGCCTATGGATTAAGTAAATTTATCATGGGTAGTTATTCCGATAGGAGTAATGCGCGTATATTTTTAACCCTAGGTTTATTGTTGTCGGCCTTTACCATGATTTTTATGGGAGTCATTCCTTATGGAACCTCTTCCATTGCGGTCATGTTTGTGATACTCTTTTTAAACGGGTGGTTTCAAGGTATGGGATGGCCACCTTGTGGAAGAGTGGTAGTGCATTGGTATTCCATTAAAGAAAGAGGTACTGCGATGTCCATATGGAACGTAGCCCATAATGTGGGAGGCGGTTTAGTTGGTCCAGTTGCCATATTAGCTGTAGAAATATTTGCAGATTGGCAAGCCATGCTCTATTTCCCCGGAATGATAGCCCTTATCTTTGCCGTAATCGCCTATGCCTTAGTAAGAGATACTCCGCAATCTTGTGGATTACCTCCAATTGAAGTATATAAAAACGATTTCCCAAAAGATTATTCAGAAGAAAGTGAAAAAGAGTTAAGTTCTAAAGAAATATTCTTTAAATATGTCTTTAATAATCGAATGCTCTGGTATATCGCTTTTGCAAATGCCTTCGTTTATTTAGTGCGCTATGGGGTATTAGATTGGGCTCCTGCTTTCTTACAAGAAGCCAAAGATTTTTCTATTAAAGAATCCAGTTGGGCCTATTTTGCCTATGAATTTGCCGGTATTCCAGGCACTTTGCTTTGTGGATTAATTTCCGATAGAGTATTTAATGGCAGACGTGCTCCAGCTACTATAATTTATATGGTTTTAGTGTTCATAGCTGTTCTCGTTTATTGGAAAAACCCTCCCGGAAATGTCATGATTGATATTGTAGCTTTAATTGCTATAGGATTTTTAATCTATGGTCCGGTTATGTTAATCGGTGTTCAGGCTTTAGATTTAGCTCCTAAGAAAGCAGCAGGCACAGCTGCCGGATTAACAGGTTTATTTGGCTATTTAGGCGGGGCTTTATTTGCAAACATCGCCATTGGATTTGTAGTTGATGAGTGGGGTTGGGATGGTGGATTTTTGGTAATTGCTATATCTTGTATATTAGCTATTGCCCTAACAGCACTAACCTGGAATCGAGAAAAAATTAATTTATCAATTAAGTAAGAGGCTTAAAAAATGAAAAACTTCGCTAGGTTTTTAATATACTCACTGATTGTATGGAATATAGGATGGAGCCTAACAGTACAGGCACAAGAAGTTAAATATGATACCACGCATCGGCCCGCTAAATATAAAGAACTAGTGGAGCAATTTAAGGCGGAATTAACCGCCAAAAAACCCATTGTTTTTTTAGGGAATAGCATCACTGCAGGCACTAATTGGGCAAAGTTATTAAACCTGGATAATAGTATAAATAGAGGGATTTCGGGGGATATTACTTTTGGGGTGTTAGAACGTTTACAAGAAGTAATCGATCGCAAACCCTCTAAAGTGTTCATCCTAATTGGCATAAACGATATTTCACGGAATATTCCAGATGCCTTGATTTTGCGTAATTATAAAACGATGATCTCCCGGATCCGTAGAGAATCTCCCAAAACCAAAATTTATTTCTATACCCTCTTGCCGGTGAATGCAAGTTTCGAAAAATATAAAAACCATTATGGGAAGGATGAACATATCCTTTATTTAAACGAAGAAATAAAAAATTTAAAAGCAAAGAGGGTAAAGATCATTGATTTATATCCAGCGTTTTTAGATGCAGACCATAAACTCCGCGCCGATTTAACCAAAGATGGCTTGCACCTCATTCCAGCCGGTTATGAGGTTTGGAAACAACTCTTAGAAAAAGGCAAATATTTAAAGTAAAACAGGCTCCACATCTCCCGTTTTTTACCAATTCATAAAACGTTTTAAGGAGGCTTGTAATTCTGCAGCAATTAATGCATGTTCCGCTTTGGAAGGATGACTACTACAGCCAGAAATGGCTCTCAACTTAAAAGCATAATAAGCTAAATCACTAAAGCCTAGTTTATGCATTTGCTGTACAGTGGCTTTCAAAGCCTTCATTTGAAACTCTTTTAAGGCTGAATCTGCCATAGGGCTCGTGAGCAGCATGATTTTGGCAGAAGGATAATAGGTTTTTAAGGTTTGGATAAAGGTTATATAAGCCGACACAAATTGAGCAGAATCTTGAATGCCATCATTTTGCCCCAGGCAAATGGTTAGCACATCGGGTTGGAATAAATTAAAATCCCAAGCCATTTTATTTTGAGCCATGTTTACTTTATCATAAACCTGGGGCATAATAATAGGCTTTTCACAACAACTTTTTAGAAGGCCTATGCCTGATACCGCAGAAAGGTGATATTGTGCCTTTAAAGCACGTGCTGTACGCGGCCCATAAGCATAATAAGCGCTATGCTGATCGTACCATTCAGATTTAGGATCTTTACACGAAAGGTGTTGTTCATCCGCCCCAAAACCACAAGTAATAGAATCCCCAATAAATTCTATTTTACGTTTATGATTTTTTGGAGCTGTTAATAATTGTTTACAATAAACACCCTTAAATTGGATATAGCCATTTTCAAACTCGGTGTTTTTAACCAAGCTAACCCGATGCTTTTTCCCCTTTAAACCGGCAACCAATTTAATTCGATTCTCAGCCTGGGTCAATTGAAGTCTGTAACTAGGTTGATCATCAATCTGAACCTCAATATAATTGTGAACGCTGCCGTAAATAACCTCATCGCCTATCACAACTTCCGCTTCGGTACCCTCATATTCAAAGCTTAAACTGGCTCCTGAAGCCCAGAATTTAGGCCCAGCTGTATCCGAGTAATCGGCTCGTCCCATATAATTTAATCGGGAATCATAGGCAGAAAAAAACTGCCCAGTTTGTGCCTGAGCAACCTGTACTCCTGATATTATCCAAAAGCACATCCAAAAAATATATTTTTTCATATTATATGTTGCTAACCAGACAATCCCAAGCATCCTATACAAAAATCCTATGCCCAGATAAGTTTTCTCTAAATTCTTTAGGGGTACAGCCTTTTTTCTTTTTGAAAATGCGGTTGAAATTGGAAATATTATTAAAGCCACAATTGTAGGCCACCTCGGCCACCGATTCACTCGTGTCAATTAATTTGCGGGAAGCATGTCCTAAGCGAATTTCTATTAAGGAATCTATAAAACCTATCCCAGTTCTGGACTTGAAGAATCTAGAAAAGCTAACTTCTGTCATATTTGCAATTCTGGCTACTTCTGCCAGACTAATAGATTTATCAAAGTTCAGATTCATATACTCCATTACTTTCTCAATTCGTCTGCTAGAATATGAAAATTCCGCAGCTGAAAAACTGGCGTCTGAAAGGGTTCGCATATTTCTGGAGGTCGATAAATCATGTAGAATGGACATGAGTTCTAAAACCGAATCAAAACCATGTTTTTTATTGAGTTTAATCAAGCGAGGGCCAATTAATTGAGCCGTTTCTTTAGAAAAAAGCACCCCGCACTTAGACTTTTCAAAAAGCTCCCGGATAACGCGAAGTTGATTTCGGCGGAGTAACTTTTCATCGAATAAGTCTTTATGAAATTGTATGGTAACTTCATGGATGGTTTGACCCTGCAATTTGTGGGTTTCCCAAACATGAGGTAAGTTAGATCCGATAAGCACTAATTCCATATCTCCAATCTCTTCGATATGATCGCCAACCACCCTTCTGGCTCCACTGGCATTAGAAATAAAATTTAATTCCATTTCTTCATGGTAATGCAAGGGAAAGTCAAAATCCTGTTTCTTACGTTCAAAAATTGTAAAACAATCTGAATTAGTAAGGGGTGTAATTTCTTTTATTATATTAGAATGCACAATAAAATGATTAAATAATATCAAAGACTATGTATAAATAGTATCACTCTATTTAGGTGTTTGATTAATGCTAAATTATAAATAAAAACCATTAAAACAATAGATTAAGGGTTTCATAAAAGTCCAAATATGCCTAAAAGCGATAAAAATATTATAAACAGATAAAATAGTATTATTGTTTGCCTAAATTGTAAGGCTATTTTTGATGAAACCAAATAGAAATGCTTATGCTCAACAAACTATTCCCCAAACTTGTATTGTTTTTGGTATGCCTGTTTTCTTTTCAACTTGCCCTGGCGCAAGAGAAAAGAATTTCTGGAAAGATAACTGATGAAGGTGGAGCAGGATTACCAGGTGTATCAATTACCGTAAAGGATACCAAAATCACCACGGTATCAGATGATCAAGGTAGCTTTACCTTACTTGTGCCAGAATCTGGAAAATATTTACAATTCCGCTATTTAGGCATGCTCGATCAAGAAGTATTAATCGGCAATAAACTGCTATTTAATATAGTTATGAATCCCAACCCTACTACGCTTTCCGATGTAGTTATTGTGGGTTATGGTACCATGCGAAAATCTGATTTAACAGGATCGGTTGCCCGAATAGGTCGAGAGGAGTTTTTAAGAGATAATCCCACCAATGTTATTCAAGCTTTGCAAGGCAAAATAGCTGGGGTCAATATTACCCAAAATGATGGTGCACCAGGAGCTGGTTTAAGTATGCGTATTCGTGGCTCTAACTCTTTTTTAGGAGGCACAGAACCCTTATATGTGATAGATGGAGTACCGTTTAATAACAACAGCTCAGGGGCTACCCCAGCAGCTATTGGAGAGGATGAGAAACAAACCATCAATGCCATGTCTTTCTTAAATCCTAATGATATTGAAACGATTGATGTTTTAAAAGACGCCTCCGCTACAGCTATCTATGGTTCTAGAGGGGCCAATGGGGTTGTTTTAATTACCACCCGTAAAGGTCAGAATGGAAGAGATCGAATAGAGGCTAATATGACCTACGGACAAGCAGAAATTTCTAAAAAATTAGATGTTCTTAATCCATCTGAATATGCTGCATATCAAAATTTAGCCTATTTAAATTCTAATATTTATACCGGCACCACATATACGATGCCTTTCCCAGGTGCCAATTTGCCCGACCCTCAAAATCCAGGGCAAACATATTATGCCAAAGGTCCACAAGATTATATCGGCAATAATAATAACTGGCAAGATCGTATTTTCAGAACAGGCGCCTATCAAAATTATAATGTAAACTTTTCAGGAGGCTCAGAAGCTGGATCACATAGTGTCACCTTTAATTACTTAGATCAGGAAGGCACAATTTCTAATTCTGATTATAGCCGCTTTGGTCTCGGTGTAAATTTAAATCGAAATATTAGCCAACGCTTTAAATTTGGAACCAGTACTTCGGTATCCAGTTCGCTTAATAATGGCGTAAAAACGGGGACTGATAAATCTGATGCTGCCAGTGCGGGAGTTATTCGTTCAGCGATAACTTTTCCTTCAACCTTAAATGAAGCCATCGATTATGATGGTGTAGGGGACGCGTTTATTACCAATCCTTACATCTATGTAAATTCGGTATTAAATAGAGTAAAAGGGTTAAATATATTCTCCTCAAACTATGCAGAGTTAACCTTTTTAAAAGATTTTAAATTTCGTCAAAATATAGGCTTTAACCATTCTACCACCAATCGTGATCAATATTACCCACGATCTGTTTATGAAGGCTTTGCTGTTCAGGGATGGGGCTTAAAGGCCGATAATATTTGGAATTCAACGGTTGCTGAAAGTATATTAAACTATCAGAAGCAAGTGAGCAAGCATAGCATTAATTTTATGGCTGCAGGTACCTATGAGCGTACCAACGGACAAAATAAAAGAGCAGAAGCCAAAACCTTTGCCAACGATGCTTTACTTAACGAAAATTTAGCCGCAGGTGAAGTTATCATGCCGGTAATTTCTAATCGCTATCAATCTACTTTAATTTCCTTTTTAGGGAGAGCTAACTATAGTTATGATGACCGCTACTTATTAACGGTATCCTATCGTCAAGACGGATCCAGTAAATTTGGACGGGATAATAAATGGGCAGGCTTTTCTTCGGCTGCTATTGCGTGGAAATTATCGAATGAAGCCTTCTTAAAAAATTGGAAAGCCTTGAGTGATTTAAAATTGCGCTTTAGCTATGGCCAAACGGGTAATCAAGGAATTGGCTCTTATGCCTCTTTAGCGAAATTAAGTGTATATAACTATGTGTTTGGAGGAGGTATCCAAACCGGTATTGCCAATGATTTATATGCAGGGCCGGCTAACGAAAAATTAAAATGGGAAACCACTACCGCCTATAATTTAGGCTTAGATGCTTCCTTCTTTAATAACCGCTTGAGCTTTAGTGTAGAAGCCTATAAAAAAATTACCGATGATTTATTACAAAACTTAATCATTCCTTCTTCTACCGGATTCCAAACTAAATTAGTTAACTCTGGGTCAATTCAAAATAAGGGGCTAGAAGCCATGGTTTCCGGCGTCATCTTAAAATCGCGTGATTTTGAATGGAGTTCCAATTTTAATATTTCATTTAATAGAAATAAGATATTGAGTTTAAGTCCGGATGTTACCGAACAATATGGCCGAAATATTTCTACCGGGGATGCTCCTTTTATACAAACGGTAGGCAAGCCCATCGGTGCCCTTTATGGCTATGTAGAAGATGGCTACTATGATAATGAAGCAGAGGTAAGAAATAATCCAGCCTATACCGGATTAGGCGCTTCGCTTATCCAACGAGAAATAGGTGAGATAAAGTATAAAAACTTGGATGATGACCCTAGCAGTATATCGCAAACAGATAGAACCTTTATTGGAGATGTTAACCCTGATTATACTTTTGGGTTTACCAATAACTTCAAATACAAACGCTTTGATTTAAGTGTATTTATCAACGGGGTGCAAGGGAATGACATCATCAATATGAATACCCGTTTTAACGGCAATTTAGGAACCAATAAAAACATTCTACAAAGTATGGCCGATGGGGCATGGGCAGCAGATAAAGACAATACAAATGCTACAGGTCCTAAAATTATGCGTCAGTTTTTTAGAAATTTATTATTCAGCAGACGCTTTATTGAAGATGGCAGTTTTGTACGCATAAAGAACGTGACTTTAGGATATAATGTGCCGATGAAATCAAAAACCATTTCAAGTTTACGAGTAGCCTTAGGGGTAAATAACTTATTCACCTTCACCAATTACTCGGGTTATGATCCTGAAATTAATAGTTACGGTGATAATCCTGCCTTATTTGGCGTAGACTTAGGAGGCTATCCTAACTCCAGAACTTATAATATGTCGGTAAGATTTAATTTTTAACCCTTTAAAAACAGCGAGATGAACAAATTATCAAAATATATTATTGCTTGTATGGCTGGGGTTGGAGCATTGAGTTTTTCAGCCTGTCAGAAAGCTTTAGAAGAGAAACCTTATTCTTTTTATTCCCCAGAAAATTTTTATAAAAATGAAAATGATGCCAAGGCAGCTATAAATGGGGTATATAATCATTTATATTCCTACGATTTGTATATGCAACCATTTTGGAATATGACCATTTTAGATGATGATCATGTTTCTGGAGCAGATTGGTTTGTAGGAACTACTGGTGCCGGCAATCCCCAAGCCTATTGGGGTTATTCAGGCCCATGGATCGGCAGTTATGCCGTGATTGCCAGAGCCTGCTCGGTTATAGAGAATGTAGGTAAAATGGAAAACCTAAATGCCGAACTTAAGCAACGCATTTTAGGCGAAGCTTATTTTTTAAGAGGATGGTCGTACTTTAACTTAGTACAACTTTATGGAGGTGTGCCTATCAGAACCGAGAGTTTATCCGGAAACAATCCTGAAACCAACGTGCCTAGAGCTTCAGTGAAAGACACTTATGCCCAAGTCATCAGCGATTTAAAAGAAGCAGAAGCTAAATTATATCCTGCAGGAGACCCTCGCTCAGGTGAAGCTGGCCGGGTAACTCAAGGTGTGGCGAAAGCGATGTTAGCTAAAACGTACTTAACCATGGCATCCGGATCATTAGCCGGAGCTAGTATTTCGGTACGTGGAGGCACTGACAATGGGGTATACACCTATCAGAAAACAGTTGTAGCTGGTTTAGAAGGTTTAGATACCAAGGCATATTATACCCTTGCACGAGACAAAGCGCAAGAAGTAATCAATAGTGGTCAATATGCTTTAACCCAAAACTGGAATGAATTATGGAGTACTGCCGGACGAAACAACCGGGAGCAAATGTGGATGATACAATCGCTCGCAGGCTCTCCCTTTATGAATAACTTGGGGGTTTACTTTTCGGCTCGCTCAACTTTTGGGGTAGGAGCAGTATGGAAATCCAATAACCACTACAAAGATTATGAAGATCAAGATAAAAGGATCTTAGATGGTGTAACCCATAATTATACCACCCTGCAAGGAACCAACATCTTTTACCCATCATGGGAAGCAGATAAGTATAAAGTGGTGAATGGCGTGAATTATAATAACACGGGTTCAACCACAGCAGAAAGAGCCTATGTTATTAAATTCTCTGCAGTAGCCGATCCTGAAGTGGCTTTAAGTGATGCCTTTTTCCCCATTATACGCTATTCAGAATTGTATTTAATGGTGGCTGAAGCAGAAAACGAAATTAATGGACCAAATACCGTGGCCTATCAAGCCCTCAATACCATTCGCAGAAGGGTAAGTGCGAGTGATGCCTCCCCGAATATGAATGTACAAGATTTCAGAAGTTTTGTATTAGCCGAAAGAGCCCGAGAGTTTGCTTTAGAAGGGATACGTAGATTTGACCTGATTCGTTGGGGGATTTACTTACCAGTAATGAATAAAATTGGAACCGGTCAAAATAATATATCCAAGGTTAGAAACACCCGAAATTTATTATTCCCTATTCCATTGAATGAATTAAATGCCAATACGGCCATTATTGAAAATAACCCAGGTTGGTAACTAGCTAATCAATTGAAAAGATTATGAAAACGACATTTAAAAATCGCTTCTCCTTAGGCCTTATATTAGCAAGTTTGCTCTTTATCTGGGCATCATGTGCAAAGGAGAATAGCCAAAATACAGCAGCCCCTGTAATACATGGTGTTGTGACCTTAGAAAACAGAGATACCCCCTTAGATCAAGTAGATTACGGGGTATGGATTATGATTAAAGGGGCCAATTTAGGCACGACTACTAAGGTTGATTTTAACGGAACCTTAGCCGCAGATTCTTTAATCTATGCTACGGATAACGACATTACAGTTAAAATCCCCGCTACCTTAACCGATCCAATCAATAACCCTATTACCGTTACCACCAAATATGGAACCGTAACCCATCAATTTAAAATTGCTCAACCTGCACCGCTCATTCATGGATTCGACCCTCCCGCAGGGAGCCCAAGTGATGAAGTTACCATCAAAGGGGATTACTTTAAAGGGGTGAGCGAGGTACGCTTCGATGATACCAAAGCTGAAATTATTTCAAGTACCCAAACCCAAATTAAAGTGAAGTTACCAGTGGGAGTAAACGCCGGATATATATTCGTAACTACGCCTATTGGTACGGTAAAATCTACCAATCCATTTGGAATTCGTCACTTCATTTGGAATGATGCCTTAAATACAGGTTGGACCAATACCTCCTATAGCGCCACGTATAACATGGCCTTTAAAGATGTGGTTAGAAGTGGAACAACGGCTATTGAACATAAATTTACAGTAGGTTTTGGAGCAGCTCGTTTCCGTTCGGTACCTACCTTTAAAACCGCTGGATATACCATGCTTAAGATTTCCATTTATGGTGGCCCAGGTACAGATGGTAAAAAAGTTAAAATATCCTTAACGCCGGCAAAATCAACCTTTGAATTATTATTAACTGAAGGTAAATGGACAGATTATGTAGTGCCTTTAGCCAATTTAGGAAACCCAACAGACATTGATTATATTACCTTTCAAGAGTTTAGTGGCTTAGCATCATTAATATATATTGATGCAGTAGGCTTCTATTAATAAATATGAAGAAACTTTTAAACTTATTATTTATCGTTTGCCTTTATCCCTTATGTGGACAAGGGCAAACTTTAATTAATGCCAAAGCTAGCCCCGAAACCAAAAATTTATACAAAAATCTCTTTAAAATACAAGAGGATAAAACCCTGTTTGGGCACCAAGATGCCTTAGCTTATGGAGTAGGATGGAAGTATGAACAAGGGAGGAGCGATATCAAAAGCCTAACCGACGATTTGCCGGGCATCTATGGCTGGGATTTAGGTGGAATAGAGCATGCTCGCGACAAAAACTTAGATGGCGTGCCTTTTGCTAAAATGCGCGAATATATTCAGGGTGCCTATCAACGAGGAGCCGTTATTACCTTAAGTTGGCATTGGGATAACCCATTAACGGGAGGCAGTACCTGGGATACGACCGCACATACAGTAAAAAGTATATTACCCGGTGGATCTCAACATGAGAAGTATAAATTATGGTTAGATCGAGGAGCAGCCTATATGCACAGCTTAACAGGTCCTCAAGGTGAAAAAATCCCAGTTTTATTCCGACCCTTTCACGAGCTCAACGGGAATTGGTTTTGGTGGGGTCCTAATACTACTTCTGTCAATGATTTCAAGCAAATCTGGAAATTTACTATCGATTACTTAATCCGTAAAAAGGCCCTCAATAACCTGATCATCGTGTATAACACCAATAGTTTTAAGGATGAAAAGGAATTTATGCTCAACTATCCCGGAGATCAATATGCAGATGTCCTAAGTTTCGATAAATATCAATTTGATGGAAATGGAAAAGCATTTATAGAAAGTACCCGAAAAGAATTGGCAATCCTTACCCGCATTGCCCAAGCTAAGCATAAACTTTCGGCTTTTGCCGAAACTGGTTACGAAGCTATTCCGGATGCTACCTGGTGGACGCAAACCTTATGGCCCACGATAAAGGATTTTCCTATATCGTATGTACTGGTATGGCGCAATGCAGGCTTTATGAAATCCATGGATAAAATGCATTATTATGCCCCTTATCCCGGACAACTATCAGCTCCTGACTTTCAAGAATTTTATAAAAATCCAAGCTTATTATTTGAAAAAACCACCGCTACACATAAACTTTATCAATAGTTAAAAGTAGTTATTCCACCGCCTAAAACGCTATATGAAAATTCAACTCCTCGACATCTCCATTTTATTATTCTACCTGGCCACCATGGTTTTCATTGGCTTTTATATGCGACGCAAGGCTCGCCAGGATAAAGAAAGTTATTTGCTGGGAGGTAAAAAAATGCCCTGGTATATGCTAGGTTTGAGTGATGCCAGCGATATGTTCGATATTTCGGGTACCATGTGGATGGTATCTCTCTGTTTTGTATATGGCTTAAAAAGTATTTGGATCCCTTGGTTATGGCCTGTATTCAATCAGGTATTCATGATGATGTTCTTATCCAAATGGCTCCGGAGATCAAATGCTAATACAGGTGCTGAGTGGCTCAAAACCCGATTTGGAGAAATCGGCAAAGGTGTTCGAGGATCCCATTTAATTGTCATTGCATTTGCTTTAATTTCCTGTTTAGGCTTTTTAGCTTATGGCTTTGTAGGCTTAGGTAAGTTTATGGAGGTGTTTATTCCCTGGGAAGTGGCCCAAGCCTATGTGCCATTCGATGTGCCCGAAAAATATGTGCCACATTTTTATGGCATCGTATTCACGCTGTTTGCCATGTTTTATTCCATATTAGGCGGCCTACATAGTATCGTATTAGGAGATGCCATCAAATATGCCATAATGATTGTGGCCTGTTTAAGTATTGGAGTCATCGCCTATCAACATTTGCAAGGGCAAACCTTAAATGTCCCTGAAGGATGGGCAGATCCTTTCTTTAGTTGGAATTTAAATCTAGATTGGTCGGCCATTGCTGCAGATGCCAATCAAAAAATTGCCGAGGATGGCTACAGTTTATTTACCATCTTCTTTATGATGATGCTCTTAAAAGGAGTGTTTGCCTCCTTAGCTGGCCCAGCGCCCAATTATGATATGCAAAAGGTATTAAGTACCAGAAGCCCCAAAGAAGCCAGTAAAATGACAGGCTTTGTGAGTATCATCTTATTACCTGTACGCTATTCGATGGTTACCGGCCTCACCGTACTTGCTCTGCTTTACTACAATCAACTTTATTTAAAAGGCCCAGATGGAGTAACAGATTTTGAAAAAATATTGCCAGCAGCCATTAATACCTTTTTACCAGTGGGAGTGTTAGGTTTGGTACTAACAGGCTTACTCGGGGCCTTTATGGGAACTTTTTCAGGTACCTTAAATGCTGCCCAAGCCTATATCGTCAATGATATTTATTTAAAATATATCAATCCTGAAGCCTCTAATAAAAAAGTGATGCGCATGAACTATCTCTCCGGTATCGTTGTGGTGCTAGTTGGAGTGTGTTTTGGATTTATGGCGAAAGATGTGAATGATATTTTACAATGGATCGTCGGGGGTTTATATGGGGGCTATGTGGCAGCCAACTGTTTAAAATGGTACTGGTGGCGGTTTAATGCACATGGCTTCTTTTGGGGCATGACAGTAGGAATTATCGCTGCCCTTTTAATGCCTTATTTTACTTGGGGATTACCTCTTTATTGGTGGCCTTTATTATTTGTGCTGTCGTTAATAGGATGTATTATCGGCACTTATACCGCTCCCCCAACCGAAGAATCTATTTTAAAGAACTTTTATAAAACAGTACGACCATGGGGATTTTGGAAACCTATTCAGGAAAAAGTGATGGTAGATGACCCGCAATTCGTACCCAATAAGAATTTCGTCTTTGACATGGGAAATGTAGTATTGGGTATCATTGCTCAATTATGTTTAACCATTTTCCCGATGTACTTAATTTTAGGCATGTATCATCCTTTGGTGATTACGATTATTATCCTGATTACGATTGCAATTATATTAAAAAGAACCTGGTGGAATAGACTAGAAGATTAAGCCTTTATTTATGGAAATGAACTTTGAACAAAGAATAGCCGAAATAGCTATTCAGCAAGCTGAATTATTACGAAGACCCAACGAAATCTGTTTACCAGGTAATGGCTTATTTGATCGCTACACCCATCCCATTTTAACGGCCGCACACGTGCCCTATACCTGGAAATATGACTTAAACCCAGCTACTAATCCCTTTTTAATGGAGCGATTTGGTATCAATGCAGTATTTAATGCCGGTGCCTTAAAATGGAAAGGCAAATATATTTTAGCCGCCCGGGTAGAAGGAGTAGATCGTAAATCTTTTTTTGCTATTGCGGAAAGCCCCAATGGGATAGATAATTTCCGTTTTTGGGAATCTCCGATGGTGATTCCGCCAACGCATGAACCAGATACCAATGTATATGATATGCGCTTGGTAGAACATGCGGATGGCTGGATTTATGGATTATTCTGTACCGAGCGAAGAGACCCGGCTGCCCCAGAAGGAGATCAATCGGCAGCTATAGCCCAATGCGGTATCGTGCGCTCTAAAGATTTGCAAACTTGGGAACGCTTACCCGATCTAAAAACTCCATCGCCTCAACAACGAAATGTGGTATTACATCCTGAATTTGTGGATGGCCAATATGCTTTTTATACCCGTCCACAAGATTCTTTTATAGAAGCTGGAAAAGGCGGAGGCATAGGATTTGGCTTAACAGCTGATATTTGTAATCCAGTTATTACGCACGAAACAGTTATTGACAAAAAAGTTTATCATACCGTTTACGAAGCAAAAAATGGTTTAGGGCCAGCCCCCATAAAAACGGAAAAAGGCTGGTTACACTTAGCCCATGGCGTTCGGAATACCGCTGCGGGTTTAAGATATGTATTGTATCTCTTTATGACGGATTTAACTAATTTAACCCAAGTTATACATAAACCTGCCGGTTATTTTTTAGCTCCCGAAGGCATCGAGCGAATCGGGGATGTCTCGAATGTAGTATTTAGCAATGGCTGGATTGCGGATGACGACGGCACCGTATTTATTTACTACGCTTCTTCAGATACGCGCATGCACGTAGCCCGAACCACCCTGGCACAGTTATTAGATTATGTGGTAAACAACCCAGAAGATGGCTATACTTCGGCTAATTCAGTTAACCAGCTATTGGAAATTATCCAAGCAAATAAGAACTTAGAAGCCGCCGATTAAGTAACACATGGAAG
Organism: Pedobacter sp.; assembly: GCA_004211595.1. GTDB lineage: Bacteria > Bacteroidota > Bacteroidia > Sphingobacteriales > Sphingobacteriaceae > Pedobacter. Next base: position 74,515 of record SEDO01000001.1, read on the forward strand.
TCAATATCCTAACAGATGGAAGTCAATATCCCCGAATTTAGAAGAGAACTCGCTGAAGAAGTTAAGCATCTCTTAGCTTGGTGGATAAAATATAGTCCAGATACTATCCATGGAGGCTTTCATGGTGAAATTAATAACCAAAACGAAGCTAACCCCCATGCCCCTAAAGGCCTGGTTTTAAATAGTCGCATTTTATGGGCTTTTTCGGCTGCCTATGCACATGACCCTCAACCTGAGTATTTAAGTCTGGCAGAACGAGCTTATGCCTGCCTGAGGGACAATTTCTATGATACCCAGGCTGGCGGCTTTTACTGGTCACTCCAGGCTAATGGGGAAATTTTAGAAAGTAAAAAGCAGGTGTATGGACAAGCCTTTGCGATTTACGGCCTATCGGCTTATTATCAAATTCAACCCGATGCTGCCGTATTAGACTTAGCCATAAACACCTATCAGCTATTAGAAAAGCATAGCCGAGACACCCAACTTGGCGGCTATCTAGAAGCCTTTAATCAACATTGGGAAGCCCTAGAAGATTTGCGATTGAGCGACAAAGACATGAATGCGGAGAAAACTATGAATACGCATTTACATGTGGTAGAAGCTTATGCCGAACTCTATAAAATCTGGCCAAATGCCGACCTAAAAGCTGCCATATCTCATCTATTAGAATTATTTAAAACAAAATTTATCAGCACCCAAGGCTATCAGCATCTGTTTTTTGATAAGCAATGGCAATTACAATCCCAAACGATCTCCTTCGGACACGATATAGAATCAGCTTGGTTACTCTTAGCTTGTGCCCATGCTATTGCTGACCCTAAGCTCATCCAACAATTCGAAGGCATAGCCCTATCTTTAGCAGAAAGTGCCACTAAAGGCCTGAGTGAATCGGGTAACTTATACAATGAATATCATATAGCTACCCATAGCCTAAATGCCGAATTACATTGGTGGGTACAAGCTGAAGCCATGGTAGGTTTATATCAAGCTTATCAACTAAGCGCGAACCCAGCGGAATTCAAAAAAACCTATCAGTTATGGCAGAATCTGAATCAGCATTTTTTCGATCAAAAATACGGGGAATGGATATGGGGATTAGATGCTGAAGGGAATCCCTTAAATGAACCTAAAGCTGGTTTTTGGAAATGTCCCTACCACCATGTGAGAGCATGTTTGGAATTGCTGAAGCGCTTGCCTGATGCATAATAGCAAAAGAACACACAAAAAAAGTTTATAATATTTTTGTGATACGCCCTCAATCTAAAACAAAGCCCAATTTTTTCTGTTTAAAATTCTATTAATACCAGCTCACTATTTATCTTAGCTTTGAGTTTAAAGTTAAAATCTATTAGGTTTGGCTTAAATTAAAAAGGAATCTTTTAACATATGGTTAGTAAATACGCAGATAAAGGCTATAAAGCAATTTTCAATCATAGTCAATCGGCTATGGTCATTATTGAGCCTGACGAGCGTTTAACTGTATTAGATGTTAACGAAGCTTATATAAAGGAAACCTGGGTAACCCGAGAGCAAGTACAAGGAACCTCTTTGAGGGTAAAATCAAACAATCCAGCCTTGCAAGATGCCGAGCAGGATAGAGACGCTATTTGCACAAAAGTAGATTTAGCCATCCAAACCCAAAAGCCTACTTACTTAAATGAATTTCGCTACGACCTCTACCATCCCGCAACTAATTCGGTAAAGGAAGTTTATTGGAATTTCATTTTCACCCCTATTGTAGGGAATGAAGGCAAAGTAATTTATGTAATATTTGCCTTTGAAAATATCACCGAAATCTACCAATTGCGAATAAAGGAAAGAAATTTTATAACGCAACTTGAGAAAGAAAGACTTCGCTTAAAACATATTTTAATGCAAGCCCCCGTTGGGATTGCGATATTAAACGGCCCCGACAATCGATTTGACTTAGCGAACCCACCTTTTTGCAACATTTTTGCCCTAAACATGGAGAAAATTTTAAACAAAGAAATGTTTGAAATTATTCCCCTGGCTAAAAATTTGGGATACGAAGAAATGCTCAGTCGCGTAAAATCGACGGGAATTCCCTATCATGGCAAAGCCGAAGCAATTCCCATATTCCGAAACGATAAATTAGAGAATGTTTACTTGGATATTGTCTGTGAACCCTTAGTCGTAGACGGTGGTTTAGTAGACGGGGTAATTTTAGTAGCTTTCGAAGTAACCAAGGAAGTTTTAGCGAAACAAAAACTAGAAGAAGCCGAAGAAAGAGCCCGCTTAGCAGCCATGGCAGTAGGCTTGGGTACTTTTGATTATAATTTAATTACCCAGGAATTTCAAACCTCTACCTTATTTGCTCAGATTTTTGGCTATTCAGAAAAGCAAGAACTAAAAACGTATTTAAAAGGCTATCATCCCCAAGACAGAGCGCAACGTTTAAAGGCATATGAGGAAGCCTTAAAAACCGGGAATCTGTTTTTCGAAATCAGGATTCAATGGCCTGACAGAACTTGGCGCTGGGTTAGAATTGAAGGGAAGGTTTATTTTGATCAAAATGCTCGCCCAGCCCGTATATTAGGTACCGCCTTAGATTTTACAGAAGAAAGAAAGAGTAAAATCGAACAACAAAAATTAATGAGTTTGGTTACCTACAGTGTGGATTTAATGGCCATTATTGGATTGGGCCCGGGTAATTTTTACATCAATCAGGCCGGAGCCAGCTTATTAGGCGGTAAGGATGCGAAAAATATTTTACGTAAACCGCTATCCCAATTATATGCTCCACAAGATGAAGCTTTAATAACCAACACGATCGTGCCCACTGTGATGGACAAAGGGAGTTGGTCGGGCATCATTCATGTAGTTCATCAAGAAACCGGGGAACTTATTCCGATGATGAGTAACTGCGCCCGGGTAGAAGATCCTTCAACCCATGAATACCTCGGTATTGGCGTGGTTATGCGCGATTTAAGACCCGAGAATCAAGCCAAGCAAGCCATAGCGGATAGCGAAGCCTTATTACGAAATATTACCACAGCGGCTCCAACAGGCCTTTGGATGTGCAATGCCCAAGGCGAACTCATTTACTTTAACCAAACCTGGATAGACTGGACTGGTGTAGGCTTAAGTCAGCAAATCGGGCACGGCTGGTTAAGTTCCTTATTTGATCAAGATGTAGAAACTGTAGTTCAAAAAATAAAAACCGCCTGCGACACGGTCAGGCCATTTGAAGTGGAGTTTAGGATTGTACATGTAGATGGCACCTTACATTGGATACAAGGCAGCGGAAACCCTCAATATAATAGTAAAGGAGAATTTTCGGGCTTTATTGGAGCCTTTGTAGATACTACCGATCAAAAAATTCTGCAACAACAAAAGGACGATTTCATAGGCGTGGCCAGCCACGAATTAAAAACCCCGGTTACGAGCATCAAAGCCTATACCCAGATATTAGAAAAATTATTGGTACGCAAAGGTGACTTAAAAGAAGCAGCTATGATTGCCAAGATGGATGCCCAAATTAATCGACTTACCGTTTTAATTGGCGACCTTTTAGATGTCACAAAAATTAATTCAGGCAAAATGCAATTTAACAACCAGCATTTTGACTTTAATGAATTAGCCCGTGAAATTGTAGAAGATTTACAACGCACCACAGAGAGACATACCATAGAATTGCAATTGAACTTTGAAGGCGATGTATATGCCGATAGAGATAGAATTGGGCAGGTTATTACCAATTTAATCAGTAATGCCATTAAATACTCCCCAGACGCCGATACAATTATTGTTAAATCCGTAAATGGAGATGATGAATTAGTGTTTTCTGTACAAGATTTTGGATTAGGCATCGAAAAAAGCAAAAAACACCGCGTATTCGAGCAATTTTATCGCGCCAGCGGGCATATGCAACATACCTATCCAGGCTTAGGATTAGGACTTTACATAGCCACTGAAATTATTCAGCGAGAACATGGCCGAATTTGGGTGGATTCAGAACTTGGCAAAGGCTCTACCTTTAGTTTTGCCCTACCCCTTAAAAAGTAATTTTAGCGGCATTTTATTCAGGTATCTGCCCTATTTTCTATGCTTACCCGCGAGTTTCACTTTGCCTACCCCCGGGTTTCACTTTGCTTACCCCCGGGTTTCACTTTGCTTACCCCCGGGTTTCTCTACCCTTAGCCGCGAGAATATCTTCGGATTACCTTCGGGGTACCTTCGGAATATCTTCGGGGTGCCTTCGGACTAACTTCTGTTTAACTTATGTCCAAATTCGGAAAGGGAATTGAAAGTATTCGGAAACCTTCCGAATAAATGCCGAACTTTTCCGAACATTTTCCGATGTAATACCGAATTTGGTATGGAGTTTTTCCGAATTTAGTATGGTTTTGGTATAGAGAAAGTCCCTATAAGGTCCCCATAAGGTCCCTATAAGGTCTCTTTAAGGTCCCTTTAAGCTTAGCAAAAAAATGCTTGTTTTTGTGGATAAATTTGAATAACTTAGATGGAAGGCTGAAATACATATCAACCTGATAATGAACAATCTAAAATAGGAAATTATGGCAAAAAATTCAAATTTATTAGCATTATTAGAAATGCTCCAAGGCATGACGTTGGTGAATAGCCAGGCCTATGGAAAACATTTAAGAGCCAAAAGGGGCACATATACCCCTATTACGCTTCCCCAAGGTTTAAAAGAGAATAATCAAACCCAAAAAGTGATTAATAGGCAAGCCCAATTGGTTTATCAATTGATCAATAAAATGGCGGCTCGATTTAAAGATACTAAATTGTGGCCCCGCTTACTTTCTGCGTTGCGAAAAAATGGCTCTTTGAGTAAAAATTTAGGCTATCAAGCCTTATCGGGCCTAGAGATAAGAACTGAATATCCCAGCTATCGTATAATAAACCTACAGCAAGATGAGCAAAAGGGTTCGCGCTTTAATTTTACGATAGACCTCGAGGAACCACTCCAAGTTAATTTGGCTGTCATAGTAGCCTCCAAAGATTTTAAGAAAGTAGAAGAAACCTATAATTATACCTTTCAATTGGAAGGACAAGATGAACTCTTTGATATTGATGATCTGCAGGAATATTTAGTAGCAGATGCAGAAGGAGCTAAAAAGGCATTTAAGTTTAAGCCAGCTAAAAAAGGCAGGTACCTAGCGCTGTTTATGTTCGAGAAATTTGAAAATGGCGAACTCCGGCATACGAAGGCCAATACCGGAATGGTGCTTTACGGATTTTAAATCGGGATAAATTTGGAAATTGCTTTTAACGGGATTTTAAATAAATTTGCAAACCTTTGGTCCCGTAGTTCAACGGATAGAATAGAAGTTTCCTAAACTTTAGATATGGGTTCGATTCCCGTCGGGACCACAAGTATTTTTCAACCCTCGCTCTTCCATTTTCATTTTAATTACTTCAATAGGATCAGGTAATGGAATAGGGTAGTGTTCATCTTCATATGGATTGAATTATTTTCTTTTAAAACTTTTTGAGGGTTTCAAGCTTTTATAGGTTAAGGCTTATTTGATTATGACTAACGTAGTTAAGGCAAATAAAGTCAAGGCTTAAAAAGTGTTTTAATATGAAATCAATTTGGAAAGGGGCCATTGGGTTTGGCTTGGTCAATATACCGGTTAAGTTATTTTCGGCAGTGCAACAGAGTAACTTGGATTTGGATATGTTGGATTCGAAAGATTTAGCGCGGATCAAATATCATCGTGTGAATGAGCGGAGCGGCAAAGAAGTGCCCTATGAAAGAATTGTGAAGGGATATATGCTCAATGAGCGCTATGTGGTGCTGGAAGATGAGGATTTTGAGTCGGCCATGCCTGAAAAGACCAAGCTGATTGAATTGGAAAATTTTGTGAATTTGGCTGATATTAATCCCATTTATTATGAAACCTCTTATTATACCCAGCCTGAACCTCAGGGTAAAAAGGCTTATGCCTTATTGTTGAAAGCTTTGACGAAATCTAAAAAAGCAGGGGTGGCCAGGTTTGTACTTAGGAGTTCCGAGAATTTATGTGTGATTCATCCCCTCGAGAAGATGTTAGTTGTTACCAAGATTAGGTTTGCTGAGGAGATAAGGGCCATGCGAGAATTGAATGTGGATTTGCAAACTGTTAAACCCAAAGAATTACAGGTGGGCATGGCTTTGATTAAGCAATATAGTTCAGATTTTGATATTTCGGAGTTTAAAGATGAGTATTCGAAAGCCTTATTGAAAATCATTAAATCGAAGGCTAAAGGCAAAAAACCGATTGTGAAGAAAATGCAACCGGAGAAAAAATTGAGTGATGATTTGTATGAGCAATTAATGCAAAGTTTAGGAAAGAAAGGAGCTTAACCCATGAGCTTACAAAAATATAATCAAAAACGTGATTTTAAGCAGACTTCGGAGCCTGCTGGTAAAAAGGATAAAAAAAGTGTAAGCAACGTTAAAGCTGCTCAGACGAAAGCTTCAAAGGAAAAGCTTGCATTTGTGGTGCAACGACATCAAGCTTCGCATTTACATTATGATTTCAGGCTTGAAATGGATGGTGTATTAAAAAGTTGGGCAGTACCAAAAGGACCTTCACTAGATCCTTCAGATAAGCGATTGGCTATTATGGTTGAAGATCATCCTTTTGAATATAGAACTTTTGAAGGGCGTATACCCAAGGGTAATTATGGCGCGGGTGTGGTTGAAATATTTGATGATGGATTTTATGAAGCATTGGATGATCCTAAGTATAATTTGAAGAAAGGCTTAAAGTCGGGGAATTTAAAGTTTCTCTTGAAGGGGAAAAAGTTGAAGGGAGAATTTGCCTTAGTAAAAATTAAACATGCAAATGATGATAAAGATAATGCCTGGCTTTTAATTAAGCATAAAGATGAGTATGCCGTTAGTGGGGGTTATGATGCAGAAGAGCATGTGGGGAAAGCTAAGCGAGGCCATAAAAAGGCTGCGGCTGGTAAAGAGAAGGCTGCCCCTAAAGCTAAGGTAGCTGCCCCTAAAGCTAAGGTTAAGGCGGCAAAAAAAGCGACTTCAAAGAGTAAACCTGAGGTTGAACCTAGTCCTTTGACCCATCAATCTTTAAAACCCATGTTAGCTAAATTGGGTTCGGCAGTGCCAGAAGGGAAAGATTGGATTTTTGAGGAGAAATTGGATGGGTATAGAGCGATTGCTCAGGTGAAAGAAAAAGAGGTGTTTTTAGATTCTAGAAATGGACATGCTTTGGAGGAGGATTATCCAAAAGTAGTAAAGGCTTTGCAAAAATTAGGCATTTGGGCAGTATTAGATGGAGAAGTGGTGGTAAGAGAGGGCAAAAGGACGAATTTTCAGTTGTTACAACAGTATGTTTCAGGGGGCAGGAAAGGAAATATTCAATATGTGATTTTTGATGTTTTAGAAATTCAAGGGGAGGATGTTCGGCATTTGAATTTAAGTCAAAGGAAGCAGTTGCTTGACAAGCTCATGAAAGAGGCGTTAAAAGTGGCTAAATTGCCTAAGGAGGTGAAATTAGTGGAAGGAGATAATAGTTCGGGGTCAAAACTTTTTAAAAAAGCTAGGAAGTTAAATTGGGAGGGTATTATTGCTAAACAAGTGGATAGTACCTATGCTTCGGGTTTAAGGAGTTCGAGTTGGTTAAAAATTAAATTGCAGCAATCTATAGAGGCCTTTATTTTGGGATATACCGCTTCGGAAGCTCAAGCTTTTGGCTCTTTAGTTTTGGGGATGGAGGTGGATGATGAATTAGTGTACATTGGCAATTGCGGGACAGGGTTTAATGCGCAGAGTATGCAGGATTTAATGAAATTAATGAAGCCTTTGGAAACTAATAAAAAGCCGGTTAAAGAAACACCCGGATTAGGTAAGATGGGTAGGCAAGTAACCTGGATAAAGCCAGAATTATTGTGCGAGGTTAATTTTTCAGAATGGACCGATGCACAACATTTAAGGCACCCTGTATTTAAAGGTTTGCGGCAAGATAAGGAGGTGAATGAAAGTACGGGTAAAGCAAAATCTAATGTGGAGGAAGCCGAGGTACTAAAGTATGGCAAGAAGACCGTTAAATTGACAAACCCTCAAAAAATTTATTGGCCTGTTGAAAAAATTACGAAAGGGGATATGCTCAATTACTACAAAAAAGTAGCAGATTTTATTTTACCACATTTAAAAGATAGGCCACTTTCATTAAATAGACATCCGAATGGTATTAATGAAGCTGGGTTTTTTCAAAAGGATTTAAATACCGATCAGATTCCGGCTTGGATTAAAACAGCTCCATTGCGGTCTTCGCACTTAGAAAAGGAAATCGATTATTTGGTGTGCAATGATGAAGCTACCTTGCTTTGGATGGCTAATTTGGGGTGTATAGAAATTAATCCTTGGATGAGCACCTATAAAAAGCCTGATGAGCCTTTATTTGCGGTATTAGATTTAGATCCACAAGGTGTGGATTTTAAAGATGTCGTAAAGGTGGCATTAACAGCAAAGGATATTTTAGATGAGTTGAAAATTATTTCATTTGTGAAAACTTCCGGGTCACGAGGGATGCATATTGTTATCCCCTTAGCGAAATATGATTATGAGGTATCTAAAAATTTTGTGCATTATTTGGGCGGGAGAATATTAGAAATTCATCCTGATCTGTGCAGTTTAGAACGGAGCCCCAGTAAGCGAAAAAATAAAATTTATTTAGATTTTTTACAAAACCGCAGAGGGCAGACGATCGTGGCACCTTATTCCTTAAGGCCTAAACCTGGAGCTACTGTCTCAATGCCTTTGCAATGGGAGGAAGTAAACGCAAAGTTAAAAATCAGTGATTTTACCATTTTTAATGCTTTAAAGCGCCTAGAAAAAGTTGGAGATATCTGGGCTGATATGTATAAGGTGAAGAATAAGATAAATTTGGTTTAGATAATGGATGTTCCTATATTACAGTATCTAAATTAAAAATATATGGAATTTTTTGGCTTTTTTGCTGCTCCCTTAATGATTTTTGCTGTTTATTTCATCATACTATGGGTGTTTAGGGGCCCGGTGTTATGGTATTTTAGGATTAATGAAAAAATCGAAAACCAGCAGAAGCAATTGGAGTTATTAGGCAGCATCTATTACGAATTAAAAAAAGCGAGAACAGGGAATGCTGAGATGTCTGCTGATACGGTTGAAGCGGCTGCGGATGCTGTTATGGCAGCGATGGGAGAGGGGAAGGGTGCTACTCCTGAAGCTGATTCATCTAAAACGGTATAATTCGGGAACTTAAATGGTCTGATCATCTATTGCCTAATGCCAGATTGTTGGCGAGAGATACCGTAGATTATTACTTGTTTCGACTCAAAATTTCTTCTTACAATGCCTTTAAAAGACACCCATGTCTTTACAAAAGGCCACTAATTGTTCATTCTTTTTAAAATCAAGAACAGTTTTAATGTGGTTTAATCTTTTTTCCATGGAGCTTTTGCTGCTTGGTGTGATTTTAAGTTCAGCAAGTATTTGGGGAATTTCACTGAGGAGTTTACCTTGAGCCAGGAGTTTAATGACGGTAATATCGTAATCGGTGAAGTTAAAATTATTTGTAGGCGCTAAAGTTTCTTTGAGTTGATAAGGCATGTAGCGTTTACCTTGTGCGGCTTGTAGAACAGCTTGGCTTAATTCTATGGCATCTAATCTGCCTTTTTGAACATAACCATTAATTTCAAGTTCTTGAAAGTAAGATTTTATAGGTGTTGGCCTGCCCTCAACCGAAAAGATGATGACTTTTAAATGTGGTTGTAAGGCTTTAGCAGCTTTAATTAATTCTAGACCTGATTTTAATTTTTGTGGTCGATGATCTTCTATAAAGGATATATCAGTAATCAGTAAATCGAAGGGTTGACCAGTTTGTAGCTCTTTTTTAATGCGAATTAAGGCGTCGTCACAATAGTATAGATATTCGCAAAAAGGGATTTTTAAATCTTCAATAATTTTAGCTACAGCTTTACTGCTAGTTTGGTGATCTTCTACGACTAATACTTTTTCAAACATAATGATCCATTATAAAGGCAAATAAATATTAATGACTAATCCATTGCCTAGTGTCGTTTCAAATTTAATCTCTCCTTGTACTTTCTTTATACGGTTTTCCATATTGATTAAACCGGAACTATTTTGACTTCCTGCGTCAAAACCTATCCCGTTATCTTTATAAAAAATATGAAAGGTATGTGAGTTGTTGTCGATATGAAACCTTAATACTATTTGAGTTGCTTGACTGTGCTTTTTCATATTAATTAAAGCCTCTTGTAAACAAAGCAAAAGTTGTTCTTCGACAGAAGTGTTTAGGAGCTTATTAAGGCTTTCATTTAAGCCTACTGTGATAAATTTAATGTTTGGGTGCGTAAAAGCATTTATCAATTCATTAATTCGATTTAGAAGCGTGTATTTATCTTTATTAACTACATGTGAAATTAACCTAGATTTTTGGTAAAGCGTATCAATTTGGATGATTAATTTGTCTTTTTGTATATTCTTACCATACTCTATTTCTGACATAATTTTATAAAGTCCGTTGGCTACTACATCATGAATTTCTTTAGAGGTGTTTATTTGCGCATCTTTAATTTTTTGTGCTGCTTCATTTTGTATTTTTTTCTTTCTGTGCCTATAAAGTAATGTGCCAATTACAAGTATTGCTAATACGAGAATGAAGGCGAGTAGAAGACTAAAATTACGCCGTTGAATTAGTATGTTTTTCTTTGCATTTTCTTCGTTAAGCTGAATGTTTTCTAATTTATGCTTTTCGGTCTCATATTTAATTATAGCATATTGATTTTTAGCTGAATTTCTAACTGTTTTTAAGCTATCGTCTAAAGCTTTGTAAGCTTTAAAATGCTTTAAACTATTTACCGAATCATATTGAATTAATTTTTGAAGTGCATTGAGTTTATTGTCTGCGTGATTAAGATTTTTAGCTAAATCATACATTTTAGTGGCATAGATTAAAGCTGAATCTTTTTGCTTGGTGCTATAGTATTCGCTGAGATGAGAATAACTAGAATTTTCTCCCCATTTATCTTGAAGAGATTTTCTAATTGCAAGGGCTTTCAGGTAAAGTGGGGCAGGATTATAATAAGCATTTTTTAAACTTTGTGTTTTACCTAAATTAGTTAATACCCGGGCTTGGTTTATGGAAATTGGTTTTTGAGCGAGTATTTCGGCATATAATTTTATGGCTTTATCATAAGATTTTTGCTGTCTATAGGCATTGGCTAAATTATTTTTAGTGGTGTGTAATTGGTTACTATCTTGAATATATTTTATAGCCTCTTGATAATATTCAATAGCTTTAGAAGGTTGATTTAAATCGTAGTTGGTTATGCCTAAGTTATTGTAATTAGATAGTAAATAGGGGTAATGTTTGAGATTGGTTGGATTTAAATATTTCAAAGCTTCGAAGCTATATTCTTGGCCTGTATAGATGTCTCCAAATTCTACGGATAGGATAGCTAAGTTGGTGTTTGCCTTAGCAATATTTAAACTGTCATCTTGTATAAAAGCGGCTTCTTTTGCTAGACTAAAAGTTATAAAGGCGCTATCTAATTGATTATTGTCCCAAAAGAGGTTAGCTTTTTCAATAAGATTTTTAGCAAAATAAGTTTCTGCTGAATCAACAGTGGTTTTATAATTTAAAGCTGAATTGGAAGAAGTGGAGCCGCTGTTTGTACAGGCTTGAAATAAAAATAATAGTATAATGCTGCAAAAAAGTCTTAGCATTTTGAGTAAGAGGGTGTTTGGTTAGATATTTGGTTTTCTAAAGTAAAGAAAAATTACATAAAAAAAGCCTTAGTAATAAACTAAGGCTTTAAACGAGTATAAAATTAAAAGGTGCTACCGTTAAGGCCTTGGAGGTCTGATTTGACCGTTATCCCCATTGTGACCTTCCCCGTTCCCATTGTCTCCTCCTATACCATCATTACCTCCAGTATTACTTCCATTTCCGTCATCGCCACCAGTATTACTTCCACTTCCGTTATCTCCCCCTCCTTCACCATCCCCATTAGGATCGTTAGGATCACCAGTTGTGCTGTTTACTTGAACCATAGTATTTGGGTTCATTTTGGTTATTAAATCAGGAGAAACTAGCCCCAAAAAAATTGCAATAAATATTGGTAAAAACATAATTGTTGTTTTTTAATGGTTAATAATTGCAGGGACATCTGACCATTCAGAAGCTTGCTGCATATTGCTTTTTAGCATCGGGAAGTTTAGGTGGTTGCGGGGGGCGGATTACAAGTTTTGCTTCCCTCAAATCTTGTCCTCCACCTTTAGCTGCCGGTTAATGAATCGTCCTGTGTTTTAAGGGATCTGATTTCATTGAAAGCAAATTTGTGGATGGACAAAGGCTTGATTTGAAGAGATTTCTGGTATTTCTTATAATTCCAGTGGAATGCTGATAATTCTTTTATTTTTCTGGAATTCCGTAATTTTAAAGCTATCTTAACTTGTTATTTTAGTTAAAAACCAACTATGTTCTCAAACTATAAAAGGGCCATATTAGATCATTTTTTAAGCATGCAAAAGGAGGGGACATTACCTATAAAATTAGCCTCGTTAACTCCTGCAAACATTCGGAATTATTTATTGCAGATCTTAAGCGAGAGGTATGATAAGCGTAAGGACGATAAAGCTCTAGAGGCTATTACGGGATTTATGGGTACTAGGGAGGAGTGGTATGAGTATATCAAAAAAATGGATGTAGAGAAGTTTAAGCCCGTGATTTTGTTTCTGAAGCAAAAAGTGAAAAACCCAGATGACAAACAGGTTTATTTAGCGGCATTACTTTTAGATTTTGATAGGCCATTTGATATCAGTAAAAGCTATGAGTTGGGTAAGAAAGAAACAGACAATGTAAAGCATGCTGAAGTTGAACTAGAAGATTTTGCGTTGAACAGCAAAGCAGTGGGGAGTGCTATTGGTTCTAATAGCCATGGAAAATTTTATAAAGGCAAGAAAGGTATAAATAGAAAACTAGCATTCACTAGTGTGGCTGGTATGGTGTTATTGGGTGGAGGTTTGGCCATTGGAAAATATATGGGCGAGAACTACAATGGCCATTGTATGTATTGGGATGAAGTAGAATTTGTGCGAGCTTCTTGCGATATTAAAGTCCCCCAAGATTTAGAGCTATTAGCCTTTGATTCGGCTAAAGTTGAAGGCTTTAAATTAATTACAAAGTTGGATACAATTAGTCCTAATTCTATTGGAAAGGTACATTACTTAAAATATCAAAACAAATTCGAGTTTTTTACAACAGGGGGCAAACATCCCATTCATAATAAGCGCTTAAAACGATTGACAAAGTATATCTATTATAAGGAAATAAGGCATTGATTGTTTAACGAATAGTTTAGTTGTTTTCTTGGATTTGTAATATTTAGAATTTCGTTTAACCTCCATTTTTTTTAAATTTTGAAGTAAGTATTTTGACATCTAATAAGTCTTGAGTTCTTCCTGCAGCTTTTTTATTTTTTATAAGGTCTCCTAATGCTATATATTTAATTTTTAAATCTTCAATTTCAATTTCGACTTTATGTTTAAAAGCTTCGTGAAAATTTACGCCATCAATACTGTTTAAAATATCAATTCTTAAAGGTGGATAACCAATCTGTGAAATCGTATTTTCTTCTAAAAAATCATCAGGTGTAAATCCAATTGATCCAAAACCAAAATCCGTTAATACCTGAACCATTTTATTTGCATTTTTTACAGAAGTATTAATCCAAATATCTAAATCCCCCGTAAATCTGGGGTGGCCATGAAATGCTAATGCATAACCACCTACAACTAAGTATTCAACCTCGTATTGGTTTAATAAATTAATAAAGGCTTCAAAATCTTCTGAGAGGGTCATTTTAATTTTATTCTTTTTACAGCAACTTTTTCTATTTTTTGACCAGGTTTCACATAATGATGAATTAAGTGTGTTAATGCTTGTGCCCTTTTTTGCACGGGTTGGGAAAGCCAGTATAAATGATCTACCTCTTTTTCGTCTTCTTGATTTATTTTTACTTTTTTTCTTACAACATACATCTTATCAGTAAAATCGGCAACATGAGAAAATTTAGAAAATATCGGTTTACGTTCGATTTTAACAAAATTGTCTTCGTAAGCTATTTTTTTTTTACTTAAATAGTTATTCAAGGTATTGTAATTATACTCAGGATATGCCGAACAAAAGTTTTTCAGGTTGGAGTAAATATCTAATCTGGCTTGTGTTTTCCAATATATTGTAATAACCCTAGCTTCACTATATTTTTTCATATATGACAAATATAGGTTAAATATTGGTCAAATTATAAATTTTATATGCTAAATGTTATTAATCAATTTAAAATAAAAATCATCTTATTAGGAGATTAAACGATATTGCAAGGCTTCGGCGATATGATTGGTTTGAATCATTTCGGAGGCTTCTAAATCCGCTATGCTGCGGGCTACTTTTAATATTTTATCGTAGGCTCTGGCTGAAAGGTGAAGTTTGGTCATCGCACTTTTGAGCAATTGCTGACTAGCGATATTGAGTACACCATATTGATGAATTTGTTTCGCCTGCAAGTGGGCATTTAAAGTACGATTTTGCTGGCGTTGTTGTTGAAAGGCTCTTGCCTGGAGCACTCGGGTTTTTATTTGGGAACTATTATCTGTGGATTTGGCTAGATGCATTTCTTCAAATGTGATGGGGTTTACATTGATATGAATATCTATGCGATCTAGCAGGGGGCCGGATATTTTATGTAGGTAGTGAGATTTTTGAAAGGGAGTGCAAATGCATTCCTTTTCGGGGTGATTGGCATAACCACATGGACATGGGTTCATGGCAGCTACCAGCATAAAGTTGCAGGGATAGGTTATGGCATGTTGGGCTCGACTTAATACAATGTGTTTATCTTCTAAAGGTTGTCTAAGCATCTCTAACACGGGACGTTTAAATTCAGGTAGTTCGTCTAAGAATAAAACACCTTGATGAGCGAGGGAGATTTCTCCGGGTTTAGGATTTGTGCCACCCCCAATTAATGCCATGCTCGTACTACTGTGGTGAGGAGCGCGAAAAGGACGGGTTGTAAGCAATTTTCTTTGATTAATTGAGGTGTTAGAGACAGAATATATTTGCGTGCATTCTAGGGCTTCATTTAGGCTTAGGGAGGGTAATATACTTGGTAGTCTTTTAGCTAACATGGATTTGCCTGAGCCTGGGGATCCGCATAATAAGAGGTGATGCCCACCTGCTGCTGCAATTTCAAAGGCTCGTTTTAAATTTTCTTGACCTTTTACATCAGCGAAATCAAGTGTTTGGTTGAGCTGGGTGTCGGGTGTTATTTCGGCTCAGTTAGGTTTGTAAAGGTTGGGGGCTGGGATATCTCCTTTTAAAAATTGGATAACCTCTTTTAGGTGATGGAAACCATACGCAGGAAAATCCGGGATTAAATTTGCTTCATCGGCATTAGAAAAAGGTAGGAGAATAGCGTTGGCTCCTTGCTTTTGGGCTTGTAGTGCCATGGATAAGGCCCCTTTAATGGATTTCAATTCGCCACTGAGGGAGAGTTCGCCCATCATAAAGTATTTTTCTATATGGGCTTGAGGGATTTGGCTGGATGCTGCTAATATGCCTATGGCTATAGGTAAATCATAAGCTGAGCCTTCTTTCTTAATATTCGCAGGGGCTAAATTAACTAAAATGCGCTTTTGAGGCATGCTTAGTTTTGAGGCTTTAATCGCAGCTCCTACTCTAAACATACTTTCTCGCACAGCTGTATCTGCTAGGCCAACGGTATGATATTGCAAACCGTTACTAACATCTACTTCAATGGTAATTTTTAAGCCTTCAATGCCTTGCAATGCACAGCCATAGGTTTTTACTAACATGGCTTGAAGTTCGGGAATCTATCAAGTTTCCTGAAAGTTTGCGCTTACAAGGTTTTAGATGGCTGTAAATTAGAATATTACCTTCTACCTGGCATGTTAGGCATGCTGCGCATCATTTTGGCTGCGGCAGCTGGATTAGAGAATTGTTTCATCACTTTACGCATGTCTTCAAATTGTTTTAACAATTTAGTCACATCTTCAAGTTTACTGCCTGAACCCTTGGCGATACGTAAACGACGGCTTTGCTGAATGCTATCGGGGTTTTCACGCTCATATGGGGTCATAGATTGAATGATGGCTTCCACACCTTTGAAAGCATCGTCTTCGATATCCACATTTTTCATCATTTTACCAACGCCTGGAATCATACCCATGAGGTCTTTCATATTCCCCATTTTTTTGATTTGCTGGATTTGGCTATAGAAGTCGTTAAAGTCGAACTTATTTTTGCGGATTTTCTTTTGTAATTCGGCAGCTTCCTTTTCATCGAACTGTTGTTGTGCACGCTCTACTAAGGAAACTACGTCACCCATCCCTAAAATACGGGAGGCCATACGATCTGGATAGAAGACATCTAATGCTTCCATCTTCTCGCCTGTACCGATAAATTTGATAGGTTTATTAACAACCGATTTAATAGATAAAGCAGCTCCCCCCCGAGTATCACCATCTAATTTGGTTAAGACAACTCCGGTAAAATCTAATCGGTCGTTGAATACCTTAGCGGTATTAACAGCATCTTGACCGGTCATAGCATCTACTACGAAGAGAATTTCATGCGGTTGGGTTTTAGCTTTTACCTCTGAAATTTCATTCATCAAGCTTTCGTCTATAGATAAACGACCAGCTGTATCGACGATGATTACATTGTGGTGTTCTTTTTTACCATGCTCAATACCTTCCATGGCAATTGCCACTGGATCTTTAGATTCGGTATTAGCATATACGGGAACACCTATTTGGGATCCTAATACTTGTAATTGATCTACGGCTGCTGGACGATATACGTCGCCAGCTACCAATAAAGGTTTTTTGCCTTTGCTTTTTAAATGAAGGGCTAATTTACCTGAAAAGGTTGTTTTACCAGCACCATTTAATCCGGCAATTAAGATTACAGTGGGGTTTGCTTTTAAGTCAAGTTCGGTAACTTCACCACCCATTAAGGCAGTTAGTTCATCGTTCATAACTTTAGTGAGTAATTGACCCGGAGAAATGCTGGTTAAAACGTTTTGGCCTAAGGCTTTTTCTTTTACTTCGTCGGTAAAAGATTTAGCGGTTTTATAATTTACGTCGGCATCTAAAAGGGCTTTCCGAATTTCTTTCATGGTTTCAGCCACGTTGATTTCGGTAATGCTTCCTTGACCTTTTAATACTTTAAATGCTCTGTCGAGTTTATCCTGTAAATTTTCAAACATAGTCTCTGTAATTCTTTGGGGGCAAAGTTAGCAATTTTCTCAAGAATTAGGTTTTTGGAAAAAAAATTCGAAGCCATGCAACATTTCAGTTGTACATCCTGTCTATTGTAATAATAAACCACACCTATGAAACTATTTTACTGGAACCTATTATTGCTCTTTATGGGGCAGGTGGCTTACGCACAAGGTGATGTAGCCACGAAGAAAAAAACGACTGCTGTGAGATCTACGCAGCCAATTAAAATCGATGGAAATTTAAATGATTCAGAATGGGCTAAAGCTCCCATTTTAACTTCTTTTGCTCAGGTTAGGCCTAATCCTGGGAAAATTGAAGAAGAACATTATCGGACAGAAGTTAAAATTTTGTATGATAATGAAGCTATTTATATAGGAGCCAAGATGTACGATAAACCTTCGGAAATTGTACGTGAATTAAGAGCACGTGATCAAATTGGAAATGCTGATTTTTTTGGGGTGTTTTTTGATACTTTTTTGGATGGTATTAATGCGAATGGATTTTTTGTGACAGCGGCGGGTGTTCAGTTTGATGCTAAATATTCGGTTGATGCTGGGGAAGATCCTAATTGGAATGCAGTTTGGGAAAGTGAAGTACAAATGGTGGAAGATGGATGGACTGCGGAGATGAAAATTCCTTATTCGGCCCTTCGATTTTCGAATAAAGATTCTCAAAACTGGGGCTTTAATTTAATTCGTAACCGAACGGGAAAAAATGAGCAAAGTTTTTGGAATTTCGTTGACCCTAAAGTGAATGGGATAGTGAATCAGTTTGGGGTGTTAGAAAATTTAGAAGCTATAAAAGCGCCTTTACGTTTAGCTTTTAGCCCTTATCTATCTACGAATGTAGGCTATTTTCCTAATCCTGGAGGACCTAATTGGACCAATGCTTTTAATGGGGGGATGGATGTGAAATATGGGATTGATAAAAGTTTTACTTTGGATATGACTTTGATTCCAGATTTTGGCCAAGTTCAAAGTGATAATAGGATTTTAAATTTAACGCCTTTTGAAGTACGGTTTAATGAAAATCGACAGTTCTTTACCGAGGGCACAGAGCTTTTTAATAAGGGGGATCTGTTTTATTCTAAGCGAATAGGTTCTATTCCTTCATTTTCCCATAATATTAATTTAGCCCCTGGGGAAAAGTTTGTACAGTATCCTCAAGAAGCAAAGGTTTTAAATGCGACTAAGATCTCTGGTAGAACGGCTTCTGGATTAGGAGTAGGGGTTTTCAATGCGGTTACCAATCGCATGTATGCTCAAGTGGAAGATGCTCAGGGCAACAGACGCGATGTTGAAAATCAACCCTTAACCAATTACAATGTTTTTGTTTTAGACCAAAACTTAAAGAATAATAGTTCGGTGAGTTTTGTGAATACGAATGTTTGGCGCAATGGATCTGCTTATGATGCAAATGTTTCTGCCGTATTGATGAACCTCAATACTAAAGGTAATAAGTATGGCATGAGTGGGGGTGCTAAAATGAGTTATTTGACTGAAGCTACGAATACTGCTGATCGCTTTGGTTATAGTTATAATTTCTCAGCGGGTAAGCGTTCTGGAAACTTCTTATATTCTTATTCTATGAATATGGCGGATAGAAAGTTTGATCCTTCGGATATGGGCTTTTATCGGAATAACAACTTTTTAGCTCAGGGTATAAATTTATCCTATAATAACTTTAAACCTACCAAACTTTACAATAATTTCCAATCTTGGGTTGCTGTAGAATATTCTCGTCGGGTTAAGCCCACCGCTTTTCAAAGTTTGGCCTTTTTTCCTGGGGTTTATATGCAGTTTAAAAACTTTTGGTCTATGGAGTTAATCGGTAATTTTTACGGAGAGCAACACGATTTTTATGAAGCTCGAAATGGGGAGATGTTCAAGACACCAGCCCGCCAAACCTATGCTTTATATATCAATCCAAATCGGGCTAAGGCCTATAATTTCGGGGGTAACATACGGTATACTTCTTATGATTATAAAGAAGGCCGAACAAATAATTACTATTTTTTCCAGAATTTGAGACTAAATGACAAGTTCGCTTTAGGATTAGATTTATATTATTCTCCAAATCGAAATTTAGTAAATTGGGTGACCATGAGTGGAAATAAGAGCATTTTCTCTCTCTATGATCGGGAAACAGTAGAGAACTCCTTTGATGTTAAATATAGTTTTAACCGCAAAATGGGAATCACGATGATTTTGAGACACTATTGGTCAGATAGACGAAATAAAGAGTTTATGGAGCTTCAAAGTGATGGATACTTAAAAGCTGTGCCAACCCAAGAGGCTTGGAAAAAGTTAAACAGAAATTATAATGTGTTTAATATTGACATGGTTTACTTGTGGCAATTCAGACCAGGTAGTGAATTGAGTATTTCTTATAAAAATGCTGGTGAATTGAATGAAGCTGATATTCGGAAAGGCTATGGCAGAAATTTTAATCAGATATTAAGCCATGATCAACAGCAAAACTTATCCATTAAAGTACTTTACTATTTGGATTATTTGCAATTGAAGAAGAAAAAATAAAGTGCTTAAACGCGCCGGATTATCGAGGGAAAATAAAGGAGAGGCCTAGTGCTAAGTTTTGACTGGCTTGTATCTTGCTATCATTATCTCGATCATATAATCCTACAGCGGTTACCGAAACATTCATATAACGATTAATTTTGGCTACGATATTGACATCCAAGCGATGGTCAATGTGGCCAAAATTATCATAGGGGATGAACATATTATAACGCGATTTCAACATAATGTTTTTGGCTACTTCTTTTTCATAACTGGTGACAATTTGAAAAGCCAGTTCATTTCTGAAAGTTTTGCCTTTAGCTACCCCAAAATTATTGGGATTCGTTTTATAGATGGTGGTATCTAATACAAAGGTTTGGCGGGCTGTACCTGTACCAATTCGGGTAGAGAAAATCTTATTAGGTTTATATTCAAAACCTAAAGATTGAGTTAAATAACCAGGGGCCATGAATTTCGAAAGTAAATTCTCTATTTCATTGCCTTGGGCATCTTTTGGATAAGAAAAACCTTTGTCAAATTGTGATTCAAAACTGATAGAGCCGAAGAAATACCAATTTTTAGACATTTGTAATGCTGCTTTATTATCCCAGTAAATGCGGTCGTTGGTTTTCTTTTGAAGTTGATTTTTGTTTTTTACTTTTCCGTATTGCAGGATGGTTTCACTGGTATAACTGAAGCTTTCCTTACTATATTCGGCTTTGTAGTTTATAACACCTCCCATGGCAAAGGAATTTACTCCCCCAGCTTTCCAGTTATCTGAAAATGCTGCTTGGTTTACATTAATCCCAATAGAGGTTTTAGTTTTCCAATAATTCACCTTGGCATTTATCGTTTGTGCTTCCATGGTGATGGGTTGATAAGTTAACGACCCCATTCGGCTTGGTAAAGGACTTCTTTTTAATTTTAGATCCATATCCTTTATAGGAATAGGTATGGTGTCAATTTCTTGCGCTTGAACCAGTATTGGAAATAATAGGAGAGCCGCTATGAATGAGAAAAGTTGCTTCATGACCATTGTGTTCCGCAAAAATATTAAAAATATTTAGACTTCTCTGAATCAGGCTTGCCTTTTAATTGGATTAGGGTTGAGAGCCTAAGGGGATTAAAGGTTTGTAATTAGGTAGCTTCGGTAGTCGCAATATACTGGGGTTTCTTTTATAGGAGTTATAGGAGTTTCTAACAAATAGGGAGAAGGCATAATCACTTGCTGATAACACAAATTGATAAGTTGGACGATATTGCAACATAAAATCTTTGATATCAAAATTGGTATGCCCTAAGATTGATTTTACGTATTCAGGATTAAAACGATGATCGATAATGGCTTCCTTGTAATCTTTTTCTAAAATCTGCTGGAGATACCGAGCGTTCTTTCCTTGTCGACTTAAGAGATTATATATGGCATCTATACTTAAGCCTACTCCACCAGACCCTACTGTAAAGAGGTTTTTTGTATTTCCTAAGGCCAGTTTATATTTATAGTCTTTTATATTTTGCTCGTAGATTTCCTGAGGGGTAGGCTTTTTACCGTAGATGTCTACTGGATTTAAACGGATGGATAAGGGTTTAAGTTGAAATACCAGAGTGCCTTGATTTTTAACAATTAAGGTGTCTAATGCGTATCCTGATAAGGCGGCAAATAGGGTATCTCCCACTTTAGCTTCTTGCGTAAATTCGCCTTTCAAGTTATTGTAAAAGCCATCGGAAATTCGAGGATTATAAATATAAACTTTAGCTAGACGGGCTTTTGTTTCTTTATCAATTACAAATCCTTTTATAGGTACTGACTGTGCATTGGCCTTGGAATAAAGGCACAAGCAGTAGCTTAATACAATATAAAAAAGCAATTTTTGGACTCGCATAGGCTACAAAATTACAATATATAGCTTTTTCTAAAGATTCCTTAACAATTTTTAACCTATGGCTTTTTAAGATTTAGCTTTTGTCCAATTTTAATATTATTATCACTCAGATTATTCCAGGTTTTAATTTCTTCAATCGTTATATTAAATCTTTTAGCTAAGCCAAATAAGGTATCTCCCGACTTGACAATATAAGCTGATGGATTAGAATTGGTGGAGTTGCCTTGATCTTTATTTACTGGTGTGAATTTTTTGGCCTCATTCGGAATGTCTTTATTGATTTCTGTAAAAATTCTGTCTTCCCTATTTAGTTTTTCTTGGACCCCATCAGGACTATCATATTGATGCAGATTATATTTTTCGATGAGGTTGATTAAGAGATCTGCATATTGAGGATTAGTGGCATATCCAGCTGCTTTTAATCCTTTCGCCCAGTTTTTATAATCATTTTTATCGAGTTCAAACAAGGCACTGTAGCGCTTTCTTTTTAAAAATTCCGAATGATCTTTAAAAGATTCTTGGGCATCAGTATATACTCTAAAACATTCATTGGCTTTATCATCCGTTTTATAGTATGATTTGCCTTTCCAATCTTGCGTGCATTTAATGCCGAAATGATTATTAGCATATTTTGCCAATTCACTATTTCCGCTTCCCGACTCTAAGATGCCTTGGGCTAAGGTAATACTAGCTGGTATCCCATTTTTATTCATTTCGGAGATGGCTACTGTTTTGAAGGTTTCAATATAACTGAGAGTGGTATAGCTAAGTGGAGTTGGATTTTGTTTCTGAGCTTCTTTCTGAATTTGTTTATTGTTTCTACTATATTGAGCAGTTTTACAGGCACTCAAGAATAAAAGGTTTAAGATAATAACGGAGAGTAAGGATGTTTTCATAGAATAAAGTAGCTAATGTTGAGAAGCTTCGGGGAGATGATCGTAGGTGTTTAATTTATATTTTCGGATAATGGCGAGAACTTTACTTGCCCAAAGTTTACTGCCAGCATAGCCTGCACGCTGTATCCCATAAATCCAGTTTTTAAAATCAAAAGGTGAATATTTATCGAATAAACCATTATAGTGTTTGCGATTCTTCAAGATGTCTGCAAAATGGTTAAATGAAGAATCTACGCTGGGATAATCTCTGTAACTAGATTTGATGACTTTATTGGTATTGGGACCTTTAATACCAAAATGATTATTTAAGTGTTTGGCAATTTTACTTGTTCCAGCGGCTGATTCATGTATGGCAATGGCTAATACAATACTTGCTGGAATACCATAATTTTGCATAATATATTGCGCTTGATCAGCATTTTCTTCAATATATGCTGGGATAGTTTGCGCTTTTAGAGAGAGTGCATGGAGGCTTATTAAGATGGGAAGTATTAAAAGAAAAAGATAAATTGTTCTTTGCATAGTTTCCGGTTTTATTCTTTTTTACGAATCATAAATAAACCATCGCGAACTGGTAATATCAGTTTTTCTACGCGATTGTCATTTTTGATTTTCTCATTAAAGCTAGTAATATTTTTTGTGTCTGTATCTTGAATTTGATTTAAAACTTTTCCACTCCACAGCACATTATCCACGATAATTAAACCACCTGGTTTTACTTGGTCGAAGAGTAAATCATAATAAGTGCCATTGTTTTTTTTATCTGCATCAATAAAGAGGATATCGAATTGTTCGTGTTTTAGAGTGGCAATTTGGGTTTGGGCATCCCCAATTAAATATTCTATTTTACTGGCATGGATAGATGCTGCAAAAAATTCTCGTACCCGATCTTCTAATTCTGCATTTTTATCAATTGTATAAATTTTGCCTTCACTACTTAAACCTTCTGCTAAACAAAGTGTTGCATAGCCGGTAAAAGTTCCGATTTCTAAAATACGATGGGGACGCATGAGTTTACTTAGCATGCTTAAAACGCGACCTTGATAATGCCCTGAAATCATGCGTGGCATTAAGACCTTCGTTTGTGTTTCTCTGTCGATGTGTTTTAATAAATCATCCTCAGCATCAGTAAATTGCAAAATGAGGTCTTGGAGTTCGGCTGAAATCATAATCTTAATAACGGTTCTTTTCCATGTAATATTGCAGGATAATGGTGGCTGCAATTACATCTACACGTGATTTATCCTTACGGTCTGTCTTTTTAAATCCACTCTCCAAAATGGTCTTTTCAGCCATTTTGGAGGTGAATCTTTCGTCTACCCAATGGATGGGTAGATGGGGAAATAGTTTTTTGAGTTGCCTAGAAAAGCCTACAACATGCTGAGCTGATTGGGAGGCTTCTCCACTCATTTGTAGGGGTTGACCAATAATAAAAGCATCGACTGGTTCTTGGCTACAATATTTTTGGAGAAATGCAAATATCTCTTTGGTGGGTACATTTTCAAGACCAGTAGCTATAATTTGAAGCGGGTCGGTAACAGCTATACCCACCCGTTTAGTTCCATAATCAATTGCTAAAAGTCTGCCCATAGGGGCAAAGATACATTTTTTAATTATGCCTAGCTTAATTATTAGCCCGGTTCAATTCTTCAGCCGCCCCTCCTGAAGATCGTTTTGGAGCTTTTAAAGTTTTTCCAAATTTATATTGAAAACCTACATTGAAAATCCTAGAATCTCTCCATAAAGAGAAACTTTCAAAGGCATCAGGAAAATCTGTTTCCCCTTTCATGATTTGGGTATATAACACATCTCGGGCTGTTAAACGTAAACTACCTTTTCCTTTCCATAAGGATTGACTGAAACCAATGGTTAATTGACCTGTAGGCACTAATACCTCTTGTATATCATTTCTAGCTCTCCCGGTATAAAAACCAGATAATTCGGCGGTGAGGGTTTTGTTTAAACTAAATTGATTATTCATGGTACTATGTATTTGATGCACATTGCCGCTATAATTTGAATTTGCAAAACCCTGCATGTCTTTATAATTATAATTACTTTGCAAATTGATATTCCACCATTTGAATGGTTTTATTTGGAGTCCTATAAATGCTCCCATTTGTTCCATTTTACCCACGTTTCCTTCTGTATATACTAATATATCATTACCCTCATTCAAAAAGATTTGAGAGAAGAAGTTTTTAATGTGGCTATAGTTTAAACTTACAAATAGCATATTTTTATAACTGTGTTGAAGTTCTAAATTCCAGGTATGCTGCGGCAAAAAGTAAGGATTGCCTTTTTGATGGGTAAATTTATTGATGATGAAGATGAAAGGATTTAATTTATTATAACTAGGGCGGTCTATGCGTCGGCCTGCACTTATGCTCAATACTTGATTTTCATTAAGGTTGTATTGTAAATAGGCGTTTGGAAAAAGATTATGATAGGTTCTAGAAAATGTTGAACCAGCTTGAGAGGCGTTACCGAGTTGTTCGCCTTCATAATCGGTATTTTCATATCGTAAGCCTAATTGGTATTGAAAATTTTTAAGCTTTTGATTAAAGTTTACATAGGCTGAATGAATACTTTCTTGATATAAGAAATGGTTAGACTTTATTAAGTCATCTGTCCAAGTTCCTTCTGTAAATTTTGTATAATTAGCTGTGTTGTCGGTATGAATGGTTGAAGTTTTTAAGCCTAATTCTAATTTTTGATCAGCACTGATATCCCAGGTATAATCGGCTTTTAAGGCATAGATTTTAATTTCGGTTGGAATATCTCCCCGAGAAGCCTCTAAGTAGCCGCCTATGCCTGTTTTTTGGTTGGTAAAGAGTTGGTGATTAGTGGCTTGATAATGCGCGAAATCAGCATCAAAACTTAAGCTTTTAGTAGCGCTCAATTGATGGCGGCCATACATATTAAAGGCTAGGTTGTTAAGTTTGTTTTCCGTTTCGCTATTGGTCAGTATGCTAGAGTCGGTTTGCATCTGGGCGTTTTGCCAATACGCCGTTGCATTTCCTTTACCTTCACGAGTAATGAAATTTCCATTTACAGTAAACCCAAGGGTTATTTTGTCGGAGGCTAAGTAATCCAATCCGAGACGGAGGTTATTATTTTTGTTTAAATTACCTAAAAAGCTGGGTTGAATTAAAGCCGACCGTACTTGTCCGTTTGTGTCAAAATAAGCTCTTTGGGCGTCAATTGACATAAAACCTTTATTATAGGCGTTGAGGTAATTGAGAAAGGTGTTTATTTTACCTTTTCTAAGATTTAACTGCAGGTTTTCATTCGATTTCCAATGTTTCCCGCTTCCTAGATTCAAATTTACACTTCCATTAAAGCCATCTTGTCTGTTTTTTTTGGTTTTAATATTTATGATACCGGCGTTTCCACTGGCGTCATATTTAGCTGAAGGACTAGTAATAATTTCGATAGCATTGATTTGTGAAGCGTTCATACTACTTAACATACTATTGAGTTCGGCTGCCCCCAAATAAGTTGGTTTATCATCTATTAAAACGAGTACGCTATTTTTGCCTTGCAAGCTAATGTTTCCATTGCGATCCAGCATAACCCCAGGTGAGCGTTCTAAAATTTCTAATACATTCGCTCCAGCTAAAGTGGGAGAGGATTCCACATTCACAATGGTTTTCCCTTCTCTTCGTTCCACTAAATCTTTTTTCCCGGAAATAGTTACTCCCAATAGTGTTTGAACTGTAGTTTTAAGCTTTATATGGAGGTTCAAATCTGCTCCCAAATATTCGAATTGAATAGGCCCGATACTATCAAATCCAATAGATTTTATTTTGTAATAATAACTTCCTTTTTGGGAGAAGCTAAATTGAACATTTCCATGTTGGTCAGTAAGGTCTTGAAAAATGGCTTTTTCATTAGGCTGTTTAAAAATTTGAACGCTTGCTGATGGAATTGCATGTCCTTGTTCATCTGCCACGCTAAAATTAATTTTATTAGCTACTTGAGCAAATTGAGGGGTGCTCCAAAATAGAGCGAAAATCAGGGTCGTCCATAGGATGGTCTTCATAAGTTTGTGTGTTGTTAAAGTGATTTATTTGTGTGTGTTAATTATTCTGTATTTAAGGATGCATTATTCGGTGCAGTTTTTAATGATTTGATCTAACATTTGTTTCAATTCTTGTAAATGTTCAGGATTTACATCTTTTAAAGCATTGGCTCTATTTTCAAGGGCAATAAGGTGAACTTCTTCCGTTATTTTTATACCCTTAGGGGTTAAGCTTAATTGCACTCTCCTTCTATCCTCGGGATGCTCTTTACGATTTAAGTAGCCTGCTTTGACAAGCAATTGAATAATTCGCGTAATGGAGGCGTTATCTTTAAATAAGATCTTACCTATATCATTTTGAGAAAAATCAGGGTTTTCATGAATACTCTTTAATATTAGCCATTGATCAATGGTTATCTCATAGCCTGCCTGTTTAACATTTTTTTGTGCAAACTGATGATAACTTCTGAAACATTTATCAATTGTATAGAGGAGCGTATTATTTAATTTTTCCATTTAAGTGTTTTTTGCAAAGATATTTCTTGTTAGGTCAATAGTTGATATATCAACTATATTTTTACAATAAACTATTTCCTGCCTTTTTTTGGAACAATTTTTCTATTTTGCACCATGCAGTTTAAAGAGATAATTGGTCAACAAGCTGTGAAAGCTTTACTTGTTCAAAATGTGAAAGAGAATAGGGTAAGTCATGCACAGTTATTTTTAGGGGATGAAGGATCAGGGGCACTACCTTTAGCGATAGCGTATGCCCAATATATAAATTGCTTAAATAAGCAAGGATCTGATAGTTGCGGAATTTGTGCTTCCTGTCGAAAATATGAAAAATTAATACATCCGGATTTACATTTTTCATATCCTTTCTTTGCGTCAAAAGATGTGAAATCAGCTTTAGCTGTATTACCTGAATGGCGAAATATGGTATTGGAAGATGCCTATTTTAATTTATCTATTTGGCAAAATAAACTAAGCGCTGAAAAAAAACAAGCTAATATAAATCGAGCTGAATGTCATGAAATCATAAAAAAGATGAGTTTGAAGGCGTTTGAGGCTGACGTAAAGGTGGTTATAATGTGGCTACCTGAATATTTAGAAAACGATGGGAATGTTCTCTTGAAATTACTTGAAGAGCCTCCTGAAAACTCCTTATTTCTTTTAGTAAGCCAACAGCGAGATGCTATTTTACCCACCATCCTTTCCAGAACACAATTATTAAAAATTCCTAAATTGAGCGATGATGAAATTAAAGGCTATTTAAGCCAAAATTTTTCATTAACAGATGCTCAAATAGAATCTTATGGGTATTTAGCTGATGGTAATTTAATTGAAGCTAAATTGATGGCAACTTCATCTGTAAATAGTCATTTTCAAACTTTTACGGATTGGTTGAGATTAGGATTTAGAAATGATGGCTTAGCTTTAATGAATTTTAGTGAAGAGCTGGCAGGTTGGGGAAGGGAGTCTCAAAAAAATTTTTTAAGATATGGCATTCATTTTTTAAGGGAGTGCGCCTTGATTTTAAATGGGGCTGAAGAATTGGTAAAATTACCGCCTGAAGCATTGGAAGTAGCTAAAAATTTGTCGACTAAGGTTTTAAATACCGCTTCAATTGAGGCACTTGTTTCGGAACTGGATAAGGCCTGTTTTCATGTAGAAAGAAATGCGAACGCTAAAATTCTGTTTTTAGATGTATCTTTACAAATTGTAAAAATAATTAAATTTAATTCACTCCCTTCGGGGATTCAATATATATACAATTAACATGGCTTGTGGAAGTTGTTCATCTGGAGGTGGTTGTGCCCCCGCAGGATGTAAAAGTAATGGTTCTTGCCTAACTGGCGGATGCCAAAAAATGGAAGTGCATGATTGGCTATCAAACTTAGATATGCCAGCAAATTATGCGCCGTTTCCTATAATTGAGGTAAAATTTAAAGGTGCGCGCAAAGAGTTTTTTGTAAACACCGATCAAATATA
Source organism: Pedobacter sp. (assembly GCA_004211595.1). Taxonomy (GTDB): domain Bacteria; phylum Bacteroidota; class Bacteroidia; order Sphingobacteriales; family Sphingobacteriaceae; genus Pedobacter. The sequence goes on from SEDO01000001.1 coordinate 103,137, forward strand.
TGTAGAGATAGGGGAGTTAGTGGCCGTTGAAGGTGCCACAGGAGGTTATGATGTTGGCCATGTATCTTTAACTGGAGAATTGGTTAGAGTTCAAATGAAGCGTCGTAAAACTACGCTCGATATGGTTACTCGTAAACTTTATCGCAAAGCTACTGAAGCTGATGTTGAAAAATGGAAGATTGCAAAGGATTTGGAATGGGAGACCATGCATAAAGCTCGTACTTTAGCCTTAGACTTAAACCTGTCCATGAAAATATCAGATGTTGATTATCAAGGGGATAAAACGAAAGCCACTTTCTTTTATACGGCAGAAGGTAGGGTAGATTTTAGAGAATTAATCAAAAAGATGGCCGAATCATTCCGGGTAAGGATAGAAATGCGTCAAATTGGGATGCGTCAAGAAGCTGGACGTTTAGGTGGAATTGGCTCATGTGGAAGAGAATTGTGCTGTTCTACTTGGTTGACAAATTTTAAAACGGTTTCTACAGCAGCAGCTAGGTATCAGAATTTATCGCTTAACACGTTGAAATTAGCTGGTCAATGTGGGAAATTAAAATGCTGCTTAAATTATGAGTTAGATACATATTTAGATGCCTTAAAGGATATTCCAGATAGGGTTGAAAATCTTCAAACAGAAGGGGGATTAGCTAGACATCAAAAAACAGATATCTTTAAAAAGTTAATGTGGTTTAGTTATGATAACCAAGAAGATTGGATTCCATTAAAAGTGGATCGTGTGAAAGAAATCATGGCTATGAATAAACGCGGTGAGCGTCCGAGCAATTTAAAAGACGAAGCGATTCAATTAAAAACTACAACGATTGTTGAAGAATCGCATGATTATGAAAATGTGGTAGGCCAAGATAGCTTAACTCGATTAGATGACAAAAATCGTAAAAACAATAATAATAACCGGAATAGAAATAAAAACAAGGCAAAGCAGCATACTGGCCCTAAAGGATCGGTAACCCCAGGTCAAAAGCCTATTCAAAATACTAAGCCAGTTGGTCAAAAGCAACGACCTACGATAGGTCCTAAACCTGAAGTGAATGTTAATCCAGCTGAGAAAACGGGTTTAACACCTTCAAAAGGTGAAGGTTCAGAATTGAAGCCAAAGCGAAATAATAAAAATCGCTTTAAATATAAAAATAAGAATCGCAATAATTCGGGGGACACTCCAAATGTCAATTAGATTTTATTACCTTTTGGGGGTTGCATGGCTATTTATTAGTGCTTGTGGTAAGCCTCAAGTATTAGATATAAACCAAAGTGTAAAAGATACTAGTTGGTTATATAACCAATCTGTAAAAGCTGAGTTTGAAGTTACGGATAGTTTAAAAGCCTACCAATTGCTTTTTAAATTTAGAAATACTCAAGATTATCCATATGAAAATTTATATGTGATTATGCGCTTAAAAGGCCCTGGATTAAATAAACAGTTGCGCTATAAATTTCAGATTGCTGATTCCAAAGGAGCCTGGTTAGGAAAGGGTTCAGGAGATAGATTCCAATTATTACTCCCGCTTTATCCGGAATTTAAGTTTCCAAAAAAAGGTAAATACTCTTTAGAGATAGAACATAATATGGATACCAATCCTTTGTCGGGGGTAAGTGATATTGGCTTGAATATTAATTAAGTTTCCCTATAATACAGGCATAAGTTGCTCTAAAGCCATGCCTCTACTACCTTTTAATAGTATTAATTGATTAGCTAATGGCAATATGGTGAGGTTTTTTAAGGCCTCGCTAGGTGTGTTGAAATAATGAGCTTTATCCTGGGGGTCTAAAGCGGCAAAATTATTTCCTATAAAATAATAGTGATCAAGATCTAGCGATAAAGCTAGGTCATGAATTCGTTGGTGTTGGGCTTGTGTTTCTGGGCCAAGCTCAAACATATCCCCTAAAATGATTGTTTTATGAGGCGAATTAAGTTTGGCTAAATTTTGTAAAGCTACTTCCATGCTACTTGGGTTGGCGTTATAAAAATCACAGATTATAGTATTATTGGCCGTTTTTTCTATTTGAGATCTGTTGTTTTTAGGGGAATAGGAAGATAATCCAGCTTGAATGGACGCTACCGAAACATCAAAATAATCACCGATGGCAATTGCCGCTAAAATATTACTAAAATTATAGGCGCCTGTAAGTTGAGTAGCTACACATCCTCCCTTCCATTGGATTTTTAGGAAAGGATCATTTTCTAAGAGTTCTCCTTGAATATCATTGTCTGGTTGAGTACCATAGGTGATGACATCTTGTAAATTTAACGCTTTACAGAGTTCGATTAAGATGGTATTATTGGAATCTAAAAATATTGTTCCATTTTCTTTCTGTAAATATTGATAAAGTTCTGATTTACCTTTTTTTACACCTTCAAAGCCTCCAAAACCTTCTAAATGGGCCATTCCAATATTAGTAATTAAACCATGGGTTGGTTGTGCTATTTCACATAAAAATGCAATTTCTTTTTGATGATTGGCACCCATCTCTATAATTGCTATTTCGGTATCTAAAGGCATGGATAGTATTGTTAGAGGTACCCCAATATGGTTATTCAAATTGCCCACTGTTGCATGACTTTTAAATTTTTCTTGTAGAACCGCCTGGATTAGCTCTTTACTGGTGGTTTTACCATTACTTCCCGTTAATCCAATAAAAGGGATTTTAAAATGTGCTCTATGTTTTTTTGCTAATTCTTGGAGTGTAGTTAATACATCATCTACTAAAATGCATTGGTTATTTAATTGGGCTTTTGGATTGTCTATTATAACATATTCAGCTCCTTGTTCTAAGGCTTGACTAGCAAAGTTATTAGCATCAAAATTGTCACCTTTTAGTGCGAAAAAGATACCTCCGGGAATTATTTTTCGGGTGTCTGTACATATTTGTGAATGCTTTAAATAGATTTGATAGATACTTTCGATGCTAGACATAGTTTTTTAAATAATTGTAGGTAAATTTACAAATGCATCATTATAAATCTTGCATTATTTTTTAATTGCATTCTTTTTAACATTTTATGAAATATAAATTAAGTATTTGCCTATTTGTTTTAATGGGGGGGTTATTTTCCTCTTATGCTCAGGTATTGTCCCCTGAAAAATTCTTAGGCTATCCTTTAGGATCAAAATTTACGCCTCATTATCAAGTTATAAATTATTTTAAACATGTATCTACGCAAAGTAACCAAGCGAAATTAGTAAGTTATGGGAAAACTTATGAAGGTAGAGAATTAGTTTATGCAATAGTTTCTGATGAGCAAAATATAAATAATATTGGCGCTATTCAGACCCAGAATTTAGCGCTAGCATCAGGTAAGAAAGAAGTGACCATTGCCAATAATCAACCTAGTATTGTTTGGTTTAGTTATAATGTGCATGGGAATGAATCAAATTCTACAGAAACGTCTATGCAGGTATTATATGATTTAGTGTCTAATGGTCGGCCTAATATTAATTCCTGGCTTAAGAATACTGTAGTTATTATAGATCCTTGTTTAAATCCCGATGGGAGAGATCGTTATGTTAATTATTATAATTCTATAGTTGGTCGTATCCCAAATGCAGACCCTATGGCTAGAGAACACAGTGAACCTTGGCCAAGTGGTAGACCAAATCATTATTATTTTGATTTAAATAGAGATTGGGTATGGCAATCTCAAACAGAATCAGAACAGCGTATAAAAGTTTATCGAGAGTGGATGCCACAAGTGCATGTAGATTTTCATGAACAGAGCTATAACGATCCTTATTATTTTGCTCCGGCAGCTGAGCCAGTACATGAACTTGTTACACCATGGCAAAAGGAGTTTCAAGTAAAAATAGGTAAGAATAATGCAAAGTATTTTGATGCACAAGGTTGGCAATATTTTACGAAAGAACGATTTGACTTATTATATCCTTCTTATGGGGATACCTATCCTATGTATAATGGAGCAATAGGGATGACTTATGAGCAAGGGGGTATTAGAGCTGGCCTGGCAGTTATTACTAATTCTGGAGATACTTTAAAATTGAGTGATAGAATCGCCCATCATTATACTACCTCGATGTCTACAATTGAAGTTGCCTCGCTAAATTCGAAAGAACTATTAAAGCAATTTAAAAGTTATTTTGAAAGGAATTTAATTTCTCCATCAGGAACTTACAAGAGTTTTATCGTGAAAGCTGATGATTCCCCAAGAATGCAGGCTTTAGCCGATTTGTTAAGTAAAAATGGTATTCAATATTCATTTGGGGGAAATAATAAAATATTTAACGGGTATAATTATGATAGTCAAAAATTAGAAAGAGTTAAATTGGAGAGAAACGACATGGTTGTCAATTTATTCCAGCCTCAAGCAGTATTAGCAAATGTTTTATTTGAGCCTAATACAAAAGTTACGGATTCTAATACCTACGATATTACAGCATGGGCACTTCCATTTGCCTATGGGTTAAAAGCTTTTGGTATAACTGAAAAGATATCAGGTGAATATAGTGAATTAGCCCCCATAAATCTTGGAGGTACAGTGGAAGATGGCCTAGCTTGGGCGCTTCCATATCAAGGAATGACGGACGCAAAAGTATTGAGCATATTACAAGCTAATGGACTCCGTGTGCGATATGCTCAAAAAGCCTTTAAAGTAGATGGACAACTTTTTCCGGCGGGATCTTTGGTAATATTTAAAAATGAAAATGAGAGAATTATTCCGAATTTACATGTTTGGATAAAGAACCTGCAGGCAAAAGAGAATATTAACATTAAAACCATTCAAACAGGCTTAATGGAAGAAGGGAGAGACTTTGGTTCGGGAGCCTATCCAATTATGAATAAAGCTAAGGTAGCTATTTATTCAGGGGATGAGGTTTCTTCACTGGCATTTGGAGAGGTTTGGCATTTCTTTGATCAAATATTGGGCTATCCATCCACAATTATAAGAAGTAATAATTTAGGGTCGTTAAACATTAATGCGATAAATACTTTAATTCTGCCTGATGGAAATTATAATGATAGAATGGCAGATCAACTCTCATCTTGGATAAATGCAGGTGGAAAATTGATCTTGTTGGAAGATGCAATCGCTGCATTTGTAGGTAAAAAGGGGTATGATATTAAACGTAAAGAGCCACCTAAAGTAGAAAAGGAGGATTTGAAGCCACGAGTTTATGCAGATAGGTTTAAAGATAATTTAGAGGAGGCTATTCCAGGAGCAATCTATAAGCTTAATTTAGATGCTACACATCCTATGAGTGCAGGGTTAGGTAATTTTTATTATACACTCAAAACTGATGATAGGGTTTATGAACCTTTAGCTAATGGTTGGAATATTGGAATTTTAGGAATAGATAGTTACAAAAGTGGGGTGGTAGGCAATAAATTAAAGAAGAGATTTGAGTCGGGGACTTTAATTGCTGCTCAGCCTATGGGAAGGGGCTCCGTTATTTATTTTGGAGTAAATCCTTTATTTAGATCTTTTTGGGAAAGTGGAAAACAGCTTTTTAGTAATGCTGTTTTTATGCCCAATTAAAAAAAAATTAAAACTAACTTTTATAAGTTAGTTTTAATTTTCAATTCGTTTAATTGTTTAGCATCAATAGTAGATGGGCTATCAATCATTACATCCCTTCCAGAATTATTTTTAGGAAAGGCAATAACATCCCGAATAGTATCTAATCCTGCAAAGATGGAGCATAAACGATCAAATCCAAAAGCTATTCCACCATGTGGAGGTGCGCCATATTCAAAAGCATCTAACAAGAATCCAAATTGCTTTTGAGCTTCCTCAGGGCTAAAACCTAAATGCTTAAACATTAGAGCTTGTAATTCTCTATCGTGAATACGAATAGAACCACCCCCAACTTCCGTACCATTGATAACTAGATCATAAGCATTAGCTCTTACTTGCCCTGGGTTGGTGTCTAGTAAAGCAATGTCTTCAGGCTTAGGTGATGTAAAAGGATGGTGCATGGCATGGTAACGAGCAGATTCCTCATCCCATTCTAATAATGGAAAGTCTAATACCCATAAAGCAGAAAATGTGTTTTTATCTCTTAAACCTAAACGTGTTCCCATTTCTAATCGAAGTTCATTCAATTGCTTTCTTACTTTATCAGTTTGCCCTGCCATCACTAAAATAAGGTCTCCAGGTTCACTTGAAGTAGCTTCTGACCATAATTTTAAAGTATTCTCATCATAGAATTTATCCACGGAGGATTTTAAACTTCCATCTTCTCCATGTCGCATATAAATTAAACCTGTGGCACCAATTTGAGGCCTTTTTATAAAGTCGGTTAGTTCATCTAATTGCTTACGAGTATAATGAGCAGCGCCTTTTGCATTAATTGCGATGATTGATTCAGCATTCTCGAACACAGGGAAGTTATAGCCTTTTACCACTGAGGTTAAGTCTACAAACTGCATTCCAAATCGGGTGTCTGGTTTATCTGAACCATATAAACGCATCGCATCAGCATATTGCATACGAGGTACCTCTGGTAAATCATAATTACGGACATCTTTAAACAAAGTTCGGATTAAACCTTCAAAGGTGTTTAATATATCTTCTTGCTCAATAAAGGCCATTTCACAATCTATTTGAGTGAATTCTGGCTGTCTATCAGCTCTTAAATCTTCATCTCTAAAACATTTTACTATTTGAAAATAGCGATCAAATCCAGAAACCATTAGGAGTTGCTTAAAGGTTTGGGGAGATTGCGGTAAGGCATAAAATTCTCCAGGATTCATTCGGCTTGGTACGACGAAATCTCGGGCTCCTTCAGGAGTTGATTTGATGAGTACAGGGGTTTCAACTTCCAAGAAATTTAAATCATCCAAGTAGCGTCTTACCGATTGAGCCATTTTGTGGCGTAATACTAAATTGTTCCGTACCGGGTTACGACGTAAATCTAGGTAACGATATTTCATTCTCAAGTCATCTCCACCATCAGTTTTATCTTCAATTAAAAATGGAGGTAATTTAGCTTCATTAAGAATAGTTAATGCTTGAACTTTTATTTCTACTTCACCGGTTGGGATGTCTTTATTTTTATTAGAACGTTCAACTACAATACCGCTCACTTGGATTACGTATTCTCTCCCTAATTTACGTGCCGCTTCACATAAATCTGCCTTATCGTTCATGTTAAATACCAATTGGGTAATACCATATCGATCTCTGATATCTATAAAAGTCATCCCACCTAAATCTCTGGAATTTTGCATCCATCCACACAGTGTAACATTTTCTCCTAAATTACTAATATTTAGGTCTCCACAAGTTGTTGTTCTAAGCATTTTAAAATGAATTGAGGCACAAAAGTATTGATTTTTTTAATTTATTTTTGAGTGTCATGCAACGTTTAATCTTTTACGTTGTCTCTTGAGTAAGAAAGTTTAAATATTGGAAGCAGTTTTAGATCCTCTTTTACATTTAATCACGGAATGCCGCAATGGAAATCGCCAAGCTCAATTCGAGCTTTATAAGCGTTATTCACAAGCGATGTACAATGTAGCGCTCCGGATTGTCTCAGATTCTGCAGAAGCTGAGGATGTATTACAAGAGGCCTTTTTAGATGCTTTCAAGAGAATAAACGATTTTAGGCACGAATCTACTTTTGGATTATGGCTTAAGCAAATTGTAGTCAATCGGGCGATTAACTATTTGCGTAAACGTAAAGCCGAATTTATATCCTTAGAAGAACAAGATTTTCCTTTAGAAATAGATCCAGGGGAAGAAGAAGTTCAGTTAAAAGTAGAGGCAATAAAAGCAGCCATGAATACCCTGCCCGATGGGTATCGTGTAGTTTTGAGTCTCTACTTATTTGAAGGGTATGATCATGAAGAAATAGCTCATATTCTGCAGATTTCAGAGAATACCTCCAGATCTCAATTTATGCGTGCCAAGAGAAAATTATATGATTTATTAGTAACGAGAGGAATAGAAAGATGAGTCAACTAAAAAATTTTATTAATTCCAATAAAAGTGAATTTAATAATGCTGAGCCTTCAGCTGATTTGTGGACTAGAATTGAGGGAGAGTTGAATAAGGAAGCCAAACCAGTAAAAAAGTTTCATTGGAGCCCTTGGATGAGTGTAGCTGCCATGGTAATGGTTATAATAACAATTGCGATTACCATTGGAATTAATAGAACCCTTGAATCGGATGAGATTGTTCAGAAAAGTAATGAATATGAAGATCAGCAGGTACACTTTGCTGGTTTGATAGAAGAAAAAAGGGATAGTTTACAATTTTTTTCAGCTTCAAATCCGGAGTTATATAAGAAATTTGTAGCTGACCTTAAACAATTGGATAACGATTATATTAAACTTCAGGAACAATTGAAAACGAGTCCTAATCAAGAAGTGGTTGTAAAAGCCATGATTAAAAACCTAGAGATTAGAGCCGATATGTTGAGTCAACAGCTTCAAATATTCAATCAAGTTAAAGCGATTAAACAAGAAAACATTTTATGAAAAAGTTATATTATTTATTTAGCACATTGTTGAGTTTACCTTTAGCGGTATTGGCTCAACAAGTGAGTATGGAACAAATTGCTAGTGCTAATCAAATTGCGAAAGTAAAGAGTTCTTCGGTTGAGCTAAGTATGACGCATGCTAATTTAGATCAAGAAGATAATAAAGCCAATGATCCGAGTAAATCTAAATCCTATTCTAAAAGCTTTGCTTTAGATAGAAGTGATAAAGTAGATGTGATAAATAAGTACGGCTCTATTACGGTTAAAACATGGGCAAAGTCAGAAGTAAAAATGGATGCTCAAATTACAGCCTATGCACGATCGGAAAAAGAAGTGATTGATTTATTGGATAGAGTTCAAATTCAAGCTTCAAAAGCGGGGGAACAAGTTAGCTATAAAACAGAGATTGATTTAAAGGGTATTAATTCTATGGGAAGTGGGACTCGAAATGGGGTTCGCTGGCGTAGGGAGCTTAAAGTTCATGTGACTTTATATGTCCCTATCAGTCAGGCTATCAGTTTATCGCAAGCCTATGGAAATATAAATTTGGAAAACCATGAAGGCCCTACTGCATTAAGAGTTCAATATGGAAACCTAAATACCGGTGATTTAAAGCATGATAATAATTTTGCTTCAGTGCAATATGGGAAAGCTACTTTAGGCATGGTAAACAAAATTAAAATGACCTTGGCTTATGGGGAAAACTCATCGATCAAAGAGGCTCAACAGTTAAATTTAGGCGCACAATATGCGGGTTTTAGTATCAATAAGGTACATGCTCAAGCGATGGTTAAAATGCAATATGGGAATGGCTTTAATATAGGTGAAGCAGGTGAAATTGAGTTTGATGGACAATACACGCGATTTAACGCAACTACTATTAAAGGAAATGCAAAAATTAAAATGCAATATGGGAGCGGCATCAATATAGGCCATGCAGGCAGTTTAACCTTAACATCTCAGTATACTAATTTAAATTTAAAGACTTTGGCCGGTACTTTTACGGGGAGTGTACAGTATGGTAGAATAAATGTGGAAAGGCTTGAAGCGGGGGTTAAACAATTTAATGTTGTTGCGGATTATTCGCCTGTGAGTGTTGGTTTTGCAAGTAATTACAATGCCTCTTTAAATGTATCTGTTTCGTATGGAAGTTTTAAATATGGCGATCGCGTAAGCGCAAAAGAGGTTGCAGGTTCAAATAGATCGAGTACATTTAAGCAGTTTACAGGAGATATAGGCAATGGCGCTGGGAATGGAATTAATATCAATGCTAAATACGGTTCCGTAATTTTTAAATAATTTATCACACAAATAAACTTTAAGCCTGTTGATTATTTCAATAGGCTTTTTTTATATTCGTAAAATAAATTTTATCTATGGAATTTTTAGCTACCCCTGAGGCTTGGATATCATTGCTTACGTTAACGGTTTTGGAAATCGTTTTAGGTATTGATAATATTGTGTTTATATCGATATTATCTGGAAAACTCCCGGCACATCAACAAAAAAAGGCTCGTCAATGGGGATTAGCTTTAGCCATGATTACTCGAATCCTTTTATTACTTTCCTTAAGTTGGGTAATGGGCTTAACGGCGGAAGTATTCAATGCTGCCGGTTTAGTGGGTATCTCAGATGCAGAATGGGTACAAAAGTTATCTATTTCTGGAAGAGATATTATTTTATTAGTGGGTGGATTATTTTTAATTTATAAAAGCACCCATGAAATCCATAACAAATTAGAAGGTGAAGAGGAAGTTAATGGAAACATTAAAGTACATTCGTTTTCAAGTACTATTGTACAAATCTTAATTTTAGACTTAGTATTCTCTTTAGATTCGGTAATTACCGCTGTGGGTATGGCCGATCATATTGAAATCATGGTGGCGGCAGTTGTTATTGCGGTTATAATTATGATGCTTTCTGCCGGCTCAATTAGCAATTTTGTAAATAAACATCCAACCGTGAAGATGCTTGCACTTTCATTCTTATTATTAATTGGAGTTTCTTTATTAGCCGAAGGCTTAGATCAGCATATTCCGAAAGGTTATGTTTATTTCGCAATGGCTTTCTCTGTGTTAGTAGAGATGTTGAATTTGAGGATGAAGAGAAATGAACGCAATCCAGTTAAATTAAGAAACGTTCCTGACGAAGAAAAGCTTAAATAAAATCAATGTTAGAATTTTCAGCCGGTACACTAGATTTATTAACGATACATCATATTGGAAACCCTAAATTAGAAGAGGGGGTAATTGTCTCCGAAAAATTATTTGAGCTTCAGGATGAAAATCTGGGTTCTATTTTAATTCCTTTCTTTTTAAATGGGTTTGAAAAGACTAATGAGGTATTTAGATTAATCCGTGAAACATCTAATGGAGAGCCTAATGAGGTTTTACAGATAGTTGCCGATCTTTTTGATAAGAAAGTTGACTTTCTTACAGCATCACAGGACCTTGCTCGTTATTTCCATCGCCTTATTGAAGACCCTAAACACAAAGCAGGAGAGTTTTATGTGGCTTATTTTCGTCAATTGCAAGTGGAAGGAGAGTCTCATGAAGCTATTGGTTTATTCAAATCGGAATCCAAAGAAACCTATTTAAAAGTTTTTCCTGTTCAGGGTTCTTTTGATATTAGTTATGAACGGGAAGGGATTAATTTAAATAAATTAGACAAAGCTTGTTTAATTTATAATACTGATCGGAGCGAAGGGTTTAAAGTTGCTGCTTTTGAGTCAGGAAGTAGGGTTGGGTCGTCATTTTGGAAAGATGACTTTTTAAAATTAAAGATCAGAAATGATCATTATGCCCAAACTCAAAATGTTTTAGGGGTTTATAAGAACTTTATAACGGAGAGGCTAGATGAGGAGTTCGAAATTAGTAAAGCCGACAAAATAGATTTATTAAATAAATCTATGAAATATTTTAAGGAGAAGGATACATTTGATATTGAAGAATTTTCAAACGAAGTGATTGCTAATGATACGGGGATAGCTATGTTTAAAGACTTTAAAAAGTCATATGAACAAGAATTTGATATGCCAATAGCGGATTCGTTTGAAATATCAGAAGCCGCTGTGAAAAAGCAAGCTAGAGCCTTTAAGAGTATTTTAAAATTGGATAAAAATTTCCATATTTATATACACGGAAACAAGGAGCTGATTGAAAAGGGTTTTGATCAGGAGAAGGAGATGAATTATTATAAAGTATTTTTTAAATCAGAAGAATAATTAAAATCGACTAGTTTTTATGAGCGAAGCTAAATCCTCTAAAGGTATCTTTCAGGTTATAGGTGCCTCCTCCTTAGGAACCTTAATTGAGTGGTATGATTTCTATATTTTTGGCAGCTTAGCTACAGTTATTGGCGCTCAACTTTTCCCAGCTGATTCAGGGGCTTCGGCACTCATTAATACCTTAGCCATATTTGCTGCAGGGTTTATTGTACGTCCATTTGGGGCAATTGTATTTGGTCGTTTAGGCGATTTAGTGGGCAGAAAATATACATTTCTATTAACACTAGTATTAATGGGTGGATCTACTTTTTTGATTGGGTTAATTCCTTCTTTTTCTCAAATCGGGTATGCTGCACCAATATTAGTGTTAATTTTAAGGTTAATTCAAGGCTTAGCTCTCGGTGGTGAATATGGAGGTGCGGCTACTTATGTAGCGGAACATGCTCCCCCCAATAAAAGAGGATTTTTTACGAGCTGGATTCAAACTACGGCTACCTTAGGGTTATTTTTATCCCTAGGCGTTATTGTATTAGTGAAAAATGTTGTAGGCACTGAGGCTTTTAATGATTGGGCCTGGAGGATTCCCTTTTTATTATCTATTTTATTAGTTGGAATATCGATATATATCCGGCTTAAAATGCACGAATCTCCTCTTTTTGAAAAACTTAAATCCACAGGTAAAACATCTAAAAATCCATTAGCCGACAGCTTTAAAAATAAATCCAATTTTAAAATGGTTTTATTGGCCTTGTTTGGAGCTACTATGGGGCAAGGAGTGGTTTGGTATACGGGACAGTTTTACGCGCAATCCTTTTTAGAAAACACCTGTAAAATCGATTTTAATGATTCCCGGTATATATTATTATGGGGAATTGCTTTCGCAACACCGTTTTTTGTAGTATTTGGAGCTTGGTCGGATAAAGTGGGTAGAAAATGGATTATGTTGATAGGTATGTTACTGGGGGTTTTATTTTACCGTCCAATTTACCAGATGTTTTTAGAAAAAAGTAATCGATTGGAAGTAGCGCCTACTGAGGTATTAAAAACTGATGCTCCAATAATAACAAAGCAGCTTTTACCAAATATGCCTGATTCAACCATATTCTCCTCTACTCGAGTGTACCTTCAAGATGGAGGGAGTTTTAGTCGGGTAGATATCACCAATGCGGCTACTACAATACAAATAATAAAAGATGTAAAACTTGATACTGGTACCTTCTGGTTATTTGTGGGCCTAGTATTTTTTCAAATTTTACTCGTAACAATGGTGTATGGTCCAATTGCTGCCTTTTTGGTAGAATTATTTCCCACAAAGATTAGGTATACTTCTATGTCGCTTCCATACCATGTAGGAAATGGCATCTTTGGAGGTTTAGTGCCTTTTATTGCTACTTTAATGGTAAGTTTTCCGGGATCTACGCCATTATCAGGACTTTGGTATCCTATTGGTGTGGCTTTAATTTCATTTATTATTGGGGCAATTTATTTGAAAAACAAAACTTCTGTAGAGGAGGCAGATTTTTATGAGTAGGATTAAAAGATTTTTAGGCTTTGTATGGATAATTTTAGGGCCATTAGGAACAATATTTATGTTATATCAGGCTTTTGATAAAATATCTCAAGCAGAGCCTTCACATCAGCTCAATACAGCTTTACAATGGGGGATAATTTTATTGGTTTTTATACCCATTGCAATTGGACTAATGATTTTCGGAAAGTATGCTATTCAAGACGAATATAAATAGCTTAATTTACCTTAATTAATAATCCTTTTAGGTATTCTCCTTCGGGAAAGGATAGCCTAACTGGATGATCGAGTGGTTGACAAAATTGGTATATTACCTGCACTTCTTTATCTGCATCTAAGGCTGCCCAGGCCAATATTTGTTTAAAGGTTTCAATATCTACTGCTCCTGAACAGGAAAAGGTGGCTAATAAACCTCCCGGATTTAATAACTGCATACCTAAACGATTCAAATCTTTGTAAGCCCGTGCCGCACGATCTAATGCTGATTTGGAGGGTGCATATTTAGGGGGGTCCAAAATGATTACATCGAATTTTTTGCCGGCATCTTTAAAAGCACGTAATTGTTTATTGACATCGGATTGAATGGATTCATGGTTGATATTTTCAAATCCATTTAATTGAATGTTTTTTTCTAGGGTTTCGATTGCCAACGCCGAACTATCCACACTTACCACGGAGGATGCTCCATTTTTAAGTGCATTTAAACTAAATCCACCACTATAGCTAAAACAATCTAATACCGACTTTCCCTTTACAAATTGTGAGAGTATTTTTCGATTTTCTCTTTGATCACAATAGAAGCCCGATTTTTGTCCTGAAGATATATTGACCAAATATTTAAGGCCATTTTCTTTTACCTCTAGGAATTCTGGTGGATTTTCTCCCCAAAGTAGCCCATTGTTATTGGCCAAACCTTCGTGAGTTAACGCAGTAGCATCACTTCTATCAAAAATGCCTTTTGGTTGTAATAGGTCTCGTAGTGCATTTATAATCATGTCCTTTGCATTTAAAATGCCCGAACTTAAGATCTGCACAGATAAATATTGGTCGTATTGATCAACTATTAAACCTGGTAAATAATCAGCTTCACTAAAAATTAATCGATAAGTATTCGTGTCTTGCCCATTAATTAATTGTTGTCTAGCTTCAATGGCGGTTTTTATCTTTTGATAATACCATTGTTCATCAATTGAGAGGGTGTTATCCCACTCAATTATGCGAATAGCTACACGTGATTGTGCATTAAAGTAGCCAAAAGCAAGAAATTCTCCGGTTAAACTTACAACGCTTACCACTTCACCGTTTTTCGGATTACCTTGAATTTTTTCAATTGCTCCTGAAAAAATCCATGGATGTTTCTGAAAGATTGCTTTTTCCTTTCCGCGTTTAAGTTTAATTGAATTCATAGCACAAAGGTATAAATTCTAGTTTTATTACATTTGTAAAAAGAGACAACATGGAGAATAATTTAACTTGGGAAGAGTTTGAAAAGGTTGAACTTCGAGCAGGCACTATTATAAAAGTAGAGGCATTTCCAGAAGCTCGTCGCCCAGCTTATAAATTATGGGTAGATTTTGGGCCTTTAGGTATAAAAAAATCAAGTGCTCAGATTACTTTAGCCTATGATTTAGAGGAGTTAGTGGGTAAGCAGATTGTGGGTGTTGTAAATTTTCCTAAAAAGCAAATTGGGACATGGATGAGTGAATTTTTAGTGACAGGTTTTGAAGATGAAAACGGCGCTATCATATTAAGCAAGATTGATAAACCAGTGCCTAATGGCAGTAAATTAAAGTAATAGTGATGAGTTATTATACTTTTGAAGAATCCTTAGGGAATGTAGATGTTGCCGATGAACATTTTATGAAATTGGCATTGATAGAGGCTAAAAAGGCACTGGATTTAGATGAAATTCCTATTGGGGCGGTGATTGTATGCAAAGGTAAGGTAATAGGACGTGGACATAATCTAACGGAACAATTAAATGATGTAACTGCCCATGCAGAAATGCAAGCTTTTACAGCGGCTGCGGAAACCTTAGGTGGTAAATATTTAAGAGATTGTACATTATACGTTACGATTGAACCATGTGTCATGTGTGCAGGAGCAAGTTATTGGACGCAGGTTTCTAGGATTGTTTATGGAGCTAGAGAGGAAAAAAGGGGTTTTTTAAAATTAGAAAAAAACATTTTGCATCCTAAGACGTTATTAAAAGGTGGAGTTTTGGGGGATCAGTGTGCTCAATTAATGAAGAATTTTTTTCTATCCAAAAGGAGTTAACTTTTGACAATAATAGGTTAAATATTCCCTATTTGTGTCTTATATTTGTATATCAATTTATTAATTTAAACTCGATTTATTATGGCATTTGAACTACCAGCGTTATCTTACGCAACCGATGCATTAGAACCGCATATCGATAAATTAACCATGGAAATTCACCATGGTAAACATCACCAAGCTTACGTAACTAATTTAAATAAGGCTTTAGAAGGCAAACCTGAGGCTAATTCAAATTTAGAGGATTTAATTAAAAATATTTCTAAATATCCGGCAGCAGTTAGAAACAATGGTGGTGGTCATTATAATCACACATTGTTTTGGTCAGTTTTAGGCCCAAATAAAGGCGGAGAACCAACAGGAGAATTAGCGACGGCTATTAATGAGGCTTTCGGTTCTTTTGAAGAATTTAAGACGAAGATTCAGGATGCTGGGGCTACACGATTCGGTTCAGGTTGGGCTTGGTTATCTGTGGGTGCAGATAAAAAGTTATTTATTTCATCTACCCCAAATCAAGACTCTCCATTAATGGATGTGGCTGAGCAAAAAGGTACACCTATTTTTGGAATTGATGTGTGGGAGCATGCTTATTATTTAAAATATCAAAATATGCGTCCTTCATATTTAGCTGCCATTTGGAATGTAGTTAATTGGGATGCAGTTGCAGAAAACTATAAAAAAGCGTTATAATAGCTGATTATCAGCAGAGTTTTTTAAATATTAAACATTCTTTTATGTTTAAGAGGCCGCCCCCGCAAGGGGCGGCCTTTTCTGATTCCTAATATTCTTTTATTTTATTTATTTTTGTCGCAAACACATAATTCAAGGATATGAAAAATATTATTTTATTTCTGAGTTTATTTTTAGGTTTTGCAGCTTTCGGAGTCGTTGAAGCGCATGCTCAAAAAATGCCCACTGCGGAAGAATTGACTAAGAAAAATATAGATGAATTAGAAAAAAGATTAGTGTTATCTTCTACCCAAAAATCCATAATTACAAAATATGCCTATGACTTGTCGAAACTTCAGTTAGATCTTGTTAAAAAGCAAAAATCTCAAGGGGTAAAAGACGAGGAGTTAACTCGGTTTTATAAATCTATGAATGAGACCAATGCGAAAATAAGAGAATTGTTAAAGCCAGAACAAGTAAAGGAATTTAATATTATTTTGGAAGAGAGATTAAATGGTGGAAATTCTAATAAAAAGAAAAAGAAGAATAAAAAAAATGAGGCTGAAGAAAAGATTGTTGGAATTGAAGGTTTAAAGCGGGTAAATAATCCTTAGCATTTAGAGTTTAATAATATCCTTTTTATTAGCTATTAACATATGTTTAGGTATACTGGCTAAAATCTCTTCTTTCAATACTGATAGCATTCGCTTTTTAATATAGTTTTTAGGTGTCACCAAGCCAATTTCTCGAACAGGCTGAGGGTTTACAAAGCGTCGAATTTTTTTAAGATCTTCTGGGCTTAATTCTTTTAAATACATTTCTGGAATTAAGGTTGCCCCCCCATTTAAATTTACCATTCGAATCAGCGTTTCTAAACTTCCCGTATTGTAGTTTAAAAAGGGATTTTTAGAGGATTTTATATTTTTGCAGATATTTAACACTTGCGATCGCATACAATGACCTTCATTTAAGAGCCAGATGTTTTCTAAAAGTAAATCATCGGCATTAAGGAATTTTTTTTTGGCAATCTGACTAGTATTATTTAGGTAAATAACAAACCCTTCGTAATAAAGTGGGGTCTCAGTGAGGAAATTATCTACTAAAGGTGTGGCCAAAATTCCACAATCTAGTATCCCACTTTTTAAATTTTGTATAATTTCATCAGTAGTATATTCCCAAATTGAAATATTTAATTTGGGATACTTACTTAACATGACTGTTATCACTTCTGGGAGCATATAAGGGGCAACGGTTGGTATGACGCCAATTTTTAAATCCCCAGATAATTCTTGTTTTTGACTTTCAATAATTTCTTTTATTCTTTGACTTTCATTCAAAACTATTCTAGCCTGCGCTATAACTTGAATCCCAATATCTGTAGGAGAAATAGGTTTTTTTGTCCTATCAAAAAGTTTTACATTTAAATGCTCTTCCAGTTTTTGGATCTGCATACTTAAGGTAGGCTGCGTCACAAAGCATTTTTCTGCTGCCAATCCAAAGCTCTTAAAGGTGTCTACAGCGACTAAATATTCTAATTGGACTAAAGTCATAGGGTAAACAAAAATACTTAAATCTCAGCTTAAATTACTAATAGATAAGTCATTTTATACATGTGTAATTTTAGAATAAGGGTATGTATTCCCTGGAATTGGTATGTGATTTGAACATAACTTTCAAAATAATTAATTTATTTTAAATTTGTAATCTTGTAGTAAAGGTAAATTAAAGTAAATTAGAAGATTAGGTATTTAATTATCCGATAAAATCTCTAAATATGAAAAAACGATCTTGGATCAGTTGGAATGTTCTCAAAAATAGTTGCTTAATCGCGATAATATGTCTGGGATTTCCATTAATTGCTCAAAGTCAGAATGTATTTGAAAGTGGCTTGAGAATGAAAATGGATTCATTAATTAATGAAAAGGGAACCGCTAAACATCAATTTTCTGCTTTATTACCTAATAATAGTGTTCAAAGTATTATGACGCCTACTGGTTGGGGAGGTGGAAACTCTACCTATGCATTTGTGGTTTTAGGTGGGGTATATCCTGCGATGTATACAGAACCAAATACAGGAGATTTAGCGGGCGCATTTGGTATTTCTGGAGGTAATTCGAGTAAATTTATCAATGTATCTGCAAGTATGAACGTTGTACGAGTTTCAGAGTTCAGAGATTTATCTATGAATTTAGTGGTTAGTAGACAAATTATTGGAGGCACTAGTATTTCAGCAGGGGCACTACATTTATTTGCAAGCCCTTCTGTATCGGATGCCCCTGATGCATCATATTATTTAGCAATTAGTCATGCCTCCCAAAAAATAAAATCTAGATCGGAAGGGTATTCAGGCTTAAGTTATACTTTGGGATATGGTACAGGGCGTTTTAGATACAAAAGTCCAATGGATGAATTTACTGGCAAAGGGAAATATGGAACTGGCTTTTTTGCCAACATTTCTTACGAGATTATTCGTCAGGTTAATTTCAATTTAGAATGGTCAGGATTAAACTTAGGAGTTTCCAGTGGTATTAGACCTATAAAAGGATCTGCTTTTACTTTTGGATTTGGTGTGTTTAATCTTACAAAATTTTCAGGTGATAGAATTCAATTATTTGGAACAGTTGGTTATCCTGTGTTGTTAAATAAGCGAAGTAAAGTAAACTAATGTTATGAAAAAATTATTGTTTTTCAGTTTTGTTTTGGTAGCCGGAATAAGTGTTCAATCTGCTAAAGCACAAAATGCAACAGGAAACGCTTCAGATAATGGAGTTGCATTAACAACACCTCCACCTCAATTAACGCCCGGGGTAGGAGTAAATGCCGTTACTGCTCCACCATTAACGGTTCCAGTTGCTCCACCTGTTCAAACTCTTCCAAGTCCGGTTGCTCCAGGATTGCCTGCTGGGAATTTATTGCCTTCGGTACCCTCAGTCCCAGTGCCTCCTCCGATGCCTTTGTTTGGAACACCTCCAGCCGTTTCTACCTTTACTACAACGCTCAATTTGCCTGTAGTACCAATATTACCTCCAGTACCACCTATTCCAGCTCGACCGGATGTGAGAATGCCAAGAGGTTAATAAATAAGCTTATAATTCATAATAAAAATTCTATGAAAAAATTACAGCAAAGTCTGTCTAATGCCCTTGTTATATTCTTTTTTTGCCTAATTTCTTTAGAAAGTATGGCACAAGAAACTTCACGGGTATTTAAATTTGAAACAGGAGAATCTTATCAAACAGATATTTTAACGAACTCCAGAGCGATTATTCAAAGAGGAAAACAATCAATGAACGTTAATACTAACTCCTTAGTAAGCAAAAGCTATACTAGCATGCTAAATAATGATCAAGGTTCCTCATTCACTGTAAAAATTAAATCTTTAGATGCAGAGATTGAAGCTATGGGTCAACGTTTAAGATACAATTCAGGAACTAAAATTGATACGAGCTCCAGAATCTTGGAAGCTTTAGATTTTATGGTTAATAAACCTGTGGATGTGAGTATTAATAAGTATGGAGTTATTCAAAATTTTACTGATTATAAGGCAGAAATGGCAACAGACACCTTAGTATCCTTTGCTGGACTCCAACCCGAAGCTTTTGAAAAGGGAACTATGTTGGGCATTTTGGCTGATTTCAATTATTCAGATAAAACCAAAAAAGGCTTTAACTGGAAAGATTCTGTTAATATTGATGGTCAAAAATTAATTACAGATTTTTGGATAGAAGATATTTCTGAGAAAATTACCATCTTGAAATTTTCAAGTAAAATTTCTACCTCTTTATTGAACACAAATCAAAATGGTACGTATGTAATTGATAATACGACAGGTATTATTCAAGAGAAATTATTATACTCAATTTCTACCGGGTATCAGATTTCTGCAGGAGGTGTTATTTATGCGGTATCAAGGTCTACTTCTGTTTCTGAAAAAACTAGGAAAATAAATTAGCAACACATATCTTCGTGGTATGTCTTCGCATCATATTGTTAAAGAAAAACAAGAGCCAGCGCTATATATTCAAGATTTAACTCAGTTTGATTTAGAGTTATTGGGTCAACTTTTAGAATGGAGTCCGAGTGTATTTGTTGCTGTGGACGCTTATGAACAAGTTAATTCTTTAGGCATAAAAGTAGATTTTATAGTATCGCTTAAAAAGCTAGAGCCCACTCAAGAAAGTACAGCAGTTATAAATTTAGATCCATCTGATATTGGAGCTTTTTTGAAGCATTTAATTGCTTTAGATTATCCAGCGGTTAATATCATCGGCTTAAATAAAAAATTTGATGATGTTTATCCTTATCTAAATCAAATCAATATAGTTTTATTTACACCTACCCAAAAAACATTTGCCATTAAGCCTGGATTTAAAGTTTGGAAAGCTGCAGGTACAATTCTTGAAATTGAAATTCTGAAGTATCATGAAACATCTAATCTTCGCCCTACGGACAACGGACAATTAGAAGTTATTAAAGATGGTTTTATAGAAGTCAATTTTAGTGGAGATTATTTATTTCTAAGTGAAAATCTGGAATAAAGATGGAAATAAGAAAAGCTAAAATAGGAGATTTATCATTAATTCAAGCGTTAGCGCAACAAATTTGGCCTACCACCTACAAAACTATTCTTAGTATAGATCAAATTCAATTTATGTTGGCAGAAATGTATGATTTAGCCACTCTTAGAAAGCAAATGATAGAAGAAGGTCATACTTTTTTAATCTTAGAATCAGCCGATACAGTATTAGGATTTGCTGCTTATTCACCATTAGATAAAAATAATACTCGTTTTAAACTCCATAAAATTTATTTGCTTCCAGAGACCCATGGAAAAGGTTTAGGAAAGTTATTATTAAATACTGTAATTGCTCAGGTAAAGCAGCTTGGGGGACAATCGCTGTGTTTAAATGTAAATCGTTTAAATCCAGCGCTACAGTTTTATAAAAAAATGCAATTTGAAATTATCGAAGAAGTAGATATTCAAATTGGTTCAGGCTACCAGATGAATGACTATGTAATGTGGAAGCAAATATAAAAAGGGGGCCATTATACTTTTAGCCCCCTTATTTTTTTACGCTCATAATAGAACGAGCAATTATAATATTCTTATCTGTTTGAATTCAATTTAGGGATTCTAGAAGGAGTATCTTGCCCTTTAACAATAGAAACCGCACTTTTTGCAATGGCTTTTATGGTTGATAAAATATTATCTACATCTAAGGTTTTATATTCGTCGGTTACCTGATGGTAATGTTTATCGGTATCAATTTGATCTGTACTAATAGTATGTGCAGGAACACCTAATGCAGCTAAAGTAGCATTGTCACTTCGGTAAAATAAATTCTGGGAGGTATAAGGGTCTGGATGGAAAGTAAATTCAGTACCTTTTAAATTTTTTTGTAAAATAGCTCCAAAGTCTGATTTATCATAACCTGTAATGAATGCGGCGTTTTTACCGAACTTGGATTCTTTACCAATCATTTCAATATTAAACATAGCAACAACATCATCTGGATTGTATTTTTGAGAAAAATAACGTGCCCCATACCCTCCAATTTCTTCGGCTGTAAATGCAACGAAAATTAAAGTCCTTTCGTTGTTTTTTAAAGCTTTGTAGTATTTTGCTAAAGCAATCATTGCCGTTGTACCCGAGGCATTATCATCTGCTCCATTCATGATGCTATCACCCTCTTTAGGTTTAACTATGCCCATATGATCAAAGTGGCCTGAGAAAATCACGTATTCTTTAGCTTTTGATTTGCCAGGAATTATACCCCCTACATTGAATAACTCTAATTTTTCTACACTATTTGTGAGGTTTACTTCAAAATTATCTGCTGAATTTTCTCCTAATACAAATACGATGGCATTTGCTTTTTCTGGTTTATCAGTATCGCCAATACTAGCTCTAACTGGATTTTTCTTTAATTCATTAAAATCTTTTTCAAAAGCTTCATTTAATAATACTAGTTGTCTTTTAGCACCTCTGGCAACAGCCATATATTGTTCTCTAAAAGGTTTGTTAGTATCAAAAACCACTACCTTTTCTGAATTTGATTGATTAAACGTCAAAGTTCCACTGTTTACGCCTAATACAAAAACTTTGGAAGATGAGATAGCTTGGCCATCAATTTTAACTTCTACTTGAGAAGGTTTGATTTGGTATTTAAAAAAGGTTTGTCGGAAACCTTTTTCACCTTCCAAGGGTTGTAATCCAATTTTCTGAAATTCTGATTCTATAAAAGTAGCTGCTTTTTCAATACCAGGAGTAAAAGCTTTTCGGCCTTGCATATCATCGGCGCTTAAGGTTTTGATGAGATGATCTACATACTCTCTACTGATAATTTTGTTAATATCCTGGGCATATAAACTACTTCCTAATAGGAAGAAAAATAAAAAGGTTAGGTTTTTTTTAAACATAGTATTTATGTGTTTTGGTTAATTTTTAATTGTTGAAGAAAGCCATTTTGTTCTAAAATCTAACATTTCCGAAGTAACTGTCTTACCTAACTTTTCGAAACTCATAATTTCCAAATCGGGATTTTCCACCAGGGTTAATAAGGTAGTTTTCGGAATCCCAAAATAAGTATAATTAACTGTAATTTGAGTGCCAGGTTGAAGCTTATTTGTAATTTCTAAGATATCTTTCGGAGAACTCAAGATTTGATTATTCAAACTTACCAATGTAACACCTGAATTTAAACCCGCTAAATATGCGGGACTGTCTTTAACAGTAGAACCAAGCATTACCTTGCCATTTTCTAATTGTGCACGTTCTAAGCCTGAATATGACTGATTAGGTTTAGATTTTACTAATTCATAACCTGCACTATTTAATAACTTGGCATAATTACTTTTTTGCGTACCAAATATGTATTGTTTGAAGAAATCCGCTGCAAATTTAGCAGAAGTTAGCGTCGCTAAACCTGTTTCTAAATCTTGCATGCTGTAGGCTTTTTCATTTTTACCATACATTTTCCAAAGAACCTTCATATAGTCATCTAAAGTTTTATTAAAATTAACTCTTAGCTCCAAATCTAAGCCCAAAGCAAGTGCGGCCCCATAACTATAGTAGGAAGTAAATATATTGCTTTTATTAGTTAGATCTATCGAAACACCTGCGTCAGCAAATACAGCGTATCTACTGGCATCAATAGGAGAATAATATTTAGCGCCAGGGGTATTTAAAGCGGCTTGGATAAAGCCATTAAAAGTCCGGAGAATTTGCTCTTCAGTGCGCAAGTTAGCACGTTTTATGGTTAAATTCCCATAATACTGTGTAAAACCTTCGGCAAACCAAAGGCCATCAGTGGAATTGGAATGATTATATTGAAACGGCTCTAAGGTTTGAGGTCTTAAGCGTTCTACATTCCAAGCATGAAAAAATTCATGTGAAAAGGTACCCAATAAACCCGACTCAAAGCCTTTAATTTGAGGGGTCCGTTGCACGATAACTGTTGAGTTTCTATGTTCCATACCATCTCCTGCAAATTCTGGAAATACATCATGTAGGAATATATATTTCCCATAATCGAATGTAGGAAATTCTCCGAAAACAGCCGCTTGTTCCTGCACTACCCTTTTAACCATTTCCCCAAAGTCTTTAATATCTTCCGGTTGATCTTTGGAGTGTATAGCAATTTCAATTTGTTGAGGTTTCCCAGTTGGGTCCAAGACTTGCCAAGAATACACATTTAAATCTGCTAACTCTATAGGGCTATCCATAAAGTAGGCAAAATTAGGTGCCTGTAAATAGCCTTGATTATTTTGGATCATCTGACTAGCTATTTTCCAATTTCTTTGTTTAATGTCCGGAAATGACACAGTACGTGCTCTTTCTGCATAACCCTCAGGATACATAAAAACTGCAGGAATATTTAAGTGAGCATGCGTTTCATCTATTGCAGCATAAGTGCCATCAACCCAAGCTCCAAATAATGTATATGTAACTTTTAACGTAGAACCAGGGTTATCAATTTGAAATAAATCTCCTTTAATTGTTTTTATCTCAACTTTCTGGCCTTTCTCATTAACCGCCTTTAAATTATATATATTTTTTCCGAACTCATGAGTAGCATATCTCCCCGGAGAGGATCTACTCATTTGAAGTAATAAGGGCTCTTTTTTTAAATCTGTTATGGTCATACTAATTTCAGCTTCATGATGCACAGCACTTGGAAAAGTCAATTCATAATGAATAGGTTTTTGAGCAAATGACAGTATGCCAATTAGCATTAAACTTAAAAATAAAGTAATTTTTTTCATGCGGGTAATAGATCTAAGGTTTAGCTAGTAAAAATGCACTGAATAATTTTAATTTTGCATATAATTTTAAATTAAAGTGGGTAAAGACAAATTAAGAAAATTCTCAGAGATAAATGAATTCTCCAATGTATACCAATTAGAAGAGGGGTATGCTAATAAAGGCAAGTGGGCTCAAGCACATTTTAAAAATGAAAATCCTTTAGTATTAGAACTTGCTTGTGGCAAAGGGGAGTATGCTTTAGGAATGGCTCGTATATATCCAGATAAGAACTACATGGGCTTAGATTTAAAAGGGAATAGGATATGGAGGGGTGCAAAATCTGGGATGGAGGAAAACATTACTAATTTAGCCTTTCTGAGGATTCAGATTGAAGATATATTGGATTATTTTGGACCTGCGGAGGTAGCTGAAATTTGGATAACATTTGCCGACCCTCAACCTCGTGAAAGTCGAGAAAAGAAACGCTTGACTTCAAGTATATTTATAGAAAAATATAGACAAATCTTAAAGCCTGGGGGCAAGATTAACTTGAAAACCGACAATGATATGTTGTATCATTATACCCTGGATAAAATTGCCGAATTAAATTTAGTTTTGCATAAAAGTACTGCAGATTTATACCAATCAGATTTAGTGGATGACGTACTAAGTATTAAAACACATTACGAAAATATTTATTTAAAGAAGCAGAAGAATATTAATTATGTACAATTTTCATTAAGCTAAACTGAGGATGGATAGTAACTTTTATAATCAAGTGCATGAACTAGTCAGACTAGTGCCTTTCGGAAAAGTAACTACCTATGGAGCTATAGCCAATGCTTTAGGCGCTAAAGGATCTGCTAGATTAGTAGGTTACGCCATGAATCAGTCGCATTTAGTGCATCCAAAAGTTCCTGCACATCGTGTAGTTAATAGAAATGGTATGCTGAGTGGAAAATTTCATTTTGAAGATAGTAACATGATGCAATCCTTATTAGAAAATGAGGGCATAGTAATAATAGCTGATAAGATTCAAAATTTTAAAAATGTTTTTTGGGATCCATTACAGGAGCTCACTTCAATTTAAAAAACCTATGGGAAAATTAGTAGAAGAGTTCAATTCATATAGAACTCGTATGAATGAGCGGATTATGGAAACCGCTGATACCAATATCAAAAGATTTTTTGCATTAGATACGACAAGCTACACGGCCGGTGCTTTAGATGTAAAAACAAAAGAAATGTTGGGTTTGGTAGCTTCCATGGTTCTCCGTTGTGATGATTGCATTAAATATCATATTGAAAAATGTCATCAAGTAGGATTAACTCAGGCTGAATTGAATGAAGTGTTTATGATTGCAAATTTAGTAGGAGGATCTATTGTTATTCCTCACTATCGCAGAGCCCAAGAATTTTGGGATGATTTAGAAAATGGATAAGCGAAGATGTGCATGGTGTTCTGGAGATAAATTATATCAGAAATACCACGATTCAGAATGGGGTACCCCCTGCTATGATGATAAAATTTTATTTGAGTTTTTAATTTTAGAAGGAGCGCAGGCTGGCCTTAGTTGGATAACCATTCTAAGGCGTAGGGAAGGGTATAGGGAGGCATTTCATAACTTTGAGGTTGCAAAAGTGGCTGCCATGACAGTTTCTGATGTGGAGCGATTGATGCAATTTGACGGTATTATTAAAAACCGCTTGAAAATACAATCAGCCATTAGTAATGCCCAACTTTTTATGCAAATTCAAGCCTCATTTGGCAGTTTTTCAAACTATATCTGGAGTTATTTCCCTAATAAAAAGCCTATTCGACACGATTTTTCCAAAGGAGCAATTCCAGTGCGAACAGAAATTTCCGACAAGATTGCTAAGGATATGAAAAAAAGAGGGTTTAAATTTTTTGGTACGACTATTTGTTATGCTTATATGCAAGCAATGGGCATGACAAACGATCATGAACCTGCCTGTTTTAAGTTTTAGGCAGTTGGCTTAATCGTTTTTTAGCTTCTGTTACTATACTTACTTTAAATTGATGATCTCCTAGACTTAATACGGAAGTATAGATTGATTTAGCTCTCCCCCAATTCTTTTTCTTTTCGTATAATTTTCCCATTTCTACCCCCGATTTAGCAGCATAATATTGCTTGAATCCTTTGCCTTTATCAAACGCTTTTTGAAATTCCTGTATAGCTAAATCATCTTTCCCAACAGACTCATACACCCTGCCTACCCGATAATGAAATTCGACTTGATGTATGGGTTGCTTTATTTCAGATTGGTTAATATTAGCTAATACAGATAAGGCTCTTTGAGCATAACCTCCGTCGAATAATAGGCGAGCTTTTAATAAGTCTACATGCGGAGTTTGGTCATTCGCTTCTGCAACTGCTTGTTTATCCTTTTCATGATAAGTATAGCCTTGCTTTTTTAGTAAATTGCGAAAAGTATTAAAACCTGCTATATCTCCTTTAAGGAGTTTTATCCACGAAAGTCTCAAGTAGGTATCTTTTATGTAATTATCTCCTTTGTTTTCCGCCAAAAAGCTATTGAAGTAATTTTCAGCTGTGAAATCTAATTTATTTAACAGGGCTACCCCCATCAAATATTTAAATACTGGAAATTCTTGATAATTAGAGCCTTTAGGAGTGTTTTTTAAAATTTGAATAGCTCCCTCATTTTCCTTTTCTTTCAAAGAAATATAAGCACGCATATACGTTTTTAACAAACTAGAATCACTGAATCTATTCGTATAATGCATCGTTTTTAGATACGCATCCGGACTCACTATAACATCACTTAATAAAAAACTGTATAGGTAAACCACTTCTTCGTAATAATGTTCATAGTTAGATTTAGGCAAATTATCTGCAAGTTGAGCGAGCATTTGCAATCCTTTAGTCGTGTTACCACTTATTCCAAAAGTTGATAGGGTAGATTTTAAGATACCATCTGGAAGTGCGCCTAATACTACATTGATAAAGCCTATACCTTTTAAATTAGGATGAAAATTAGGATATTTTTTTTGATTCTGTTCCAATAATTTATAAGCGCGGTTAATTTCCTTCGCAGCAGGTAAATAAGACCCTAATCGCCCTCTTAATACGCCCCATTGAAAGTTAATTTCCGCTTGGGTAAAGAGATAATAAGGCGAATTTTTATCTTGATTATGTAATGCAGTAAGACGTGTTTCCTTATTTTTTTCTAATCGTTCAAACTCGGCTTTACTTTCAGAACTAATTAAATACAGAAAATCTGTGTAATTTTCCAAAAGGATGATGATACCATTATTAGGTCTTAAATTTTTCTCTTGCTGTATCCTTTGTTTGGCTGCATTGAATTTAAATTCAAAAAGTAAAGTATAGGCCTGTTTACAGTTTTCATTAAAATCGAAATTAGCATACGATTTACTTGAAAAGAAACAAAGTATTATTAATAAGGCAGTATAAAAAGATATTTTATGTCTCAATTTTACTAAAGTGGTTTTGTTGAATCAGCTTTAAAAGGGAATCAAAATTTAATAAATATAGCACCTTTACATTCATTATTTGTGCAATTAGTTCTATTCTTTTTTGGTCAATGGGTACTTTGCCTCGCTCCATTTGTCCATAATAGTATAACGACAAATTTAGAGATTCAGCTATTGTCTGTTGTTTATAACCCATAAGCAAACGAATTCGTCTGATGTTTTCACCTATTTTTTCCATATCGACCCCTGCTTCATCTTTCGGTTTCCAGATAAAAGATAAGTATTCCTTATAATAATGTAGAAATATAGGGTTGTTATTTTAGCAACTCGTAAAAAAGGAAAAGCCTTTTGGACTTTCTTAATTTTGAATTAGATGTGAGAGAGATTTTAGTTTTTCCATTCAAAATAGTGGGCTTAGTAAGGAGATGTGTTAAGGAAAAGATGAAGCAAGAAATATTAATAAGTACCATTCGTATACGTGCGGAATGATGCAGCATAGGAGAAGGTTAATCGTTTAATAATTTAATTTATCAAAAAATTTTATGAGTATAGTTTTGGAAAAGGGAATGGTTAAAATTTCTCTTGAAAAGGAGAAGAGTTTATGTGGAGGTTGTTGCGAACATGATAAAAACTTATTCTATGCGGCTGGGGAATTACTTGGAAATATAGTAAAGGGCTTTATCATATTTGGTTCAGAAGTCGGTAAAAGTGCAGGTTTAACCGTAAAATAGTTGGTTTAGTTTTTAAGCAGTTAATAGGAGAGTTAACCCGACTAGGTTTCTCTCCTTTAACAAATAAAGTCTTAGATATGGTAGGGTTAATTAGACAAAGAGATGAATGAGATTGTGGGTTATGTTGTTTAGTTTCGGTAGGTCAATATTACCGTATACATTGAAATTTATTTGAATTAAAATTATTAGTTAATGCTAACCAAAAGACTTTGAGTTTATGACAGTTACGGAAACTTGCGCAAATGCTAGGTTTTGAAGCTGTATCTGTAAAGGCGAATTTAGAAGCCATAAAAAATTTAACAAGGCCAAGTATAGCATTAATAAGGAGAGAAAATTTAAAACTCCATTTTGTAGTTATCAATAAGGTCCAAAATCTAAAGGTCCAAATAATGGATCCTGGAACGGGTATAATTGGCAAAATGAGTTGTCAAGCGTGGATGAAGAAATGAACGGGTGTGCTTTTATTGTTGCAACCGGAATACCCAATAAACTCTTCTTTTTACACCTTGTCAAGTATACCTCCCAACATACCTAATATAATTTGGAAACAATTTAAATTCACTTATTATGAGGTTTTTGGTATAGGTCTAATATCGATGATGGGAAGTTTAAGTTTTAGTTATGCTTTAAAAATTATCTATGACAAACTCATACCATTAAATTTATCATGAGAGTTGACTTATTTATTGTTAGCGTTAGGGATTATGGCATTTCTACAGATGGGATTTAGTCTTTGGAAAGCAAAGGGCCAACTTAAATTAGGCCAAAAGGTAGATCTATACTTAATTGAATGGGTATATAAGCTTTTAATAAATCGAGGGTATGAGTTTTATAATCAAGTAAGTCATGGGGAATTGAAGCAGTTGTTGCAGGATGCTCTGAAGCTTCGCTATTGAATAGTTGATGTTAAACTTATATTGGCTCATCAAGGAGGTTTAATACTTCTTTATTTAGGGTTAATTTTAATACTTTATCCGCCATTGGCAATTTTACTAATTGGAATAAGTGGGTTCTATGTCTTAATAATGAAATGTATGACTAAACATAATTTACAATTACAACATCAAATAAAAACTAACAATGCTCAATTTGAAACTCAATTTTCCACCCAGTTGCTAGAGTTTCCAGGGTTAATAATCCATGGATGAACTGGAATCCACAGGCGTCAATTTTTTAATCATTTAAACAATTTATTAAGGGCTACTTTTAGATTTGAATTAGGCAATCAAAGTTATTATCTAGGGATTGAGTTATTCCATAAACTCTTAATAATAGTTTTAATTGGAATAGGCGCTCAAGCTGTATGAAATCATACGCTGAGCTTAGGCACTTTGCTAACCTTGTTAATTTTAACAACACTACTGCAGCAACCCATTCAGGCACTAATTTTTGTTCATAAATATATTCAAGATGGAAAGTTATCCATGGAAAGATTATTGGAACTTTATAAGTTAAATGCAAAAGCTGCAAAATATAAATCCTCTACGCGATTAGGAAATTTTAAATCCATTGAATTTAAAAA
Organism: Pedobacter sp.; assembly: GCA_004211595.1. Taxonomy (GTDB): domain Bacteria; phylum Bacteroidota; class Bacteroidia; order Sphingobacteriales; family Sphingobacteriaceae; genus Pedobacter. The sequence goes on from SEDO01000001.1 coordinate 133,266, forward strand.
AGTCAGTATTAATTTTGGTTTGAACGAACCATTATTTGAACGTCTTAATTTTAAAATAAATACAGGAAGCCTTGCGGTAATACATGGTGAAAATGGATCGGGCAAAAGTACCGTGCTCTATCTTCTGATGAAAGTATTTAATATTACCGAAGGGGAAATTTTAATAGGCAATGTCAATTTGGAGAAAATAAATAGGGAAGCATGATTAAAAAGAATTGCCTTATTGCCCCAGAAGGTGCAGTTTTTTACCGGAACAGTTCTCAATAATTTATGTGCATGGGATGAAAATCCAGATCGAGGGCGTTTAAATGCAATTCTGGTGGAGCTAGATCTCTTGAATTTAATTGACAATTTGCCCGATGGGTTAGAAACGTTGATGGGAATAGATGGTTGGCAATTTACTAATGGACAAAGTCAAATGTTTGGATTGGCTCGCATACTTTATATAAATCCGGAAATTGTATTATTAGATGAGCCAGACGTGTCACTGGATGAGCATTATTTGGAGATTTTCAATAAAACTTTAGTAAAATTAAAAGCCGCATCAAATACCATTATTTTAGTCACCCATAGGCAATCATTAATTGCGCAGGCTGATACTGTCGTGGAGATCCGAGCCAAATCATAACGCAGCCTGTAAGGGGTATCATTAAGAAAGGCGCCCTATTCAAGGCGCCCTTCTTATTTTTAATATTATTAAAATGCTCTGGCATCAATGTGGGCACTTAAATCAACTTTTTTAATTCCTGTACTCCACCATTCCGGTGCAGGTTTACCTTTTAAATGATGATCGAAATACTCTAACATACGAACTGCATAATCCTTTCTATTAGGAGTTTTAGCGATACCGTGATTTTCGCCTTTATAGGTAATCATAACTACAGGCTTTTTAAGTCTTCTTAAGCCATTGTAATACTCAATGCCTTGGGTATAATCAACAGCTCCATCTTTGTCATTATGTAAAAGCAATAAAGGTGTTTTTACATTCTTAATATAGAAAATAGGAGAGTTGCGGGTATAAGCCTCCCAATTATCCCAATATCCAGTAGTTAAACGACCTTGGCTAGATTCAAAAATAGATTGATTGGTGCTCCCCGAATTCCAATAAATTAAACTGTACATACTAATCATATTGGTTAATGGTGCACCTGCAGCTGCAGCTTTAAATATGTTAGTTTGCGTAATTAAGAAAGAGGTTTGATAACCACCCCATGAATGTCCATGGATAGCTACATTTTTAGCATCTACTATACCAGTGGCAATGGCTGCTTGCACCGCAGGCACCACGCAATCAACGGCAGATACTCCTGGATCATTTAAAGTATATTTAATATCAGGCATTAAGACAGCATAGCCATTACTGGTATAAATAGCTTTATTGAATCCTCCTGATGGATATGCTGGCATTGTATAAGCATTTAAATCTTGGGTTAATCTTTCGTAGATATAAGTAATGGTTGGATAAGCTTTGCCAGGTTGATAGTTGGCAGGTAAGAATAAGGCAGCCTGTAAAGTATCGCCTTTAGCGCTTACATATTCAATTAATTTAACCCCAGAAGACCAGGCATATTTGGATTGTAGTGGGGTATTGGTATTTAACTGTTTAGTTGCAGTCAAATTTCCATTGGGTGCAACATAATAAGTTGGCGCTGTTTCAAAATTACTTTTTGCTAAGAAGAAATGGTTTCCGTTTTCCGCTTTTCGGAAATCAGTATAAGCATGATCATCTAACATCAAAATATCTATTTTAGATTTCCCAGCAGCCAATTTTCCAATGCCGGCTTGTTTGGTTTTGTTGCTAAATAGTCTGAAATATTGATCTTTACTTAAATCAGTTCCTTTATCCTCATTATATAATCGCACGATACCAGCCACATTTAGCTGCTGATTTTTCCAATTATCAGTCAAGGCAGTTGCTGATTTTCCATCTGCAGTAATTTTCCATAAATCATAATTATCTTTGATTAAAACGAATTTACTATCACTAGTCCACCCAAAGTTAGGGGTTGCTGGTTTATCAATATTGGAATCACTCATTGCATTAATAAACGAAGCTTTTATTTGGCCAGTTAAATTAGAAGTTGCCTTGGTTTCCATATTGTAACTATAAAATACGCCTCCTTTATAATACACTAATTTTTTTCCATCTGGCGATACTGACATACCTCCTGCCCCTGATTGATAAAAATTCTCCAAAAGCAATGTCTTTTGCCCTGATTTAAGATCAACTACATACACATCGGTATAGTTTTGTCCATTTAAATTACTTTCAAATTCATATTTTGAATTATCATAACCTATAGCATATAATTGTTTAGGGCCAACCATTACTGAGCGCATAGAGCTATCGGCAAGTTGTATAAATTTTTTAGTAGTAAGGTGGTAAACACCGGTATAGTTAAAAGCTTTATCTCTAGCTTCCTGTAATTGTTGTTGAGATTGTAAGCTTTTATCTTGCCAGTTCCAAATAATTAAATCTGGTTTCTCAATTTCCTCTTTTTTAGGCTCTATTTTAGGCTTTGCAGTGGAATCAGCTTTTTTAGTTTCTTTTTTTTCTAAAGCAGCAATCCCAAAATACAAGCTATTTAAATCATCAGACCAATACGGCGTAGCATTCGCACTTATCCCCATACCATTTGGTAAAGAATTATCTTCAATACCTGAAAAAACGATTTTTTCACTGGCATCCCCATTTAGTTTACGAATGCCAATAACAGAGGTAACATCTTGTTTATATTGTTCATTTTTGTTGCTCTTCATTAAAGAGAAAGCATTCCCAACTTCATTCCAACGAATTCCTTTATAAGCCGCTTTGTCATTATCTAGGGCAGATATTAAACCCGTTTTCATATCTCTAATAAAAATACCATTCCCATTCTGACCATTAGCATCAATGATATAAGCTAATATGTCACCCGACTTATTGAAGGCAAATTCCGATACATTTCCCAGGTTATAGCTTTTTTGGGTATGTAAATTATATAACACTAAATCAGTACCTTTTGCTGCGTTAGGATCTCTCGGAGCACCTTCAACAGGCATAAATTGGATGGCTATCCAGTTAGTGTTATCATTAGAAAAGCTAAAATTACGAACACGCTCATAGGTAATTTTCTTTTGATTGTTTAAATCTAAAAGCATTAACTTATCATAAACAGGTTTATTGGCTTTTCTCGCAGCTTTAGCTTCCGCATCTTTAGCCGATTGTTTAATCGCCATAAAACGAGAGTCTTTAGAAAACACAGGAGAATTAGCCGTGGCTCCAATATCAAAATGATATTGGTTAGTATCCAATGATTTTCTCAAGGTCAGTTTCAAGTCTCCTTCAGTTGGCCCGTGTGACCAAGCAAACCAATCGCCATTAGGAGAAATAGTTGTTCCTCGGTTAAAGGTCCACTTAGCAATGTCTTGAAATTGGATTGCTGGCTTAGTTTGGGCCCATGCTGAAAAATTTATAAAGATCCCTACGATCCAAATAAAAGATTTTAATACTTTCATAATTAGTGGTTTATTGATTCCTAAAAATGCACAATTTTTAAGTAAAAATGGTACTTTTGCAGAAAAATAATTCCTAATAAGCATAATAGCAATATGAAGATCTGGCAAAAAAACATTCAGGTAAATGCTCAAATTGAAACCTTTACCGTAGGCCAAGACAGAGAGATGGATATGCAGTTAGCTGCTTTTGACGTGTTAGGCTCATTGGCCCATGTAAAAATGCTTGCCAGTATTAATTTATTATCAGCTGAAGATTTAGCTTTAGTTGAAACAGGCTTGAGAGAAATTTATAAAGAGATTGAAGCCGGCCAATTTACCATAGAGAAAAGTGTAGAAGATGTGCATTCTCAGGTAGAATGGTTGTTAACCCAACGCATTGGTGAGGCAGGCAAAAAAATTCATAGTGGAAGGTCTCGCAATGATCAAGTATTAGTGGATTTAAAATTATTTTTTAGGGCCGCCATAGAAGGTATTGTGCAGGAAGTAGACGTATTATTTAATACACTCATTGAATTAAGCAATAAATATCAAGATAAATTACTTCCGGGCTATACGCATTTACAAATTGCCATGCCTTCTTCCTTTGGACTTTGGTTTGGTGCCTATGCAGAAAGTTTAGTTGATGATTTAGAATTACTCCTAGCCGCCTTTAAAGTAAGTAATAAAAATCCATTAGGTTCTGCAGCTGGGTATGGATCCTCTTTCCCTTTAAATAGAACGCTTACCACCCAATTATTAGGGTTTCAAAGTTTAAATTACAATGTGGTTTATGCACAAATGGGAAGAGGTAAAACAGAAAGAATAGTGGCTCAAGCCATGTCATCTGTGGCAGCTACCTTAGCTAAAATGGCGATGGATGTGTGTTTATTTATCAATCAAAACTTTGGCTTTATTAAATTCCCCGATGAATTGACCACTGGATCTAGTATCATGCCCCATAAGAAAAATCCAGATGTTTTCGAACTGATTAGGTCTCGTTGTAATAAAATTCAAGCCCTCCCTAATGAAATTGCGATGATGACAACCAATTTGCCATCAGGCTATCACAGAGATTTACAACTATTGAAGGAAAACTTATTCCCAGCTATAAATTCCCTTAAAGAATGTCTTGAAATCACCAATTTTATGCTTCAACATATAGAAGTTAAATCTAACATTTTAGAAGATCCAAAATATGATTATTTATTTAGTGTAGATGCAGTAAACGCACTTGTACTAGAAGGAATATCTTTTAGAGATGCTTATAAAATAGTGGGTGAACAAATTGAAAAAGGGGAGTTCATAGCCAATAAAAACTTAAAACATAGTCATGAAGGTAGTTTAGGCCATTTAAATAATGAAGAAATTACCCAAATGAAAAATCAAGTGTTAAGTCAGTTTAAATTTACAGAAATTGAAATGGCATTAGCTAAACTTTTAAACGCTTAACACCAATTATAAATAGGCCAAAGGCCACCAAAACCCCAAACACAATGAAAGTATCGCACTTAGCAAATACCTTAATTGGTTCAGAAATAATTAAAATTGGCAATGAAGTTAATGATATGAAGCGGAAGGGCGCTCAAATTGCAAACTTAACCATAGGCGATTTTGATTCTTCTATTTTTCCGATCCCCTCTGAATTGGAAGCTCAAATTGTAAAAGCTTATCAAGAAGGACATACAAATTATCCTCCAGCCGATGGTATATTACCTTTGAGAGAAACTATTGTAGAGGTATTAAAAGATAGATTTGATTTATCTTACAATACTTCCGAAATATTAGTAGCAGGGGGTTCACGTCCATTAATATACGCCCTCTATTTAAGTTTAATAAATCCTGGAGATAAGGTAGTTTACCCAGCTCCATCTTGGAATAATAATCACTATTGCCATTTAACATCTGCCCAAGGAATCTGTGTAGAGACGACTGCAGAAAGTAATTTCTTGCCTGATGCAAGCCAACTGCAAGCTCAGTTAAAGGGAGCCACCTTACTGGCTTTATGCTCACCTTTAAATCCTACAGGTACGATGTTTAGTGAATCGCAATTGACCGAAATTTGTGATTTGGTAATCGAGGAGAACAAAAGTAGAGGAGCAGATGAAAAGCCATTATACATCATGTATGATCAAATTTATTCCCTATTAACTTTTGGTAAAGAACATGTAAATCCCGTGAAACTTCGTCCCGAATTAAAAGATTATGTGGTTTACATTGATGGTATTTCAAAATGTTTGGCTGCTACTGGAGTACGTGTAGGATGGGCATTTGGCCCAGATACCATCATTAATAAAATGAAAGCCATATTAGGTCATATAGGAGCATGGGCACCAAAAGCAGAACAAGTTGCTACTGCTAGTTTCTTTGCTAAAAAAGTGCAGGTAGATACCTATTTAAACACATTTAAAACTAAAATTCAAACTAGTTTAGAAGCCTTGTTTCAAGGGTTCCAACAATTAAAAGCTCAAGGATTTGAAGTGGATGCCATTAGCCCGATGGGTGCCATCTATTTAACTTTGAAAATAAATTATTTAGGCAAGCAAACTCCTGAAGGGGAGGTTTTGAAAACCAGTGCAGATGTAAATTTCTATTTAATTCGTGAAGCGCAAGTGGCCTTAGTGCCATTTTCCGCCTTTGGAAATCAAGATGATATGCCATGGTTTAGAGCGTCAGTGGGGGGTTGTTCCTTAACTGATATTGAAAGCATGATTCCCCGCATAGCCAATGCTTTAGCTAAATTAAAATAAAGACAAAGAAATTATTAGCGTTTAAAATAAGCAAGCCTTTCTAAGGTAGTAAAAACAATAAGGCCCCCTTGAAATCAAGGGGGCCTTATTTATAAAATAAATTTTTAACCCATTATTTAAACTCACTCGTTCTGAAAAACTGAATATCCGGATAATCCCTCATTGTCATATTAATCATAAACTCATTATCCGCTAAAAATACGGGATTACCTTCTTTATCTGTACCGATGTGCTGTTGTTTACGTTTTACAAATTCTTCTAATTTTTTCTTATCATCTGACTTTACCCAGCTCGAGCGACCATAACTCAAGGTTCTAAATCTACATTTAGCGCCATATTCATGTTCTAATCTAAAATTAATAACTTCAAACTGTAATTCTCCCACAGCACCAATTACTTTTCGATTACCAGGTTGCATTACAAATAATTGAGCAACTCCTTCATCAGTTAACTGTTCTATGCCTTTTTCAAGCTGTTTAGTGCGCATAGGATCCATGTTCTCAACTTCTTTGAAGATAGATGGGGAAAAACTTGGAATACCTTTAAAATGGAGCTTTTCACCTTCGGTTAAAGTGTCTCCTATTTTAAAATTGCCCGAGTCGTATAAACCTACCACATCCCCAGGCCAAGCTTCTTCCACAATACTCTTTTCATTTGCCATAAAATCCATCGGATTGGAGAATTTTAATTTCTTGTCTTGACGCGTATGGTAGTAAAATTTGTTTCGCTCAAATTTACCCGAACATATCCTTAAAAAGGCAATTCTATCGCGATGTTTTGGATCTAAATTGGCATGTATTTTAAATACAAAGCCACTGAAGTTTTTTTCTTCAACTTTCACAAAGCGCTCTTCAGCCTCTCGCTCTCTGGGGCTAGGCGCAATTTCAATAAAGGTGTCTAAAAGTTCCTTAATCCCGAAATTATTAATAGCACTTCCAAAAAATACAGGGGCTAATAAGCCTTCTTGATACAGGTGCATATCAACTTCTCCATATACCCCATCAACTAATTCCACCTCATCTTTTAAATTAGAAACTTCTTTATCTTTTAGATAATCTAACAGCGCTGGATCATCTAAATCATTAACCGCTACGACAGAATCTGTTACTTTGGTTTTATCTGAATTGAAAAGATTTAAGTGTTTGCGGAAAATACTATATACACCTTTAAAGGTATGTCCTTGCCCTATTGGCCAGCTCAAGGGACACAAACTTATATTTAATTTTTGCTCAATTTCTTCTAAAAGGTCGAATGGCTCTTTACCTTCCCGGTCCATTTTATTAATAAAAATGATAACAGGGGTATTACGCATCCTACAAACAGACATTAATTTTTCTGTCTGCTCTTCTACACCTTTTACACAATCTACCACCAAAATAACACTGTCAACAGCTGATAAAGTACGATAGGTATCTTCAGCAAAGTCTTTATGCCCTGGGGTATCTAAAATATTGATTCTTTTACCTTGATATTCAAAACCCATAACCGAAGTAGCCACCGAAATTCCACGTTGCTTTTCGATTTCCATAAAATCCGAAGTATTACTTTGGTTGGCTTTATTTCTCTTAACCGCACCTGCTGTGTTAATAGCCCCCCCAAATAACAGAAATTTTTCAGTAAGTGTAGTCTTACCAGCATCCGGGTGACTAATAATGGCAAATGTTTTTCTTTTATCAATCTCAGGGTTTAACATGGAGTTTTATATGAATTTTTATCGGAAATTAGGGGTTATTATAAACTAAATTGCCCAATCAACTGACTGGGCAATTTAAGTTTGGCGCAAAGATAGTTAAAATAGAGGATTTTTGGTATACTATCCTCTACCTCTGCCACCTCCATTATTGGATTCTCCTCTTGAACTTCTCGCAGGAGCACCTCCAGAATTTCTGGAAGATGAACCACTATTCGATCTCTCTATTCGTTGCGGAGCAGAACTACTTCTTTCTACACGTTGCGGTGTCGAAGATGAACGTTGCGGTGTAGAACTACTACGTTGCGGTGTAGAACTTGAACGCTCAGGCGAGGTACGATTTCTATCCATCGTAGGATACGGCCTATCAGTACTTGGTCTTTCTTCTCTAGATCTTTCTGATCCAGGACGCGTAGTCGCATTACCTCTTTCAGTAGGGGTATCTCTTCCTACCCGATTTCGGTCAGCACCTGAAACAACTTCTCTGTTAACATTTGCATTTACAGCATTTCTAGGAGCACTATTTGCAGGATTAGTATTCCCACGAGATGGTCTAGGTGTATATACATTTACTGTATTATTTTCAATTCTAGAACCTCCTGGACGCGTACTTCTGTTTATGTTATAAACAGTTACTTGTTGGTTAGTAGCTCTTCTATATTCCTCTGCACGCGGACCTGTATAATAAGTACGGTTATTTCTAACGTAAGTATTATTTATGATCACTGTATTTTGGATATATATCCGATTTCTGCTACCAATATATCTTGGATAACTGCTGTAATATAAATTATTATATGGTAAAAAATTCCAGCACATATCTGGTATTCTATAGCCATTACGTCCAATATTGATTCCTATGGAAATACTCGGACCAAGTGGTGCCCATCCATAATAGCCACCTCCTGAACGCCAGCTAACCCACGCAGGTCCCCATACGGTATCTGGAATCCATAGCCATTGATTATAGCGGTTGTAAACCCATCTACCATAATGAAAAGGAGCCCAGCCCCAATCATAATTTGATACCCAGGTATTACCATATTCTGTCATGGCCCATCTACCATTGGTATAATAAGGTCTAAACTCATTTTGGTCTACATCTGGTCGCCAAACGTAGCCATACTGTGGATCGTTTATCCAAACCCCATAAGGCGCTAATTCATCGTAAAAAGTTTGCAATGAAATGTCTTCTCCTTGAGCCTTGGCGATTCCTGTGGTTCCGGTTACTAAGAGAAATAACCCTAGTAAGAATGCCGGTAATTTAATCATCGTTTTCATGGTTTGTGTGTGTTATATGTTTATGATTAACCTAACTTTCATCAGTATATCAATTTAAACACCAAAAAATTGAAAGAATTGAAACAAAATTGAAACATAGGTGTTATTTACCCTTTAGAACGCATTTTTTTTAGTTATGGTGCCCCTAATAATCTGACTATTGTCGTATCTCTGCATTTAATACCTGCCAATTAAGGTATTTATTCCTGTGCAAAAAAGCAGTCAGACTAGCCTAAATTTAATACACCATTGCTTGAATATGTGTATGTTTGTGCTATGAGCCAAAATTTCGGTAAGCTATTTTTACTTCCAGTACCTCTTGCCCCAGAAGCGCGGGAGAAATCCTTTACACCCTATTGGACGGCCATTGCCAATCAACTCAAAACCTACATTGTAGAGCAAGAAAAAACTGCTCGTAAATTTTTAAAAGAAGGCGGACTTCTTATACCCCAATCTGACCTCAAAATTTATGATTATGGAAAACATAAACGAGGTCAATCTGTGGAAATGTTTTTTAAAGAACTTAAAGCCGGAGAAGATGTAGGCTTGATGAGTGAGGCAGGATGCCCAGGAGTAGCAGACCCAGGTGCAGAAATTGTAGCTTATGCTCATTCAAAAGGTATACAAGTAGTGCCCTTAGTGGGTCCTAATTCCATGATTCAAGCCTTAATGGCATCGGGTTTAACTGGACAAAGCTTTGCCTTTCACGGCTATCTCCCCATCGATAAGAACGATAGAAGCAAAAAGATAAAAGAACTGGAGCAATTATCGATGCGCCATAGGCAAACCCAACTCTTTATGGAAACCCCTTTTAGAAATAATCAGTTATTTGAAGAAATTCTCAAATCGTGTACGGGAAATACAGAATTATGTGTAGCCGTAAATATTAACGCTCCAGATGAATTTATTCAAACCAAACCGATCGCTAAATGGAAATTGCAAAAGCTGGATTTACATAAAAAGCCATGTATTTTCTTGCTCCTTAAAAAAGCTTAATCGAGCATAAACTAAACCTAAAATTATACTTAGCGGTACATGTTTTTAGATTCCATAAATGACAAAACATTTTCAGGAACCAAAAATTGAATGTTTTGCTTTTTTTGAAAGGCTTTCCGGATAAAAGTTGAAGAGATTTCCATTAAAGGAGTTTGCGTCATAATTATCTGCGGGTAGACAGTCCATTCACTTACATCTGCACCAGGGCGGGGATAAACATAAATGGAATAATTATTTAATATTTGCTCATAATTCTTCCACTTCTTAAACGATTGTAAATTATCAGCACCCATGATTAGGGCAAAGTCTTTATCTGGGTAACGCTCTTTTAAATGCGTTAAGGTATCTATCGTGTAAGATGGGACTGGTAAATGAACTTCAATGTCACTAACTCTTAAATGGGGAGCCTGTTCGGTGGCTAATTTAGCCATTTCAAGCCGATCGTAAACACTTACCAAAGCATTCTTATCTTTCAAAGGATTATGCGGGGAAACAACAATCCAAACCTCATCTAAATCCGTATAGCTAGCCATATAGTTAGCCATTACTAAATGCCCAATGTGGATAGGATTAAAAGAGCCAAAAAACAATCCTATTTTCATAAGCTATTAACTATTTAAAAAATCGCCTACTATTTTTTCAGCCTCCGAACATGCCGTATCTAAATCAAAATTTTTCAATACGACATCAAATTTTTTCGCATATAATAACTCTTTTTCTGCTTTTATAAAGCGTTCCTGTAATTTTTCCGCACTATCAGTTCCACGTCCACTCAAGCGCTCTTTCAAAACTTCTAAAGAAGGGGGTTGCACAAAAATAGCTAAAGCAGATTCGTTAAATTTCCTTTTTAAACGTAATCCTCCTTCCACATCAATATCAAAAATGACATGCTTATCTGCAGCCCAAATTCTATCAATTTCAGAACGAAGAGTACCATAAAAGGTGCCATTATAAACTTCTTCAAATTCTACAAATTCTTGGCGAGCAACTTTATGTAAAAATTCTTCTTTGCTAATAAAATAATAATCCTTTTCATGTGTTTCATCTCCTCTGAGCACTCGGGTAGTAGCGGAAATAGAAAAACTAAGTTGAGGAAACTTCGTTAATAAGTGTTTTACGATGGTGGTTTTACCAGCTCCTGAAGGTGCTGAAAATATAATTAATTTACCTTGCTTCATGTGACTTTGTTGTAATCTCTGAAATGAGGGGATTACAATACGTTTAATAATTGTTCCTTTATTTTTTCTAGTTCTTCCTTCATACCCACCACTAATTGTTGGATTTGAGCATCGTTGGCTTTAGAGCCCATGGTGTTTATTTCACGCCCAATTTCTTGTGCAATAAAACCCAGTTTTTTCCCATTACTCTCCGGACTTTCAAGAGCATCTAAAAAGTAATTTAAATGGCTAATCAAACGAGTTTTTTCTTCCGTGATGTCTAATTTATCGATATAATAAATTATTTCTTGCTCCAATCTGTTTTGATCTAAATTGGCCTTACCGATGGCTTCTTCAATTAAATCACTCAATTTGTTTTTTAATTGGGGAACTCTCAAATGATCTAGTGCTTCAATCTGCGTATAGAAATTTTTGATATTAGCGATTCTTAAGGTTAAATCGTCTTTCAAAACTTTTCCCTCATCCAATCGAAATTGTTGAAAATTTTGCAGGGCGTTTAAAAAAGTTTGATAAACCAAGGCCCATTCGTCTGCATCAGCTTCCTCTTTTTGATTCAAAACTTCAGGCATATTCAGCGCCAACTGAAATAAGTTTTGTTTATCAGCCCCCAGTTTGTCAGCAACTTCTGCTAAGCGCGTATAATATTGGGATAATAAATCCGTATTAATTTGAGAGGCTTTCAAGCCCTCTAAGTTTTTTTCTATAGAAAAAGCAATATTTACCTTTCCGCGTTCAATCTCTTTCGTACAAAAGTTACGTACGAATAGCTCTTTGTCAGCAAAAGCTCTCGGAAGCTTTAAACTGAGTTCTAAAAACTTAGAATTCAAGGATTTAATTTCTACTACGATTTTGATGTTTTGAACATCTTGAGTAGCTAAACCAAATCCAGTCATGGATTTTATCATGTGCAAAGATATTAACTTTTTTTAACGTGTATTAGAAAAAGGATTAAGTATTTTTATCCAACAAAAGGAAAGGTCCGAGATGAAAGCTATTTTTTATCGTGTTTTTATACTACTAAGTCTCTTTGGGCTCGGATCGCTAAATCTATATGCCCAAACTTTTAAGCTTAATGGAGTTGTATTTGATAAGGAAACCAGATTGCGTGTAGCCTTAGCTGAAATTCAAAATGTACGTACCGGTGATAGAGCAGGCTCAAATGATATGGGCATGTTTAGTATTCAGGCACAAGTAGGCGATAGCTTAGTTATTTTTAAACGCAATTATTTACCTAAAGGTATGATCATTAGCTCCTCTAAAGACGTATTAGTGTATTTGGACAAAGGCGTTTATTTAAGAGAAGTAGAAATTAGAGGCCAACAAAAATCAGCGGTATTAAAAGAAATGCAGCAGGAGTTTAAAAATAAAGGATCTTATTACATGGGAAAACCACCCTTATTATCTTTCTTTTTTAAGCCCCTCACTGCCATTTATGAATTGGTTGGTAAAACCCCAAGAGACGCTCGGAGATTTAATAACATGTACCTTACTGAAGTACAACTCAGTGAAGTTGATAAATTATATAATAAATCGATTATTCAAAAAGAGACTGGCCTAAGCGGAAAAGAATTGGAAGATTTCATGGTTCAGTATAGACCTGAATATGAAAAGGTGAAAAACTGGAATACTTATGATGCACTAAAGTATATAAGAGATTGTTATAAACAATATCGCGCCCCAGAACCCAAAAAATAAAAATATCCGGAGTGTTCTTAACCGATAGGAAACTAAAAAACTAAATACCTAAAGCTTCACAGGCTTTTTCAGCGGCCAATTTTTCAGCGTTTTTCTTATTATAATCTCTGCCAATTCCTTGTGTTTCACCATCTACAACAGCGTGAATCGTAAAGATTTTTGCACTTTCTCCTTCACTATTATCCACCACATCGAAACTAATATCCTTATTATGTTTCTGACACCATTCTATTAATTTACTTTTGAAATTTGTTTCAGTAATTTCCAAAGTATGCACATCGATATAGGGTTCAACGATTCGCTTTAATAAGAAGTTTTTGGTGAAGTTATAACCTTTGTCTAGGTAGATAGCCCCAATGATAGCCTCAAAAGCATCTCCTAGCATAGAGTGATGTTTGGTTTGTAAATTGACTGCTTTATTATCGTATACGATTAGCAAATCAAAACCCATTTTTTTAGCTAATTGATTTAAATTGGCCCGATTTACAATTTTAGAGCGCATTTCGGTTAAAAAACCCTCTTCTTTGTAAGGATAACTCTTGAACAGCATTTCTGCTATAACAGCACCCAAAATGGCATCGCCTAAAAACTCCAAACGTTCATTACTACTGCGCATCCCATTTTTTAATATAGTAGCAGCAGAACGATGTCTGAAGGCCATTTTATATAAGTTTACATTGCCAGGTACGAAACCTAGAATATTCTTTAATTTCCGAATAAATTCCTTATTGGCAGAAAAATAAAGCTTATAATAATTTATCAATGGCATTAAGTGATTAAAAAATATAGCGGGTAAAATTAACCCTCGTATTTTTTGAAAATTACCGAAGCATTGTGCCCGCCAAATCCAAATGTATTACTCTGAGCCGCACGAATTACACGTTTTTGTGCCTTATTAAAGGTAAAATTCAATCGTGGATCAAATTCAGGGTCGTCTGTAAAGTGATTAATAGTTGGAGGAACGATATCATTCTTTACCGCTAAAATTGTTGCAATGGCTTCAATAGCTCCCGCAGCCCCCAATAAATGACCTGTCATCGATTTAGTAGAACTGATGTTTAATTGATAAGCATCTTCTCCAAATAAATCTACAATGGCTCGCGATTCACTCACATCTCCTAAAGGAGTAGAAGTTCCATGAACATTGATGTAGTCAATTTCAGATGGGCTCATGCGAGCATCTCTCATTGCATTACTCATTACCAATTTAGCTCCTAATCCTTCTGGATGTGGCGCTGTAATATGGTTTGCATCTGCACTCATACCACCTCCTACAATTTCAGCATAAATTTTTGCACCTCTAGCTTTAGCGTGCTCTAACTCCTCTAAAATTATGGTACCAGCACCTTCTCCCGCTACAAAGCCATCTCTGTCTTTGTCAAATGGACGGGAAGCAGTTTTAGGATCATCATTACGAGTAGATAAAGCATGCATCGCATTGAATCCTCCAATTCCTGCCTCGTTAATAATAGCTTCTGAACCTCCCGAAATAATCACATCAGCAATACCTAAACGAATGTAGTTAAAGGCATCGATCATGGCATTTGTAGAAGAAGCACAAGCCGAAACGGTAGAGAAATTAGGGCCTCTTAAACCATATTTCATAGAAATATGACCAGGGGCAATGTCAATGATAACTTTTGGGATAAAGAAAGGATTGATACGTGGAGTACCATCCCCTAAGAAGAAATTTTTCATTTCTTCTTGAAACGTTTTAAAACCACCGATTCCGGAACCCCAAATAACGCCAACACGATTGGTATCTATTTTAGTCCAATCATATCCGCCATCTTTTACGGCCTCATCAGTGGAAACCAGTGCATATTGCACAAATGGGTCTAATTTGCGAGCTTCTTTTTTATCCAAAAAGTCTTCTGGATTAAAGTTTTTAACTTCACAAGCAAATTTTGTTTTGAATTTTTCTGTATCAAACCCGGTAATAGGCCCAGCTCCACTCACACCATTGATCAATCCATCCCAAAATTCTGAAATGTTATTGCCAATTGGGGTGAGTGCGCCTAAACCTGTAACTACTACTCTTTTCAATTCCATTTATACGTAATGTACTGAAGCGTATTTTTACTTAACGTTTTTTTCTAAATAAGCGATGGCTTGACCAACCGTACCAATAGTTTCCGCTTGATCATCAGGAATAGCCACATTGAATTCTTTTTCGAATTCCATAATTAACTCTACAGTATCTAATGAATCTGCACCTAAGTCATTAGTGAAAGAAGCTTCAGGTGTAACTTCATTTTCATCAACACCTAGTTTTTCTACGATAATAGCCTTAACTCTTGAAGCAATATCAGACATAATTTTATAATTTAAGGGTTAAATAATTCAGTGCAAAGAAAAATAAAATTCCGACACTTTTCAAATGTTTTTTATTTCAATCTTTTTGTAAAAATAGTTTTATATTTTTGTAATACTAAAAAAAAAATCGGTTTTGAACAAAACTTACCTCAAACTTTCACTCGATTTAGACTTAGATTTTGTGTTGATTGCCATTACAGCATCCCTGAAAGATTACACCCTAGGGCATAAAATCAACAAAATTTTAAATTTTGATTTCGTCAGAATTGAAGACCATGAAGCTTATTTTAATATCGATGAGGAACCCTTAGAATTTTCCAGATTTCACTATTTTATTGAAGAAGGGGAGGTGGATTTTTTTTTAGTCAGTAATCGAAATAGGGAAGGTTTTTTGATTCCGGAAATGAAAAAAGTTGATTATTTTATGATTATTCAGCAATATATCTCGAAAGAGGATCTGCGTGAAATCCTTGCCAAGCTTAAATTAATCCCCGAAGTACAAGTTGCTGCTCAAATTGACCCACATAAATTAAAGTCCAAGGAGAACTTAATTATGTAAATATTCTATAGTGGGTTTAATGGGTAGTGTATAAAATACACTATATTTGAAAAGCTAAAAATACATAAATAAAGAAATTACAAGATGAAACCGTTTCATTCTAGAACTAAAATTGTTGCCACACTAGGGCCAGCATCAGCAAAGCCCGATGTTTTATATAGTATGTTTAATGCCGGGTTGGATGTTTGCCGTTTAAACTTTTCACATGGTTCGCAAGCCGTCCACCAAGAGGTGATCGACACCATTCGTAGCATTAATAAAAAGCATAAATACAATGTAGGTATCCTCGCCGATTTACAAGGCCCTAAAATTCGAATAGGGATGGTTAAAGACGGTGGAATCCACTTAATTAATGGGCATAAAACGATAATTACAACTGCTGAATGTGTAGGAAATGAAGAGCGTATATATATCACTTATGAAAACTTTCCGAAAGATGTAAAAGCAGGAGAGATTATTTTATTAGATGATGGAAAGTTGCAAATGCGGGTTTTGGAAACCAACTATAAAGATGAAGTAGTTTGTGAAGTAGTACATGGGGGTATTTTAACTTCCCGAAAAGGTGTCAATTTGCCAAATACAAAGGTTTCTATTCCTTCATTAACCCCAGAAGACCGAGATAATTTAGAATTTGTATTAGAAAATGATGTAGAGTGGATTGGCTTGTCATTTGTAAGAAATGCTGAAGATATTGTTGAGTTAAAAGACATCATTAAAGAAAGAGGCAAATCGGCGAGAGTAATAGCTAAAATTGAAAAGCCTGAAGCAATTGCCAATATCGATGAGATTATAGCGGCTTCAGACGCTATTATGGTAGCTCGTGGTGACCTAGGAGTAGAAATGCCTATGGAAGAAGTGCCTTTACTTCAAAAAATGATTGTAAAGAAATGTAAGGCTGCTTCAAAGCCTGTAATTATTGCTACTCAAATGTTAGAGAGCATGATTACTACACCACGTCCAACCAGGGCAGAGGTAAATGATGTAGCCAATTCTGTGCTAGATGGAGCCGACGCGGTTATGTTAAGTGGAGAAACTTCCGTAGGAGAATTCCCTTTAATCGTCATTGAAACTATGCAAAAAATCATCTCTAACATTGAAGAAAATAATTATCCATTCCATGCGGAGAAGTTTCTAAATACAAAATCCCCAAGCTTTTTAAGTGATGCGGTATGTGATTCTGCCTGTTTTTTAGCTAAACAAACCAATTCGGTAGGCATTGTATCTATGACAATGAGTGGTTATACTGCTTTTGAAATTTCAAGTCATCGTCCGGAAGCTCCCATTTTTGTATTCACCAGTAATGAAAAATTATTATATACCCTCAGCTTAGTATGGGGAGTTCGAGCGTTTTATTACGATCGCTTCGAAAGTACCGATATCACCATCATTGAGGTTAATGAATTCTTGAAAAAGAAAAAATTAATTAAAAAAGGAGATGTGATTATTAATACGGCGGCAATTCCTATGGAGGTGAAGGGTAAAACTAACATGGTTAAAATCACTGTTATTGATTAATCCTTACTCGCTTTTTTTACAAAGTGGTATAAAAAATTAGCGGATTAAATTTCTTGGTTCAATAAATGGTATAATAAAACAGCTCATATTAAATTTTTTGGCTGGTTCAAACTGATACATTTTTTCTTCTTATAAGATTTTCTGTTCATCTAGTTTAAAATGCCTTCAAAATTTAACATGGACTTTTTTATTATGGTTTTGTTATTATGAAAGCTATGGAAATTTAATATTCGCTATTTTTTTATGGTATTTTTATAAGTCAGTTTATCTCGTAAATGATTAATATTCCAGTGATTTTAAGGTTGGGGGTGTTGGTGTAATTGGTATAATAAAACAGCTCATGTTAAATTTCTTGGCTCAGTTTAAACTGATACATCTACCGATGTTGTGAGATTTTTTTCTTCATCTAGTTTAAAATGCCTTCGAAATTTATTAGGAGGCTATTTTTTCATGATGATTTCTTTTAGGGCATTGTTAATCAGGGCTTTTTATTTATTGTGGTGTTGCTGTGTTTTTTAATGCTAGAAAATAGATAAAATTAGTACTTTTGCAGGCACTGGAGAGGTGTCCGAGTGGTCGAAGGAGCACGCCTGGAAAGTGTGTATACTCCAAAAGGGTATCGAGGGTTCGAATCCCTCTCTCTCCGCTGAGAGGGTCTTCATCAAAGAAGACCCTCTTTTTTTTCGTATAAAAAATTATATATACCTATTTCAATGACAACCTTTTTTGTCTTTAGAGGAACATCCTCAAACGTTTAATGCTATTACCAAAGGTAAAAGGGGTATCAGCACTATTTTGGCATTGAAGATTGAGCGAGAACTTGGTTTAGAAGAAGGTACTTTGGTAATATTGCAAGCTTATTATGATATCCAAAAAATCAAAGAAAAAGAATTCCGAAACACTCCTGATCTTCATATCCTGAGTAAAGCGTTGTTTTGGGATACGGATATTCAACAAATAGACTGGGAACGACAATACAGGGCTGTTATTGAACGTGTTTTTGAGCGAGGAAATGGGAATGAAATAAATGAGATCATTCGTTTTTATGGTACTAAAAAAGTAAAACAAACTTTGCGTGATTCTAATATCAGAAATCCATATACAATATACAGATTTAATAAAACTACAGACTAATTATGATGTATTATAACACCGTAAATGATCTTTTAAAAAACACATTGATTACTCTAATGGAGTCTTCTGTGTTTGAGTCTTTTCGTTTGGGAGTTTATTAAGGAGGATATTGTTTATCCCTACTTCTTTTAGCATTCCCTTAATTTCTTCTTATTATTCCTGGTGGGGGTGGGTTTGGGGTTTTAGTGCCGTAGGGTGTAAGGACTTGACTTTTTTCGCTAACATTATCTAATTCGGTTTGTTGAGTTTTAAAAGTTATAACATGGATACGGTTAGTTTATTAGAGAAGATTCGAGTTTTTGCGGATGAGGTGCATGGTGAGCAGTTGCGAAAATACACTCCTGAACGTTATATTGTACACCCGGTGAGGGTGATGGAGTTGTGTAGGGAATATGATAATAGGCTGGAAATTTTAGCGGCGGCTTTTTTGCATGATGTGGTGGAGGATACGCCTGTTTCGCTGTTAGAAATTGAAACTTTTTTAAAAACTTTAATGCCTGCTCAACAGGCTAAGAAAATTAGGAAATTGGTGGATGAATTAACGGATGTGTATATCAAACAAGATTATCCTCATTTAAATCGCAATAAAAGGAAGGAGCTTGAGAATGAGCGTTTAAGTAAGGTAAGTGCTGATGCTCAGACGATTAAATATGCCGATTTAATAGATAACTGTTTAGATATTGTGCCCCATGATCCAGGATTAGGAAGAAAGTTTATTAGCGAGGCTCTTGCTTTGCTAAGTAAGGCGACTCAGGGTAATGCAGATTTACGTAAAAGGGCTATTCAGATTATTTCCACTATGTAGATTTTCAATTGATTTTCAAGTTCATACTTTTCATTTCTTGCTAGTATGATTATTAGGTTTAATTTATAGTTATAATATTACCATTTTATGTGTTGAAGCACAGTTCAGGCTCACTTAATCCACGGTTGAACCACAAAATTTATGTATTCTGTGGTTCAACTGTGGTTCAACTGTGGTTCAACCGTGGTTCAACCCCCTAGTTAAACCCTTTTTTTCCCCTTGTTAATTGCTTTCCTTTTTGGTGCTATAAAAAAGCCCCCCAGCTATGCTGGGGGGCTTAATCATAATAACCAAGCTTATGCAAAGCCTGTGATAAACAATTAATTTTATTTTTAATTATTAAAAGCTATAACCTAGGGATAATGAAAATCCACTAAACCGGGCTTTGTCTTGATTAATATTGTCTTTTGCTATACTTTGAAAGTCCATATTATAACGGGCGTCCAGTTTTAAATTGGGATTGAATTTATAGGCAAAACCTACTAATCCGCCCGCAATTGATTTTCTGAAATCATCCGTATCTGAACTGGTTGCCAAACTGGTGCCATTGGCAAAAGTTTCTGTTTCTTGATTGGTTAAAAAGGAAGCTTGGGCACCTGCCATGACTGAAAAGTTAGGCGTGGCATTAACCGATAATATTACCGGCACATCAATATAACCTACTGTGGTTCTGATTTCTCCAGTATTATTACCTAAATTACCAGTTATTTTACCTCCTTTTTGGGTGTAAAGTACCTCTGGTATAAAGGATAATTTTTCACTCAAGGGAAGGTCTAAAAATAAACCAGCTTGAAAGCCTGGGCGATATTCTGAAGTAAATGTAGTATTTCCAACTTCGTATTTACCCATCATAAACATATTTGCTCCGGCTTTAATACCCACCCGGGTATCCATGGAGCTTTGTGCGTTCGCGGAAAAACCTAATCCTATAAGGGCTAAGCTTAACCCAATCCATTTCATTTTTTTCATAAGAGTTGATTTTAAAATTTCACACCTATACCCACTTGAAATACTTGATTTTTAAATTCTGGGGTAGTAGTTGAACCATTTTCATTGTTTTTTTGGAAATCTAAAGCATATCTGCCATTTAATCCAAAGCGGTCATTAAAGTCGAAACGGAAACCGATTACCCCACCTGCTAGGCTCTTTTTAAATCGGTCTGATTCATCTTCAATAATTTCTTGTTGAATGGTGCCGAATCCATTTTCGAAAGTGTTTTTAGTTGACATTAAAAAGGATACTTGCGGGCCTGCTACTAAATTAAAGCCTTGTGCAATTTTAATACTCGCTAAAATCGGCACTTCTATAAAATGTGTAGTTTGCGTAAAGTCGCCAAAGGTATTGCTGGCTTTGTATCCTTTTGTAGAATACACCGCTTCTGGCGTAAAAGCTAAATTATCTGTCAATTTAATGTCTAAGGTTAAACCTGCATGGTAACCTGTTAAATAATCTGTTTTAAAATTATTATTACCATCGTCTTTGATGATGTTCGAAATGTTTACACCCCCTTTAATACCTAAGCGAATGGGCTTATCGGTAGATTGAGCGAAACTATAACCTGAAAATAAAACGGCGATACTTAAAATAAATAGTCTTTTCATAATTTGATGTTTTTGTATTTGTTATTATAAGTAATATGCCAATACCCTTGAAATAAATGTGCCAATGCGCCGAAAGTAGCTTAGAGCTGGATAAATAGGTGAAAAATTGTAGTAAAATGTATACAAGTTTGTTACAATGAAGAGAAATTAGCAGCTGAATTCAGTTAACAAATTTAAATTCCCTAATATTGAGTTTTATTTGAATGAAGATGAGAACATATAAATTTATAGGTACTGGATTATTAGCTATTGCCTTATCTACCCAAGTTCAAGCTCAGCAAAAGAGCTATACGGATTTGTTGAAAGAGGAGCCGGAATGGGTTAAAAAAACTTTTCGTAAATTGAGTAAAAAGCAGAAAGTTGCTCAAATGTTTTTTGTTGCAGCTTATTCTAATAAGAGTGATCGGTTTACGGATTCCATTGCAAAAGTTGTAAAGAAGGAAAAAATTGGTGGCTTAGTGTTTTTTCAAGGTGGACCTGAGCGCCAAAGTATTTTGATGAATCAGTATAAGGCAAAAGCTAAAACGCCTTTATTAATTGCATCGGATGGGGAATGGGGAGTAGGTATGCGTTTAGATAGTACCATTTCTTATCCTTATCAAATGGCATTAGGGGCAATGCAGAATAATGATTTGATTTATAAAATGGGTTTAGATGTTGCCAAAGATTATAAACGTTTGGGCATGCATATGAATCTTGCCCCGGTAGTAGACATTAATAATAATGCTAAAAACCCGGTTATCAATTATAGGTCCTTCGGTGAAAATAAATATAATGTAGCGATTAAATCAGCCGCTTATATGAAAGGGATGCAGGATGCAGGCTTATTAGTGAGCATTAAACATTTTCCTGGTCATGGCGATACGGATGTAGATTCTCATTACGATTTACCGCAATTGACATTTGATAAAAATCGTTTAGACAGCCTAGAACTTTATCCATTTAGAGAATTGATAAATCAAGGGGCAAATGGGGTTATGATTGCTCACATGAATATTCCGTCTTTGGATCCCACACCTAATATTCCATCTACTTTATCAAAACCTATTGTGACTGATTTATTGCGAAATGAACTTGGTTTTCAAGGCTTGGTTATTTCGGATGCGATGGGTATGAAAGGGGTAGTTAAACATTATAGAGACGGGGAAGCGGATGTGATGGGTATTATTGCTGGCAACGATGTATTGGAGCTCTCTGAAGATAGTAAAAGGGCAGTGAAGTTAGTGTTGAAGGCTGTGAAAGAAAAGCGTTTAGATATGGCTCAAATTGATCAGAGTGTAAAACGGATTTTAACGGCTAAATATTGGGCAAATGCTCACTTAGATAAAGAAGTACCTTTAGAGAATATACATGCAGATGTTTATCGAGCAGAAAGTCAAGCGCTTATCCAGCAAATGGCAGATGCCAGTATGACCTTATTAAAAGGTCGGGATTATATTTCTAGTTTGAACCCTACAAATAGAACGGTATTAGTGGATATTGGCGTAGCCGAGGAAAGTACGTTTCAAACCGAAATGGCACAGCTTTATGGCAATAATATTAAATTACGCTTAGATAAGAATGCAAGTCCTGAGGCTATTCAGCAAGTTTTAGCACAAATAAAGCCGGGGGATCAAATATTTGTAGGGATTTATGATACCCGTACCAGACCGAATAATAACTTAGCCTTATCGGCTGATGTAAAACAATTTATTTCAAATATGGTGAATCAGGGAGCGGCTTTTGCGCTTTTCTGTAATCCTTATAATATCCCCTTGATGACGGGTGTAGAAAATGCTAAAGCTCTTTTAGTGGCTTATCAGAAAGAAGCATTTATGCAAAAGTCGGCGGCAGCAGTGTATAAAAAAGCATTGGTAACGACGGGGAAATTGCCAGTTACAATCAGTCCTTTCTTTAAATATGGAGATGGGGAATAAGGCATAAAAAAAGCTCCTATTAAATTTTAAAAGACCTTCAAAATTTAATAGGAGCTATGTTTTTTTACTTTTATTTAGTAGCGTGTAAAGCGCCGTAATTCCAGTTTTTTAAGAAAGCCATAATCTTTTTCACACTGTGTCCATCACCTTCTTCTAAATATTCAGAATTTTGAGTATGGATTAATTTTCCTTTACCATCTATCACCAAAAATACAGGATATCCAAAACGTCCTGGATTAGATAGTTTTTTCAAGATGGCTTCGTTTTTGTTTTCCGGACTATAATTTAATTTTAAGGTTACATAATTGTCGGTTAAATATTGCTTAAGTTCGGGAGTGGCTTCTACTAAATTGTGAAATTTCACACACCAAACACACCAATTACCGCCTACTTGTACAAATACATGTTTGTTTTCAGCTTTGGCTTTTTTGATAGCCGCTTTTAATTCCTGGGCTGCATCTGCTTGAGGATTGTATATAGTAATCGGGTTAGGGGTAGCATCAGGGTTGGTTTGCGCATTCGACACATAGCCAAATGCTATGAATGCTATAAATAAGACTATTTTTTTCATGTGAACTAAAATTTTTATTAAAATTATAACTGGGTTGAAATTACAAATTTTGAACCAATAATAAGTAGTTTTGCGTTGTTCTCAGATTAATTGACATTATAATGCAATTTCTAGACTTGCATACCCATATAGCAGCTTTACAACCCGAGGTGTTGCGCATTCAGAGTTTACATTTGAGTGAGGCTACTTTTTTGGCTATGCCTAAGCAAAAGCCTATTTCTATCGGCTTGCATCCTTGGTATACAAAATTTGCCGACTTTCCTACCCTTCAAAAATATTTAAAAGTGATAGCTCAACAAGCCAATGTGAGGATGATTGGAGAATGTGGTTTAGATAAATTAAGGGGGGAGGATTTGTCCTTGCAGCTTGAAATGCTGCGGTTTCAAGTTCAATTAGGGGATTCCTTAAATAAACCCATTATTCTGCATTGTGTGAAGGCTTTCGATGAATTAATTGCCTTGAAAAATTCACTTCAGCCAAAAGTGCCTTTAATCATTCATGGTTTTCAAAAAAATGCCCAGTTGGCCACCCAATTATTAGGGCAAGGATTTTATTTGTCAGTGGGTGCATCCGGTTTAAAATCCCCAAGTTTAAGTGGTTTTTTAAAGGAATATACGGGGCCAGTTTTTTTGGAAACGGATCAGGGAGAGGTTTCCATCGAATTGATTTATGAAATGTATGCTGATTTAAAGAAAATTAGTGTAGAAAAATTGAAAGATATTATTTTTGCAAATTGGCAACAGGTAGGATTACTACCCTATTAAGTAATATTTTTATATATGTCGGATTTATCCTGGTTATCGCGCTCAGCCTTATTAGTTGGGGAGGAAGGCATCAATCGCCTTCAAGAAAAACATGTATTAGTGATTGGATTAGGAGGCGTGGGGTCTTTTGCAGCAGAATTTATTTGTAGAGCAGGGGTGGGCGAAATGACCATCGTAGATGGCGATGTGGTTGATCCTAGTAACCGGAATCGTCAATTACCAGCTTTGTCTACTAACCATGGGGTAGCGAAGGCAGAAATTATGAAAGAACGATTGTTGGCCATAAATCCGGATCTTAAACTGCATGTGATTCAAGATTTTTTAACACCCAGTAAATGCCGAGAAATTTTAGCTCAGCCATATGATTATGTGATGGACTGCATCGATAGTATTACCCCAAAAGTAACCTTGCTATCCACCGCTTTGGAATTTAATTTGCCTATTGTAAGTTCGATGGGGGCTGGGGGTAAACTAGATCCGACAAAACTTCGGGTTACCTATTTAAACGAAACCTATCAATGCGTGTTTGCTCAATATGTGCGTAAGCGCTTAAAGAAGCTCGCCAATACAACTACGATTAAAGCGGTTTTTAGTATTGAAGAAGTGATGAAAGATTCCCTAATATTAACCGATGGGTCTAACTTTAAACGTTCTGCTTATGGAACCATCTCCTATTTGCCGGCAGCCTTTGGAGGTGTTTGTGCCTCGGTAGTAATTAGAGATCTGTTAGGTTATAAGGTGGATTTAGAAAAAAGACCAGCAGGTATTGGCAAAAAAGCTACTGAAAGACACAAAAAGCCGAAAGCAAAGATAGAGAAACCATTATAGCAAGCGGTTGTGGATTAATAAATTTGAGGGACTGATTCGAATTGATTAATTTCAGCCTATGGCTGAACCCTTGAAAATTTTAAAAGCTTCTGCAGGCTCTGGCAAAACCTTTAGTTTGGCGGCCCACTATTTGAGTTTATTATTTAGTGGAAAGCGTAAGTATAGAGAAATTTTAGCTGTAACCTTTACCAATAAGGCTACAGAAGAAATGAAAACCAGAATTCTGGAAGTACTGGAAGGCTTTGCCCGAGGAAGTGATGCAGTTTCGGCCTATCGTGAAATTGTTCTCCAAGCACATCCGGAGTTATCAGAACCCGAATTACAACTACGGGCGGATGAAATTTATCGTCAAATTTTACATGATTATAGTCGATTTTCAGTAGGGACTTTAGATGGCTTTATGCAAAAAGTTATCCGGGGGTTTACCTTTGAATTAAACTTAAATGCCGGCTATAGTTTAGAGATTAATCAGGATAAAGTTATTTCCGAATTAACGGATCGGATTGATAAGCGATTAGATTCCGATGAAAAGCTTTTGCAATGGATTATCAATTTAGCCTATGATCGCATTGAGGCAGAGAAGAATTGGGACTATAAAAAGGAGTTAATCGGATTGAGTAAAGAAGTTTTCAAAGAGGAGTTCGAACCTTTTTTGACGAGTTTGAATGAATTGGGGGAGCATGCAGAAGAGCTATTTCAAACGTATATTTTGCTTAGTCAGGAAGAAATTAATCAATTTGAGTCGCAAGTGGTGGGTCATTTGCAACGAATGGCAAAAGTTTTTGAACAAAGTAGTGCTGATAAAGCTGATTTAAATGGCAGGAATACTGGATCTTTATTAAAGTTAAATTCCATTCAAGATTGGAGTGAGGAAGTTCCAAAAATAATCGAATCCTTATTTAAGTTGATGGATGATGAAGCTCGATGGTTTAAAAAGGGTAAGTCAAATAGTCTATTTCTAGAACTGAATCCCCTTTTAAATAATCTTCAGGAATTCATCTCCGAACATTCCCCAAGTTACTATTTGGCTAAAGCATATCAAAAACGGGCCTATTTTTTAAGGCTCATGCAAGAGGTAGCCGAGCAATTAAAATTGTATCGATCAGAATCGGATAATTTGATGATTAGCGATGCTCAGAAATTGCTTTTAGGGATTGCGGAGGACGCTGGTGAAAATCCTTCTTTCATTTGGGAGAAGATGGGGAATGTTTACAAACACTTTTTGTTTGATGAATTCCAAGATACTTCTGGAAGTCAGTGGAAAACTTTTCGAAGCTTAGTTAAAAATGCCATTGCCGAACATACGGGGCTAGGTCATGATCATTTAATTGTTGGGGATACCAAACAAGCAATTTATGGTTGGCGAGGGGGTGATTATAAATTACTACATGAAGTTGTCAAAGCGGAAATTGGCGCTGACCAAATATTAGAAGCTAATTTGCAGGATAATCGCCGTAGTAGTTCGGTTATCATTGATTTTAATAACAGGCTTTATGAAGAGTTACCTAAATTACTTCAAAGTTTGCTAAATAATAGTATTCCGGAAATTCCTTCTTTACAAGATTTTTGGTTTGGAAGTGATAGTCCGTATGCTGATTTATTACCTGCAATTTATGCCAATGGGCATCAGCATAAGCATGCCAAAACACCCCTCGGTGGGAAGGTTAAAATCCGCAGGATTGATCCGAAGTTAGATTATGCGGTAGATAATGAAGCTATTGCGCTTTTAAGTAGCGAGAAAGATTTTGCCTTGTATGAAATGACCTTACAGGTGCAAGATTTGATGCAGCAAGAGTATGTTCCCAGAGATATTGGGGTGTTGGTAAGAACCAATTCCGAGGCGGCTTTAGTTGTGGAAGCTTTAATGGCTAAAGGCTATGATGTGATTTCGGGGGAGGCTTTGAAAATTGCCAATAATACCGCAATAAAATTAATCTTAAATGTATTGAACCTCTTGGTGGCTAATACTCAACAACGGGCTTATTATATCGGGTTAGTGGCGGCTTTATATGCCAAGGTACAGCAACGAAAAATTTCCGGGGCTGATTATTTAAGTATTGAAGGTAAAACAATTGCTGATATGTCGCATCTTTTACCTGCGAAGTTTTGTACAGATTATTCGAATTGGAAAAGTTTGCCTTTAAGTGAAATTATAGAACTCATTATTGGACAATTCTTAGTAGATACTCAAGTTGCCTTAAATCCTGCTTATATTCCTTTTGTATTAGCCTTTAAAGATATTGCAGCCCGAGCAGCACAACAAGGGGAAAGGGGTATAGTGTCGTTTTTACATTGGTGGCAGCAAGAAAGTGATAAATTTAATTTGCCTTCTCCTGAAAAGGCCAACGCCATTCAGGTGATGACCATCCATAAATCTAAGGGTTTGGCCTTTAGGGCAGTTTTAGTTCCTTTTTGTAATTGGGAGTTGAAAGGTCGTATTAACACTAATTTTTGGGTGGATGCAAAGGATACTTCCTATAAATTATTGGGCAGTTTACCTTTAAATTTTGAGGCTAGTTTAGGAAAATCGACCATTGCCATACCTTATTTTAAATATTTAATGTCACAATATTTAGAGGCCTTGAATAATTTATATGTGGCTACTACCCGGGCAATAGATTTCATCTATATTGGGGTGGCTGCTCAAAAAACAGGTGAAATAAATAAAATAGGAGCAGCATTGATGCAAGCTTTAGTAGAAATCCCAAATGAGCATAGCTTGTATGAAGAAGGGGATTATTTAACGCGCAATACGCCGATGATCCCACAGGCGGGTTATGTATTGCATAATTATGTATTATCTCCCCGAATTCAAAAAATATATGAACCGCTGGAGGAAAAGGCCCTGCCTTACTTAATAAATTTAGAAGCTTCGGCTAAAAGAGGGGAGTTGTTACATGCTATAATGGCGAATACAGCTCAAGCCACTGAGGTTCGGGATCGGGTTAAACAATTTGTATTAGAGGGGTTTATTAGTGATGCAGATGCAGAAGAATATAACCTTGAAGCGTTAAAAATTTATGCCTCCCCTAGTTTGCAAGATTTTTTCAATGGCTCCGGGGAACATTTAAATGAACTGTCTATTATTACCGCCGAAGGCAAAACTAAACGTCCTGATAAGGTACTTATTCAGGGTGATAAGGCTCGTATTTTAGATTATAAATTTACATTAGATCAAACGGAAAAACATTTTCAGCAAGTTTTAGCCTATCGGGATTTACTTCAGGATATGGGTTATGCACAGGTGGATGCTTATTTGTATTATGCCTTAAAAGATCAGTTAATAAAAGTTAATGCTTAAATTATGGCTATGCAAAGTTTTTTAGAAGAAGTAGCACAGGATATTTGGGAAAAGAAGGGACTTAACCTACATCAATGTGCTATTTTATTTAACAATAAACGACCGGCTGATTATTTTAAAAGGCATCTAGCCGCCCTTATAAAAAAGCCATTTTGGAGCCCTAAGTTTTATACCATTCAGGAATTTATAGCCGACTCCAATGCTTATCAAATTGCCGATACCCATACGCAACTATTTACTTTATATGACGCTTATATTGAGTTATTGAAAAAAGAGGCGGCAAGCTATATTCCGAGTATCTCTCAATTTCAGAGTATTGGTCAAATCATTCTTTCTGATTTTGCCCAAATTGATATGGAGATGGTGGATGCGCCACAACTTTTTTTAGCGCTGGAAGATATTGCTACTATTAATGAACGTTTTGATTTTTTAAGTGACGAGCAAAAATTGTTTTTAAATCAGTTTTGGTCGGCCTATGATGCGGGTAAGCATCAAAAAATGCAACAAAACTTTATGGCGATGTGGCATAGAATGCCTGCCTTGTATGCATTATTTTATGAAAAGTTAGCGGCTCAAAATTTAAGCACTTCTGCTAAGATGTATAGGTTGTTGGCTGAGCGGGCAGATTTGGGGGATGAGTTGGCCGATAATAGCCTCATTTTTGTGGGATTTAATGCCCTGAGCAAATCAGAAGTAAAGATCTTTACCTCGCTTCAAACAAAAGGGAAGGCATTGTTTTACTTTGATACTGATAGTTATTATCTAGAGGATGATTTGCAGGAGGCAGGGTTTTTTGTCCGTAAAAATATTCAGCAATATGGCTTAATCAATCAATTAGCGAATGATCGGAGTTTTATAAAAGTGAAGAAAAGAGTTTTAAATGTATTTAAGATTCAAGGAGACACTGCTCAGGCAAAAGTTTTGGGGGAGGTTATTCAGCCCTTTCTCACTAATGTGGGCCAGGATTCTATGAGTGATACCGCCATTGTTTTGGCCAATGAAAGCTTGTTGTTTCCGGTATTACAAAGTATTCCCACAACCTGGGATGGGCAAGAGTTGCCTGTTAATGTGACGATGGGTATGGCTTTTAAAAATTCAAGTTTGTATGGACTGGTAGAATTATGGTTAGAAACGCAAATAAATTACAGAAAACAAGGTTTTGAAGTTAAATGTATCCACTATAAAATCATTCAGGCTTTTGCTTCGCACCCTTTAATTGGCATCTCGGAGAAATTAAGAGAAAAAATATCTACCGCTTTGGTTAAGCAGCAGTATGTGGATGTGCCTGCTGATAAAATGACACAATTTGGCGGGCTGGCACTACTGTTTTTTAAAGAAGTGCCAACTGTGAGTAATTATGTGCAAGGTTTAATTGAGCTTTTTGAAGCGGTATTAGCCCGAGAGTTGGCTAATCGGCGCTTAAAAGAAATCGAGTCGAATCTATTTATTGCCGCTATTAAAGAGTTAAATAGGCTACAAGATAATTTAAAAGCACATTTAGTACGCTATGCCGAATCGGAAATTGAGGTTAGTTTTATTAGTTCAATCATTTTAAAGAGTTTACAAAATGTTGCGGTTCCGCTGAGTGGTGAGGCTACTCAAGGTTTGCAAGTAATGGGATTGTTGGAGAGTAGAAACCTCAATTTTAAAAATCTCTTTGTATTAGGCGCAAATGAAGGGATCATGCCTAAAGGAGCGGCCTCCTCTAGTTTTATACCAGAGAGCTTAAGGCTAGCCTATGGCTTACCGATATTGGCCTATCAAGATGCTATTTCGGCTTATATGTTTTATCGTTTAATTCAACGAGCTGAAAACATCCATGTATTTTACAACGCTCAAACCGATGAGAAAAGTACCGGCGAGCGGTCTAGATTTATTGCACAACTTGCGTATGAAAGTGGATTTGAGCTGGTAGAAAAAGAGTTGCAATTAACAGTCATAACGGAGCCTAAAGAACTTTTAAGTATTCCAAAAGATGATAAAGTACAGGCGGCATTATCCGATTATTTAAATTTAAAGAAAGTTTTATCGGCTTCGGCTTTTACTACCTATATTTTAAATCCTGTAGATTTCTTTTTTCGCTATTTAGCCAAATTGGAGGAACCAAAAATTGTCAAAGAACAGGTGGAGGCAAATATGGTGGGCAACATTCTGCATGCTGCCATGGAGGAGTTTTATCATACTTTAACCGTTTCAGATCCGCAAATTACAGCTTCTAAGATTCAGGGTTTGATACCGGAATTAGATGCCATCATTAAGCGCTGTACCATTCAGAAAATTTATGAATTGGAAAAATATGAGGAGGTACAATTAAAGGGGTTGCAAAAAGTTGTAGTGGCGATTGTGCGTAAGTATGTAGATTTAATTTTGAAAGAAGATTTGAAAAAGGTGCCATTTCAAATTGTTAAATTAGAGCATAAGGATAATTATATACACTCCTTTAAAGGGCCAGATGGCAGCTTTAAACAAATTAAGCTCTTTGGAATTTTCGATCGAATTGATTTAAAAGATGGGGTTTATAGTATCATTGATTATAAAACCGGCAGTGATGAATTAAAGTTTACGAGTATTGAAGATAATTATAATGCCGAGCAGAAGTCTATTAATAAAGCGCTGTTACAAACTTTATTTTATGCCTATATCTATGAGAAAAGTAAAGGCATAGAGCAGGTTCAATTAAATTTATATGTGCTGAAAAAAATGAAAAATGGGGAGGTGCACTTTACAAATAAATCTCAAGGCATTTTGAGTGGACCGCATTTAGAGGAAGTTAAAACCGGTTTCGTAGGTCACTTAGATCGTATTTTAAATGAACTTTTTAATCCTGACGTGCCATTTAAGGCTAGTGCTAAAGCTAGTAATTATGTGCATTCCATTTACAAAGATTTGTTTGGGGGCGTGTAATTAACCGAGCCCTTCGCGAGCTCAATTACGCAAATAAAACTATAAACTTTAGTGTAATTAACCGAGCCCTTCGCGAGCTCAATTACGCAAATGAAATTATAAACTTTAGTGTAATTAACCGAGCCCTTCGCGAGCTCAATTACGCAAATAAAACTATAAACTAAAGTGTAATTAACCGAGCCCTTCGCGAGCTCAATTACGCAAATAAAACTATAAACTAAAGTGTAATTAAAACACTACTTTAAAATTACGATACAATACTTATATTTGCGCTTGGTTAATTTTGAATTAAATAATGAGAGAGATCCAATTTAGAGAGGCACTTCGTGAAGCCATGAGCGAAGAAATGCGTAAAAACGAAAACATTTTTCTCATGGGAGAAGAAGTAGCCCAATATAATGGTGCCTACAAAGTAAGTCAAGGGATGCTTGACGAATTTGGGGATAAGCGTGTCCTTGATACACCTATTGCCGAATTAGGCTTTGCCGGTATTGGCGTAGGAGCTTCCATGAATGGCTTAATTCCGATTATTGAATTTATGACATTTAACTTTTCTTTAGTAGCCATTGATCAAATCATCAATGCTGCGGCGAAAATGTTATCCATGAGTGGAGGTCAATTTTCTGTACCTATTGTATTTAGAGGACCTACAGGAAATGCTGGGCAATTAGCTGCGCAACACTCTCAAAACTTTGAAAATTGGTATGCCAACTGTCCGGGATTAAAAGTGGTTGTGCCATCTAATCCTTACGATGCAAAAGGTTTATTAAAACAATCTATTATCGATCCAGATCCAGTTATTTTTATGGAGTCTGAGGTTATGTATGGGGATAAAGGACATGTTCCAGCAGAAGAGTACTATTTAGAAATCGGTAAAGCCAATGTAGTTAAACAAGGTACAGATGTAACCATCGTTACTTTTGGAAAAATGTTGAGCCGTGCGGTAATGCCTGCAGTAGAAGCTTTAGTGGCTGAAGGTATAAATGCTGAAGTAATTGATTTGCGTTCAGTACGTCCGATTGACTATGCAACTATAATAGAGTCAGTAAAGAAAACAAATCGTTTAGTGATTGTTGAAGAAGCTTGGCCTTTGGCTTCTATTTCTTCAGAGATTACTTTCAATGTACAGAAATTAGCATTCGATCATTTAGATGCACCTATTTTAAGGGTAACTTGTGCGGATGTGCCACTTCCATATGCACCAACTTTAATTGCAGCGAGTTTGCCTAATGCAGAGCGTGTTGTAAAGGCGGTGAAGGAAGTCATGTATGTGAAAAAATAATATTTAGGATTATATTCCTGATAAAATCCCTTAGGTTATGCTTAAGGGATTTTTTAATTTTAGCGCTATGCAAAAAATAATTTCTACTATTTCATCCCAGTTAGGGATTCAAAATAAACTTGTACAAGCAACACTTAATTTATTGGAGGATGGCGCCACGGTTCCTTTTATTGCGCGTTATCGAAAGGAAATGACGGGTAGTTTAGATGAGGTAGAGATCGCTTCTATTAGAGATTTGGCTCAAAAATTAAAGGAATTGGAGAAGCGTAAAGAAGCCATATTAAAATCCATCGGAGAACAAGGAAAATTAACGCCTGCTTTAGAGGAAAGTATTTTAAAGGCGGCCAATTTAACTGCTTTAGAAGATATTTACTTACCTTATAAGCCTAAGCGTAAAACAAAAGCAGCTGCGGCCCGGGAGAAAGGCTTGGAGCCTCTAGCGCTTCGAATATTTGCGCAATCTCAAATTAATCCTGAAAAGGAAGCGGAGGCTTTTATTCAAGCCAAACATGATTTAAATACTGTGGAAGAGGTATTGGCCGGGGCTCGCGATATTATAGCTGAACTGATTGCGGAAGATGGAGAAGTTCGACAAAATTTAAGAAGTTTAAATTGGCGTAAAAATCAGGTATCTTCCAAATTGAATCCTAAAAAGGAAGCAGAAGGTCAGAAATATAAAGATTATTTTGCTTGGACTGAATTGGCAAAAGATATGCCTTCACATCGAATTTTAGCTTTGTTTAGAGGAGAAGAGGAAGAAGTTTTAAAGTTAAGCTTTAATTTGGAAGTGGAGGACGCAATGAGGGTGCTTGAGCGCAAGTATTTTATACGTAATAATGCTGCTGGTAGGCAAGTAGAATTGGCTATGCAAGACGCCTATAAAAGGCTCTTAAAGCCAAGTATGGAGTCTGAATTAAGAGGCTTACTGAAGGAGAAAGCGGATGAAGAAGCCATTCGTGTATTTGTTGAAAATTTAAAGCAATTATTATTAGCAGTTCCATTGGGTTCTAAAAGAGTGTTAGCGATTGATCCCGGATTTAGAACAGGCTGTAAAGTGGTTG
This sequence comes from Pedobacter sp., assembly GCA_004211595.1. Lineage (GTDB taxonomy): Bacteria > Bacteroidota > Bacteroidia > Sphingobacteriales > Sphingobacteriaceae > Pedobacter. The sequence goes on from SEDO01000001.1 coordinate 166,887, forward strand.
TTTTAGATGCTCAGGGCAAACTGCAACAGCATGTAACCATTTATCCTCACCAAGGACTTTCTGGGCAGCAGGAGGCCAGTAGGAAAATATTGGATTTGATTGAAAAATATCAAATTGAAGCCATTGCCATTGGAAATGGCACCGCTGGAAGGGAAACAGAAGGCTTTATAAAATCATTAAAAGTTAATTGTTTAGTGGTGATGGTTAATGAGAGTGGGGCTTCCATTTATTCTGCTTCTGAAGTAGCTAGAAAAGAGTTTCCTGATCACGATATTACCATTCGAGGTGCTGTATCTATAGGCAGGCGCTTGATGGACCCATTAGCAGAATTGGTAAAAATAGATCCAAAATCAATAGGAGTGGGTCAATACCAACACGATGTTGATCAAAAGAAATTGCAAAGTAGTTTGGATGATACGGTCATTTCTTGTGTAAATGCAGTTGGGGTAGAACTAAATACCGCCTCTAAAGAGATTTTAAGTTATGTGTCAGGTTTAGGTCCTTCCTTAGCCGAACAGATTGTAAAATATCGTGATCAACATGGGGCTTTTAAAAATAGGGCTAGTTTGAAAAAAGTGCCTCGCTTAGGTGAAAAGGCTTTTGAACAGGCTGCGGGATTTTTGCGTATTCGTAATGCTCAACATGTGTTAGATAATACCGCCGTACATCCGGAAAGATATGCATTGGTAGAACGTATGGCTAAGGATTTAAATGCCGATTTACAGGCACTCATTAAAACCCCTGCTCTGCAACAAGCTATTGATATTAAAAAATATGTAAGCCAAGATATTGGAATTCCAACTTTACAAGATATTTTAAACGAACTCGCTAAACCAGGGAGGGATCCGAGAGAGCAATTTGAAGCTTTTAGTTTTGCAGAGGGCATCAATGCTATTGGGGATTTAAAGTCTGGGATGGAATTGAAGGGGATTGTAACCAATATTACAAATTTTGGGGCTTTTGTAGATATTGGTGTGCATCAAGATGGTTTGGTTCATACAAGCCAGTTGGCTCATCGCTATGTAGCTAATCCAAATGATGTAGTGAAAGTTAGTCAAATAGTTAAAGTTAGGGTGTTGGATGTCGATATCCCTCGAAAAAGAATATCTTTAACGATGAAGTTTTAATTCAAATCAGATGGATTTTAAAGATAAAAAGATTTTAATTACGGGGGCTGCCTCGGGCATCGGTAAAATTATGTTGCGGAAGGCCTGTGAAAAAGGGGCCTCAATTGTCTTTGCCTGGGATAGGGATGAAAGGGGTTTGCAGCAGCTGCTGTTGGAGTTCCCTGAATTTACTTCGCAATTGGCTACGCAAATTATTGATTTAAATCAGCCAGAGGAGATTAGGCTTCGGGCTCAAGAATTACTGGTAAACCATCCTGCCATTGACATTCTTATTAATAATGCTGGTATCGTGGTGGGAAAAACATTTGAAGAACATAGCTGGCAAGATATTCAAAGGAGTATGCAAATAAATAGCTTGGCATTGATGCAATTGACTCATTGTTTTTTGCCAGGAATGATGGCTCAAAATAGTGGTGTAATTTGCAATATTGCTTCTTTAGCAGGTTTGGTAGCTAATCCTAAAATGTCGGTTTACGCGGCCAGTAAATGGGCAGTAATTGGATGGTCGGATAGTTTGCGCTTAGAATTAAAGCAAATACAAAAAAATATTCAGGTTTGTACAGTCATGCCTTATTATATTAGCACGGGTATGTTTGAGGGGGTGAAATCACCTTTAATTCCGATTGTAAAGCCTGAAGTGGCTGCTAATAAAATTATAAGGGGTATTGAAAGGGGTTCAGCAATGGTTGCTATGCCACTGCCTTTTTGGTTTATTCGTTTAGCTCAAGGAATAATGCCATTAGGCGTATATGATTGGATCATGCAACATGTTTTTAAAATTTATAATTCAATGGATGAATTTAAAGGTCGAGGGTAATTTGACGTTTGATACTTTCTTCAAGTGAGATTAGTGTTTCTGTACGTTGAATACCCTTTACGGCTTGGATTTGTTCATTTAAGACATATCTCAAATGGTCGGTATCTCGACAAACTATTTTAGCAAACATACTATAGGAACCAGTGGTGTAGTGAAGCTCTACGACTTCTTTTATTGCTTCTAATTGTGCTAAGGCATCTTTATATAAGGAACCTTTTTCTAAGTAAATTCCTAAAAAAGCGGTCACATCATAGCCTGCTTTTTTAGGATCAATGATTAAGTGCGAGCCTTTAATTATTCCTAAATCTTGCAGTTTTTTCATTCTCACATGCACTGTACCTCCGGATACGATTAATTCTTTAGCAATTTCGGTATAAGGTTTAGTAGCATCCTGCATAAGCAGGGATAATATTTGAATATCTAACTTATCAATTTCTAAATATTGGGTCTCTTTTTTATACATATATTATAATATTAATAATTAAATTAATTATTTATTGTAAATATAATAAAAGTTTAACAAAATGATTATAAAATTTGCAACATATTTTGATTTTGCCTTATATTTGTATTAACAAGGTCGAAGGATATGGGCCTTTTAAAATTTAGAATGTTGGGTGGTGAAATTGGCAGACACACCTCCTTGTCTCGGTGGTTGAGAATCGGGAAAATCCGCTAACACGGGCTAACCCCTCAATGAAGGTTCGACTCCTTCCCCAACAGCAACAACCTAAACCTAAAAAAGCCGCAACTCCAAGAGTTGCGGCTTTTTTATTAGCTATAAAGACTTAATACAGGATTATTTAATCCCGTATTTATCTGTATAACGTTTGTTCAATTGTTTATGTAAATTATCTAAATTGATAGATCTACCTTGAATAAACGCTTCTTCCACTTTATTTCCAATCATATCTAAAGCATCTCCAGCAGAGATAAATAATGTAGCATCTTTACCAATGGCTAAACTGCCAGTGGTTTTATCAATACCCATAGCTTTAGCTGCATTTAATGTAATGGTTTTTAAGGCTTCTTCCTTAGGCATTCCCCAAGTAGAAGCTGTGCCAGCTACAAATGGTAAACTACGTTGTCTCCAATAGCCATCTCCAGTACCATATGCAATAACAACCGTTAAACCTGCATTGGATAAACGAGCTACATTTTTATAAGGCGCATTGACATCTTCATCTACCGAACTTGGTAAGGAGTGAGGATTATTGGCCACAATAATAACGTTGTTTTGCTTTAAGAAGTCGATTAATAAATGAGCTTCTTGTGCACCAGCAATTACTGGAGTGATACCGAATTTTTTAGCAAAGTTAACTGCGGCTACGATATCTTTTTGAGCATTGGCTGTGATGAATAACTTTTTACTTCCTGAAAATAATTTAGAAATAGCATCTAATCTGCTATTTACAACAGCTGGTTTATTAGCAGCATATTCTTTAGCTTCAGTAAATAAATTCGTTAATTCAGCGATAGCATTTTGAGCACGTTCATTCGGATCTACTCCACCTGGCATCATACCTCGCATACCTCCACCTCCAAAACCACCTCTTCCTCTAGAAGATGGCCAAGACATATGCAACGCATCATCAATTTTAAGGGCTGCATCTTCCCAATTCCATGCATCTAATTGCACTACTGATGAGTTTCCTGAAATAGTTCCACCTTGAGGAGTTATTTGAGCCATTAATAAGCCATTGCTTCTTAAAGTTGGAATAACTTTAGAATCGGTATTATAAGAACTGATAGAGCGAATATTGGCATTCATATCACCCATTTCGCTTCGATCAATAGTTGCTTTTACAGATTCCACTTCAATTAATCCAAGTTCAGTTCCGGTAGCGATAAAGCCTGGATAAATATGCTTTCCATTCGCTGTTATTACGCGTGCCCCGTCGGTATTAATTTTTACGGTAGTAGCATCTCCAAGACCGGTAATCTTCCCTTTTTCAAAGGTTATGTAGCCATTTTCGATAACAGTACCTTCACCGGTATGGATGGTACCTCCCATCACAATTACGCGTTGAGTTTGCGCTTTAGCTGGTGAAATTGTAGCTTGACTATAAGAAAAGCTTACTGAAGCGACTAGCGCTAAAGCAGTTAAAAAGTATTTATTCATGATTATGTGCTCCTTCCATTTCATTTAATTCTGCCCAATGATCTTCTAATGATTCGCAGTGGTATACACGAGGAGCCATTGCTGGTACTGGTCTTTGTGTACGAGCACCTGAATTTTTACTTTCAATCATTTTTCTTACTATGCGTAATTTTTCTGCTTTTTGTGCTTCTTGTACTTTGGCATCCCTATCAATATCCCAATAAGCAATTCCGTCTACAAAAGTTTTTTCAGCTTTTGCATAGATGGATAATGGATTGGCAGACCAGATAACAATATCAGCATCTTTACCTACTTTTAAACTACCTACTTTATTATCGATATGTAGCATTCTGGCAGGATTTAAGGTTACTAATTTTAACGCATCTTCTTCAGATAATCCACCATACATAACGGCTTTACCTGCTTCTTGATTTAAACGTCGAGCCATTTCAGCATCATCCGAGTTAAACGCTGTAGTAATACCTACATTATGCATTATTGAACCATTGTAAGGGATAGCATCTACAACTTCCATTTTATATGACCACCAATCGGAGAAAGTAGATGCATTGATGCCATGAGCTTTCATTTTGTCAGCTACTTTATAACCTTCAAGAATATGGGTAAAGGTGTTAATTTTAAAGCCTAAACTATCGGCAACATGAATTAACATATTGATTTCAGATTGTACATAAGAGTGGCAAGTAATAAAACGTTTATTATTTAAAATTTCTACTAAGGCATCTAATTCTAAATCTCTACGTACATTATTCCCTTTTACACTCATTGCTTTTTCATATTCTTTTGCACGAGTAAAGGCATCTACATATACTTGCTCTACACCCATACGGCTTTGAGGGTATCGAGAATTCGTTTGAGATGAACTTTGTTTTACGTTTTCTCCTAAGGCAAACTTTATAAAACCATCAGCACCTTGGAATTTTAATTCTTCAGGTGTTTTACCCCAACGTAATTTAATTAATTGTGCTTGTCCACCTATAGAGTTAGCAGAACCGTGTAAGATTTGAGATGAGGTAACACCACCAGCTAATTGACGATAAATATTAACATCTTCTGAGTTGATGATATCGCCAATTCTAACTTCTGCCGAATTAGATTGACCACCTTCGTTAATACCTCCAGAGCCTGCAATATGTGAGTGCTCGTCAATAATACCTGGTGTGATATGTTTGCCTGTAGCATCAATTACTCGGGCATTTCCAGCAGATAGGTTTTTACCTACAGCTTTAATTTTACCACCCTCGATTAATACATCAGCATTTTGTAATATGCCTTCTTTTTCATTCGTCCATACAGTCGCATTTTTAAATAAAATAGCTTCTGCTACTAAAGGAGTTTCATTTCCAAATGCTGTGAAAGGATAAATTAGGGAGCCATAAGTAGGGGCTGGCTTGGCAGGTTCTTCACGACGGATTGCATCTTTCCCTGCCGATTTTAATATGCCATTCCAATTGCCTACGCTGTTGGAATTTACAAATACCTCACCGGCCAATGAAAGTGGATTTTCACTTGTTAAATATCCGCTTAGACGAACATCACCAACTGGATTGGTTTTGCTATTATAGGTAATCGTTACCCAATCTCCACTTCGAGTGAAACTTGCAGTTACTTTAGCTGAATCGGCTCCTTGTCCTTGGATCGTTGCCATAGAGCCTCCTCCAGTACCAGCAATGGTTAAAGTTGAAGCTCCTGCGCCATCAATGTGAATATTATAGGTGCCTCGCAGGTCTGTAATATCCATTTTGCTTACTACATAGCGTTTTCCTTGAACCCAGTTCTCAAAAATGATATTTCCATTTTTAAAGAGTTTATCGGAGGTAATAAGGAAGTTGGCTAATTTACCTTTTTCAATGCTCCCCACTTTATCCGAGATGCCTAACATGGCTGCAGGAATTTCAGTAACAGCCATTAAAGCTTGTTTTTCTGATAATCCATGCGTTATGGCAGTTTGAATATTTGACCAAAAATCACGAGGTGCATCCAATCCAAAACTTGTTATTGCAAATTTAATTCCCGCTTTTTCTAATTGAGCAGGGTTAGAAGGTGCTAATTCCCATGCTTTCAATTGAGATAAACTTAAATTTCGAGATTCTGCAGGATCATCAACGTCAAATGCTTTTGGAAAATTAATAGGCACGATTAAGCTTGCACCTGTAGCTTTAACAGCATCTAAACGTTGGTATTCATCTCCATTAGATTTTATAATGAAGGACTTTCCAAATTCTTTAGCAATTCGATCTACTCTTAATACGTTTAGCCAGCCATCAGCTTCAAAAATTTGAGGTAAGCTTTGTTGTTTGTTAAAATGATCTAATGAAAGGTTATATTCTTCCTTTTGGTTTTTATACCAATTTGCATCATAATAAGTTTGTCGTAACAAAGAAATTGAACCCATTAATGAAGAAGGGTAATTATTTGTAGATGTTCCTCTATTAAACGAATAATTTGCAGAAGCTTGGTCGTTTAAAATTACTTCATTTTCTCTCGCTTCATTTAAGGTAACTGCGGCAGAGGTGCCTCTTGCTATACCATCTCTATTGATAGCGTTTACACTACCGAAACCTGCTTTACGCATTTCATCCGCTTTCCTTGTATCTACCGTAAACATAGTTCTTACTTCGGTTTCTGGACGGATACTTTCATTCCAGCCATACGGACCTTTTTTATTTGACGTAAATACGAATGGTCGGCTTCCAAAACCCATAGGGGCTGCTGTGCCACGTGTGGCTTCAGGAATACCATAAGAAGTGAAGGCATCCACTAATGAGGGATAGATATATTTGCCTTTAAGGTCAATAACGACATATCCTTTAGGAATGCTTGTGCCTGTGCCAACTGATTGGATGGTCTTGTCTTTGACGAGTAATACGCCATTGCTAATGGTTTGATTTGCATTTACTACAATATTGGCATTAATAAAAGCAAACTGTCCTTGTCTGACATCTGGAGTGCCATTAACAGGAAAGGTTTGCTGCGCTAATAAAACTGTAGTAGAAAAAACAAATGCCAGTGCAAGTAGAATTTTCTTCATAATGTTTAGTTAATTAATATGGGATTAAATCTAATTATTTATTAAATTTAAACCTATATATAATAGGTTTTTTACATACTTGATTATTTGGTATTAATTCCTAATTTTGAAAAAAAAGCAAATATGAACTTATACGATTCTTTTAAGCTTGCGCACTCCGGGTGGCGCTATGTGGTATTAATTTTATTAATTATTGCCGTTGTAAATGCACTTAGTGGCTGGTTGGGAAAAAAGACCTATACCGAGGGTAACCGTAAATTGAATTTGTTTACTTTAATCAGTACGCATATTCAATTTTTGTTTGGGATTGTGTTATATATGTTAAGTCCTTTAACCAAGTTGCCAGCAAGCGAAGCGATTGGTCGTTATTGGAAAATGGAGCATATCTCTATTATGATATTAGCCGTTATTTTAATTACCATTGGAAATTCCAAATCTAAAAAAGGGGCTACTGGAGAGGCTAAACATAAAAGTGTTGCCATATTCTTTGGCTTAGCGCTACTATTTATCATCCTGAGTATTTTTATGATGGTGAAGTATGATCCTTCTAAGAGTTTCTTTGGAATGAGTATTTGATAGGATTAAGCGGACTATTTTTTCAAAATTTTATTTAAATATTTTGAAATATCAACTTTTTCTATAATTTTGTTATAGTGATTATGAATTTACATACATGGCAATGGCGTACAAACTTCTCAAAAGTTATGTCGTGACCGTGTGTACCTTATAGTAATCAACCTATACCTAAACTAAAACCACATTTTCAAAACCCGACGTAACCAGCGTCGGGTTTTCTGTTTTTAGCCCATTTTTTTTTACCATAGAAATTTAGCCCTTGGTTTACCCATTAATATGAAAAAATATACTTTTAAAGCCTACCATTTAAGTCAATTAGCTGACACCACTACACCAGTAAGTGTTTATTTACGTTTGAGAGATGCTTTTCCGAATTGTATTCTACTAGAAAGTTCTGATTATCATAGCCGGGAAAATTCGACTAGTTATATTTGTGCTGAGCCTATAGCTGGAATAACTTTTGAGGATGGGAAATTGAAAACTTATTTCCCCGATGGGTCAGGAGAAATTGCAGATTGTGATAATCTTTCTCTAGCAATTGAGACATTTAAAGCAAAATTTAATGTGGAGTCGGGAGACCAATTAGAGAATAAAAAACAAGTTAGCGCTGGCTTGTTTGGATATTTTACATGGGACTGTATTCCTTATTTCGAAGATATTACTTTCACTTCAAAAGTATTGGAAAGTGCTAAAATTCCACCTATGCAATATCATTTTTATAGATATATTATTGCTATTGATCATTTCAAAAATGAAGTTAGTATCACACAACATGTTTTTGAAGAGGATATTGATCAAAATTTAAACTTGAAGGATTTAGCGTATAGAATTCAACATAAAAGTTATCCTGTTTATGCTTTTGAAACTGTCGGTGCTGAAACTTCTAATCTATCGGATACGGATTTTATAGCTTTAGTTGAAAAAATGAAAATGCATATTTATAGAGGGGATGTATTTCAAATTGTTCCTTCTAGAGCCTTTAAGCAAAATTTCCAAGGCGATGAGTTCAATGTTTATAGATGCTTAAGGTCGATTAATCCTTCCCCTTATCTGTTTTATTTTGATTATGGTAGCTTTAAGTTATTTGGATCTTCTCCTGAGGCACAAATTACCATAAAAGATAATACTGCAAGTGTGTATCCAATCGCAGGTACTTTTCAAAGAACTGGTCAGGAATCATTAGATCGGGAGATTGCCATTGCACTAAAAAATGATCCTAAAGAAAGTGCTGAACATGTTATGTTGGTGGATTTAGCCAGAAATGATTTGAGTAGACATTGTAACCAAGTGGAAGTTGCAGCTTATAAAGAAGTTCAATATTATTCCCATCTCATCCATTTAGTTTCAAAAGTGAGTGGTCAAGTTGATCAGCAAGCAGGTAGCTTTAAAGTGGTTACGGATACCTATCCTGCTGGAACATTATCGGGGGCGCCCAAATATAAAGCCATGCAATTATTAGATGCCTACGAAGGACAAGCACGTCAGTTTTATGCTGGGGCTATTGGTTATATGGGATTTAATCATGACTTTAATCATGCTATCATGATTAGAACATTTTTAAGCAAACAAAATAATCTACATTATAGAGCTGGGGCAGGTATCGTAGCAGATTCTGTACCTGAGAAAGAATTAACAGAAGTAAATCATAAAATAGCCGCTTTGCGCAAAGCCATTACCCAAGCCACCCAACTTATATAGCCATGAAACCCATATTAATTATTGATAACTACGACAGCTTTACTTATAACTTAGTGCATTTAATCCAAGAATGTGGATTTGCGGTAGAAGTTTGGAGAAATGACAAGTTTGATTTAAATGCCGTGGAAGCATTTGATAAAATAGTCCTTTCACCTGGGCCAGGCATACCAGAAGAAGCAGGGTTATTGATTCCACTTATTAAACGGTTTGCTGCCAATAAATCACTTTTAGGCGTGTGTTTAGGTCAGCAAGCTATAGCCGAAAGTTTTGGAGGTACTTTATTAAACTTAGGTAGGCCAAAACATGGGGTGGCTAGTAAAATAAGAATTGTAGATGCTGCTGATATTCTCTTTAAAGATTTACCAGAAGAGATAGAAGTTGGGAGGTATCATTCCTGGGTGGTGAATCCTGTGGGTTTTCCCAAGGATTTAGTGGTAACAGCTTTGGATGAAGAAAATCAAATTATGGCTCTCAAACACAAAACCCTTCAGGTGCATGGGGTTCAATTTCATCCGGAAAGTGTTTTAACACCATTGGGAAAACAAATCATTGAAAATTGGTTAAATAATTAATAAAGCCGCGTAGTGAGTATATTAGAAAAAATAGTCGTTCAAAAAAGAATAGAAATTAAACAGGCAAAAGCGCAATTTAACATTGCCCAGCTTGAAAAGCAGCTTTATTTCGAAAGAGATTGTTATTCATTAAAAGAGTTTTTAGTGGATCCTACTAAAACGGGTATAATTGCAGAGTTCAAAAGACATTCTCCAAGTAAAGGTTTAATAAATGGACATAGTAGTGTAGAAGAAGTCAGCCAAGCCTATTCGCATGCTGGAGCTTCCGCTATTTCTATCCTAACAGATGAAAAATTTTTCCAGGGTTCTTCTCAAGATATTTTAAAGGCTAGACCCCTCCATCGATGTCCTATTTTGAGAAAAGATTTTATTCTTGATCCTTATCAAATTTATCAAGCAAAGGCCTGGGGGGCAGATATAATTCTTTTAATAGCGGCTATCTTAAATCCTGCCGAAATATTAGAATTAACAAAAATTGCAAAACATTTGGGCTTAAGTGTGTTATTAGAAGTACATAACCACTTGGAATTAGAGCGCAGTTTAAACCCTTTTATAGATGCTGTTGGGGTGAATAATAGAAATTTGGATGATTTTAAAGTTGATATAAATACATCATTTGAATTAGCTAAATATATCCCTAAAGATTTTATGAAAGTATCGGAGAGTGCAATTAATCAACCTGAAACGGTTAAAGCTTTAAAACAAGTGGGGTATGAAGGTTTTTTAATTGGAGAGCTTTTTATGCGAGAGCAAGATCCTGGAATTGCCATGCAGGCCTTTGTAGATCGCCTTTGAGACTCCGTAATACTTTGTATATTTGTATAAATAATGGGAAAACAGAAAGTATATGATACCGCTAAAAAAGCGGAAAGAGTAGCCCTTGTAGGGGTAATAAAACCTGGAGAAAGCCCAGCCCAAACCCGAGAGTATTTAGAAGAACTTGCTTTTTTGGTGGAAACGGCCGGTGGAATAGTAGAGCAAATATTCACTCAAAAAATGTTAAAGCCTGATCGAGCTACCTTTGTGGGGACAGGTAAGCTTGAAGAGATTCAAACATATGTAAAAGCAGAAGAGATAGATATTGTAGTGTTTGATGATGAATTGTCCCCTTCTCAATTGCGTAATATTGAAAGGGAGCTTCAAGTAAAGATTTTAGATAGATCAAATTTAATCTTAGATATTTTTGCTAGAAGGGCTCAAACAGCTCAAGCAAAAACTCAAGTGGAGTTAGCCCAATTACAATATTTATTACCGCGGTTAACACGCCTATGGACCCACTTGGAGCGTCAAAAAGGTGGGATTGGAATGAGAGGTCCTGGGGAAACCCAAATTGAGTCGGATAGAAGGATGATTTTAGAAAAAATATCCTTACTGAAGGAAAGACTTAAATTAATTGATAGGCAAAATGAAACCCAACGTAAGAATAGAGGTCAGTTAATCCGAGTTGCCTTAGTGGGTTATACCAATGTGGGTAAATCGACCATTATGAATATGTTGGCTAAATCTGAAGTGTTTGCAGAGAATAAATTATTTGCCACATTGGATACAACGGTTAGAAAGGTGGTGATTGAAAATTTACCATTTCTATTGTCAGACACTGTTGGTTTTATAAGAAAGTTACCTCATCACTTAGTGGAGTGTTTTAAATCTACACTAGATGAAGTAAGAGAGGCGGATATTCTGATTCATGTGGTGGATATTTCGCACCCTAATTTCGAAGATCAAATACACACAGTAAATGAAACATTGAAAGATTTGGGGGCAATTGATAAAGAAATCATTATGGTTTTCAATAAAATTGATGCCTACCAGGTGATTGATGATATGGCCGCTGTGGATTTAGATAATCAAATGGAAACGGAAGACGAACCAGCAGCATCTGCCCCTATGACTTTGGCTGCTTTTGAGAAAAGCTGGATGGCTAGAGATAATTCACCCGCGATGTTTATTTCGGCGACACAGAAGAAAAATGTAGAGGAATTAAGAGAGCTATTATATGAGAAGGTTAAAAACCTGCATATCACTCGATATCCTTATGATAAATTACTATATTAAAATATAGACCATGGAAAGTAAAAGACAACAAAAGTTTGCGGGTTTAATTCAAGAGGAATTAGCAGCAATTTTTCAGCGTGAAGGGGCGGCCTATTTACCCAATACTTTAGTAACCATAACCAAAGTGAGAGTTTCTCCGGATTTGGCTTTGGCAAAAGTTTATGTAAGTTTCTTAAATACTCAGAATACGGGCGTATCTATTTCTATAATTAATGCTCATGCCAATGAAATTCGCTACAAATTGGGCGCTAGAATAAGGCATCAAGCCCGGGTTATTCCTAATCTGGCATTTTTTGTAGATGATACGAATGAATATGTTGCAAATATGGATAAGTTATTTGAACAAATTGCCGATCAAGAAAAATCGAAATCTAAAAACGAAGAATAAACATTGAAGCTTACAACTCGGATATTTGCAGCTTTAGACATTATTTCATTGGTGTTTTTGGGTATGCAATTAAGGTATGTTTGGAACAATTTTGATCGCTTTAATTTGTTTTCTGAAAAGTTGCAGTCGGTGCTCATGTTTCCCGTGTTTGGTTTAATTTTGATAGGCGCTTTTCTGCATTGGTATATAAAAAAAAGTGGTTTTGTGTTGTATTATATTCAGTTTCCATTCCGACTTTATCTTTGGATTTTTTCCATTGGATTTATTACTTTAATTCCAGAAGCATTAAACTATTTCGAAGATTTTTGGTTTGATTTTTTATTTAAAGTTTGTTTTGTAGGTGAAGCAGTAAGATTATTTTTTAGTGTTAAGTTTCACAGACAATTGCTTAATTAATTATCTTAGAATATATAATTTTATTGTATGAAGAATATAATGCTTGTAATGCTCTCAATAATTATGGCGGTAGGCCTGAATTCATGTAGTAGGGATTTAAGTTCCCATGTGAAATCTAAATCGGAATGGGTTTTAGTGGAGTGGCCAAATAGAGAGATGCCAGATAAGGGGCAAGCTACTCTCCATATTGAAGATCAAAAGATTTCTGGAAAATCATTTTGTAATGTATTTTTTGGACAAGCAGTTTTCAATGGAAATGCATTAAAATTTAGTGGTTTTGGAAGCACAATGATGTTTTGTGAAGCATTTGATAAAGCCGAAAAGGCCTATATAGCAGACTTGGAGGCGGTCAATTCAGGTAGTTTACAGGCAGGTAAATTAGTACTTAGAAAGAATGATCAAATTGTAATGGTGTTCAAAAGAAAGCCAAGTGAAAAGTAATTTTCTTCAATAATGCCTTATTTATTAAACCCTCAAGAGGTTTCATTTCCTCTTCCAGGTTTAGCTGATGAAGATGGATTATTAGCTATTGGAGGGGATTTAAGTTTAGAACGTTTAGTTTTAGCATATGAGAATGGAATTTTTCCCTGGTATCAACAAAATGGGGAATGGTTTTGGTTTTCTCCTTTAGAGAGATGTGTTATTTTTCCTGCTCATCTTAAAATTTCAAAATCTATGCGTGCGCTTTTAAAAAAGGGGCATTTTTCAATTACTCATAATCACGCATTCCAAGATGTAATAAAAAATTGTGCTACGATTAAAAGAGCTGATGATGAATCTACATCATGGATAAATCCTGAATTACAAGAGGCGTACACAAAATTATACCAACATGGTTATGCACATAGTTTGGAGGTATGGTTAGATGAAAAGCTGGTAGGGGGATTATATGGCGTTTTTATAAATGGTGTTTTTATTGGGGAGAGTATGTTTTCTAAAGTTTCCAATGCATCCAAAATAGCGCTTATTTATTTAGGTAAATTGCCCCAGGTGAAATTAATTGATTGTCAAGTTCCTAATCCTCACTTAATAAGTATGGGAGCTGAGCTAATTCCGCAAGAAAGCTATTTAGCTATGCTAAGAGCTCGCTCAAATCCTGCTTTGTAAGGGATTTAAAGAAGCTTTCTTCCGTCGTGATTAAACTGTTTGCAAGTTTTTTCTTGCGTTGTTGTAGGGCTAATATTTTCTCTTCTAAGGTATCTTTGGTTATAAATTTATAAATGAAAACATTTTTGATTTGACCTATCCGATGACTTCGGTCTATTGCTTGTTGTTCTACAGCAGGATTCCACCATGGATCTAATATAAATACATAATCGGCTTCAGTTAAATTTAAACCCACTCCACCAGCTTTGATGGAAATTAAGAATACACGTAACGCCTCATTTTCTTGAAATTCTGAGACTATTTTTCCGCGATTTTTAGTGCTCCCATCTAAATAGGCAAAGGGTATATTATTTTCCTTTAAGGAGTCCGAGAATAATTGCAATTGTTTAACAAATTGAGAGAATACGAGTACTTTATGCCCTCCTTTAAGTACATTTTCTAGGGTATGTAAAACTAAGTCAAATTTCCCAGAATCTCCGGTATACAATGGATCTATTAACTTGGGGTGATTTGAGAGTTGTCTCAAGGCGGTTAGTCCTTGTAATAATTGAACTTGTTTTTTAGCATAAGTTCCATCATCCATGCTTGTCATCAAGTCATTTCTGTAAGCAGATTTTGTTTTTTCATACAAATCTGATTGTGCTTCTGTCATGGGGCAAAACAACACTTGCTCTGTTTTTGGGGGTAGATCGGCGGCAACTTGCTCTTTGGTTCTTCTTAGTACAAAAGGTTTTATTATGGCTTGTAGTTTACGGGCTTTTTCTTCGTCTTTACGCTTTTCAATAGCCTGTACATATTCTTCGTTAAAATAGGCGGAAGTTCCTAAGAGGCCAGGATTCAAAAAGGTTAACTGTGTCCACAAATCACTTACAGAATTTTCTACGGGTGTTCCACTTAATACGAGTCGGTGCTTTGATTTTAATTGGCGCACTGCCTTAAAGGATTTAGAACTAGGATTTTTTATGTTTTGGCTTTCATCTAATATGATATATTGAAAATAATAACTACTTAAAAAATCAGTATCTACTCTGGATATCCCGTAGGTCGTAATAATCACATCAAATTTTTCGAATAAATGGGCGCTTTTTTTTCTTAAGGTGCCTGTATGACTATGGATTTTTAACTTAGGTGCAAATTTTTTAGCCTCTTTCGTCCAATTATAGATGAGTGATGTAGGCATAATTATTAAGCTTGCATGATGTATGTTTTGGCTTTCGTTTTCCTCTTTTTGTTTCTGTAAAAGCGCTAAGGTTTGAATCGTTTTACCTAAACCCATGTCATCTGCTAAACAACCTCCAAAATGATATTCCCGAAGAAAATTAAACCAGTTATATCCCGCGCGTTGATAAGGTCTTAAATCTCCTTTAAAATCTTTTGGTAAAGGGTATTCAGGCATCTCTTCATAAGTTTGAAGCCTGTCTATTTTGCGACTTAAACTGATATGCGCTATACTATCTTCTGAGAGATCATTTAATAAGCCAACATGGTATTTTTGAAGTTGAATTTTCTGGGAATTTTGACTTAAACTGAATAGGCTATTAAATTGTGTAAACCATTTTTCAGGTATAATGGCAATTTCCCCATTAGGTAAAATAAATTCCTTTTGTTTTTTAAGTATATGTTTTTTTAGTGAAATAAATGGAACAGCATAAGGACCAAAATATACCATTGCTTGAATGTCAAACCAATCATTTGTTTCTTGAATATCAAAGGTAATTTTACTAGCCCCAATGATATATTTTCGATCTGCTTGAGATTCATTGAAACTTATATTTTGACTATTTAAATATTCAATGTTTTCATTTATCCAATCCAATGTTTGATATAGCGTGGATTCTTCTAAATTAGTGTTTTGAGGTAAATATCTATTAAATAAGGGGTCGACTTTATCTAATCCTAAACTATTTAAAAGTTGGAGCTTGTTTTTCTCCCAACCCAAATCTCTTTTTACTCGAATAAATGTATAGCTGTCCTGAGCTTTCTGGAGTTTTACACTTACCTTTTGTTCTGATTGTGGATTGAATGTATAATCGCCATATTTAAAATATAGTTGGAGATAGGCTTGAGTTTCGCTTTCTTGAATTAAGACTAGTTGAGCACTTGGTTCATGTTTTTCAGTGATGATTTCAAAACCTTCTGCATATACGTGATATTTTTCAATTAATGGGGCTACAAATTTTTCAAAATATGTTTCTTCTGTCGCTTTTGGAATAGCTATAAAACGTTTATTTAAAAATGGTTGAAGTTTTTTTCCTTCTATATTTTGATCAAAGGGATAGAGCACATCTTGAAGCAGCATCCAAGCGGGATGATTACAAATTACTAAGGCATTTTTATACATGAAATCGATTCTTATTCCGTCATATTTTATAGTTGGAAAATAACGTGTTTCCACATCATTACGTCTAAAATGGAAAAGAACGGAAGCTGGTGTTTTGGCAATTTCAATAGACCTTTCTACAGGCCAGCCATCTTTATTCATTAAATAAAGATTTCCCACTTCCTGTATTAATTGGAGTGCAAGGGCTAATTTTTTTTCAATTTGTGGGCGAACCACATCATAGAACTTTTGATTAAAAAATTCAGTGAAAAAGAGCATGGGGCGAGTTTTCTTTTTATGATATTTCTGAATTATAAAATCTTGTTCAATTTCATCTAAAAGTTTAATGATTTTATAATCAATATCACTTAGAAATGAGGAAAACTCGGAAGCTGTAGGAGAAAATAATCTTTGATAGGTAAAGCTGAAATCTCCCTGTGGATTTAATTGTACTATATGGGGCTCTATCAAATACCCTAAGTACTCATGTTTGCACAAGGAATAAACTAATTTACATGGAGCAGCACTATTTACACGTAGCATATACTTTTCAGTTTTGCCGAAGCATTAGGTAGATAGAAAAAGTTTTAAACTTACATCAATTCCCTAACATTCGGAAGTTTTTTGTAGGATTTAAAAACACTGAAATTGAAAAAAAAATAATAGGATAGAGAATCCTGGGGTTACAATTTAAAATATTTATGCCTTTTTCGTCGAAAATTATATGGCGTTCGTCTAAACATATGTGGGGCTGGTCTAATACCCAATTTGGCTTTGCAACCTTTTGACCTTAAAGCAGTCTTATATTCGAAAACCAACTGATGATCAGTGGTTCAAAAAATTAAAAGTTATAAAATTTAAAAATATTGAGTTATGAAAATTTCTATCAAACAAACCTTATTAATTACCATACTTAGTTTGGGATTAACTTATTCAGCATCTGCTTTTGAAAGCAATCAAACCAAAGCAGTTACTGTATTAAATGAAATAAAAAACATCCAAAAATTGGAAGTCTCTGGAAACGTGGAAGTGTTTTTAGTACAAGCTGCTGATGAACAAGTAAAAGTTTATGATAACTATTATAGTAAAAATGCACTTGTCCAAAATAAAGATGGAGTTTTAAGAATTAGCTCTTTTGAAAAAGAGACGTTGAAGGTGGCGGTTTATGTAAAAAACTTAAATGCTATTCAGTTAAATGATAATGCTAAATTATCAACTTTTGGAAAAGTGTCCTTTTTAGATTTAAACATTCAGTTGAATGGATCTTCTAAAGCTGATATTTTTGCGAATACTATTCAATTAACATCAACAGTGAAGGATAGTGCTAAATTAAACTTAAGCGGTCAATCTACTGAATTTAAAGCTAGTTTGGGTACAGTTGCTCAATTGAATATGAGCAAGTTTAATGCGGATTCTTTAGCTATTAATAGTTTAAATAAACCGACTTATGCAAAAGTACAATCAACCTCAAAAAGTTTATCAGATATTAGGTTGATGGTGACTGAAGATAGCAGTAAATAATAAACATTTATACACACAATGATTCAAGGAAGGCTATGGTTAGCCTTCCTTTTTTATGGACTTATAGGTCAAATTTTATTCCTTGTGCTAATGGGAGTGTGGTAGAATAATTAATAGTATTTGTTTGTCTGCGCATATAATTTCTCCAAGCATCAGATCCACTTTCTCTTCCTCCACCTGTTTCTTTTTCTCCACCGAAAGCCCCTCCAATTTCGGCTCCTGAAGTACCAATATTTACATTCGCTATTCCACAATCAGAACCTCTTGCGGAAAGAAACAGTTCAGCTTCTCGAAGGTTTAATGTCATGATAGCGGATGAAAGACCTTGAGGGACCCCATTCTGCATGGCAATAGCGGATTTTAAATCCTTATATTTCATTAAATATAAGATGGGTGCAAAAGTTTCGTGTTGCACAATCTCATAATGGTTTTCTACTTCGGCAATGCAAGGTTTTACATAACAACCTGAACTGTACGCAGGCCCAGATAATACACCTCCTTCTACTATAAACTTACCACCTTGTTGGGTAATTTGAGAAATGGAATTTAAATAGTTATTTACCGCATCTTTATCAATTAAAGGCCCCACATGATTATTTTGATCGAGAGGGTCACCAATTTTTAATTGGTCATAGGCTTTGATTAATTTACTCACAAATTGATCATAAACAGATTCGTGTATAATTAATCTGCGTGTGGAGGTACATCTTTGTCCTGCAGTGCCAACAGCGCCAAACACGGCCCCGATAATTGACATATCTAAAACGGCATGCTCAGAAATTATTATGGCATTATTACCGCCTAATTCTAAGAGTGTTTTTCCAAGTCGACCAGCAACCGTTTTGGCAACTTCTTTACCCATTCTGGTAGAACCAGTAGCTGATACCAGTGCTACATGAGGATCCCTACTAATAAATTCCCCTATTTGGCGATCTCCTTGTACAAGACAAGAAATTCCTTCTGGAAGATTATTTTCTTGTAATACTTTTGCTAAGATTTTTTGACATGCAATAGCTGTAATTGGTGTTTTTTCTGAAGGTTTCCATACGCAAACATTCCCACATACTAAGGCGAGTGCAGCATTCCATGACCATACCGCTACTGGAAAATTAAAGGCAGAAATGATTCCTACTATCCCAAGAGGATGCCACTGTTCATACATTCTATGTTCAGGTCTTTCACTATGCATGGTTAATCCATATAATTGTCTGGATAATCCTAATGCAAAATCACAGATATCTATCATTTCTTGTACTTCTCCAAAGCCTTCTTGTAAACTTTTACCCATCTCATAAGATACTAAAGTGCCTAAAGCTGTTTTATGCTTTCTCAGTCGATCGCCAAATTGACGAACTATTTCTCCTCTTTTTGGTGCGGGTATTTGACTCCAATGTTGATAAGCAGCTTGTGCAGTTATTATAACATTTTGATAATCCGATTGGGTGGATGCATAAACAGAAGCTATTTTTTCTCCATCAACTGGTGAAAAACTTTCGATGATTGCACATTCAGGACTTGATTTCCATTGCGAACCTGTAGAACAGGCATCATTTATGTTGTCAATTTCTAACTCTTTTAAAATTTCTGAGATTGGATTATTGGTCATGATAGTATGGTGTTAGGGTAATATTTAAGTGCTTATTTCTGACTTGTCTATTACCTAATTTAAAATTAAAAGCCGCATTTTTGTAAATGCTATTCTGATGCAAATTAACAAATGTTAATAATTATTTCTTAAAAGGGCTGATGAAATATCGTAAACTTATATGGAAAAGCAAGCCCAAGCTTTGTTCTTTTACAATTCGATGTTATGGAAGATGAATTTGAATTCGATTTTAATAAGGATGTACAGCGTTCGATAGAACGTTATGAAGAGATGATTCGTAATCAGGATCAATATTTTTTTGATGCGCAGGCCTTCGAGTATATTATTGATAATTACATGGATAAAAATGATCCAGTAAAAGCCTTACAAGTTGTAGAATTCGCTTTAAGTCAACATCCCTATGCTGCGGTATTTTATATTAAACAAGCCCAACTTTATATCTTTACGAACCAAATAGAGCTTGCTTTTAACGCTTTAGCTAAGGCTGAAATGTTAGAGCCTTCGGAACCAGATATATATATGTTGAAAGGTACTTTGTATCTTACCAAGGAGCGTTTTGAAGAAGCCTTAGAAAATTTTGAAAAGGCTTTAGCCTACGCGGAAAATAAAGATGAGATTTATCTACAAATGGCTTATGTTTACCAAGGCATGCATGATTATGAGACGGCAATTGTATATATCAAAAAAAGTTTAGAGCATAACATGGAGAATAAGGATGGGCTCTATGAATTAGCTTTCTGTTATGATATATTGGAAAAACAAGAAGAAAGTATAAAGTTTTATCAAGAATATATAGATAGTGATCCTTATTCGTATGCTGCATGGTATAATTTAGCTAATGCTTATCACAAGCTTGAATTATATGAAAAAGCCATTGACGCTTATGATTATGCTATCTTAATTAAAGAAAATTTTGCTTCCGCTTATTATAATAAGGGAAATGCTTTAGTTCAATTGGATAAATATGAAGAAGCCATTGAAGTGTATAAGCAAACCTTTGAATATGAACCAGCCAATGCTGATACTTTTTGTGCCATTGGGGAATGTTATGAAAAATTATTACGGATGGATGAAGCCCGTTCATATTATAAAAAATCTGCTAAACTAGATCCTGAACTTGCTGATGCTTGGTTTGGAATAGGTGTAACGCTTAACCATGAAGAGCGATTTTTTGAATCTTTACATTTTTATAAAAAGGCTATAGATTTAGATGGAGAAAATGCAGATTTTTGGTTTGCTTTAGCGGATGCTCAATATAAATTGGGGCAAATTGATAAATCTTTAGAGGCCTATGACAAGGTGCTGACGTTAAATCCTTTAGATATTGAAGCTTGGCTAGATTATTCTACCGTTTTGTACGAACAAGGTAGGCTACAAGATGCTTCGGAAATAATTGCCGAAGGAATAAAGAATAACCCAGATGCAGCGGAATTGTATTATCGTATGGTGGCATATTTATTTGCACTGGGGGATAAAAATGAAGCTATTGCAAATCTTGAAACAGCCTTAGTTATTGATCCTGAAAAGCACCACATTCTATTTGAGTATCTACCTCAATTACAAGATAATTTGCTGATTGTGGATATCATAAATAAATATATTAAATAGTTTTTTTCACCTTTTTTTTCTAAAATAGCTAAGTTTTACAACCTTTGCAGTACATATGAATTATAAATTAAATAACGTTCCTGAACGCACCAGTAAACCTCGTTCAAAGGGTTTAACCATGGTGATGGATAAGGGTTTGAGTTTAAGACAAGTTGAAGACTTTATAGAAGTTGCGGGCGTACATACCGATATTGTCAAATTAGGTTGGGCTACCTCTTACGTAACCCCAAATCTGAAAGAAAAATTAGCATTATATAAGAGCGCAGGTATTCCAACATATTTTGGGGGTACCTTATTCGAAGCTTTTGCCATCCGAAATCAGTTTGATGATTATCGAAGAGTATTAGAAGAATTCGGTATGGAATATGCTGAAATATCAGATGGCTCCATGGATATTGAGCATGATGAGAAGTGTGAATATATTAGAAAATTGTCTCAACAAGTGACAGTTATTTCAGAAGTGGGTTCAAAGGATGCTGCCAAAATATTTGCTCCATATAAATGGATTGCTTTAATGCAAGCAGAAATTTCTGCAGGGTCATGGAAAGTGATTGCTGAGGCCAGAGAAGGAGGTAATGTGGGAATTTATAGAGGGTCCGGTGAGGTTAGAGAAGGGTTGGTAGATGAAATTTTAACTCAGGTACCGGAAGAAAAAATAATTTGGGAAGCTCCCCAAAAGGAACAGCAAGTTTGGTTTATTAAATTAATTGGAACTAACGTTAATTTAGGAAATATAGCTCCTGCTGAGGTAATACCTTTAGAAACTATTCGTTTAGGTTTAAGAGGGGATACTTTTAATTATTTCTTAGATAAATAATTTGATTTTAATTTTATAATGTGAGGAAATTTGGATTAATTGGCTTTCCATTAAGCCATTCTTTTTCTAAAAGATATTTTAGTGAAAAGTTTGCTGAATTGGGTATTGCTGATTGTTCTTATGAACTCTTTCCTATATCTGCAATATCTGAGTTGCCTCAGTTATTGCAGGCTCATTCAACTTTAAGGGGATTGAATGTTACGATTCCATATAAAATTGAGGTGCTTCCTTATTTAACGACAGTAGATTCTGCAGCTCAGTTAATTGGAGCTGTAAATTGTATTCACATCCTTCACAATAGCGAATCTTCTAATCTAAAACTAATTGGGTATAATACGGATGCTCATGGTTTTCAAGCCTCTTTAAGCCCATTGTTAAATCAGCAACATAATTTCGCTTTAATATTGGGAGATGGGGGGGCTGCACAAGCGGTAAAATATGTATTGAATCAATTAGGAATAGGGTATCAGTTAGTAACAAGAAGGCCTCAAAGTAATAGTATTAGGTATGCAGAATTAGATGCTGAATGCATCCAGAAGCATAAATTAATAATTAATACCACCCCATTAGGGATGAGTCCAGATTTAAATGCCGCGCCTATTTTACCTTATGAATATTTATCATCGGAGCATTTGGTGTATGATTTAGTTTATAATCCAGAAAAAACAAAATTTCTTCAGTTAGCCGAACAATCAGGCGCTAAAATTAAAAATGGGATGGAAATGTTAATTTTACAAGCCGAACGGGCTTGGGAAATTTGGAATTCTAGGGATGATATTTAAAAAATATATTTTATTGGGATTACTTTGGTGTCTTTTGGGGGCATGCATACATGACAGCCACCAGGAAGGGAAAGCTCTGGAAAGGGATACGATTAAATTACCCGCCAAAATCTATCAGAAAAGTAATTTCACCAATAAAGCTCCTTATACATTTGAGTATCCTATATATGCTAAAATCAGCGATGATGATATTGCAGGCCAATCTTATTGGAATAATTTAGATTTTCCTGATTTTAGTGCTCGTCTACATCTAACCTATTATGAATTTAAGAACCCAAAACAAATAATGGGGTTAACAGAAGAGGCCAGAAAATTAGCGATGAAACACACTATTCGCGCTTCATCAATAAGACCTGAAAAAATAGAATTTGTGGAAAGGCATGTATTCGGGCTCTATTATTTTATTGAAGGAGATGCTGCTTCATCAGTACAATTTTTTTTAACGGATAGTGTACAGCATTATTTTAGAGGAGCCTTATATTTTAATAATGCAGCTAACTATGATTCTATAAAACCAATAATTAAATTTTTAGATAAGGATATACGTCATTTAGTAAATACCTTTGAATGGAAACCTAAAGCCAATCTGCCTTAGGAAATAAAGATTATAAGTTATAATATGCAAATTAAAATATTTACATTCAATCCTTATCAAGAGAATACTTATGTTCTTTTTGATGATACAGGTTCTGCCATTATAATTGATCCCGGCATGTTGGGGGGGCATGAACAAAATCAAGTAGTTGCTTTTATTAAACAAGCTGGACTAAAATTGGAGCGATCAATTTTAACACATGCCCACATTGACCATGTTTTAGGGAATAAATTTGTGTTTGATCAATGGGGTTTAAAACCAGAATTGCATAAAGGTGAATTAATGGTTTTGCAAGCCGTGGCTTCTTATGCTCCTCAAATGGGTATTCCATATGAATTGTCCCCTGAGCCCGAACATTTTTTAAAAGAAGGCGAAATTATTTCATTTGGTAATACTAAACTAGAGGTAATATTAGCTCCTGGACATTCTCCTGCTCATTTATGTTTTTATGAACCTTTAGAGAATATTTTGATAGGTGGAGATGTGTTATTTTATCAAAGCATCGGACGTACAGATTTACCGGGAGGGAATCACCATACTTTACTAAAAAGTATAAGGGAAAAGCTATTTATTTTGCCCGATGATTGTGTGGTTTATCCAGGTCATGGTCAAGCAACCCGAATTGGATTTGAAAAATTACATAACCCTTTTTTGCAAGCTTAAATTAAAAGCTGTATAATTAGGTAATTACTTTATGAAAAACACAGCATTATTTATTGCTAAGCGTTACCTTTTTGCAAAAAAATCGACGCAAGCTATTAATATAATTTCTGCCATATCTGGAATTGGGATTATGGTAGGAACTGCTGCGCTTATTATTATTTTATCTGCATTTAATGGCTTAGAAACATTAGTTCTCAAAAAATATAATAGCTTTACCCCGGAACTCTTAATACTACCAACCCATGGTAAAACCTTCGATCCAAGACACCCTGGGCTGGAAAGTTTACAAAAATCGGGCAAGTTAATTTCTTTTTCTCCGGTTCTTTCTGAGAAAGCCTTGTTGTGGTACAAAGATAAGCAGATCCCGGCCTTAGTAAAGGGGTATGACTCTGGGATTTTATTAAATAAGGCCTTAGATTCAAGTATAATTGAGGGAGTTTTTATATTAGAAAATGAATCTGGCCCACAAGCATTACTCGGGGCAGGAATACAAATGCAATTGAATGTTAATATAAGCGATGCGTTTGAACCTTTGAAAATTTATTCCCCAAAAAAGAGTATTACAGGAAATAGTTTAAACCCTTTATCTGATTTTATTATTGAGGATATTCAGGTGGCAGGGGTCTTTGAAATTCAACAAGATTTTGATCAGAATTTGATTGTTCCTCTCAATTTTGCACGTATTTTATTTGAAGAACCTGTAAAGGTTTCTGCCATTGAATTGAACTTTAAGCCGGGAGTAAATATTGTAAAAGAAAAAAAAGTTTTGGAAAATCTCCTTGGGTCAGCCTTTGAATTAAGAGATAGAATGGAACAAAATCAGGCCTTATATAAAGTTCTTTTTTCGGAGAAATGGATGATTTATTTAATATTATCTTTTATTGTTGTTATAGCCATCTTTAATATTATTGGATCTTTAACGATGTTGGTAATTGAGAAGTTAAAAGATATATCCGTTTTGAGCAGTTTGGGAGCTGGTAAAAAGCTAATTAAACGCATATTTTTATATGAGGGATTGATGATTAGTATGTTCGGATGTATAATTGGCTTAACAATTGGGTTGATTTTTTGTTTAATTCAACAGTACTATGGATTTATAAAAATGGGCGAACAGAGTTTGGTGTTTAATAATGCTTATCCTATCGCCATAAAATGGCAAGATTTCATATTAGTTTTCATTACTGTTGCAGTTTTTTCGATATTCGCATCAACTTTGGCATCTAATTTAAGTGTTAAAAAGATAGATAAGTTAAATCAAGATTTATAGGTATGAGTAAAGCGCAGATTATTTTTTTCTCTTTTTTTCTTTTTCTTGGAATGGCTTTAGCTTGTACCTCATCCGACAAGAAAGAAATTAGAAATAGTGATAAAACCTTAATTGGAAAAGGCTTATATAGTTTTGGGCCAGAATTGAAATTCTTTTTTAATTGTGAGGATGGAAAAGAATATTGGGTGGCAGATAGTGCTAAATCATTAGAATTGGCCTATCACAATTTGGGGTTTGAAAAACCATATACACCCGTATATATTGAAGTAGAATTCCATTATGTAAAATCAGACACTATTGCAGAATCAGCCAATTATGATTCAACCATGGTGGTTACTAAAGTTCTTAAAGTTTCTAAAGAAATTCCTGAAGGTCCTTGTTCAGAATAATATATTTTATACGTTAGAGATTCTTTTTACAAAAATAATTCTTTACTTGGTTGTGGTATTGCACCTACTAAGACCGCTTTTTCAAATAGTTGTGTAATGGCATTTTTGCCTACGGGCCCTAAATCAATGGAATATTTATTTACGTAAAGCTCGATATGCTTATAAATAACTTCCTCTTCCATACTTTGAGCATGTTTCTTAATAAAGTTTAAACTTGAAGTAGGGTTTGCAAAAGCAAATTCCACTGATTTTCTGATCAACCTATTTACCTTTCCCTGCAATTCTTTTCCTAGGTCCCTTTTCATCACGATTCCCCCTAAGGGAATAGCACTTTTGGTTTCAGTTTCCCAATATTCCCCTAAATCTTGTATTTTTTGTAAACCTTTTTGTTGATAAGTAAACCTATTTTCATGAATTATAAGGCCTACATCAATATCCCCATCTAAAAGAGCTTGTTCTATATCTGAAAACAGGATTTCTTTTTTCTGAATTAAATGTGGATAGGCGATTTGAAGGAGAAAGTTAGCTGTGGTAAGAGTTCCTGGTATTCCTACTTTTAAACTGCTTGGATTTTCTAATATCACATTTTGTATTTCTGAGAATCTGTTTTTATCACAAATTAATAAGGGACCCACCCCAAATCCTAAGGCACTTCCTGCGTTTAATAGAATGTAATTGTTCAAAACCGTTGTATACGCGTGATAGGATAATTTAGTAATATCTAATTGGGAGTTTAAGGCTGCTTGATTCAGCGTTTCTACATCTTCATAGAAAACTTCAAATTGTAATCCTTCCGTGTCTATTTTGCCATGAATTAAGGCATCAAAAATAAACGTATCGTTGGGGCATGGAGAAAATCCTAAGCTTAATTTCATCATACAAAAATAAGGGCCTTAATTCCTTAATTGGTCATTTTGATTTCATTAATATCCGTTATAAAATTAATCAACCATTTATTTAGGTTTTGGAGTGCTAGTGGGATATCCCAATTAGCTTTATTTCGGGGTTCTACAAAGTTTGAAATGCTCCGTACTTGAAGAGCGGGAATATTCAATTCTTGGGCGGAAAAAAATACTGCTGCACCTTCCATACTTTCAGTTTGTGCTGGGAAATAGGATTGAATAAATGAAATGCTTTCAGTCTTTCCATGAGCCTTTTGAACCGTAATTCCAGAAACTTTTGGTAAATTATTTAAAAAAGGAATAAAATTTTGGGGGATAGTAGTTGAATAATGATTAATTCCTAAACCTAATTTTTCTGCAGTTAAAAATTCAGTAGGACTTTCTGCTCCAAAATCAGCAAAACAATCTTGTGAAATTACACATACTGAACCAAGTTGTAAATTTCGATCGAAACTCCCTGCGATACCTACATTTAAAATTAGCATATAATGCTTTTGGATATATTTGGCTAATGAAAATGCAGTAGCCCAAGCACCCACTCCTGAAATTAAGACATCGAATTCTGCGTGCTCTATGAATTTATTCGGCGCTAAAGTAAAGTGATCTAAAAAAGGTTTTATCTCTGCACTAGTAGCAGCTAAAATTAAAATTTTTGGATTCATAAAACTGTTGATTTCAAGGACCAAGTTAAAAATAATCAGGCATTATGTATATTTGCATCTTAATTTTATCAAATGATTTATATCACAAGAAGAGAAAACTTTAATGCTGCACATAAATTAAATCGCAGTGATTGGAGTGAGGAGCAAAATAGAGAAGTCTACGGGAAATGTGCTAATCCAAATTGGCATGGCCATAATTATAATTTATATGTAACTGTTAAAGGTGAAGTTAATCCTGAAACGGGTTTCCTTGTAGATCTTAAATGGCTTAAACATATTATTAATGTTCATATTATTGAAAAAGTTGATCATAAAAACTTAAATTTAGATGTGGATTTTATGGAAGGTCAATTAGCTTCTACTGAAAATTTAGCGATCGCCATATGGAATATTTTGGCGCCTTTAGTAGAATCAGAAGGTGCAGCATTACACGCTATAAAGCTTTATGAAACCGAAAATAACTTTGTAGAATATTTCGGTTAATTTACTCACGACTAGAAAAAAATATATATGCACCACGATCACGATGAAGAGGCAGTAGGGTATGCTAAAATTGATCAATACAATGTTCAACGAGTAGCTAATATTGCTGACCACTATACCGATATTTTAAAACAGCTAGGGGAAAACCCTCATCGGGAAGGTTTGCTTAAAACCCCCGAGCGAGTAGCTAAGGCCTTGCAGTTTTTGACGCATGGGTATGAACTTAAACCAGATGAGATTTTGAAATCGGCTATGTTTAAGGAGAATTATAGCCAAATGGTGATAGTTAAAGATATTGAAGTTTACTCCATGTGCGAACATCATATGCTACCTTTCTTTGGGAAAGCTCATGTTGCCTATATTCCAAATGGATACATTGTGGGCTTGAGCAAAATTCCGAAAGTAGTAGATGCTTTCGCTAGAAGACTTCAAGTACAAGAACGTTTGACTGATGAAATCAGGGATTGTTTACAGGATACATTGCATGCAGCGGGTGTGGCAGTGGTTATAGAATGTAAGCATATGTGCATGTCTATGAGAGGCGTTCAAAAGCAAAATTCAGTCACTACTACTTCTGCTTTTACGGGAGAATTTTTAAAAAACGATATTACAAGAAGTGAATTTTTAAGATTAATTGCTACGCAATTACATTGATTATAAATATGAAGAAAGCATTTATTTTTCCTGGACAAGGTGCTCAATTCTCAGGAATGGGCAAAGATTTATATGAAAATCCAGCGGCAAAGGACCTATTTGAAAAGGCCAACGAAATCATTGGATTTAGAATTTCAGCTATAATGTTTGATGGAAGTGAAGAAGAATTAAAGCAAACAAAAGTTACTCAACCAGCCATTTTTTTACATTCAGTTATATTAGCTAAAGTATTAGGGGAGTCTTTTAACCCCGATATGGTTGCAGGACATTCTTTGGGAGAATTTTCGGCATTAGTAGCTGCTGGCGCTATAAGTTTCGAAGATGGTTTACGTTTAGTTATATCAAGAGCGAATGCGATGCAAAAAGCTTGTGAGATGCAAGAATCTACCATGGCGGCAATTTTAGGTTTAGCAGATGAGGTGGTGGAAGAAGTATGCGCCAGTATTGACGAAATAGTAGTGCCTGCAAACTATAACTGTCCGGGTCAATTAGTAATTTCTGGTTCGATTGCGGGAGTGGATTTAGCTTGTGAAAAATTAACTGCTGCAGGCGCTAAAAGAGCTTTAAAATTAAACGTGGGAGGAGCCTTTCACTCTCCTCTTATGGAGCCTGCAAAAATTGAATTAGAAACAGCCATAAATAATACGGAATTTAAAGCACCTATTTGTCCTATTTATCAAAATGTAGATGCTTTACCTACTTCTGACCCTGAAGTAATTAAGCAAAATTTAATTGCGCAATTAACTGGAGCAGTAAAATGGACCCAAATAAGTACCAATATGTTAGCAGACGGTGCTACTGCTTTTGTAGAAGTAGGGCCAGGAAATGTTTTGCAAGGATTGGTTAAAAAAGTTAATCGTCAAGTAGAAACGAGTAGTGCACAATTAAATTAATGAGTGTAAACGCTAAAATTAGATTTTTATTATTTGTTTTAGGGTGTGTATGTATCCTGACCTCTCTTTCTTTGAATCAACGCAATACAAAAGAGGATTTTTTGGATCATGAAGCCGCTCAACTTCAAAAAAATTTAGCTGAAAAAGAACATCTAATTTTAGATTTTTTAGCCGATTCCTCAAAAGTGGAGTCGGCTAAATACTTTAATATGAATGCCTCCAATGCATTGGGGTTTATTGATGAGTTTAGACCAAAAGGAATTAACTTATTGGTGTACGAAGGTCAATATTTAAAGTTTTGGACTTCTTCAAGGTTTTCAGCAAATTTTAAATCTTTTAAGCCTGGGTTTTCCATTTTAGAGACAAAAAATGGTATTTACGAAATTTATAAAGTTGATTTTGATCAATATACTTTTGTTTTTAGCATCAATATTAAAACCCAATATTCTATTGAAAATCAGTATTTAAAAAATGTAATTGTTCCAGAACTATTTCCCATAGGAAGCTTAGATATTGCTAAGTTTTCTGATGCTGATACTCGAGATATTTTTTCACTAGATAAAAATTATCTATTTCAAGTTAAGTTAAAAGAAAGCTTCCAAGGCGGACTATACCAGACCCTTAGATTTTGGCTATGGATAATTGGTTTGATAGCTATATGTGGTTTTGTAAATTCAATTGCCATGTGGCTGGTCAGGAAAAAGTCGGCCATTTTAGGTGTACTATGTATAACAGTATTTTTCATTTTACTAAGACTTTCTGATCTAGAATATTCTTGGATGAGCCAAGGGTTTAATTTAGATTTATTTAATCCCGCTGTTTACGCTCAGAGTGACTTTTTACCTTCTTTAGGGGATTTTCTGCTGAATATTTTAGCCTTAACATGGATAATCTTGTTTGTATTCGTTAACAATGAATATCTCAAATGGCCATTAAATTTAATAAATAAAACATGGGTAGCGTATACCTACCATATCTTAGTGTTATTATTATTAGGATTTATTGGCTTTTTAATGGAAGATGTATTCTTTGGATTAATCGATAATTCTAAGATAAATTTTGAAATTACCAATATAGTCAATTTAACCCAAGCCAGTATGGTTAGTATTATGATACTGTGTCTGGTATGGATGAACGTTTTCCTTTTAGCCCTGCTATTAATTCGTGGAAGTATAAATCTAAAAATTGGGAATCGGGATAGGTTGGGCTTATTTTTAATTGGGCTTATTATATTGATTTTATATAAACTGAGCACCGATTTTACGATCTATTTTATAGTTTATGCGCTCTTTATATTTCTTTTATCCTGGAATATTTTAATTCAAAAGTTTAAATTTTCTTTAGGTGTTTATGCTGCCATGTTATTTTGTATGGCATTTTTATCTGCCTTAAAGTATATCCGTTTTATAGATATCAAAGAGCGCTCTATGAGAGTTACTATAGCGCAGAAGTTGACTCAAACGGAAGATCTTAAAGTGGTAAATTCATTTACTAGTTTTGAACATCGAATGGCTAATGATACGACCATTATTGGACACTTTAAATATCCTAGCCGGTTACAATCTTTTCAAATTCATAATTATATAATTAAAAATTATCTGGATGGTTATTTGTCTCGGTTTGAATACCAAATAATGGAGTTTAATAATTTGGATAATAATTTTGAATCGAGCCAGAATAGTAAACTTTCAGATTATAAAAGCCTGATAAAGTCTGGTTCGGTCAAGGTTCAAAATTCGGATTATTTTTATAGAGTTAATGATACTTTTGGTTTCCAAAAATACTTTGGGGTGATCCCTATTATAAACAATGGAAATTGGATAGGGACTTTAGTTATTGAGTTAAAATCTCAGCCATTTGATATTTATAATTATTTTCCTGAAGTATTAATTGATGGAAAATTAAAAAGTGATGAGGATTATAGCAGATATTCATTCGCATTTTATAAAGACAATAAATTGTTTAGTCAGTCTGGGGCCTATACCTATGAAACTATAACCAGTAGGTTTGATGGGAAAAAGGATAAAATAGTATTTATTAATGAATTAGAGCCATACTTTAATCACGCTATTTATAAGCAATCGGATAATCGCGTAATTGTAATTAGTAAAGAGAGGATGTCATATGTGTTACGATTGGCCACACTTTCATTTTTCTTTCTTGCCTTTATAGCCTTTACCAGTTTGGTTTATGCATGTTTTTGGTTGTATAAAAATGTGGATAATAGACAAGCTGGATGGTTTAAGTTAAATCGCTTGCTGATGATAAATGCGAATAAAATGCTATATAGGACTCGAATACAAGTGACCATAGTGTTAGCGGTAGTTTGCTCTCTTTTAATCGTTGGTTGGACGACATTTTATTATATTAAAGATGAATATAGAAGTCAACAAGAAATACAAATTAGGGAAAAGATTAGGAAGGTTCAATTAGCCTATGAGAGAATTGTTTCGATGAAGGGATTAAGAAATGATGAGGCGGCCATTTTTGAATTCAACCAATTTGCCGATGTAAATGCTAGCTTTTTGAATTTATATGATGCGAATGGAGATTTATATTTAACTTCTTTACCTAAAATTTATGATTATGGAATTCTGGGTAATAAAATGAGCCCTAAAGCGATTATAAATATCAAGAGTAATCAAAGATCTGAGTTTATAAATAATGCTGAAATGTTAGGGACGTTTATGTATGCCGCCGCCTATGCTCCTATTAGGAATGCCCAAAATCAAACCATTGCCTATTTGGGCCTTCCGTTTTATAATAATGAAGCTGATTTTCAGGATAAAATGAGTTTATTTATTAACACATTGGTGAATATTTATGCGCTTGTTTTTGTGCTGATTGGACTTTTAGCCATATTCATTGGTAATCAAATAACTCACCCTCTTACATTTATACAAGAAGCATTTAAGCAAGCTAAATTGGGACATGTTAATCAACCCATAATATGGAGAAGGCAGGATGAAATTGGATCTATGATAAAGGAATATAATAAGATGCTTACTGCTTTAGAAATTTCTGCTGTTAAACTGGCGAGGTCTGAACGGGAAAGTGCTTGGCGAGAAATGGCAAAGCAGGTTGCACATGAAATTAAAAATCCTTTAACACCCTTAAAGCTTGGGGTTCAATTATTGGAAAAATCTTGGAAAGAAAATGATCCTAATTTTGAAAAGAAGTTTGCAACATTTAATAAATCCTTTATAGAGCAAATTGATAGTTTAGCTAATATTGCTTCGGAATTTTCGAATTTCGCAAAGATGCCGGATACTAAATTAGAGCATCTCTCTTTATTACCAATCATTGAAAAAGCTATCCGAGTATTTGATACATCTGGAAAAGTTGAGATTACATTACATAATGAAAGTATTATCCATTTATTTATTTTGGCTGATAAGGATCAATTAATAAGAAGTTTTAATAATTTATTGAAAAATGCATTAGAGGCATCCGAAAATCAAGATACAGCTATTATAAAGATAAAAGTGAACAACGATAATAAATATGCTTATGTAGAAATTCAAGATAATGGGGTAGGTATTCAAGATGATCAAAAAGAGAAGATATTTGCACCTAATTTTACGACCAAGTCTTCTGGTACAGGACTCGGCCTTTCATTTGTAAAGCAAGCAGTAGAAAATGCCGGAGGGTCTATCAGATTTCATTCTATTACAAACGTAGGAACCAGTTTTTATTTGAGTTTTCCACTTGTGATAGAAGGGGAAGAAGAAGGAATTTAAATAAGGTTATTTCAGTGTAATTTGACCCTTTCCCATTTCATATCCATCACAATATATAATTAAACTGTAGATGCCTTTAATGAATTCTTTGGGGTTTGTCCACTCTAAAACATAAACGGTGTCAGTATTATCGAAATTTAAGCTCATTTGAGTTGAAAATTGCATTTGTTGTCCATGAGCTTCAAAATAATCATTATCATTGGCGATTAAATTACCAGATGGATCAAATACTCTTAAATAAATTCTACGATTTGATTTTTGAGCTAAAGAATTTTCAGCTATTTGGAAATTTAAAATAAACTTATTAGTTAAATTTGCTTTCTCTACTAATACATTCTTCCCATTACTACGAACTCTATAGGCTTTAATATTAATATTACTTGTTTTTAAGGCTTCTCCAACTTTAACTTTAGCTGATAAATTTTCATTCTGCTTACTTAACTCTTCTGCTTTTTGACTATAAGATCTTACAGAGGTTTTAAGACTATCTCTTTCTTCTTTAAGATAACTATTTTCTTTTTCTAACTTTAAGATATCATCTTGGTAATTTTTAACAAAAATTCGTAACTGGGTTATTTGTCTTTGAGCCTTATCCAAGTCACCTAAAGTTAATTGACCTTTTTTAAGTGCTATTTTTAATTCTTCGATTTTATCTCTTGCTAATTTTTGCTCTTCTTGAAGTTTATCACTTAAAGTGACATTTAACGCGTTTACTCGATCTAATTCAACTTCAATTTTTTCTAATTCTAAATTGAGTCTATCCTTTTCTGTGCTAACCGTTACAACTTGATTTTTTTCTTGTTTGTTTTTTAAAAAAAGATAAGCATTAATGCCTAATAATGAAGCAATAACAATAATTAAAAAATATATTTTATTGCGGTCTATTTTATTACTTTGCGATTCTTCTTGCATGATATGGCTTTCGTTAATCTATGGCTTATTTATGCCAAAATTAGATTTACAAAATGAATTGAGTTTCGTTAATATTATGCTAACTTAACATTTAAAATCTAAATTTTGTAAAAATTATAGCACTTTTGTATCATATATTGTAATTCTGCATTACAAGTAGAAACGTAATTTTTATTAATATGGTGTTTGACCATATAAATTTTTCTATTCTTTTATGATCAATAAATTTCGAGCTCTTTTTGTCTTTTTTAGTTTCCTTTGTTTATATGTATATGCTCAACCTGAAAATTATGTAGCACCTAAAAGGGAGTTTAGGGGCATTTGGATTGCTACTGTTTCTAATATTGATTGGCCATCCAAACAAGGTTTAAGTGTAGAGCAACAAAAACTTGAACTTTTAGAAATTTTAGATAGCCATGCCCAATCCGGAATAAATGCTATTATGTTTCAAATTAGACCAACAGCAGATGCTTTTTACTTAAAATCAAGAGAGCCATGGAGCCATTGGTTAATGGGCAAACAAGGGTTAGTGCCTGCAGGTAATTTTGACCCTTTGGCATTCGCCATTCAGGAATGTCATGCTAGGGGAATGGAACTGCATGCTTGGTTTAATCCATATCGAGCTACAATGAGTTCAAGTGCTCAGCCAAGCCCTGATCATATTACTAGAACCAGACCAGAACTATTTTATACTTATGGCGGGCAAAAACTTTTTGATCCAGGGATGCCTGAGGTGAGGGAATATATTATTCAAGTAATTTTGGATGTGGTTAAAGGCTATGATATAGATGGCGTTCATTTTGATGATTATTTCTATCCTTATCCTATAGCAGGACAAAAAATTAATGATCAATCAACTTTTAGTAAATACCCAAATGGCTTTTCAAAAATTGAAGATTGGAGACGAAATAATGTTGATTTATTAGTTAAAATGGCTAATGATAGTGTTCACCATTATAAAAAGCACATCAAGTTTGGAATCAGTCCGTTTGGGATTTGGAAAAATTATAGGCAAGATACATTGGGGTCCAAGACAAATGGTTTATCTAATTATAGCGAATTATTTGCTGATTCTAGAAAGTGGGTACAAGAAGGGTGGGTTGATTATATAAATCCGCAGATCTATTTTACTATGTCAAGACAAGCCGCACCCTTTGGCGTACTATTAGATTGGTGGACTAAAAATTCATTTGGGCGCCATTTATATATAGGACATGCCGCTTATCTAGTGAGAGCAAACTCGCCTAATTTTAAAGGAGAGGCGGCGTGGAAGGTGCCTTCTGAAATTCCAAATCAAATTCGAATGCTGAGACAAAAATCTGAAGCTCATGGGAGTATTTATTTTAGTTCCAAATCGATGTCTACTGTTGCTAGAAGTTTAACGGATAGTTTGAGGAACAATTTTTATAAATATCCTGCATTGCCCCCAACTATGCCTTGGATTGATAATATAATTCCTAATCCTCCTCAACATTTTGTAGCCGTACAACGGAATGATGGTGTTAATTTAAGTTGGG
Source organism: Pedobacter sp. (assembly GCA_004211595.1). Classification (GTDB taxonomy): domain Bacteria; phylum Bacteroidota; class Bacteroidia; order Sphingobacteriales; family Sphingobacteriaceae; genus Pedobacter. Next base: position 202,107 of record SEDO01000001.1, read on the forward strand.
AGGCACCGTTACCTGCTTTGGATAATGAAACGGCCTCTGGCTATGTTATTTATAGAATGGAAGAGGGGGAAAAAATAGATGTGGAAAATTCAAAAAATATATTACATATAAGTTATCAGCCCATAACATCTTTTATAGATAAAACTGCCCACAAAGGAAAAACCTATATCTATTTAGTTTCTGCCCTAGATCGAATCAAAAATGAAAGTGAACCAAGCTATGGACAGAAACTAAAGTTGGATTAACTGATTAAACTTTTATAATGATGTTCTTTTTGTACATCCATAAAAGTATAAAATAAAAGAATAAGATGAATGCTATGGCATAAGCTAAAGAGGCATTAATGGGCGAAAAATAGGGCACAAAAAAGGTTTTATAAAATAAAGTTAAAGAGCCCACTTCTCCGTCAGGTGTATTGATTTTAATAAGATTAAGTGTTCTAGGTAAAATACCCGAGACAAAAAATACCGTAATGGCATTTACACCGTATACAACAAAGGGTTTTGTGAACCTATTATATTTTTCCACGTCTATAATCCAATAACATAAGGCTAGTCCTGTAGTAGCTAGACCACCTGTATAAAGTACGTATGAGCTTGTCCACAAGGATTTGTTAATAGGGAATATTAAATCCCATGCTAATCCTGCCATAATTGCGATTGTGCCAATACTAAATAGCCATGCAATTTTGTAGGCCTCATCTTTATCTTTTCGCTTTAAGAATACACCCACTAATATTCCAAACAGACCGGTTGCAACAGCAGGTATGGTACTCAGTATCCCTTCTGGGTCCCACGTTTTGGCAGATTTCCATAAGTGAGCTTCTGTTAAAATAGTTCTATCTAGCCAAGCGCCTAAATTAGTTTCCTTTTCTAAATTAGGATAACCCACACCAGGTACAGGTACGAAAGTCATCAATGCCCAATACCCTACCAATAATATAATTATCCAACGGAAAATCTGTTTTTCAGATTGTTTGATAAAAATGAAACTACATATGATGAAAACTACACCAATTCGCTGTAATACCCCTGGAATACGAACATTTTGAATAGCAGTTAAGGGTTCAGTAAATATTTTAGGATATAATGATAAGAATAGCCCAAGGCCAAATAATGTTAGACCTCTTTTAATGGCTTTAATTAATACGCTTTTGTGTTCTGCTGGATTTAGTTTTTTAGTTCCCATGGCATAGGCTATCGAAACACCTACTATAAATAAGAAAAATGGGAAAACTAAATCAGTTGGGGTACATCCATTCCATTCAGCATGCGCTAATGGGGCATATATATGGCTCCAGCTTCCTGGGTTATTAACCAGAATCATGGCAGCTACGGTAAGTCCTCTGAAAAAGTCTAGGGACAATAATCGTGCGGGTTTAGATGGGTTCATTTTAGTTTAATTTATGGCAAATTAGGATTTATTTTTGAAATTGTTATTTCTTTGCTTAAGATTCACTCTGTAAATAAAGATATTGAAAGCACAAATAGAAAAATTGTTTAACCTAAGTCTAGCTAAGAAAAGACGCATAATCGGTTTGATGTCTGGAACATCTATGGATGGTTTAGATATTGTGTTATGCAAAATGGAAGGTGTTGGCCTAAGTACGAAAGTGGAAGTCGAAAATTTTAAGACAATTCCCTATGAAGTTGATTTTAAAAATACATTGAAAACTATTTTTGCAAATCCTGAAGCAAACTTAGAAGATGTTACTTTGTTAAATGCCTGGATAGCCCGGAAACATGCAGGTTTAGTTTTAGATACTTTGAGTGATTGGGGGATAAAGGCCAAAGAAATTGATTTAATTGCAAGTCATGGTCAAACAATTTTTCATTCCCCAGCAAATCAGCATTTAATGGCTGATTTTCCTAATGCTACATTGCAAATTGGAGATGGAGATCATTTAGCTGTTTTAACAGATATAATAACCTTGTCGGATTTTAGGCAGAAACATATTGCTGCAGGCGGGGAGGGAGCTCCACTGGCAGTGTATGGAGATTATTTATTGTTTTCAGAAAAAGCTGAAAATAGGATATTGTTAAATATCGGTGGAATTTCGAATTTTACCTATTTGCCGGGCAATTTACAGGCGAATGAGGTGTTCTCAACTGATGTCGGTCCGGGAAATACTTTAATGGACCAATATGTATTTAAATATTTTAATGGCTTAGCATTTGATAAGGATGCTAAAATAGCTAAAACTGGAAAGCCTGATTTTAATTTATTAGAGGAGCTTTTGAATTTCGAATTTTTTAATAGGCCTATCCCTAAAACTACAGGTCCTGAAGTATTTAATATAGCTTATTTGAAAAGAGCTCAAGAAAGAAGTAATACGCAAAACTTAAAGCCGGAAGATGTATTATGTACATTATGCCATTTCACAGCAGAAGCTATAAAGATGGCAATCGAAAGTATATCCAGTTTAAAATTAGCTATTAATTCTAATGAGAGGTTTGAATGTGTAGTGTATGCTAGTGGAGGTGGAATACACAATCCGCTTCTAATGGAATTGTTGCAGTCTAAATTGCAGCAAATCAAGTTGGTCGATTTTAAAAATTTAGGGATACTACCAGATGCAAAAGAAGCAGTATTATTTGCAGTACTTGCAAATGAAACAATTGCCGGTGAAGGAACCCTTTTTGAAAATAATCAAGGGGTGCCTTCAGTTTGTATGGGTAAGATTAGTTTGCCTAAATAATTCAATTATAAAATATGATGTTTTAAGTTTTTATAATTTAACAAATCAGCATGATTTGGATCCAGTTCCGTAATTAAATAGTCTATTTGTGAGAGAGATGCGACTTTTAGCCTTAAACTTATATTAAGTTTTTCAGATATACATAAGACCGCCGTTTTTTTACTGGAATTTATCATTGCTTTTTTAAGTTGATTGATTTCCCAATCTGTATCCGTTAAACCGTCATTGGGATGTACTGCAGCTACTCCTAAAATACATAAATCTGTTTTAATATCAGATATTTGATTAATTACTTGGCTTCCGTATGTAATTTGTGAGTTTTTAGAGAAAAGTCCTCCGATAAGGATGACTTCAACTTCAGGATATTTTGCTAACTCTACCGCTACAAGGGGGCTAATCGTTACGATAGTTGCTTTTAATTTATTAGGAAGTTGTTTAACTAATTCTAAAATAGTCGTGCCTCCACCCGTTAAAATCACCATTCCATCTTTGATTAAAGGCAAAACCTTCTTCGCAATAGAAATTTTTGCATCTCTTGCGTATACTGTACTATCATCAAAGGTAGAATGATATGATTTAGATAATGCACCCCCGTGTACTTTATACAGAAGGTTGTCGTCTGACAATTCTTGAAGATCTCTTCTAATTGTGTCTTCGGATACATTGAGTTGTTGAACCAAATCGGAAGTTAAAACTCTATTGTGTAAATTTATTTGGCGCATCACATAGTCGTGACGTTCTTTTTTTAACATAAATAATAAGCTTAGTTTGACTAAGATAATAAAAAAAAATTATTTGCGGGTATTTGCGGGTTTATGCAATTAATATTCGGGACAAGCCTTAAAAAATAGTTGTCTAAATTCTTTTTTTACTGAAAAACATTTATCATATTTACCTTCGCATTTGATAATTTGCGTCTTAGTGCGTGTTTATCAGAGGCTAAATTAGAAACATAAAATAATTATTAACCAAATTAACATTTATGAAAAGAAAATTACTTATGCTTTTCTTTGGAGTGTTTCTTTTAGCGGTTCAGGCTTTAGCCCAAGAGAAAACCGTTACTGGAAAGATAACTTCATCAGATGATGGCTCACCAATACCTGGGGTTACGGTAAAGGTAAAGAGTAAGTCTACTGTTGCTGCATCTAGCCCGGATGGGACCTATGCAATAAAAGCGGCTCAGGGAGATGTGTTAGTATTCACCTACTTGGGAATGCTTACAAAAGAAATGACTGTGGGTTCAGGAAGCGTAATAAACGTAGTCTTAGAATCTACAAACAGTGAACTTAGTGAAGTAGTTATTGTAGGTTACGGTACGCAGAAGAAAGCCAACTTAACCGGTGCAATTACAACAATCGATGTTGACAAAACATTAGGAAATGGTAGACCCATATCTGATGTGGGTAGAGCTTTACAAGGAGCTGCTGCAGGTTTAAGCATTACGGTTCCTTCTGCTGAGGTTGGATCTGATCCAACGATTAAAATTAGAGGTGCCTTAGGTTCATTCCAAGGAGGTAGCTCGCCACTAATATTAGTTGATAACGTGGAAATTCCAAGTATTCAGTTGTTGAATCCCGATGATATTGCAAGTATCACCATCTTAAAAGATGCATCTGCTTCATCTATTTATGGTTCTAAAGCATCTTTCGGTGTTGTTTTGATTACTACTAAACAAGGTTCCAATACAGGTAAACCTCAAATCAACTATTCTAACAATTTCTCTTATCAGAATGTATGGAAAGATCTTCAGATGGCAGATGTAAGCGGGCTGAAATATACCATGGATGCAATGGAAAGAATTGGAACGACTACACCTGTGGGAGCATTTTACTATGTAGATAAAGCTTCTTACCAAAAAGCTGTTGAATGGAAAGAAAAGTATGGGAATGTTATAGGTGCAGATGATCCAACCGTTTATGGTAGAGATTGGTTTGTTCAGAATGGAAACCAAAAAATGGGTTTACGTACGTATGATCCTTATGAGTATATGATTAAAGAATGGGCGCCTACTGGAACTCACAATTTATCTATCTCTAATACCATTGGTAAAACTACTTTAAACTTAGGTTTAGGTTTATTAGATCAAAGTGGTATGGTTAAACCAGCTAAAGAAGATAAATTTACTCGTTATAATGCTTCATTAAAACTTTCTACTGAAGTAAATAAACATTTAACGATTCGTGGTGGAACTATTTTCTCTAGAAGAAATAAAGAATATGCTTATGTTACAAACTCAGCGGCAGCAGATCCTTGGTTATATTTATATCGTTGGAGTACGCTTTATCCGCTTGGGGTAGATGAAAATGGCGACTTGATTCGTAGCCCATACGGAGAAATGGCCATGGCTAATACAGCAAATATTTTAACAAGCTATGTAAATGTTAATTTAGGTTCAACTGTAAAAATTTTAGATAATTGGAGAGTTGATTTTGATTATACCTTCTCGAATAATGATGATACTTGGAATAGACCTGGAACGCGTTATACTGCAAGAGACTCTTGGTCAGCACCAATTTTACGTAAAGATGCATTAGGAAATCAAGTATATGTAAATAATGAAGGTGTGGTAGTGCCAGCTGGTACTGCGGGAGCTATGCAAGCATATGATTTAAATTATGCAACTTATACTTCTGCAGGAGCAAATCCAGATCACATTGGCAAAACTTTCACCAACTTATTTAGCCATACAATAAATGCGACTACCACTTATGAAACTCGTTTTGGGGATAGTCATGATTTTAAAATTATGGCAGGTTTAAACCGTGTTACATCTCAATGGGAACAACAAGCGGCTCAAATAACCAATTTAACAGATATTTATAATCCACAGTTTAGATTTGCCATTGGTACTCAAACTACATCTGGAGATAAATCGTGGGATTCTCAATTAGGTTATTTTTCACGTGTTAATTATGCATACCAAAATAAATACTTATTAGAAGGAAGTATCCGTTATGATGGATCATCTAAATTCCCAGAGCATTTATGGTGGAGATGGTATCCATCTTTCTCTGCAGGTTGGATAATGACTGAAGAAAATTTTATGGCTTGGTCTAAGAATATCTTTAATATGTTAAAAGTTAGATATTCTTATGGTATGATCGGCGATCAATCGGTTAACAACGGTTTATATATTTCTCGTATGACGGGAAGTACTGGGACTTGGATTGGTTCTAATAACCAACGTGTGAATCAAGTAGGTTCTCCAACTTCAGTTTCTGCCAATATTCAATGGCAAGATATTATTTCATCAAACTTTGGTATTGATGCATCCTTCTTAAGAAATCGTTTGAATTTCACGTTTGAATTATTTAAGAGAACAACAGATAATATGATTGTTCCTGCAGAAGGAGTTCCTTTGACGTTTGGTATTAGTGCTCCGCAAGTTAATTCAGGATCATTAGCTACTAAAGGATGGGAATTGTCTATGTCATTCAATCATCGTTTTGACAATGGTTTAGGTATTAACCTTGGAGGAAATATTAGTGACGCCAATACATTCTTAGAATCTTACGGTTCAGGAACTCAAGTAAATGGTAACTATAATGGTAAAAACATTGGCGAGATTTGGGGCTATCGTACAGATAGATTATATCAAATGTCTGATTTCGAGCTAGGAGCTGACGGGAAACCAGTTTTAATTACTTTAACTGCAAATGAAAGTGCATTACACGCAGGTAAACAAGCTTATAAATTAAAACCTGGGCCGAATGGAGAAAAACCAGTTTATCAACCGTTTTTACAAAATTCTGCCAACTTCCGTTTTGGGCCTGGAGATGTTAAATTCAGAGATTTAAATGGAGATGGAGAAATAAGTAATGGTTCAGGTACTTTAGCAGATCACGGGGATTTAGAAATTATAGGAAACTCAAATCCTAGATATGAATATGGTTTCCGTTTGGGTGCTGATTTCAAAGGTTTTGATGTAAGTGCTTTCTTCCAAGGTGTTGGGAAACGTGCTATTTGGGGTGCTGGATTTTTAGCTATTCCTGGTTTTAATACTTCTGATGGTTCAATGCCAGAGGCTATTACTTCAAACTACTGGACGCCAGATAGAACAGATGCATTTTATCCAGCTGCTTATAACAACGGTGGAAGTGGTACTACTAACAACATGCAAGTTCAAGATAGATATTTATTGAACATGGCTTACTTAAGATTGAAAAACTTAACCTTAGGTTATACTTTCCCTAAATTGTTAGTTAATAAGGCTAAAATCAATAATTTAAGAGTGTACGTTGCTTTAGAAAACTTTATAACTTGGGATAAATTAGGAGATCTTCCTATCGATCCTGAAACAGTAAATGGAGTTTCATTCTGGAGTAATGGTAGTTATAATGCAGGACGTACTGCAACTGCAATTCCTGCATTTAAGAGTGCATCATTTGGTGTTCAATTGAATTTTTAAGATTATGAAGATGAAATATATAAAATATTTATGCGGGTTTTCATTAGCCTTCATGACTCTAGTATCCTGTAAAAAGGATGTTTTAGATCGTCCACCTTTGACAGATTATACAGATTCTAAGTTTTGGAGAAACGAAGATGATGTTAGATTATTTGTGAACGGATATTATACACAGTACTTTAATGGCTATAATTCAAGTTTTACAGTGGATTATACTCCCGTTAGAGGTTATACATTTAATGATGATTTAACGGGTAAAAACGTTCAATCTAATTTTGAAAGTAGTGTTCCTACTTCAAGAGGTTCTAGTACAGAAGGGGCCGAGTGGATGGCTCAATACGGAGGTCCAACTTGGAACTTTGCTTGGGTTAGAAGATCAAATATTTTAATTGATCGTATTGACACTCGTTTAAAGGCTAATGTTACTCCGGAAGCTTATAACCATTGGATGGCTGTAGCTCGTTTTTTCAAAGGAATGGAATATAGTCGTTTAGTATCTGTATTCGGTGCTGTACCTTATTTTGATAAAGAGGTTTCAGACACTGACTTTGATGAACTATTTAAAGATAGAGATAACCGCGGGGTAGTGATGGATAAGGTTTACGATGATTTTAAATTCGCCTTAGCCAATATGCGTGAAAATGATGGTACAAATACTTTAAACCGTATGGTTGCTGCTGCTTTTGTTTCAAGATTCATGTTGTTTGAAGGTACTTGGCAACACTATCATGGTTTAGACGCTGCTCGTGCAAAGAAATATTTAGAATTTGCTGTAGATGCTGCTAATATCGTGATGAATAGCGGACGTTATAATTTTACTCGTGATTTTAAATCTATATTTACATCTGAGAGTTTAGTTGGCCATCCTGAGGTATTGTTATACCGCGTATATGATGCGGCTTTAACTGTAACACATGCTATTGGATCCTATCAAAACGGAACTGAAGTAGTGGGTGTGGATGCGAATTTAAACTTGTTAAAATCGTTTATTTTAACTGATGGTAAAGTCTGGCAAAATTCATCGGTGCCAAATGCAGATGTGTTTACAATCGATAATTTAACAAAAACTAGAGATCCACGTTTTGAGGCTACTTTCTATGAAAAAGCTCTAACTACTTCATCTACGTTAATTTACGGATATAAATTTGCTTCTCGCGATGCTTTAACTTATATTGGTAAAACATACCCTCCAGCATGGGGATCAAATACGAATACATCAGACGCACCAGTAATTCGTTATGCAGAAGTTGTATTAAATTGGATAGAAGCAAAAGCTGTATTAGCTCAACATTTAGGTGGTGCGGCTGTAACTCAAGCTGATTTAGATCGTTCTGTAAATGCGATTAGAAACCGTCCATTAGACGCAGTGGCTACTTCAAAAGGTTTAACTAAAACTGCTGCGCTTCAAATTGGTAACTTACCAGTTGATCCTGCTAGAGATGCAGATGTTCCAGCTTTAATTTGGGAGATTCGTAGAGAGCGGAGAATGGAGTTTGTATTTGAATTTGCTCGCTTACATGATATTAAGCGTTGGAAAAAGTTAAATTATATGAACTATGATTTAGATAAAGACCATTATTATGGCCCATGGGTAAATTTAAGTGTGGAGGCTCCTCAACTATTAAATGCTGCTGCTGCTACTGCAAGAAATGTGGTAGTGCGTAAAGCTGATGGTACTGAAGTAGTTTATGATGGTACGAATGCGGCTGCAATGGTGGGTTTCTTTAAAGCCACTAACGCACAAAATAGAAATGCATTTACTGATCGCTCTTATTTAGCACCAGTAGGTCAATCACAAATAATTCAATATCAAGAAAGAGGTTATACATTAACTCAGAGTCCTGGTTGGTAATTAATTGTTATTATATTTTAAAAAGGAGACTCAAGGGTCTCCTTTTTTATTTTATCCATTTCTTTTTACATATTTAATGGATTTTTATACTTTTGCTTCAAATTAATAATACAATGGCAAATTTTAATTTAAATGTAGATTCTTGGGAGAAGGTGAAAATTAAGTTTCTAAGAAAGTATCGTGAATTAGCTGCTGAAGATTTACAGTTTAGCCCCGGGCAAGAAGATTTACTAGTAGAAAAGCTCATGAAATTAGTTAATAGAGATAGGGAGTATATTGAATTTACAATCAAAAAAGCTTTAGCTGATCCTTATGGAAATCGATTATAATCAATTAAAAAATATTATTTAAAAAGGCGAACTCAATTTAGGTCGCCTTTTTTATTTAAAGTTTGGGCTGCAATTAATTTTAATGAATTATCAGGTGATTTTTAAAAAATATAACATATGGCATTTAAAGTCACATTCTGGATTTTTTTGATTTAGGAAAACTACCTTAAGGTTTAGGGTTTCAATAAGATAAATAAAAAAAAGTTAAAAAAAAATTTGGAATATTAAAACTATAGTAGATATTTGTAATCGAAATGTAAAGTGAATGGTGTGCATTTATAATAAAAGTGAGAATTTAAATTTATTTTTTAAATAATTCTTTTGTTGTATATTCGTGCCATGAACTATATAGTTCAACAGGGATGCTGAAAACTGTGAATAGAGTAGGCAAGAAAAAAGAAAATAAATTTTTTATTAACTCTAAGATTATGAGAAAAGTTTTATTAACTGTAATGATGGTGAGCTCTCTTCTTGCGTTTAACGCATGTAAGAAAGATGGTGCTCAAGGTCCTGCTGGTCCTGCTGGTGCACAAGGTCCTGCTGGTCCTGCTGGTCCTGCTGGAGCAGCTGGTGCTGTAGGTCCTGCTGGAGCAAAAGGTGCTGATGGTACCAAAATTTTAAAAGGAACTGTTGATCCTACTGCCGCTGACGGTGTTGTAGGTGACTACTATTTCAACGCAACTTCAAAAACTCTTTGGGGTCCTAAAGTAGCTGCTGGATGGACTGGTACATCTGTATCTTTACAAGGTGCTGCTGGTACTAACGGTACTGACGGTACAAACGGTACAAATGGAAAAGACGGTTCTAGCTTCATCGCTGGTGCTGGTGTTCCAACTGCTTCTACTGGTAAAACTGGTGACTACTATTTCAACACTACTAACTCTACCTTCTATGGTCCTAAATTAGAAGATGGTACTTGGGGATCAACTGTATTACCTTTAGGTTCTGCTTTTGCTGCTAAAACTTATACTATCACTAGAGGTTTTGAAGATGTAGCTGAAGTTGCTGATACAAAAGCTTTTGGATATGAGTTTGATGAAACTTATTCTAAATACGAAATTTTCTCTTCATATGCTGTAACAGCTAATGATATGATTCGTATCAACCAATATCCAGGATGGGGTGATAACAGAGAGATGATCTTTGAAACTACTCCAGGATCAGGTGTATTTGATTTCGTTCCAGATTCACACTTAGACTTCTTTGCTAATGATCCAGCTGGTATCATTAACGTTGGTGCTAAATTTAGATATAGCCACAACACAACTAATCCAACTGCAGAGTTTACTTTAACTGCTGATGATGTTGATAGATTATCTGTAAATAATGGTGCATCTTTCGGTTACTTAACTTATGCAAAAGCTGAGCCTTCTTCAGTAGCTTTAGGTAAAACTTTAGTTTTAGCTCGTGCTAAAAATGTACAAGTTAAAAACAGTACTACAAAATATTATGTAGAATATACTGCTAATACTAAATTTAACTTAAATACTTTAGTTCCTAACTACGAGAAATACAGACAAGACGGTAAAGTTTGGGTAAAATATAAATATTATACTGCTAGAACTGCCACTGCTGGAAATGCTTTAGTAAATCATACTGGTGCAAATGCTGGTTGGATTGATTTAACTACTTATGCTAACTCATATTTACCAGGAACAACAGGTTATACTACAGGTGGTGTGACTGATGTTAATCCATTCAGTTTAGCAGCTGTTAACTTTATGACTTCTGGTTCATTCTTAGGAAACATTGGTACTCCAGTAACTGTAGGTCCTAGCCAAGTTGCTACTGCTGTTAACATTACTACTCCAGCTGCTTCTGCAACTGTAAACGATAGAGGTAATGTTCGTATTAACTGGACAATTGTTTCAGGTACTAACGCTGTTGCTACTAAAGACTTCGGTCCTACAATGTTAAGTAACGCTGGTGCTGTTGCTGATCCAGTAACTGCTGCTGTATTTGTACCTCGTGCATTTGCTTTAGATTACTATTCAGCTACTATCGGTAGTCCTTCATTAACATTTACTAACAATGCTGGTACTGCTTTAACTACTACATTTTCTGCTACTAACCCTTACCAAACTGGTGGTACTAACGTAGTAAACTTTGTAGATAGAAAAGATGGTAAAGATGCTGCATACTTCTCAAACACTAAATTAGTTCAAATTCAAGTATTAGCATTACCTGGTGATGTTGTAACTGAATTAAAAGCTAAAGGTGTTAATGTTGATGACATTAACGAAGTAAGCAAATTCGTTAAATTATAAGATTAATCTTTAGAGTTAAATTACATATAATTTAATGCTAACAGCCCTTCTATTAAGAGGGGCTGTTTTTTTATACATTGATTATTTATTATTGTGGCTGAGTTTAATAAAATGAGGAACACTATAAAGATAAGGCGGATATTTATGGCTTTGTAAGTTTCTAATAACAGCCTTCTTATTACTTAGGGACTATATTAATTAACTTATTTAAATAGGTGCATAAAAAAAGGAATCTCATAGAGATTCCTTTTTTTATTTATGAAGCTATTTATTTTTGTTTAATTTTCTGCGTGTAATCTTACTTTTAAGCCGTTTAAACTTGGGTTTAATTGTATTTGACAGGCTAGTCTAGAATTTGGTAGAAGATCTGGAAGTGTGTCTAACATAGCATATTCATCATCACTCATTTCATTTAATTTCTCTTCACCTTCTAATACATCTACGCAGCAAGTTGCACATAGAGCCATACCTCCACAAGTAGCTAATATATCGTATTCGCTAGCTTTTAAAAATTCCATTAAGCTTAAGCCCATATCAGTAGGGGCTTCTAATTCATGTACATTTCCAGCTCTATCTTCTACAGTAATTTTTATATCCATTAGTTATTATTTAAAATTCACTAACACCATTTACAGTTGTATACTTCATAGTATATTTAATTCCTGGATTCATATATTGATAAGCACTATGGCTCATTAATGCTGCTTCGTGGAAACCACATAAAATTAATTTCAATTTATTTTTATACGTATTAATATCTCCAATAGCATAAATTCCCGGAATATTAGTACTGTAATCATCGGTATTAACTTCAATGGCACTTTTACTGATATTTAAGCTCCAATTTTCAATAGGACCCAATTTTGGGCTAAGACCAAATAAAGGTATTAAGTGATCTGTATCAATTATGGTCTTTTCCATAGTTCTATTATGGATAACTTCTACCTTTTCTAATTTACCTTCGCCAGATACAGCATTTAAATTACTATTTAAAATTAGGTTTATTTTTCCTTTTGCAGCTAATTCCATGACTTTATTAACTGAATCTGGAGCACCTCTGAAACTTTCACTTCTATGAATTAAGGTTAATTCGCTACATACATCAGCTAAAAAGATTGTCCAGTCTAAAGCTGAATCTCCTCCTCCTGCAATTACCATCTTTTGATCTCTATATTTTTCAGGATCAATTATCATGTAATTAACCCCTTTTCCATTTTCAAAACTTTCAAGGTTTTCAACGGCAGGTTTACGTGGTTCAAAACAACCCAGTCCTCCTGCAATAACTACTACTTTAGCTTCAATTACAGTCCCCATATTGGTCGTTAACACAAAATCTGCTTCACCTCTTTTTTCTAATCCCTCTATACGTTCACCTAAAGTGAAGCCTGGATGAAAAGGTTTAGCTTGTTCCATTAAATTGTCTATGAGTTCCTGTGCTAAAACAGATGGGTAACCAGGAATATCATAAATAGGTTTTTTGGGATATATCTCAGATAATTGTCCACCTACTTGAGGCAAGTAGTCAATTAAATGACAACGCATTTTAAGCAAACCAGCTTCAAAGATGGCAAAAAGGCCAACTGGGCCAGCTCCGATTATAGCAATATCAGTAGAAATCATTATATAAAATTTGTGCAAATTTAGTAAAATAAAATCATATCCATGGCTTATTTAGACGAATTCCAGATAGGATTTACATTTACATTATAGAATTGAAATATTATAGCAATTATTTTTAAATTTTGGTTGTTAGAATTTATGTAACTTTGTACAACCCATGGATAAAAAGATATATTTCGCTTCAGATTTTCATCTCGGATCTCCCAATTATGAAGAGAGTCTAAAAAGAGAAAAATTCGTTGTATCTTGGTTAACCGAAATTGAACCTACCTGTTCAGAGTTATTTCTAATGGGGGATATATTTGACTTTTGGTTTGAGTATAAAAAAGTAGTTCCTAAGGGTTATATTCGTTTATTAGGAAAGCTGACCCAAATGGCAGATTCTGGAATTCCTATCTATTTTTTCAAAGGAAATCACGATATGTGGGTGTATGATTATTTCATCCAAGAGATAGGGATGAAAATAATATCTGATGAACTTATAATTGAAAGAAATAATAAACGATTTTATTTACATCACGGAGATGGTTTAGGACCAGGAGATAAATTTTATAAGTTTCTTAGAAGAATATTTAGAAACCCCATTTGTCAATTTTTATTTGGGATTTTACCCCCACGTATTGGATTAGGACTAGCAAATTATTGGTCAGGTAAAAGTCGTTTAGCCAGTCAAGTGTCTGAGAAGATTATTGCCGAAAATGAGGAGTGGTTAGTTGTTCATTCTAAAGAAATTCTTAAAAAGGAGGCCATCAATTATTTTGTTTATGGCCATCGGCATTTACCTTTAGAAATTAAATTGAACGAGGAAAGCATCTATATTAATCTTGGTGAATGGGTTAATTATTCATCTTATGCTGAATTTGATGGGCAAGATTTAAAATTGAAGTATTTTAAATCTAAGCAAACCTTATAAGCTGCGTTCTACTTATAACTAATTCAAAACTATTTGTATTTTTGCAGCTTTATAATATAAAAGACTATGTTAGACAAATTAGAAGCTATTAAACAACGTTGGGAAGATGTTGAAGAGCAGTTAAGTAATCCTGATACTGTTCAAGATATGAAACGTTTTGCTGCTCTAAATAAAGAATATAAAGATTTGGGGAAAATTGTAGATGAATATAAAATCTATAAAAATGTCATCAGTAATATTGAAGCCAATCGTGAAATTTTAAATGTAGAGAAAGATGTTGAATTAAAGGAAATGGCCAAAGAAGAATTGGAAATTTTACTAGTTCAACAAGAAGAATTAGAAGAGAAAATTCGATTGATGTTAATTCCAAAAGATCCAGAAGATGCTAAAAATGCTGTATTTGAGATTAGAGGTGGTACCGGTGGAGATGAAGCGGCTTTATTTGCTGGAGATTTATATCGGATGTATACTCGTTATTTTGAAACGAAAGGTTGGAAGGTAGAAGTTCTGGATGTAACCGAAGGTACTGCCGGAGGTTATAAGGAGGTTATTCTTCAAGTTAGCGGGGAAGATGTATATGGACAATTGAAATATGAGTCGGGGGTACATCGTGTACAACGTGTACCTGATACAGAAACACAGGGACGTGTACATACATCAGCGGCTTCAGTAGCAGTATTACCCGAAGCGGAAGAAGTAGACGTATATATTAACCCGGCAGATATAGAATTGCAAACATCTCGATCAGGTGGAGCAGGGGGTCAAAATGTAAATAAGGTTGAAACTAAAGTTCAATTAACTCATAAACCATCAGGAATTGTCGTGGTTTGCCAAAAAGAAAGATCTCAATTAGGGAATAGAATTATTGCGATGGAAATGTTGAGGAGTAAGTTGTTTGATATAGAATTGCAGAAAAAGAATGGAGATATTGCAGCTAAGCGTAAAACCATGGTTTCTACAGGAGATCGATCTGCAAAAATTAGAACTTATAATTATCCACAAGGTCGTGTTACCGATCACCGTATTGGATTGACATTATATAATTTAAATGGGGTCATGGATGGCGGTGTTCAAGAGTTAATAGATGCTTTACAATTTGCAGAAAATGCAGAGAAAATGAAAGATGGTGCAGTAAATTAAAAAGATGCTGCTGTGAATTAAGTAGTTGCCATTTTTTTTATTTTTTTTGTTGTAATATTAAATAATCACACTATATTTGCAATCCCAAACGGGACGTAAGTACTCAAAAAGGGAAACGGTCTGGTAGTTCAGCTGGTTAGAATGCCGCCCTGTCACGGCGGAGGTCGCGGGTTCGAGTCCCGTCCAGACCGCTGATAAAAGTCATCAATCATTGGTGACTTTTTTTTTGTCTTTACTTTTCAGTATTTAAAATCTTATAGCAGATTTAAAGGTAGTGTAACATCCGGTATATTTGAATCTTCAACTTTACTGCTAATTAAATTAGATATGGGGTGGGCATCGATTTCAACTTTATCTTGAAATAGCTCTAAAACGCCATTTTTTGAAAGTGTTGGGTTAAGCCAAGATGCTACATGTTGATTCTGTATAAAAACAGGCTGTCTGAACTTTGAGTTGTGAATATCAGCCATAAGACCGGAAGCTTCTTTCGTAAGAATACTGAAAGTATTCATAACTTCTAAAGTACTGGGATTTTTCCATGAACTATAAATACCTGCCAAATTGAAAATAACTTCATCAGCAGGATAAATATAAAATGGTTGTTTGTGTTTTTCTAAATGTTTCCATTCGAAAAATCCAGTAACAGGAATTATGCATCTTCTAGTCATTATGCTATCCCTAAAGGATGGCTTTTCAAAAACAGTTTCTGAAACCGCATTTAAAGTTTGTATACGAAGCTTTTTAGCAGTATCCCAATCTTTGACCCAATGAGGAATCAAACCCCACTTAAATCGATTAATTATCATTTCTGAAGAATCGTTATGCACAGGTAATGAGTATGCATTGTTTAAATTAGTAGCATTTAGATGACTTGCACAAACTAGGGCTAGTTCAGGATGTGCAAAGCCATTGGCATGAAAAAATAAATGATGCTGATTTTCTAGCGGATATTGAGCTTTATATTTAGCTTTTAGCGCAGCGGCATTAGAATCTTGACTAACATGATAACACATAAGCATAAATTTAATTAATTAAATATCGCTTATTTTTTTCAATATGCGGATGTATGCAGAACGAACCCAGTTTATTCTCCAAATATTCTTAAACGCTTAAAAGACCTTCTCCTTTTTTCTAAGTACTTAACAGAAGCTACCTTCTGGATATGAAACATTGCTTCTTCAACTGAATCGGTAAAAAGTAATAAATTCATATCTTCAGGGCTAATCATTTGATGATTTAAAAAAGAATTTAACATGGGTTTAATAGGCTCCCAAAAGGCGGTTCCAAATACAATAATTGGAAAATCTAGAATCTTTTTTGTCTGAATAAGTGTAAGAGCTTCAAAAAACTCATCTAAAGTTCCTATACCCCCTGGCATTATAATAAACGCATCGGAATATTTAAACATGAGTACTTTACGCACAAAAAAGTACCTACACAAAAACCACTTATCTAAATAGGGGTTTGGGGATTGCTCTTTTGGAAGTCTGATATTACAACCTATTGATTTACCACCCCCTTCTTTTGCCCCTCGATTAGCAGCTTCCATAATCCCTGGCCCACCTCCTGTGATAACGGTAAAACCTAATCCAGCTAAGCTTTTGCCAATGGATCGCGCTTGATCATAATAAGGACTCTCTTCCTTTACTCTTGCCGATCCAAATACCGCTACGCAGGGCCCAATAAAGTGCAATGCTCTAAAGCCTAATATAAATTCAAACATTACTTTAATAGTAAATAAGAATTCACTAAATCTAGAGCGGGGGCCTTCTAAGAATATTTTTTCAGTATCATTCGAACCAACAGGCGAAGTTGAATATAAATTTTCGCTCATTTAGTTAGCATTTACTTGTGGCATAACTAAAAGAGGGAGCTGAATCCAAGATGAAATTTTTTGGGTGTTTGAACCTTTAAAAATTCTAGAAAATATAGAAGAGTTGCGATGGATCATAGCCAACATATCAATACGCCCATTCTCCGTAATCCATTTTATTCCGCTTAAAACATCATCTTCTTTAATTTGACGATAATAAATTTTGGAGTAATTTATTTTGGCCGTAATATCATTTAAGAAGTCGGACACATTTGTTGGTAACATATTTGGATTGATTTCCCCTTCACAAACATGAGTTAATAAAATTTCTGGCATATATAAACAGAATAATCGCGCTAAATCATGAATGGTCTGAATATCTGATTTAGATAAATCAGTAGCAAAGGCAATTTTATTCAAAGGGTTAAAATTTGCTTCTTTAGGTATTAGTAAAACCGGTAAAGCACAATCATCAATCACATCTAATGAATTAGAACCTAATAAAAACCGATCTAATGTACCCTTTCCTGCTAATCCCATCACCACCATGATAGCTTCCTTTTCTTCCTTTATTAAGTTATCTAAAATTTGCTTAACCCCACCTAATTCAGTTATGGGAGTAATCAAAGGAGAACCATGTGTTTTGTAATAATCGCTGGCTTGTGTCTCTGATATATATTTTATTAAAGTTTGCTGGGCAATATTTACTTCTTTTTCTAATGCTTCAGAAGGCCAATTTAAAAGGTTTGGCATAGGCGTTAACATTTCAGGTTCTACCCCATGACATAATAAAATTTCAGCACCCATTTTACTGGCCAATGGGATAGCATATTGTAGCGCTTTATTGGAGAAGACAGAAAAATCTGCCATTACAATTATTTTTTTCATGTCGTTTATTTAAAGTTCACAAAGACTAAATTCAATTTGCTTAAATTTTAACGATTTAGCAAATACAAAGTTTCTAAAATGATGATTTACCGGGTTTAATGTTAAGGGTGAATGTAGTTTTGTTAATATCCGAATTAAAAGAGCGTTCTGCTATTCTATGCATCCAAAATTGAATCAATAGCACTCCGCAAGCCAAGGAAATTAAAACCCAATTTTTCGGGAATATGGATGATGGCATTAGATTAAAGGGATTTTTCATAGAATTTTTAGTTTAAATGAATTGGGTTAATTGATGATGTAAAATTCTCTAAAAAGTTTTAGAACCAACTTGAGCTAGGTCAATAAAGTAAATGATTTTAAGCACAGGTTAAAAGTGATTAAAATCATTTTTAAAGCTGACTAATCAATCCTTCTTACCTCCCACAGGAAATTATTTTTGCTAATCAAAATAATAGATAAAGCATATGCATCATAAATTTCATATTCCTGTACTAGGACTTGGGTTTTCTGTAGACACTCCTTTAAAAGTAGCTAAGTTTGGAATTTCTTCCGTAGTATCCATAGTTGATGATGATTTGGTAGAGCGAATGCGTGAATATTACGCGCAAAAAAGAGAATTACCATTTATCCCTATCCCAAAAAAAGAAATTGATAGTCGATCTAAAAGAATAAAAGCTTATTTAAATTTATTACACCAACTGGTGAAGCAGGATTTTAGAAAATTGCAACAATTACCTTTTGAGAAGGGTAATGATTTATGTAAGTATTTTGAATTATTACCTGATGAATCTCCTTTAAAGCATGGATATGAACTCATGCTGGAATATCCTGAAGGCCCTTCAAAACAACATTTTCAGAAGCTTTTAAAACAACAAATGCAAAAGGGCAGAATCGACGTAAATATTATGTCTAAGGTAGATAGGATGAATAATAAAGCCATAACCGAAGGTCCGGTGGAAGAAAATACCGAAGCCCTCGCAGCCCTGCGAGGCTTTGCCCAAAGTAAACTAAATTCTGCCCTCATTTTATCGGCTGGTATGAATCCAAAGCTATACAGTTATTTAACCCAATTTCCAGACTTCTTTCCAGATGAAAAGGGGGGCATAAAAAAACAACTCATTTTGAAAGTAAGTGACTTTAGATCTTCTTTTATACAAGCCAAATTTCTGGCTAAAAAAGGAATATGGGTATCGGAGTTCAGAATAGAAAGTGGTTTGAATTGTGGAGGCCATGCATTTGCTACGGAAGGATATTTGTTAGGTCCAATTTTGGAAGAATTTAAATCCCGCAAACAAGCTATGCTTACCGAACTGAAATCACTTTATCAATCTGCTTTAAGTTCATTAAATAAAACTGTAAATACATTAGAGTTAACACAGCGTATAAGTGTGCAAGGAGGAATCGGAACAGCAGTGGAAGATGCCTTTTTAAAAAAACACTTTAAGGTTGATTTAACAGGCTGGGGAAGTCCCTTTTTATTAGTGCCAGAAGTGACGAATGTAGATGATCAGACCCGCAGTCAGTTAGCAAATGCTGACGAAAGCGCTTATTACTTAAGTCAATCGTCGCCTTTAGGAATAGCCTTCAATAATTTTAAGTATGCTAGTATGGAAACTGAGCGAATTGCTCGTATTAATGCTGGTAAGCCTGGAAGCCCCTGTACAAAAAAGTATCTTTGCAATAACACTGAATTTTCCAAAACAGCCATTTGCACTGCTTCCAATAAATATCAAACCTTAAAATTGGAAGAATTAAAAAGCTTAAATCTATCTCCGGAAGCATACACCCAAACTTTCCAAAAAATAACAGAAAAGGCCTGTTTATGTGAAGGATTATGTAGTTCTACTTATCAATTTTTAGGAATTTTAAAGAAAAAGGAAAGTAAAGCCGTAGCAATATGTCCAGGACCAAATTTAGCTTATTTCAATGCCCAATATAGCCTGCAAGAAATGGTAGATCATATCTATGGACGGATCAATTTAATTGCAGATATAAAAAGACCTCATTTTTTATTAAAAGAGCTAGAACTTTATCTGGGCTACCTGCAAAATGAAGTGAGTCAGCATATCCAGCATTTTACTGATAAAAAGCAAACGCAATTGCAACAATTTAAAGCTCAATTACAAGCCGGAATAGGTTATTATAAACAACTTTACAAAGAGTGGTCATCTCGAAGTAATGAAGCCTATCAGCAATATGAAGCTGCTTTAATCCATGCAGAAAACAGACTTCAAGCAATATTATAAGCATAGCGCCCTTTTGTATATATTTGGAAGAGGATATGGAAAGAGCAAAATTATTAGCAGCTATTATAGAAAACGCTATTGATGGAATTATCACCATTGATGAAAGAGGGATAATTGAAAACATTAACCCCGCGGCCCTACGGTTATTTGGATTTGAAGAGAGAGAAGAGTTAATCGGAAAAAATGTATCGGTTTTAATGCCTGAGCCAGATCGTACCAAACATGACTCATACTTAGAAAATTACCATACTACAGGGAAAATGAAAATTATTGGCATTGGTAGAGAAGTGAATGGGTTAAAGCAAGATGGTAGTACCTTTCCATTTAGATTGGGTGTAAGTGAGGTGAAATTTAGTGATAAACGCATTTATACTGGCTTTATTCACGATCTCTCTCAAGCCAAAGAAGATGAGCTAAAAATCAAAAGTTATACAGAAGAGCTAGAAAGCAAAATAAAGGAAAGAACGCAAGATTTAATTCAAACTATTTCAGAATTGGAGACCGCCAAGGATGTAGTGAGTGAAATGTTTCATAAAGAAAAGGAACTAAATCAACTTAAAACGCGCTTTGTTTCGATGGCTTCTCATGAATTCAGAACTCCCTTGAGCTCTATTCAACTCTCGGCATCTTTGATTGAAAAATACAGTAGTAAAAATGATGCCGCCAGTATTGAAAAGCATACTGGTAAAATAAAAAATGCCATTAATAATCTGACCACCATATTAAACGATTTCCTGTCCCATGAAAAATTGGAAGCAGGTAAAGTAGAACCTAATGCAACTGTATTTAATATTGTAGCCTTTGCAGAGGAAATTACCGAGGAAATGCAATTGATTACCAAACAAGATCAATTAATTGTATACCAACATCAAGGTACAAGTGCCGAAGTTTATTTAGATTCTAACTTATTGAAAAATAGCATCATCAATTTAATTTCAAATGCTATAAAGTACTCTGGTGAAAACACTATGATTCAGTTCAATACCATATTAGACCCTCAAAATTTAATCATTGAAGTTAAAGATAATGGGATAGGTATTCCGGCCTCAGAAATGGAGCACTTATTTGAAGCTTTCTTTAGGGCATATAATATTGGTGATATCCCTGGAACAGGCTTAGGTTTACATATTGTAAAACGTTATGTACATTTAATGAATGGAACAGTAGTTTGTGAAAGCCAAGAGCAAAATGGCACAACTTTCACACTTACATTTCCTATAAATCCCTAAATTTGGCTAGCTATGGAAGGAAAAAAAGCACTTGTAATCGAAGATAACGAAGATATTAGAGAAAGTACAGCCGAGGTATTAATGTTAGCTGGATTTGAAACATTAACCGCTGCAAACGGAAAAGTTGGGGTAGAATTAGCTATTAAAAATATACCAGACATTATTCTATGTGATATCATGATGCCCGAATTGGACGGCTATGGGGTGCTTTATTTACTTCAAAAAAATCCTCAAACCGCTCATATACCCTTTATTTTTATGACCGCTAAAGCTGAACGTGCCGATATGCGTAAAGGTATGGAAATGGGCGCGGATGATTATTTAACGAAGCCTTTCGATGATATGGAATTATTTAATGCCATTGAAAGTCGCTTAAAAAAACAAGCAAAGCCTCAAGGCTATAAATCTCAAGGAAAAAGCCTTACGAATTTATTAGAAGAACTTATCAAAAAAGGAAAGCAAAGACATTTTGCGAGTAAGCAAATCATCTATGTTGAACAGGATGAGCCCGACTTTTTATATTACATTAAAAAAGGTCAGATAAAACTCTATAAAAGAGCAGCGGATGGGCGAGAATTATCTGCCAACTTATATCACGACCACGATTTTTTTGGTTATGTATGTATTAGTCAGGGGGGCACATATAATGAAAATGCGGCCACGCTTACTGATACCGATTTAATACTCATAGCAAAAGCTGATTTTTTAGACGCCCTCGCCACGCATTCTGAAATCGCTCAATGTTTTATTCAAAAGCTTTCTTCCAGTGTGCAAGATAAGGACGATCAAATGCTGAAACTAGCTTATTTTTCTGTTCGGAAAAGGGTAGCAGAAGCGATGGTTCGAATCTGTGAAAAATTCGGGGACCCCCAATCCGATGAAGCTGTTATTAGGGTTTCTCGGGATGATATTGCTGCCTTGGTTGGAACTGCGAGTGAGACAGTAAGCCGCATGTTAGCCGACTTCAAAGCTGAAAATCTTATAGAAAAAAATGGAAATGCAATTAAAGTGTTGTCCATTGAAAAGTTAAGAAAGATCAAACAGTAAAATTGACGAAAATCATTTTCTTAACTAATGCCACTCATCTAATCTAATTCCAGGAGGGTCTACATTTGCTATATAATTTAAGGCAAATGAAGGCAATCGCATATAATATTAGTCCTCAAGACAAAGAATGGCTTATTCAAGCCAATTTCAAAAAGCATGATATAACGATTATCACCAATAGTTTATCGGCTAAAACCTTAGCATATGCAGCAGGCAAAGAAGCGCTCATCTTATTAAATGAAGATCCCTTATCAGCCAATCAACTGCAGGAATTGAAAAATATAGGGATCAAATACATTGCTACAGGAAGTTACCTTACTGATCATATAGATTTAGAAAAAGCCAGACAAATAGGTTTAAAAATAGCCAATGTGCCATTTGAGCAAGGAGGTAGTTTGGAAATAATGCAACAAGTTATCAAAAACCTTGATAACTGGGGAGCAGGAAATTGTGTAGGGGAAGCATGCTGCTGTCAAAAAACCTGTGGTATTAAAACTCAATTCCCTGAAAGCCATGCTTAATCTTCTTCAAAAATATAATGTAGCTGCCCCTCGTTACACCAGTTATCCTACAGTGCCTCATTGGGACACTCAAGATTTTAATACATCTAGTTATATTTCGGGTTTAAAAACTGCCTATGCAAGTTATTCTGCGGCAGGCATCAGTTTGTACATCCATTTGCCTTTTTGCGAAAGCCTTTGTACCTATTGTGGGTGTAATACACGTATAACCAAAAATCATAAGGTTGAATCCCCTTATATTGATGCCCTACTCAAAGAATGGGAAATCTATAAAAAATTACTAGGCGAAACACCTAAAATTAAGGAACTGCATTTAGGTGGGGGTACGCCTACTTTTTTTTCAGCAGAAAACTTAAAATATCTATTAGAAAATATATTAGCCGGACAAAAGGAAACAGGTGATTATTCCTTTGAAGCCCATCCGGATAATACTACTTTGGAGCATTTACAAGTACTCTATTCGATGGGTTTTACTCGAATTAGTTTAGGAATTCAGGATTTTGATCCAAGAGTTCAATTTTTAATCAACCGATTTCAAACAGTATCTCAGGTAGATGCAATTACCAAAAGTGCCCGTGAAATAGGTTATACTTCTGTCAATTATGATTTAATTTATGGCTTACCAGGGCAAAGCAAAACTGGATTAATAAATACGATACAAGAGGTTGTTCAATTAAAACCCGATCGCATAGCTTTTTATAGTTATGCACATGTGCCTTGGGTAAAGCCGGGACAAAGACATTTTACCGAGCAGGACTTACCGCAAGGACAAGCTAAATTTGAACTCTATGAGTTAGGAAAAAAAATGCTCAATGAAGCTGGATATGAGGAAATTGGTATGGATCATTTTGCCCTTTCAACAGATGCCTTGTTCAAGTCAAAATTAGCGGGTCAATTACATCGTAATTTTATGGGTTATACGCCTATGCATACAAAAATATTAATCGGCTTGGGAGTGTCCTCCATTAGTGATTGCTCTAATGGTTACGCGCAAAATGAAAAAAAAGTAGAAGATTATCTAAGCCGTATTGCGATGGCTGAATTACCTATTCAAAAGGGTCATTTATCTACCTCACAAGATCAAAAAATCAGAACGCAAATATTAGCCTTAATGTGTCAAGAAGCATTATGGATCGAGTCTGCCGACCTTCCTAAAATAAAGGCCCGTTTAGCCAGCCTAATAACCGATGAATTAGTTGAAGTTCAAGGAAATTGGATAAATGTGAAACCCCTTGGCAAATCCTTTTTAAGGAATATCTGTATGGCCTTGGATGAAAAGATGTGGGAAAAAAACACAGCAGGGTTACTTTTTAGTGCCGCTATTTAAGTCTATGAAAAAAGAAATTATACTCCATCAAGTTTGTTATCACTGTGGTGATGAATTAATTTATGAACCACTCGTGGTGGAAGACAAACAATTTTGTTGCCAAGGCTGTAAAAGTGTCTACTTATTACTAGCCAATAAACAACTCTGCAGTTATTATAATTTCAATCCTACTCCTGGGCGTAAAAGTGAATCCGATAAATCACTTCATTACTTGGATGAACCTACCATAAAGCAGCAGCTAATAGATTATCAAGATAATACTCAAAGCATCGTTAATTTTTACATTCCGGCCATTCATTGTAGTAGTTGTATATGGTTGTTAGAGAATTTATATAAACTTCATCCCGCCATCTTCAGCTCTCGCATTAATTTTATTGAGAAAAAAGTAAACATTAGTTTTAAGCATGCAGAAATCAGCCTCAGAGAGGTAGTAGAACTATTAATCTCTATAGGTTATGAGCCCAATCTGAATGCTCAAGATATCGTTAAAGAACATACTCTAAAGGTAGATAAAGGACTTATATTAAAAATCGCTATTGCGGGTTTTTGTATGGGAAATGTGATGCTCTTTAGTTTTCCAGAATATTTTGGTATTACTAATTTAGAGAGCAATTTCCGGGTTTTATTTGCTTGGTTAAATCTTATGTTGTGTATCCCCTCAACATTTTTTTGTGCACAAGATTATTTTTCTTCAGCTTGGCAAAGTTTAAAACAAAAGCGAATTAATTTAGATACCCCTTTAGCACTTATAATAGTCGTATTATTTATAAGAACGTTAGTATCCACGTTATTAGATAACGGACCAGGCTTTGCCGATACCTTAACTGCCTTAGTATTTCTATTACTAATGGGTAGATGGGTAAAGCAACGAACTTACCACCATATCTCTTTCGATCGCGATTACAGATCCTATTTCCCCATTGCGGTAACAAGTCTTCAGGAGGGTCAAGAAAAACCGGTAGCCATCAATGATTTAAAAGTAGGCCATCGTTTACTTATCCGCAATGGCGAATTAATACCTGCTGATTCCATATTGATGAAAGGGGAGGCATGGGTAGATATGAGCTTTGTAACCGGTGAAACCTTAACCCAACCAAAAGTTTTGGGAGAAATTATTTATGCTGGAGCAAAACAAGCTGGGGATATTATTGAAGTAGAAGTAATCAAGCCTGTATCGCAATCTTACTTAACAGATTTATGGAACAAGGATTATAAAATCAGAGCAGAATCTGTAAACTTTAATGATAGTATTGCAAAATATTTCACTTTGGGGGTATTTATTATATCCTTTTCGGCCTTAGCATTTTGGTTCTTACAAAATGATGTAGAAAGAGCTTGGCTAGCATTTACTGCCGTAATTATAGTGGCTTGCCCATGCGTTTTGGCCTTGAGTACCCCATTTACTTTTTCTGCCATTTTATCCATTTTTGATAAACAAGGCTTTTATGTCCGCAATACGGATGCTGTAGAAAGATTTGCTGCTTGCAAAAACTTAGTATTGGATAAAACAGGAACTTTAACCACTATCCAAAAGGCAAACGTTGTATTTGAAGGTGAATTAAGTGCTGTTGAAAAAACTTGGATAGCCTCTTTAGTGCATCGATCAGCACATCCCCTTAGCCGACAAATATTAAAATCACTCGCTATAACGCAATACATACAACCCGATTTTTTTCAGGAAAAAACAGGTCTAGGATTAGTTGCCCAGATTGCGGGGCACGAAATAATTTTAGGATCCGTGCACTTATTAACGACTAAAATAGCAACAGCTCGAGATGGTGTGCATGTTCAAATAAATCGTCAGTATAAGGGAAGATTTATAGTTCATCCTGAATTTAGAGTTGGATTGCAGGCGCTATTTCCAAAACTCAGAAAGCGATTTAATTTACACTTGCTCTCCGGTGATACGGCCAAGGATGAACCCGCATTGCGTGTCTATTTTGAAGATGCAGAGCCACTGTTATTTAATCAAAGCCCGATTGATAAATTAGCTTTTATCCAAAACCTCCAAGGAAAAAATAATCGCGTTATTATGGTCGGGGATGGCCTCAATGATGCGGGAGCATTACAACAAGCGGATTTTGGGGTAGCTGTAACAGATGACATAAATAATTTTACGCCTGGTTGTGATGCCATACTACAAGGCTCTGCCTTAAATAATGTTCCTTCTTTCCATCAAATGAGTTTAGATGGATTAAAAATTGTCCGCATTAGCTTTGTAATCGCTGTATTATACAATTGTGTGGGTTTATATTTTGCCGTACAGGGTACTCTCTATCCGCTACTAGCTGCGGCCTTAATGCCACTGAGCACAATTACCATTATAAGTTTTACTAGCATAGCTACCCGCTATTATGCAAAAAAGAATCAATTACGATGAATATACTTTACTTTTTAGTGGGATGTAGTTTGATCATGGCGCTTGTATTTTTAGGGGCCTTTATTTGGTCATTAAAAAATGGGCAACACGATGATGTCAACACCCCCGCCTATCGCATTTTAATTGAAGATGAGGTAGAACCTTCAAAAAGTGATTCAAATCATTCCAAAGCTTAAGCCTTATCAAATTCACAAATTAATAGCACTATAACTTTGCTTTCATTATTAATCTAGCTTTCTATTTATGCAATTAGAAAAATTTACTTACGACAATAAGATTGTCCGCAACTTCGGGATTGCTGCTGTAATCTGGGGTATAATTGGCATGTTGGTGGGGTTATTAGTTGCTTTGCAACTATTTAAACCAGAAATGAACATGGGTAATCAATATACCACCTTTGGCCGAATTAGACCACTCCATACCAATGCAGTTATCTTTGCTTTTGTAGGAAATGCCATCTTCATGGGTGTTTATTACTCCTTACAACGGCTTCTGAAAGCCCGCATGTTTAGTGATACCTTGAGTAAAATACACTTTTGGGGTTGGCAATTAATTATTATTTCAGCTGTTATTACACTTCCCTTAGGTTTTACCTCTTCGCACGAATATGCCGAGCTAGAATGGCCTATTGATATTGCTATTACCTTAATATGGGTGGTTTTTGGGATTAATATGTTTGGTACTATTATCAAACGTAGAGAACGCCATATGTATGTGGCCATCTGGTTTTACATTGCCACCTTTGTAACCATTGCTGTATTACATATAGTAAACTCTTTCCAATTACCTATTTCCTTCTTAAAAAGTTATTATATATACGCTGGTGTACAAGACGCTTTAGTACAATGGTGGTATGGACATAATGCGGTAGCATTTTTCCTAACCACACCTTATTTAGGTATGATGTACTACTTTTTGCCGAAGATGGCAAATCGGCCTGTATATTCTTATAAATTGAGTATTTTACACTTCTGGTCGCTGATATTTATTTATATCTGGGCGGGCCCCCATCACTTATTATATACCGCATTACCAGGCTGGGCACAATCTTTAGGGGTAGTGTTTTCCATCATGCTTATTGCGCCAAGTTGGGGAGGAATGATTAATGGATTACTTACTCTGCGTGGTGCTTGGGATAAAGTAAGAGAAGATGTGACTTTGAAATTTATGGTAGTTGCCTTAACGGCTTATGGTATGGCTACTTTTGAAGGCCCAATGTTATCCTTAAAGCAAATTAATGCCATTGCCCATTTAACCGACTGGATTGTAGCGCACGTTCATGTGGGGGCATTAGGTTGGAATGGATTTTTAACCTTTGGCGTACTATATTGGTTAATCCCCCGCCTTTACAAAACAGAGTTATATTCTAAAAAATTAGCTTCCTTTCACTTTTGGATAGGCACCTTAGGTATTTTATTTTATGCCATTCCAATGTATTGGGCTGGATTTACACAAGGTTTAATGTGGAAAGAGTTTTTACCAGAAGGGCTCTTAAAGTATCCAAACTTTTTAGCTACTACCATCCAAATTATTCCGCTACACATAACTCGGGGCATCGGTGGTGCCTTGTATTTAATTGGCGCATTAGTAATGACTTATAATCTTGCCAAAACGATGTTAAAGGGCAAGTTAGTAGCAAATGAACCTGCCGAAGCCATGCCGCTTCCAGTTGTTATAGAAGAACATCCGGATGATAAAAAATGGCATAGAAAATTAGAGCGTAAGCCAATTAAGTTTATGATAATTTCCTTAATCGTGATATTATTTGGGGGTATGGTAGAAATGATGCCAACCTTTACAATTGATGCCAATGTGCCAACGATATCAACGGTTAAACCATATACCCCATTAGAACTTCAGGGCCGAGATTTGTATATCCGTGAAGGATGTGTGGGTTGTCATACGCAAACGGTTCGTCCATTCCGTTCTGAAACTGAAAGATATGGAGAATATAGTAAGGCTGGTGAATATGTTTATGATCATCCATTCTTATGGGGTAGTAAACGTACAGGACCAGACTTACACCGTGTAGGTCAGAAATATAGTAATGCTTGGCACTATAACCATATGTTAGACCCAACCTCTATGGCACCTGGAAGTATCATGCCAGCATATGATTGGTTTATTACCCAGAAATTAGATACCAGCACGACTGCAAGTAAAATCCAAGCAATGCAACGTTTAGGCGTACCATATCCAGATGGATTTGATAAAGAAGCCAATCAAAACCTCATGAATCAAGCGAATGAAATTGCAGCAGATTTGCAAAAAGCGAATATCCAAGTGAAGAGTGATCGCGAAATTATTGCCCTTATAGCTTATTTGCAGCGATTAGGCACTGATATTAAATTAAATCGTCAAACTATACCTTCTAATCAATAAGCCATGTTTAAGCAACTTAACAACTTAGCCGGAGGAGAATATTATTTAATGGCATCCCTATTAATTTTCCTCGTATTCTTTCTAATAATAGCTTTTTACATCTTCAAATTAAGTAAAGGTCATATAGAAATGATGAGTGAACTACCGATAGCTGATAATCAAATACCTACCCATAGCCCTGAAAGTACACATGAAAAAGTATAACTTAATTTTAACTTTAAGCCTTCTAGTAGGGCTGTGGCAGCCTACACTTACCTTTGCTCAAGGAACTGAATATGTAACCCCTGATGCAACTATCGGGCTCTCCACAACCGAAGTGTTAGTTATCAGCTTATTAGTTTTTGCACTTGCTTTATTATTAGTGTCTGTGGTTTTATTTAAAGCTTTTAAAGTATTTTATCAGGAGCGAAATAATCCCTCCTTACCAACCCCACCTGAGCCAATAAAAGCTTTACCATATTTAGAGTGGAAAAATTCAAAAAAAGGTAAACCGACTTTATGGACGAAGCTTTTAAGTTTACGCCCAATTGAAGAGGAAAAGGACCTAGAAATTCCACATACTTATGATGAAATAAAGGAGTTAAATAATCCTATTCCCACTTGGTTCAATGTCCTATTTTATGGAACTATAATTTTTGGAATAGGTTATTACTACTACTATCATTTTTCAACGGGTCTGCGTCAGGATGATGAATACGAATTAGAAATGACCATGGCAGCCAAAGCCAAGATAGAATATTTAGCAAAATCTGCTGAAAAGTATGATGAGAATTCGGTTAAAGTAGATGCAGCATTAATTGAAAACGGGGCGAAAGTTTATCTGGCTAATTGTACGGCTTGTCATGGCGATAAAGGCCAAGGCATTGTAGGCCCCAATTTAACTGACGATCATTGGATTCATGGAGGAAGTGTAAATGATATTTTCAAAGTCATCAAATATGGGGTTTCAGACAAAGGTATGACAGCTTGGGAAAAAAGCTTAACCTCTAAGCAGATTGCAGAATTAGCCAACTATATTATCTCGCTTCAAGGAACTAATCCTCCTGGAGCAAAAGCGCCTCAAGGAATTAAATATGTGCCGAATACTAATACGGATAGCTTGAGTAATGAAATCGTCGCTAGTACAAATTAAAAAAATATGGGGTAGAGTATTTATCTACCCCAAAAAACCTGCAGGTGTTTGGCATCAAAGAAGGGTAGTAGTAGCTGTGCTGTTATTACTAGGCCTATTTTTATTTCCGCATTTAAAAATGAATGGGGAGCAATTGGTGTTGCTTAATTTCATAGAACGCAAGTTTGTCTTTTTTGGGCTTATTTTTACTCCACAAGATTTTCATCTTTTCGCATTAGCTATGCTTTTCGGGATGATTTTTATCGTCTGTTTTACAGTCATTTTCGGACGTTTATGGTGTGGCTGGGCTTGTCCTCAAACTATTTTCATGGAAATGATATTTAGGAAAATAGAATATTGGATAGAAGGGGATGCTCAAAAGCAAAAGAAATTAGACGCACAGCCTTGGGATTTTGAAAAAATTTCTAAAAAAGGATCTAAACATCTTCTATTCCTACTTATTTCCTTTGCTATAGCCAACACCTTTTTAGCGTACATCATTGGCAGTGAACAACTCTTTCAAATAATTTCTGAACCCCTCCAAAGTCATTGGGTTGGCTTTGCTTCTATTATACTATTTACCCTCATATTTTACTTGGTATTTGCTTATGTAAGAGAAGTGGTATGTACTGTAATTTGTCCATATGGGCGCTTACAAGGGGTGCTTTTAGATAATAAAAGTTTAGTAGTTGCCTATGATGTCAACAGAGGAGAGCCAAGAGGGCCTAAATTACGGGTAGAAGATCCCCTAAATGTAAAAGGTGATTGTGTGGATTGCGGCCTTTGTGTGCAAGTATGTCCAACGGGAATTGATATTCGAGAAGGTACTCAGTTAGAATGTGTTAATTGTACAGCTTGCATTGATAGTTGTAATCAAGTGATGCAAAAATTAAATCGAGCTGAAAATTTAATTGGATTCCATACACAAGAGTATATTAAGTATAAGAAGCCATTTGTGTTAAGCATGAAAGCCTATGGATACGCAGCCATTTTATTGGTGGTTGCGATAGTTTTTAGTAGTTTAATTTATAAACGAGAAGAAGTTGAAACCACCGTTTTAAGAGCCAGTGGAACCTTATATCAAATTAAAGGCGATTCCATTTCTAACTTATATACCGTGCAACTCATTAATAAAACCAATCGGGATATTACTTTTAAAATGGCAAGTGAAAATAAGCAAGATAGCATTTTCTTTATCCAAGCACCTTCAATCCTTAAACGGGAAAGTGAATTATCACTCACGTTTTTCCTATATAAAAAAACAAGTCAATTAAATAGCTTTAAATCAGAAGTGAAATTTAAAGTTCAAAGTGAAGGGAAGCTTATTAGTACTGCAAAATCAACCTTTTTTGCACCTAATAATTAATATAATAAAATTATGAAAATTAACTGGGGAACCAAATTAGTAATCGGCTTAGCCTCCTTTATGCTATTTATTTTAGGGATGGGATTTTATATGATAAATGCAAGCTCTAAAGACGGCTTAATGGCAGATAATTATTATGAGGATGGCTTACAGTATGATGTTCAAAGCCAAGCCATAGAACAAGTATTTTCTGATCATGTGGAACCAAAAATTGAAATAAAGGCTGAGCAGTTGATTATACAATTGGCGCACGAAGCCTCTTACGATTTAAAAATTTTACGTGCCTCCGCCAGTCAAGATGACTTACAATTTAAAGGCAAAACCATAGGTGATTCCCATTTAATTATAGTCGATTTAGAAGGTAAACCGGCTGGTAAATGGTTTTTTGAATTGAAATGGGAAAGCCATCAAAAAGCTTATTATTATAAAAAAGACTTATTTTTATGAGCTTTTATGTATTAGGATTATGGATTGGGTTTTTAGGGAGCCTGCATTGTGGCCTCATGTGTGGGCCTCTAGTGCTCGCCTTACCTATAGATGCTAAATCTTCGTCTAGTAATTTTTGGATGCATATGCAATATCAAATTGGTCGCATCCTAACTTATGGTGTCTTTGGGTTTATACTAGGCAGTTTAGGCACTGCCCTCACTAACTTTACAGGACATGGTTTATTGACCTTGATTTTGGGTATAATCCTTTTCAGTATAGCCTTCCTTTATTTAATAAGCACTACATTTCGAAAAAAACTAAATGAAATTAGTTTCCAACATGCACCCTTTGTGAAATATTTTAGTCGCTTTTATGGAACCCCCATTTGGCCTTTTATGGCTGGTGTGTTAAATGGGCTGTTGCCTTGTGGCATGGTATACCTAGCACTAGCCACAGCCATCAACAGTAAGAATGCATTGGAAAGCGCCTTATTTATGATTAGTTTCGGTGTAGGAACCCTGCCTTTACTTTTAAGTGTAGCCTTTGGAGGTGTGTATCTAAAAAGATATTTTTCATTTGACATGCGTAAAATGTTACCCTGGTTTGCTATGACTTTAGGTATTTTATTGATATTTAGAAGCTTACACTTGGGTATCCCTTTCTTATCACCAGAAGACCATTTACACTACGGAAACGCCGTTTTATGTTATTAAGCTGAAAGTGATTAAAATCATTTTTTTATGAGAGTTGGGTTAATATCTTGCGACTTAATAAGTTTAATTTTGCCTATATAAATTAATTGATATGAGAAGATTAACTAAACTATCTAGATTCGCCAAAACTAAATTAGGTATACTATCCATAGGTCTAGTTTTAATTTTATTGAGCTCCGTAGCTTTTATTAGTACGCAAGGTAAAAGTAGCCTATATGCCATTGAAGATTCTCGCATAATAATATCAGGTACAGGTGGCACGCATTGGGAATTGGATGCCAATAGCTTTCCTTATCAAGGAGAATTTATAGTTAATAATGGAGATTTAGAATCAATCGAAAATGTAAGTTTCGAAGTGCCTATTAATTGGCTACAGTCCAATGATATTCAAATGGAAGAACTGGTAAAGGGATTGTTTTTAGAAAACAATTGCCATCGAATTACCTTTCAACAAAGACACGGCATGGTATTACCCATCATGAAAATGATTCACCTTGTAGGTGAGTTAGGGTTAGCAAGCTCACCTCAGTCGATGGCATTCCAGGCTAATTATAGACAACAAAATAAATCTGAACTTTTATTTGAAAGTAAACAAGAAATAAACCTATCCGACTTTGGAATTCAAATTCCAGCTGATAAGCAGCAGTTAATAGATGATAAAGTTGAAGTTAAAGTTCAGATCAAATTAGTGAAAAATACCATTTTATAGTAAGTTTTAGTATATTGACGTTTAAATTAGGCTCATTAAAAACAATGTTTTTAATGAGCCTTTAAATTTTTCAATATAACATGGAAAGAAGAGAATTTTTAAAACGTGGGGGAATGGCTGCGGCGGGCTTTAGTATTTTACCAACTGGGGCCTTATTTGCCCAGCACAAAGATAAGGTTAGATTAGGCTATATTGGGGTGGGAGCCCGAGGCATGAATCACATTAACGAGGGAGCACTCCGAGAGGATGTGGAAATTGTCGCTATTTGTGATACCCAAGAAAGTTCTTTAAAAATTTGCCGGGAGTATTTAGCTAAAAAAGGTAGACCAGCGGCCAAAGAATATACAGGTTCTTTAGATGCTTATAAAGCTCTGTTAGATCGCACCGACATTGATGCCGTAATCATCAGCACACCTTGGCAATTTCATCATGAGCAGTCTATTTATGCCATGAATGCAGGTAAATATGTGGGTTGTGAAGTAATAGCTGGTTTAACCGTAAAAGAACATTGGGATATTGTCAATACCTCTGAAAAAACTGGCATACCCTATATGACTTTAGAAAATGTGTGCTACAGAAGAGATGTGTTAGCAGCCTTAAATATGGTTCGACAAGATGTTTTTGGCGAATTAATTCATTTAGAAGGAGGTTATCAACATGATTTACGGGAAGTACTATTTAATAATGGCAAACAGTATTATGGAGGTGGCGTTGAATACGGACCTTCGGCCTTAAGTGAAGCCCAATGGCGTACACAATTTAATATCGATCAAGACGGGGATTTATATCCGACCCACGGGATTGGCCCGATTATGCAATATGCCAATATTAACAGAGGTAACCGGTTCACCAATATGGTTTCCTTTAGTTCTAAAGCTCGTGGTTTAGCTAATCATGTAGAAAAGCTATCGCCAGGCCATCCGAACGCTAAATTAAATTATAAGAATGGCGATGTTACGACCACTTTAATTAATTGTGCAAATGGAGAAACTGTGCAATTGACGCATGATGTGCATTTGCCTCGCCCTTATTCTCTAGGTTTTAGGGTCCAAGGTACAAAAGGCCTCTGGATGGATGTCAATAAATCTATCCATATTGAGGGTCAAACTAAAGCTCACGCCTGGGAATCTACCGAAACTTGGTTTAAAAAGTACGATCATCCACTTTGGAAAAAATATGAAAAAGACGCTTTAGGCGCAGGTCACGGGGGTATGGATTGGTTTGTATTCAATGGGTTTATTTTAGCAGTTAAAGAGAAAAAACAAACTCCGATAGATGTATATGATTCTGTCACGATGAGTGTGATAACCCCACTTTCTACTAAATCGCTTAAAGAAAGTAATAAACCGCAGGAAATACCTGATTTTACCCGCGGCAAATGGCGAAATAGAACAAATACCTTTGCCTTAGATGATAGTGGTTATTAATTTAAATACTTTTAAATGTAATCCTAATAAAAGGGGCCTTCTGATGCAGAGGGCCCCTTTTATTATTGGATATTTTTAGGATGATGTTGATACTTAATGAAAAATCTCTTGTTCATTCCGGTCAGCTACATTTATTTTTTTTAAAAAATCGTCAAATGCAGACCCTAAATTGTCTGAATAGGTTCCATAGGCATCTAAAATATAGCCTATATCGCCATCTTGATCTTCTACTACATAAATAACTGCATTGTCACCCGGATCAGACATGCCTTCAAATCGGTAGGTTTTTATAATCGTTACATCTTCCGGCTTATATACTTTATTTAATGATTTGGCTTGCATCTTTCCATGATCTGACATTTTCAGTTCATTATCTATTCCTTTTAATCTCAACTTTTCCATAACCTGAGATAAAGTATTCATTTCATAGGGCTGTTCCATAATATTAAGGTTGTTATTTTGTAAAGACTAAACTTTGAATACATAACAATTAGACTAATTATTAGTTTTAAGGAAACCTATTTTGCTCCTTGTTGTTTTTATAGTAATTATTAATAAAAATGATTAGATATGAAAACAATAAAACTTATCATGCTATGCCTCATGGGTTTAAGCTGGAGCGCTTGTAATCAAAATAAAGATGAAGTAAAAGCGCACGCTTCCTTGAATACCACAGCAGACAATCAATTGATCGGTACCATGGAATTTTTTGAGCAAGCAAATGGACAAGTAAAAATGGTTATGGAACTCAATATGCATACACGAGCGGATAGTTCTGTTGCGGTGCATTTTCATGAACATGGAGATTGTGGGAATATGGGTGAAGATGCCCATGGACATTGGAATCCTACTGGTGAAAATCATGGAAAATGGGGGGTAGAACCTTACCATTCTGGAGATATTGGAAATATTGCCCTAGATGCCACAGGTCACGCAAGTTATTCTATAGTTACTGATAGATGGTCGCTTAAAGAAGGTGATCCTAATTATATTGGTAATTTGGGTGTTATTGTACATGGAGGCGTAGATGATTATACAACCCAGCCTACAGGTAATTCTGGACCTCGAATTGGGTGTGGTATTATTAAAATAAATAGGTAAGCATAAGGGTAGAATTAAATATCAATAACTCTTCGTTTTCTACTTAGATTATACTGAATCCGATAAAAAAATCTATTAAGGACCTGTTTCGCTCGGGTTTCGGTCGGGTTTCGGTCGGATTTCAGTCGGATTTCGGTCGGATTTCGGTCGGATAAACTCCGACCGAAACCCGACGCATGTCCGAATCACTTCCGAAACAATTCCGAGGCAAAACCGACCAATAACTTTATCTAAACTAGGTTTGATAATTAGTTTATGTTAACGATGGGGTTTTGTATCATGTAGCGTTATTACTTTTATCTACGTTTGTTATGGTATAAACCATCTTAACTATGAAAAAGTCGATGCTTCTGGCCATTGTATGTATGCTATTTTGGAATGGATCCACACATGCACAATACCGCGATAAGGTGGTGTTAAAAGCTGGAATTATTATCTTTTCCCAAATAAAAATGCAACGGCTATGTCGGCATTAGATGCTCGTGTTGGGATAGTAAATAAAACCAATGATTATTTTTTTGTGGGTCCTCAGCTTTCCGTGACCTCTTTGAAAATAAAAGATAATAGCCGAGCAACTTTTATAGAACTTGCCCCTGTATTGCAATTTGACTTAATGAGCCTACTTTATGAGGAAGTGATAAAGCATAAAAAATACTAAATATCTAAACTCTTCCATGGTGTTTAATTTTGGTTTACATTTTAACTTAGATAAACAAGCTCAAGATGAACGGGTATTTAATTTGACACGATTCAGTTTAGGGGCGGATTTCTTTTCCAGGAAAGTGTTTTCGGAAGGCTTATTCTTAAATGCCGAAAGTAATACCTATTTCAAGCGTCCCCAAATACAAAATTCACTAGGCGTGGGGTTTGGCGGAGCTATTAGTTTAAAAGAACGCTAAACTTGAAAGCCGGATAAGTAGAAAAACCTCCGAGATATTCCATCGAGGAAGGATTCGGAGGTTTTTGGTTATGAATGGTAAAAAACAACTGTTAATAATACCTTTAATTAAGTAAAGGGCTTGTGGTTTAAATTCTAAATGCCGCTTTTACTTGATCTACAAAATCTAATTTTTCCCAAGTAAATAATTCTACAGTTACTGTTTTAGATTCTCCACCTGGAGCAACAAAGGTTTTAGTAACTGTTTCAGGGGTACGACCCATATGGCCATATGCGGCAGTTTCACTATAAATAGGGTTTCTTAATTTCAAACGTTGCTCAATAAAGTAAGGACGCATATCGAATATGCCTTCCACGATTTTAGCAATTTCTCCATCACTTAAAGCAACTTTTGCCGTGCCATAAGTATTTACATATATTCCCATTGGTTTCGCAACCCCAATTGCATAAGATACTTGTACTAAAATTTCATCAGCAATACCTGCGGCTACTAAATTTTTTGCAATATGGCGAGTAGCATAGGCTGCACTACGATCTACCTTACTAGGGTCTTTACCTGAAAATGCACCACCTCCGTGAGCTCCTTTACCACCATAGGTATCTACAATAATTTTACGTCCTGTTAAGCCTGTATCACCATGAGGACCTCCAATCACGAATTTTCCAGTTGGATTGATGTGATATTTAATATCCTCATTAAAGAGGTGCGCATATTGTGGATATTTAGCTTTTACGCGAGGTATTAAAATTTGAATTAAATCATTTTTGATTTGCGCTAACATGGACTCCTCTGGACCAAAATCATCATGTTGGGTTGAAATTACTATAGCTTCAATACGAACTGGTTTATTGTCGTTATTGTATTCCAAGGTTACTTGCGACTTGGCATCCGGGCGAAGGTAAGTGATAGCTTGGTTCTCTCTTCTTAAAGCGGCTAATTCAATTAATAATTTATGTGATAAATCTAGAGCCAAAGGCATGTAATCTTCGGTTTCGTTGGTCGCATAGCCAAACATCATGCCTTGATCACCTGCTCCTTGATCTTCTTTGTTACTTCTGTCTACGCCTTGGTTTATATCTTGAGATTGTTCATGTATAGCAGATAAAATGCCGCAAGAATTAGCTTCAAACATGTATTCGCTTTTGGTATAGCCAATTTTGCGAATCACATCTCTAGCAATTTGTTGTACATCTAAATAGGTAGTTGATTTTACCTCTCCGGCTAAAATTACTTGACCCGTAGTTACCAGGGTTTCGCAAGCTACTTTAGAATTGGGGTCGAATGCTAAAAAATTATCAATTAGGGCATCCGAAATTTGATCGGCGATTTTATCTGGGTGTCCTTCAGAAACAGATTCTGAGGTAAATAAATATGACATCTTTTATATTTTATAAAGTAAAAAATAAGCTAAAAGTGGCATGACTAGCCCAGAATAGTAAAATGAAGTGTGTAGATATTAGCACTTTTTTTTACGTGGTTGCAATCTGGCTCATTTCCTGAGCTTCGCAAATCAGTCCACCTTTTAGGGCAGCAAAATTAAGACATTAATTAGAAATAGTCAAAAAAAGTTGATTAATTTTGTAATCCTTAAAACACGCACATCGTTTGAAATTCAAGACTTTATTTATTATAAATCCGATATCTGGAGGAAAATCTAAAGAGCATCTTCCCGAGCAGATTTTGCACACCTTAGATGTTCAAAAATTTGACCCCAACTTTGTCTTTACCAATAGAGTAGGACATGCGGCCGAATTGACTGAACAAGCTATAAGAGAGAATTATCAGCTGGTGGTGGGAGTTGGGGGAGACGGGACCCTAAATGAAATTGCTTCCAAATTAGTTCATGCGGAAATTCCTTTAGGCATCATTCCATTGGGGTCGGGAAATGGATTAGCCCGCGATTTGCAGGTGCCTATGAATTTTAAACAGGCAGTAGAATGTATTAATAGATTTCAGGTAGAGTGCATTGATGTTTTAAAACTGAACGAGCGATTTTTTTTCAATATGGCAGGGATGGGTTATGATGCATTAATTTCCGAAGCATTTAAATATAGTCGCAAACGTGGTTTTTGGGAGTATTTAAAACTGTGTATCCAAAAGTTTAGAGATTTTGAACCTGAAACATATCGGTTGGAATTAGATGGGAAACTGGTGGAACAACGTGCCTTTTTAGTGAGTATTGCAAATTCTAGCCAGTATGGGAATAATATTTATATCTCTCCTAATTCGAGTTTGAGAGATGGCCAAATGGAGATCATTACGGTGGAACCTTTAAATTGGCGCGAACTTGTTTTATTGGGAATTTTAATGGCTATAAAAAGAACGCAAAAGTTTCCGAAATGGAAAGCTATTAGTGCCCAAGAGGTCAAGATATTTAGACAAACCGATGGGCCTATTCACCTGGATGGGGAACCTTTACGGATGGCTGGCACTTTACATATTCAGCTTTTCTCTCAAGCTTTACAGGTAGTGGGCGGAAAAGAAATTTAAGAATTATTATACTTGAAACATGGCGAAGGAAAAGAAAAAGGTTTTTAATGATTTTGGGGGAATTATGTTTTCTACCAATCCAGATTTCGAATTTGAGCAAGCTGCTGATGAAGTGGTGGAGCTGCCTGCTAATCAACAAGATTTAAGAGTTCAATTGGATCGTAAAAATAGAGGTGGGAAGGCTGTTACATTAGTTACGGGATTTCGTGGTTCTTTTGAAAATTTGCAGGCTTTAGGGAAGTTATTGAAGCAAAAATGTGGGGTTGGAGGTGCGGTTAAAGATGGCGAAATCATGATCCAGGGTGATTTTCGGGATAAGGTTTTACAAATCTTGATTTCTGAAGGTTTTAAAGCTAAGAAATCAGGCGGTTAATTTTAAGTTAATTTTCTTTAAATCAGCGTCTTATATCATAGTGTATTTGCCACAATAAGTAAAAAATTTATCGAAATTTCAATCGATTTGACTGGATAAGTGTTTATTTTTGCGACATAAAGATCTATGAAATATGAGCAGTTTGAATTTAAAAGAAATCGATTTAAGTTACTTAAAATTAAGGCCCAAGCAAATTAAGTATCAGTTAAGTGCAGCCGAATTAGTCGAAGCAGCATTACTCCAAGGAGAAGGTAACTTGGCAAGTTCAGGGGCTTTGGCAGTTGATACGGGTAAGTTTACTGGAAGATCTCCAAAGGATAGATTTATTGTAGCTGATGCTATTACAGAGGAAACAGTGTGGTGGGGAGACATCAATATTAAATTTTCACCCGCTAAGTTTGACGCCTTATATGAAAAGGTGGCTGCTCATTTATCACAAAAAACAGTTTATGTTAGAGATGCGTATGCATGCGCCAGTGAAGCTCATCGTTTAAGTTTAAGAGTAATCACCGAACACGCCTTTCAAAATTTATTTGCTAATAATTTATT
Organism: Pedobacter sp.; assembly: GCA_004211595.1. Lineage (GTDB taxonomy): Bacteria > Bacteroidota > Bacteroidia > Sphingobacteriales > Sphingobacteriaceae > Pedobacter. The sequence continues at coordinate 242,334 of SEDO01000001.1, forward strand.
TCTCCGTTACGGCGCAGATGAAGTGCCTTTAGACCCAGAATGGACCATTATTGCGGCACCTTCCTTTGAGGCCGATCCAGCTGTAGATGGAACTCGTCAAAGCAACTTCTCTATTATAAACTTCAGTAAAAAGATGATCTTAATAGGAGGTACTGCTTATACTGGAGAAATTAAAAAGGGTATTTTCTCTGTATTAAATTATGTTTTACCTCAAGAAAAGAATATGCTATCGATGCATTGCTCGGCCAATATCGGCGAAGCGGGGGATGTAGCAATCTTTTTTGGTTTGTCAGGGACTGGAAAAACAACCTTGTCGGCAGATCCAAATAGGGGCTTAATTGGGGATGATGAGCATGGATGGTCGGATAATGAAGTATTTAACTTTGAAGGTGGTTGCTATGCTAAATGCGTGGATTTAACAGCTGAAAAAGAACCACAAATTTTCAATGCCATAAAATTTGGGGCTTTATTAGAAAATATATGTTATAGGGAGGGCTCCCGTGAAGTGGATTTTGCCAATATTTCAAAAACAGAGAATACCAGGGTAGCTTATCCTATTCACCATATTAGTAATGCAGTAGAACCTTCAATTGGGGGCATTCCAAAAAATATTTTCTTTTTAACCGCGGATGCTAATGGGGTTTTGCCTCCTATATCTAAATTAACGCCAGAGCAAGCAATGTTCCATTTTATTTCTGGCTATACCGCAAAAGTGGCCGGCACAGAGGCAGGCGTTACTGAACCTCAATTAACTTTTTCAGCTTGTTTTGGGAAAGCTTTTTTACCATTACATCCGATGGCCTATGCACAATTATTGGGTGAGAAGTTAAAAAAACACGACGTGGATGTATGGTTAGTTAATACTGGCTGGAGTGGGGGACAATACGGGGTGGGGAACCGAATTAAATTAAGCTATACCCGGGCCATGATTACTGCGGCATTAAATGGAGATTTAGCACAGGAGGAATTTATACAAGATCCAATATTTGGTTTAGCTATGCCTGTGGCATGCGCGGATGTACCTGCTGAAATTTTAAATCCTAAAAATACCTGGTTAGATAAAAATGCGTATGATGCAAAAGCAAATGACTTGGCTATAGCCTTTCAGAATAACTTTAAGCAATTTGCAAATTATGGCCAAGCGGGCATTAAAATCGCAATTCCAGGGCTTGTTGAATCGAATGTCTAAACGAGTTTTTTAAATAAAATTTGTTTTTAATGTAATTTTTAGTTTTAATTGCGGAAGATTGTCTTTAATAAGAGGCAATCTTTTTTAATTATACACCCTTTGGTAGTAAAGTAAGGTGGTAACGTAACGAATTAATGGCGTATTGAGAATTTAATTTGTAAATTAAAATCAATTAATAAATTTGTTTCCGCAACACTAAAATTTAATATTTGAAGTTGTATAACTAAACTTTTAAATAATATTTCTAAATTTAAAACAAGTACTAAAAATTAAAAACTAAAAAAAAATGGCAAACGCACCAAAACCAACAACAGCTAAAAAAGAAAGTAGCGCAACAGCTTCTAATTTATTTGCAACTCTTGTTATCCCTATCTGTTTATTAGTTGGGGCAACATTATTTATCTTCGTATTAGGAAAACCTACAAACTTTAACATTCCTGAAGAAGTTGCTGCAGCAAATTCAGCTACCTCTTTAGCATTCTATGATGTAGATACACATTCTTATTTACCTTACCCAGGAAACTATGGTGGTATGGCATTTAAAGGTGGACCTATCGTAGCTATCTTAATTGGTTTATTCTTAATGACTTTTGTATTCTCTATCGAGCGTTTAATTGTAATTGGAAAAGCTACTGGTAAAGGTTCTTTAGATTCTTTCATCAAAAAAATTCAAGGTTTCTTAGCTTCAGGTAATATTTCAGCTGCTACTGCAGAATGTGATAAACAACAAGGATCTGTAGCAAACGTTATCAAATCTGGGTTAATCAAATACCAAGAAATGGAAACTGATACTACTATGGATACTGAGCAAAAATGTTTAGCAATTCAAAAAGATATTGAAGAGGCAACTTCATTAGAAATGCCAATGTTAGAGCAAAACTTAACTATCATTGCAACCTTAGTATCAATTGGTACATTAACAGGTTTATTAGGTACAGTAACAGGTATGATCAAGGCCTTCGCAGGTTTAGCTAACTCTGGAGCACCAGATCAAGCAGCATTAGCGGTAGGTATCTCTGAAGCCTTAATGTGTACAGCTACTGGTATCGGTACATCAACTGTAGCGATTATCATGTACAACGTATTAACATCTAAAATCGATAAATTAACTTACGCTATTGACGAAGCTGGTTTCAGCATCATTCAAACTTACGCTAGTACCCATAAATAGGATTATTTTATTTTTTTTTACCGGCTTTATGGAAAACCGGCAAAGTTTACATCATTAATAAAAAAAAGAATTAAATAATTTGAAATTATGGCAAAAGCAAAAGTAAAGAGAAGCAGTACTTCGATTGATATGACCGCGATGTGCGATGTATCCTTCTTATTGCTTACATTCTTTATCTTAACGGCAACTGCTCGTCAACCGGATCCTTTAGAAGTTAAGCTTCCATCGTCGACGGTTCAGTTTAAAGTGCCAGATAAAGATTTGACCATCTTAACCATTGGTAAAGGAAAAGTGTTCATTGAAATTATTGGGGCAGATGTGAAGCGATTAACATTGGAGAAAATGGCTACCTTGTATGGTACTTCATTTACTCCTGAAGAGTACAAGCGTTTCAGTGTAGTTTCCTCTTTCGGAGTGCCTTTCAATCAAATGAAGAATTACATCAATATGAATGCTGAACAACGTACCAAGAGTGGTATAGAAACCGGCATTCCTACTGATTCAACCAGAAATGGGGAATTATTCAGATGGATTGAAGAAGCTCGTAGAGCAACGGCAGAATTACATCAAACAGAGATGCGTATTAGTATTAAAGGAGATTCTGATGAAGAATATCCAACTGTACGTAAAATTGTAGATGTTTTACAAAGACAAAAAGTTAATAAATTTAGTTTAATCACATCAGCGGAAGCTGTAGATCAATAAGAAATGGCAGAATTAGATACCTCCAGTGGCAAAGGCGATGGTAAGGTAAGAAGTAAAAAACAGTCAACCAGAGTGGATTTAACCGCGATGGTAGATTTGGCCTTCTTATTAATCACGTTCTTTATGCTCACCACATCTTTATCAAAACCAATGGCAATGGATATTGCTAAGCCAGATAAGGATGAAAAAAATCCTGAAAATAAGTTAGAGGTAAAACAATCCCAAACGATGACTGTATTATTAGTTAGTAATGACCGAGTAATGTGGTATATGGGGATTGCAGGTGAATCTCAACCTACAATTGAAGGATATCAAAGCTTGAGAAAGTCTTTGTTAGAGAATAAAAAGAAAGTTAAGGATGCTTCTGGGAAAGACATCATGGTAATTGTAAAACCAACAGATGCCTCAACCTTTAAGAACTTTGTGGATATGATGGATGAAATCAACATTACACAAACGAATTTAACAGCTCCGGCAGTAGATGATGACCCTAAAAATATCAGTGAGGCAGAAATGACTTTCTTGATGCAAAATGGTCTTCTTAAAAAATAAGTAGAACAATTAAAATATTAAGCAATGTTTGGATCAAAATTAGATATATTCAACAGGGAATGGCTTGATCTCGTGTTTGCTAAAAAGAATAAAGCTTATGGAGCTTATGAGCTACGTAAGGAAAATGGAGCAATTACGACCAAATCATTACTGATAGGCACAGCGATATTTGTGTTCTTATTTATGACACCTAAAATCTATGCCTTAATTGCAGGAATGTCAGAGTCGGAAGACAATGATTTAATCATGCAAGAAGTGGTGATGCAACCACCTCCACCGATTGACGAGAAGGTAATTCCTCCTCCTCCAGTGGAGCCTCCGCCACCACGTAATGATCAAGTTAAATTCCCTCCTCCGATTGTAAAACCGGATGAGTTGGTAAGAGACGAAGAACCACCAAAAATGGAAGACCTTAAAGTGGCTGACCCTGGTCAGAAAACCATTGAAGGTGACCCGAATGCTGAAATTGTAGTGATTGCTCCAGTGGGAGAAGGACCTAAACAAGCAGCAGTGGTAGAAGATAATACGGTTTATATTGCCTTGACAATGGAAAACCCTCCAGTTTACCCAGGTGGTATGGATAAATTCTACCAATGGTTAGGTACAGCGATTAAGTACCCTCCAATGGCTTCAGAAAACAATGTAGCAGGTCAAGTATTTGTGGCATTTACTGTAGAAAAAGATGGATCAATTACTGATGTACGTGCCGAAGGTCGTAAATTAGGATTTGGTTTAGAAGAAGAAGCAGTGAGAGTTTTAAAATCAAGTAAACGCTGGAATCCTGGTATGCAAAACGGAAAACCGGTAAGGGTTAAATATAATATCCCTGTGAGGTTTACTTTACCTAACTAATACATGAAGTTTTTCAAATTTTTTGAACAGAAATCGCCTCAACAGCGATTTCTGTTTATTTTAGGCCTCACCATGTTTCTATTATATTTTTTTATAGGAGTTGTGTTGATTTTTACGGATATTATTCCGTTAGATGAAGACAGATTTCCAAGGAAATATCAAATAGGATTTGGGATTGTAATTGTCATTTATAGCGGAATTCGCTTTATGAGAATTATGAAGGATAATAATATGTAGGTTCACATGAACAAAGTTTTATTTAGTTTAATAGCGGTGATTTTGTTTGCAAGTTGCAAACGCAAGGCTAATCCTGATCAAGTTGTGGAAACGCGTACAAGCGGAGAAATAACACTGATTGTGGACGAGTCTTTTTCTAAGATATTAGATGCTCAGATAGAAGTTTTTCAAGCAGATTATCCGGATGCCCAAGTGAATGCAGTATTTGGCACAGAGAAGGAAATACTGCCTAAATTTTTTGATGGAAAAGATAGATTGATTATACTTTCCAGGATGCTCAGCACCCAAGAAGAAGAGTATTTTAAACAGAAGAAGTATCTGGTTTATACCGATCGATTTGCCATAGACGGAATTGCTTTAATAACGAATAAATCAAATCCGGATAGCTTAATCACTGTAGGTGAAGTATACGACATTATGAGGGGTAAATCTGATAAAAAATTGGTGTTTGATAATGCAGGATCCAGTACGGTGCGGTACTTTATGGATTCAGCAAAAGTAGAAAATTTACCTGCTAAAGGAGTTTATACTTTGAAGACCAATAATGATGTTATTAATTATGTGGCAGCTAATCCAGAGTTTATTGGAGTAGTTGGCATAAATTGGTTACTTCAGTATGACAGTTCTATGGCATCTTCTGTTTTAAAGGTTAAAACGCTCTCCGTTAAGGGTTTATCTGGCTCAAAAGGAGCTGATAAATATTATAAACCAAGTCAGGATAATCTCATAAATGGTAAATATCCTCTTTTGAGGAATGTTTATATAATTAATTCAACTGGAACTATAGGTTTAGGCACAGGTTTTGCAAACTGGTTATGTGGTCCTAGGGGACAGTTAATCGTACTTAAATCTGGACTTGGTCCTCATAAGATGATGCCCAGACAGTTTAATATTGATAACACAAAAAAGAAGTAAATTTAAACGAGGAAATAATAGTATCTGTAGATAATAGAACCATTAATAATTTAACGCAGTATACTTATTTCGATTAAAACAAATGATGACGATGAAAATGTTTAAGAAAAGCGTAGCCCTTACCCTAGGGTTGGTAATGGCGGGAGGTGTAGCCACATTTGCACAAAGTTTAGCTGATGCAAAAAAGGCAATTGATGCAGAGCAGTATCAAAAGGCAAGTTCTATGCTTAAAACCCTTATTAGTTCACAACCTAAAGTAGCTGAAAATTATTTCACCTTAGGTAATGTGTATTTAACATTAGATGAAGTAGATTCAGCAAAGGCAGTATTTACAAGTGGAGCTGCTGCAGATCCTAAAAACGCCCTTAATTTAATTGGCTTAGGTAGAGTAGATTTATTTAATAAAAATACGGCAGGAGCTCAAGCTAATTTTGATAAAGCGATAGCTTTAAGCAAAAAGAATTATCAAACTTTTATGTACTTAGGTAAGGCCTATTTTGAGAATCCTAATCCTAACTATGAGGCAGCTTTACCTCATTTAAAAATGGCTGATGAATTAGAAACTAAAGATAGAGATGTAGAAGTTTTTATCGCTTTAGGTGACTATTGGTCAGACCAATTAAAAAATGGTCCTGCTTATGAGATGTATTTAAGAGCTTTAGATATTGATCCTAAATTAGCAAGGGTAAAAGTTCAAATTGCAAAAATGTTTAAACAAGCTGATGGTTTTATCGAAGCAGAAGATAAAATTAAAGAAGTTTTAGCATCAGATCCTAATTATGGTCCGGCTTATAGAGAGTTAGCAGAAATTCAAATGAGATGGTCTTTTAGAGATCCATCTGCAACTACTAAAAAGGCAGAAGCTTTATCTAATATGCGTAAGTATTTAGATTTAACTGATAAGTCTTTCGATTCTAGATATCGTTATGCACAGTTTTTAGTATATGCTGAAGATTTCGAAACATTAGCCAGTGAGTTACAAACTTTACAAGCTGAACCAGGTAATCCAAAAGGGTTTGTAATTAACCGTTTAAAAGGTTATACAGCAGTAGAGAACAATGAATTTGAAAAAGGTTTAGCCAACTTAACCGAGTTGATTAAAAATCCTGCAGACGAATCTCGTTTATTAGGTTCTGACTACTTGTATTTAGGTAAGGCTTACCGTGGTACTGGTAACGATGATTTAGCTATTAAATATATGGTTAAAGGTATCCAGATGGATTCAACCAAAGTAGAGGAATTAGCGCAATATGGGCAAAAGTTATTTGCAGATAAGAAATATGCAAAAGCTACTGAAGCATTGAAGAATGTAATAGCATTAAATTCTACAAATCCAGCGATGGCTATGAATGCCTACTATTTAGGTTTGGCTAATTACTGGAATTATGCAACTTTGTATAACGAAAAAGCAGAGCCAAGTACTGAATTATTAAAAGATGCAGATTCAGCTTTTGCTCAAGTTTTAACATTAGTACCTGATTATGAAGCTGCAGCTTGGTATCGTGTACGTGTTTATAAGTTGTTAGATAATCCTCAAGCTCCAGAAGGTTTAGCGGTACCTCACTATGAGAACTACATTACTTTAGTTACCGTAACTAAACCGGAAAAGGCTTCAGAAGCACCGGTTATTAGAAACTTAATTGATGCTTATAACAACTTAGCAGCTTATTATTCTGCTACGGATAAAGATAAAGCAATTGAGTATTTAAATAAAACGTTAGCTTTAGATCCTCAAAATGCTTACGCGACTGAAACTTTAAAAGTTTTAAACGCCATGAAAGCACAAGGTTCAAAAGCACCTATTAAATAAGAAAACCTATTTAATATATGAGGCGGGATTTGTAATCCCGCCTTTTTATTTTAATTTTGCTCCAAATTAGTGATATGGAAACTACAAGTACAGCTTCAGACTTTTTACCTATTTTATTTCAGATCATTGTAGCTATTGGTTTTGTGGTAGTTACATTATTTGCAACGCACTTTTTAGGTCCACGTAGGGTTACTGGTGATAAGTTGACTCCTTTTGAATCAGGTATTAAATCTATTGGAAATGCGCGTCAGCCATTTTCTATTAAGTATTTTTTAGTAGCGATTTTATTCGTATTATTTGATGTGGAGGTGATTTTTATGTACCCTTGGGCTGTCAATTTTAGAGAGTTTGGATGGGAAGGTGTAATTGAAATGTTTGTGTTCATGGGAACGCTTTTATTAGGCTTTATTTATGTCCTAAAGAAGAAAGCTTTAGACATGAATTAAGTTACACTTTGACTACATTTATCGGGTTAAATTAATTATTTAGAATAATTCTAAATCCTAATGTAGCTAATTAAATCCTTTTAAAATATTGTAAATTTGCTGCTTATTCTGTATTTAGAATAAGCATTTTTTGTTTAAAACATGAGTGATATAAAGATAGTTGATGCGCCTCCTGGAATTGAAGGTTCTGGGTTTTATGCTACTTCCCTTGACAAGGTAATTGGGCTTGCACGTTCTCATTCCATTTGGCCTTTACCTTTTGCAACTTCTTGTTGTGGAATTGAATTTATGGCTACAATGGGTTCCCACTATGACTTTGGTCGTTTTGGTTCTGAGCGTTTAAGCTTCTCTCCACGTCAGGCTGATTTGCTTATGGTGATGGGTACCATTGCTAAAAAAATGGGTCCAGTACTTAAACAGGTTTATTTACAGATGGCAGAGCCAAGGTGGGTAATCGCTGTCGGTGCTTGTGCATCAAGTGGGGGTATTTTTGATACTTATTCAGTTTTACAGGGTATTGATGAAATTATTCCTGTAGATGTCTATGTGCCAGGTTGCCCTCCTCGACCTGAAGCTATTTTAGATGGTTTTGGGAAGATTCAAGAGTTAGTTAAGAATGAATCAGGTAGAAGAAGATATTCACCTGAGTATAAAGAAATGTTAGCCTCTTACGGAATTGAATAATGGGAAAAGTAACGAATACAGAAGTTATAGATTTGCTGGGTGCAAAATTTGCTGAGCAATTATTCGATGTTCATGAACCTTTTGGCTTATTAACCTTTTCTACGACAAAAGATAGACTCCTTAGTGTGCTTAGCTTTTTAAAAGAAAATGGTACAGTGGATTTTAGTTTTTTAACTGATATTACGGCTGTACATTATCCTGAAAAAGGTCAAATAGCGGTAGTTTATCATTTGCATAGCATGCAAAAAGGTATCCGTGTTCGCTTGAAAGTATTTATAGACGAAAATAAACCAGAAATACCGTCTGCAACGTCTCTTTGGAATGCTGCTAACTGGATGGAAAGAGAAACGTATGATTTCTTTGGGGTTAAATTTCAAGGACATCCAGATTTAAGAAGAATTTTAAATATGGATGATTTGGGGGTACATCCGATGCTTAAGCAATATCCATTAGAGGATCCAAATCGTGTAGATAAAAAAGACGAATACTTTGGTAGATAATATATTATGAAACAAAATCAACCAGTTTTTACTGATAATGATCCACAAAGTGAATTGGTAACCTTAAATTTAGGCCCAACTCACCCGGCTACTCACGGGGTGTTTCAGAATGTTTTGCAAATGGATGGAGAACGCATAGTGAGTGGTGTTTCTACCATTGGCTATATTCACCGTGCTTTTGAAAAAATTGCGGAACATAGACCATTTTATCAAATTACTCCTTTAACAGATCGTTTAAATTATTGTTCATCCCCAATTAATAATATGGGATGGCATATGACCGTGGAGAAGTTATTAAATATTCAAATTCCTAAGCGAGTTGATTATTTAAGGGTAATCATCATGGAGTTGTCTAGAATTGCCGATCATATTATTTGTAATACAATCATCGCGCAGGATACAGGGGCCACCACCACCTTTTTGTATTTGTTTCAATATAGAGAGCATATTTACGAAATATTTGAAGAAATATGTGGCGCTCGTTTAACCACTAATATCGGTAGAATTGGTGGCTTAGAAAGAGATTTTAATGAGATTGCCTTTGCAAAAATCAATCAATTTTTAACAGATTTTCCAACTGCTTTAAAAGAGTTTGAAGGTCTCTTAAATAGAAATAGAATTTTTATTGATCGTACAGCTGGGGTAGCAGAAGTGAGTCCAGAAGTAGCCTTAAGTTATGGTTGGACAGGTCCGCTATTGAGAGCAACCGGTATTGATTATGATGTGCGTGTGAGTGAACCTTATTCTTCATACCAAGATTTTGACTTTGAAATTCCAGTGGGAACAAGTGGCGATGTATATGATCGGTATTTAGTTCGGAATGAAGAAATGTGGCAAAGTGTAAGTATCATTCGTCAGGCTATGGAAAAATTAAAGGATATGCCTAAAGGTATTTTCCATGCTGATGTACCTGAGTTTTATTTGCCTGGCAAAGAAGAAGTTTATAATAATATGGAGGCCTTAATTTACCATTTTAAAATTGTTATGGGTGAAATTGATGCGCCTAAAGCAGAGGTATATCATGCCGTCGAAGGTGGGAATGGGGAATTAGGGTTTTATTTGATTAATGACGGGGGTAGAAGCCCTTATCGTTTACACTTTAGAAGACCTAGTTTTATAAATTATGCCATGTATGCTAAAATGAGCGAAGGAATGTTATTATCTGACGCTATTATAAACATGAGTAGTATGAACATTATTGCAGGAGAATTAGATGCTTAAAATTGAAGAACAACCACCTGTAAATTTTTCGTCGGAATTACTTGCTAAGTTTGACGAAGTAGTTAGCCGCTATCCAGCAGGAAAGCAGAAATCGGCACTTTTACCTATACTTCATTTAGTTCAAGCAGAATATGGTTGGACGAGTGTACCAGCGATGGATAAAGTTGCTGCTTTTCTTAATATAGAACCGATTGAAGTATATGAAGTTGCATCATTTTATACGATGTACTTTTTAGAACCCAAAGGAAAATATGTTTTAGAAGTTTGTCGGACTGGACCTTGTTGTTTAGTTGGTGCTGAAAAAATCATGAAGCATATTGAAACTAAACTCGGTGTAAAAGAAAATGAAGTAACTCCTGATGGATTATTCAGTTGGAGAGGGGTGGAGTGTTTGGCAGCCTGTGGGTATGGTCCAGTTTTACAAATTGGTCCGGAATATACTTTTTATGAGAATTTAACTGAGACATCGGTGGATCAATTAATCGATGATTTACGCAAGAAATAATGGCACGTAAACTATTATTAGAACATATAAATGTACCTGGCATCCAAACTTTGACGGTTTATCGTCAAATGGGTGGCTATCGTTCAGTAGAGAAAGCTTTGAAAACCATGAGTCCTGAGGATGTGGTTGAGGAAGTAAAAAAATCTGGCTTGAGAGGTAGAGGTGGGGCAGGTTTCCCTACTGGTATGAAATGGAGCTTTTTGGCAAAACCCGAAGGAGTTCCGCGTTATTTAGTGTGTAATGGGGATGAGTCAGAACCTGGAACATTTAAAGATCGGTATTTGATGACTCATATTCCACATGCCTTAATTGAAGGCATGATTGTGTCGAGTTATGCTTTGGGAGCGAATACTTCTTATATCTATGTGAGAGGTGAGATGATGCCTCAAATTAGAATTTTAGAAAGAGCTATTGCCGAAGCGAAAGCAGCTGGATTGTTAGGTCAAAATATATTAGGTACGGGCTACAATCTAGAATTATATGTGCAACCAGGTGGGGGTGCTTATATTTGTGGCGAAGAGACTGCCTTATTAGAATCTTTAGAAGGCAAAAGAGGAAATCCAAGAATTAAACCTCCTTTCCCAGCTATCGCTGGTTTGTATGGTTGTCCTACAGTGGTAAATAATGTGGAGTCAATTGCTGCTGTTGTACCGATTGTGAATGATGGGGGTGAGGAGTATGCAAAAATTGGTATTGGAAGAAGTACTGGCACAAAATTAATTTCTGCTTCTGGTAATTTAGTGAAACCAGGTGTATATGAAATTGAATTGGGTTTACCGGTTGAAGAATTTATATATTCCGATGAATATTGTGGTGGCATTGCGAATGGTAAGCGTCTTAAAGCTACCGTTGCAGGAGGTTCTTCAGTACCAATTTTACCAGCAAATTTAACATTAAAATTAGCCAACGGAGATCCTCGTTTAATGAGTTATGAATCGCTTTCAGAAGGTGGTTTTGCTACCGGTACTATGTTGGGTTCAGGTGGGTTTATTGCCTTAGATGAAGATCAATGCGTAGTTCGCAATACGTGGAATTTTTCACGCTTTTACCATCACGAGAGTTGTGGACAATGTTCACCTTGTCGGGAAGGTACAGGTTGGTTAGAGCGTATTTTACATAAAATTGAATTCGGCCATGGTACCATGGAAGATATTGATTTATTATGGGATGTTCAGCGTAAAATTGAAGGAAATACAATTTGTCCGTTAGGGGATGCAGCCGCTTGGCCTGTAGCAAGTGCTATCAGACATTTTAAAGATGAGTTTGAATGGCATGTTAAAGAGCCAATTAAAAGCCAAACTCAGCATTATGGTTTAGCTAATTATGCTAATCCTATTATTAAAACAGAAGAAATTAAATCCGAAAATATATAAGCATGAGTGATTTAGTTAAAGTAACCATCGATGGTATTTCTGTAGAAGTTGCTCCTGGCACTACTATTTTAAATGCTGCTCGTCAGATTGGTGGAGATATTGTACCTCCAGCAATGTGCTATTATTCTAAATTAGAGGGTAGTGGTGGTAAATGTCGGACTTGTATTGTTAAAGTAAGTAAGGGTTCTGAAAAAGATCCAAGACCTATGCCAAAATTAGTAGCTTCTTGTAGAACTACGGTAATGGATGGCATGGAAGTACAAAACATTACGTCGCCTGAAGTTTTAGAAGCACGTAGCGGGGTTGTAGAAATTTTGTTAATTAATCACCCATTAGATTGCCCAGTTTGCGACCAGGCAGGTGAATGTGATTTACAAGATTTGGGTTACGAACATGGATTACAAAAAACCCGTTATCAGTTTGAGCGTAGAACCTTTGAGCGTAGAGATATCGGGGATAAAATTCAGTTACACATGAACCGTTGTATTTTATGCTATAGATGTGTATTTACAGCTGACCAAATTACTAACCAACGCGTACACGGAGTATTAAATAGAGGAGATCATTCGGAAATCTCCACCTATATAGAAAAAGCTATTGATAATGACTTTTCTGGAAACGTAATCGATGTGTGCCCAGTAGGCGCTTTAACTGATAAAACTTTCAGATTTAAAAATAGAGTTTGGTTTACTAAACCAGTAGATGCCCATAGAGATTGTGAGCATGAAAACTGTTCTGGTAAAGTAACCTTATGGTATAAAGGTGAAGATGTATTAAGAGTTACTGCTCGAAAAGATCAATTCGGTGAAGTGGAATCGTTTATTTGCAATACCTGTCGATTCGATAAGAAAAAAACTAATGATTGGACTCTAGAGCATCCAACAGACGTTTCTGAAGCATCGGTAATCGCTTCTAATCATTACGAGACATTTAAACCTTTGCCAGTAATCAAGGAAAATCCTGAATTACAAAAAGCTAATCAACGTGAACTAGAAAAAACTACGAAATTTTAATGGAACTGAGTTTTGTAATTGAGAAATTTTTATTGGTAACGATCCTATTTGCGATCAGTTTACTAATTGCTATGTATTCTACTTACGGGGAGCGTAAAGTGGCTGCTTTTTTACAGGATCGTTTAGGTCCAGATAGAGCGGGGCCTTTTGGTATTTTGCAACCATTAGCAGATGGAATAAAAATGTTTACTAAAGAGGAAATTATTCCCAGTAGTTCAAATAAGTGGTTATTTATTTTAGGTCCTGGATTAGCGATGTTGTGTGCATGTATAGGTACAGCAGTTATTCCATGGGGACAAGATATCCAAATTGATGGCCGCACTATTCCTTTACAAGTTGCAGATATCAATGTTGGTGTATTATATATTTTTGGGGTAGTTTCCTTAGGTGTATATGGTGTGATGATTGGTGGTTGGGCTTCAAATAATAAATACTCATTATTAAGTGCAATCCGGGCTGCTTCTCAAAATATCTCTTATGAGATTGCCATGGGTTTATCCATTATCGCACTTTTATTGGTTACAAATACACTTTCTTTAAGGGAAATTGTAGCGCAACAACATGGCATGAATTGGAATATATTCTATCAACCATTGGGCTTTATCATTTTTATGGTGTGTTCATTTGCTGAAACGAATAGAGCTCCATTTGATATTCCAGAATGTGAAGCTGAATTAAATGGTGGTTATCACCTTGAGTACTCATCAATGAAATTAGGTTTTTACTTATTCGCTGAGTATATCAATATGTTCGTGGCTTCTGCGGTAATGTCTACCTTATATTTTGGCGGTTACAATTATCCCGGTATGGATTGGGTTGCGGCTCAAGTAGGGCCAGTACTTGGACCACTTATCGGAACAGCGGTGTTTTTTGCTAAAATTTTATTATTCATCTTTTTCTTTATGTGGGTACGATGGACCATTCCACGCTTCCGTTATGACCAATTGATGAATTTAGGTTGGAAAGGCTTAATTCCATTAGCTATTGCTAATATTATCATCACCGGTTTAGTTATTGCTATAGTAGAAAAATTTTAAAGAGTCATGGAATCATTAAGTAATAAGAAAAAAGTTCTTGAGCAAAAGCCGATGACGCTTACTGAGCGGATGTATATTCCGGCTATTTTGAAAGGAATGAGTACCACAATGGGTCACTTTTTCAAAAAAAGCTCAACGATTAAATATCCTGAACAAGAGCGTGTTTTTTCGACAAATTGGAGAGGCATGCACTCTTTAAAAAGAGATGAGCATGGAAGAGAGCGTTGCACAGCTTGTGGATTGTGCGCATTATCATGTCCAGCGGAAGCCATCACCATGATTGCAGCTGAACGTAAAAACGATGAAAAACATCTTTACAGAGAAGAAAAATATGCTTCGGTATATGAAATTAATATGTTGAGATGTATTTTCTGTGGCTTATGTGAAGAAGCATGCCCTAAAGAAGCAATATATTTAGATGGCCCGATTGTGCCTTCTGATTATTTAAGAAAGGACTTTATTTATGGTAAGGATAAATTGGTAGAACCTCCTTTAACGGATAAATAATCAAAACCTTATTAAAATAGCGATAAACTAATTATTAAACTAAAATTAATTAAATGGGTACTTCAGTATTCTATTTTGTAGCCACTTTAAGTGTAATATTTTCACTGATGGTGATTTTTGCCAAAAATCCTATTCATAGCGTATTATACCTAATTGTTACTTTCTTCACGTTGACTGTTCATTATGTACTGTTAAACGCTCAATTTTTGGCCGTAGTAAACTTTATTGTTTATATGGGGGCCATTATGGTTCTCTTTCTTTTCGTTTTAATGCTTTTAAATCTGAATAAGGAGAATGAACCTATAAAATCAAATATTTTTAAATTCATTGGAGTAATTGCTGGGGGTTGTTTTGCTGTCATCTTAGTTGGCTCTTTAAAATCTGCCACCATGAATAACCCCTTGATATTATCTAATCCTAATTTAGGTTTAGTTAAAAACTTGGGTAAAGAACTATTTGGGCCATTTATGTTACCATTTGAATTAGCATCTATATTATTATTGACAGCCATGGTAGGTGCAGTACTATTAACGAAGAAGGAGGGCACTACACATGGATAGTTTAACGACAAATTTGCAAGGTGTACCCTTGAATCATTATATCTGGTTAAGCGCCATTATTTTCAGCATTGGTATCATTGGGGTATTAACAAGAAGAAATGCTATCATTATTTTTATGTCGGTAGAATTAATGCTAAACGCAGTCAACTTATTACTAACCGCATTCTCTGTACATCACAATGACCCTTCAGGGCAGGTGTTTGTGTTTTTTATTATGGCATTAGCTGCTGCGGAGGTAGCTATTGGCTTAAGTATTATTGTAATGGTGTATAGAAATACCAAGTCTATAGATATTAATGTATTAAATCGCCTTAAGTGGTAAAATAAAAGAAGATGATAAACAGTTTACTTTGGTTAGTTCCGTTATTGCCCCTTTTAGGCTTTTTAATTAATGGCTTAGGACGTAATACGTTGAGTAAAGGCTTAGTCTCCTTCATAGGTAGTGGGGTGATTTTAGCGTCATTTGTAATCAGTGTACTTTTGTTTTTTGATTTAAACGGAAGTGCTGAAAAGCAATTTTATATTAATTTATTCGATTGGATAAGTGTAGGGAATTTAAATATTCCACTCTCCTTTTTATACGATCCTTTGAGTTCAATTATGTTATTAATTATAACAGGCATTGGATTTTTAATTCATATTTATTCTGCAGCCTATATGCATGAAGATGCAGGCTTTGGGAAATTTTTTAGTTATTTAAATCTTTTCATCTTCTTTATGTTAGTGCTTGTTTTAGGCTCTAACTATATTGTGATGTTTATAGGATGGGAAGGAGTAGGATTATGTTCCTATTTATTAATCGGGTTCTGGTATACGAATAACGCTTATGCAAGTGCGGCTAAGAAAGCATTTGTGATGAATAGAGTTGGGGATTTAGGTTTCTTGTTAGGTGTATTTTTAATGTTCTTAACTTTTGGAAGTGTTGAGTTTGCTAAAGTATTTCCACAAGTTGCAACTTTTATACCAGGTACGGGTGTAATTGTATGTATCTCATTATTATTATTTGTGGGGGCTATAGGTAAATCAGCTCAATTACCATTATTTACATGGCTGCCTGATGCGATGGCTGGACCTACGCCAGTGTCTGCCTTAATTCACGCTGCAACCATGGTAACAGCAGGTATTTATATGATTGCAAGATCTAGTATATTATTTGAGCTAGCCCCATTTACTCAAGATGTTATTGCGGTCATAGGTGCCTTGACCGCTTTAGTGGCAGCCTTAATCGCCATCACACAAACCGATATTAAAAAGGTATTAGCCTATTCTACAGTTTCCCAATTAGGCTACATGTTTTTAGGATTAGGTGTAGGCGCCTTTGCAGGTTCATTTTTCCATGTTTTAACGCATGCCTTCTTTAAAGCTTTATTGTTTTTAGGTGCAGGATCAGTTATTCATGCGATGCATCATGAACAAGATATGCGTAATATGGGAGGATTAAAGGGGAAGTTAAAAACTACCTTTGCTACGATGATGGTGGGTACTATAGCCATCGCAGGGATTCCACCATTTTCAGGTTTCTTTTCCAAAGATGAAATCTTAGCCTTTACTTTTGAGAAATATCCTTTATTATGGGCTTTGGGATTAATCACTGCCTTTTTAACGGCCTTTTATATGTTCCGTATGATGTTTCTTACATTTTATGGAAACTTTAGAGGAAAGGCGCAAGATTTAGAACATGCACATGAATCGCCTAATGTGATGACAATTCCGTTGGTTATTCTAGCCATTTTATCGGCCATTGGAGGTTTAATCAATTTCCCCGCAATTTTTGGTGGAAATACTTGGTTAGCTAAATGGTTAACTGGAGCTGGAGTTAAAGAAAAGGTAATTGCATTGAGTCATGAGGCCGAGTATGGCTTAATGGCAGTGTCTGTTGCAGCGGCTGTTTTAGCCATCGTGCTAGCCTATACTAAGTATGTAAAAATGCAAAGTGTACCGGTGAGTGATGAGACTAAACGTTCTGCTCTAGCTAATCTTTCTTATCGTAAGTTTTATTTAGATGAGCTATATGATGCGATCATCAGAAAACCTTTAGATGCCATGTCAGGCTTTTTCTACAAAGTTGTAGATAAGAAAGTTATTGATGGGATGGTAAATGGCTTAGGTTGGTCGAGCCAAGAGGGTAGTAAAGCACTTCGTCTTTTACAAACAGGAAACGTAGGTTTCTATATATTCATGATGGTAATAGGGATTATTGCCTTGTTATTATATACTTATTATTCAATCGCTTAATCTGGTTTAAATATATCAATGGAACTATTAATACTTATATTTCTTCCACTTTTAGGAGCAATTTTTACAGCCACTTTTGCCAAAGGACACACTGCTAAAATTAGTGCGCTTGTTTTCTCCTTGTTAAACTTTGCTTTAACTTGTGGTATTCTGGTTAGTTTTATTCCAGATGCGAGTACGCAATTCGAAATCAATTATCCATGGATTGGTCCTTTAGGAATTAATTTTCACGTGGGAATTGATGGAATTAGTTTGATAACTATTCTATTAACCAATTTATTGGTGCCTATAATTATTTTAACGGCTTTTAAGCATAAATATGAAAAAGAACATGCTTTTTTCGCATTAATTTTATTTATGCAATTTGGGTTATTGCTTGTATTTAGTGCGCTGGATGCATTCTTATTTTATATCGGTTGGGAAGCAGCCTTAATTCCAATTTATTTTATATGTGCGATGTGGGGTGGTAAAGACCGTATTAAAGTAAATATGAAGTTTTTCGTTTATACGATAGCGGGATCTTTATTTATGCTAATGGGCATTATTTACCTATACATTCAAAATCCAGCCAATAACTTTGAGTGGAAAGCTTTTTACGCTTTATCTTTAGATAGTACCCAACAAACGTGGATATTCTGGGCGTTTTTTATTGCATTTGCTATTAAAATGCCAATTTTCCCTTTCCATACTTGGCAACCAGATACTTATACCGAGGCTCCTGCACAAGGCACGATGCTTTTATCAGGTATTATGCTTAAGATGGGTATTTTCGGGGTTATTAAATGGCTATTACCTATTGTACCAGCCGGAGCCCAAGAGTGGACCTGTTTAGTCATGATTTTATCTGTTATTGGTATTGTATATGGTTCTGTAATTGCTTTTATGCAGAAAAATGCAAAACGCTTAATTGCCTATTCATCACTTGCTCACGTAGGTTTAATTGCAGCAGGTTTATTTGCTTCATTCACATTTAATCAAGCTGGTATTCAAGGATTTCAAGGTGCCTTAATTCAAATGTTAAGTCATGGTATAAATGTAGTTGGGCTGTTCTTTATTGTGGAGTTAATTAGCTCTCAAATGAAAAGTCAACATACGGCCGATTGGGGTGGTTTAGCAAAGGTAGCTCCAGGTTTGGCAATTGCCTTTTTAGTAATTGTTTTGGGAACGGTAGCCTTACCAGGAACAAATGGTTTTATTGGAGAGTTTTTGCTATTATTTAGTGTATATCAATACCAAGCTGGTTTAGGTATCGTAGCTGGTTTAACGATTATATTTGGAGCTGTTTATATGTTCAGATTATATCAAGGTGCTATGTTAGGACCGATTGCTGAAAAATCTCATGGCTTTACAGATATTAAAGGTTCAGATAAATTAGCATTGGGAATTATTTGTGTGTTAGTTATCGTTATTGGGCTTTATCCGAAACCACTATTACATTTATCAGAAGCTTCCGTCCAAGCCTTATTAGAACAAATAAATCAAAAATTAACAGGAGTAAACTAAGAGATGAATATAATTTTAACCCTCACCATTACAGCATTAGTGGTGCTCTATGCAGGTTTATTTAAAGCTAAAAAATTATTGTTACCCTTAACTTTAACTGGGTTAATAGGGTCACTTGGGTTTGTAGCATACAGTTGGAACAATCCTACCACGTATTATGGGATGATGCGCGTGGATAATTTTGGTTTAGCTTTTACGGCTTTAATATTAATAGCAAGTATTTTAATATTTATTCTTAGTGTAGGCTATTTTTCAAAAGACAGTGAAAATATTGCGGAGTATTATACCTTAATGCTATTTTCTATTGCGGGTATGTACATTATGTTAACTTTCCAAAATATGGCTATGCTATTTATTGGGATTGAGATTATGTCCGTTGCCTTATATATATTAGCGGGTATTAGAAAGCAAAATTTTGCTTCTAATGAAGCTTCCTTAAAATATTTTTTAATGGGAGCTTTTTCTACAGGCTTCTTGTTATTAGGAATAACCTTTTTGTATGGAGCAACTGGATCTTTTGATTTAAGTGAAATCCAAGCTTATTTATTAAATCAAGTGCAAGAGGTTTCACCATTATTTTATGGTGGTATCATTTTATTGTTAATTGGTTTATGTTTTAAAATAGGGGCTGCTCCATTTCATTTTTGGACACCTGATGTATATGAGGGTTCACCTTCCTTAATCACCACTTTTATGTCGACTGTGGTTAAGACGGCAGGTATTGCAGCCTTTGTACGCTTGTTTTCAGGGGCCTTAGAACCACTACATGCTTTCTGGAGTCCTGCTTTATTGGTATTAGTGGTAATCACTTTGTGTATAGGTAATATTACCGCCCTATATCAACATAACTTAAAGCGTATGTTGGCATATTCAAGTATTTCTCACGCAGGTTACCTATTATTTGCCTTAATTGAAATTACCGCAAATTCTTCTAATGCAGTATTAGTTTATGCCGCGGCCTATTCATTTGCAAGTATTGCTGCTTTTGGGGTATTAATTGTGGTTAAACAAAATACGGGAAGTGAACAAATAGAAGCATATAACGGCTTAGGTAAGCGAAATCCTTTGATAGCCATTGTAATGACTATTGCAATGCTTTCTTTAGCAGGTATTCCTTTAACTGCTGGGTTTATCGGAAAGTATATGATGTTTTTAAATGTTATGGAAAATTATCATACTACTTTAGTGGTAATTGCGATATTAAATGCCCTGATAGGTTTTTACTATTATTTTAAAGTTATTATTGCCATTTGGTTTAAAGATGGTGATTTTGCAAGTGTTCAAGTATCTCCAGCCTATAAATTTATATTTGTAGTTTCGGCCTTGATTACATTAGCTTTAGGTGTGTTCCCAGCAATAATTTTAAATTTGATATAAAATATTTTAATAGATAATTATTTGTAGTTTTACAAATAATTGAACATGCAAGATTTTTGGAATAGTCTTCAACATTTAATAGATCCTGAAAAGCTTTTACGCGAAGGGGGGTTCTATTTAGTTGTTTTTGTAATTTTTGCAGAAACAGGATTATTTTTTGGCTTCTTCTTGCCAGGTGATTATTTACTCTTTTTAGCTGGCATGTTTGTAGCTACGGGTAAATTAGATGTTAACATATATGTGTTAGTTGTAAGTTTAGTAGTCGCCGCCACCTTAGGAAATTTTACTGGCTATTGGTTTGGTAGAAAAACTGGACCAGTTTTATATAATAGAAAAGAGAATATTTTTTTTAAGAAGAAGTATTTAATTGCAGCTGAAAAGTACTACCGTAAGCAGGGTGCTTTTGCCTTAATTATGGGAAGGTTTGTGCCTATTGTAAGAACCTTTGCACCTATTATTGCAGGTGTTGTACGATTAGATTTTAAAAAGTTTGCCTTTTACAATATAGTTGGCGCATTAATATGGATATGCTCGCTAACTTTGTTAGGGTATTTTTTAGGGCGAAAATTTGCTGCCCAAATTGAAGAATATTTAGTGTATATAATTGTGGGCTTTATCGCGATAACCGCAATTCCACTGATAAATGCATTCTTTAAAAAGAAAGTGAATAATACGGAGGAAAGTAAATAGAATACCAAAAATATATATGATTAAAGACGATTCCCATCCTTGGCATAGTGTATCGCCAGGTGTAAATGTGCCGGCGGTAGTAAACGCAATTATTGAAATTCCAAAAGGCTCTAAAGCCAAATATGAGATTGATAAAGATTCTAATTTGATTAAACTCGACCGAGTATTATTTTCTTCGGTGATGTATCCTGCAAATTATGGATTTATTCCACAAACTTATTGTGATGATAAAGATCCTTTAGATATTTTAGTTTTATGTTCAGTGGATGTGTATCCTATGACGATTATCGAAGCTAAAGTTATTGGGGTAATGCATATGGTTGATAATGGAGAGCAAGACGATAAAATTATTGCCGTGGCTAAAAATGACATGTCTGTAAATCATTATAATGATTTATCTGATTTGCCTCCTCATACGATGAAGGAGATAGCTAAGTTTTTCCAAGATTATAAAGCTTTAGAAGAGAAGAAAGTAATGATTGAACACTTATTAGGTGTTCGTTATGCGCATAAAGTAATCCAAGAGAGTATTGAGCTTTATGATAAGGAGTTTAGAAATAACTCATAATTTATTTATATTGTAAATGCCTAGTGTATGATTTCATTTTCTCAAATTGTCCCAACTAATGTACTTGCCTTAGCTACTGCCGAGGTAAGTGATGATTCTGGTCCAGTCCTTTGGCGCCTTTTATTGGCGCTATTTCTGGTTATATTAAATGGATTTTTCGTTGCAGCTGAATTTGCAATAGTAAAAGTTCGAGCTTCTCAGATAGAGATAAAAGCCAAATCTGGAAGTAAAGTAGGTAAAATGGCTAAAAATATCGTACATAATTTGGACGGTTATTTAGCTGCTACCCAGTTAGGAATTACTTTAGCCTCGTTAGGTTTAGGTTGGGTCGGAGAAAGTGTTATGCACACCATTTTCCAACGTCTATTTCAAAGTTTAAATTTAAATTTAGGGGAAGCCTTTATTCATTCGGCTTCCACTATTGTGGCGTTTTCATTGATTACTTTTATGCACATTGTATTTGGGGAATTAGCACCTAAATCGGTAGCAATACAAAGACCTGTAGGAACGACTTTGTTTGTGTCTGTGCCACTTCAGATATTCTATGTTGTATTTCGACCATTTATTTGGGCTTTAAATGGGGTTGCATCTATTATATTGAAGCCATTTGGAATAAATACCTCAGGTGGACACGACTCTATTCATAGTAATGAAGAGTTGCAGTATATATTGGATCAAGGCAAGGAAAGTGGGGCTCTGGAAGACAATGAACACGAGCTGATTAAAAATGTATTTGATTTTAATGAGCGTGTAGTTAAAAATATCATGGTTCCGAGAACTAAAATTTCGGGAATTGAATTAGATGCAGACAATAACGAACTCGTTGAAAGGATTATTGCTGAAGGCTATTCTAGGTTACCGGTTTACGATGATGTTATTGATAAAATTGTAGGGATAGTACATGCTAAGGATATATTGCCTTTAATAGCCAGTCAAAAGGAATGGAATTTAAAGGATATAATTAGAAAGCCTTACTTTGTGCCTGAAACAAAAAAAATTAACGATCTTTTAAGTGAGCTTCAGTTAAAACGAATTCAGATTGCCATTGTAGTGGATGAGTTTGGGGGTACCGCCGGAATGGTTACCTTAGAAGATATTGTAGAAGAATTGGTAGGTGAGATTCAAGATGAGTATGATGAGGAAAAACCAATGATTGAAGTAATTTCTGAAAACGAATTTGTTATTAATGGGGATGCACCAGTTTATGATGTGAACGAATATTTACCACATGATTTGCCTGAGGATGAGGTTTACGATACCATGGGAGGTTTAGTTTCTCATGCATTTGGGAGAATTCCGGAAGTGGGAGAGAGTGAAACATTCTATGGTTACATATTTACTATTTTAAAGAAAACTGAACAAAATATTGAATCTATTAAATTAGAATTAGTAATCAGTAAAAGTGAAATGGTAGATAATCACTAATTTAACGTTTTAAGCTATGCATGTTTTTTATACGCCAGATTTGGGTGATAATGAGTTTTATAGCTTAAATGAAGAAGAAAGTAAACACTGCGCCAAGGTGCTACGTTTATCCATTGGTGATAAGATCCAATTAATTGATGGGCGAGGAGGTTTTTTTGAGGCTGAGATTATTTCGGCTGGTAAAAGGCGTGTAGATCTTAAAATACTGTCTAGACAGTTAGCCTATAAAAAACAATATCACTTTATACATATTGGGATTGCTCCTACTAAAAACATCGATAGACTTTCTTGGTTTCTAGAAAAGTGTACAGAAATTGGCATAGACGAAATAAGTACCTTTATCTGTGACAGATCAGAACGCAAAATATTAAAAGAAGAACGGTTAGATAAAATCATAACTGCTGCCGTTAAGCAATCTTTAAAAGCTTATCATCCTCAATTAAATAATGCAGTCCGCTATAAGGACTTCATTCAACAGGATTTCACTAAATACAATGGGAATTTGTTTATTGCACATTGTGAGCAGGATTCACAGAAATTATTCTTGGGAGATTTGGCACAGCCTAACCAATCCTATTTAGTGTTAATCGGACCTGAAGGGGATTTCAGTTCAGAAGAAATCACATTAGCAAAATCGTATGGCTTTAAGCCAATAACTTTAGGAGAAAGCCGTTTAAGAACAGAAACGGCTGGAGTTGCGGCTTGCTTTGAACTAAATTATATAAATCGATAAATATGCATGTTTCTAGAGGATTGAAACGATCGCTATTTGCGTTTTTTTTTAAGTTTTGCAATGCAGAATTTGGAAAGTAAGGGTCGTATGTTTTTATTCTTAACAGTGGATTAAGGGAATGGATGGGAAGATTTGGGAACTTATCCAGGAGACTCACAAGAAAATAGTTTAAAAATACTAAAAATGGGTGCCAACTTAGTAAAGTTTGCCTTAACTCAATAAAAAAAATAAAAGAGTAGCATGTATAAAGTAAAAGTAAATTCTAAAACGGATTTTAATATTGAAGTTTCAAATCAGGAAATAAAAGTGAATGATTCTTTAGTCGTTCTAGATGAGGCCATATTGAATGAACATAGTAAGCATGTGATTTATAATAATAAATCATATAATTTGGAGCTGGTACAGTTAAATCGAGAGGAAAAGACGGCTGTAATAAAAGTAAATGGAAATATATACTCGGTTTCTGTAAAAGATCAATTTGACCAGTTATTAAAGCAGTTGGGGATGGATAACTTAAGTGCTAATAAAGTACAACAAATTAAAGCTCCTATGCCCGGTTTAGTTTTACAGGTATTAGTTGTTGAAAACCAAGAGGTTAAAAAGGGTGATAATTTGTTAGTCTTAGAGGCTATGAAAATGGAAAATATGTTGAAATCTCCCTCCGATGGAATAATAAAGAAGATACTTATTCAAGGTGGTGATAAAGTGGAAAAGAATCAAATATTGATTCAGTTTTGATAGATTAAATCTTTATATTAGCTATATAAACCAAACGGCATCTATTATTTAATGATACATAAATCCATCATCCTCAAAGGTTCAGTTTTACTTTGCCTAAGTTTTTTGATATCCATTAGACTTCATGCTCAAGTAGTTGAAAACGGACCTGCTACAAATGGAAGTCAGCAAAATAATGTCGTAAATGCCCTGCCATTTTTACTAATTACTCCAGATGCTCGAGCAGGGGCCATGGGAGAGGCAGGAGTGGCTGTCAGGCCAGACGGAAATGCCATGTCTATGAATCCTTCCAAGTTAGCTTTTTTAGAAAGAGATTATGGGTTTGCTGTTTCCTATAGTCCTTGGTTGAAGAGTTTGGTACCTGATATGAATTTAGCTTATTTAAGTGGCTATTATAAATGGAAAGATAAAAATGTTTTAGCAGCTTCTTTCAGGTATTTTTCATTGGGTCAAATCCAGTTAACTGATGCAGGTCAACAAGATTTAGGAACCTATAGCCCTAACCAGCTTGCTTTGGATGTAAATTACGCGAGTAAGTTTGGAGAGAATTTTTCTTTAGGATCTGCATTTAGATTTATGTATTCGAATGTAGAAAGTGGGATGAATAACGTAGGGAATGAAAATGCTGCAAATTTTGGATTTGGAGTTGATGTTTCTGCCTTTTATCAAAAGCCTACCGTAATGTTTGAAAAGGATGCTATTTTTTCTTTAGGGTTGAATATATCTAATATAGGTCCTAGAGTATCTAATATGGTTGATGAAAATACTAATTTTTTACCTACTAACTTAAAATTCGGGGCGGCTACTACTTTTATGTTAGATGACTATAATCAATTTACTTTAGCGTTGGATATAAATAAATTATTAGTGCCAACCCAACCTATTCGAAATTCCACCGGTGATATAATTGCTGGAAAGGACCCTAATCGATCGGTACCTTCAGCAATTTTTGGGTCCTTCAACGATGCCCCAGGAGGTTTTAAAGAAGAAATGAAAGAGCTTAATTATGGCTTGGGTGCAGAATATTGGTATAATAATCAATTTGCACTTAGAGCGGGCTATTTATTTGAAAGTCCTGAGAAGGGAAACAAACGTTATTTAACATTAGGGGCTGGTTTAAAATACAATATATTCAATTTAGATTTTGCCTATATTTTGGCTAATCCACAGAAAAGTGCTTTGGCTAATACTTTACGATTTACCTTATTATTTAATTTTGGAGAAACAAAACTATGAAGTTGAAAGTAGGGTTTGGGTTTGATGTTCATCAATTAAAAGACAATCATCCGTTTATTATTGGAGGTGTGCATTTAGAACATCCGCGAGGAGCGTTTGGGCATTCGGATGCCGATGTATTGTTACATGCTATTTGTGACGCCTTATTAGGGGCTGCAAATATGCGGGATATTGGTTTTCATTTTAAAAATACAGATCCTCAATGGAAGGATGTAAGTAGTTTGTTGCTCTTAAAAAAAACGATGCAAATGTTGCGTGACGCAAATTGGGAGGTAAATAATGTGGATGCCATGTTGTGCTTAGAGGCACCCAAAATCAATCCTCATATTCCGGCGATGCAAGCCCATATTGCTGAGGCTATGGAAATAAGTATAGAAGATATTTCAATTAAAGCTACAACCAACGAACAAATGGGATTCATCGGCAGGGAAGAAGGCGTAGTGGCCTATGCAGTGTGCTTAATCCAAAAAAATTCCTAGTTAGTTTGACCTAACTAGGAAATTTAATTTATTTAACCTTTTGTAGGTATTAAGCTTGTTTTGCGAATTGTAATTCACCTTGAATTTTAACTTCTTCACTTACCATAACGCCCCCTGTTTCTAAAGCTGCATTCCATGTTAAACCATAGTCTGTGCGATTAATTTTGCCATTAATGGTAAAACCCGCTTTAGTATTCCCCCAAGGATCAGTTGCAATTCCGCCAAATTCAGCTTTTAATTTAACTGGTTTAGTAGTGTCTCTAATAGTTAAATCGCCATGAATAATGTAATCATCGTTATCTTTTTCCATAGAATTTGAAACAAATGTCATGGTTGGATATTTTTCAGCATCAAAGAAGTCTGCTGATTTTAAGTGATTATCGCGATCTTGATTTCCTGTATCAATAGAATTAATATTTCCATTGAAACTAATTTTAGCTTGCTCAAATGTATCATCATTTGATTCTAAAGTAGCGCTGAAATCTTTAAGATTACCTGTAACTGTACTTATCATTAAGTGTTTAACTTTAAATTGAAGTTCACTATGAGTAGGGTCTAAGTTCCATTGAGTTGACATAATATTATTTTAATTAGTTATAAAAATTTCGTTTTAAGATTAATTGAACACGACAAAGGTAGCCACTTTATAGCGCTTGACTCTTGACCTATGATAATAAATTAAAAACTAATTAGTTGCAGGGTGTTGATTAAAAAGTTCGCTTACTTTCGTTTAACCAAGTCTTTGCGAACACGACTTAAGGACTCTGGGGTAATCCCTAAATAAGATGCTATCATCCATTGAGGCACACGACTACTCAAATTGGGGTAAAGTTTTAGAAATTGAAGATATCTAGTTTCTGCAGTGGCGCTCAGTAACATATCAATTCTCTTTTGCATAAAGCGGATAGAGTTATGCAACATAAGGATGTTTAATTCTAATATTTCAGGTACAATATTTTTAATCGAGGCAAAAAAGTCTTTTTTTACAATGACAACTTCGGTATCTTCTATAGCTTCAATATAAAAATTAGATTGTTCATTAAATATAAAACTATCCCGGTCTGTGAGCATCCAATCTTCTATGGCAAATTGTATAATATGCTCCTTGCCTTTTTCATCTATAGAATAATAGCGTAAAAGCCCTTTGTTTATGAAATATGAATCCGATTTGGTGTCTCCCGGAGAAAGTAAAATACTGCCTTTTTTAAAACGTTTTGTTTGTAAACAGCTGGTGGCTTGAGTAGCCTGCTCATCGGTGAGTGCTAGGCGATTTTTTAAATAGATTGCAAAGGCCTCCATGAGGTTCAGATGTCTTTAGGCGAAGGTATATGATCGAAATTTGCCGCACACTTATTACATCCAGAATTACAATTATTACTCTTTGGAAATATTGTAAAATAAACTTTTATCCCTACGTATAATAAGGCAGCTAAAAAAAGTAAGATGACCAGAATAAACTGTAAGTCCATATTCAAAGATAAAAATATAAAACAAAAAATCCTCTGCCCAAACAGCAGAGGATTTTAATATTACCAGAAAATGGCTTTTAATTAAGATTGAAATTGTTTCCCTTTAATTTTTCTTTCATTTTCTGTGAGATATATTTTTCTCAAACGCATGCTTTGAGGAGTAACCTCAATGTACTCATCTGCTTGAATATATTCCATCGCTTCTTCTAATGAGAATTTAATGGCTGGTGCAATTCTAGTATTATCATCAGATCCAGAAGCTCTCATGTTAGTCAAAGCTTTACCTTTTACTACATTAATTACTAAATCATTATCTCGAATGTGTTCTCCCAAAATTTGACCTTCGTAAATATCAACCCCAGGATCCACAAAGAATCTACCTCTATCTTGTAATTTATCAATTGAATAAGCGGTAGTCATACCTTTTTCCATAGAGATTAATACGCCATTTAAGCGGCCAGGAATGGTACCTTTCCAAGGTTCGTAGGCTTTGAAACGGTGGGCCATAATAGCTTCTCCAGCGGTTGCGGTTAAAACATTATTTCTCAATCCGATAATTCCACGAGAAGGGATTTCAAATTCTAAATGTTGCAAATCGCCTTTAGGTTCCATAACTAATAACTCTCCTTTACGTTGAGTTACTAATTCAATTACTTTACCGGCAACGTCGCCTGGTACATCTACAATTAAAGATTCAATTGGCTCATGTTTTTTACCGTCAATTTCTTTTACAATTACTTGAGGTTGTCCAACTTGAATTTCGTAACCTTCTCTACGCATGGTTTCGATTAATACTGATAAATGCAGAATACCTCTACCATATACTAACCATGAATCTGGAGACTCAGTTTCTACCACTTTTAAAGCCAGGTTTTTCTCCATTTCTTTATATAAGCGCTCTTTGATTCGCTGAGAAGTTACCAATTTACCTTCTTTTCCAAAAAATGGAGAGTTATTGATGGTAAACAACATATTCATTGTAGGCTCATCAATTTTAATGGTAGGAAGTTGCTCTGGCGTATCAAAATCAGCAATTGTATCACCAATTTCAAATCCTTCAATTCCTACTACAGCGCAAATATCACCAGATTTTACGGAAGTAGTTTTGATTTTACCTAAGCCTTCAAAAGTGTATAATTCTTTTACTCTAGATTTAACCATTTTGCCATCTCTTTTGATAAGCGTTACTGGTTGATTTTCTTTAATTTCTCCACGGTGTACACGTCCAATGGCGATACGACCAACGAAAGAAGAATAATCTAAAGAAGTAATTTGCATTTGTAGTGACCCCTCATTAACTGGAGCAGGTGGAATATTTTCAACTACTGCATCTAATAAAGCAAATATATCCGTAGTAGGTTTTTGCCAATCTGTACTCATCCAACCTTGTTTAGATGAACCATAAATTACTGGAAAATCTAATTGGTCTTCCGTTGCTTCTAAATTGAAAAACAATTCGAAGATTTGTTCGTAAACCTCTTCCGGACGGCAATTCTCTTTATCAACTTTATTAACTACAACAATTGGTTTTAATCCCAATGATAATGCTTTTTGGGTTACGAAACGGGTTTGCGGCATTGCTCCTTCAAAAGCATCGCAAAGTAATAATACCCCGTCGGCCATTTTTAATACTCGTTCTACTTCTCCACCAAAGTCTGCGTGACCTGGTGTATCAATAATATTGATTTTAACATCTTTGTATTGAACGGAAACGTTTTTAGAAACGATTGTGATTCCTCTCTCACGTTCTAAATCATTATTGTCTAGGATAAGTTCTCCAGACTGTTCATTATCACGAAAAATGGAACAAGAGTGTAAAATTTTATCAACCAAGGTGGTTTTTCCGTGGTCAACGTGGGCTATAATAGCGATATTTCTGATTTTCTGCATATAATGCGCGTATAAATTTTGGCGCAAAGATACGTTTTTTCTAGTGTTTTTGAGCTAGATTATCTAAAAAAAGCCATGAATGTTGTATTTTTTTATTTTATACTGCTTTGAGAATCAATAATTAACAGTTGATTTTGGAATATTAAGCATATTTTATAACTTAAACCATCTATTCTGGTTGTCCTAAAATTAATAGCTGATTTATGTTAAACGAATTTACCATTGGTATTGAAGAAGAGTATATGGTGATCGATCCCACCACTCGGGAATTGACATCTCACGACCAGAAAATAGTGGAATCAGCCCAAAAGCTGTATAAGGATCAGGTAAAGGCTGAAATGCATCAGGCAGTCGTGGAAGTAGGTACTGGCATCTGTTTAAATACTGAACAGGCTCGAAGGGAAATATCTCAGTTAAGACATACGGTAGCACAGCTAGCTGGAGAAGAAGGACTTTTAATCGGGGCCTCGGGCACTCACCCCTTTTCTCATTGGGAGAAGCAATTGATTACAGAGCATCCTCGTTATAACGAAATTATTAACGAACTGCAAGAGGCAGCTCGTTCTAATTTGATTTTTGGACTCCATGTACATATAGGTTTTCAATCTCGTGAGCTAGCCATTCATATAGCCAATCAAGTTCGCTACTTTTTACCACATGTATTTGCTTTATCCACTAATTCTCCTTTTTGGGAGGGAAGAAATACGGGTTATAAATCCTATCGTACCAAGATATTTGATAAATTTCCCAGAACGGGCATTCCCGATATTTTTAATAGCATAGAAGATTACGATAATTATGTAAATCTTTTAATTAAAACTAATTGTATGGATAATGCTAAGAAAATATGGTGGGATATTCGGGTGCATCCTTTTTACGATACCGTGGAATTTAGAATTTGCGATGTACCTTTATTAATAAATGAAACGATGGCGTTAACAGCGTTATTTCAAGCATTGTGTGCAAAATTATATAAATTACGGTTGCAAAATATGGAATATATAAGCTATTCTAGAGCACTTATAAATGAAAATAAGTGGCGTGCAGCAAGGTATGGAATTGATGGTAGCTTAATTGATTTTGGAAAAGAAATTGAAGTTAATTGTAGAAATTTAGTGTTAGAACTATTGGATTTCATAGATGATGTAGTAGATGATTTAGGGAGCCGGAACGAGATTAATTATGTGCATGAAATTTTAAAGCATGGCACTGGTGCCGATAGGCAGTTAAAGGTTTTTGAAGAAACTGGAAGCCATATAGCTGTAGTAGATTATATACATTCACAAACATTAAAGGGGGCGGGTTAGATGAGCGAAAAAAAGCATTTTCGGGTGGCTGTCTTAGATATGAATAAAGGTCACGAAAATCAAGGGATTAGGAGTATTTCAGAAATATTAAAAGAATTTGAAGAAGTCTATGGCGTGGAGCTGCAGGTAGCCACCTTTGAAGTTAGGTTAAATGGCGAACTTCCTGATTTAAGTTTCGATGCATATATATCAAGCGGAGGACCAGGTAGTCCCTTTGATGGCTTAGGTATGGATTGGGAGCAGCAATTCTTTCAATTTATAGATAAGCTTGTTACATACAATAAAAATAATAATAATAAAAAGCACTTATTTTTAATTTGTCATTCCTTCCAATTAGCCTGTCGTAAATTTGAGGTAGCCAAAGTTATTCCTAGGTATTCAAATGCTTTTGGTGTATTTCCGGTTTACTTATCTGAAGGCGGAAAGCTTATTTCATTATTCATGGGGTTAGAAAATCCATTTTACGCCCTTGATAGTCGCGATTGGCAAGTAATTGATCCCGATGCAAATCGACTTGATGAGTTGGGTGCTATAATATTAGCTTATGAAAAAGAACGCGCGAAAGTAGCTTTCGATAGGTGTATCATGGCTATCCAATTTAGTCCAGAGATAGTGGGTACTCAATTTCATCCGGAGGCTGATCCAATTGGCTTACAAAACTATTTTGGGCATTTAGAAACTAAGGATATAATTGTAGCTACACATAGTAAGGAAAAGTATGAAAATGTTATAGATAGTTTAGCAAAGCCTGATCGAATTCTAATAACACAGAAAACTATCCTTCCAAATTTTTTAAAAGCTGCATTAAATTTATAGTCGGTAACATGGATGCGATTACTCGAAAATTATTTAATGAGAATTTCTCGAAGGCTAATTATGAAAACTTTCTAGCTCAACTAAACCAAGCTTATCGGCCCATACCATTTCGGGTTGCTGAATCGCCTTTTTTTATAAGTGAAGACCTAAAAAAAAAATTAATTTCAGCAGGGGAAGAAATTTTAGCATTTATTAAACAACCATCGTTTAAAAGTATAACTAATGCAGCCATTCCACCTCAATGGAATGTTCCCAATGAAAATGATCACCCTCATTTTATTTGCTTGGATTTTGGAATATGTGAAATGGAAGATGGCAGTTTGGAGCCTCAATTAATCGAACTTCAGGGATTTCCTTCTTTGTTCGGGTTTCAACATTTATTAGCCGAAACTTTTTTAACATATTATCACCTAAGTTCTGAATGGCGTACCTTTACGGGTGTCTCAGCTGACTATAATTACTTCAAGGAGCTATCTGACCTTATAACTGGAGACTGTAAACCAAGTGAAGTTATTATGCTCGATATTAAGCCTCATAAACAAAAAACGGCGATTGACTTTGAGGTAACTGCCTGTATGTTGGGGTTGAAGATTTTGGGTATTGAAGAAGTACAGGTCGAAGGCTTGAATCTTTATTATAAAGAAGACCATGAATTGAAACCTATTCGGAGAATATATAATCGATTAATATTTGATGAATTAGCTCAGTTGCCAAGCACTGAATGGAATATGTTTGATCCCAGAACATCATATAATGTGGAGTGGATAACGCATCCTAATTGGTTTTATCGGATTAGTAAATTTTTATTGCCTTATTTAAAAAGCAGGTTTGTGCCAAGCACGAGGTTTTTAAGTGAATTCAGTAATTATCCAAAGGACTTAGAAAACTATGTGTTAAAGCCACTGTTTTCTTTTGCGGGGCAAGGGGTTATAATTAATCCCGTATTGGAAGATTTAACCGGCATTTCTGACCCTAAAAATTGGATATTACAAAAAAAAGTAAAATATGCTCCAGTATTAAAGTCTCCGACAGGGGATGTGAAAGTAGAAGTACGATTAATGTATACATGGGCAGATAATTCTGAACCACAATTAGTAATGAACTTGACACGTCATAGTAAAGGGGAGATGATAGGCGTGCGGTATAATGATCAGTTGGACTGGGTAGGGGGAAGCGTTTCCTTCATGAAAAAGCAATCCAGCTAGTCCTCTCAAATTTTAGAAGCTGCTTAATCGTTGGTTTTTCTATGCCTTAGGTAATAGCTTATAAGATTAAAGGCAATTACTCCATGATAAAAAAGGTTCGGGAGGCTTCCATAGTAGTGCTTTAATATTTTATATCTTTCTTTAAGACTTGCCCAATGTTTCTTTTTAGAGATTCCACCAACCAGATATTTTGCAACATAGCGGTTTACATTGACGATGGAGGTTGATTTTTTAGCAATTTTAATTATCCAATCGATATCCGCACTATATTTATAATTTAAGTCATATTGGGGGGCTAAAGTGCGTTTTACATAAATAGCTTGATGACTTATATTCATGCCATACTTAAAGCTCTTCCAATTGAATACTTTTGGAGCTTTGTGTCGTCTTTGGCCTAAGCTTACCCAATTTTCATCATACATTTCTGTTTCTCCATAATAAATATCTGCATTTGGATGAGAGGCAAATACAGCTGAAACAGTAGTGGTATCAAAAATTTCATCTCCCGAATTCATAAACAAAACATAATCTCCACTTGCCAAATTTAAACCCTTATTCATTGCGTCATAGATACCATTATCGGGTTCAGAAATATACTTAGCAATCTTGTCAATGTATTTTTCTATGATGTTTTTAGTACCGTCGCTGGAATTGCCGTCAATTACGATATATTCTATATTTTTATAATCTTGATCAATGATGGAACAGATTGTGCGTTCGATATCGCTGACATTGTTATAAACAATAGTAATGATGCTTAAAACAGGATTCATAGTCTTAATTTTATTTAGGTTGGGCATCCAGTATATCCTGATATAAACGAATGTGCAAGTCTGCTATTCGTTGTGGTGAGAAACGTTCTAAGACGGTTCTTCTCGCTTCCTTTTGTAATGAAAGAGGTTCGGGGTGATGAGATACGTATTTAATTCCTTGAGCTAAATCAGCTGCCGATTTGTAATTGGCTAAATAGCCATTGACTTGATGGCTAACCATATCCGGAATGCCACCTGTGGTGAAGGCTACAACTGGTGTGGCACAAGCTAAACTTTCTAGTACTGTATTAGGTAAATTATCTTCAAGAGAGGGTAAAATGAATACGTCTGCCGCTGAATAACATTTTGCTAAATGATCATCCTTAGATATTTTTCCTAAGAAAGTAGTTTTAAAAGGAAATTCAGGTAAATCTTTATCATCCTTATACCCAAATACCAAGAGCTCCACTTGATCGGCATTTACATCAGGCAATTGAGCATATAGCTTTAAGGCTTCCAATAAATAACTTGTACCTTTATGCTTATCATTTTTGGAAGGCATGAAGCCGCTGAGAATAACAAACTTAGTAGGTGTTATTTTGAGGATTCTTTTAGATTCTTCTTTAACGTAGGGCTTAAAAATATCAATTTCTAAGGTATTAGGTATAATATGAATTGGCCTGATACCTAATAAGGAACTTTCTTTAACAGATTTTGCCATCCACTGGCTGGGAGCAATAATTTGAAAATTAAGTTCGGAATAAGCTTTTTGCTTTTGCTTCCAATTTCGATGAGATAAATCTTGTGGACCTGAGAACTTTAAAATTGGGCAATTACCACATTGTCTATGGAAGTTTTCACAAGAATATCGCACATGGCACCCGCCTGTAAATGCATTACTATCATGAAAAGTCCATATTACTGGTTTATCTAGAAAGTCTAATTCGGCAATCATTTTAGGGTTTAGAAAACCATGATTAATCCAGTGAAGATGAATGATATCTACGTCCTTTAAGAGTTGTTTAGATTTTAAGTTTTGTCCAAAAAACTGAAGTGAAAATGGTGTTTTAAGGGATTTAGTTAAAAACTGAGCTAAATATCTTTCGGCTAATATTTTAAAAGCGGCCACATACTTTTTAAATCCTCGAGCATTAATTGCGGTTGTAGCGGAAGGTTCTCCAAACTGGTAAAAAACAGCCACTTTTGAATCTATATGAAATTCATTCAAAGCTTTATTTAGACGCAAACAGGCTCTGCCTGCACCTCCATTTCCATCGTAAGTATTTAAATGTAAGACTTTCAAGTGGTCAAAAATACTGTAATTTATTTATGAATTTGATAACAATCTTGTAATTTATGGTTAATTTAATGGTCAAATTTCTGAGAGCTATAAACTCAAAGTAATAATACCAATCAAATTCTTTTTAACCAACGATTATCATGAAGAAAATTAACTTCTTGTTTCTAATATTGGTAGGCTTCGGCTTTATGCCAAATTATGTAAACGCTCAAAAATCAACGTTTTTTACTTCTTATCCAACCTTAAGTCCAGATGCTCAAACTATTTATTTTAGTTATGAAGGCGATATTTGGAAAGTTCCTACCTTAGGTGGGCAAGCCTTAAGGGTAACTGCTATGCCGGGGGATGAAATACTTCCTAGAGTTTCTCCGGATGGAAAATGGTTGGCTTTTACTAGTAATCAATATGGGAATAATGATGTTTACATAATGTCTATTTTAGGCGGGGAAATAAAACAATTAACTTATCACGATGCTACAGACGAGGTAGATTCTTGGAGTTGGGATTCCAAGTCAATTTACTTTACATCCAACAGATACAATTCTGCCTCTAGTTATAAAGTAGCTATCGAAGGGGGGACTGCACAAAGATTATTTGACCATTATTTTAATACAACCCATTTAGTTGCAGAAGCACCCAATGGTGAGATATTTTTTAATGATACCTGGGAAAGCCGAAATTTTATCAATAGAAAGCGATATAAAGGGGCTTATAATCCAGATATTCAGTCATATAATCCAAAGACGAAAGCATATAAACAATATACTGATTATTTAGGTAAGGATTTTTGGACCAGTATAGATTCTAAAGGCAATATATATTTTGCTTCAGACGAAGGAAATCAGGAATATAACCTATATACTTTTACAGGCGATAAAAAAACGGCCTTAACCCAATTTCCTACCTCTATTAAGCGGCCTTTTGTTGCTGCCAATGGTAGTACCGTAGTATTTGAAAAAGATTATGAACTATGGACTTATGACGTAGCCTCTAAAAAGACTAACAAAGTGACTATTCAAATTACTCAAAATCCTATTTTAGCGAAAGATAAAGAGTTTGATGTGCGGGGGGAGATAAGTTATTTTGATGTTTCATTAGATGGTAAAAAAATGGCCTTTGTGTCTAGGGGAGAGCTGTTTGTAAGTGATATTGATGGAAAATTTGTGAGGAAGATCAGTAATACTGGGGAAAGAATTAAAGAGGTATATTGGTTAAGTGATTCAAAAACATTGTTATATAATCAAACTGTAGATGGTTAT
Organism: Pedobacter sp.; assembly: GCA_004211595.1. Classification (GTDB taxonomy): domain Bacteria; phylum Bacteroidota; class Bacteroidia; order Sphingobacteriales; family Sphingobacteriaceae; genus Pedobacter. Next base: position 278,593 of record SEDO01000001.1, read on the forward strand.
CTAAATTTATTTACAATAAGTGCTGATGGAAAAGAGGCAGCTCGTCAAATAACTAATACGAAAATGAATAACAGAGCGCTTTCACTTAATAAAAGTAAGAGTGCTGCGGTTTATTTAGCGGGGAGAGAAGAATTGAAGTATTTGAATCTGAAAACATTTGAAAGTAAGTTAGTTTTAAAGGATGAATTTTGGGGTTTGCCAAATTCCAGTGTGAGCTTTTCTCCCAATGAAGAATATATCTTATTTACAGCTGTTCGAAACTTTGAAAAGGATATTTTTATTCACCATATTAAAGATCAAAAAACTATTAACCTTACTAATACAGGCGTTTCAGAGAATGAGCCTATATGGTCGCCTGATGGAAAATATATTTATTTTTATGGGAATCGAACAAAACCTTCTTTTCCTACAGGAGTTAATGATACCAGAATTTATAGAATACCATTAAGTCTTTTTGATGAACCTTTCCGCTCGGATAAATTTGATGCGTTATTTGCGGCAAGTCCTACAACAGATAAAGCAGAGGAAGGGAAAAAAACACCTACTTTAGAATCCATAAAAATTGATATAAATAGAATTTTAGAACGCGTAGAACAAATAGGGCCATCTTTTGGTTCGCAACAATTAGGAGCCGTCGTAGCGAAAGGTGATAAAACATTTGTTTTCTTTCATTCTAATCACGAAGGAACTGGTGCTTTATACAGAACTATCTTAGAGAACTTTGAAAACCCTAAAACAGAAAAAGTAACTGATTTTGTACAGGGATTTGTTGAAGCTGGAGGTAAATATTTTTTACTTCAACGTGGTACTATAGCTAAGTATAATATCGACATGAATAAAGTTGATAGAGTAGACATTTCCTACAAATTCCACAGAAATTTAAAAGCAGAATTTAACCAAATGTTTGCGGAAACTTGGGTAGGTATGGAAGAGAATTTTTACGATGAAAATTTCCATGGAATCAATTGGGAAGCTATGAAGAAAAAATATGTGGCCTACCTCCCTTACATAAACAATAGGGCAGATTTGAGAATATTATTAAATGATATGCTAGGGGAACTTAACTCTTCACATTTAGGATTTAATAGTGCTGGGCCAGAAGAAAGATTGAGTTTTACCAGTGTGAGCAATGAAACTGGTATTATTTTTCAAAATGAAAAACCATTTCAGATAGACCGTATTGTAGATAAAAGTCGGGCCAGCTTATCGGATGCTAATTTGAAGAAAGGAGATATTTTAGTTGCGGTAGATGGTCAAAGAGTAAATGATATGATAGATCGAGATTTTTATTTTTCTAAGCCTTCTCTGGCTAAAGAAATGAAACTGACATTTAAACGTGATGGTAAGGAATTTGATGTTTGGATGAGACCGCAAAGTTCAGGGAGCTTAAGAGCCAATATTTACGATGAATGGATATATGCCAATAAAACAAAAGTGGAATCTTTAGGTAAAGGTCGCATTGCCTATACTTATATGAAAAATATGGGTGGGGATGAACTTCAACGTTTTATGTTAGATATGGTTGAGCAAGAACAAAATAAAGATGCTATAATTTTAGATTTACGCTACAATACTGGTGGAAATGTGCACGATGATGTTTTGAAGTTTTTATCTCAAAGACCTTATTTACAATGGAAATATAGAGGTGGAAAACTATCTCCACAAAGTAATTTTGGGCCTGCTGCAAAACCCATAGTATTACTCATTAACGAACAATCTTTAAGTGATGCAGAAATGACAGCTGCTGGTTTCAAAGAGCTGAAACTAGGAAAGATAATCGGGAATGAGACATATCGTTGGATAATTTTTACTACAGCAGGCAGTTTAGTGGATGGTTCTTCTTATAGATTACCAGCTTGGGGTTGTTATACTTTGGATGGTAAAGATTTAGAAATTGAAGGTGTTAAACCAGATATTTTAGTTAAGAATAGCTTTTTAAATAGGCTAAATAATCAAGACCCTCAATTGGAACGCGCCATCTCAGAAATTTTAAAAGATTTAAAATAGATTAGCAGGATTTAAACTAAATTTGACGCTTATCTATTATTAAAATGAACCAACTTACCGACAGAGAATTCTGGTTAAACTATTGGGAATCCAAAACAGGATTAGCTGTTGAAATCCCGAGTAATTATTTATTTCATGCAGAACTATATGAAATAATTACTCGGGATAAAATAAATACAGCCATAGAGTTGGGAGGTTTCCCTGGCTATTATGCCGTGTTCTTGAAAAAGTATTTCCAATTAGAAGTGAGTTTGTTAGATTATTTTGTTCATAAACCTATAACGGATGAATTACTTAAAAATAATAATCTAAAACCCGATGCAATTCAGATTATAGAAGCAGATTTATTTAAGTATAAAAGTGAAGTTAGCTATGATTTAGTTTTGAGTTGTGGGTTAATAGAACATTTTGAGGATACTCGAGACATTCTCCAAAGACATCTTAATTTTTTAAAACCAGGGGGCGTACTTTTTATTACTTTACCTAACTTTCATGCTTTAAATGGTTGGTTTCAAAAGAAATTTGATTATGCAAATTATGAAAAGCATAATTTGGCCTCCATGGATCCTCAACGTTTAAAAGAAATTTGTGAAAGCTTAGGGCTAATGGTTAAAAAAGCTCAATACTTTGGTAATTTCAGTATCTGGTTAGAAAATGAAAAGTTAAAACCGCTTTGGGTGCAATACTTTAAAAAAGCGGTATGGTTAATCGGTAAAATCTTTACCAAATTAATACCCTTTGAATCCAAACAACTTTCTCCCTATATAATCATTGAAGCTCAAAAAAATTAAAGAGATACTTTATGAAGCCCAATTTCGGCTATTGTAATTGCTACTGGAGCTTTTAAATTGATTTTAACACTTTTGGTTGTATAAGGCTTATTGAAATGAATAAGTCGTTTAGCGCCGATGCTTGCGCCCGAGGCAACAGTTTCCCATTTGCCATGTTGTTCTACTTCAATTTTATAACTATCAACTCGCTGGCCTAAAGCAATAAATTCTTGTAAATTAATAAGGTCGAAAGTAATTTCATGAGGAAAATTTAGTTCTATTTGTGCCGTATTATGTTGGTCTGCACTAGCCCAAAAGGTGTTTTTATCGGCATCAATTAAGTTATCGGAATTAAAATTCGCACCTCTGATACTATTAATTTTAATCGTAGCTTGTGATGCTAAATTAGTTGAAAATGTCTGACGCAGAATTGCTCCAAATTCTTTTAACGATTTTATATCTGCATCCGCCAATAGACCTCTCGTATCTGGTGCCAGCCCTAAATCAAGGGCAGCGCCTCTTCCTACACTTTTAAGATAAAGGTCAAATAATTGCTGGGGAGACTTTGGCTTTTCTTGGGGATGATAAAACCAGCCTTGCCTAAGAGGTACATCACATTCTGCGGGCATCCAATAAGCTCCTAAACGAGTTCCTTTTGGACTTTCTGGATAGTATAATTGACCGGGTACTGCTACATTTAATCCGATAGGAGGACGAGGGGTAAAGGTAGCCCAGCTGGTATCCGCTGCAAAACCTTGTTCATTGCCAACCCAACGTACATCAGGACCAACGTCACTAAAAATGGAGGCATTTGGTTGAAGTTTTTTAGTAATGGCCCACGTATTTGACCAATCATAATAGGTGGTATTATCTATGGCTCTTTTCTCAAGAGCTCCACCATAATAACCATCACCACCATTTGCTCCATCATGCCAGCTCATAAATAGGTCCCCATAATTGGTATACAATTCTGTAAGTTGTTGTTGATAAATTTTTAAATATTCAGGGCCGCCATAAAGTCTAGAATTTCTATCCCAGGGAGAACAATAAACGCCAAATTTCAATCCATGTTTTCGGGTAGCATCGGCAAACTCTTTAACCATATCTCCATTACCATTTCTAAATGGACTTTGTGATATATTATATGCAGTAGTTTTACTCGGCCATAAAGTAAATCCGTCATGATGTTTGGCCACTAAAATTAATGCTTTTAAACCTCCTTCTTTTGCAGCTAATACTATTTTTTCGGCATCAAATAATAATGGATTGAAAATTTTTGGATCAGCGTCCCCGAATCCCCACTCTTTGTTTTCAAATGTAGTGGGTGTAAAATGCACTAAACCATATAATTCTACATCATGCCATTTTAATTGAGCAGTATTAGGAATAGCACCAAATGGTTGGGGTGCATTTGCTGAAGCTTGTAGATTAGATTTTTGAACGGTCGTAATATCTTGAGCAAATAGGGAGGATTGGCTAATAATGAAAGCTGTGCCTATAGTAAGACTACTTACGTAAACTACCTTAGTAATTTTACGCCACCTACCTTTAATAAATCTTAAAATTCTATCTTTTAGTGTGCCCTTTCTATTTTTTAAGAAGTCTTTAATAATCGCATAACTATTTAAATCTTCTTTAATTGCTGAAGGAAATTGCGTAACCGGATTAGGGTTGATAACTACATTATAAATGTCATTCAAACCAGAATGCACACCCGATCCATCATGCCCTATATTATGAATTAGGGATTTCCCAGGGTTTAAAGTCAAACCATTTTTAAGAAATACCGAGGCGTACCATCGGATTGCCCAGCTATTATTTTTTCCACGTTTAAACTCTTGCATCTGTTTCCAAAAGTTCATGCTCCCATCAATGGAAAAGGCCTTGATTTTGGAACTATCAAATTGTGCTATAAGCTGATCTATATTAGGATTAAAATGCTCCCAAGCTCTAGCCCAAGTAGCCCAACCCCAACTGGTAGCCGCTCTAAAGAAAAAGCTTTCCGGCATAGTTGCTACATTTTTTAAGGGATACATATAGGCCCCAATATGCATGACTTGCTGTTCATGTTGATATTTTGAAAGAGCTTCATTAAAGTATCTTAATGTAAAAGGAGAAGAAATCAAATCGTCTTCAAATACAATAACTTTTCCATATTCTTGATTCAGTTTAGTAACTCCTTCGATAATGGAATTGGCTAAACCTAAATTGCCCTCTCTGGCTATTATCTTAACTGATTTAAATCCGCTTATATTATTTAGAATCTCCCTTACTTCTTGAACTAAAACTTCATCTGCAGGGCTTTTTGGGCCATCTGAGAATATGAAAAGTCTACTATCTATAGCCAGTTCATTTTGAGCTAAAAACTTCAAGGTACGCAATGTATGTTGAGGTCTGTTGTAAACAAAAAGTGCTATGGGAGCTAAATTTTGCATAGACGATAATTTGGTTTAATTTTTTAGGTTAAGTTGAAAGTTATATGTAGGGCGTATTAAATATCTAAGCAGTTATTGGATTTGTAAAATACCGAAGTGGCCTTTTCATAGAATAACCCTGGTGAAATTCCTGAAAAGCTAAGCTCTTTAAAACCATTTTCTTTTAAAAAACTTCTGCCTTCTTGATATTCTGGGCGCTCTGAATCATCTAAAACAATCACTCCAGATGCTGCCAAAGCTGAAATAGCATATTTACAACAATTTACACGATCTCTTCCATCTACTATTATAATATCAAATTGGGCCTCCATATTGTTTGCTTTTTTTGAATAATTTCCATTTGGGATAAGTTCTTCATAATAGAGCTCGGCATTATTGGCCTTATTGTCTTTAATTTTATTAAACCAATTTAAATCATGTTCTACAGAAATAACTTGCTTCACGTACTGGGCATAAAAAAGTGTAGAGTTTCCAGACCCATATTCAAAGATTTGGTGACTTTTATTTAACCTTGGTTTAATAAAGTCTATAAAGCTATAAGTAACCCAAGGAATTGGTTCATCATTTTTTCCAAGCGCAGCTTTTTTATCAAATGCATTCCACCAACCTACACTATTAAAATAACCTTTTTGATTATAGGATAGTAGTGCATAAAGACGTTTTGGCTTAAAAATTAATTTCAGGAAGGCTAGCAGTTTATTCAATTTTTTTAAATTTTTGAAAAAGTGTGATTAAAAATAAAGATTTAAACATCATAATTCCATGGATTCTAGTCTTTGGAATTAAAATAATAAAGAAGGCAGAAACAAAATATGCGGCTACTGTACCTATAGAGGCACCTAGTATGCCATATTTAGGAATAAGTAATAAATTTAAAATAATATTTACAATGGCTCCCGTTCCGGTTCTGATAAAAGTTAATTTAGACCATCCTTCCGCAATCAACATTTGAGAGCTGGCCACCCCTAAAAATAAAAATATACTTCCCCAAACATGAACTACTAAGGTATTGGCTGCATATTGATAGGCAGGTTTAAATAGAAAATAGATATAAGGTGCAAAGAGACTAATCAAGATAGAGAAACTTAAGCTTAACCATACCATGATATCAAAGAGGTTTTGAAGTCTTTTTAAGTATCTCCCAGGGTCATCCCGTTTAGCGTTTAAAATGGCAGGGAATAAAGAGCTAACGATCGCTACAGGCACAAAATTTAATGCTTCACTAAACATCACGACTGTAGCATACGCCCCTGCTTGAGCGGGCCCATCATCCCCTAATATTTCATTAATCATCAGGGTATCTAATTTCATATAAACAGAAACCATCAGTCCTGATATAATTAAGGGCCACGAAAAATGTAATAATTTTTTTGCCAAGGCTGAATCATATTTCCATAGGCTTAATTTTCTACCCTTTCTTGCATACACTAAGATATAACCTAGGGAAAGCAAAATCACATCTCCTAAAAGCGCAATTATAAAGGCAATCAAGTTAGCATCCCAAATAAATATGAGGCCCAATTTTATGCCCGCTGAAACGATATTACCAATGATTTGAACTTGGGCTATATATTTCGATTGCACTTCTGATTGGAAGTAAGAATCTATAATCGTAAATGATTGAAAGACTCCTGTAAAGGACAGAATAAATATGAACAGAAAAGGAATATCATTTAATGGGTGGATTTGCCAAGCCAAGCAGATTAACGGAACACATAAAATACCTGCCAAAAGTTTCATTTTAAAGGCGGTACCTAAAATATGATCTCTCTTATCAGGAAATTGGTGAAGTTCTTTAACCACAAATGAATCTAACCCTAACCCTGCTATGGCGGCAAATAAGAAAACATAATTGAAGCTATTGGTAAGAATTCCAAAATTATGTTTAAACAAATGATTTGCCACAAATATGGTACTAACCATTTTTATTCCCATACTACCCACTCTTCCTATCATAAGAAGACCGGTGTTTTTTAAGTATTTATTAAAGGCCTCCTCATTAAAGCCTTTGATAGCAGGGAATTTCATTTAAAAATGATTTAATAATTCATTTAAATTATGGATTTGCCAATTCACATCATGAGGTACAGGAATCATTTGTGGATTAAAATAAATAGCCTTTAATCCAAACGACTGTGCTCCTCTTATATCCGCTTCTATACTATCCCCAATCATGATACTTTCAGGTAAAGTAGCTTCGGCTTTATCTAAAGCATACTTAAAAATATCCGGATGAGGTTTATTAACGCCTACATCTTCTGAAATTATAATATTTTTAAAATACGGATTTAAATCGGAAACCTGCATTTTAGTTAAAGTAGGCTCTTTAAATCCATTTGAAATAATATGTAGATGATAGGATTTTGATAAATATGTAAGTGTGCTTAGAGTATTTTCAAATAAATTAGTTTTTGTTGGGCTTAAACGAACGTACTCATCTTCAAATTCATGTGGAATATAATCGGGGTCCATACCTAATTCTAAAAAAGTTTTTCTAAAACGCTGTTCCCGAAGTTTATTCTTAGTGATTTCACCCCTATGATACTGCGCCCATAGTAAATGGTTATTCTCGGTATAGCGTTCTATAAATTCGAGTGAAGATTTAACCCCCAGGCTATCTAATTTATATTTTACGTAAAGTTCTAACAAAGTTTCTTGAGCATTTTTATCGAAATCCCAAAGGGTATGATCAAGATCAAAAAATATATGTTTTATCATGGATAAGAATAAAATTTAGGATTTAGCGCCATAAGCTAAATCGCCTGCATCTCCCAGGCCAGGGACTATATAAGATTTACTAGTCATTTCTTGATCTACTGCACCTACCCAAAGTTTGGCTTTTGGTAAATTTGCTTTCACTTGATTTACGCCTTCAACACTTGCAATGGCAGCACAAATATGTAATTCTTTTATCTTATAATCTCCAATAAGCTCTTTGGCGCACAAAACCATACTTAAACCCGTGGCTAACATAGGATCGACTAAGATTACTGTTTTCCCATCGAGGTTGGGAGCAGATATATGTTCCATTTGAATTGTAAATTCACCATTTTTCTTGGTATTTCTATAAGCCGTGATAAAGGCACATTCCGCTTTATCAAATACCTCTAAAAACCCTTGTTGGAAAGGCAAACCTGCCCGTAAAATAGTAGCTATTACGGGTTGAGTAGTTAAAACCATACTCTTAGCAAGTCCCAGTGGAGTTTGGGTTTCAATTTCCGTATATGCCATGGTTTTACTGATTTCATGTGCAAAGAAAACACCTAATCGATGTAGGTTATTTCTAAACCTCATAGCGTCTTTCTGAATATTGATATCTCGTAATTCAGCTACGAAGGTATTGGCTACAGATGCAGTTTTACTTAAATTAAACATATAGTAAAGATATAAAATCTAAACGTGCATCTAAATAAAGAAATTGTATTATTTAGCTGAAGGGGGTGGAATGGTTGGTTTCGTAGATTTTATGTTAGAAAATCTATAATTTAAGGTTAATAAAAAGTTTTGAGAATTGGTATAAGCGTAATTTTCTGCGTAGAAGTTTAAGCCTTCATTAATACTACTTGTCTTACTTTTACCAAATGGATCTGTAGTACTCAAGCGAAGCATAAGTTTATTTTTAGAAAAGGTTTTTCTTGCTCCAAAGCTGCTATTTAAAAAACCTCTATTTCGCCCTTGAGCGTTAGGTGTATTCGCGTAATTTAATTGCGATTCAACCGCTATTTTTTGAGGAAGCTGTAAGGAAATGCCTAAATTACTTCGCATACCTATTCCATTTCTATTTAATGCCGTATTTAAACTTGATTGATATTGAGTTCTGAAAATGTTAAAATTTCCATTCAAGGAGATTTTGTTGGAAGGTTTATAGTTACCGTTTAAAAGCAATGTTAGAGCTGAGTTGTTACCTACATTCTCAAAGGTGCTTTCCGAAACCCCCGTTGGTAAAACTCTTCTGAATCTTTCTATTACGCCTGAACTTCTGGAATAAGAAAGTCTAGGGTTAAATGACCAATTATCCCCAAACACCCCAAAACTTAAACCTATTTGTTGGGTGAAAGCTGGATTTAAATTCGGATTCCCATAAAAAATATTTAAGGTATCTGCGTTATTTATCTGCGGATTTAAGGTGTTTTCCCTAGGTCTATTTATCCGTATGCTAAAACTAGTCCCTATATGATATCGCTTGTTAAAATGCCTGTTAATACTAACACTGGGAAAAAAACTTACATAAGGATTAATAGGAACAATAGCATTGTTGCTTAATTCCATATTTACATTTGTAAGTTCAGAACGTAAACCTGTTTTTACACTCCAACCATTCGATTTATAAGTATAAGATCCGTACGCAGCCATTAAATTTTCTATGTATACAAACTGATTGCTAAGCGCAACATTAGGCACGAATTTTTGATTTTGAAAGTCAAAATTAAAAACTTCTTGATGATTATCGTTTTGTCTATTATTAAATGAGAAACCCAATTCGATTAAATCTCGTTTATTAAATACAGGTTTGTCATAGTCTGCATTAAGGGATAAACCTCTGTTAAAAACCTCCGATTCATTTTGTTGCAAAGAGGGATTTAAATTTACTGGAAAGGCAAAATATCGATCCAAAGATCGCTCATTAGATAGATGATTATTATTATAACTTAAACTAAGGTTAAATTTTCCACCTTCACTATCCGTCTTTACTCGATAATCTACATTGAAAACAAAATTTCTATTCCTGGTATTGCCTAAATTTAGTTGATGTCTAAGTCGGACGGTATTGTACTGATCATTGATATAATGAAAATCATTATTAGATTGGTTATTGCCTCTATTTAAATTATAATTGCTTGTAACCCGAATATTATGCTTAGGGTTAATATCCCACTCCATTCCTATTCGGGCATTACCGCCATTTCCAATATTCTTTCCATTATTAAACTGATTATAATAAAAGGTAGTATCGGGAAAAAGATTAGTTCTATAATTTTCGGAAGAATTTTTTGTAATAGAATGTCTAAATGCAGCCCCACCATTTATACTAAATTTTTGACCCTTATAGGAGGCATTCACGTTATTGTTATAATTTCCTTGCGTGCCTATGGTACTTCCAATATTGCCATTAAAACCAACTTTGAATCCCTTCTTTAAAACTATATTTAAAATACCTTCCCCATCTCCAGAGTAACGTGCAGGTGGGTTAGTCAAAACTTCTATTTTTTCAATAGCATCCGAAGGGAGTACATTCAACAAGTCTGCAATGTTAGCACTCAAATACTCAGAAGGCTTGCCATCAATAAATATTCGAGTGCTTCTTTTCCCAGCAATAGTAGGATTACCATCAATATCAACCTGCACCATAGGTACATTTTTTAAGATATCAGTGGCTGTACTTCCTTCTGCTAAAATGGATTCACTAACATTGTAAGTAATTTGATCAGCACCAAACTCTAATAAGGGTTTAGGCGCAGTAATAACAATTTCAGAAAGAGCACTAGTTTCAGCGCTCATTTTTAGTAATCCTAAATTACGCTCATATTGATTTGAATTCAAGACGACATCCTCTATTATGATAGGCCCAAAACCGATCATGGAAGATTTTATTTTATATGAGCCAAACTTAACCCCAATAAATTTAAAATTGCCACTTTCATCACTTTGGATTGTTCTGATTGTTTGATCCGTATTTTTCTCCATTAAACTTACCACTGCAAAAGGAATAGGTTGGCCCGTTTCTTCGTCTTGTAATTTGCCCATAATAATTCCTAATGAGTTAGGATTACTTTGGGCAATGGCAGCATTTAATCCAATAAAAATTAATACCCAAAATAAAAGAAGGGGTAATAATGGAGGTTTCAATTTAACTTATAGGATTTATATTTTTAAAAATTTTCTTCTTCTGAACGTGGACCCTGGTCATCTTGTTTCTTGTTCTTTTTGAAATTAAATGTAGATTTTCCAAATCGATAAGAATAAGTTAAATTAGCCATAGTCCCTTGCATCCTTCTGCTATTTTCTACCACTGAATATAAACCATTTGTAGTACTTCTCCATCTCCGTGTTGCAAAAATATCTCGCACATTTAAACTTAAGCTAGATTTTTTATTAGGGAAGTCGTATTTAGCTCCCCCATCAAACCCATACATAGCCTTTCTTGTACCCTGGGCCATCACTTCTGGAGCTCTATAATCCGCTTTAAATTGCAAACTTAGGCCAGAAGTTAAAATGAAATTGTGCGTCATATTAGCATTCCAACTAAAGCCCGCATTATCTACAATGCCATAAGCTGGTACTCCTTGAATTTTGCTTTGGTAAAAATTGAAATTAGTAGTAAAATTCCAAGCCTTGATTACATCGAATTTACCAATCAACTCTAAACCACTGGCTGTATTTCGAGTTAAATTTTGAGGGGTAGTCAAGGTTATACCGTTTTCATCTGGTTCAGTCCGAATTCTCTGAATAACATCATTTGTTTGACGTAAATATAAAGAGGAAACGATGGAAAATGTTCTAAAATACTTGCTATAACCAAGCTCAAAGGCATGTACATCTTCCGGCTTTAAATTAGCATTTCCTTGGCTATGATTTAAAGGATCTGATACGTTTAAAAAGGGGTTTGTATCCCAACCTCTAGGTCTGTTTACACGTCGACTATAGTTTAACTGTAATTGCTGGTCATTATTTAATTTCTGACTTAAATAGATACTGGGATAAAGTCTGGTATAAGCCACACGACCTGGCGTGAAGGTTTGATTTTTCAAAGCATCAAATGTAGCTAACCTAGTTTCTAATTCGGCATCTTCAAATCTTAATCCAACTTGATACCCAAAATTGTTTATTTGGTTCTGATAATTAAAATAGGCGGCATTGATATTTTCTTTACTATTAAAACCATTACTTAATGCAGGTAAAAAAGTAAAGGCCTGATTGGTGAAGTCAAATTGATCAGCCATAGTCAAGTTATCGGATTTACGATGTTGACTTCTAAAACCCGTTTCGATTTTTCCAAATTTACCTAATGGCTTAACATAATCTAATTGGGCATTAAAATTATTGTTATTCCCATCGCCAATTATCTGTTGTAAATTGGAAATAGGGTTAATATCAGAGCCATTATCAAAATATACATCTGTACCATAACGTTGATTATTTTCATTTGAGCCTTGAGAGTAATTGAAGCCGACACTTAATTCCTCATTTGGTTTTTTAAATTTCTGCGTAAAGTCTAAGTTTAGATCATAAGAGTTGCCTTTACCTAAATTACTGTTTAAACGATTACTTAATTGTAAAGGGTTTCTTTGCCCATCAAATTGCCCAATATTTAAACCTTCAGATCTATTATTATTTCGGATGTTAAAACCTCCTGAAAAGCTAATCACTGATTTTTCTGCTAAAAAATAATCAATCCCTGCTTTAACATTATGTCCTCGATCTTGTGATCTGGAATCATTTAATTGACTCGCAAAAGCAGTTGAATTAGATCCCCCTAAATAAGAAATACTATTTGATCCATCCCCAACTCTATTACCATCCCGATAGCTATAGTTGGCAAATAAGTTTATATTTTTATTTTGGAAACTTAAATTCGTATTACCATTATAGTTTTCCCTACTCCCAGCCGTTAAAGAAGCTGAGCCGTTAAAGCCTAATTTTTTATTTCTCTTTAAGACGATATTAATAATACCTCCTTGCCCTTCTGCATCATATTTAGCTGAAGGATTGGTAATTAATTCCACTGATTCGATAGAAGATGCAGGAATTGACTGCAGAATCTGAGCAATATTTCCACCAGCAATTAAAGATGGCTTCCCGTCAATTAATACCCTAACCCCCGAACTTCCTCTCAAACTTACATTTCCTTCCATATCTGTTTGTACTGAAGGTACATTTTGTAACACATCAGCTGCCGAACCTCCCTCACTTACGAGCGATTGCTCTACCGAAAAAATTTTCTTATCAATACCCATCTGCATAGTCGGTTTTGGAGCTGTAACAGATACTTCTTGGAGAGTATTCGCATCAGACATACGCATAATTAAGTCTCCAAGCTTTAATTCCACTTGAGTAGCCGTAATGGTAATTGGATCTTTTATAACATTAGCATAACCCACATAACTTGCTTTGAAAGTATAGGTGCCTGGGTTAACCGCAGGAATAACAAAAACACCATCCACATCTGATTGAACTGCTTTAACTATAGCTTGGGTGGCTTTATCCAGTAATATAGCCGAGGCAAAAGGGATTCCTTCCTTTAATTCAGCATCTATGATTTTTCCTGTTATTTTAGTGCCACTCGAAGTCTGTGCAAAAACTTTTACATAACAGATACTTATGGTTAAAATAAAAAACAGACATTTGTGGAATAATTGATTTCTCATAGTATAACTTTTGTGTGTATAAAATTTATAAACGCCCAAAGTTCGCCTTTGAGATATTAAAAAGAGAGGGGTAACCATTTTATTACAACCATTTTATGTCAAATTATTCTAATTATTTCCAAGCTGGGTTAAGCTATCCTGTTTACAAACAACTCATTGTAGATTTATTAGCAGCACAAAAAACAACAGGTCAAGATCATTCTGAATTTATGCTTCATTATTCTAAAATGAACTTACAAAGAATGAATCGAGTGGAAAAAACAACTGAATTATTGCCAGAACTATCAACTTATTTAAAAAGCTTCAACAAACCTTTAAATTTTTTAGTAATTACAGAAGGATGGTGTGGAGATGCAGCACAAATAGTACCTGTAATTCAAAAAATGGTTGAAGTTAATCCGCAACTTTTTAATTTAAGATGTGTACTAAGGGATGAAAATTTAGAATTGATTGATGCTCATTTGACCAATGGAGGAAGAGCCATTCCTGTCCTTTTATTGCTAGATGAGGAAGGTGATTTAATAGGAGAGAAGTGGGGCCCAAGGCCTGCTATTTTGCAAGATTTATTAAATACATGGAAAACTGAAGGAGTTGTGATGCCTGAATTAGCTGAGAAAATACATGCTTGGTATGCTAAGGATAAAACGGTAGCTACACAGCAGTCACTATTGAATCATATGCAAAAAGTTATTTAAAGCTTAGTCTACGGTTACATTTAATCCCTCAGCTTTTAAAATTTTTCTATAGATTTCCATTTCTGTAAATGAACCTTCTAAAATAGCGCATTTACCTTTATTATGTACTTCCCAGGCTATTTTCTCTGCTTGGGAGTCATTATAATCTAAATAATGTACTAAACACCAAATTACATGCTCAAAGGTATTGATTTCATCATTCCATAAAATCAAACGATGGATGGTCTTAAGAGAACTTAATATTTCTTCGAGGGTAAAGGTTTCCTCTTTGGTTTCAGTTGTCATTTTACAAAAATAAATATTTAATAGGTAACTTTACCTGAATAAAAATAAAAGTATGCGTTCAAAAATTGCAGGTATAGGCCATTATGTGCCTAAAAATATATATACGAATGATGATCTAGCAAAATTAATGGATACGAATGATGCTTGGATTCAAGAGCGAACAGGGATTCAAGAACGTAGATTTGCCGATAGATACGAAGAAACTACGGCAACTATGGGTATAGAAGCTGCAAAAGTTGCCATTCAAAGAGCTGGTATCACTGCCCAAGATGTAGATTTTATAATTTTTGCAACCCTTAGTCCTGATTATTATTTTCCAGGCTGTGGGGTAATTCTGCAAAGGGAAATGAAAATGAAAGAAATTGGAGCATTAGATATTCGCAATCAATGTTCGGGATTTGTATATGCCTTATCTGTAGCTGATCAGTTCATTAAAACCGGGATGTACAAAAATATTTTAGTTGTTGGCAGTGAAAAGCATTCCTTTGCTATGGACTTTGAAACTCGTAGTAGAAATATTTCTGTTATTTTTGGCGATGGGGCAGGTGCAGTTGTATTACAACCTAGCCAAGATGTAAATCAAGGCATATTGAGTACGCATTTACATAGCAATGGCGATGATGCTGAAATATTAGCCATGCAGTATCCCGGTTCACATGCTAATAAATGGGTAGGAGGGGAATCACCTTTTGAAGACAAAGAATTAGGCGGCTTATTTCTTTCGCATAAATTAGTAGATAGTGAAGCTATTTTGCCATATATGGATGGGCCAGCCGTATTTAAGAAAGCCGTAGTAAAATTTCCAGAGGTCATCAAAGAAGCTCTCCAAGCCAATGATTTAAAACCTGAGGAGATTGATCTGTTAATTCCCCATCAGGCAAACCTTAGAATAAGCCAATATGTGCAACAATTACTAAAATTACCGGACGATAAAGTATTTAATAATATCCAAAAGTATGGAAATACTACCGCCGCTTCTGTTCCTATTGCCTTGAGTGAAGCATGGGAGCAAGGTAAAATTAAATCGGGAGATTTAGTATGTTTAGCAGCATTTGGCTCTGGATTTACTTGGGCTAGCGCATTAATTAGATGGTAAATTGATAAATATATGAAGTTTAAATTAGGTGATTTTGTAAGGTTTGTAGATGAAAAGCGGGAAGGTTATATCACCCGGATTATTGATGCTCAATTAGTCGGTGTAACAGATACTGATGGCTTTGAAATTCCAGTGGGAATTAATAATCTTACCTATGTGTACGGGCAAAGTGGCCAATCCAATGAGGTAGTTACCGTGATGAATAAACATCAATCCAGATCTAAACCACTAAAAAATCTACCCGATTTAGGCATTCGACTTGTTGTTCAGTCCAAAGATAAAACTAGCTCAGAACATATCTTTTTTATTGAAAATAGTACAAACGCTCAACTATTGTATGTGCTTTTTACGGATAACAAAACGGAATCAAAAGCAGAAATATCAGGCATCATACCCCCACAAACTTTAGTTCCCGTATTTGAAGAAAATTTAATGCGCTTAGATAAATGGCCTCAATTAAAAATTCAAATCCTTTATTTCGATACCCAAACCAATCAAATGAAGGATCCATTAATTTTTAATAAGAAATTTAAAGCTGGCGATTTTCATACCGATAAGCAAAAGTTAAATTTAAGTAATGAATTAGCCTTTGTTTTTCCTCTCGAAGCCCCAAAACTTAAAATAGATCCGATAAAACTTAAAGAAAGTTTTTTTTCAAAAGATGCCCCCACGAAACCTATTTTTATACCCGATGAGGAAATTGATTTACACATTGAACACCTGCGTGATGATCATCAATTTCTAGACGCCTCCGAAATTCTATCTATCCAAATTGCTGAATTCGAAAAAAATTTAGATGCCGCGATTGTAAATCAAATGCCTGATATCATTTTTATCCATGGTATTGGGAATGGTACTTTAAGACATCATATTCACAAACGTCTAAGTCAGCATAAGCAAGTTAAAACCTTTGCTGATGCTCGAAAAGAAAAGTTTGGATATGGCGCTACTCAGGTATTTATTAAATAGGTTATTTCACTTCATAAGTATATACCTTTCTTGCCAAATGCCCCGTTTCACTGATTCCTTCAATCACCATTCTGTATGTGCCAGGTTCATCAGTGTTGAAATAGTTAAAACTAAAATCTCCATTTTTTTCAGACAATATATTCGGATTCCAATAAACGGTTTTACGTAAATCAAGATTAGTTTTTACAGAATTAGCGGTATATTTAGGAGAATAAAATTCACGCGAAACGGAAATACCAGGGGGATTAAAGTAAATGAAATTCGTATTTTTTACTGGAATATCTGATTTACTTTTAGTGGTTATTAAAAGTACGCCGTTCCCTCCTCTTGACCCATAAAGGGATGTAAATGAACTTATGGGTTTAATAATTTCTATTAAGGCAATATCTTGAATATTAGGAGCGAATTCAGAAATCATTCCGTCCACTACCATCAATAATCCACCAGGTGTATTAGACAAACTAGATGTAATTGCGCCAGATGGATTATAACGGGTTGAAATAAGTGTAATTAGATCCATAGTAAAACCAAAATCTTTTGCTTCAATCACAATATCTGGTTTTCTAATACCATGAAATGACTTATAAAAAGATTCATCTCTTACCGTTTTTTCTCCTTTGATTTCCACTTCCTTTAGATTTATCACGCCATTTAAATTACCTTGTCTTTTCAATTCGGCAAAATATTTATCATTTGCTCTCAAATAAGCTTCTAAATCCTTATTAATATTTAAACTATATTCATTAAGAATGCTTTTAGAGGGAAAATCTTTAACATTTATTTCATCAATGGAAATGATTAAATCATTTGAATTGTTTTTTCTGATAGCATGAGCAAAGAAAGAAACCGTATCAAGGTAAATATAATTATTGAAGCTAAATCGACCTTGTTCATTTGTAATTGTCTCTTCTGGATTAAATCCTAATAAAGGATTTAAAATAGTGACTTTAATGTTGGCTCTAGGTGATCCAAATGAATTTGTAACTTTACCTGTAATTGGTAATAGAGCTTGAGATTGAATTGGAGAAGTTGGAAACTTTTCGTTTTTAATATGCTCCCAATTTAATTTTCTCCATCCCTGCGTAAGCATTAAATGATCTAAATCTTTCTTCGTATCTAAGTCATTTTTAATGAAATAGCGATTTGGGTTTTCGATATACCCTTTTAAATCACCTTTTAATAATAAGCTAGTATATATATGAGTTTCATTTTCTTCATCAGGGACTACACTAGAAGTGTGGGTCACAGACACAGAATAATTACTTCTGACACTAGAATCAGCATTAAAACCATTAAAATGAAGTATCATATTTTCTCTGGTTTTAAAGGAGTTATCTAAATTTTTTGTTTCTATTTTGATTTTATCATTTTCTTGATTTAAAAATAGTACTCTTTCTGCCAGCGGTATCTCTTGGGAATTTAATAAGGTTAATGTATATACGCCTGAAGGTAAATTAGTTTTGGGTAAATTTAAAACCGAAGTATTTTTTTGAGTAGCTATTTGACTCGAATAAAATGGCAAACCATGTTGATGTAAAATCAAGCTTAAACTGTCGGATGAAATTAAGTCATTACTAAAGGCAATTTTAGCTGATATTTTATCATCCCCATCATTATTTACGGATAATATATATCCAGATGCTTTTGATTGAGGTAAACTATATTTTGAATCTACATTGAGGGAGTTAATAGTAGCCGTATAATTTTGCCCTTCTTGAGGTAATAAATAAAAACTGCCCATTCCTAATTCATTACTTTTAAATTCAGCCACCACTTGTCCCTCCTTGTTATTTATTACGCCGCTTACTGGTATACCCTTGCCTATAGAGTTTAAAGCTTTAAAAGCAATCCTGGAACTAATACCATTTATCATTTCACCGCTTTCGGGGAAAAATTGAAGATCAATTTTTCTGGAATCAAAGATTATAGGGATTAGCTTAAAAGTTTTTTTATTGTTTATTATGGTGGTAATTTTTATAGTTTGAATGGTTTCAGCGTTAAAATTTATATCTTTTATAATCAAGGATACTTTACCTTCTGAGTCTGTGGAAGCCGAATTTTTAAATACAGACTCCTCACCATTTAAAATCTCATATTGAAATTTTTGCAGGTTAAATGGCGAACCATTTTTTTGAATCATTTTTAGGTTAGCCTGTAAATGATCTCCAGTTGGCTGTTGATTCCATTCGAATGCTGTTTCAATATTCAGGGAATTTTCCCAAGTATTACCAATCTTAATTACTTTTTCAAAGAAATAATTTTTAGGTTCGTTCTCCATCCATTTCGTGTAGGCACGAATTCTATAGTTGCCTTCTGCTAATGTATCTGGCAAAGCAAAATCTGCCCAACCCAAACCATTGATTAAGGCAACTCGATTTTGTTTAAATAATTCACCTTGCGCATCTAACAAATCAACATAAAGTAGTTTGCTCAAATTAGATGTTGTTCCTGATTGAGTATTGGTGACATAGGCTTTAAACCAGATATTTTCACCAGATGAATAATAAGGTTTATCTAAGTGGATATGTACTTTCTCAATAGGAAGAGAATTTGAATATTTTTCAAGTTTTTTAAGTAGTTGTATTAACGGGGGATCAATGCTTATCTGAAAATGTGCGAAAACTGGTTGTGTAGCAATACTAATTGCTATGAGCATAAAATAAAATTTTATTTGAGTTTTCATAAGCTTTGAATATTGTTTTACTTTGCCGATCTAGTCATAGCTTCCAACATATCCCACATTTCAGATGGAATTGCCTCTAAGCCATTCATTTGACCAGCTCCTTGAAGCCATTCTCCACCATCTATGCTAATTACTTCCCCATTGATATACCCTGCAAAATCAGATATTAAATAAGCAGCTAAATTTGCTAACTCTTGCTTTTCTCCAACCCGCTTTAAAGGGATTCTTTTTTTGAAATCAAATTGCTCTGCTAAATCACCTGGCAGTAATCTATCCCAAGCTCCTTTAGTAGGGAAGGGTCCTGGAGCAATTGCATTAGTTCGTATCCCATATTTACCCCATTCTACAGCTAAAGATCTTGTTAAAGCCAATACACCACCCTTTGCACAGGCTGAAGGTACCACATAGCCTGAGCCTGTAAAGGCATAGGTAGTAATGATATTTAGTACGTTAGCTGGTTGCTTAGCTTTTATCCATTCTTTGCCGAATGTTAAAGTGCAGTTAACAGTTCCTTTTAAAACAATATCTATAATACTTGAAAAGGCATTAGCAGATAATCTTTCTGTGGGCGAAATAAAATTTCCGGCAGCATTATTTACCAAAACATCAATTTTTCCAAACCTTTCCATACTTTTTTGGTACACTTCTTCTACTTGAGCAATGTCTCTCACATCACAAGCTAAGGCTAAAACCTCATTTCCGGTTTCAGCTTGCATTTCAGCTGCGGTTTTTTCTAAAACCACTAATTTTCTACTCGTAATTACAATATTTGCTCCTAACCTAGAAAAATAGGTAGCCATGGCTTTCCCTAAACCGGTTCCGCCACCTGTAACTACTATGGTTTTGCCTTTAAAGGCATCATCTCTTAACATGGGTTGATTATACATTGAATTCATGTGATCTTAATTTTTCTTTTGCTGTAAATTATCGATGATATTTTTCACAATAGCTTGCGTACTAGCCGACCACCATTGGTCTAACATCACCTTTAAGTCTGCGCTATAGTCCGATCGTGTAATGGCAATTAAATCTCGACGTATATTTAATTTACTTTGTTGCCAAGTATTAGGCTCAAAGCCCATGTATTTGCGTACCATTTTCTCAGCTTGGGTTAAAATTCTATCTCCCTCCACAATTTCATCAACCAAACCTACTTGTAATGCCTCCTCAGGATTGAATAATTTACCTTCTAATAAAGCCCTGGCAGCAGCAGCCTTGCCAATCCAGAATGAATATACATCAAAAATACTTGGAGGAACTATAATGCCCACTGGCACTTCATTTAAACCAATAATATAATTTCCTTTAGCCATAACTCGAGCATCACAAGCTAAGGCAAGTACGCAACCCCCTGCCGGACTATAGCCATTTATAGCGGCAACTAAAGGTTTTTTAAAGGCCACTAATTGTGCTGATAAATTTAAAAATCTAATCCAAAATTGTTCTGTTTCCGCTTCACTCAAATTATAAAGTGCAATCAAATCTAAACCTGCAGAGAAAAAGTGACCTTGACCCGTTAAAATAACCCCTCCGATTTTAGCGTCATTTTCTAGTTGCTCAAAACATTTACTTAAATCCTCCATCATTTCCAGATTTATAGCGTTAGACTTGAGTCGATTTAAGCTCACTATAGCTAATCTATCTTTCAAGGTTATTTGAATAGTATTCATATATGTATATTAAAATTTATTTATTTTACTTGATAATGAAACACTTTTCTAAGCATTTCTCCATTGGCATTAATCCCTTCTAATACCATTCTGTAAAGACCCTTTTCATCTGTATTGAAGTAATTAAAATTAAAATTCCCTTTTTCATCTGTATATATAGATGGATTCCAATAAACTGTAGTTCTGTTGTCAAAAGCAGTATCTTTTGTCTCCGAATAATTAGGAGAATAAAATTCTTTAGGGATCAAAAAACCTTTAGCTAAATAATTTTGAATAAAAGAGACTTGAGGGGAATTATCTAACATATCCAATGGAGATCGAGAATTAATTAAGATTACACCGTTTCCACCTCGTGAACCATACATTGAAGTATAAATTGGACTTTTAAGTACTTCAATTGATCCCACCATTTCTAAAGTCATATCCAATAAGTTTAAATATCTTTCAGGATTTATTGGATCAAATTCAATAGGCACACCGTCAAACACGATAATAGGTTCGGTTACAGACATTCCCCCAATAGTGGATCGGTTAGCATTCATAAAACTTCCAGCTTTTGCATTCAAGATATCTTTAACTTTTTGAGATATACCAAAATCTTTAACCGTTAATACAACATCTGCTTTACCAGGCCCATTTAAATTTGAAGAGCTTTGAACCACAGGTTTAGCTTCTTGATACTTTTTAATTTCAACTTGTTTTAATCCTATGGTACCTCTTAAACTCGCAGGTAGGTCGTATTTTAATTCATTGAGGTTTCTATGTTCAATAATATTCTCCCAATTTGAAAAATTTGTACGCTTGTCCAATTTTTCAAAATTTTGTAATCCAGTTAACTTTTCAGAAAAAATTTTTAAACCGTCTACAGGTTTATTAGCCGCATTTCTAGCTTGAATCATAAATCTTGTGCTATCTGGAAAGGTTAAATCATTAAAAATAAAATCTCCATTTTGTGAAGTTAATGTGTCGATTCCCATGCCTATATTCTGTGTAAATAAAACGACTTTGTAACGTTCGTTTCCCTTTGCCTTGCCACTTACATTTCCACTAATTGATAAGCTTTTCTGAACCTCAAAATTAATATTTGGGGACTTGTTTTGGGCAATAGACATCCAATCTAATTTTCTCCATCCTTGCGTTAACAGTAAATGATCTATAGCTTTTACATGGGCGTCATCTTGTGATTCAAAGTAATAATTAGGGTCTTCAATAAGGCCTTTTAAATCTGATTCTAGTAATAAACTAGCATATAGATGGGATTCATTGAGTGAATCTGGAACATAGGCTAACAAACTGGTAACTGCAACCGA
Source organism: Pedobacter sp. (assembly GCA_004211595.1). GTDB lineage: Bacteria > Bacteroidota > Bacteroidia > Sphingobacteriales > Sphingobacteriaceae > Pedobacter. Next base: position 300,879 of record SEDO01000001.1, read on the forward strand.
AAAACTAGCCTCACTTAAACCTTGACTCATCAAGGTATTGAAATTTAAATCAACTTTTTCCCTAACTTGATAATGAGGCTTTAAATTTAAAGCCTTTAACTCCATAAAATCAATGGGATTATGCACAAATACTAGTCTTTCAGCTATTGGCAAAAAATCTTTATTTAAAAGCGTAAGCGTGTTTATTCCAGAACCCATTTCTGCTATTGGTAAATTAACTTGTGATACAGCTTTTTGATTTGGAATTTCAGCCACAAATGATTCCCTACCATTTTGATGTGCTATTAAGTATAAATTCTGACCCATCAAATCTTCTGATAAAAGCACCCTCACTTGGATATTGCCAGTTTTAGGATAACCGGAGGCCAAGCCATTGGCATTTGTCACTTGAATTAAATAACCTGATTTTTCTACCTTAGGAAGGCTTACTGTTTTACTCATGCTTGCATTTGGCTTAATCTTTGCCGTATAGGATTTGCCGGCTGTAGGTAGTAAATAAAAGCTCCCCATACCCTTATGGGTACTTTCAAAACTGCTTATAACCTCTCCGCTTTCATCTACAATTTCACCTGATATTTGCTGGCCCTTGCCAAAACTATTGGTTGCCTTAAAGGCTACCCTATTTGACAAACCACTAATTAAATGTCCGCTTTCCGGGAAAAACTGGATATCCACAACCTCATTCGGCACCTGTAAAGGAATAACTTGAGTAATGGCACGATTAAAATGTTCAAATTTTAAAATAATTTGGCCAGATGCTTGTTGAGCATTAAAATCTTTGGGTAAAAGGACACTAAATTTTCCCTCTTTATCACTAGTTAGATTTCCTTTAGCCAAACTCTTCCCATGCTGCAGGATTTGGTAATTAACTTTTAAATCGGTGATAAGATGATCTAAATTATTTTTAGCGGTAAAAGTCGCTTTAGTCGTGCTCGTATTTCCAGTAGATTCCGTTTGGAAATTTGTTTGAATATTTAATTGAACAGCAAGGGGTGATAAGACTTTAATACTTTTAGAAAAAAAATATTCAGGGCCTGCATTTTTCATCCATTGGGTGTAAGCTCGGATTCGATAATTACCTTCCTGTAGAGAATCAGGAAGGAAAAACTGCCCATGCCCTAAACCATGGTTCAAGCGAATGATAGCTTGATTAGACAAGGTATCTTTCTCATTAAAAAGTTCAACATATAACACTTCACTTTGGGTAGTTGGCGCTAAGGTTTCAAAATCAGTTACAATTGCTTTAAACCAGATATGTTCTCCCATATTATAGTGCGTTTTATCTAAATGTAAGTGCACTTTTTCAATGTTAGACTTATTTGTCCAAGCCTTTATTTTCTTTAAAATTTGAAGGATAGGATCATCAGGATTAATGTTTCCCCCAATGGCGAAGGTGTTCAAACTGAAAATAGTTACAAAGAGTAAAAATATCCAGAACAGAGAAGTAACTTTTTTTGTCATGAGGTTATAGTTTAGGGCTAGAGTACTCTAAAATAAGATAATTTTAGGTAATTTTGCATATCTTATTTAAGAATAATGGCCCTTGTTTTTCAAAAGCAAATTGATGCGCATACAATTTTAGGTTTATGGAAAATTGAAGAAACTGAAGAAGAATTACTTTCAGGTCTTCAATTAAAAGACCATGAATTGGAAATTATAAATAGCCTACACCAAAGTAAGCGTTTACTACATTGGTTGAGTACCAGGCTTTTATTACGCACCCTGCTCAATACCGAAGATTATATTGATTGTCAAATAGATGCCCATGGTAAACCTTTTTTGCCACATGCCAATAAGCACATATCTTTAAGTCATTCTTATGATTATGCAGCGGTTATAATTTCGGAAGGAAAGCAAGTTGGAGTAGATATTGAAATAATCAAACATAAGATAAAAAGTATTAAACATAAATTTTTATCCGATGTGGAGTTAGCACATAAAAGTGTAGGCGATAATATCCAAGGATTATATGTGTGTTGGTGTGCTAAAGAAGCTGTCTATAAATGGTATGGTAAAAAGGGATTAGAATTTAAACAACATATTCACGTAAAACCTTTTAAATTAAAAAATGAAGGAGATTTACAAGTCATAGCTGAATTACCTGAAGGAACTAAACAATTGCAGGTAAATTATTTCATGACTCCAGATAATTATATGGTGGGATATGTAGTTGGGTAATAGGGCTAATTAAGGAGTTTACAAATTGTAATTGAATGGTGAAGGGAGAACAAACTAAATGATAAAAAACACAGCAGTAAAATTTATTGATTGGGGATTAACCGACTATCAAGATGCCTGGGATAAGCAAGAAGCTATTTTTCAAGAAACTGTAGCGGTAAAAATGAAAAATAGAGCCGAAAATTCCGAACTCCCAACACCCAATTATTTAATATTTTGTGAACACCCCCATGTATATACTTTAGGGAAGAGTGGCATACCCGAAAATTTGCTATTAGATGAAGCGGGTTTAAAAGAAAAGGAGGCCACTTATTATAAAATCAATCGGGGAGGAGATATAACCTACCATGGGCCAGGTCAAATTGTAGGTTATCCCATCTTAGATCTCGAAAACTTCTTTACAGATATACACCTTTATTTAAGAACCCTTGAAGAAGCGATAATATTAACATTAGCTGAATACGGTTTACAGGCTGGGCGCTATCCTGGCTATACAGGCGTATGGTTAGATGCCGATAATGAAAAGGCTCGTAAAATTTGTGCCATGGGGGTCCGTTGTAGCCGTTGGGTAACCATGCATGGTTTTGCTTTTAATGTGAATGTAAATTTAGATTATTTTGGGAATATAGTGCCCTGTGGAATTGATGATAAAGCCGTTACCTCTTTACAACAAGAATTATGCTTTGCAGTTGATATGGAAGAAGTTAAAGCGAAGGTAAAGCATCATATAGGTCAACTCTTTAAGATGAATATTATTTAAAATATGCAAAAATACTTAGCATTAGGAGATTCTTATACCATTGGCGAAGGTGTACTTCCACAAGCTTCTTTTCCTTATATTTTAGTGCATGAATTAGCCCAATTAGGTTATGAATATAATCAACCTGATGTAATTGCCAAAACCGGATGGACTACGGATGAACTCCAAGAGGCTATTAATGATACCAAACCCCATGCTAATTATGATCTGGTGAGCCTATTAATTGGTGTGAATAATCAATATCGACAATATCCTTTACCACAATACCAAGCTGAATTTGCTTCTCTTTTATCTCAAAGCATAACCTTTGCCCAAGGTCGAAAAGAAAAGGTATTCGTTCTATCTATTCCCGATTGGGGTCAAACCCCATTTGCACAACAATCCGATCGTCAAATTGATATAATAGCCCAAGAAATTGACGCCTATAATGCTATAGCAGCTGATTATTGTAAAAGTGAAGGGGTTCAATTCATTGATATTACAGGTTATACGAGAAATTTAGCGCAGTATCAAGCCCCCTTAGTAAGCGATGGCTTACATTATGCTACAGAGATGCATACCGAATGGGTAAAAGCTATTTTATCAAGCCCCTTAACATTCGGGTAAACTCAAAGGAATATTGGTGGCTAAACCTCCATCAGATGTTTCTTTGTATTTTGAGTTCATATCTAAAGCTGTTTCCCACATGGTATTAACCACCGCATCTAAACTCACTTTAGCTTTATCTGGATTACTCTGCAAGGCCAATTGACTAGCCGTAATAGCTTTGATAGCCCCCATGGTGTTTCTTTCAATACAAGGCACTTGCACTAAACCGCCGATAGGATCACAGGTTAGCCCCAGATGATGTTCCATAGCTATTTCAGCGGCCATGAGCACCTGTCTTTGAGAGCCCCCCAAACATTCTGTAAGGGCAGCAGCTGCCATGGCAGAGGAAACCCCAATTTCTGCTTGACAGCCTCCCATTGCAGCGGATATAGTAGCCCCCTTTTTAAAAATGCTTCCAATTTCCGAAGCGCAGGCCACAAATTGAATAATTTTCTCTTCAGAATAGCCATCCGCAAAACACATATAATAATGCAAAACAGCCGGAATTACACCTGCAGCACCATTTGTAGGAGCTGTTACCACTCTTCCAAAGGCTGCATTTTCTTCATTAACCGCCAAAGCGAAACAAGATACCCAATCTAAAATATAATTGAAATCAGAACCTCCAGATCGGATTGCTGCTAACCAGGAATCAAAATCCACATACGATTTACCTGCCAGTAAGCGAGCATTTAATTTGGCAGCTCTCCGCTCCACATGTAATCCGCCAGGTAAAACCCCTTTTGTATGACATCCCCGATAAGTACATTCTTGCATCACCCGAACATGTGCTAAAATGCCCGCCCGAGTAGCAGCCTCTGTGCGCCAAGCTAACTCATTCTCCATCACTACTTCCGAAACTTTCAAACCTGTTTTCATACACCAATGCCATAAATCCCCAGCTTTATCAATCGGGAAGGGCAAATCTACCATTTCTTTTTCTGGACCATCTTGATTTTCTCCAACCACAAAACCGCCTCCTATAGAATAATATGTAGCGGAAATAGCCTTACCAGTACTTAAAAAAGCTTGAAAAGTAACTGCATTGGGATGAAAGGGCAAGCTTTCTTGAAATAGGAACAATAAATCATTTTCGTAATCAAAAGGAATATCCACCTCCCCAGCCAACTTCAAAACCTGAGTGGATTTAATGGCTTCAACCGTAGTATCAATGGCATTTACATCAAAGGTTACCGGATCAGCCCCATGTAACCCTAATAAAATGGCAATATCGGTGCCATGGCCTTTTCCTGTTTTAGCAAGAGACCCATATAACAATATCTTAATCTGACTGATTAATTTAAAATCAGTTTCTGAACGTAATTTTTGAATAAACTGTTGAGCAGCTCTCCATGGCCCTAAAGTATGAGAGCTAGAAGGTCCAATTCCTATTTTAAAAATGTCGAATATAGATATTTGTTCATTTGGCATGCCCAAATTTACGATTGTTTTATTTAATCTTAGAAATCAAAAGCAACAATACTTTCATCGCGCAACATGGCTTCTACGAATTCATGATGATTCTTAGGGCTTCCAATGGCATCCCAATTACCAATAATAATACCATCTGCCAGATGATGTTTCCCTCGACTGGGCTTTAATTTATGTTGTTTAAAAATCAATTCATAATGATCTAAATCCTGATTGGTGTATTTTTTAACAATCCTATAACTCCTTTTTGTAAATCTACGGTCGGCGATAATTTCAATATAAGGAAAAATTAAAAGTGCAATTAGCACAACTACAGTAACTCCTATAGCTTGAATAAAATAACCCGAACCTACCGCCATACCGATTGCTGCTACAATCCAAATGACACAGGCAGTGGTTAGGCCAGTAACTCGATTGTCTTCTTTGAAAATAACTCCTGCTCCTAAAAAGCCAATACCCGTAACAATATTAGAAGCAATGCGATCATGACTTCCATCCCCAATTTTAATGGATAATACCGTAAATAGAGCAGACCCCAATCCAATCATAATCATGGTTTTTAAACCAGCCGATTTAGAGCGATACTCCCGCTCAGCACCAATGATACCACATAATAAGATGGTCAATAAAAATTTATTAACCTCTACTAAGGTTAAAAATTCATTTCTATCCCCTAAAAATTCCCACATAGGCTAAAAATATATAAGCTTAAGTTACACATTAACTAATTAAATTCAATAGCGTAAAACTGCATTATACTAACAAGGCCCCAAGCAATTGCTTGGGGCCTTGAATAAATATGTGAAGGGCTTGCTTACATCATGCCGCCCATGCCACCACCACCCATTGGAGGAGCAGCTGCACCAGCTTCTTCTGGATCATCAGCTAATACTACCTCGGTAGTTAATAACATGGCTGCAATAGAAGCTGCATTTTCTAAAGCTACACGTGATACCTTAGTTGGATCAATAACACCTGCTCCAATTAAGTTTTCATACACGTCAGTTCTGGCATTATAACCGAAATCAGCCGTACCTTCTTTTACTTTTTGAACCACGATAGAACCTTCAATACCTGCATTCTCGCAAATTTGGCGTAAAGGCTCTTCAATTGCACGTTTTACAATAGCAATACCCGTAGTTTCATCATCATTAGCACCTTTCATATCGCTTAATGATGCAACTGCACGAATAAATGCAACCCCACCACCAGCAACAATACCTTCTTCAACAGCTGCACGAGTTGCATGTAAAGCATCATCTACACGGTCTTTTTTCTCTTTCATTTCCACTTCCGAAGCAGCACCCACATAAAGTACAGCAACTCCACCTGAAAGTTTAGCTAAGCGCTCTTGTAATTTTTCTTTATCGTAATCCGATGTAGTGGTTTCAATTTGAGCTTTGATTTGACCTACACGCGCTTTAATATCTTCAGTTTTACCCGAACCATTGATAACAGTCGTGTTGTCTTTGTCGATAACTACTTTTTCAGCAGTACCTAAATAAGTTAAATCAGCATTTTCTAATTTATAACCTCTTTCTTCAGAAATTACAGTACCTCCAGTTAAGATAGCGATGTCTTCTAACATAGCTTTTCTTCTATCTCCAAATCCAGGTGCTTTAACCGCTGCAACTTTCAATGAACCGCGAATTTTATTTACTACTAAAGTAGCTAATGCTTCGCCATCTAAATCTTCTGCAATGATTAATAAAGGTTTCCCAGTTTGAACAGTTTTTTCTAAAACTGGCAACAATTCTTTCATGTTGCTGATTTTTTTATCGTAGATTAAAATGTAAGGAGCATCTAATTCAGCCTCCATTTTATCAGCATTCGTTACAAAGTATGGAGATAAGTAACCTCTGTCAAATTGCATACCTTCAACTGTTTTAACTTCAGTTTCAGTACCTTTTGCTTCTTCAACAGTAATTACCCCGTCTTTACCAACTTTTTGCATCGCTTCTGCGATTAAAGATCCAATAATTTCATCGTTATTAGCAGAAATTGCAGCTACTTGTTTGATTTTATTATTGTCTTCTCCAACGGTTTGAGATTGCTCTTTTAAATTAGCTACCACTGCCGCAACCGCTTTATCAATACCACGTTTTAAATCCATTGGATTTGCTCCCGCAGCAACGTTTTTAATTCCCGCAGTAACAATAGCTTGCGCTAAAACAGTAGCAGTAGTTGTACCATCACCCGCGATATCAGCAGTTTTAGAAGCTACTTCTTTAACCATTTGAGCACCCATATTTTCAATAGGGTCTTTCAAATCAATTTCTTTAGCTACTGAAACCCCGTCCTTAGTAATGGTTGGAGAACCGAATTTTTTATCAATAATTACATTACGTCCTTTTGGACCTAAAGTTACTTTTACTGCATTTGCTAATACGTCAACACCTTTTTTTAAAGCGTCTCTAGCTTCTACGTTATATTTTACTTGTTTTGCCATTGTTGTATAATTTCAATAAGATTAAAGTGTTCCTAAAACGTCAGAATCACGCATAATTAAATATTCTTTTCCTTCAATTGTTACCTCTGTACCACCATACTTGCTGTACAATACTTGGTCGCCAACTTTTACATTTACTGGAATTAAATTTCCCGTTTGTTCTGCATGTTTGCCAGGACCTACAGCTACCACTACTCCTTGTTGAGGTTTTTCTTTTGCTGTATCCGGAATATAAATTCCAGATGCTGTTTTCTCTTCCGCTGCAGCAGGCTCTACTACGATGCGGTCTGCATTAGGTTTGAAGTTCAAAGCCATAAATATTCTTATTTAAAATTGTTTAATAATAATGTTAATGTTTCAGGGAATCATCCCATGCTTACTTAGTAACAGTTATTATGCCAAGCCCATTTACCTTGAAAAAATGGCACTTGTTGTCATATCTGAATCTTTAGAAAGGCATCTGCTTGTCATAATGTCAGCTAATACAAAAAGCCCTCTGCTTAGCAGAAGGCTTTTCATGAATGCATTTAAAAAATAGCTATTAAAATTATTTTTTTGTCGTATCCGTGCTAGGTGTAGCTGGTACCGCACTCGGACTAGCATTACTTCCAATAGGAGCAGGAGCTGGTACGTTTTCAATGTGAGAATCAATTTTAGATGATCCAGTCGAACCAGTTCCGGATTTTGCAATTACCGTAATAGCTAAAGAAACAATGACGATTAAACCCATTAAGGTCCAAGTTCCTTTTTCTAACACATCGCCAGTTCTTTGAACGCCAAACATATTACTGCTAGCTCCCCCTGTTGCTAAACCACCACCTTTAGGGTTTTGAACAAGAATAAATAATCCAATGGCAATGCAAAAAACTATGACTAAAATAATTAATAAGGTGATCATGATATCTTATGTTGTTAAATTTTCTTTTCTAAGGATTGTATAAGGTCGGCAAAGTAACGGCTTTTTTCTGGAAATTTCAAACTTAATTTTTCATAAGTCTCTATTGCCTTGTGATAAAGCATTTGCTCGATATAAATGGAGGCTAAGGTTTCACTTACTAAATCATCTTGATCTTCTGCACTTCGCTTCGCTTTATTCTCCGTATTGATTTGTTCTGGTTTAGGCGCTTTAATTTGGGGATCATTTTTGATAAACTTATCAATAATTTCATCCTTTTTAGTGAGGCCCACTTGAGGCGTATTAATTCCTTGCAATTCCTCTTCTAAGTCGAATGGAGTTTGTAAATGGAAAATATGTTCGATGATTTGATGCTGCAATTCTCCACCCGCTGGTTTCTCTGGTTTTTTCTGGCTTACATAGGGTTGGAAGATTTGCTCATGTTCTTTCCTCGTTTTCGCTAGCCACCACAAGAAAGTATAAGGTAATTGGTCATCATCATATTTACTAACTCTATGATCATCTGATACTGGCTCCGTCGTAGTTTTCTCTGTAGGTAGTGGATTTTCCGCTATTAATGGAGGATTTTCTAAAATCGGGCTTCCGATAGATACATCCTCAATTTCCTCAAATATTAATTCATTATTTATTTCTTCTGGCGAAGTAAAACTAACCGAAGGAGCAAGGTCTGCGATTTCTTCAAAAGTTTCCTCCGTCTCATTTATTTCAGCGCTAGTGATGCTTATTGAAGGGGCGATATCTTCAATTTCATCAAATACTTCCTGATCATCTGTAAATGCAGCAGGGGTAGAAAATGAAGAAATCAAGGTTTCAGGTGCGTACATTAAGCGAAAACACAAGTCTCCTCCATTGTGCAAACTTGCCCGTGTTAAATATTCCGCCGCATTTTCTAATTTTTTTGCCGCCTCATAACGTAGTAAATGGAGGGGCTGAAAATATGGATAAGCCTGAACAAGTTCATCTAATAAAGGCAAATCATCTGCACAAGCTAACGCTGGGTTTGCTAATAGTTTATATAAATGATTTGTATTTTGTTCGTTCAACGCCATAGTTTGCTAAGATAATAAATGCCTTGGTAATTTTATTACCATTGTGCAAAGGCTCTATTAAAAATATCTTCTGTCAGTTGTTGAATTAATCTTTTATTTAATCCATCCTGTTGGGAAGCTAAAGTTTGCCCGGCTAAAGAGAAATCTACAAAAGTAGAAAAGGATTGTTCGTAACTTTGCTTTTGAAAATCCTTTAAATAGACCGTATATTTTACTTGCACGGTCATCGTAATACGATTAGCACCTGCCACTGGATTTTTATTATCCTGAATGGAAATAGGTTTAATATCATAGTCGGTGATTTTTCCTTCCATTTTAGCATGTGGCTCTTTCTGCGTGATGGCTAATTTGGTTTGAGTTCGAATGCGCTCAATTAAAGCTTCTGTAAATGTATTTCCTAAATTGGGATAACTTAAAGGGGCGTGATTTTCAAAAAATGAAACTTGAATAGTTGTCATTTCAGGAGGGATAGAAGCCCCGCTAAAACTATAACTACAAGCACTTAGTAAACTAGCCATCAATAAAGCTCCCCATAGCACTAAACGGTTAAGCGAAAAAAACATTCCTTTCATGATATGATTAACTCAAATTAAGTTCTTTTATTTTACGATACAATGTTCTTTCTGAAATGCCTAATTCTTGTGCAGCAAATTTCCTTTTCCCCTTATGCTTTTTCAAGGCTTTTCGAATTAAATCCGACTCTTTTTCTACTAAAGATAAGGATTCTTCAACCTCCTCGATATCATTGGCATAATTAAAATCATTAGGGTGGTGAATAACCGGTTGTTTAATCGTAAAAGTGGATTCAGATTGTGGATTTAAATCGACTTCTTGATAGAGTTGATTAATATATTGCGGATTATCTGCAATGATATGCGCTGTGTTACCACCGCTTTGCATAATTTCTGCAACCAGTTTTTTCAACTCCATCATGTCTTTTTTCATGTCGAATAAGACTTTGTATAAAATATCTCGCTCTGAGAAATCTTCTTTGGAATTTCCTGAAACAGTCATCGGTAAATTATTTGCCGCCGACTCATTCGGAATGTATTTTAATATTTCGGTACCATTTACATTTCTATCTTTTTCTAATACGCAAATCTGTTCCGCAATATTTTTTAACTGCCGTACATTTCCCGGCCAGCTATAGTTGGTTAAAATTTGAATAGCTTCAGGCTCTAATTGAATGCCAGGGCTTCTATATTTATCTGAAAAATCAGCTGAAAACTTTCTAAATAATAAATAAATATCTTCTTTTCGCTCATTTAGCGAAGGAATTCTCAAAGGCACGGTATTTAATCGATAGTATAAATCTTCTCTAAACTTACCCGATTTAACCCGGTCATATACATCCACATTGGTGGCGGCAATAATACGAACATCCGTTTTTTGTACCTTAGAAGAGCCCACGCGCAAATATTCTCCACTCTCCAATACTCTTAATAAACGAGCTTGGGTACCTAGAGGTAATTCAGCAACCTCATCTAAAAAAATAGTGCCGCCATTGGCTACTTCAAAATAACCTTTTCGGGCCTCATGAGCACCAGTAAAGGACCCTTTTTCGTGGCCAAATAATTCTGAATCAATTGTACCTTCCGGAATAGCGCCACAATTAACCGCAATGAAAGAACCATGCTTACGGGCACTCATATGATGAATAATTTGAGAAAATACTTCTTTTCCACTTCCACTTTCACCCGTAATTAAAACGGACATATCTGTCGGTGCCACTTGACGAGCAATATCGATGGCGCGATTTAAAAGCGGAGAATTCCCAATGATACCAAATCTGTTTTTTATATCTTGAATATCCATGTCCTTGATGCCTAAGCTTAAACAATTTTGCCAATTAAGGTGGCTGTAGTGCAACGCTCTACTAATATCGTTGCATAATCGCCTGGTTTTACATGTTCCACAACCGGAAATACAACCATCACGTTTTCGTCATTCCTGCCTCTATACTCCTTGTCGGATTTTTTAGAAAAGCCTTCAATTAATACTTTGGTAGTTTTGCCTACAAAGTTTTTAATATAACCATATGAACCTTCCTGTTGTTTCTGAATTACTTCATTTAATCTTCTCAATTTAACCTCTTCAGGCACATCATCTTCATATTTACGGGCAGCTAAAGTGCCGGGTCTTTCTGAATAGGCAAATTGATACGCAAAACTATAACCTACATAATCCATCATGGTCAGGGTATCTTGGTGCTCTTCTTCCGTTTCAGTACAAAATCCAGTGATGATATCGGTTGAAATAGCACAACCTGGTAAAATACGTTTGATAGCATCAACCCGATTCATATACCACTCTCTATCATAAGTTCGGTTCATGAGCTTTAATATTCTAGAATTACCACTTTGAACAGGTAAATGAATATAATTGCAGATGTTATCATATTTAGCCATAGTATATAACACCTCATCGGTAATATCTTTCGGGTGAGAGGTAGAAAAGCGCACTCTCAGTTCAGGACTTATTTCAGCTACCATAGCCATTAACTTAGCAAAGTTTACAGCGCCATCTACCAAAGTAGTGTCTTTATTTACATGTTTCTCCGGTAAATCTTTTTTGTTTACTAAAGCCTCTAATAAAGCATCCCCACTCAAGGTGTTCATTTCATCTTGAGAATCATCAATTTTTACTTTTGAAGCCTCTTTGTCTGTCCAAAAATAAGAATCTACATTTTGACCCAAGAGAGTCACTTCTTTATAACCTTGTTCAAATAACTGGCGGGCTTCATTTACTATCGTCCATGGATCTCTACTGCGCTCTCGTCCTCTGGTAAAAGGCACGACACAGAAAGAACACATATTATCACAACCCCGCGTTATAGAAATAAAAGCAGAAATTCCATTTCCAGTTAAACGAACAGGATTAATATCGGCATAAGTTTCTTCCCGGGATAAAATGACATTGACCGCTTTATGGCCATCTTCCACTTGAGAAATTAAGGCAGGGAGATCTCTATAGGCATCGGGGCCTACCACCACATCTACCAATTTTTCTTCTTCTAAGAATTTAGCTTTTAAGCGTTCGGCCATACAACCTAATACCCCCACAATTAATTTGGGATTACGTTGCTTTTCTTTTTTAAATTGAGATAAACGCATTCGTACACGTTGCTCTGCATTCTCGCGAATAGAGCAAGTGTTTATAAAAATAACATCTGCTTGTTGAAAGTCAGCAGTTGTTTCATAACCCGTATCCGATAAAATAGAGGCCACAATCTCACTGTCCGCAAAATTCATTTGGCAACCATAACTTTCAATATAAAGTTTACGGCCATCTCCATTTTCTACTTTTTCTAGTAAAACAGCTTCTCCTTGACGTGCTTCGTCATGTGTTTTATCTACTAAATTTAAATCTATCATCTTTCCTTAAATATGGGGCTCAAATTTAGCAAAAAAAAAGTATAAATGACATATTGGCAGAACTAAAAAGCCATCCTTCGGTAATTTTCAAACAATAATTCGTTTCAGTTGTATGAATAAAAAAGAAAATTATGACTCCACCTAAAAAAAGTCAAAAATCAGTATGGCGAATTGTGTTTATAGGATTAGGCATTATCGTGTTATTAATGATTGGCTTTGCCTTATATGTGCAATCTCAGTGGAAGCCCATGATTAAGGATAAAATAGGATCAGCTATTATAAATGCCTCGGATAGTCTATATCGGATAAATTATACGGATATAGATTTAAATATACTTACAGGTACTGTCTCTCTTCATCAAGCTCAATTAATTCCCGATAGTATGCGATATGAGCGTTTAAAATTAATCAAGCGAGCGCCCACGCATTTATTTAGAATAAAAACCAAGCGCCTCCAGATTAATAGGGCACAATTATTAAATGCCTATTTTAAGCAAACTATAAAACTTAAGCGCATTGCCTTAGTTGAGCCCAAAATTTGGATGTATTATACTAAAGTGGGAAGAATGGTAGATACCAATACCACTCAAAAAAGCTTGTTCGAAATGATAGCCCCCTCTTTAAAATTTATACAAGTAGGAGAGGTCCGTATTCAAGATGCCGATTTTGAATATTACAACGGAAAACGGTTAGCCAATAAAATAAATCATTTAAATATTGCTATCAACGATATTTTAATAGATTCTGCTGCCCAATTCGATACCACTCGAGTAGGTTACGCAAAAGCGATTGCCTTTAATTTAGGAAATTATGAATCCCTCAGTAAAGATAAACGTTATAAAATTCGGTTAGACTCTGTGAATGGAAATATCATCACCAAACAAGTTTTAGTAAAAGGCTTTAAATTGATTCCACAACTTTCAGACTTAGCCTTTAGCCGACAGTTTAAAGTGCAAAAAGATCGTTATGATTTAAGTTTTGAGCAACTCAAAATTTCTAATTTGGATTTTATTCACCTTAATCAAACCGGTGAAATAAGGGCTCGAAAAATTGAATTAGGCCCTGGTAAAGTGGCGGTATTCCTAAATAGAGAATTACCACCTCCGCCTATAGATAAAGGGCGCAATTTTCCGCATCGTGCCTTAGCACGCTTAGATATAAATACGAAAGTGGATTCCTTAGTTCTGAATCAAATTCAAATCGCTTATACCGAATATAATCCTGATACAAAGGCTAAAGGTACCTTGCTTTTAGGAAATCTCAAGGGTTCACTCTTAAATCTCACAAATGATAGCCTCAGCTTAACCCAAAATCACTATGCTAAAGCTAATTTAACAGCCTCCTTAATGAATCAAGGCAATTTAAACGTACAGATTAATTTTAATTTGACAGATCCCCTTGCAGCCTTTTCTTATGCTGGAAGTATTCGAAATTATAATTTAACCCATTTAAATAAATTAGCTAAACCTTTGGGGCAAGTAGAAGTTGAGAGTGGGTTGGTGAAAGACTTAAACTTTTCCATGCAGGGTAATACTCGAGGAGCCTATGGTAGGGTTAATTTTTTATATACCGACCTAAAAGCCAACTTAACCAAAATAGACGCGGAAGGTAAAACTAAAAAGAAGGGTTTACTTTCCTTTGTAGCGAATACGGTTTTAATTAAAGATAGTAATCCCCTTCCTGGCAAGGAAACCCGAACGGCAAATGTGCAATGGGCCAGAGTACCACAGGCTTCATTTTTTAATTTGATGTGGAAGAGCATATTTTTGGGTATTCGGGAGATCGTTGGCATTGGTATGATACCCATGAAAAATCCAGGAGATAAAGATTAACTTAATAAGAAAATATAGTTATATTTCGTTTCAAAACTGATTGGAATGTTTAGAAACAAGCGATATGTAATTTTCATTGCTTTACTTGTATGCTTGGTAATCGCTGGCATTGCCACCTATGTTTACACGCAGCGTATTAAACCCCTTGTGGAGGGCGAACTCAAGGCCTTTATCCAAAAATCTACCCAAAATTTATATCAGGTAACATTTCAAGACATCAGCTTCAATTTATGGACAGGCAGTGCTCAACTCACCAATATCCGGTTTTATCCAGATACCAGCGTATATAATCAGCAAATTCTTAATGAAACAGCCCCGAATAATCTATACTATATTCAACTTGAAAAATTGAGCATTGATAGGTTTAGGCCATGGAGCATGTATTTTAAAAAGGAAGCCAAAATAAAGCGTTTAACTTTTGAGCAGCCCCAAATACACATGGTTAATAAGCAATTTGCTTTTAACGAAAATTTACCTCCCAAGCCTCGTAAGTCACCTTATGCGTACATTTCCAAATTTTTTAAATCATTACAAATTCAAGAAATTGTATTTAAGCAAGCTCGGGTTCAATACACAGATAGAAATAGTGAAACAGAGCAAGTGGATTCTTTGAATAACTTAAATGTAACCCTGACAGATTGGTTAATAGATGCTCATTCAGCAAAAGATACCAGCCGTATCTATTTGGTGAAAGATGTTAAGATCAATTTAGATAATTACCAATACGCTACCCCCGATAGCCTCTATTTTATAAAAGTGAACCAATTAGACTTTCACTTAAAAGCGGGTAAAGTTCATATTAAAAAATTTAACTTAGAACCTCGTTATTCCGCTTTTGAATTTGGAACTCGCTCGGGGTTTGCCAAAGATCATTTTTTAATCAATTTAAACGACCTCTTGATTCATGGGATTGATTTACATGCTTATATTTCTAAACAGCATTTTATTGCTCAACGCGTAGAAATTTTAGATGGACGAGTACATGTTCAAAATGACAATCGCTTTCCAAAAAAAATACAAGATCGAACGGGTCGTTTTCCCCATCAATTACTGCAGCAATTATCCACAAAAATTAAAGTAGATAGCATTCAGTTGCAAAATATAGATGTGAGCTATGCCGAATTTGATAGAGATAGTCAGCAAGCAGGAAAGGTAAGCTTCGAGAATACTAAGGGATTACTCAAGCATGTGGGTAATTTAGATCCAAATCAAGTGATGGAAGCTCAAATAGAAACCTACGTTATGGGACAGGGAAAGATGTGGGTTAATTTTCAATTTAATCGGTTTGACCCAAAAGGCGGGTTTAATTATCAAGGAAAACTTACCAATTTAGATGGAAAAACCTTAAATCAAATAACCAAACCACTGGGTATGTTGCAAATTAATCGCGCACAAATCAACGAGTTAGCTTTCGATATTACAGCCAATTCTGATCGCGCCCTAGGTACATTGGATTTTAGATACAAAGACTTATCAGTAGCCTTATTGAAAAAAGAAGTCGGTAAAGAGCGCTTAGTGCGGCAAGGATGGCTTTCGTTTTTAGCCAATAATCTGGTTATTAATGGGGATAATCCCAATGTAGAGGGGCAATACACCCAAGCCAAAATTAATTATAAGCGAGAAACTACGGCCTCTTTTTTTAATTTTATATGGAAAAGTCTTTTTCAAGGGGTAAAGCATAGTGTAGGCCTCACGCTAGCTAAAGAATTAGAAATACAGCGGCAAATAGCCAGATTCGAAAAACTTAAAGAAAACAGGGAAGAACGAAAAGAAAACAGGGAAGAGCGAAAAATAAAAAGGGAAATCCGAAAGTCTAAGCGACAGTAGGATTTCCCTCCAAATGTTATAATGCTAATGGATAGCGACTTTATACACTATCTAATAACCCCAGCTGGAACTGGTTTATCTAATAAATTTTTATAGTAAAAGCGAATCCGCTCAGCGCGATCATGTGCAGCTTTTGCTGGTCCAAAACCATGTCTAGAACCTGGATAAATCATTAATTCAAAATGCTTATTAGAATTGGTTAATTTATCAACTAGCTGTATAGTGTTTTGCACGTGTACATTATCATCCATATCTCCATGCATTAACCTTAATAATCCTTTATAGCCATCTACCCAAGTTAACACCGAAGCGGCTTTATAGCCTTCAGGGTTTTCTTGAGGCGTATCCATAAATCTTTCCGTATAATGAGTATCGTATAATTCCCAGCTGGTAACCGGTGCGCCTGAATAGCCATAGTCAAATAAATCTCCAGCTTTCATCAAGGCTAAAGCACTCATATAACCACCGTAACTATGTCCGGTAATCAAAAGTTTATTTTTAGCTACCCAAGGTTGAGCTTTTAACCATCTAGCTACCGTGCTGTAATCGATGATTTCCCATTTACCTAAATTTCTATGCATCCAATCAACCCCTTGCTTTCCAAAATGCCCAGAAGCTCTATGATCTACAGTAATTTGAATCACCCCTTCATTTGCCCACCATTGATTACTGGTGCCTTTCCAAGAATCTGTAACATTGCCTGCATTAGGTCCGCCATATATACTGAAAACTACCGGATATTGTTTGGTTTGATCAAAATCGGTAGGATAGGTAATAACTGCTGGTAATTGAAACAAGCCATCATCCGAAGGAATTCGAATCATTTCAGTTTTCCCAAATACATAGTCTGTAAAATTATCTGCCTTACTATCACCTAACTCTTTAACTAACTTGCCAGCTGTTGTATATAAGGCTCGCTTGGTTGGGGTAGTAACGTTAGAATAGGTGGTGATAAAATGTTTTCCATCTGGCGAAATCAATACACTATGCGTAAAATCCCCAAATGTTAAGCGTTTTAAGTTTTTGCCTGAAAAATCAACCCGATAAAAATCAGTTCTGGTACTGGCTTCCTTACGAGCGGTGAAATAAAGTACTTTATTCTTTTCATCCGCCATCACCAAATTACTAACTTGCCAATCCCCACTGGTGATAGGATTTAATAATTTTCCATCTAAAGTATAGAGGTAAAAGTGTGCCCATCCCGTACGATCACTTTTTAAAATATAGTGTTTATTATCCTTTAAATATTCAATTCTACCTCCAAAGTCTAAATCAATCCAAGCTTTTTGCTTTTCATCATAGGTTTCTTTTTTAGCCCCTGTTAATGGATCTACAGCATAAAACTTCAAATTGTCCTGACCTCTATTCATCCAAAGTACCATCATACTTTTGCTATCAAAGCTCCAATACGGCGTGCCAAAATATTGGTCATCTTTTTCATTGAAATCAGCCCATACCACATTTCCTCCTGCCGCAGGCACAAAGCCTACTTTTACTTCAGGGTTTGGATCCCCAGCTTTAGGATAGCGGGTTTTTTCTACATAGCCATGTTGCCCTGTTGAGCCATTAATAGGAAACATCGGCACTTTTGTATCATCAAAGCGCATGAAAGCTAATTGTTTGCTGTCTGGAGACCACCAAAACGCTTTATAACGGGTAGCACGACCTAAAATTTCTTCAAAGTAAACCCAAGATGCGTAACCATTGTAAATAACATCGGTGCCATCTGTAGTATAACGGATTTCTTTTTTATTTTCTACATCAATCGCATATAAGTCGCCATTTTTAGTAAAAGCAATAAATTTATTATCGGGCGAAAGCGTAGGGTTTTGTTTTTCGTCCTTTGTATTCGTTAAGCGAATGGGTTCAGCTTTTCCATATTGAATAAATACTTCATTGTCTCTTAAAAAAGTGACTACATCAGCTGCCGGAGGTGGGGTATAAGGGCTTCGCTCGCCGGTTAGGATACTTACCGCATATTGTTTGCGTTCTTTTGTATCCATTTCAATATAATGGGTAGCATCACTCCAACCAAAAACTGCATTCATGGGTTTGGTAAGGGAGGGTTCATTCCCAAATGTTTGATTATAGTTTAATTTTTTTTGCGCCTTGGCTGAGCCCGCAAATAGGGCAGTAACTAACAAGCCTAAGAAGATTGATTTTTTCATATTTATTTTTTCTTCAGAAATCTGGCCTTAAAGTACAAATTTTCTGTGATTGATAAAAAAAAACGTCCGAAGCTATTCGGACGTTTAAGGTTTTATTATAGGTTTTTATAGGATCCAATTCCAGCCAAATTCATCTGGCACTAAGCCATACCGAATTTCATTGAGCTGAGAGGCTAATTTTATGGATATTGTTCTATTTTCTACAGGGTTTAAAGTATAAAGTTTTTGCTCATAGCCAATTTCTCCTATTTGCGTAACTGTGGCTGCGGTCCCAACTGCGAAGGCTTCTGTTAAAGCACCCGATTGAATACCGGCAATTATTTCTGCAATTGAAACTTTTCGTTCTTCTACAACGATGCCATTTTTTTCGGCTAATTCAATAATGGTTCTACGAGTAACGCCATTTAAAATAGTATCTCCTGTAGCAGCCGTTACAATCTTTCCATCAATAACAAACATTAAATTGGCAGCTCCCGATTCTTCAACATATTGATGCGTTTGGGCATCTGTCCAGATTAATTGGTCAAAACCTTCTTTTTGAGCCTCTGAAAAAGGATGTAAAGAACGGGCATAATTACCGGCTGTTTTAGCATAGCCTACCCCGCCTTGATTGGCCCGGGTAAAATGGGTTTCAATTTTAACTTTTAAAGCTTTATTATAATAAGGTCCTGCTGGGGTAGCTAAAACTACAAATTTATACGTATCACTTGCTCGTACGCCCAAAGAAGTGTCGGTCGCAAACATAACTGGTCTAAGATATAAAGATGTATTTTCACCTGTAGGAATCCAAGCGGCATCCGTTTGGATTAAAGCGGCAATCCCCTGCATAAAAATCTCTTCCGGAATGGTAGGCATTGCCATACGAGCTGCTGAGATATTAAATCGTTCAAAATTTTTATCAGCCCTGAATACCGATATATTGCCATCATGTAGTCGGTAAGCTTTCATGCCTTCAAAAATAGCTTGGCCATAATGTAAAGCCGAAATGGCTGGGCTCATCGGAATAGGCCCATAGGGCAAGATTTGAAAATTCTTCCATTCACCACCTTCATAGTCAGCCATAAACATGTGATCCGAAAATATTTTTCCGAATTGTAAATGGTCAAAATCTATTTCAGCTAAACGAGAGTGCGAAGTTAGCGTGGTATTTATGGTCAAAGTATCTATCACAACTTAATGGTTTTAATTCGCTACAAAAGTACGAAAAAACACGTAAAATTGGAATTATAATTTTAGATAAGGCAGTGATTAAGCCTTGTTTTGAAGTGTTTTCAATACACTAAGCACCCATGTTTTTCCCCATTCATTTTGTTGCTCTTGGGTCCATAAAAAAGGATAAAATATTCTTTTTTGAAAGCGTGGAGGAAGGTACTTTTGCCAATTTGTGCCACCCGTGGCGGCAATATCAATAGGGTCTCTTTCTAAATATCGAACGGCCGATTTATAATGCGCCAGGGGCCAATCTACATTCACAAATAAATCGAATTTTTTGAGCTCCTCGGTCAACTCCCTAATGTCTTCCCCTCGCTCTTTTAATTGATGATAAAGAGCGCTGAAATTTGTATTTTGTACTTGCTCTGCTAAGCTTAAAAACTGGCTGGCATACTTCTGAATGAATTGTTTTAGGGTGAGTGTTTGTTTCCCAGAAGAAAGTTCTGTAGCGCCATATTTCCAATAAATTTGTTCAAATTGGGCAGCAATTGGTGCGCCTTGCAATTCAGTGCGATGGGCTTTGTCAACCAGTTGGATGAAATCACAAGCATAAATTTCAATCATGCGGTACTGACCTGATTGAAATCCACTAGCTGGCAATAAAGACATTCTGAATTTTAAAAATTGTTCCCGCTCCATACCATCTACCATAATTTCAAAAGAATTGGTTAGCGCTTGAAAGTAAGAATTGATGCGCTTTAAACGTTGTGTAAAAAATTTGACACTTAAGTTTTCAGCGGTCGAAATTTGCTTGCATTCATGTAAACTGAGCTTGAAATAAAGCTCCGTAATTTGATGATACATGATGAATATTTCTTCATCTGGGAAGGGAGTTTTCGGGCTTTGTAAGCTTAAAAGGGTATCTAAGTGAATATAATCCCAATAGGTTAAAAAATCAGCATATAATAGGCCATCTAAATAAGAAGCCATATCTTGACCCATGGCCTCATACTTTTCTTGGAGGCGTTCCAATTTTTCCTTAATAGCCGAATTTAATTCCATGCACGTACAAGCTAAAGCTCAAAAAATTTTGAGGCTCGCAATTTACGAATGTTCGTGTACATTTTACACAAATTTTAATAGAGTACTCTAAATTTTACGGTATTCTCAATAGTTTTTAAGGATTTTAAGATACCCTTATCATAAGCAGCATCAATATCAACTATCACATAACCTAGATTTTTCTTGGTCATTAAAAATTGCGCTACAATATTCACCTCATGCTTTGCTAATAACGTATTGATTTGGGCTAACATGCCAGGGACATTCCGGTGAATATGAATCAAACGATGTGATTTTTCAATGGCAGGTAACTGTAAATTCGGAAAGTTACTACTCATATAGGTGGTACCTTTATTCATAAAATCAATCATCCGCTGCGGGATAAAGGATTCGGCTGAACGACGATGTTTTTTATTATCAAAAATTACAATCCCTAATTGATTGCAAATAGTTTCCTTTAAATGTCCTTTGGATGTACCAAAATGCCCTATAGTTTTTAATTTGATGGCTCGTATCAATTGCTCATCTGAAACGGATTCATTAGCCCCCAAAACCAACATACCTACATCTTTGGTATATTTCTCTTCAAAAGTCGATTTATGCCGGATAGAAAATCCATCCTTTTTTAAAAGGGCAATGGCATTTGGAGGAACATCTCCCACAATTAAACATAAAATTCTATTTTTAGGATAGGATATAGCACGTGGGAGATTATTGTCGTATAAAAATTCATCAAAGCTAGGCGTAATATGATCGGCCTTGGCGATTACCTTTTCCCGGGCAATATTTTCAGTATAGGCATAAAATTTTTGAATCAAACCACTTTCCCTCAATTGAAAATCAGAATACCCATCCCCAATTCCATATAAATCCCCTTGTAAAGCCAGTTGATGTAAAAGTTTTACTTTCCCACCCTCTTCACTTAAAGGATTATGGACATCATAGCCAATGATATTTCCGGCTGGGTCAAACTTAAACGTATTGGCATATATATTTTCGCTTTTGATGTGATATGGGCTAACCACAGGTGTAATAAATTCCTTAAATCCGCCGGATACGATTAATACCTCGTCCGCATGCTTTTTGAAAAATGTTTTGTTTCGAGAAAAAGATGTAGATACTTTATTCTTGAGCTTTTTAACCAGTAGGGCTAAGTGTTTTTGGTTGGCCGATAAAAGTTGCACCCTTTTCATCAAGCTTTCCGAAAAAGATAATTGGCCTTCCATAGCCAAATTAGTAAGGCCTTCAATTTTTTTTAAAATCTCCTCTTGGTCTGGATTACCCTTTAAGGAAATTTTGGCTAATTCATCCAAGGCTTCCACTTGAGTAAATGTACTATCGAAATCGATAATGTAATATTTGTTGTTCATATTAAGAAGCCCCATCAAGCAACGAGGGGGCTGGATTTAAAAAACTTAAGCTAACTTCTTGAATACTCTGTTCAATCGGTTTAAAAGTGAAGCCTAATTGCGCAACTATTTTCTGGTTACTATAAACACTCTGATTAAAACTGCTTTTGGCCGTATGTTTAGTTAAGTGAGGGGCTTTCCCATTCAACCATGAAACTACCTTAAACCATCTCCAGGCCAAATTGAGCATCCAGGGCGAAGCCTCTTTTTGAGGCCCAGGTAGGTTGAATGAACGGGCAATTTCTGCAAACAATTGCTGATAACTGATATTTCCTGCCGACACGATAAACCGTTCTCCATAGCAACCTTGATTCATCAAAGCTATCATGCATTGGGCCACATCCGCAACATCTACAAGGCCTGTTGCGCCAGTGGTATAATATTTCAAACCCTCTTTGACCAATTTAAAAATAGCCCCTGTACCTCGCTCTCCCGTAGCTTTACCAATAATTAGGGAAGGATTTACAATGATGGCATTTAAACCTTCCGCTATGCCTCGCCACACTTCCATTTCAGCTTCATATTTAGAAAGGCCGTAATCATGTAAAGTAGGGTCGTAAGCTAAAAAATGATTTTCAGTTATAGGCTCTCCTTTTTTAGAAATCCCTAAGGCAGCCACCGAACTTACATGCATCAAGGGCACCTCATATTGAAGACACAAATTGACTACATGAGCCGTCCCTTGAATATTGTGCATTAAAATCTGATCTTTATCGGCAGGATTGAAAGACACAAAAGCAGCACAATGATATACCTGCGTAACATTTTCGAAAGCTTCGGCTAAATCTTCAAGATTTAAAATATCTGCTTCAAACCAGCTGATTAAGGGATGATCCTGTAAATGTGAAGGCACCTTCGAATGGCTCCTTTTTAAGGCGCGAACCGAATGTGATGCAGCCACTAATTGACTAATTAATTCGGAACCTAAAAAGCCTGTTCCGCCGGTAACCAGTATCATTTCTTTTTTTTCAGGATAAACATGAATAATTGGTTTCAAAAATAGATATTTGAAGTCAAGATTTATAATTTAATATGTCGTTATCGGATTTTCTAAAACCAGTTCAAAGTCAAGATTTTAGCCCGGCAGAAGGATTTTTAAATTCACAGCTCGGAAAAAAAGTTCAATTTTACCATCCGGCCCAAGCTGAATTAGAAGAAAATAGCTTCGATATGGCCATTATAGGTGTTATGGAAGATCGGGGAGCTAAAAATAACGCCGGTTGTTCACTAGCTCCCAATCATTTTAGAACCCAATTTTATAGCCTCCACGAAGGTACTGTACCCACCCGGATTATCGATTTAGGGAATATAATTGCGGGAAACCAATTACGTGATACTTACTTTGCCTTAAAAACAGTGGTTGAAGAACTCCTAAAGCTTTCTATCCTCCCTATTATTATAGGTGGGGGACAAGATTTAACCTACGCCCAGTATATGGCTTATGAACGTATGGAGCAAAAGGTAGATTTAGTGATAGTAGATGCCAAATTTGATTTAGACGAAGATGAGCAAGACGATATTGCAACCCATTCCCATGCCTATTTGAGTAAAATATTTTTACATCAACCCAATTACCTGTTCAACTTCAGTAATATTGGCTATCAAACATATTTTGTCAATCAAGAAAGTTTAAAAGTGATGGACAAACTCTATTTTGATGTACATCGACTTGGGGAATTTAGTGAAGATATTTCACCTGTAGAACCAATAATAAGGAACGCTAACATGATTAGCTTTGATTTTGGAGCTATCCGTTCGAGTGATGCCGTTGCCAATGCATTAGCCAGCCCGAATGGCTTTTATGGCGAGGACGCTTGCCGTATTGCCCGCTATGCTGGGATGAATGATAAATTAACCTCTATCGGTTTTTACGAATTTAATCCCGCTTTTGATAGCAATGCTCAAAGCGCCATGTTGTTAGCGCAAATAGTTTGGTATTTTGTGGATGGATTTTATAACCGAAAACAAGATTTACCTCTGAGCCCTAAATCAAACTATATCATTTACCGAGCCAGTTTAACGGATGGCACAGGGGAGATGAATTTTGTAAAAAGCAAAAAATCAGATCGCTGGTGGATGCAAGTTCCGTATCCCATTGGGCAATCCAAAAATGAACGATTTCACTTAGTGCCTTGTCGATACGAAGATTATCAAATGGCCGTTAATGGAGAGGTGCCCGATTTGTGGTGGCGCACCTTTCAAAAATTAAGCTAATTTTATGAAAAAAATATTAATATCTACCCTGTGCCTGTTGCCCTTTGGGTTAATGGCTCAAAAAGCGTTTGTTGTAAAAGGCAAAGTGGGCGAACTTAATGCCCCAGCCAAGGCCCTTATTAGTTATAATTTGGGTTCCCTAAATGTAGTCGATTCGGTTATCCTTAAAAAAGGAGTTTTCCAATTTAAAGGGGAAGTAACCGGGCCCACGCAAGCTTTAATTCAAATTAAGCACGATGATTCCCCAGCCAATGCAGACCTAAGCACACGCAAAACAGGGGATGTTATAGTAGTTTATTTAGATGCTGGAGATTTACATTTAAACGCCCCCGATTCTATCCGAAATGCCAAAGTATCGGGTAATAAAATCAATGTTGATTTCGATCGTTATAAAAAACTGTTTAAACAAGTAGATGCTGAGGTATTAGCCTTGATGAATGAATTTAATACCTATTCAGATGCTCAAAAAAATGACAAGGCCGTAATGGAGCCTTTTATCGCCCGTTACGAAAAGGCCAATGCCCCTCGAAATGAGATAAACAAAAAGTTTGCAGCCGAAAATTTAGATTCTTATATCGGATTTCAAGCCTTAAAAACCTATGTTGGTTATGATTTTGAAGCAGGCGAAGTAGAACCGCTTTTCAATCAGTTTCCGGCAACCATACGCGAAAGTGATGAAGGCAAAAGAATGCAAGCGATGATAGCGGATATGAAGAAAAGAAGTTTAGGTACTATTACCGATTTTACACAAAATGATCCAGACGGAAACCCCGTAAAACTATCAGATTTTAGAGGAAAATATGTCTTAGTAGATTTTTGGGCTTCTTGGTGTGGCCCTTGCCGAGTAGAAAATCCCAATTTAGTGGCAGCCTACCAGCAATTTAAAGATAAAAATTTTACCATTATCGGCGTATCCTTAGATCAACCTGGAAAAAAGGATGCTTGGTTAAAAGCCATTGCAGACGATAAATTAACCTGGACCCACGTTTCTGATTTAAAATATTGGAATAATGAGGTAGCTCGATACTATGGTATAAACTCCATTCCTTTTAGCTTTTTAGTCGATCCAACCGGAAAAATAATTGCTAAAAACTTAAGAGGAGAAGAACTCCATAAAAAACTGGAAGAGGTATTAGGTAAATAGCAAAAAAAAAGCCCGAGCAAGCTCGGGCTTTTTTAGGTTTACATCAAATCAAAACCTATATCTTCTCTAAAATATTTCCCATCAAAATATATTCTGGCTGCATCAGCAGTAGCTCTTTGTAAAGCATCAAATTGGGTGTCTTGCAAACTGGTTACGGCTAATACGCGGCCTCCATTCGTTTTAATTTGACCCTGATCGGCCAAAGTGCCAGCGTGAAATACGATCGAATCTCGTACATTCTCTAAACCTGAAATAGGTTTGCCTTTTTCATAATCGCCTGGATAGCCGCCTGCCACCATCATCACCGTGGCAGCATGTTGCTCCCTAATTTTTAATTCAAAGCTATCTAGTTGCTGGTTAGCACAAGCTTCAAACATGGCTACTAAATCAGCGTCAATCCTTGGAATTACCGATTCTGTTTCCGGATCACCCATCCGGCAATTATATTCAATAACCATCGGTTCTTCCCCGACTTTAATTAACCCAAAAAAGATAAACCCTGTATAATCTATTCCCTCAGCTTTTAAACCATGGATAGTTGGCTTGATGATTTTATCCTCCACCTTTGCCATAAATTCAGGGCTAGCAAATGGCACGGGCGATACCGAACCCATACCCCCAGTATTGAGCCCGGTGTCGCCTTGCCCAATACGCTTGTAATCCTTTGCTTCTGGTAATATTTTATAATGATTGCCATCGGTTAGAATAAAAACAGAGACTTCTATACCCGATAAAAATTGCTCAATAACTACGGTGGAGCCCGCATTTCCAAATTTACCATCTAGCATAGCTTTCAATTCGGATTTGGCTGCTTCCCTATCTTCTAAAATCAACACCCCTTTTCCAGCTGCTAAACCATCTGCTTTTAACACCACTGGTAAACTATGCTGATCGAGGTAATCTAATCCGGCAGCTAAACTTTCAAAAGTAAAAGATTTTGAACTCGCTGTGGGGATGCCATGTCGATTCATAAAATTTTTAGAAAAATCTTTACTACCTTCTAAAATAGCCCCTTCCATTTTAGGCCCGATAACGGGAATATGGGCTAAGGTTTCATCTGCGCAAAAGAAATCATGAATCCCATTAACCAAAGGTTCTTCTGGGCCAACGATCACCATATTGATGGCATTTTTCAATACAAAACTTTTAACCTCTTCGAAATGATTGGGATTAAGTTTTACATTTTCACCATACTGAGAGGTACCGGCATTCCCGGGCGCAATAAAAAGTTTTTGACACAGATTCGACTGGCTAATTTTCCAAGCAAAGGCCGATTCTCTGCCTCCTGATCCTAATAACAAGATTTTCCTCATGACACAAAGATATTGGAATAATTAGTATTCCCCATAAGTTTCTTATAAATGAACCATTCCTAAGCGCTAAATGACCGAGTATTATTCGGATCATCTTATAATTAACTACTGTCTAACTTATATATAACTTCGAGTGTTCTTCGGAACCTTTCCGAACACTTTCCGAACAAAGCCCACAACTTTCCGAACAAACTCGAACACTTTCCGAACAACTCCCGAAGCTTTCCGAACACTTTCCGAACAACTTCCGAACACTTTCCGAACTTTTTCCGAGAACTTTCCGAACATTTTCCGAAGCTCAGCCGAAGCTGAGTCGAAGTTCTGCCGAAGTTAACACGGTATTAACTATAAGTTATATATAACACAACCCGAACACTTTCCGAATAACCCAATTTTAAAAAATTAATTTCCCACAATATTTTACAACAGCTTGAGAACTAAAAATTTACCGTTTACTCAATAAAACCTACCGTTCACTCAAAATTTTATGATTAATTCATTTCATTTATTATCTTAATGTTTTAATCATCTACAAATTAACTACTTATGAAGAAAAAGAGTAAGCTATTACTGGCTATGGGGTATTTTATAGCCTATTTCGCTTTAATACAATGTCCATGGAATTTATACGCACAGTATACAGGTACAGTACCTCGTGTAACCACTGTTAGTCCTAATTCAGCAGCATTGTTTAAAATGGACACGAGAGGGGAAGGCAGCTTTAGCGGTACTACGCCCATAAGCATAGGATTGTATACGGTGCAAGCTGGAGGGATTCAAGTACCCATATCGATGAATTATGCTAATGGTGGGATACGAGTAGAAGAAATTGCGAGTTGGATTGGTTTGGGATGGAACTTAAATGCGGGTGGGCGTATTACACGTAGCATGCAGAGTTTGCCTGATGATCATCCCACTTATGGAAGATTATTTGCAAGTACAAAACCATCCGCTTTTCCAGGTTCTGGATCCAGCACCATTTTAGCCAATAGTACGGCAGCTGTAGCAGGCACCTTAGATACCGAACCAGATATTTTTCACTTCTCATTTCCAGGAGGTTCGGGTAAATTCTTTTTTGATGAAAGTGGGAATGTAAAATTGGTGAGTCAACAGGCCATTAAAATTACATTTACTCCGTCTATGGCTAATATCAGAGGGTGGATTGTAACTGATGCACAAGGAACTAAATATTATTTTGGCTATAACAAGGCGCAAACAATTTCAGCCACAGAAGATGTAAGCCTTTCTTATAATAGTAGTGGTCCTGCACCTGGTCCTACACCCACCTATTATTCCAGTTGGCATTTAATGGAAATATGGGATAAAAATGATGAAAATGTAATAAAATTCACCTATGGATCTACTTCTACTTCATTTACCACTTTAAACGGAGCTTCCATTAGTATGGGGAATATGGTAGGTTTGGATTGTGCACCTGGGGAGGGCACCCTTCAGGAAATGGAAGTGGTAAACTCTTCTTTAGAATATTATTTAACAAAAATTGAAGGAGCTATTGATTCCTTAGTGTTTTATTCATCCGGCTCGCGCAGAGATTTTCAAGGGGGTAGGAAATTAGATTCCATCCGGCTATTTTCCTATAATAATCAATTAGTAAAAAGGCATCATTTTAATTATGGGTATTTTACCCAACCTGGATCGCCTGTAGGTCCAATAGATGATTTATATTATACGCGTTTAAAGTTAAATCATATCGCAGAATTCGGATTAGCTGCCAATGACAGTTTAGCTACTCGTTTTACCTATGATGAAGTTACTAATTTGCCTTCACGCTTAAGTCGAAGTGTGGATTACTGGGGGTATTTTAATGGGGCGTTTAATACCACTTTGATACCCAATGGGGTGTATAGAAATGGTTCGAGTGTGCAGGTCATAGCCTCAGGGGCCGACCGAAGAGCTTATCCTAATTATGCAAGAGCCAACACCTTAACCCGAATTACCTATCCTACAGGGGGTTACAGGCAATTTACATATGAAGGTAATACTGCCTTACTCGATTATTATAATTCCCAAATAAATCCCGATCAAAGCCAATATATATATCGAAGTTTTGTAGAAACGAATTTTAATTTTACATCGCCATTCATACCTGCAGCAACCAAAAACTTCACGATAGCCTCAGATGATACGCAAGCGCAATTTAATTGGGCAGTTAGTGGGCCCTGTCCAGGAGATGCCTTTGAAGTAAAATTATTTTATTTACCCGCTGGTTTACCAGAAAATGAAATTGGAAATTGGACGGGAATATATAATGGGTCGCAAACATTAAACAATGGAAATTATAGAATTGAGGTTTATCTAGGAGCTGGTTGTACGCTGAACCAATTAGATGGGAATTGGATGGAACGAAATATGCCACCTACCATCTACCGTTATACAGGTACCTATTTTGCTCAAAATAATAATGTAGGGGGAATCAGGGTAAAAGAAGTTGCAGATTATGATCCAGCGAGCACGCAAACCTATAAAACGCAATTTAAATACGGTTTGCATAGTGATTCTACTTTAACCTCGGGTCTGCTCATTTCACCAGTTTGGGTTTATAGTAAAGGCGGATGCCCATTACCTTATAGAGATTGTGATTATTTGCGTTTAAGTGCTTCCAGTAGTTATCCCTTAAGTTCACAAGATGGAGCCTATGTATTTTATCCGGAAGTAACCATTATAGAACCCAATAATGGATACACTACCCGTACATATTCCTTTGATTATGATATAGCCCCTTTGAGTATCAGTGTGCAAGATTTTCCTTTTATTCCAGGGCCCGATAATTCTTGGAAAAGAGGTCGGGTAATCATGGAACGTAATTTTACCCAAAGTGGGGTAAAAGTATCAGAAAAGTTTCAAGAAGGAAATGAGTCGGGCTTGTATAGCGCAGATGTGATGCCTTTTACACAGGTAGGTGTAAAAGTAGTGGGCTATTACTCCTCGGCCACCTGTCCAGGGGGAGGGCATCCTACAGGTATCGTTTGTTCAGCCTGTTGGCGAGATTATTTAGTCAATAGTCAATTTAATGCGTTGCGGGTTGAAAAAGTCAGACAATTTAATCCAGATAATACCTATGTAGAACTAGTTAAAGAATATGATTACTATACCAGTTTAGGTCGCACCTTACTGAAAGAAGAGCGTATTTATAATAGCAATGGGACGGTTCAAAAAACTTCCTATCGATATGCCTTTAATGCCAATGGAGATTTTGTTTTTGGATTAGATGCCCATGACATCAATATGAAAACAGCGCTCTTAAATAAAAACTATTTAGAACCGCTGGAAATAACTACCTATGTTGGCCCAGTATCAGGAACCATGACGTTAACAAAGGGGGAGAAATTTAGGTTTGATACCTTTAATGGGGGTGCACACCATTTGTTAGTATATTCAAAATATACATCCTTAAGTGACAGAACGCAAACCGTTTTTAGCAGTTATAGCACCACGGGCAATTTGCAGGAAAAATATGAACAAGATGATTTATATGTTGGGCATTATGAATCCTATTTATGGGGCTATAGGGGAGCCTATTTAGTAGCTCAAGTGAAAGGTGCCACCCTAGCTTCTTTATCTGGCTTATATAATCAAAGTATCTTGACGAATCCAAGCTCCGAAGCGGCATTACGCACACACTTAAACAGTTTAAGAACTGCCTTAGTCAATAATTTGCCGCAAGTGAGTACCTACACCTATAAACCATTAGTTGGTCTACTTTCAGAAACTAACCCGATGGGGAATGTGACTTTCTATGAATATGATAAATTTATGCGCTTAGAAAATATCAAGGATAGGAATAATAATATTCTCAGAAACTTTAAGTATCACTATAAACCCTAAAACTTATGAAAAATATTTATTTAATAGTTGTAGGGTTGATACTCTCATCGGCCCTCTTAGCGCAAACCCCCACTACAACTCAAAATTACATAATGGAAACGGTATTACGCGATTCAGGTAAAACCACCACGGCTTCATTAGTTGGCCTAAGTGTAGCACAGGCCAATCGTATGATCCATTATAAAGATGGCTTAGGGAGGCCTTTACAAACTGTAAATTGGCAAGCAAGTCCAACACTTAAGGATATTGTACAGCCTTATGTTTATGATGCTTTAGGTCGTGAAACTAAAAAACTCTTACCGTATGCCGAGCAAACAAGTGACAATGGAAGCTATAAAAGTAGTTGGCAAACTAATCAAGCTAATTATTACAGTTCAGGGAGCTCATGGGATGCCAATATTGCGAAAACACCCTATCCTTTTTCGCAAAGTGTGATAGAACCATCTCCTTTAAATAGGGTAGTAGATCAAGGTTTTGCGGGGGCAGTTTGGCAACCCTTTAATGGAGCGATTTCGGGATCGGGGCATACGCAAAAAACCAATTATGGAAGTAATGTCACCAATGAAGTACGCCTCTGGACCGTTAGTACCACCAGCGCTAGTAGTAGTGGTTTTTATCCTGCCCACACACTTTATAAAACCGTACAAAAAGACGAAAATTGGGTGAGTGGTAAAACGGGAACCCAAGAAACTTTCATGGATCAATTTGAACGCGTTATACTAAAAAGAGCCTGGCTGGATGAAAGCAACAGTGCCGATACCTATTATTTGTACGACTATGCCGGCCAACTCCGCTACGTATTACCCCCAGGCTTTACCCTAACCAGCTTTACAGAAAGCGACACCCAATTTATAGAACTCGCCTACGCCTATCACTACGACACAAAACAACGGCTGATAGAAAAGAAAATCCCAGGCAAAGCCTGGGAACACCTGGTATACAACCGCCTAGATCGATTAGTCCTCACCCAAGACGGCAACCAAAGAAACAACAACCAATGGACCTATTACAAATACGACGCCCTAGACCGAATAGTCCTCAAAGGCACCTACAGCAGCAGCTCCAACAGGAGCACCCTTCAAAGCACCCTAAGCAGCTCCTCCCTCCCGATGTGGGAAGAACGAAACAACAGCACCACTACCGGCTACACCAATAACGCCTTTCCCACCAGTAACATCTTAAACACCCTGATCGCCCAATTTTACGACAACTACGACGTATTAGGCCTAGCCAGTTCTTACGCCCCCGTCGGCGCTGTAACCGCCAAACCCAA
>SEDO01000059.1 GCA_004211595.1 Pedobacter sp.
CCACGTCGAGCTGGCCCACCGCCCCCACCTGCACCGGCCAGAAGCGCCGGTTGCCCGTCTCGTCGCGCAGGTACGTGTCGGCGTTGGTCGTGCCGATGAAGACGCACTGCCGCGGGCGCGCCACGACCTGGCGACCGTAGGCCGGCCGGAAGCGGTCGACCTCGCGGCTGATGAACGACTTCACCCGTTCGACCTCGCTCCGGTTCATAGCGCCGAGCTCCGCGACCTCGACGAACCAGGCGCCCAGCAATTGTTCAGCGGCGTCCTTGCTCCCGAACTCCGCCAAGTCATCGGTGAACCAGCGCTCGCCGCACAGCGCGCGGATGGCCTTCGACTTCCCGACGCCCTGCTGGCCCTGCAGGACCAGCATCGTGTCGACCTTGCAGCCGGGCTCCAGGACGCGCGCCACCGCCGAGCGCAGCGTCGAGGCCCCCACCGCCTGCGTGTACGGCGTGTCCTCGACGCCGAGGTACGTCGTCAGCCAGCGCTCGAGCCGCGGTACGCCGTCCCAGGAGACCCCTTTCAGGTAGTCCCGAACCGGGTGTACCTGGCGTTTCTCGAACGCGAGCTGGATAGCCTTGGCCACGCGCAGCTCGCTGGCCTCAATTCCCCAGGTCCGCTCGAGCCAGACCATGGCGATCGCGTCGTCGATATCGCGCCAGCCCCGCGGCCACGTCTCCCCGGGGTAGTCGACATGCGAGGGCGGGCAGGCCGTCGCCAGATACCGGTCAGAGAACTCGTCGTAGACCAGGACGTCCCAGCCCTCGGCGTTCAAGAAGATCTCGGCGATGTTGCCCACGCTCCGGCGGTAGTTCCCCCGGCCATCGACGAACAGCTTCCTCGCTCCTCCGGCGCGTGCCTCAGTCCCGCGGAGCCCCCGCCGGCGTCGCGCAGACGTCCCCAGGGGAGCTTCCCGTGGCTCGAAGCCTCCCGGCACTTGCGTTCAATCACCGCGCGCGGCCATGGCGGCGAGCACCGCGGGTTGAAGTGCCGCCAGAGCAGCGCGCTCGCCGTCACCGGCCCCAGCGCGAACCCCACCGTCATCGCCTCCGCGGCCGCCCACAGCGCCGCATCACCCCCCGCGCCCTCGATGCTCGCGGCCATCCGGTCGAGGTACGCCGCCGCGCGCTTGAACACGCGCTCCTCGGCCTGGTCCTCGGGCTCCCTCCAGGGCACGTCCGGCGATGAAGAACTCACCGGGGGAGCCAGGCGACGAAGGAGCGGCGCCCAGCCTGGGCGCATCGATGCGAGCAGACGGGTCGTGGAGACGTCCGCGGAGAGTTCCTCGGCACCAGGTACATGCTCCCAGGCCCCCAGCTGCGACGGGTCACCGCTCGTCTCGAGCTGCTCGGGCGCTCCGCCCGGCGTACGGGTCGCGTGCGGAAGTCGGTACAGCCTCGTGATGTCGCTGCACGCCGCGTCCCCCACGATGCCGAACGTGCGTACGAGGTACACGAGCTCGCGCTGGTACCGCTCGCGCCACGCTTCCTTGTCGTCGAGCGTGCGCACCACGACCGGTTCGGGCAGCCGGTACACGATGCGGTACCCCCCGCGGGTCGCGTAGACGAAGCCCCCCGGGTGCTCCTCCTCGAGCGCGGCGAGCTTCTCCAGCTCTCCCTGCCACCAGGAAGCTTCGCGGTGATGCCCCGGACCGTCGACGTCGACGATGAACAGCACCATCCGCCACCCGTCGCCGTCCGCCAGATGCCCCAGTCCCTCGAGCGTCAGCCGGTGCGGCGTCTCCGGAACGCTGTACGCCGCCACATGGGCATCGGTCGGGTACCTCCGGGAGAAGACTTCTCCCGGCTCCAGGTACTCCACGACGGGGGGATGAGCGGCCCCTGGCCAGCCCTCCACCCGTGAATTTCGCAGTACCGGCAGCTGCAGACCGCTCATGACGACCTCCGGGACGCCGACGAGGGCGCGCGGCAGAGGTCAAAACGCAGGCACGACGTGCAGCAAAGGGCAGTGCTAGGATGCATGGGTCCTTCGGCCCCTCCGCTGTGCTGCGTCCTCCCGCCCGCCTAAAGGAAGGGGATGCAGCTCGGTGCGAGGGGCTGGGTGTTTTGAGGGGCTGGGTTCGCCTCCAGACCTACCACCAACCGGCTGCAGAGCGCGCGGGCTAAGCGCGTGACGGCCGTTGAGCAGCTGCCCACGCAGCTGCGCGCAGCTGCGCCCAGCGACGACCGACAGGTGCTGGCCCCGGTGACGGGTCGGCGAGGCGTGGGCGCGTCGCGCTGAAGGGGGCCGAGGGTCAAGCGCTTTGGGGCCGAGGGCTTCGGCGCGGAGC
Organism: Pedobacter sp.; assembly: GCA_004211595.1. Taxonomy (GTDB): domain Bacteria; phylum Bacteroidota; class Bacteroidia; order Sphingobacteriales; family Sphingobacteriaceae; genus Pedobacter. The sequence continues at coordinate 2,291 of SEDO01000059.1, forward strand.
TGGCCATGGCCGGAAGGCCACCGGCCGGCCGTCCGTGCCGGCCGTCCGTCCCCGAGGGGGTGCCAGGGGGGCGCAGGGACGGCACGTCCCAACCCCCTGGTGGCCGGACGGGGTTCGTGGCGCCGAGGGGGGGCCTGGGGGGTGAGGCCGACCCGTTCCAGACGGGCAGGGGCCGGGAGAGGGCCAGAATGGGGCGCCGAGGCCCGATAGGTTGGGACAGTCGGCTTTTGGAGCCCGAAAACCCACGAATCGGGGGGTGCCAGGGGGGTTGGGACGCGGTCTGAGGCCCCCACCGTTGGGACAGGGGTTGGGACGCAGTATGGCAGCCTTATTTGGCTCTATGTCCCCTCTGTCCCAACTGTCCTATATATAGAGAAGGTAAATCAGAAAGGGGAAGGGCTGTAGGTAGCCCCCACCGGCTGGCACCCCCTGTTCAGAAGCCTCCCAGACAATTTCATTGGTCCGGTTGGGACAATTGGGACGTGAAGCCTAAAAGGGCTGCGAAACCACGTCCCGACTACCAACCATGGGTTGGGACGGGGGGGGGTTGGGACGCTGGGAGCAGGAGGGGTTGGGACGTGGGCTCGAGGTGCCAGCCAACCCGCCAGACCGCCCAATAGATGTAAAACACTAACGGTCGCCGTTCAGCGGCCAAGAAGGACGACCGGAGGGGGTCCAGGGCCTCGACCAGGCCGTCGCCGCCGGCCGGGGGCCTCCCTGCCGGCGGCGACGGCCTGGTCGAGGCCCTGGACTCCCCTCCGGTCTTCCTTCTTGGCCGCTGAACGGCGTCGGTTATCGTTTTACGTCTATCCGACGGCCTTGTGGGTCGGCTGGTACCTCGAGACCGCGTCCCAACCCACTGCCGTCCCAACGTCCCGACCCCCGCCTGTCCCGACCCGTAGCTGATGGTCGGGACGCGGTCTGGCAGCCTTATTTGCCTGTCTGTCCCATCTGTCCCGACCGATCCAACCAATAGCCCTGGGAGCAGTAAGAACAGGGGGTGCCAGATGGGGGGGGCTACCTACAGCCACTTGCCACTATATTTTAACTCTCTGATAGCTAGGACGGTTAGGACAGATGGGACGAAGAGCCAAATAAGGCTGCCAGACCGCGTCCCAACCCCTGTCCCAACGGGGGGGCCTCAGACCACGTCCCAACCCCCCTGGTGCCCCCCGATTCGTGGGTTTTCGGGCTCCCAAAGCCGACTGTCCCAACCTCTCAGGCCTCGCCGCCCCGTTC
>SEDO01000060.1 GCA_004211595.1 Pedobacter sp.
ATTCTTCCGCCGGATATCGCAGTGCACAATATTCATTTAATGCCGGACGCTGCTCATTCCCGTTTTGATGCGATTAGCCGGAGATATATATATAAGCTCCACCAAGTCAAAAATCCATTTTTGCAGGAAACATCTTTTTTTTATCCCTATAAACTGAACCTTTCTCATTTACAGGAAGGCGCTCACTATATAAGTAGTCAGCAAAATTTCTTTGCCTTTTCCAAAACAAATACCCAGGTAAAAAACTTTCACTGCCAGATTAGCCAGTGCCAATGGGTGCAAAAAGGAGAAGAGCTGCACTTTATTATAGAAGGAAACCGGTTTTTAAGGGGAATGGTGAGGCTAATTACTGCAACGCTTTTAAAGATGGGAAGAGAAAAACTAGGCATGCGAGACTTAGAATCTCTCTTTAAAACGGACGCAAAAGCGGGATATTCAGTGCCGGCACATGGTCTTTACCTTGTAAATGTCAATTACCCTGATAATTATTTTCCCGCGCCAATCGTGCCTTTCACGGGTTTTTAGTAACTATTTTCCGAAATAGTTTGGAGTGTATTGTTCATGCCCCGTATCTTTGCAACCGCTTTTTGAAACACTGTCACAATCGCTATCGCAAAAGTTCCTTTGACAAATATTTAAGAAAGAAATTTTTAAAAATATTTGGTTGGTAATCAACAAGTTACTTATCTTTGCGACCGCTTTTTGATAGTCACAATTGCTGAAAAACAAACGGTTTTACTTCACAGTTTTTTAGCAAATAAAATCAAGAAAAATTTGGTTGGAATTGCAAAGCTCACATATCTTTGCACTCCGCTAGAAAAAAAGAAAAGCAAGCTCTTTACATCACTACTTCTTCTACCGAAATCAAAACTTTGACAGTTGTTAAAGAATTGAAAATCAGAAAAATAAATTTGGTAGAATGAAAAAAGAAATTATCTTTGCACTCCCAATCGAAAAAAGGGACGCGAAATTAAGTTCTTAAAATTATAAAAGATGAGGCGCAAGGCCTTGAGGTTCACAACCTTATCATCTACAAAATCACTTCAAACTTGTTTGAATGTTGGTTTAAGATCTTTGAAAGTTTGGAAGCAACAGCAACTTTAATCTTTATGATTAAAACAACTAGGTAAGTCAAGCGAATAAAATTCGAAATTGACTCGTTAATTTTTCAAAATTTGAGAATTTAATAGTCAGTATCAAAACTCATTTACAATGGAGAGTTTGATCCTGGCTCAGGATGAACGCTAGCGGCAGGCTTAATACATGCAAGTCGAGGGGCAGCATGGTTGTAGCAATACAACTGATGGCGACCGGCAAACGGGTGCGGAACACGTACGCAATCTACCCAAAACTGATGAATAGCCCTCCGAAAGGAGGATTAATACATCGTAACTTAAGGAAGTGGCATCACTATCTTAATATAGCTCCGGCGGTTTTGGATGAGCGTGCGCCTGATTAGGTAGTTGGCGGGGTAACGGCCCACCAAGCCTGCGATCAGTAACTGGTGTGAGAGCACGACCAGTCACACGGGCACTGAGACACGGGCCCGACTCCTACGGGAG
>SEDO01000061.1 GCA_004211595.1 Pedobacter sp.
TATCTTTTGGTACAAATGCGATAACTATTATTATTATGTCTACGAAGACGATGAAGAAGACACCGTCTACTATGATACTGAACTCGATAACGTCGCCAGATACCGATACAGGTTGATCAGTGGGTACTGTAACAATGATGAGCTTATCAAATTTAAACGCAACTTTGCCACATATTGTGAGCAAATTAAAACTAAACGCATCAACTTTCGAGAATGCTTTAGTGAAACTCGGGCGTGTTACAATACTTACTTTCGTTACTGCAATGCAAGGATCGAAAGAAAGTTAAAAAAGATAGTACCTAATGTGACATCGTGGCGTGAGTATGCTGCTCTAGAAAGCACGCACAACGGCGGAAAAACATATATCGATTCTGATATTTTAAACAAACCAACCCAGTGTTTTACGTATGATCATCCGATGTTCTACCCCATGCTTATGGGTGCACTCTTCAGTCTATTCATAATTCCTTTTATGTTGGTAAGTCTGTGAAACTTAAGAAGCTTGACTTTAAGAATCTTAATTATGGTATCTATCATGTAAGAATTACGACAGACCCTAACAACCCCATAAGTAAACATGCCAAGAAAGTATTTGCATTCAATAGTAAGAATTACTACACTCATTACTGTTTACAATTTTGCTATGAATATCAGGATCTATTAGGGTTTAAAATAGAGTTATTGCATGAGCATAAATATAATGCATACATTTACGATAGGAAAGATATTGCATACAGTAGAACGGTATTCGAAGAGTGGTTTAATTACTTGTCCAAAATGAAGAAACTGTATCCAGATAACCCGTATCCAGATAACCCGTTAGTAAAATATCTAGCTTCAAGCTTACACGGTACTCTAGAAACAGTACGCAAGATGTATTTCGGCGATGATGATTTGAATAACGATGAGCTTGATATTAAATATAAAGACATATTCATTCAAGATCAAGAAAAAACTAAGTATGTTATAGTTGATACAGAAGGACATTACGATGAAGATAATACTCTACATACCACAGAAGTAGCAGTCGATACAGAGAATCCTTATTTATACAACATGGCTAGGTTGAAACCTTTCTTAACATCATATGGAAGACAGTTTATGGGTAGACTGATCATTAAAGAAAACTTACTCGAGAAAGTGATTAGAGTTCATACCGATAGCGTAACATTAACTGAAGAGTATGATTTTACGAATGGTAAAGAGTTTAGCTATGATAAGCGCTCTACCTATTATCCTAAACCAGAAGCTAAAAGTTCGGGTGTTGTAACATGGTATAGTTTATGTAATTGTGATAAATATGAGAAGAAGAGAAAAGAGAAGAAGGATAAAGAACCAAAAAGACCAATCAATTAAGGGAACCGTTTTTTTAAGTCTTCATAGATATCTATGACGTTCTTTGCACCATCTTCTATTAAGTTCTTTTTACTTTCCCATGTAGCATCCTTCTTTTTATAACCCTGCCACCAGATTTTATAATATATTTCTCCTTTCATTGTCTTCTTATCAATAATTGCTCTTATAACATAAGTAGTTTGACTTACTTTACTTGGCTTCAATTCTTCTTCATACCAAGAGACTTGTGGCAATCCCTTTAACTGGTAACGATACCTCGGTAAATCTCTCATTACAAAAATATGCTCAATAATACGAGAATCTTGCGACCACCGTATATCACCTTCTCTAAATTGATTTGTATTCTGATCGTGTCCCAGTGCATCTTTACTTTTCATGAGTTTATAATAAACTGGTTGACCAACACTATACTTTGGAGTTTCTTCATTAAATAATGGTGGCTCAGGTTTGCTGTCTTTGGCATCAGGTGGATCAATACGTCGTACTTTATTTAATTCCTCCCTAACCAAATCAACGATATCTGTCCATTCGTTATACCGTTTTCCTGTTTCTAATTCCTTTTTATTCATATAAGCAAAGAAAAAACGTACCAAGACACGATTTAAAGATTCAATATTAGCAGTTTGGTTATGTCTGTTCGGTAATGAATAGCGATGATATATTTTAAGTTTTGTCATGTAATTATGAAAACTACCATGGAACTCTGTGCCTGAATCTGTTATTATTTCATAAGGGTGATCGAGATATGGTCTCTTTAATATTTTTACGAATGCCTTC
>SEDO01000027.1 GCA_004211595.1 Pedobacter sp.
ATTTTAAATATAACGCTAATAATTTATTGTTATTTCTTTTTTGATTTTTTTCTTTTTTGACTTTTTAAGGTCCAAAAATACAATATATCCTTGACCTTTATATAATAATCCTGTAAACTGTTTTTCTACATAACTTTCATTTTCATGAATTGTTTTAAATTTTGATAATGTCCCTGCTTCATGAAAATCAATTGTCACTCCCTTAAGAAAAAATTGAAGTCGATAATTGTGATGAATATAATTGTTTCTAAATGCAATTACATTATCATCGCTTAGTGAGTATGTCTTTGTCACTTGAAACTCTATTTTATATTTCAGGTGCCCATACAAATCTACTGCAAATGAAGAAGACAAGAAACCTTTCTTCTTTTCTTGAACAAGAGGTACATTCATTTTTCTACCATTCACCGTTACATAATCTAAATTCAAGTTACACCTGTTAGCATTTTTTCCAAGACGAATATAATTTTTGTATGGATGGTTATGCGTTGAGTGATTGTCGTTGGGTATAATTGTAAAACTAGTTCGTTGTTCAATTTCAATTACTTTTTCTACTTTATCAATTAATTTGATACTTAATATTTCAGAACATTCATCATAATAGTGAATAAGATTTGTAGGTAAGTACATTTCTTTAATATCATGAGTAATATATTGATTTATATCAGGAAATTTGTTTTTAAATAAAATGCGTGTTACTTGAGCCCAATAGAGGTGCAAATCATTTCTGTTCTGCATATACTCTGGATCGGAAATTATTTTGGATAATTCTTCCTTTATTACTCCCATAAATTGCATACTTTTTAAAATGACGGAAAGTATACCCCCTGCTATGATTGTTTTCCCAAATCCCGCACATAACTCTCCCCATTTAGGGTTTGAGAATTCTACAAAGGTACCAAGGGCAAATAATAAAGATCCACCTAATAGAAAAATCCATATTAAACTACTGAGAAACCCTCGAGATAATTTTTGCCATGTAATTTTTAAGAAGCGCATTAATTTAAATTATTAAAATAAATATAAAAAAAAATAACAATTGCAACTAAACTAATCTAAAACTTTTTTCTATGGAAATACAGCTATCAACTGTTGCGCATACTTCATATCATTTCGAAGACTTGCCACTCTCCTCACAGGAATTCTATAAATCAATAGAAGCACAATTAAAATATTACGAATATCCAGAACCATAAGCCTAAACAGTGAGCATTGGAGGGAGGATACGTGCCTTGTTTACTCAAAGCCTCCTTTTTTCTTTTTAGTTGATGCATAAAAATTAATTTAAAGTTTAGCTCAGGTCACTGCATCAACTAACGGAAGGCCGCAAATAAACCAGACTTGCACTGGCATGCCTGAGCTTTAAAAATGATTTTTTTTAACGGTGTTACTTCCTTTGATGCATTATAAATTTACGAAGCAAAGCCTCCGAAATAAAATAATCAGGGGGTCAAAATCCATATTTAAACGTTTATAAACGTTTAGCCTACAAAACCTCACAAAACCATTTGTACCAATTTAAAAAGTCAGGAAAATTTTCCTATATTCACCATATTGAAAAAAAATAAGGTGACTTGAGTTAGTAAAATTTTCATATGGATGATATAGATAAACTTTTAAGTAACTTATTCAAAGAGGATGATAATCCAACCTTAGCTGAATTATTTAATCAGCGTTTAGAAGAATTGGATATCACCAAAACTCAAGCTTATGATGCCCTAGGGATTGATAAAAATTCCATTGAACCGATTTTAAATAATGAAGCTAAGCAGGTAGACACCATTAAACTTTTAAAAATAGGCCACTTTTTAAATCTGGGCATCGAGCAAACCATTCAAATCTATTTAGATCACAATACCGTTAGTAAAGTGCAAGAATTTGAAAAAGCTAAAAAAGCTAAATTCATTTTTGAAAATTTTAACTTACCGATTCTTAAAAAAATAGGTTTTATCCCGGATATTAGAAATTTCCCTGCCATTGAAGAGCGAATATTGACGTATTTCGGCTTTACCGATATTTATGAATTTAGTAATCGCTTGATTCAGAAATTAGCGGCTAAAGGCCGTTTTACTGCTGCACAAAAATTTAGAAACTTTTGGCTTCGCACAACCACCGAACAATTTGAAAGCATCGCTAATCCCAACCCCTATAATCGGGAGGAGCTGATGGCTTTAATCAATCGAATTAAACCCTATTCGAAAAACGAAGTAGATGGACTCTATCAGGTTTGCAGGGCTTTATACCAAGCTGGCGTTACCATCCTCTATCAAAGCAAAAACCCCGACACCTCGATTACCGGAGCCACTTTAATTATTAACCATAAACCCTGCATCGTTATTTCTGATACGCACAATTTTTATGGCACTGTTTGGTTAACGCTTTTGAACGAACTATATCATATTATCCATCATTTTAATGATATTAAAGCCCGCACCTATCATATCATCGGCGAATCGGATTTATGGCTCAATAACGAAGAAGAAGCCTTTGATTTTGCCCGCCAATATTTTTTAAGCGATGACCAGCTAATTTATATCGCCGATAAAATAAATAAACCCAAATTGGTAGAAAAATATGCACATGAATGGCAAATACATCCTTGCCTAATTTATCATATTTACTGCTATGGAGATGAAAGCGAATGGGTGCATTACCAACATCATGATCCGGGGATTAGAGCCTCCATAAAAAAGATAAATACCACCCTTTACAACACCGAAACCATTGCAGCTTCTGTAGCCAAGGTCAAAAAAAATTTAGAAATCGATTGGCGTGTTTGAGTTTATCAATTTATTATAATGAACCATGGCTGATGTTAACGCATCATTAGGTGCCGGTGGATTTAATAATGTCTCTGCAAATAAAACTTTATCTTCCATTGTATTCAGAAGATTTATATCCTTTTCAACGATTTCCTTATTCTTTCGTAGATCGACACGATTATTTTCCGCGCTTGCCATGGGTATCAATTTTATTCATACAAATATACGAAAAAACATCCTATATGTTTCTTCGGCAATTTACCCAGACTTGTTCGGAATTTGTTTAGTATAACTTCGCTCCAACTTATAGTTAACTTCGGGTTTTCTTCGGAAAGCCTTCGGGTTTTCTTCGGAAAACCTTCGGGACTTGTTCGGAAAGTGTTCGGGACTTGTTCGGAAAGAATGCGGCGTTGTTCGGAAAGTGTTCGGAAAGTTTCCGAAGAAGACACGGATTTGAAGCCTAGTTAGACCCTAGTTAATCAGAAAACAAGCCGAAGCCTGGCCAATATATTCCCGAAGTTTGAAACATTTGTTTCAACTATTGAAACAATCCCTCCAATTTGTTCCAATTTTTCTCTTTTTTTTAAAGTTGCCCCATGTTTGAATCGTCAAGCGGAAAATAAGTCAATTCTCTGGTGCACAAGTAGAAATGATAAATTTTAGTACCGGTACTCGCTCGACACTAATTAATTCATTGTTAAACATTTAAAATTTAAAAAATATGGGAACTATAAATAATGGAGTCAATGGTGGCTTCTCCGGCAAGGCCGGCTCAGTAATAGGCAGTAGTTGGAATGGTATCGACTACATCAAAGGTTTATATAAAAAAAGAAATAAACCTGCCACAGAAGATCAGTTAATTCAACAAGCCAGGTTTAAACTAGCGATTAGCTTTTTAAGACCAATTGCAAAGCTTTTGTATTTTACCTTTAAAGCTTTCTCTAAAAGCAAAAAGAGTGGGGTGAATGTAGCCTTACAGCATCTTTTGTTAAAAGCGATCAAAGGTGTTTACCCGAATTTTGAGATTGATTTACCTAAAGTAATGATTTCGGATGGGGCCCTTGCAGAGGCGGCTTGTGTAGCCACGGCAATCGAAGGATTTCAAATCCAATTAGCTTGGGATAATGATACAAATTCGTACAATGCTGATGGCACTGATCAGGTTAATGTGTTAATGTATGATCCAGAAAGGAACTTTTTTAAAACATTTTCAGATGTTGCAACCCGTTTGGAAGGTGAAAAAACCATTCGCCTAACCCCTTCGATGGTTGGAAAAACAGTTCACTTGTATGTTTTCTTGAAATCGAGAAACAACAAATATTCACCAAGTTATTATGCCGGTGAAGTGGTGATCTTAGCCTAGTGCTTTAACCTTTAAGCCCTCATTTCGGTGGGGGCTTAATTATTTCATTTTTAAACCCCTTTTACTTTAATCAACTTATTATTTCACTAAAATCTTTTGATCATGGACTATATTAAAAAATTATTATTTACCGGCATAAGCGTCCCTAAGGAGTTTCGCTTTATTTCGGTTTGGCTAACGCTGTTTTTTAGCTTTCCCTATTTTATCCGGAAAGTAGACCCAACCGCAGCAGCTATTGACCCAGGAGCTTTGAGTGCCGTGGTGATGACGGTATTTACCCTCTTGCTGTTTAAAGCTTGCACTTGGTGGCTCATTCGCCATATTTGGCCAGCCTTTGCCATCTACGCTAATTATCATTTTCAAACCGTTTATAAACTTTTACCTGAATGGCAAAAAATCACGCTTTTCTTGGGCTTTTATGTATTGCTTTTATATGCATTCATTTTTATCCTGCATGCTATCGTGTAAAGCCCGACTACTATGCCGAACCAGGTTCGGTGATAGAACAAAATACCGATCATCCTTCCTCCAGGGGAGGGCATCAAGCCACGAAGAAAGGGCACGGAGCTACCAAGAAAGGGCATGGAGCTAATAAGGGAGGGCATGGAGCCTCGGCTGATCGCTCAGAAATCCTTAGCAAAGCAACCGCTGCCAAAATTAAACGGGTAAAAGCCATATACGATGCGCAGGTGGGGGTAAGAGAACAGGGCCACAATGCTGGCCGAAAAGTAGAAAGTTATTTGGCAGCAGTAAATTTAGGCAAAGGCCATGCTTGGTGTGCAGCCTTTATCTGCTGGGTGTATGGGCAGGCGGATATTCCAAATCCTCAAACAGGCTGGTCACCCAGTTTATTTCCTAGCTCAAAAGTGATTTGGCAAAACTTTGAAGTTGCAACCCATCCTAAATGGCGGGGTCAAGCTAGCAAGGCTAAAATCCCGCGAACAGGCGATATATTCGGGATCTACTTTGCCGACAAAAAAAGAATTGCTCATGCCGGTTTTGTAGATAGCTGGCAAAGCAATTGGGTGATTACCGTAGAAGGCAACACTAACCCCGAAGGCTACCGAGATGGCGACGGGGTGTATCGCAAAAAACGCCTCACAAAAAGCCTTTATACCGTGGCCCGGTATATAAATTAATTGGAATGAAAAAAATATTAATTGCTAAGAGTTAAAATTGTTAATTCCGGCGCCCATGAATACTCATGCGGCGCTTTTTTTTATCTATTTATATAACCAAGCAATAAAAAAAGCAACACCACAAATAATACCACTAAAAAATTCTTTGTAATATATTTATTCTTTAATACAAAGATTAATATTCCTAAAAATGATAAAAGTGATATGGAAATTATAATTATAAATTCCGCTGCACTAGTTTGATTTGCACTTGTTTGGTTGTAAGATTTTTCAGACAGAATTGATAATATAGCAGCTGAAGCAAATGTACTCACAGTACAGAAGATACCTAATATTTCTATATACTTAACATCTTTGTTTAAAGCATCTGAATTGAGTTGATCTAATTTTTGGGATTCATATGATATGATTCTTAATGTATTTCGAATACCATCAAAAAGTTTAATTTTTGATTCATAACTAGCATATTCTTCAGCAATCACATCTTTATTCAATGGTAATACGAAAGTTGATGCAATAAACAATTGACGTAATCTGGCCTTTTCTACATTAGGATTGCGTTTTATTATACATTCATGAAATCTCGCTTGAAAAATAAAATCATGATTAAACTTGGTCCAGTTCAAATTTTGTTTATAAATTTTTAAAAGCTCTGAACATTTGTCAATATAATCACTAACATTTAAAAATTCATTATGAGAATATTTTTTACTAAGTTGACTTTCAATCCTTTGAACTAAAAATTTAATGAATCTCAACTCTGGAAAAAAGTTTTTTATCTCCGTTAAAAATAAATCCTTTTTTACCTTTTCATATTCACCTATGGCTCTTTCATATGTAAAATCTTCATTTTCTAAATAGAAAGAAAATAAATTGTTAACTGCATAATTATAACTTATTCTTTTAGCATAATTATTAAAGTTTGAATCACTATTATTATTATCCAATTCAATTTTAAAAGATTTTACAATCTCCTCTAAATTTGATTTGATGGGATTGACATCTTTGAAGAACTTTATCCTTAAATGGTTATTTTGAAAAGAATTATTATCTAATGGAATTCCCTTATAATAATTTTTTATGTTTTCAGCATTTTTTGAATCTTCCAAGTAGTGATTTTTACTATAGATTATAAATTTCTTTAGTTCACTTATAGTCAGTGTGCTGGTTAACTCATCAATTGAATTATAATCGGTTTCGCCAAAAATCTTTAATTCAAAACCCATTTCTGATTGAGTTTGAAAAATCCTTAGAAAAAGCTTCAATTTTAAAAATTTTGCTTTTTCATATATAATTTCCAGAAAAAGATATTTAATTAATGAGCGATCGGATTTCAATCTAGATAATTCCTTCTCAAAAAAATTAAGCTTATTATACTCTCTTTCAGAAGGATTTGACTTAAAATCGGAAATTAGTAAGTGGGCATTAATTAGAAGAATTTCATAATAATTATATAGATTTTTTTTGATAATCCCGTCTACATCAATCAAAGAATCGTGATTATTTAACAGAATTGTACATTTTTCTTTTATATCATCATATTCAAAA
>SEDO01000028.1 GCA_004211595.1 Pedobacter sp.
GTAAAACTAAGATTTTTTCTACTTTTCAAGATAGAAAAAATCAGTAGTTTTACTACTTTCACGTTGGCAGAGAGTACAATCTCCGAATCGCCGCACCGGCGGTTACAGGCCTAACGTTAACTGACATTTTTGTAAACAACTTCAAACATTTTCAATATGAAAGAAATTATTTATCTGCTATTACTAATTTCATTCTACGGTAATGCCCAGAGATTAGGTACTCAAGATTTACAAAAGCTTTTAAAAGATGAAAAACTGATAAGCAAATAGAATTTTTATTGGTTAAAAAGTTTATGCAAGTTAATAGCATGAAAGATTCTACGTTAATATTTAAGTTCGATAAATCTAACTCAAGAATTTCAGGATTAGACAAAGAGATCGTAAGAATATTTGGCGATACGCTGACATACATTATGTACAACCCGAAAACGTATATGAAATTCAAGGAGAAATTGGAATATGCAAGTCAAGGGAAAGGCACAATCGGTAATGGAGGCACAATCACCTATAAACTGATAAAAATTTATGTAGTCTTTAAAGAAAATGAAATTCTGAATCCTGAAAGTGATATACGACGTGAATACATTTTCAAATGCTTCAAAAGAGGTTAAAACGTCAGTTAACCGCCGCTAACCGCCATTGCTGGGTTTCAGGTAAAATGAAGTGCTTTTTGCAATGCCACAAAACTAAGAATTTTTCTGCTTTTTCAAGCTAGAAAAATTCATTAGTTTTATTACCTTTCCGTTCGGCAGAGAGTACAATCTCCGAAAGCCAGCAACGATCGGTTAGCGGCCTAACGTTATGCAATACCTTAACACAAAATCATGAAAACATTCATAATTATTACATCAATTGTTCTAATAATAATTTTTACAATTTTATTTTATTTATTCTCAATAATTTCAAAGGAAAAATTATTCTCTAAATCTTTAGAAGAAAATGACCTAGCTAAAAAATATAAACTTGGCTGGCAAGCGTACATAATAATTTATACCGCAATTTTTTTTATAATTGCATCATTTTTTGCTCCACTGATTTTTACATCCACTACTAAAGATGCTGATTTTGACTTTATGCTAACAGGTCAAATTGGCGATACAATTGGTGGTTTAATGAATCCTTTTATTGCCTTAGGAGGAGTGTTAATAACAGGATTGGCATTTTACGTACAATACAAAGCCAATGAGCTACAAAGAGAGTTGTTTATACTTAACCAAGCTGATACAAAAAAGCAACTTCAAGATCAAATTGATCACCAAATTGACCAATACAAACTTCAACAAATTGAATCTCAGTTTTACGAAATGCTAGCTTTACACAGAGCCAATATAACCGAGATGAAAATAGAGGGTTATGATTTTGAAGAGTTTAAACAAAAAGACGGTGAAGATCCTATATTACTCAAACGTTTTGAAAAAAGTACTGAGGGTCGTAAAGTTTTTGTGACAATGAAAACTGAATTAGAATTTATTTTACAACTCTATAAAAAACATTTTACATTAGATAAGATTGGATTTCAAAAATGTTATCGAATCTTTTTTTCTGGAATCGACGAATCAGATCGCAAACATCCGGAAGATAAAGAATTCACAAAATATTTAAGACTCGCAAGAGCTCAACATCGAAATCCAAGTGATTCAAAACTTACTAATAACAAAAGAAAAGAATTTGCAGACCTTGATATGAATTTTAATTATAAACCATTTTCTGGTCACGCATCTAGACTCGGTCATTATTTTAGACATTTATATTTAGCAGTTAAGTCAATTGCTAACAGCACAACAATCACAAATTACGACGAAAGAATAAAATATTTGAGATTGTTAAGAGCTCAACTCTCGAATCATGAACAGATTTTACTTTTCTATAATTGGCTAAGCGACTACGGCGATACATGGGAGAATGATTCTCAAAAATTCTTCACCGAATATATGATGATTCACAACCTTTGGTGGGACAATCTTATAAAAGATGATTTCATTAGCCAACAAGTTAATTATTTACGAACAAAACCAGTTGAATTTAGGGTCGGGAGAATGTTTGAAATAGGATAAAGGCATCGCATAACAGCGCATCTTGTCTATCGCTGGTTAAAGGTAAATTGAACGTGCTTTTTCCTTAACTTCGTTTCCGTTCGGCAGAGAGTACAATCTCCGAAAAGCCGCGACAGCCAAGATGCGCAAAGCGTTATGGGAAATATTTCGACCAATCAACTAAATTCAACTTATGGAACTTACAACTATAGAAATTAAAAATTTTAGAAGTATAAAAAATTTAAAGTTGCCGATTGTTGAAATAAATGGAAGTAAAACATTCTCTTTATTAGGAATAAACGAATCTGGTAAAAGTAGTTTCTTAAACGCTATCAATTTATATGACGAGAAAAATATAAATTATCCATTTGATTATTTTGATAAAGACAATTCAGTTGAAATTATATTTCACTACAAGCTAAACAAAGTAGACATCGATTCATTTTGGAAAACCGTGAAAAGCGAATTTAAGTTTTCAGATCCAGTGATTCATGTAATCAAATTTGACTCGGTTATTGTAAAAGTAAATTTCCCAATCGGGGACAAAGAAAAAACTATCTCAGAAAAATATGATTTTAGCACTACACTTTTTGATTCTCACACTCAGAAAGAAAAAGAGATAGTGGTTAAAGAAAACAAAGATGACAGTAGCTTTGATTTTGAAAATTTTATACAACAAAATTTCCCTAAACTATCCTGGAAAAAATCACACACAATTATCTTTTGGAAATCAAGTCCAGAATACCTAATTCTTGAAGAAATAGATTTAAATATTTTTGCAGAAAATCCTGAAGAACATTCTGTTCCTCTTTACAATTGTTTTAAACTAATTGATTTAAAAGGTGATGCTATAAAAAATCAAATTGAGAGATTAAATAATGCAGTTGAAATTCTAAATCTTACATCTCGGCTTAGCGATAAGGTTACGGAGCATATTAAAACTATTTGGCCAGATCACCCAATCAAAATTAAATTTCAAATCGATAACAAAAAAATTTCTTTGCTTATTGAAGATGAAGGAGTTCTTTACCAAGCTAAAACAGCTGGACAACGTAGTGACGGATTTAAACAGTTTGTCTCATTTTTACTGACGCTATCGGCGGAAAATAACAAAGAAGAACTTTCCAATACCATTCTTCTAATTGATGAGCCAGAAACACACCTTCATCCGCCTGCTCAAATTAATTTGCTTAACGAATTGATTAAAATAACATCAAACTCAAATAACAATATTGTCTTTTTCGCAACTCATTCCAATTATATGATTGACAAATCAAATATCGATCGATGTTATAAGGTAATCAAGAAGGAAAACCAGTTTACAGCTCTCGAAAAAATAAAGAAAAAAGATAGTACATATTCCGAAGTTAATTATGAAGTATTTGAAATTTCAACAAATGACTATCACAATGAGTTGTATGGATATTTAGAAGATGTTGATAATTCAGAGCTAGAAGGCATCAAGAAAGATATGTCTTGGAAAAATGAAAAAAGTGGTAAAACAGAAACAGTTTCGCTCGCAAAATATATTCGACACAGTATTCATCATCCTGAAAATACAAGCAATAAAAAGCTACCTGAAGCAGATCTACAAAAATCAATTGAAATCTTGAGAAAATTGAAATATAATTAAATACTTCCCATAACAGCGCATCTTGATCTATCGCTGGTTTCAGGTAAATTGAACCAACTTTTTCCATAACTTCGTTTGCGTTCGGCAGAGAAAACACTCTCCGAAAAGCCGCGACAGCCAAGATGCGCGAAGCGTTATGTGAAACCCATGTATGACAAATCGGTAAATAATTGACAAATGACAGAAGATTTAAATCAAGATGAGTTTTACGAATCGCAACGTGTAATTGGCAAAACGTACTTTTCTAAAACGTTTCCAGATAAGTTCTCTCAATTTCTTAAAAAGTTTGCATATAAAATTCTAGATCATGAAGGTAATGAGTTTTTGATGAAGGATGAGAAAACCTTAGGTTATACTAGCGATGGCAGAAGACAGCTTAAGGTTATATTTCTGCATGATGAAAATAGAGGAATTGAAAAACTGATATTGCAACAATTCGATATGCAGAGAAACCCAATAAAAAATGCTCCAAAAGAAGCATCATTTACTGGTAGAGAAATTGAAGGGCTTTACCAATTTCTGAAAAGCATAAAAGAAGTTGAATTCCCTCACTACAATACATTCAATGTAAGCGATACGGAATTATCCAAAATGCTTCTGAATAAAGAACAAGCAACAAAATTGATAGCTGAAAACTTAGAAGTTCTGCAGGAAGCTTTAAACAGCAATGTAACAACTAATGATATTATAAATTTTGGCTACAGAAAAAGTCAATTAGAAATCTTTGAAAAGTTGCTATATGTTGACGGTTATTTTAGTGAGTATAAAGAGCAAGTAAAAACTGAAATAGACAAAGAGCAAGGTGATGAAGCTATTTGGCAAAAATTCTTTGAAAAAAACACCTGGATTTTAGGTTATGGACTAGATTACATTTTTAACTCAGAACTAGATCAAAAAAAACTTGAACAAGTTACAACTGGTTCAGATTTTTTCCAAAAAGGAAAAAGGATAGACGCATTGCTAAAATCAAAAGGGGCCATTAATTCATTATGTTTTTGCGAGCTGAAGCTCAATAGCGATCTGCTTTTAAAAAAAGTAAAGAAATCCTATCGCGAAGAATCTTGGCAAATCTCAGATGAATTATCTGGTGCAATCGCGCAAGTTCAAAGGACTGTTCAAAAAGCTATAACAGAAATTAAAACCAAAACAGAAATAAAAGATTCACAGGACGATCTGACAGACGAAACATTATATTTATACAATCCAAAAGCATTTATTTTGATTGGTGATTTGAACGAGTTCGTAAAAGAAGGAAAAATAAACGAAATCAAATTTTCATCTTTCGAAATGTTCAGAAAGAATTTAAAAAATATTGAAATATTGACTTATGACGAATTATACCAACGAGCATATTATATCTGTCATAAGAAAGAAAAGGAATAATTGGGCTTCACATAACAGCGCATCTTGATCTATCGCTGGTTTTAGGTAAACACAATGTGCTTTTTCCTTAACTTCGCTTTCGTTCGGCAGAGAGTACAATCTCCGAAAGGCCGCGACAGCCAAGATGCGCGAAGCGTTATGTGCCATTTAAGCGACAACACCAATCAAAAAAAACGATGACATCACTTGGAAAATATCAAAATCGCGAAATTCTTTGGGTTGACTACAGTAGCTATAAATCAGCATTTCCAAATAATGATTGGCTTTGCTTAGCAGTCGCAAATAGCAATCCTAATTGGGAGAACTTTGAAGATTTTATCAGAATTTCTATCGCTCAAAATATCCTTGAATTCAAAGGATGCGGTCTGTTTGGAGAAAAACTTTATGATAGGTTTGATGAAGTTATGAACATAATGGAAGTTATTGAAAATCATAATGATATTGAAGTGATAACTACATGGCATAATAATGAAACATTGGCAGATACTTTTTGGCAATGTTTTTTCGCGACTTCCTTACCCGAAACTACCGATTTTGAAAACATCAAAATTGTTTGCGTAGATCTCGACGGAGTAGATAGAAGAAATGAATTACAAAACTATATCCAAAAGTTTGAATGGGGCTGGATCCCAGAATAAACGGCACATAACAGCGCATCTTGATCTATCGCTGATTTAAGGTAAAAAGTTCGCTCATTTTCTATAACTTCGTTTACGTTCGGCAGAGAGTACAATCTCCGAAAAGCCGCGACAGCCAAGATGCGCGAAGCGTTAGCTGCTATAATTTTAACAACTACCAAGAAGCAAACAAATCCAAAAAACATTATTTTTGATAAAAATAAAAGCTATGGATATTTCAGCTCAAATTAAAAATAGTCTTATATCAAGGATTAAAGCCTCTAGTGATTTAAATTTTTTAAAAGCGCTACAAACGATATTTGACACCTCTGAGCAAGAACTATATCAATTATCTGAAAAACAGAAAGAGGCCATTGAAATTGGTCGCAACCAAATTAAAAATGGGCAATTTTATTCAAATGATCAAGTTATGTCAGAAATGAGAGAATGGCTTTCAAAGAAATAGTTTGGTCAGAGTTGGCTAAAACGGAATTGGCTAATGTTCTTGAATTTTACGTTGAAAATAATGGCAGTTCAAGCTACAGTCTCAAACTTTTAAAAGAACTTGACGACTTGTTAAAAACGCTAAGTCAAAATGAATTTATCGGAAGACTCACCAAAAATAAATTTACAAGGGCAATCCCTATGAAATACTATTCCATTTTTTATGAGGTAAATGGAAATAGAATTGAAATTATTTCATTTTGGGATAATCGTCAAAATCCGAGTAGTAGCAAAGTAAAATCATAATTACAGCAGCTAACAGCGCATCTTGATCTATCGCTGTTTTCAGGTGAACTGAACCAACTTTTTCCATAACTTCGCTCGCGTTCGGCAGAGAGTACAATCTCCGATTGGCCGCGACAGCCAAGATGCGCGAAGCGTTACAAGCCATTTTTGAAAAACGTCATGATAAAGACTCTGGAATATTTTGAAGCAGTAACATATCTTTTTGAGCAACAAAATGGCAATATACTTTCAGAATTTGAGCTTAACTTGATTGACAATTATCCTGAAATTAAATT
>SEDO01000008.1 GCA_004211595.1 Pedobacter sp.
TTATTAAAAAGGGCGATCTGCATGCAGATCGCCCTTCTTGTTTTATATTAAATGATTTTGAGTTAATAAGTATTCTAGATGATGGAGGGTTATTCCATAAAATTTTTTCGCGTTATTTAGTTTTTCTAAAATTTCTTGCTTTGTTTTACTTGAGGGTTCTTTTTTGTATAAAGCTATTAACATTACATTTTTAGGTGTATGGGCATCAGAAATAAATTCAAGTGCTTTAGTTTTATAACCAAAATACTCTAACCATAGTACTCTTATGGCATCAGTTAACATTTCTGCTTGTCGTTCTAAAAAGATTCCATGTTTTATTATTAATTTTAAATCTTCAGATGGTTTGTTTTTTTCCATTTCCTTTCTAATCTGTTTGTGACAACAAGGAGCCACTACAATCATTTGAGATCGGTTTTTTATACCTTTATATATAGCATCATCTGTGGCAGTATCACAAGCATGTAGTGCAATTATTAAATCAGATTCAGGTAATTCCGCATTTATAATCGTGCCTTGCTTAAAGTTTAATCCATTAAAATTTTCACTTTGGCTTATTTGATTGCAAAATTCTACTAAATCTTTTCTGTATTCAATACCTATTACCTTTACATTGGAATTTAACTGGGATAAATAATCATATAATGCGAAAGTAAGATAGCCTTTCCCAGATCCCATGTCAGCTACTACATTTATATTATCAGAACCTAATTCTGTAATTGCTGGTTTTAATAGTTTAATGTAATGGTTTATTTGCTTGAATTTATCTTGGGCAATTTTATAAACCTCACCCTTTTCATTAGTTAATCCTAAAGCTTTTAAAAAGGGTGTATTTTCAGGAATATCCCTTTGTTTTTGTTTATCATGCTTAAGGAGTGAAATTTGATTTACTTTTTTTTGTTGAGATTGTTGTTTTTCATCTCTTAGGATATAATGGCCCTTTGGGTGTAGTGTTAAATTTAATTGATTACTAGCTGAAAATAGGGTGGCCGCTTGAAAGCCGGCATTAATATATTGTCCAATCTTTTCAACTCCTTCTCCTAAATCATAATTTTTAAATAAGTCTTTTGTTTTGTATCGATAGGTGAAAGATAGCTTCAGCTTCTGTTTAATTAAAATTGGTTTGACAATGCATTGTTTTAAATCTTCTATATTTCCTTTATAATGACTTAATGAAACTTTAAGTAGTTTTCCTGCTGTCAATAGCTGGTTAGTTTTATCTAGAAAATTTTTAAGCGCATTCATAATTATCTTTTCTCAAAGATACGAAGCTTTTCTTAAGTGAAATCAAAATATGGAATTTACAATAATGTGAAAATGGAGAAATAGGATAATCTGAAAAAATTATAGAAAAAAATATGTTACTACAAATTTAGTTAAAACTTTTGTGTTTAAATGTAACGTTTTAGTTAAAAAAATTACTGATTTTATTGATTTTATGTATTCCATTATATAGATTTATAATAATTAACTTAAGATTTAACCTAAATTTATTGATTTTATGAAAAAACTTCTACAAAGTTTGTTCATATTGATGTGCTTTGCTGTCTCAGCATTTGCACAAGATAGAACAATAACTGGTACAGTTACTTCATCCGAAGATGGGCTACCTATTCCCAGTGCATCGGTGAAAGTAAAAGAGGTTCCTAACCTTAGCGTTATTACTGACGCATCAGGAAAATTTTCAATTCGAGTACCTGCAACAGGTCGAACCCTCATTGTCTCATCTTTATCCTTCACAACAAAAGAAGTTCCAATTACTGGAGCTGTGGTAAATGTAATTCTTTCTACAGATACACGCGTATTGACAGAAGTGGTTATTGCGGGTGCGTATGGTACGAAAACAACGAGTCGTGCTACAACTTCAAATGTTCAAAGCGTAACTGGTGAATCGTTGAATACGGTTCGCGGTACGAATTTGAATAATGCTCTAGCAGGTAAAGTTGCAGGTGCACAAGTGCGAAGCCAATCTGCAGCAGCCCTAGGAAGAAATACTACTATTCGTTTAAGAGGTGCTTCAGGTTTTGGTACTGGTGCTGGCGTATTATACGTAGTCGATGGCACTATTCTTCCAAATGCAGATGATATCAATATGGATGACATAGAAGATGTGACCATTTTACAAGGTCCTTCGGCTGCTGCCTTATTGGGTTCTCAAGCCGCTGCAGGAGCTATCTTAATTACTACTAAAAAAGGTAGGAGTGGAGCTAGTAGTGGAATAAGTGTAAATATTGGGGCAACATTTGAAAATGCCTACATTTTACCTAACTATCAAAATACTTATGCTGGTGGAGCTTCTGGCGATTTAATTCAATATAATTGGAAACAGACAGATCCAGTTGAATGGAAGGCACTCGATGGAAAATATTATCACAATTATAGTGATGACTCCAGTTGGGGGCCTCGTATGGTAGGTCAAGAATATATTCCTTGGTATGCATGGTATCCTGGAACTAAATATTCATACCAAACGGCAAGATTAGTTCCTCAACCGGATAATGCCCGTGATTATTTTGATACTGGTACTACGTATAACAATACCATTACCTATAGCAATGCCACTGAAAAAAGTAATATTCGCATAACTTATGGTAATGTATATACCCATGGAATGGTTCCTAATACTAATTTGAGTAGAAATACTTTTAGTTTAAATGGAAATTATGATATAAGTAATAAATTCACTGTTGGTGCAAATATTAATTATGTAAATAATACGTTGAACGGGGAAATTGATGATGCCTATTCAAGTCAAAGTACTGGATCATTTAACCAATGGTTCCATCGTAATTTGGATATGGGTATTATGAAAGAATTACGCGGTTTAACTGTTCCAGGATTAGGTTCACAACAAATTTATGCCAGTTGGAATCACAATGATCCAGGTACTTATTCTGCTTCAGATCCAAGAAATTTCTATGCAGGTAACTATTGGTATAATTTCTATACATACTATGATTTATTAGATAAGGTAAATCAAAGAGATAGATTATATGGAAATGTGTCTTTAACCTATAAAGTTAATAATGATTTGAAGTTTACTGGTACATACCGTAAGCAACAAAATACGACTTGGTATGAGGATAAATATTCTACACGATTAATGGATTCGGGTACGCAAACCTCTGGAAATAATTCATTAGTTAAAGGTTATTATGCTACCGGAACAACCTATTCTAATCGTGAAAATTACGAGTTTTTAGGTACATATACTAAGAAAATCAATGATTTTAGCATAGATGCTGTTGCGGGTGTGGATATTTTTAGAGCTGTATCTAAATCCAACTCTGCTAATACAGTAGATGGTTTATCTATTCCAGATTTATTCACTATTGCTAACTCGGTAACAACTCCTTCTATTGGAAATGGAAGACAAACAGAAAAATACAGAGCATTATTAGCTAGAGCTAATTTTGGATATAAAAACATTTTATTTTTAGAAGGATCAATTCGTAATGATTGGTATTCCACCTTACCTCAAGAAAATAATAATGTATTATCTAAATCGATTGGTGCTTCCTTTATTTTCTCTGATTTATTAAAATCAGGTGATGGATTTAATTGGTTATATGAAGGTAAATTAAGAGCGTCTTATGGTGAGATTCCTCAATCGATTGGCCCTTATACTTACCCTGGTTCTTCTTATAATATAAATTCAAATAAATGGGATGGCAATTTGTTAATGGGTGCTCCAACTTCTGTGGTAGATCCTACGATTAAAGGAGCGACCTCATCTAACTCTGAATATGGTATTGATTTGAAATTCTTAAACGGAAGATTAGGCATCTCGGGTACGTATTGGGATGCTCGTGAAATAGATTTCCCACGATCAATCTCTGTAAATGCTGCATCAGGAGTTAGTTCAGTTGTAACGAATATGGGTAGAGTTGATCGTAAAGGTTTGGAATTCTCTTTATCGGGGAAACCAGTTCGTTTACCTAATTTCATGTGGGATATTAATGCAACATATGCCAATTTATTAGATAACACGATTGTGGAAATTTCTAAAAAATATTCACAAACGCGTATTTCTGTATCGTCTGTTTGGGGAACCACCATGCCATATATGATTCATCAAGAAGGAATGAAATGGGGACAAATTTATGGAAATGGTATTAAACGCGATCCAGATTCCGGCCTTCCATTATTGAATTCAAGTGGCGGGTATGTGAACGATCCAAATGTATTCTTTGGTTCAGCATTACCACAACATACAGGAGGTTTACAGAACTCATTTGTAATTTTAAAAGATATCGAAGTTGCTGCTAATATTGACTGGCAAATAGGTGGAAAATTCGTTTCTCTATCTAATATGTGGGGATCATATTCTGGCTTAACTGCTAGAACAGCTGCGATTAACGACAAAGGTCAATCTGTGAGAGATGATCCATCTGTTGGAGGTGGGGTTAAAGTAACAGGCTTAGATCAAACGACGAAAGAGTTTAAAACTTATTATGTAGACGCTTTGACACATTATCAAAATTTATATAATAATAAAACCTTCGACGATTTTGTATATGATTTGACTTTTGTGAAGTTACGTGAGGTATCTATTGGATATCGTTTACCTGTTAAAAAGTTAGGTGCTGAGAAGTTTATGAAAAGTGCTACAATCTCTTTAATTGCTAGAAATCCTTTATTAATCTATGCTAAAACTAAAGATTTTGATCCTTCTGAAATTTCAGCTTCAGTAGGGGAAACAGCACAATTACCGGGTACAAGAGGTTTAGGATTTAACTTAAGAATAGGCTTTTAATCCCTAATCTGTTAATTAAATATTAAAAGAAATGAAAAAGAAATTTATATATACATTGTCAGGCATTCTAATATTTGGTGCCGTTGGATGTAAAAAATTTGATGATTTTGGGGGTACAAACGTAGATCCAACTGCCATCACTGAGGCAAATCCTGGGGCGCTTTTAACCAATTCCTTAGCGGGTTTGGGGGGACAAGCATTTAGTACCATTCCAGGTTATTATTCACAATATTTTTCCCAAAGTCAGTATCCTGATGCCATGAATTATTCCTTACAACAATTGGCATTCACAGGAGTATATAGTGGAACCCTGAATAATTTACAAACGATTATTAATTTAAAAGTTAGTAATAACATGACACAGGTGGCCACGATTTTACAGCAATACTATTTTTGGCGCGTAACTGACCAATGGGGAGATGTACCTTACAGTGAAGCCTTAAAAGGGATTGAGTTTAATACACCTAAATATGATACACAAGAAGAAATCTATAAAGGGATGATTGCTGCCTTAACAACAGCAGCAAATTCTTTTGATGGCTCTGCTATTACAGGTGACATTGTATTTAAAGGAGATGTGGCTTCTTGGAAACGAACAGCAAATTCGATGCGTATATTAATGGCCGTTCAATTATCTAAACGTTATCCAGGTGCCAATGATTATGCAGCAACCCAAGTTAAGGCGGCTTTAGCTGATCCAGGAGGTGTCATTACTACGAATGAACAAAACTTCAAAGTTGTATATCCAGGTGGTCCATTCCGAAATACCATTCGTAATGGATACGATGGTCGTAAAGATTATGGTGAAAGTAAAACGATGACAGATTTAATGGCTGAATTAAATGATCCACGTCAAAATGCCTTTGGAGGGTCTTCAGAACAACCAGGAGTGAATACTACTTCCAATGTGGGAATTCCTTATGGTTTTGATAGGACAACCACGGAAAACTTCACCAATAATAATGTGACTTGGGCAAGAGTATTACGAGGCGATTTACGTCAGGATACAAGTCCTATGTATATTATTACTGCAGCACAGGTTTACTTAGCTAGAGCGGAAGCTGCAAATTTAGGTTGGACTAGTGAAAATTTAACCACCATGTATAATACAGGGATTACTTTATCCTTCCAACAATGGGGAGCAGGTACTCCTTCAGCTGCTTATTTAGCAGGCGTTGCTTTAGGCCCTGCTGGAGCTGGAAATAATAAGAATATAGCTATTCAGCGATATATAGCTTCTTATCCAGATGGTATAACTGGGTGGAATATTTGGAGAAAATCTGGTTACCCAGTATTAACTCCAGCTGCTGCAGCAACTAATTCTTCTAAACAAATTCCAAGAAGATATGCATATGCTACAAGCGAGCAAACCAGTAATAAAGTTAATAATGATGCTGCAATTGCGCGTCTTCCAGGAGGTAGAGATACTCAAGATGCAAGAATATGGTGGGATCAATAGTATTATTTAAACACAAAATTATTATGAAAAATTCAATATTTAAATATGCTACCTTAGCTTTGGTGCTTCTGGTATTAGGTTCATGCAGGAAGGAAGATTTTGAAGGAGAACCTACCTACGGAAAAGGGACAAACTTGGGTAAGATAATGGAGAATCCTGAAGTAAAGAAATTCTTTTCTCCATTCAATAATATACAAACTATTCATTTATTTTCTGTCCGTAGAGATATGGTGTCGGAAGGTGCTTTACAAGCCACAAATGTTATCAAGGTTAGACAAGACCCTTCTTTGATTACGGCTTACAATACAGCGCATAACACCAATTATTTGGAAATGCCTTCAACTATATATTCATTTAATAATGATGCGGGCGTTGCTAAATCGGGAAATGATTATACGGTAACTTTCCAAAACGGACTTTTTGCACAAAACTTTAAGATCAATCTAGATGGCAGTAAGTGGACAGATGTGTCTCAAAATTATGCTTTAGCATTTAAAGTTACTGATTGGGGTGGATTGACCTTCGCAGAAGGATATTCAGATGAAATCATCATATTTTTTGGGATTAAAAACCAATATGATGGAATTTATACCATTAGTTCTGGTACAATTCAACGCTATACTGCAGGCGTGCCAACTGTAGGAGATGCATTAAATGGAAGCTTGGTAGGAAACGCAGCAGTTACTTTAAGTACAATTGATGCGAATACCGTGGAAATTTCAGATATGCGTTGGGCGGGAAATAGTTCAGGAATTGCTGGTATAGATAATTTACGGGCTAGAGTTGACCCAGCAACCAATAAGGTAACTATGTACTCGATTGGTGGACCTACTTTGGTTAATATCGCTGGACTAACCAATGAATATGATCCTGCTACTAAAACTTTTACATTAAACTTTGATTGGGCTCAGACAACTAACAAGCGAGAAATTAAAGATTTTATAATAAAATATTCAAGAGCTAGAGAATAAGATTAGACTACTTTAATAAGCATTTGCCCCCTTTTTGGGGGCTTTTGTTTTTATTTTAGGTTTCCTAAAAGTTGTATTTTATTGATTATCAATAGATAGTGTAATATTATGATTAAATTGGAGTTATTAATTCAAAGATTTGTGATATGAAAAATAAATTATTATTGTTGTGTTTGATATTCTTTACATCAATGTCCTATGGCCAAGGAATAAATCAAGGTTTGCGAGTTAGTTCTGATCCAGCGCTAATTAGATCCTTAAGTTCTGCGGGTGAGGAAATTACTGGCAATCCATTTTTATTTGATGATTGGAAAAATGTGACAATTATATTTACAGACGGAAGCTTTCAAAATATGCAGGCTGATATTAAATATAATCTGATTGCACATGAAATTTTGGTTAAAATAAATGGGCAAGACGGGGTTTTTAGAGAAGATATCAAGGAGTTTATCTTGAAAGAGGGGGAAAAAATTCATGTATATCGAAAAGGGTTTACTGGTTCAGGCCTCCGAAATAATGCCTTTGTAGAAGTATTAGCAGATGGTTCTATTATATTTTTAAAGCAAACAGAAAAAATTATTATAGAATCTAAAGGTTATAATACGGCAGGTGTAGAAAAGAAAGTGGGTGAATCCATACGTTATTATTTTGTAAAAGATGGTGTTGTGAAAGAAATTAAGTTGAATGAAAAAGCTATTTTCGAGTATTTGAATTCTCCGGAGGCAGAGGCGTATGTAAAAGCGAATAAACTCAATTTGAAAAAAGAATCGGATGTGGCTTCCCTCTTGAGAAATGTAATAAAGTAAGTAATTGTCCTCAATTTCTGACAAGCTGACAGCGTTTTTTTAAGTTATAAAAGTAATAATAGCATATTTTTAAATTATTTCTTGAGAATTACTGCCAAATGACAATTGGCACATTGCTTGTAGTTTAGGTTCTACATTCAATTAAAAAAGATTTATTAAGAAATAAGAAAATGGGAAAAATTATTGGTATAGACTTAGGTACAACGAACTCATGTGTTTCTGTAATGGAAGGAAATGAGCCTGTAGTTATCGCCAACAGTGAAGGTAAACGTACAACTCCTTCAATTGTAGCATTTGCTGAAAATGGTGAACGTAAAGTGGGTGAGCCAGCGAAGCGTCAGGCAATAACTAATCCTACTAAAACCATTTATTCAATTAAACGTTTTATGGGATCTTCTTTCGCAGAGGCAGAAAGAGAAGTTAGTCGTGTTCCATATAAAGTTGTAAAAGGAGAGAACAATACACCACGTGTAGAAATTGATGATCGTAAATATACGCCTCAAGAGATTTCTGCTATGGTTCTTCAAAAAATGAAAAAAACTGCAGAAGACTTCTTAGGTCAAGAAGTAACAGAAGCAGTTATTACTGTGCCTGCATATTTTAATGATGCACAACGTCAAGCAACCAAAGAAGCTGGAGAAATTGCTGGTTTAACAGTTAAACGTATTATCAATGAACCTACTGCAGCAGCTTTAGCTTATGGCCTAGATAAGGCTCATAAAGATATGAAGATTGTAGTATTTGACTGTGGTGGGGGTACTCATGATGTGTCTGTGTTAGAATTAGGAGATGGAGTATTTGAAGTAAAATCGACTGATGGAGATACGCACTTAGGTGGGGATGATTTCGATCATGTAATTATAGAGTGGCTTGCTGATGAATTTAAATCGGAGAATGGTATGGATTTACATAAAGATCCAATGGCTCTTCAACGTTTAAAAGAAGCAGCAGAGAAAGCTAAAATTGAGTTATCAAGTACTTCTTCTACCGAAATTAACTTACCTTATATTACTGCTGATGCTAGTGGGCCAAAGCACTTAGTAAGAACGTTAAGTCGTGCTAAATTTGAACAATTAGCAGGTGATTTAATCAAACGTACTATTGATCCATGTAAATCGGCCTTAAAAAATGCAGGCTTATCCGTTTCAGATATTGATGAGGTGATTTTAGTGGGGGGTTCAACTCGTATCCCAGCTATTCAAGATGCTGTTAAAGCTTTCTTTGGAAAAGAGCCAAGTAAAGGTGTTAACCCAGACGAGGTTGTAGCCATTGGTGCAGCTATTCAAGGGGGGGTATTAACAGGAGAAGTTAAAGATGTATTATTATTAGATGTTACGCCACTTTCATTGGGTATTGAAACAATGGGTGGAGTAATGACTAAATTAATTGAAGCGAATACAACAATTCCAACTAAAAAGGCGGAAACTTTCTCAACAGCCGCAGATAATCAACCTTCTGTAGAAATTCATATATTACAAGGTGAGCGTCCGATGGCTGCTCAGAATAGAACAATTGGTCGTTTTATATTAGATGGTATTCCACCAGCACCTCGTGGTGTTCCACAAATTGAAGTTGCTTTTGATATCGATTCTAATGGTATTTTACATGTTAGTGCAAAAGATAAAGCCACAGGTAAAGAACAAAAAATTAGAATTGAGGCTTCTTCAGGTTTAACGGATGATGAAATCAAACGTATGAAAGAAGAGGCTGAAGCTAATGCTGAGGCAGATGCTCGTCAAAAAGAAGAAGCAGATAAAGTAAATGCTGCTGATGCTTTAATTTTCTCTACAGAGAAACAATTAAAGGAATTTGG
This sequence comes from Pedobacter sp., assembly GCA_004211595.1. Lineage (GTDB taxonomy): Bacteria > Bacteroidota > Bacteroidia > Sphingobacteriales > Sphingobacteriaceae > Pedobacter. Next base: position 9,803 of record SEDO01000008.1, read on the forward strand.
CGAAAAGTTATCTGAAGGTAATAAATCAGCTATTGAGTCAAGTTTAGAGAAATTGAAAACTGCTCATTCAGCTAGAAACTTTGCTGACATGGAAGCTGCTCAGACTGAATTACAAAATGCATGGAATGCAGCTTCTGAAGAAATGTATAAAGCAGGTCAAGAAGCACCTGGAGCAGCTCCACAAGATGGTCAACCAGCTCCGGATGCAGGTGATACTGTAACTGATGTAGACTTCGAAGAAGTTAAAGACGAAGACAAAAAATAATAATTTAATATCGGGTAAACTTAAAAGTTAACCTTACTGTTAAAATGAAAAGCGGCCCAAGATTTATCTTGGGCCGCTTTTTTATGAATTAATCAGCTTTTAAAACTTCGTTTATTTTTCTACTATTTCCAACAATCCACACGATATCTTCATTTTCAAATGTGAAGTTAGAGTCTGGGTTAAGGTATCGTTGTCCTTTTCTTTCTATCCCAACAATTAATCCTTGAGTATTTTCTCTAATCCCAGATTCTCTAATAGATTGCCCTAAGACAGTTGATTTACTGTTAATAACCACTTTCTGTAAATTCATATCTTTTTTAGGGAAATCTGCTAAACTTTCGTCAAAATTCCCTTCAAATAATGGCTTTACAGTAGTCAATTGATCATCTGTTCCAATTATCAATACCTTATCATTTGGAAATAATCTTTCAGTTGGGGCAGGTGTAGGAATCATAATTTTACCTCTTTCAATCAAGGCAATATTAATTCCATATTTTTCACGAACAGCTAATTCTACCAAGGTTTTACCTACTAATTCTGATTCAGGGGCAACGCTTAATTCTAATAAATGGGTATCCCAAGGTAATATTTCAGGTTGCCTATTTGCTTGTTCTCTTTCATTTAAGTTATTTAAAAATCTAAATTCTATTCGTTCATAAAACTGCTGTAACTTTCTAGAGAATACAAATAATACGACTATAATTAAAGAAATTGCAAGGAGAATGGCTACCCATGTACTATACAATTGTAACATCAGAAAAGAAACAAAGAAAAGTGCAAGGGCAACTCTAAAAAGTTCTAAAACCACTAAAGGGCCACGAGTATATTTTTTATTTAGCCATAAATGAGAGTAAGCTTTTCTCTCAATCCTACGTATAGCTAAAGCCCATAAGAAAGGGGCCATAAATAATAAACTAACAAAGAGGGTTGCAAGGACGGCTTCCACGCCGGTAAATAAGTTTTTTTCAACAAATGGATAAAGATATTTAGAAGATAAAAATACAATACCAATAAGCATAACACTGTGAATTACAGTGTTAATGGCATAAGCCCTTAATAATATTTTCCAATCACTGAAAGTGGTAATGCCTTCAGTACTCGAACTATATCTAGAAATAGAGTCTAACCATCTTTTTGGCAGTATGCGCGTTAAAAATAGGTAGAATGGCTCTGACACTTTAATCATATAAGGGGTCGTAAATGTTGTGATTGCTGAAGCAGCTACAGCAATAGGATATAAGAAATCAGAGGTTACCTTTAAGCTAACACCCAAGGTGGCTATGATAAAAGAGAATTCTCCAATTTGTGCTAAACTCATCCCCGCTTGAACAGAGGTTTTTAATGGTTGGCCGGATAGTAACGCGCCTAAAGAAGAACTTAATAGTTTCCCAAAAATAGTTGCTAAAGTAACTACTATGATAGGTATGGCGTAATCTACAATGATTTGTGGATTGATTAACATACCTACAGATACAAAGAAAATAGCAGCAAATAAATCCTTTACGGATTTGGTGAGGTGTTCAATTTTCTCAGCCATGGTAGTTTCCGCTAATATTGAACCCATTATAAAGGCTCCAAGAGCTGGAGAAAAACCTACTTTTACCGCTAGTAACACCATGACTAAACATAGTGCTAAGGAAACGATGAGCAATGTTTCGTCGTTCATTAATTTTTTGGCTTTTTTGAGAAAAGTAGGAATTAAAAATATCCCGCCTAAAAACCAAAGAACCAAGAAAAAAGCCAACTTTAAAATAGAAGTTAGCATTTCTACTCCTGCAAACTGTTGACTTACAGCTAAGGTAGATAATAATACTAAAAGCAAAATAGCTACCAAATCCTCAACAATGAGCACGCCGAATACTAAGCCTGCAAATTTCTTATGTTTAACGCCCAGCTCTTCAAATGCCCGAATTATTATAGTAGTAGAGGAAACAGAAAGTATTCCTCCTAAAAATATACTATCCATCGTATTCCAACCCATCATTTTACCCACGCCAAATCCAATGGCAAGCATAAATACGACTTCTACAATTGCGGTAATTGAACTCGAACCTCCAACTTTAACAAGTTTTTTAAAGGAGAATTCTAAACCTAAACTGAATAATAAAAAGATTACCCCAATTTCTGCCCAAATATTGATGCTTTTCACATCAGAAACTGTTGGAAGAAAATTGATATATGGGCCTACTATTAAACCCGCTAGAATATAACCCAGTACTAGCGGTTGTTTAATAATTTTAAACATAAGGGTTGTAACCCCAGCTGCGGCTAATATTAAACCGAGATCGGAAATTAATTCTGGAAGGTGGATCATATGGCTTAAAAATACAAAAAAATATTTTTAAGCCATTATGTTTTAGTATTTGAAATAAGCTAAAGCATCATTTTTGTCTTGATGAAGCTGTTTTGTTAAAGATTCTAATCCATCGAACTTTACATCTGGTCTTAGAAATTTTAAAAAATTCATTTTTATTTTTTGACCATAGATTTCTTCAGTGAAATCAAAAATATTTACTTCAATATTACGAGTCATTCCATTAATAGTTGGACGCTGCCCAATATAAGCCATACCCTTATAACTTTTTTGATTTTCCATATCTACAGTAACCGCATAAATTCCATCCCCAGGAATTAATTTGTAGGTTTCTTCAATAAATATATTAGCTGTCGGAAATCCAATAGTGCGTCCAATTTTATCCCCTTTAATAACAGGTCCGGACAGGGAAAAGAAATACCCTAAATAATCTGCTGCAAGTTCAACTTGACCCTTACCCAAGGCTTCTCTGATTTTAGTTGAACTTACGGCAACATCATGAATATCTTGCTCCGGAATTTCTTCCACCTCAAATTTAAATTGTTGAGCGAAAATTTTTAGTTCAGACATACCACCTTGTCTATCCTTGCCAAATCTATGATCATAGCCAACTATTAAAGATTTAGTGCCGATTTTTTCTACTAAAATTTTTTCTACATAATCGGAAGCAGATAAATTTGAGAAATCTCGAGTGAAGGGGGAAATGATGAGATGATCTAAACCCAATTTACTTAATATTTCACTTTTTTCTGCAATCGTATTAATCAATTTGAGGGACTGATTCTCAGGATCAATAATCATTCGGGGATGTGGAAAGAATGTAAGTAAAACACTTTCCCCATTTCTTTCCTGAGCTAACTCACAAAGTCTTTGAATGATTTTTTGATGCCCTAAATGAACGCCATCAAAAGTGCCGATAGTGACAATGGCATTTTGAATTTTTTCAAATTCGTGTATATGATGATATATTTTCAAAATCTAATAATCTAAGCTTTAATTGAATATTAATGTAAACTGTGCCTTTTAACAACGCCGCCTTTTAAATCTGCAATTTGCTGTTGAACTACAAAGGCATCCGCATCAATTACTTGAATTTCACTATATAATTTACTCATTTCTAGTTTAGTGAGAACGGTATATAGGATATCGATATCTTTATCTTCCTGATAACCACCAGTACCTTTATAAACAGTTACCCCTCTTTTCATTTCAGTTAAGATATACTCTTTAATTTCATCATGTTTGGTAGAAATGATCGTTACACCAGTATATGCTTCTATCCCGTTTACAATATAATCCACTACTTGGGAAGCTGCTAAATAAGTTAAAATGGCATACATAGCGGTATCTATATTTATAAAATAAGCAGCTATCGTAAAAATGATAATATTTAATATTAAAATAATATTGCCCACCGTGAGTTGACTATTCCTACTAATATAGAGAGCTAGGACTTCAGTGCCATCAATAACACAACCGCCTCGCATGGCAAGACCAATACCGCCCCCTAGAAAAAATCCTCCAAAAAAAGCTATCAATACTTTTTCATGGGTTATAGGTTGAAAGGGGATGAAGATTAAACCTAAGGATAATAAAAGAATAGCAATACATGTTTTTATGGCAAAGGCTTTACCAATTTGTTTAAATCCTAATAGAATAAATGGAATATTAAATACTACAATTAGCACAGATAAATCCCATCCCGTTAAACTTCTAACTAAAAGCGAGATACCGGTAACACCACCATCTATAAATTCACTAGGGATTAAAAAGCTCTTAAGCCCAAAACATGCAGATATTATTCCACATATTATAAATAGAATTTCTTTTAAACGAGGATAGGCTTTTAATTTTCGTTTAGGAATTTTTGGTAGGTTCCCCATTATTTGCTTTTTTTAATCGAATATAATCAATTAATTGAGTGAGTTCAAAAGCGTTTTCTAATTTAAAGTTACCACTTCGAGTACGAGTAAGTTTTGATAAATAAGCCCCATTATTTAAAGCTTTTCCCATGTCGGATACTAAGGATCTAATATAAGTTCCTTTACTGCAAACAACTCTGAAGTCTACCTCTGGCAAAGCAATTCGGGTAATTTCAAATTCGGTAATTTCCACAAATCTCTTTTTAAGTTCAACCTCTTCACCTAAACGTGCCTTTACATATAATCTTTCACCATTTACCTTTACGGCTGAATGGGCTGGTGCATATTGGGTGATTTCACCTTTAAACTGTGTTGCTGCGGCATGTATGTCTGCTTCCTGAATATGTTGGAAAGGAAAGGTGGCATCTATTTCTGTTTCCATGTCAAAGGATGGCCTCGTGGCTCCTAAAACAAAAGTACCCGTATATTCTTTCTCTTCTGCTTGAAAAGAATCAATTTGTTTAGTTAATTTTCCCGTACATACCAAAAGCAAACCTGTAGCTAAAGGGTCTAAGGTACCCGCATGCCCAACTTTGATTTTTAAAGGTTTTAAGCTTGTTCTAATTTTGTTTACTACATCAAAAGAAGTCCATGAAATGGGTTTATTTATCAATAATAATTCACCTTCTGGGAAATTGAACTCGGGGAATGAATGAGAATTAGTTGCCATGAAGTAATTTGTACTAAATAATGGCTAATTCATATCCAGATAGTAATAAAATAAGAATAATGGCGCCCACCACAATTCTATACCATCCAAACATCCTAAAGCCATTTTTATTTAAATATCCAATAAAGCTTTTAATAGCCAATAAAGCCACAATAAAAGCAATCACATTTCCAAAAAGAAGAACTTGAAACTGCTCTCCAGAGATCGTGTGACCTTCTTGATAAAAATCTAATATTTTTTTGCCACTGGCCGCAAACATTGTTGGGACAGCTAAGAAGAATGAAAATTCAGCAGCAGCTTTACGGCTTAATTTTTGACTCATACCACCTACAATCGTAGCACCTGATCGAGAAACCCCCGGTATCATTGCTATACATTGAAAAAATCCAATTTTGAATGCCGAGATAAAGTCTATATCTGACTCATCATCTACTGTATACGTTTTAAACCATTTATCTACAAATAATAAAATTATACCTCCTATAACTAAGGAAACAGCTACAGCGAACGGACTTTCTAAAAGGGCATCTATTTTCGCGCTAAATAGCAAGCCGAAAATAGCAGAGGGGATGAAGGCTACAAAAAGCTTTAAATAAAAATTAACACTTTTAAAGAATTTCTTAAAGTATAAGACTACCACTGATAAGATTGCCCCAAACTGAATGCAAACAGTAAATAGTTTGACAAATGGATCTTGTTGAATACCCATTAAGGAGGAGCCAATAATCATATGGCCAGTTGACGAAACTGGTAAAAACTCCGTTATCCCTTCTATGAGGGCTAATAAAAACGCTTGAAAGAAATTCATGCTATTTTTTTAGGATTGCATAAATTCCAAACCCAAAGCCGGCTAAAACAACCATAGGAGCAATTAGCGTCCTTCTGGTGTCATATATATCACCTTCTTTACCAATCATTAATATGAATCCTAATAATACTATCCCCATACTAATAAATAGCAATTGATAGTTTTTTTTACTGAAAACCAAAGGGCCTTGGTTTTCAGATGTGTTTTTATTTTCTTTACTAGTCATTATCTATATAAATCGTAAATTTTTAAACGTAGGTAGCGGGTTACAGCAAAATATGTACTAAGGCCAGTAATTAATACACCAATTATTAAGAGCGCTATAAAAACTAAAGTAAACTCCGTGAAATTTCTTAGAATAATTAATTCAGGCACTTCTTTTTGGGCATAATATAATAGCCCCATTAAAATTATTATTGCTATAAATGCAGCAATTACTCCATGTAATGCAGCTACTAATACAAAAGGATTTCGGATAAAGTTCTTTGTAGCCCCTACCAATTGCATACTTTTTATTAAAAAGCGTTGAGAAAATATAGCAAGGCGAATGGTGTTATTTATCAAAGCCACTGCTATTACTAATAAAATGATAGCAAAACCCAATACGATTAATCCTATAGTGCGGATATTTTTATTTACCATGTCAATTAATGAACTTTGGTAAATTACCTCCTTAACTAAAGCTTTGCTTTGGAGGTTTTTCTTCAAATTTTCAATGCCTTGAGTATTCGCATAATCGGCATGTAAGTACACATCTATTGAAGAAAGTAAAGGGTTATATCCTAAGAAGTTAACAAAATCTTCCCCTAAATCTTTTGTTAAATTGTGTTGAGCAACTTCTTTATTAATGTATTGAGTTTGTTTTACGGCTGGATTAGCATTAAGTTCTTTTTGAAAGGCTAAAATATCAGTTTCATTGGCCGCCTCATCCACAATGATATTAAGGACTATATTCTCCTTTACATAATTAGAAAGGTTTTTAGCATGCACCAATATTAAACCAAGCATACCTAACATCAGCAATACTAATGCAATACTGAAAATAGTTGAAATATAAACGGTCTTCGTTTTAGTTGAGGCTTCACTAACTTCAAATTCTTCCATATTATTAAAATTGTATCTTGCGAAAATAAGGAAAGATACCGATAAATTACTCAAAATCTCTTAAATAAATCCTTATTTTTGTGGATATTTTAAGAATCGACATCCATGGATTATCAATTTAAAGCGATAGAACAAAAGTGGCAAAAGTATTGGGCCGAAAATAAATCTTTCAAAGCAGAAACTACCAGTGAAAAACCTAAATATTATGTTTTAGATATGTTTCCTTACCCTTCAGGGGCAGGATTACATGTGGGTCACCCGTTAGGTTATATTGCTTCAGATATATTTTCAAGATACAAAAGACTGAAAGGCTTTAACGTTTTACATCCAATGGGATATGATTCATTTGGATTACCTGCAGAACAATATGCTATTCAAACGGGTCAACATCCGGCATTAACGACAGAAGAAAATATTGCCACCTATCGCCGACAATTAGATCAAATTGGATTTTCATTTGATTGGGATCGGGAAGTTAGAACAAGTGATCCAAATTATTATAAATGGACGCAATGGATATTCATGCAACTATTTAATTCCTGGTATAATCTAGAAACACAAAAGGCTGAAGATATCTCCAGCTTAATTGAGGTATTTCAGCATGCTGGTAATAGTGCCGTGAAAGCTGCTTGTGATGAGGATGTAGCCATATTTTTGCCTACTGATTGGGCCAATTATTCAGAAGCGGAAAAACAAAGTATTTTACTTAAGTATAGATTAACTTACTTGAAAGAGAGTACGGTAAATTGGTGCCCTGGTTTAGGAACTGTATTGGCAAATGATGAAGTAAAGGATGGCTTTTCTGAAAGAGGAGGCTTTCCAGTAGAGCAGAAAAAAATGATGCAATGGAGTATGCGAATTTCAGCTTACGCAGAACGGTTATTACAGGGCTTAGACACCATAGACTGGCCTGAACCTGTAAAAGAAATGCAACGTAACTGGATTGGTAAGAGTGTAGGTGCATCAGTTAAATTCAAAGTAGCTGCTTCGGAAGGTGCATCTGATATGGATGCCCAAACAGCAAAATATATAGAAGTTTTCACTACCCGTGTGGATACTATTTTTGGGGTTTCTTTTGTAGTACTTGCTCCTGAACATGAATGGGTTGAAGAATTGACAACGGCCAATCAAAAAGATCAAATTAAAGCCTACATTGAGCAAACTAAAAAGAAATCAGAACTCGATAGAATGGCTGATACAAAATCTGTATCAGGTGCATTTACGGGTTCATACGTAATTAACCCAGTTAATCAAGCTCGAATTCCAATTTGGATTGCAGATTATGTATTGGCTGGATATGGCACAGGAGCTGTCATGGCAGTGCCAAGTGGAGATCAAAGAGACTGGTTATTTGCCAAGCACTTTAATCTACCAATAATCCCTATTTTAGATGCTCAGCAAAATTTAGAAGAAGCTGCAGATCCTACCAAAGAAGGTCAATATATAAATTCAGATTTTATCAATAATTTGGGTTATAAAGAAGCAGTGTCTTATTTGCATCATTGGCTGGAAAGAGAAGGCCATGGACGAGCTAAAATTAATTATAGAATGCGTGATGCCATTTTTGGACGTCAAAGATATTGGGGCGAACCCATACCTGTATATTTCGAAGATGGCGTTCCACACTTAATTCAACCTGAAGAACTTCCTCTGTTATTACCAGAAATCGACAAGTATTTACCGACAGAAACTGGAGAACCACCTTTGGGAAGGGCAGATGATTGGAAACCTTGCAAAGGGGATCATTATGAATTAAGCACCATGCCAGGGTGGGCCGGAAGTTCGTGGTATTGGTATCGTTATATGGATGCAGATAATAAGTGTGAATTTGCTTCTCCAGAAGCAATAAATTACTGGCAAGATGTGGATTTGTATATTGGGGGCTCAGAGCACGCCACTGGTCATTTGTTGTATGCTAGATTTTGGAATAAATTTTTAAAAGATAGAGGATTTGTACAAGCTGAAGAACCATTTAAAAAGTTAATTAATCAAGGTATGATCCAAGGGCGAAGTAATTTCGTTTATAGGGTCGTGGATGAAACAGGTAGAGGTACCAATAAACTGGTTTCCTTTGGATTGAAAAATAATTATAAAACGATCCCTTTACATGTAGATGTTAACATTGTAGAGAATGATGTGTTAGATATTGAAAAGTTTAAGGTATTTAGACCAGAATTCCAAGATGCTGAATTCATGTTGGAGAACGGAAAATATGTGTGTGGGGTAGAAGTGGAAAAGATGTCTAAATCGAAATTTAATGTAGTAAATCCGGATGTATTAATTGCCCAATATGGAGCTGACACTTTAAGGATGTATGAAATGTTTTTAGGTCCTTTAGAGCAATCTAAGCCATGGAATACAAACGGAATTGAAGGTGTATTTAAATTTTTAAGAAAATTCTGGAGACTTTTCCATAATGAAAATTGGGAATTTTCAGTAATTGATGCTGAGCCTACAAAAGCTGAATTAAAAGCCTTGCATAAGATTATAAAAAAGGTTCAAGAAGATATCGAACGTTTTTCATTCAATACATCCGTATCAAGCTTTATGATTGCAGTCAATGAATTAACAGAATTGAAATGTAATAAAAGAGCGATTTTAAAAGATTTAATCGTTGTGTTATCCCCTTATGCTCCCCACATTTGTGAAGAATTATGGCAATTGATGGGTGAACAGGATTTAAGTACAGCCAAATATCCTGTGTTCAACGAAGATTATTTAGTTGAGGATGAGTTTGCCTATCCTATATCTATTAACGGAAAAATGAAAATGAATTTAAATTTAGGATTGGCTTTAACTGAAGAGGAGGTGAAAGCTGCAGTGCTAGGAAACCCACAAATACAAACGTATTTAGATGGTAAAGAACCTAAAAAGATAATTTTTGTGAAGGGTAAGATCATAAACCTTGTGATTTAACACAAGGTATGTAATAAAGTAAAAAGGAGCGGACTTTCAGCTCCTTTTTTTATAAATTCTCATTTATTATATCTTGTAGGATTTTTTCGTTTTTAACTAATTCCTGTAATAATTTAAATTGATTTTTCGATCTTATTAAATTGTGCGTAGGATGATTAATAGGGTAATAAATACTCCCATTTAAATAATCCGTTAAAAACCGGATGGCTTGCATATAGATTATGTATTTGCCTGAAAATAAAACCAATTCTTTTTCGGTACTCGTGAGGTAAGGGGCCATTTCTGATAAATAACCTTTTATCGTCGCTTCAAAAAATGGAATTCTGATGGTGATTTTATCTAAATCTTCTTCTTCTTCAGAAAACGCCGATAAGTAGGTCCGCATCATATCTCCTAAATCTGATATGAATTTCCCAGGCATTAAAGTATCTAAATCAATTACACATATACCTTCATTAGTATCTCTTCGAAGAAGGACATTACTTACTTTTGTATCATGGTGCATGACTCTTTGAGGAAAATCATGTCTGCGCTGAAAGGACTCAAAAAAATCTACGATATAGTGAAAATGTTGCGTCCTTTCTATTTCTTGGGCAGCTAATTCTCGTTTTTTAAAATCAGTATTAGCTAAAGCCTCTTGAAATTGTGTAAATCGCCAAGCTAAATCGTGAAAACCAGGGATTGTAATATTTAATTGAGAGGCATCAAATCCATCTAATAAACGACTTAATTTCCCAAATTGCTTAGCAGCCTCATAAGCTTGTTTAGGTTCAGCAACGGCTAAATAAGATACAGAATCAGAGATGAATGGACTCATTCGCCAGTACTGATCATCAAGTTTAATCATGGTAGAACCATCCAAAGCCGGTAAAGGGGCGGGAAATAAATATTCAGGAAAATTTACCTTTAGATAATTAGATACCAATGCTATGTTTTGAGAAATCAACTCCGGTTCGGTAAAAACCAAAGTATTTATATTTTGCAATATATATTTTTGATGACTTGCAGTACTAATTAAAAAAGTTTGATTGATGTGCCCCAGACCAAGTTTTTCGATATTAACACGATTGATGTCTAAGCCATAGGCAGCTAAAACATCAGCACTAATTTCTACTTCCATAATTCACTAGGATAAACTCCAGCTTTGATTAATTGGTCGATACTATCTTTTACAAATGGCTTATCTTCTTTATAAGTAACTCCAAACCATTGGCTAGGGGTAGGAATTACCTTGAATTTCGCTTGACCTGATTTTACTAAATGCTCCCCAATTAATGGAATAAAGAACTCGGCTTTGGGTTTATCTTTATTTTCCATGGCAAATTCTCTAAATAAGTCTTCCGTAATTTTAAATACGGCAGGGGTAAACCCCCAAAAATTCATTGAAACTGGCGTTTCATAGGCAAGGGTTTGAACTCCTTCTTCTTCTTCAAATACAATATCATCCCCTTTTTTGTAAATCTTAGTTCGTTCTACAATTTCGGCAAGATGTTGATTTTCATCCACTCTACAAACACCACGAGATACTGAGCCAAAATCAGAAAGGGTTTTACCTAACTCATAACCTATAATGGAGTAGGTGTTGTCATTAGCCTCATTATTTAAAAAAGACACCATTTTTTCAAAAGCATCATAACCATAAAAATCATCAGCATTAATTACACAGAAGGGCTCTTGAATTACTTTTCTACCTGATAAAATAGCATGGGCTGTTCCCCAAGGTTTTTCCCTATAAATTTGAGTGTCAATGCCAAACTGTTTCAAGTCGAAATTTTGAAATACGTAATCAACTTCTATCTTATCTTTCAATTTCGCGTCAAATAAGTTTTTGAAATGTTCTAGGTATTCCTCTTTGATAATAAATACAACCTTTCCAAAACCCGCTTTAATCGCGTCGTAGATTGAATATTCGATAATGGTTTCACCTTGAGGGCCAAAGCCATCAACTTGTTTCATACTTCCGTAACGACTTGCCATTCCTGCGGCTAAAATAAGTAGAGTTGGTTTCATTAATTTATTTTTAAGTTTATATTAGTGATTATCTAAGTTAAGATAAGCAATTATCTGGTACGTGTCTTTTTACCCATTAGCATTCCGAATAACCCTCTTACAATTTCTCTTCCAATTTGTCGGGTAATGGTAGCGCCCATAACCTGTTCAACAAGTGATTTTTCTGTTCTTCTGGACGATGCACTAGCTCTGGTAGCTTTTGCATTTGCCTCCGCCTCTGTTTTTTGTGCCTCCTCGAGAGCTATTTCCGATTGTCTAGTGTTTATTTTTTGAGTTAAGAGTTCAAAGGCACTTATCGGATCTATTTCAGCTTGATATTTTTTGAAATAGCTGCTGGTTTGCATCAATCTTTCACAGTCAATTGAAGCCATCGGACCCATTACAGATTTTGGTGAGGCCAACATTGTAGCAGCTACTTCAGTTGGAATTCCTTTTTCATTTAGCACCGTAATTAAGGCTTGTCCTGTACCTAAACTAGTTAAAACTTTATCAATACTATAAAAATCAGATTTTGGATAAGTATTAACGGTTTTTCTTAGGGCGTCCACATCATTAGGTGTAAATGCTCGCAGTGCATGTTGAATTCTATTGCCCAATTGAGCTAATACTGATTCAGGGACATCCATGGGAGATTGGGTACAAAAGAAAATTCCAATGCCTTTGGATCTGATTAATCTAATAATGGTATTAATTTGTTCTAAAAAGGCTTTGGGAGCGTCTTTAAATAATAAGTGGGCTTCATCAAAGAAAAACACTAATTTCGGCTGATCCAAATCGCCTACTTCAGGCATATTGTTAAATATTTCTGCCAATAAACTCAGTAAAAAGGTGGAATATAGAACAGGTTGGTTTTGAACATCTGAGATATTCAATAAACTTATGAGTCCTTTACCATCTACTTTTTGAAATAAATCTTGGATGTCAAAAGAGGTTTCTCCAAATATATTTCCTAAACCTTGTTGTTCAAGAGCAACAATTTTTCTTAAAATAGTACTCGACGTAGCCGTGGAAATAGATCCATAATCCGCTTTGATTTCGGCTGCACCTTGACCTTCAGATAAATAAGCTAAAACCTTTTTTAAGTCGGCTAAATTAACAATAGGTAATTTGAGGTCGTCCGCATATTTAAATATAACTGCCAAGACCCCGGTTTGCGTATCATTTAAATCTAAAATTTTACCTAATAAGGTGGGGCCAAATTCAGTCACGGTGGCTCTCATCTGGGCACCTAATTTCCCACTAAGTGAATATAGTTCAATTGGAAAACTATTGGGTACAAAAGGCTTATTTAATTGAATAGCTCTTTCTTCAAGTTTAGGATTAGATGAACCTTCCTGGTATAACCCAGACAAATCACCTTTCACATCTAACATAAAGACAGGCACCCCTGCCTGTGAAAGTTGCTCTGCTAATAACTGCAAGGTACGGGTTTTACCGGTGCCTGTAGCGCCAGCAATTAATCCATGCCTATTCATCATTTTAAGTGGTAAATTTACTTCTGCATCTGCATAGGTTTGCCCCTCCAGCATGCCGGCGCCTAAATAGATATACTCCCCCTTAGGAGCGTAGGATGATTTGATTTTTTCTATAAATTTAGAAGCAGACTCACTCATATTTAAATGTGGTTTACAATCAAAAACCTAGCCAAACCTAACACTTTATGAAAGGTCTTTATTATAATTTTTTACCTATTTATAAGTTCGGAAATCTTGATTTACCTCTAGTTGAAGTAAACTCTCATATATTAAACGAATTACATTGTCGACATCCTCCTTATGCACCATTTCGACGGTGGTATGCATATATCTTAAAGGTAGAGAAATTAAGGCTGAAGGTACACCCCCATTTGAATATGCAAATGCATCCGTGTCCGTTCCCGTAGAGCGAGATGAGGCTTGTCTTTGGAATGGAATATTCTTTTCTTGAGCAACCTTAATTAGCATTTTATTAAGATTAGTTTGTACAGCTGGAGCATATGAAAGTACAGGCCCTTTGCCGCAAGCTAAATCTCCTTGCGTTATTTTATTTATCATAGGGGTAGTTGTGTCATGGGTAACATCCGTTACAATTGCCACATTCGGTTTTATACGTTGGGCAATCATTTCCGCACCTCTAAGTCCAATTTCTTCTTGAACAGAGTTTACAATGTAAAGTCCAAACGGGAGTTGTTTTTTGTTTTCTTTTAATAATCTCGCCACTTCAGCAATCATAAATCCGCCTGCTCTATTATCTAAGGCACGACCAACATAATAGCGATCATTTAAAATCGTAAATTCATCTTCATAGGTAATTACACAGCCTACATGAATGCCTAGTGCTTCAACTTCTTCTTTAGTGGTACAGCCACAATCTAAAAAGATATTCTTGAGCTGTGGAGCTTCTTCTTTTTCTCCTGCTCGCGTATGTATTGCGGGCCATCCAAATACAGCCTTTACGATCCCTTTTTCAGTATGAATATTTACCCTTTTAGAGGGTGCTATTTGATGGTCAGAACCACCATTTCGGATAACGTAAATTAAACCATCAGAAGTAATGTAGTTAACATACCAAGAGATTTCGTCGGCGTGAGCCTCTATCACAACTTTATAATCAGCATTAGGGTTTATAATGCCAACGGCAGTCCCATAATTATCGATGAAACTATCATCAATATAGGGTTTTAAATAATCTAACCATAATTTCTGACCTTCCCATTCAAAACTAGTAGGGGATGGGTTATTTATATATGATTCAAAAAATTTTAAAGATTTAGCTGTCACTACAGCATTTTTTTGAGCTTGTTTTACTTCTTTTTGTTTTGCCATTTTCATTTTCACTAATAGAATGGTGATTTCTCCCAAGGTTAATCCAGGAGTATTAAAATGAGAACTCCTAGTTTAACAAAATAGGTTAAAATTCTATTGAATTGCAACATATGTTTTTCATTTTTTGTCAGATATTTATTATATTGTTGAACACAATACTAACAGACTAATACGAATTATGAGTTTAAACAGATTTATTGTACCTATTTTACTTGCAGGAGTAGCTTTCATTGGGGTCTTGATGTTTGGCTTACCAATCTACAATGTTTGGCAACAAGAAATGGCCGGAAAAGCAGAAATGGCTAAGGCAGAACAAAATCGTAAGATTTTGGTAGAAGAAGCGAAAGCTAAATTAGAAGCGGAAAAACTCAATGCTGCTGCAGAAATTGAAAGGGCCAAAGGGATGGCTGAAGCAATGCGTGTTGAAAATGGTACTTTATCGACCACTTATAACCAATATTTATTTATTAGAACATTAGAAAAAATTGCAGACAAAGGCTCCTTACCTCAAATTATATACGTGCCAAGCGAAGGTTTGACGCCTATAATGGATGTCTCTAAAAATGTTGGTGTAGATGGATTAAGACGGTAGTATTTTATATTATAATACCTGACGCCAAGTAAATAGGCTCCTTTCGGGGAGCCTATTGCATTCAATTATTTATCTGTTATAAAGGAATATTGCCATGCTTTTTGCGAGGATTATTAAATACTTTATTTTCTAACATCTTATAAGCTTTAATTAACTTCGCACGCGTTTGGGATGGTTTAATTACTTCATCCACAAATCCCCTTTCAGCAGCTCTGTATGGATTAGCAAATATATCTGAGTAGAGCTTTTCTTTTTCTAACCATTTTTCAGTAGGATTCTCCGCAGCAGATATTTCCCTTTTAAATATAATTTCTGCAGCCCCTTTTGCGCCCATTACAGCGATTTCAGCGCTTGGCCATGCGTAATTCATATCAGCGCCTATATGCTTAGAATTCATCACATCATAGGCACCTCCATATGCTTTTCTAGTTATAACGGTAATACGAGGTACGGTAGCCTCTGAAAATGCATATAATAATTTTGCCCCATTTGTAATTATACCATTCCATTCCTGATCAGTTCCTGGTAAAAACCCTGGTACATCCTCAAATACTAATAAAGGAATATTAAAGCAATCGCAGAATCGTACAAAGCGAGCAGCTTTAGTGGAAGAATTACTATCTAATACACCGGCTAAATATGCCGGCTGGTTGGCTACAATACCTATACTTCTCCCCGCTAATCGTGCAAAACCTACCACAATATTTTCCGCATATGCTGCGTGTACTTCTAAGAAACTTTCTGTATCTACTATATGTGATATTACATCCCGAATATCGTAAGGTTGGGAAGCATTCTCTGGCATTATTTCATCTAAAGCTGGACGCGATTCATCCGATTCTTCATAACTAATTGCAGGAGCATTTTCTTCGCAATTCTGGGGCATGTAGCTCAGTAGTTTTTTAACATGCTGAATGGCTTCTATTTCATTTGCACATGCAAAATGAGTTACCCCGGATTTAGTTGCGTGAGTAGTAGCACCCCCTAATTCTTCCGAACTTACCTCTTCATGAGTAACTGTTTTAACAACGTTTGGACCAGTTACGAACATATAAGAAGTGTTTTCTACCATTAATATAAAATCGGTAATTGCAGGTGAATAAACGGCACCACCTGCACAAGGACCCATGATAGCTGAAAGTTGAGGTATAACGCCCGAAGCCTGCACATTTTTATAAAAGATATCAGCATACCCGCCTAAAGAAACCACCCCCTCTTGAATACGAGCTCCACCAGAATCATTTAAACCAATTAAAGGCGCACCATTTTTCATGGCCATATCCATTATTTTACAGATTTTCTCTGCGTGGGTTTCAGAAAGGGAACCTCCAAAAACCGTGAAATCTTGTGAAAATACATAGGTTAATCGACCATTTACTGTACCGTATCCAGTTATGACACCATCTCCTAAGTAAACTTCTTTTTCCATGCCAAAATCCGTACTTCTGTGCGTCACAAACATCCCAATTTCTTCAAAACTACCTTCATCTAAAAGAAAGTGAATACGCTCTCTTGCCGTTAATTTCCCTTTTTTGTGTTGGCTCTCAATTCGCTTCTCTCCACCCCCTAAATAAGCCTGTTGGATTTTTTCTTCTAGTAAGTCGATTTTATTTTTCATTTATAAATAATTGCTTTTTATCCTCAAATTTTACCATCTATATTGTAAACGAGCTGTAAAGACGTCATCTTTTAAATCTGTCAGATGCGTTGTTAGTTGGGTAGCATCGTTTCGAACATGTTCGTTATAAATTGTAAATTTCACTCTGGGGTTTACATTATAAGTTAGTCCGTAGCCAAAAGTAGTAAATTTTACATCGCCTGCGGTACTGTAGTTTTGTGCTAGTCCAATTTCTTTTTCATTTAAATCCGTATTCGGATCATACATATCCAATCCAGCTATTGCTGTAAATTTAGAATTACCTAAGGCTTGTGTTAGCCATATAAAATAGCCTTCAAACGGTCTTAAATATAAGCTTCCAGTAGGTAATTCTCCTAAACTTGTACTGGCTTTGGGTCCATTGATATCGACACTGGCTGCTAAACCAGGTTGTTGCCCATAAATATATTCTGTTTTAAAAGTAGTTTCCCCGAATCCAGTTTCTAATTCTAATTGGAAATTAAACCCTAAATAGCGTCGGCTAAAGTTGTCCTGTTTATTACTTGCCTTGTCTATTTTTTGATAACCGCCCTTTTGAGAATGAAAAACAGTGGATTCCACACTTACAACAGAACCCTCATAAAAGGAAGACCCAAACCCAATGTGTAAAGGTTTTTGGCCAATGGAATCAAATTTAAAGTACAGGTTTCCAATTATATCTTTTTTATTATCATAATCTTTAGCATTTAAACCTGAGCCATTCACGACAGCTAATTCGGTTGTCAAAAATTTAAATTTTCCTTCGGGTTTGTAACTTATCATGGCCCCTAAATCTCTTTCCCTTGGCATAAGCGTTTGAAACACTCGAGCCCTTTCAGGAAAATCTCGATATCCTGAGGAATATACAATAGAATAACCAAAGGGTCTATTGAATAATCCTGCTGTTAATTTTAGGGCAGGTAGGGAAGGCATGCCAAATTGAATAAAGGCATCCATTAAACGCACACCATCTTGCGTGCCGTCTATTTGAAAAACTATATTACTATATTTATCCACTCGATCTATTTTTAAGCGACCTCTTCGAATCATAAAACGAGACTCTGAACTTTCATCAAAGTCTCCTCCCGACCAAGTATAGGCCCCCGGACTTTGAGTTCTTTGGTATTGAGCTTGTAAGTACCCAGTAATTTTAATATCGTGAATATCGAATGAAGAGGGTGCGTTATTGTTTTGAGCGTGAGTAAATTGAAAACAGTATAGAGTTAGAAGTAAACAAATTATTTTTTTCATTAGGTTAGAATTTTTTAAAAGTGCTTTAAATGCCGATAATTAAAACATTTTAGGTCTGCAAATTGTTGAAAGTTCGGTTAATTAAAGATTTTATAATGGATTTATTACATTTTTATTACTAATTTTTTTGAATTTTTAGTCTCTGTGAATTACATTTGAACCATGAATTTGCAAAAATACAGATTTCTTATCGTAATTGCCTTTCTAAGCATTTTTGCTGCAAAGATGGTTATTTCCGGTGCTCCTGTATTTTTTAAATCTTTAGATAAAGATTTAATGATTTCTGTAATCATGCAATTAGAAAATGAGAATCACGGGGAAGAGTCCAATAAAGCATCTCTCAAATTTGTGGATTATAAGTGGACTTTCGATCGTACAGATTTTCATTCAAGCATAGAATTAAAAGGCCTGGGTGTTACCAATGATTTCATTGAACATTATCGGCGATATGTAAATCCATATCACCCTTCGGTCCCTACCCCTCCTCCGAATTTTTCTTAATTAGTTCCATTTTGAATTTTTTGATCCTTCTCAGATCAAAGCAAATATGTACAAATGATTTTTTAAGAAAAATTAATTTTATTTTATGAAAAATAATAAATCGGGCAATGCGTTGTTCGGTGATTTAGGTAGTCAGTTGAAAAAGAATTTCAAAAGTGACTTATCGGCATCGGTGGTAGTCTTTTTAGTAGCATTACCCTTATGTTTAGGAATTGCCTTAGCTTCAGGTGCACCCTTGTTTGCAGGTTTAATTGCAGGAATTGTAGGTGGTATAGTAGTAGGCTTAATGAGTGGGTCCAGTTTAAGTGTGTCGGGTCCTGCTGCCGGATTAACAGTAATCGTATTAGGAGCTATTACCCAATTGGGTGATTATAGAGTGTTTTTACTTGCTTTGGTTTTGGCAGGAATTTTTCAATTAGTGCTCGGCCTGATAAAGGCGGGCACTATTGGAAATTATTTTCCTTCAAGTGTCATTGAAGGTATGCTTGCAGCAATTGGTATCATTTTAATATTGAAGCAATTGCCTCATGCTTTAGGTGTCGATTCAGATTTTTTAGGTGATGAAACCTTCATCCAAAGGGACTCTCAAAATACTTTTTCAGCCATAGGTAATGCCTTTCAACATATCAGTATAGCGGCACTTGTAATCAGTGTTTTATCGGTATTAATTTTAGTCTATTGGCCAAAAATTAAAGCGCTGAGTAAAATACCAGCTCCATTAGTGGTAGTTGTTTTGGGTGTATTATTAGGTTTAGCTTTTCAAGGCGGAGATAATGCCTTAAAAGCAGAGCAAATGGTTGCTATTCCATTGTTTTCTGGCTGGAATGAATTTATAGGCTTATTTAATACCCCTGACTTTTCTGCTATTGAAAATTCACAGGTGTGGGTAGTGGCTGGTACTATTGCGATTGTTGCTAGTTTGGAAACCTTATTGGGCGTTGAAGCTGTAGATAAAATTGATCCATTAAAAAGAGTTACCCCTACAAATAGAGAGTTAATCGCTCAAGGGGTTGGTAATATTTCTAGTGGTTTAATTGGGGGCTTACCAATGACATCAGTAATTGTGCGTTCTTCTGCGAATGTAAACGCTGGTGCCAAAAGTAAAATGTCTGCGGTTTACCACGGTATTATGTTGCTTTTAGCCTTATTAATTATTCCTAACTTAATTAATATGATTCCGTTAGCATGTTTGGCGGCTATTTTATTAGTTACAGGATATAAATTAACTAGGGTCGCTTTGTTCAAACATATGTATCATAAAGGTTGGAACCAATTTGTACCATTTGTATTAACTATTTTAGCCGTAGTATTTACAGATTTGCTAAAAGGGGTTGCTGTAGGTATGGTGGTATCTATTTTCTACTTATTAAGAACCAATATGAGAAATTCATATTTTTATAAGGTTCAGGAAGAAGGTAATAAGAAAAATATCCGGATTAAATTAGCTGAAGAAGTATCCTTTTTAAATAAAGCAGCCATTCAAGTTTTACTTTCAGAAATTCCAAAAGAAACGAATGTAATTATTGATGGAAGTAACTCTCGGTATATAGACCCTGATGTGTTAGAAACTATATTTAATTATAAACATTCTGCATATAGTAAGGGTATTATTGTAACATTGGAAAACGTTAAGAGTCAATACGTTTTACCTAAAATAAACAACAAATTAGAAACTGAATTAAAAAACTAAATATATGTGTGCAAAGACAATTGAAACAAAAGATATAACATACGAAGGATTATTACAAGGTAACGCAGATTGGATTCAAGATATGATTCAAGCTGATCCGGATTATTTTGATAAGCTTTCTGCAGGGCAACATCCTCCCGTGTTATGGATTGGATGTTCAGATTCAAGAGTACCAGCAAACCAAATTACTAATACTATGCCAGGAGATATTTTCGTGCATAGGAATATTGCCAATGTAGTTGTACATACGGATATGAATTTACTGAGTGTACTAGATTATTCAGTAAATGTTTTAAAAGTAAAGCATATTATAGTTTGTGGACATTATGGATGCGGTGGTGTTAATGCTGCCTTAGGAAACAAACAAGTTGGTATTATTGATAATTGGTTGCGTCATATAAGAGATGTATATAGAGTACACCAATTAGAAATGGAAACCATGAAAGATCCAGAAAAAAGATCAAATCGTATGGTTGAATTAAATGCCATAGAAAGTGCTGCCAATGTAGTCAACACTTCTATTGTGCAGAATGCTTGGGCCAATGGACAAGAACTGTCTGTTCATGCTTGGGTTTATAGTTTAAGAACAGGAAAAATAACTGATATGAAAGTGAGTAGCCACGGGATAAATGATGTTCACCCAGCATTTAAGGTATCACTCTAAGATTTTAAATTTAGGTTAAATCTGAAGGCCCTTCGAAATGGATGTTTCAAGGGTCTTCTCTTTTTAACACGTATTAATTTCTAATATGTTATTAATTATAAAAGGCTATCCACTTGGATAGCCTTTTTCATTGCTTGGAAAGCTTGATTAACTTTTAGATTAATCCTTATTTAAAAAAGGATAACGATAATCTTTAGGGGGATCAAATGTTTCTTTTATAGTCCTCGGAGAAACCCATCTCAATAAATTAATCATAGAACCTGCCTTATCATTTGTACCGGACCCACGTGCACCTCCAAAAGGTTGTTGACCCACAACCGCACCAGTACACTTATCATTGATATAGAAATTACCTGCTGCATTTCTGAGAGCATGAGTTGCTTTTTCAATAGCATAACGATCTTGTGCAATTACAGCTCCCGTTAAGGCATAAATAGAAGTTTGATCAATAGTTTCTAAAATTTGATCAAAATCATTATCCTCGTAAACATATACAGTTAACACCGGTCCAAATAATTCTTCACACATGGTGGTATATTTTGGATCAGAAGCCACAATCACGGTCGGTTCAATAAAATAACCTTTAGATTTATCATAATTTCCGCCTGCAATTATTTCAACTGAAGAATCAGATTTAGCTGCATCGATATATTTAGCTAAATTATCAAACGATTTTTCATCAATAACAGCATTGATAAAATTCGTAAAATCTTCCGTTCCACCCATTTTAAAGCTAGCTAAATCTCGGAGCATGTTCTCTTTAATGGCTGGCCATAAACTTTGGGCTATATAAACTCTAGAAGCTGCGGAACACTTTTGACCTTGATATTCGAAAGCGCCTCTCACAATTGCCGTACTTGATACCTCAGCATCTGCCGAGGCATGTATTAATATAAAATCCTTACCACCAGTTTCCCCTACAATGCGTGGATAGGTTTTATATTGATGAATATTATTCCCAATTGTTTTCCAAATATCTTGGAATACTCCTGTTGAACCTGTAAAGTGAATTCCGGCAAAATCAGGATGAGAAAAAATAACATCTCCAGCATCTGGTCCTGAAACATAAATTAAGTTAATCACGCCATCAGGTAATCCAGCTTCTTTAAAAATTTTCATTAATAAATTGGCTGCATAAATTTGAGTATTAGCTGGTTTCCAGACTACCACATTTCCCATCATAGCAACAGACGTAGGTAAATTTCCTGCAATAGCAGTAAAATTAAAAGGTGTTAGGGCAAACACAAAGCCTTCTAAAGGTCTTTGCTCTACACGATTCCAACTTCCTTTCGGAGAAACCGGCGGTTGTTGCTTATAGATGTCAGCCATATAGCTTACATTAAAACGCAAAAAGTCAATCATTTCGCAAGCTGCATCAATTTCTGCTTGGAAGGCGTTTTTACTTTGGCCCAACATGGTAGCAGCATTAAGTGCATAACGATACGGACCTGCTATTAAATCCGCTGCTTTTAAAAATATAGCAGCTCGTTGTTCCCATGCTAAATTTTCCCAATTTGATTTTGCTGCAAGGGCAGCTTCAATCGCTTCCTTAACATGCGATTTGTTGCCTTTACTATAAGTAGCCAATAAATGCTGATGATCATGAGGAGGTCTTACTTCCCCCTTAGTATCAGTAAATACTTCTTTATCACCAATATACATTGGGATGTCAAGGACTGATTGACGGGCACTTTTTAAAGCTTCTTGTAAAAGTTTACGTTCCTGACTTCCAGGAGCATATCCATAAATGGGTTCATTTATAGGAGTGGGTACATTGAAAAATCCTTTTAGCATAACATAATTTTTTACAAAGATAAGGACTATTCACAGAAGCAAAGAAGAATTTACAAAATGTCGACCCGAATACTTACTTTTGATACCAATATGTTGGACCTTATTCGTTTATTTCTTTGGCCTTTTTCATTACTTTATGGAGGGATTATTTATTTCCGAAATAAAGCCTACGATTGGGGAATTCTCAAAAGTTATAGTTTTTCTAAACCTATTATTTGTATAGGTAATTTGGCTGTTGGGGGAGCAGGTAAAACACCCGCTACGGAATATATGGTGGAATTATTGAAGGGGTATAAATTGGCTATTTTGTCGAGAGGATATGGGCGAAAAACGAAAGGCTTTATTTTAGCCCAAACTGGTATGGATGCCAGCCAAATAGGGGATGAACCCAAGCAATATCTAGATAAATTTCCCCAAGTTACGGTTGCTGTTTGTGAAGATCGTGTAAAAGGAGTTCAACAATTAATACAAGACCATGATATAATTTTGCTAGATGATGCTTATCAGCATCGCCGCATAAAAGCTGGATTTCAAATTTTATTGTTTGAATTTGAAAAACTACTAAAGCCTCAATTTTTATTACCAACGGGAAATTTAAGGGAATCTATGGGGGGAAGGCATCGGGCTGATTCCATCCTTATTACAAAATGTCCGGAACACATCAATACATTTGATCGTATTAAAATACATAAAAAGGTGGATATGCATCAGGGACAAAGAGTTTCCTTTGCTCACATTAAATATGCGCCTCTTCAGCCTTTAATTAATGATACACCAATTCCGCTACTAGAGAAGGCGCCTAAAATTTATCTTTTAACAGGGATTGCTAATCCCAGCCCTTTAATGGCCTATCTCAAACAATTTACGAATACTGCTGTTTATTACACATTTCCCGATCATCACCCTTTTACAAGGGCTGAAATTGAAAAGTTGGTAGCAACCTTTAAGGCGGATTCTCATCAAAATAAATTAATACTTACAACAGAAAAGGATAGTAAACGTTTATTAGGTACTGATTTAAAAGATTTACTGTTAAATTTGCCTATTGCCTTTATTCCCATTAAAATGGAAATAGCATCTAAAGATAAAGCAGCCTTTGAAGAAAAAATATTAGCATATGTTACAAGCACTAAATGAATCAGTCGCTTATTTAAAGCGTAAAATTGGAGAATTTGAACCTGAAGTGGGAATTGTATTGGGAACGGGTTTAGGCGGGTTAGTAAAGGAAATAGAAATCGCTTTTAGTGTCATGTATTCCAGTATTCCAAATTTCCCTATTTCTACCTTAGAATTTCATTCTGGGAAACTCATATTTGGAACTTTAAATGGTAAAAAAGTTGTCGCCATGCAAGGTCGCTTACATTATTATGAAGGTTATAATATGAAGCAAATCACTTTCCCTATTAGAGTGATGAAAGCCTTAGGAATAAAATATTTGTGTGTATCAAATGCAGCTGGATCCTTAAATCCAGCATTTCCAAAAGGTAGTTTAATGGTGATTAAAGATCATATTAATTTACAGCCAGAAAGTCCATTAAGAGGATTAAATGATAGTGAGTTAGGACCTCGTTTTCCTGATATGAGTCAGCCCTATGCTCCTGATTATATTTTTAAAGCCCTGGAAATTGCAAGACAAGAAAATATAGACTGCAAAGAAGGTGTATATGTTGCGGTTACGGGCCCTCAATTAGAAACTAAAGCGGAATATAAGTACTTAAGAATAATTGGTGGAGATGCCGTGGGCATGAGTACTGTACCAGAAGTTATTGTAGCCAATCACATGAATTTACCCGTGTTTGCTATATCAGTTTTAACTGACGAAGGTTTTCCAGAAGAATTGGCTCCTTTTAATCTAGATGACATCATAGAAACAGCTAATCAAGCCGAACCTAAAATGACAAAAATCTTAAGTCGATTAATTGCATCTTTATGAGCTTAAAAAGGATTACTATAATAGTTTTCATATTTATTGGCTTTCAATCCCTAGGTTTAGCTCAGGATTTGAGATCCAATATCAATGCAAATAGGAGACAGCAAGATTCCCTTCGAAAGGTAGTAGATGGAGCGAAGGATTCTATTGTAATCACAGCTAAATATATACGCTATACTACTTTAAAGCTAACAAAGGATAGTATTCAGACTTTACCATTAGATACCAGTTTAGTTAATTTTGAAAATTATTCTGTGGTTTATCAACCTCGTTATCCTACAGTAAATACAGGTAATTTAGGTTTAGCCGCCCGATCTATGCTTTTTGAAGCCAATCGTAAAATTGGTTTCGATGCTGGCTGGAATAGCATGGATTTGTATGCACTTAATCATGATGAAATAAGATATTATACAGCCCGATCTCCTTTTTCTAGTTTGTATTATGTTTCTGCTGGCGAAAAGGAGCAGGTTTTTAAAGTTATATTGTCTCAGAATATTAAGCCTAATTGGAATATTGGGGTTAATTATAACCGAATAGGAGCCAATGGCTTTTACAGAAGACAAAGAGGAGATCACTTAAATGGCGCTTTTTTTACTTGGTATGAATCTAAAAATCACCGCTATAATCTTTGGGCTAATGCCATTTTTAATACGCTCAAAGCTCAAGAAAATGGGTCTCTTTTAAATAGGGATATTTTTGTTCCCGGCACACCTCAATTAGTGAATAAAAATGCCGAAGCAGTCAGGTTAAATAATAGTCGGCAGCTGTGGAGAAAAAATACCTTTATGTTAAAACAAAGTTATTTTGTAGGGCGTATTGATACCACTAATCAAACTAGCTCGCAACGAATTTTGCCAACTAATAAAGTTACCCATACACTTACTTATAATAATGAACATTATGGGTTTTTTAAAGATGAAGTAGATGAGTTCGGCATTTTCCCGGAAACTCCTTTTTATAGCCCTACTTATACCCGTGATTCAACCCATGTGGGACACTTACAAAATGAATTTATTTATAGTTTTTTTCTACGAGCTAAAAATTCAAGTGTTATAAAAAATGAGTTTAAAATAAATGCGGGTATTAAACATGATTTATACAATTGGAAACAACGAAGTTTTTTAAATCAGGAAGAAGTAGCTAATTTAAATAGCCGAAATTTTCAAAATATTACACTTCTGGGAGAAGTCAGTTATAGGTTTTCAGATAGAATGAATATAAATTTTGAGGCCCATCAAATTTTTCAAGGTGAACATATAGGAGATTTTTTATATGAAGCCAAAAGTCATATTTTATTAGGAAATCGAATAGGCCAAATTGAATTGGGTACTTATTGGGTAAATAAATCACCTGCTGAAATTTTCAATAAGTATCAAGGTAATCATTATAACTGGGACCTTCGCTCGGAATTAGATCGAACTAAAACGGTGAATTTAAATTTTAAATATTTGAATCCTAAATTTAAATTTGAAGTAGGCGCTGAATATTTTTTAATAAATAATCATTTGTTATTTGTAGGTGGAGAAAAGAATGCCATCATCCCTACGCAATTAGGTTCAGCCGTCAACTTATTAAAAGTAACATTGGCTAAACAGTTTGATTTAGGCACTTTCAGGATTCGTACTTTTGGTGTCTTTCAGCAATCTGATCGATTGAGTGTTTTGAGAACGCCTGAAATTTATGCTTTTGGATCCTTTTCAAAAGAATTATTAATCTTAAAATTATTTAGAACTGAATTTGGATTTGATGTACGATGGAATTCTAAATATGAGGCATTGTCATATAATCCCGCAGTGAGCCAATTTTATAATGGTACACCCATCAGATTTGGTAATAAACCACTTGTCGATGTATGGTTGAAAGCTGGTTTAAAAAGGGCGAATGTTTTTGCTCGTTATGATTTTGTGAACCAAGGTTTGCTGTCCAATGGTTATTATACTGTCAATGATTATCCGATGCCCTTACGCCTCTTAAAATTGGGGTTAATTTGGAATTTTTATGACTAATGTTTAATGTACTAATCTGAAAAGTTTCTTCTATCTTTCTTCTATGTTTGTTCGTTAGTTCTTCCTCTCAAACCGCGTTTTACCGAACAAAGGTAGAACAATGATAGAAGGATGATAGAAGAAAAGGGCGTTTTTGCGCTAATGTTCAGTAAGTTTAGCAGTAAAATTTGAGATGATATTTTGGGTGGCATCCATAGGAATTAAGAGAAATGTAGCCCTTAATGAAAAAGGTGCAAACCCCACACATAGAAATAGGTTGATTTGATGAATTCCTATGGCGCCAACTAAATAATTAACCAAGGTTACAAATATTTTTTTAAATTTGGGGTTTACAATATTTTAATATGAGCAAAGCAATAATAAAAACTGAAAAAGGAGACATGACTGTTCAATTCTATGATGCAGATGCCCCAAATACAGTTGCCAATTTCAAGAAATTAGCTAGTGAAGGATTTTACGATGGAATCGCTTTTCATCGTGTAATTCCAGATTTTGTAATTCAAGGTGGATGTCCTAACTCTAAGGATCCTGCAAAGGCACATTTAGCGGGTACTGGTGGTCCAGGATATAAAATCGACTGTGAATTAACAGGTGGTAATCAATTCCATGATAGAGGTGTGTTATCTATGGCTCATGCTGGAAGAAATACGGGAGGCTCTCAATTTTTTGTTTGTCACAGCCGTAATAATACCGCTCACTTAGATCGTCATCATACTTGCTTTGGAAAGGTAATTGAAAATGTAGATGTCGTAGACGATATTCGTCAAGGTGATAAAATTTTGGGAATTGAATTGATCGAAGACTAAATATTAATGCCCTCTAAGGGGCTATGCTAAAAACAAGATTTAACATGAATTTAAGAGGAATTGTTGCCGTATCTGGAAGACCTGGATTGTTTCAATTGATTGGACAAAATAAGGCCGGATATGTATTAGAAGGATTAGATGCCCAAAAATTGAAAATTGTAGCTAATTTGGCCACTACTAAATTAGCATCTTTAGAAGATATTACTATTTATGGAGAAGAAGGTGAACTTAAATTAGCGGATGTGTTATCGAGTATTGCTACTCAAACCGACATTCCAGATAGTAAAGCTGATGGAGCAACGTTACGTTCGTTTTTTGAAAAGGTAGCGCCTAATCACGACCAAGAAAAAGTATATACTTCAGATATTAAAAAGATAATCACTTGGTATAATTTATTAAAAGACTTACCACTCTTTACAGAACCTTCTCCAGATGGATCTACAGCAAATCCTGCTAGTCCAATCTTAGAAGAAAAAGTAGAGTCTAAGCCAAAAGCTACTAAAGCTAAACCTAGCAATGCTAAAGCACCTACAACTAAAACTTCAGCGCCAGCTAAGAAAGCAAACATTACAGCTAAAAAAGGTGTATAAATAACCGACTAATTAGCTTAATTATAAAAAATGCAGTAGACCAAAGGTTTACTGCATTTTTTTTATAAGTAAAAGTACCAAAGTAAAAATAAGCCAATGAAAAATATGATTAATATCCAATTGAAGTATTTTTGTTCACCACTTTTATCCGATTTAAAATGGTACTTTCTTTTAAACTTATTGGGATTCATACTATTTATTAATTAGATAATACAATTTATTGATGATGATAGGGCTCGTTTTTTAATATACTAAAAGCTCTATATAATTGTTCTACAAAAAACAAGCGAACCATTTGATGTGAGAAAGTCATCGTGGAAAGAGAAATACTTGCATTAGCTCGATTATAGATACTCTCGTCAAAACCGTAAGGTCCGCCAATAAGGAATATCAAATGTTGTACCGAACCTACCATTTGCTTATTAATATATTGGGCAAAATCAATTGAACTATATTGTTTGCCTCTTTCATCTAATAATACTAATACATCAGCATTTGCAATATGTTTTAAAATCTGTTCTGCCTCTTTAGATTTTTGTTGTGCTTCCGTTAAGTTTTTACTGTTCTTAATATCTGGGATTATCAGAAAATTAAAGTTGATATAATGCTTTAGGCGACCTAAATATTTAGCTATACCTTCATTTAAATAATTGCCTTCTGTTTTGCCGACGGCAAGGAGGGTGATTTTCATAGGTTAAAATTATTGTTTTTAGCTTGACTCCCAAAATCTATGATAGAAAATAAAAAAAGCGTTTGAGTGAAAACTCAAACGCTTTAATTTATAGATTTTGCTTTTTAGCCTATAATCCATTAGCTTTTGCTGCGGCTTCTCTACGAATAATATTTAGAGCACCACCGGCTTTAAACCATTCTATTTGCTGGTCATTATAGCTGTGATTAACTTTAATAGTCTCCGAAGTTCCATCTGCATGGTGAAGTACTAAATCTAAAGCTACATTAGGACTAAAGTTAGTTAACCCTAAAATGTCAATAGTGTCATCTTCTAAGATTTTATTATAATCATCTTTATCAGCGAAGGTTAAAGCTAACATGCCTTGTTTTTTCAAGTTAGTTTCGTGAATACGAGCAAATGATTTCACAAGTACAGCACGAACACCTAAGTGTCTTGGTTCCATGGCGGCATGCTCACGTGATGAACCTTCCCCGTAGTTTTCATCGCCCACTACGATTGATCCAATTCCTGCTGCTTTATATTCTCTTTGGGTAGCTGGTACAGGTCCATATTCATTTGTTAATGCATTTTTAACTTCATCAGTTTTATCATTGAAGAAATTAACTGCTCCAATTAACATGTTGTTAGAAATATTATCCAAATGCCCTCTGAATTTTAACCAAGGTCCAGCCATAGAAATGTGGTCGGTTGTACATTTACCTTTGGCTTTGATTAATAATTTCAAGCCTTTTAAATCAGTACCTTCCCAAGCCGCAAATGGGTCTAGCAATTGCAATCGATGAGATGTAGGCGACACAATTACTTGTACATTCGCTCCATCTTCAGCTGGAGCTTGGTATCCTGCATCTTCTACAGCATATCCGCGAGGAGGTAATTCTTCTCCTTGAGGTGGATCTAATTTCACCGCTTCACCTTTATCGTTAATTAAGGTGTCTGTCAATGGGTTAAAACTTAAATCCCCTGCAATGGCTAATGCAGCTACCATTTCTGGGGAAGTTACAAAAGCGAATGTATTTGGATTTCCATCGGCACGTTTGGCAAAGTTTCTATTGAAAGAATGCACGATAGTATTTTTTTCTTGTTTATCAGCTCCTACACGATCCCACATTCCAATACATGGTCCACAGGCATTCGTAAAGATCGTTGCATCTAGGTCTTTAAAAGTACCTAAGTAGCCATCTCTATCGGCAGTATAACGCACCTGTTCAGAACCGGGATTGATACCGAAATCTGCTTTAGTGCCTAAGCCTTTAGCAATAGCTTGTTTAGCAATCGAAGCTGCTCTCGATAAATCTTCGTAAGAAGAGTTTGTGCATGAACCAATTAAACCCCATTCTACTTTAGTAGGCCAGCCATTAGCTGCAGCTGCTTGTTTCATTTCAGAAACTGGTGTAGCTAAATCTGGTGTAAATGGACCATTTAAATAAGGCTCTAATTCATCTAGATTAATTTCTATTAATTGATCGAAATATTTTTCTGGTTGATCATATACTTCAGCATCGCCGGTTAAATGTTGTGCAATACCATTCGCCAAATCTGCAACTTCGTTACGGTTTGTGGCTCTTAAATAGCGCTCCATGCTTTCATCATAACCAAAGGTCGACGTAGTGGCGCCAATTTCAGCTCCCATATTACAAATGGTTCCTTTTCCAGTACAACTTAAATTTCTAGCACCTTCGCCAAAATATTCTACAATTGCTCCAGTTCCACCTTTTACAGTTAAAATGCCAGCAACTTTTAAAATCACATCTTTTGCAGAAGCCCATCCATTTAATTTACCGGTAAGTTTTACGCCAATTAATTTCGGGAATTTTAACTCCCAAGGTAAACCAGCCATTACATCACAAGCATCTGCACCCCCAACCCCAATGGCAACCATACCTAAACCACCGGCGTTTACCGTATGACTATCTGTTCCGATCATCATACCTCCAGGGAAAGCATAGTTCTCTAAAACCACTTGGTGTATAATACCAGCTCCAGGTTTCCAAAATCCTATGCCGTATTTATTTGAAACAGATGCTAAAAAATCGAATACTTCTTTACTTTCCGTATTCGCTTGAGGAAGGTCAATTTCTGCACCAGATTTAGCGGTGATTAAGTGGTCGCAATGAACAGTCGAAGGAACGGCTACTTGCGGACGGCCAGCTTGCATAAATTGTAATAAGGCCATTTGAGCAGTTGCATCTTGCATCGCCACACGGTCAGGTGCAAAATCTACATAGTCAGAACCTCTTACAAATGCTTTATTTGCTTTGCCATCCCATAAGTGGGCATATAATATCTTTTCAGAAAGGGTTAAAGGTCTTCCAACAATATTACGAGCCGCATCTACGCGTTCGCTAAAGTTAGCATACACCTTTTTGATCATTTCAATGTCGAATGCCATAAATATCTATTTTTATGTTTTATAATCTTGTAGTAACTCGCGAATTTACAAAAAAAATAGGCTAATTATGCCATTTACATCTCATTATGTTATTTGGAAAAATTCTAAATAGTAGTTTAAAGTAGGCCAAATTGATAATTTTGAGCCTTTAATGCAGCAATGCATAGGGGGAGTGCTACCGAAAGTCTATCCCATGCTTTTAGACTGTCGTGAAAAACGATGATGGAGCCATTTTGCACATTGTTTAAAACATTATTAAGGGCAGTTTTGGCAGTTATTCGGGGGTCGAAATCAGCGCTCAATACATCCCACATAATAATCTCAGGTTTTTGAGAAGCTGGTAAATTTTGACTTAATTTGGAAAGAATAGCTTTGATTTGAGTTTTTTTTATACGTCCATATGGAGGTCGAAATAAATTAGATTGAGTTAGGGCTTGACATTTTTCGACATCGGCTAAGTAGGTTGAAGTAGGGGTTTTCCAACCATTTAAATGATGAAAAGTATGGTTCCCGATCCTATGCCCTGAAGCTTTTATGGCTTGGAAAATTTCTGGATGCTTAATAATATTGTCTCCTATGCAGAAAAAGTTTGCCTGTACATCGTAATTTTTTAAAGTATTTAAAACAAATGATGTAACATTCGGTATTGGTCCGTCGTCAAAGGTGAGATATACGATTTTTTGAGATCGGGATTTATGCCAGGTTAATTGGGGATAAATCAATTTTAAAAAGGATGGACTCTTCGCTAGGTACATGCTCAAAAATACAAAAGAGGAATAAGAATTTATGAAAAAAGGGAATTATCCAAAATTATTTAAACAAGTTACCACTTTGCTGGGGATTATTGCCTTAGGTATCACTAGTAATGAAGTGGTTGCTCAAGAAGTGATTACTGTTCAACAGGCTATTGAGAAAACCTTGGAAAATAATTTACAGGTTAAGAATGCAAAATTAAATGAGCGGTTAGCCGAGGTAAATTTTGAGCAATCTAAATTTGCCTTATATCCATCCTTAAATTTTGGAAATAATAATAGTATGAACTGGGGTCGTAACCAAAGTGCCTCAGGTTTATTTGAAAACACTCAACGTTTTAGTATGAGTGCTAATTTAAGTTCAGGGGTTGATCTATTCAATGGATTTTCAAAAATAAACCAAATCAAACAAAACAAAACTTTAGTATCTGCGAGTGAAACTTCTACAGATAAAGTAAAGAATGATTTGATCTTGCAAGTTTTTACATCTTATTTGCAGATTCTCTTCAACAAAGATTTATTGGTTGCTGCTCAAGATCAATTAAAGGTGGCGCAAGCCCAGTTTAATCAGCAGGATATTTTGATGCAAGAGGGAAATAAAACCCTGGCAGATGTGTCACAAGCTAAGTCTCAGGTTGCTACTGCTGAATTAAATGTAACGAATGCTCAGAATAATTTGGCTATATCTTACTTAACTTTAGCACAATTAATGGACATCCCATCTTCTACAGTTTACGAAGTACAGGTACCTAATATTGCAGATTTTTCCTATAATCAAGGAAATTTAAATCCGGAGGAAATCTTTAATTCCGCTTTAAATACCTTTCCAGACATTAAATTAGCCCAATTGAATACAGAAGCATCTCGGATTGGAATTTCTGTAGCAAAAGGCAATATGATGCCTAGAATTTCAATGAATGGATCTTTTGGCTCGAGTTACTTTTATAGTTATCATGCCAACATTCCCAATGCTACTTTTGCTGAGCAGTTTAAGAATAACCAAGGAAAAGGGGTAGGAATAAGTTTACAAATACCAATTTTCAATGGGCTACAAGCTCGTTCTTCGGTGACACGTGCCAGAATCAATTTGATGCAAAATGAAACGCAGGAGCAATTGGCAAAGAATAATTTAAATAAGGTAATTTATCAAGCAATTGCTGACTTAAAAGCGGCAGAAGCTCGATTCGAATCTACAACCAAAGCCTTTTTAGCTCAAAAAGATGCATTCTTTGCTATTTCAGAGCGTTATAATGTGGGCTTAGTAAATTCAGTAGAATTCAATACGTCACAAACCAATCGAAACAAAGCCGAATTGGATATGATTCAGGCGAAATATGACTTGTTATTCAGAGCTAAAGTAATTGATTATTACCTTGGTAAACCTATTAATTTTTAATCTAATTTTTTAAATCAAACATATGAAACTAAAGCACATTTTAATTGTAATTGGTGTCTTAATTGGAGCAGCTGTTATTGCCAAAATGACTGGCTTAATTGGGGGAGATTCAATTGAAAAAGTTACTATTGATAAAGTAGCAGAAAAGAAAATTGTGGAAACTGTAACGGCGAGTGGGAAGTTACAACCAGAAACAGAAGTGAAATTGAGTTCTGAAGTTTCTGGGGAGGTTACTGAATTATTAGTTAAAGAAGGTGATGTGGTAAAAAAAGGTCAACTTTTATGTAAAGTTAGACCTGATGTTTTACAATCAGGATATGAAAGAGCAGTGGCATCTTATAATTCCCAAAGAGCTTCTGTGGCATCTTCACAACAACAATTAGCACAAGCTCAAGCCAATTTTGATAATGCGGAGGCTACTTACGAAAGAAATGTTGCCTTATATAATAAAAAAGTTATTTCAGCTGCAGAATTTGATGCCGCTAAAGCTGCTTATTTAACATCCAAAGCAACGCTTGCTAGCGCTAAAGAAAATGTAACTGCTGCAAAATTTGGCTTAGAACAATCAGGTGCAAATGTTAAAGAAGCCGGAGCAAATTTAGCTAAAACCACTATTTACTCGCCTGTTGATGGCGTTGTATCTAAATTATCTATTGAACTTGGCGATAGAATTTTAGGTACTTCTCAAATGGCAGGTACGGAGATAATGAGAATCTCTAACTTAACCAGTATGGAAGTAAATGTGGAAGTAAATGAGAATGATATTAACCGCGTAAATGTAGGTGATAGTGCTTCCATAGAGATTGATGCATTTTCTGATAAGAAATTTAAAGGCGTGGTAACTGAAATCGCTAGTTCATCTACTAATATTGGAGCGGCTACTGCTTCTGTAGATCAAGTAACAAATTTTTCAGTAAAAGTTCGCATCCTTGCCGACTCTTATGAAAATGTCAAAGGGGCTAAAGATTTACCTTCGCCATTCAGACCAGGTTTATCTGCCACTGTAGATATCGATAGTCAAACTGAAAAGGGTTTAGCTATTCCAATTCAAGCGGTCTTTACTTCTGATGTAAGAGATGTGAAAGCTACAAATCAATCGCAAGATGAGGACAAAAAGAAAACCACGGCTAAAAAAGAAGTGAAACAATATGTTTATACTTTTGATGCTAAGGCTAGTACAGTGAAAAAGGTGGAAGTTACTACCGGAATTCAAGATGATCAGTTCATTATCTTAAAAACAGGATTAAAAGTAGGTCAAGAAATTGTGAGTGGTCCGTATTCAGCTATTCAAAATAAACTGAAAGATGGTGCTAAAGTAGAAGTAACAACTAAAGATAAATTGTTTACCGTAGATAAGAAAAACTAAGTTATGTAGTTTATTAACTTATATTCTTTACTTTTGAATATAAAAGGTTTAAGTGAGCATTCACTTAAACCTTTTTTTTATGATTAGTCAAATTAAAAGTGATGCAAGATAAGATAGCCATGATCGGAGGAGGTAGCTGGGCAACAGCTATCATCAAAATGTTAAACGATAATAATACTTCAAAAGAGATATTTTGGTGGATGCGTAATGAAAGTGCCATTCATCATATTCAAACCTATAAACACAATCCTAATTACCTCAGTTCAGTCGAAATTAAACTACCTCCAGAGAATGTTTCATTGGATATGAAGTATATTGTCCAGGCGGTGGATTATTTAATTCTAAATGTTCCGGCGGCTTTCTTAAAAGAAACATTAAAAGAAATTACCGCCTCAGATTTAAAGGGTAAAAAAATTATCTCAGCTATCAAGGGAATTGTACCCGATGAGAATTTAATTGTCGGAGATTATTTACAACAGGCTTATCAAATACCTGCAGAGGATATATTAGTAATTAGTGGACCTTGTCATTCAGAAGAGGTGGCTTTAGAAAAGCTGTCCTACCTCACAATTGCCTGTAAAGATTTAGTTTTAGCGGAGCGATTTGCCAATATGTTAAGTACACGTTATATTAAAACTAATATTTCAGATGATATTTATGGGACAGAATATGCCGCAGTATTAAAAAATATTTATGCAGTAGCTTCGGGAATCTGTCATGGTTTAGGATATGGTGAT
This sequence comes from Pedobacter sp., assembly GCA_004211595.1. Taxonomy (GTDB): domain Bacteria; phylum Bacteroidota; class Bacteroidia; order Sphingobacteriales; family Sphingobacteriaceae; genus Pedobacter. The sequence goes on from SEDO01000008.1 coordinate 45,410, forward strand.
AACTTTCAAGCTGTTTTAATATCTAATGCAATTCGTGAAATGGAATCTTTCGTCGAGAAAATTTATCCAATTCATAGGGATATTAAAGAATCAGCTTATCTAGGAGATTTGTTAGTTACTGCTTATTCTCAGTTTTCAAGAAATAGAACTTTTGGGAATATGATTGGGAAAGGCTATACAGTAAAATCTGCTCAATTGGAGATGAATATGGTCGCAGAAGGCTATTATGCAACTCAATGTATGCACTTTATCCGTGAAAAATATGATGTTACTATGCCTATTTTGGAAGCTGTTTATCATATTTTATATAAGCAGGAATCACCTCAATACTCGATAAAATCATTAGAAAATATTCTGAATTAATATAAAAAAAAAGGCTGTATTGTAAAATACAGCCTTCCATTGAAAAGGGGGTAAATCCTTATCTTCTGTTTCTATTTTCTCTTCGGCCCGAACCTCTATCTTCTCTTGGTTTCCCGGAGAAGTCTCTGAAGCCGCCTGAAGCTGAACTAGACTGATTATCTCTACGGCCACTTGAACGTCTATCTGAACCACCTGATCTACCGCCATCCCTGCGTGATCCTGAAGATCGTCTACGGTCGGCACCACCTTCGTAGCCACGACTAACCGGTGCTTCTCCACTTACTTCAATTCTAACTTCACGTCCGTTATATTTTACGTTTTTGAAATTAGTAAACAAGCTATCTACAGTTGAGTTTTCAACTTCGATAAATGAATAAACACCTTTTAAATCTATTTTACCAACGGCTTTTCCATTGATTTTGCCATTATTACAAACAAAACCTAATAAATCACCTCTGGTAAAATCATCTACAGAACCGACATTAATAAATAGGCGGGTAAAATCACCATTACTAGCATGACGACTACCGCGTTCTCCTCTATCTCCTCTTTCCCCACGTTCTCCTCTGCCAGATCTTTCATCCGGAGCATTTAAGTCAGGAGCGTTTTGGTAATAAGATAAGAATCTGTTAAATTCTAAAGATGCAAATCGTTTAATTACTTCTTCTTTGCTTAATTCCGCAAACTCATCCATTATACGTGGAATATATTGATCAATTTGATCTGTATTTACTTCTACGTTTTGAACTTTATGAATTAAACTAAACAATTGTTTTTCACATACATCAAATCCTGTTGGTAATTCAGCTTTAGTAAAGGACTTACCAATTATTTTTTCGATTTGACGGATTTTTCCAGTTTCTTTTGAGTTTACTATACAAATAGAAACACCCGTTTTGCCGGCTCTACCGGTACGGCCACTTCGGTGAGTGTATGACTCAATTTCGTCTGGAAGAGAGTAGTTAATAACGTGTGTAACATTATTTACATCAATTCCACGAGCAGCTACGTCGGTTGCAATTAATAATTGCATATGACGCTCTCTGAAACGTTGCATAACTTTATCTCTTTGTTGTTGAGATAAATCTCCATGTAAAGAATCAGCATTATAACCATCCTTAATTAGATGGTCAGCAATTTCTTGGGTGTCCATTTTGGTTTTACAGAAAACCACGCCAAAAATATCTGGGTTAAAATCTACGATACGTTTTAAAGCAGCATATTTATCACGCGCTTTAACCACATAATATTCGTGTTCGATATTTACATTCCCGGTATTTTTGGTGCCCATGGTTAATTCCACTGGGTTGTCCATGTAATTTTTAGCTATTCTACGCACTTCTGGTGGCATAGTTGCTGAAAATAACCAAGTTTTTTTATCGTCTGGAGTAGTTGATAATATGTCGTTTATGTCTTCTTGGAAGCCCATATTTAACATTTCATCTGCTTCATCCAATACTACGTAATTTACATTAGAGAAATCTATGGCTTTACGGCCAATAATATCTAACATACGGCCGGGCGTGGCCACTACGATTTGCACACCATTACGTATTTCACGTAATTGTTGCATAATGTTTGCACCGCCATAAACTGCAACTACATGTGCGTTAGGGGTGTTTTTTGAGAAATTTCGAAGGTCGTTAGCTATTTGTAAACATAATTCCCGAGTTGGGCATAAGATTAAAGCCTGTGGCTTGTTTACATTGAAATCGATTAATTCTAACAGCGGCAATCCGAATGCGGCTGTTTTTCCTGTTCCTGTTTGGGCCAAACCAACAAAGTCGTTACTACCTTCTAACAGTACAGGAATAGATTGCTCCTGAATAGGCGTAGGGTTTTCAAATCCTAAGGCCTTTATGGCACTAACAACGTCATCATTTATCCCCAATTTACTAAATGGGTTTATCATTTTATGATTTTTAATTGAGGCGCAAAGGTACGGAAAAAAATTGGTATTTTAAGTGTATCAGCTAATTAACGTAAACGATCTGCACTTTTTAGTAATTTTTCATCTTGTTTTATAGCTCTAATAGCTAATAGACAGAACACTATAGCCATAGCTGGAATAAATAATCCTGGCTCAATAGTGCGACTTTCTATAGATCCAGGTATGGTTTTGGCTAATTGAGAACTCCAATAAGCAATACCTAAGGCAAAGAAGTTGGCAAGTAAACCAATCATTTTTTGAAGCTTTCTATTTTTATATTGAAAAATAGCAAATAAATAGAAGGCTATTAAGATCCCAATAGCTAATATAAAAGTCGAATTGGAAGCTAACTTATTACTTTGATCTCCTACAACTTCAAACAATCCTAAACCATTGATGTAAAAGCTCTTTTCAGGACTTTGGTTCGTTACAAAAGGAACGAAAAAAAGAGTTGAAGTAGTGATGGCGGCCAATAAAAACCAAATGGATTGAATTCTTTGTATCATGATTAGTCTGAATTGTTTAAACACAAAAATAGAAAAAGATTCTTTATTTGCAGGCCTTTGAAAAGCTTTTAATATAAAATGGTTAAATTTGCTGAAGTGGAAAAGAAGCGATATTTCATAGAATTAAGTTACGACGGGACGTTGTTTCATGGTTGGCAAACCCAACCAAATGCCGAAACTGTACAGGCACGAATCGATGCTGCTTTAAGTATTTATTTTAGACAAACTATCGAGAGTCTGGGTTGTGGAAGAACAGACACAGGTGTACATGCCCATCAATTTTTTGCTCACTTTGATTTAGATCAAACTTTAGCTAAACCTCCTCAAGCTTGGGTATCCGGTTTAAATGCCTTATTGCCTAGAAGTATAGCGATTAAGCAAGTTTTTGAAGTAAGTTCAAATGCTCATGCAAGATTTGATGCAGCATCCAGAACTTATGATTATCATATTCATTTTCATAAAGATCCCTTTAAGCAGCAACGATCTTGGCAATATAAAGGTCACTTGAATGTGCCGTTAATGCAAGAAGCAGCCAATACTTTAGCTGATTATGAAGATTTTACAAGTTTTTCTAAATTGCACACCCAAACTTTCACTAATAATTGTAAAATCTATCAAGCTGTTTTTAAAGAAAAAAAAGATGGTTCCTTAGTTTTTACCATTTCGGCGGATCGGTTTCTTAGAAATATGGTGAGAGCCATTGTGGGGACCTTGGTGGAAGTAGGAAAAGGGCAAATTGATGTAACTCAATTTAGAGAAATAATAAAAAGTAAAAGTAGAAGTAATGCAGGGCAATCTGTACCTGCTTGTGGTTTATATTTAGTGAATGTAACTTATCCGTATGTCAAACATTAGTGGAGATTCCTTTAATTTTAATTTGTTAAAACGAGTTTTCGCTTATGTTAAGCCTTATCGTGGGCTTTTTATTTGGTCGGTGTTTTTAACATTTGCTTTAGCCGCCATAAGTCCGGTTAGGCCATGGCTAATAGGGTATACCTTAGATAATTTTATATTAAAATCGAATTATCCTGGGCTAGTTAAGATGACCATCTTGATGCTGGTTTTACTCATTCTTCAAGCCTTAATACAATATTTTCAAACCTTATTAACTAATAGCATTGGACAATCGGCAATACGGGATTTACGAATAAAAGTATTTAATCATATTTCTAAACTTCGCTTAAAGTACTTTGATAATACGCCTATTGGTCAGTTAATTACTCGTACGGTATCAGATTTAGAAACCATCGCGGATATCTTTTCAGAAGGCTTAATTGCTATGATTGGCGATTTACTGCAGGTGATTGTGATTATCGGGGTGATGTTTTATATCGATTGGGAACTCTCATTGATGGTATTATTACCCATTCCATTACTACTTATTGCTACTCGGATATTTCAACGTGCCATTAAAGTGGCCTTTCAAGAAGTTCGTACGGAAGTTTCCAATTTGAATACATTTTTACAAGAACATATTTCAGGGATAGCTATTATTCAATACTTTGCGCGCGAAAAACAGGAATATGATAAATTCAGGCGTATTAATAAGCGTTATCGGGATGCCAATATTAGATCTAATTGGTATTATTCTATTTTCTTTCCAGTTGTAGAGCTTATCTCGGCATTGTCCTTAGGTATTTTGATTTGGTATGGATCAAAAAGTATTTTAGATAAACCATTGGCTGTACAGCCGGGTACAATAACAGCATTTATTTTGTTTTTAAATATGCTTTTTAGACCTATTCGTGAATTAGCGGATAAATTTAATACCCTGCAAATGGGTATGGTCGGAGCAGAACGTGTTTTTAAAGTATTAGATACAGCAGAGCTTACGCCAAATTTAGGATCAATCAAAAAAGGGAAGTTAGCCGGGAATATAGTTTTTGATAAAGTCTGGTTTAGTTACGATCAAGATGCCCTGCCGCAGGATGCTAAATATGTTCTAAAAGATTTGAGTTTTCAGGTGAATGCAGGTCAAACTGTAGCTTTTGTAGGAGCAACCGGAGCGGGAAAATCAACCATAATAAATATTTTAAGCAGGCTCTATGAAATTCAAAAGGGGAGCATTCTCATTGATGGTGTAGCCTTAACAGATTATGATTTAGGGTTCTTGCGTTCCAAAATAGCTACTGTTTTGCAAGATGTATTTCTATTTTCTGACAGTATCTATCATAATATTACCTTGCACCATCCAGATATCACGATGGAACAAGTTATAGCAGCGGCTAAACAAGTTGGTGCGCATGATTTTATCATGCGTTTACCTGGCGGTTATCAATATAATGTACAAGAACGTGGGGCTACGCTTTCTGTAGGACAAGCTCAATTAATTTCCTTTATCAGAGCATTGGTTTATAACCCCGATATTTTAGTTTTAGATGAAGCTACTTCTTCCGTAGATACGGAGACTGAAATGTTAATTCAAGGCGCCATTGAAACTCTGATGCAAAATAGAACGGCCATTGTGATAGCGCATCGCTTATCTACCATTCAGCATGCCGATTTAATTATCGTTTTAGATAAAGGAGAAATTATGGAACATGGTACCCATCAAGAATTGTTGAAAATTAATGGTTACTATAAAAAGTTGTATGATTTACAGTTTAGTTCAAAAGGAATTCAAGCCTGAGTATAATATTATTTTCGCGTAAACAATTCAATTACTGTTTTACTCTGTGATGTTGTACCGTTTCCACTTAAACGGGTTTGTTGCAATAGCATCGTTCTCATTTTTAAGGAAGGTAAATTCCATATACCTAAAGTGTCTGCAAAATCAATATGTTCAGCTTCCTGATCTAAAGTGTAATTTCCAATGGGACCGTTATTGCGACTATATTGCCGATCCTCAAAAAATTTCAAGGTATCTCTAGCAATTGAATCAGGTAAATCTGCTGCTCTAAATCGAGTAGTATCTCGAGAAATCACATTCCCATTTCTTTCTGTGAGGATAATCCGTTCGGTAAGCCACCAAGAGCCCTGGAGATGTTTTTCAGTAAATTGAATGGTATCCAGATTTTCCTTTTCACAACTATTTAAAAAGAAAAGCAAAAAGGTGCCAAAAAAGATTAATCCAAAGAAGTACTGTTTACTCATGCTAGGCAAATTTACTTATATTTTATTATCTAATAATAATGCTTTTTTGGAATTATCAGGTCAGACTCTAGATTTTTTTTAAATTCAACCCCATAAACCAACCAAAAAACAAACTCAATATGCAAAAATTAATCCAAAACCTAACTTTTCAGGTTTTGTTGGCCATAACCATTGGGATATTAGTAGGTGCCTTTTTTCCTCAATTCTCATCCTATGCAGAGCTCTTAAGTAAGAGTTTTATCAATATGATTAGTATGTTAATTGCACCTATCATATTTTTTACAATTGTATTAGGGATTGCGCATATGGGGGATATGAAGAAAGTGGGTAGAGTAGGTGGGAAAGCCTTATTATATTTTGAAATTGTAACCACTTTGGCTATAGTAATCGGATTAATAGTGGCCAATGTAATACGTCCGGGAGATAATGTTCAGGTGCCTCCTGGGGATATTGATAAAATTACCTCTTATACATCCCAAGCTGGTAAAATAAATTGGTTAGAGTTTATTGCTCATATCATCCCTAAAAACGTGTTTGAATCCTTTTCTAAAGGAGAGATTTTACAAATTTTATTCTTCGCCATTTTCTTTGGATACGGCTTGAGTCGTTTGGGGGAAGCTGGGCACTCCTTAATTTCTACTTTTGATAAACTAACCAAAGTGCTTTTCAATGTAATGAAAATCGTTATGCGTTTAGCGCCTGTTGGCGCTTTTGGGGGAATGGCTTATAGTGTAGGGAAGTATGGATTAGGAACCCTTTTACCAATGATGAAATTGATGGGTGCTGTATATTTAACATGTTTCTGTTTTATATTTATCGTATTAAACGCGATCTGTCGATACTATAAATTTTCCTTATGGAAATATCTCAAGTTTATAAGGCAGGAAATATTAATTGTATTAGGAACATCCTCTTCAGAATCGGTTTTACCTAGTATGATGAAAAAAATGGAAGATATAGGATGTAATAAATCCGTAGTGGGCTTAGTTATTCCAACAGGTTATTCATTTAATTTAGATGGCACTTCAATTTATCTGGCCATGTCAGTTATCTTTTTAACTCAAGTTTTTCAAATAGAATTAAGCCTGGGTGAGCAATTAAGTATATTAGCTGTACTTATGGTAACTTCTAAAGGAGCAGCGGGGGTAACAGGATCTGGGTTTATTGTACTAGCCTCCACGTTGACTGCTCTCAAAATTATGCCTGTGGAACATATTGCTATATTACTTGGTGTAGATCGCTTTATGTCCGAAGCCAGGGCTATAACCAATATGATTGGGAATGGTATTGCAACCATTGTGATTGCCAAAAGTGAAAATGAGTTCGATGAAGCCAAATATCAATTGGCTACCAACCCTGTTGCAATTGAAAGGGCTGAAGAAGATTTTTAATATAACATTTGATTTTCCATCTCATTTAGCTTAAGTTTGCACAAAAAATAGATATAATGAGTGTTTTAGTAAATAAAGATTCAAAAGTTATTGTTCAAGGTTTTACCGGAAATGAAGGTACTTACCATGCCGAGCAAATGATTGCCTATGGAACGCAAGTTGTAGGTGGAGTTACTCCTGGAAAAGGTGGTCAAACGCATCTTGGAAAGCCTGTTTTTAATACGGTTAAAGATGCTGTTGATAAAGCTGGTGCTAACGTTTCTATTATTTTTGTACCTCCAGCATTTGCTGCAGATGCTATTATGGAAGCTGCAGAAGCTGGTATTAAAGTGATTGTGTGTATTACAGAAGGTATCCCAACAAAGGATATGATTGCTGTTAAATCATATATTTCTGACAAAGATTGTCGCGTAATTGGTCCTAATTGCCCAGGTGTTATTACTGCAGACGAAGCGAAAGTTGGAATTATGCCAGGTTTTATCTTCAAAAAAGGTAATATCGGGGTGGTTTCGAAATCAGGAACTTTAACTTATGAGGCAGTAGATCAAGTAGTGAAAGCTGGCTTAGGAATTACTACGGCGATTGGTATTGGTGGAGACCCTATCATTGGTACAACCACTAAAGAGGCGGTTGAACTTTTAATGAATGATCCAGAAACCGAAGGTATTATTATGATTGGTGAGATTGGCGGAGGTATGGAAGCTGAAGCGGCTCGTTGGATCAAAGAGCATGGTACTAAACCTGTCGTTGGTTTTATTGCTGGCCAAACAGCGCCTGCCGGTCGTAGAATGGGGCATGCTGGGGCTATTGTTGGAGGAGCTGAAGATACAGCTGCTGCCAAAATGAAAATTATGGCTGAGTGTGGTATTACTGTGGTAGAAAGTCCTGCTGAAATAGGCGAAACTATGGCTAACTTATTGAAAAAATAATTTTAATAATATATACGAGAAAGGCATTCGAAAGGATGCCTTTCTTTTTTTATGTATATTTGTAAAGCCAATTCAATAAGATGATTAAAAAGTTATTCATTTACGGAAATATTGTAGGTTTAATTTTGTTATTAAATTTAGTTGCCTGTGCGCAGCAGAGTAAACAAGCAGATACCTCGGCAGGAACAAAATCTCAACTTGATAAAAAATTTAAGAAAACATCTAAAATCGATACTATGGCGTGGAATAAGTTAACAAAGGAAGAAGAAGATGTAATTGTGCGTAAAGGTACGGAGTATCCTGGAACTGGTAAGTATGATAAGTTTTATGAAAAGGGAACTTATATTTGTAAGCGTTGTGAGGCACCTTTATACGAGTCGGATGCTAAATTTGATTCAGGCTGTGGATGGCCCTCTTTTGATGAAGAAATTAATGGTGCAGTGCTACGTGTAAAGGATGCAGATGGGTATAGAATTGAAATTATTTGTGCTAACTGTAAAGGTCATTTAGGTCATGTTTTTGAAGGTGAAGGCTTTACTAAAAAAGACGTACGCCATTGTGTGAATTCTATTTCAATGGTTTTTGTACCAGCGAAAAAATAAGTTTACCTCATTTTTTGCCTATGCTTAAGTTAGGGAGTTTATGTTTAATATTAATTTTAGGTTATGCTGGTTTTTGTCAGCAAATAAGTTCTTTCAGGCCTTTTCCTACAAGTCCATTGGAATTTCAGAAGCAATCCGATAGTATACCTCTTACCGATACCATTACAAAAGAAATTTTTGCGACTTATTATGCTAAAAAATTTGAAGGTAGAAGAACGACGAGTGGTCAAATTTACAGGGCATCTAAATTTACAGCTGCACATCGTACTTTACCGTTTGGAACTTTGGTTTTAGTGAAGAATTTACACACGGGGAAAGTTGTCGAAGTCCGTATTAATGATCGAGGTCCTTTTAGTAAAAAGTTTGAACTGGATATTTCAGAATCAGCTGCAAAAGCCCTTGGAATCTATCGTTTGGGCTATGCTAAGGTGGAAGTGAAATATGTCTTGAAAAAGTCTTAATATTTAATTCGGAGATCCAAATTCAGGGCAAAAAAAAACTTATTAACACTCTATAATTTTTATTTAACTTATTGCTTTTTAATGTTTTATGATATTTTCGTATAAAATATTAAAGCTTTAAAATCTCAGTGGGATGCTTTTCTGATTTAGATGTTTAAAACTTTGTAACATCTTCTACCCACCTTCTTTTATATTTGTTTTAAGAAGTTCTTTTGACAAAACCAACATCTTCATTCCTTAAGTGGTTAGTGAATAACTGCTTGTAAACATGTCGCACACAACATGCGGATTTCTATGTCCGGAACTACAAGCTTGAAGAGATTTTTTGTCAGAAAATGGAAGGGTTTTATTATAAAACTAAATGTTCTAAACGTTAAAAAATTTATTTATTATGCCGCAAGAAGAAGAATTATTGCTTAGGGAAAATAAGGATCGATTTGTGATTTTACCTATCAAGTATCCAGCAATTTGGGAAATGTATAAAAAAACTGAAGCAAGTTTTTGGACGGCAGAAGAAATTGATTTGTCAGATGATTTAAAGCATTGGGAAAATTTAAACGAAGGCGAAAGACATTTCATTTCTCATGTGTTAGCATTTTTCGCTGCCAGTGATGGTATTGTAAACGAAAACCTGGCTGTGAATTTTATGAGCGAAGTCCAACTTCCCGAAGCGAGATGTTTCTATGGATTTCAAATTATGATGGAGAATATCCATGCAGAAACTTATGCACTTTTAATTGATACCTATGTAAAAGATGCAGTAGAAAAAGATAGGCTATTTCATGCTATTGACACCGTACCTGCGGTTGGCAAAAAAGCAGAATGGGCATTAAGATGGATCGAAAATGGAACCTTTGCCGAGCGATTAGTGGCCTTTGCAGCTGTAGAAGGAATTTTCTTTAGCGGCAGTTTTTGCTCTATCTTTTGGTTAAAGAAAAGAGGATTGATGCCGGGGTTGACATTCAGTAATGAATTGATTTCTAGAGATGAAGGTATGCACTGTGAATTTGCATGTTTACTTTATTCTATGTTAGAGAACAAATTATCTCAAGAACAGGTGCATGGAATTATTAGCGATGCTGTGGAAATTGAAAAGGAATTTGTAACTGATGCACTACCCGTAGCCTTAATCGGTATGAATGCAAAAATGATGAGCCAGTATATCGAGTTTGTTGCCGATAGATGGTTGGTGGAATTAGGTTATGATAAAATTTACAATGCTACCAATCCTTTCGACTTCATGGAAATGATTTCTTTACAAGGTAAAACCAATTTCTTCGAGAAGCGTGTTGGGGATTATCAGAAAAGCGGTGTATTAACAGCTTCTGATGATAAACAAAATGCGTTCTCATTAGATGATGACTTTTAATTTGACTATTTAGCCTGATTGGCTATAGTCAAACCCTAATAAACAAAAACTAAAAACCCAGTGCCGCTGGTAAAACTAAGCACTAAAAATTATTTTAAGGATGTTTGTAATTAAAAGAGATGGCCGCAAAGAGGCGGTAAAATTCGACAAAATAACAGCTCGTATTGAGAAGTTATGTTATGGCTTCAATGCTGAATTGGTAGATCCAATTGATGTTGCTAAAAAAGTAATTGAAGGCTTATACGATGGTGTAAGTACTTCCGAACTTGATAACTTGGCAGCAGAAACGGCGGCTTCTCTCACCACTAAACATCCTGATTACGCCCTTTTAGCATCTCGTATTGCGGTTTCTAATTTGCACAAAAATACCATCAAGTCATTTTCTAAAACTATGGAAATGCTATATGAGTATGTAGATCCTAAAACAGATAAAAAAGCCTCTTTGATTGCGGATGATGTGTGGGAAGTTATTCAAAAGAATGCCGACATCTTAGATTCTACCATTATTTACGATAGAGATTTCGGGTTCGATTACTTTGGCTTTAAAACTCTAGAAAAATCCTATTTACTAAAAATAAATGGAGAAATAGTAGAGAGACCACAGCATTTATTTATGCGTGTTTCTGTAGGTATTCACAAAGAAGACATAGAATCGGCAATTAAAACCTATAATTTAATGTCCGAGCGTTGGTTTACCCATGCTACACCTACATTATTTAATGCAGCTACGCCGAAACCTCAAATGTCCTCATGCTTTTTATTAACCATGCAAGATGATAGTATTGAGGGTATTTATGATACGCTTAAGCAAACTGCAAAAATTTCACAAAGCGCTGGAGGAATTGGCCTAAGTATTCACAATATTAGAGCTACAGGTGCTTATATTGGTGGTACCAATGGAACAAGTAATGGGATTGTGCCGATGCTGAGAGTTTTTAACGATACCGCTCGCTATGTAGATCAAGGTGGTGGTAAGCGTAAAGGAGCCTTTGCTATTTATTTAGAACCATGGCATGCCGATGTGTTTGCTTTCTTAGATTTGAGAAAAAACCATGGTAAAGAAGAATTGCGTGCAAGAGATTTATTCTATGCCCTTTGGATTTGTGATTTATTTATGCAACGTGTAGAGGAAAATGGGGATTGGAGTTTATTTTCCCCAGATGAGGCTCCTGGTTTAGCAGATTGCTTTGGAGAAGAATTCAATGCCTTGTATACACGTTATGAGCAAGAAGGAAGAGCCCGTAAAACTATTAAGGCTCAAGAATTATGGTTTGCCATATTAGACTCTCAAATTGAAACTGGAACACCGTATTTACTTTATAAAGATGCTGCCAATAGCAAGTCTAATCAGCAAAATTTAGGTACTATTAAGAGTTCTAACTTATGTACTGAAATCATAGAATATACTTCTAAAGATGAAGTTGCCGTATGTAATTTAGCTTCTTTAGCCTTACCGCGATATGTAATCAACGGGGAGTTTGATCATCAAAAGTTATATGAAGTTACTTATCAAGTAACCTTGAATTTAAATAAAATTATTGATCACAATTACTATCCTGTAATCGAAGCGCAAAATTCTAACTTTAAACATCGCCCAATTGGATTAGGTGTTCAAGGGTTAGCTGATGCATTTATATTATTGAAATTACCATTTGAAAGTGATGCTGCAAAGCAATTGAACAAGGAAATTTTTGAAACTATCTATTTTGCTGCTATGACTGCATCTGCAGATTTAGCTAAACAAAATGGACCATACCAAACATTCAAAGGTTCCCCATTATCGAAAGGTCAATTCCAATTTGATTTATGGGGTGTTACACCTGATAGTAATCGTTGGGATTGGGAAAGCTTGAGAAAAAGAGTTGTGAAAACAGGTGTATATAATTCGTTGTTAGTGGCACCTATGCCTACCGCGTCTACTTCTCAAATATTAGGTAACAATGAGTGTTTTGAGCCATATACCTCGAATATTTATACTAGAAGAGTATTAAGTGGCGAATTTATTGTCGTGAACAAACATTTATTAAAGGATTTGGTATCCCTAGGCTTATGGTCTCCAGCCATGAAAGATAGAATTATATTGGCCAATGGATCTATTCAAGATATTCCTGAAATTCCGGATTATATTAAAGAATTATATAAAACTGTTTGGGAAATAAAAATGAGAAATATTATAGATATGGCAGCTGATAGAGGTGCATATATCTGTCAATCTCAATCTTTAAACTTATTTATTAATGCTCCTAATTCTTCAAAACTAACATCTATGCATTTCTATGCTTGGAAAAAAGGATTGAAAACAGGTATGTATTACTTGAGAACTCAAGCAGCTTCTCAAGCAGTTAAATTCACTGTAGAAAATCAAGCAGGCAAAGCTATGGAGGCTGTGATACCAGCTGTTATTTCCGATGATAAAGTAGCTGAGGAAATTATAGATGGACCAGTATGCACCATGGAAGAAGGATGTATTAGTTGTTCAGGATAATTTATATTCCGGATAATAAACCAAAAAAAACTAGCGGCCATAAGAGCCGCTTTTTTTTATATTTTGCGTACCTTTGAGGTTTATTCTTTGGATATAAAAACATAGTTTTTAAATATTGATTTGTATGCGTGATGTAAAAGTGGGCTTGGTCCAAATGACTTGTAGCCGTGATAAACAAGAAAATTTAAATAAAGCCATTGAAAAGGTAAAAGAGGCCGCTGCAAAAGGCGCTCAAATTGTGTGTCTTCAAGAGTTATTTACATCCCTCTATTTCTGCGATGTTGAAGATTATGATAATTTTGATTTAGCTGAAGCTATTCCTGGCCCCTCTACAGATGCTTTGTCTGCTGTTGCTAAAGCTTGTAATGTTGTAATTATTGCTTCTTTATTTGAAAAGCGTACAGAAGGGTTGTACCATAACACTACGGCGGTTTTAGATGCCGATGGGTCTTATTTAGGGAAGTACAGAAAAATGCATATTCCAGATGATCCCGCTTATTATGAAAAATTTTATTTTACACCTGGAGATTTAGGCTATAAAGTTTTTCAAACTAAATTCGCGAAAATAGGCATTTTAATTTGTTGGGATCAGTGGTATCCGGAAGCCTCTAGAATAACTGCTTTAATGGGGGCTGAGATTTTGTTTTATCCTACGGCTATAGGTTGGGCAACAGATCAAGATGAAGAGACTAATACCGATCAATATCAAGCTTGGCAAACTATCCAACGGTCACATGCCGTGGCAAATGGTGTACCTGTGGTGAGCGTAAATAGAGTTGGTTTTGAACAAGACGGAGCCATGAAATTTTGGGGTGGTAGTTTTGTAGCAAATGCTCAAGGTAAATTACTTTATTTAGCCTCACACGATCAAGAGGAAACCTCTGTCATAGATTTAGATTTGAGACAATCAGATTATTTTAGAAAGCATTGGCCATTTTTACGTGATCGTAGGATTGATTCATATCAGCCTATTAATAAGCGATTTATCGACGAAGACTAATTTATTTAACATCATAAACACACACTAAAATGATTGAAGGTAATTTAGTAAATACTTTATTAGCCGATCCAAATACGCCTAAAAAGCAAGGATATGTTTTTCCAGCTGAATGGGTGCCTCATGAAGCTACTTGGCTTTCTTGGCCACATAAAGAAGCCTCCTGGCCAGGTAAGATAGAAACTATATATAAACCCTATGCTGAATTTATAAAAATTGTTGCGAGTGGTGAAAAAGTTAGAATTAATGTAAAAAATGAAGCTATGCAAAAAATAGCTGGTTCTTATATTCAGGCTGCTGGCACTAATATGGCTCAGATAGAGTTCTATTATTTTGAATCAAATGATGCCTGGTGTCGTGATCATGGCCCTGCTTTTCTCATCAATTCCAATCATGGTAGAGCTAAAAAAGTAATTGTAGATTGGGGATATAATGCATGGGGTGATAAATATCCTCCCTATGACTTAGATGATGTTATTCCAACCAAAATAGCTAATCATTTTAATTTGCCCGTATTTCACCCGGGAATTGTAATGGAAGGTGGTTCAGTTGAATTTAATGGAGCAGGAACATTACTTACTAGTACAGCTTGCCTACTTAATGAGAATAGAAATCCACACCTTAATAAAGAAGAGATTGAAACCTATTTAAAGGAATATTATGGGGTGGAACAAATTTTATGGGTTGGAGATGGCATTGTAGGGGATGATACGGATGGCCACATTGATGACATTACACGATTTGTTAATGAAGATACAGTCATCACCGTAGTAGAGGAAAATCCAGCCGATGAAAACTATACAATCTTACAAGAAAATTTGTCTCTCTTAAAACAAATGCGCTTATTAGATGGGCGAGCATTAAATATTATTGAATTGCCAATGCCAGCTCCGGTTATTTATGAAGATACACGTTTGCCTGCTTCTTATGCAAATTTTTATATTGCTAATGCAGCCGTAATTGTACCTACATTCCAAGATCCAAAAGATCAAGTTGCTTTGGATATTATCTCGATGGCCTTTCCGGATCGTGCTGTAGTTGGAGTAGACTCTAAAGATATCATCTGGGGTTTAGGTAGTTTTCATTGTTTGAGTCAACAAGAGCCCGCCATATAGATTTTTTATTACTTTTAGTATATTTATTTTTTAATTTAATAAGCACAATATTCATCATATATATATGAAATTATTAGCAGGAAAAACAGCCATCATTACGGGGGCATCTAAAGGAATTGGACGTAAAATAGCAGAGAAGTTTGCTGAACAAGGCGCTAATGTCGCTTTTACCTATTTATCATCCGTTGAAAAGGGCCAAGCTTTAGAAACTGAATTACAAGTTTTTGGAACACAAATTAAGGGTTATCGTTCGGATGCCTCAAAATTTGCGGAAGCTGAGAAGTTAGTAAATGATGTATTAGCTGATTTTGGTCAAATTGATATCATTGTAAATAATGCAGGTATAACCAAAGATAATTTGCTTATGCGTATGACGGAAGAGCAATGGGATGAAGTTTTAGATGTTAATCTAAAATCTATTTTCAATATCACAAAAGCTGCTGTTAAGCCTATGATGAAAGCTAGATCAGGGGTGTTTATTAATTTGAGTTCAGTGGTGGGCATCAATGGAAATGCTGGACAATCTAATTATTCTGCCTCTAAAGCAGGTATCATTGGATTTACTAAATCTGTTGCTAAAGAGTTAGGATCTCGTAATATTCGTGCCAATGTAGTTGCGCCAGGATTCATTAGGACAGAAATGACAGATGTTTTAGATCCTAAAGTAGTAGAAGGTTGGGAAGCTGCTATTCCTCTGAAAAGAGCAGGAGAGACTGAAGATGTTGCTAACGTATGTTTGTTTTTAGCTTCTGACATGAGTGCTTACGTGACTGGACAAACCTTAACTGTTTGCGGAGGAATGCTATAACATATTAAAAATATATAAATTAAAGTCCTCTGCATGCAGAGGACTTTTTTTTGTGAAAATAATTTGCATCTTTAATAGTAAAAAAGGGGAAATAATTTGGAAATAACAACCACATATGCCATTGAAACCTTAGGCACCATAGCCTTTGCGATTGCAGGATCCTTTGCAGCCTTACAACGTAGGTTAGATCCATTTGGAGTATTAATTATCGCCTTTGTAACCTCAATAGGTGGTGGTACAGTGAGGGACTTATTATTAGGGGACACGCCTGTAGCATGGATGAGAAATGTGAATTATTGTTTGCTTATATTAGTAACATCCATCATTACTATTTTCTTTAAAAATCACATAAAAAAATTTAAAGTCACTTTGTTCTTATTCGACTCCTTAGGCTTAGGCTTATTTACCCTAGTTGGAATACAAAAAGGTTTGGATTTTGGATTAGGCCCAGGTATTTGCATTGCTTTAGGAACTATAACAGCTTGTTTTGGTGGTGTGATTAGGGATACCTTACTTAATACGATCCCATTAATTTTTAGAAAAGAAATATACGCTACTACATGTATTGTAGGTGGAATCCTTTTTTTTACTTTAAATTACTTTAAAGTACCCTCCCAAATAACTCAAATCTCGGTTATAAGTACAATTTTCTTATTGAGAGTTATTGTAGTGCGATATAAACTAAGTTTACCGAAATATTAATCTATATAATTCTTAGCGATGTAATCGGCTAATTGATTATTGTCAAATTGATACATGAGCTCTTCTAATTCCCTTGACCTATCTTTGGGTGTAGTAAATTTTTGTAAATAGGGGAGAACCAATTCTAGAGCGCCAATAAATTTGGATTGTCTAGGTAAATCTGGGTGCGCCAGGCTATATTGAGTTAAAGCCGCCATGAAACTTAATATATAATCGGTATTATTCTCAAAATAACGAATGTCTTGTTTTTCTAAATAAAATGTATGATGTGGCGTGCCATTCATCCATTTTATTAAAAATTGACCAGCTTTTCGACGATCAACTTTTTTAAGTTCTAAATCTTGAGTAAGTAAATATTGGGTGGTTTTTAAGACCAAGGCTTCGGCATCTTTATATTGAGAGGCTTTATTAAGTTTGATTTTATTTACTTCTGGAAGTTCTTGAGCATAACTCGCAGAAAAAGTAAGGAGATTAAATAAGCAAAATAAAAGAAGTTTTTTCACTATTTTTCTTCTTTTGGTCCTTGATTAACAATTACAAAAACATCTTCATTATCTTTTTTCATGAAGTATTTTTCTCGTGCAAATTTTTCAGCACTTTGCAAATTACTATCCAGTTCTTTGAGGTCTTGTTTTACTTGTGCAGTTTCTTTCAAATAAAATTCTTTCTCTTCTTTTAGTTTTTTAACCTTATTACTGTAGCCATATTGCGAAATCATATCGTTACTATCAAAAAACATCATCCACACTCCAAAAATGAGGAGGCTTAGGAAGTATTTATTCTTGAAAATTCCAATAATATTTTTCATTGCTTTTAAATTTAAGGACTTCTATCCACAAAGTTAGGATTAAATTAAAAAAAAACACCTGAAGTTTAAAATCCTCAGGTGTTAATCAGCTTAAAATAATAAAATATTATCTTTTTGCGTATTTAAAACTTGACCCAATAAATTTGGCAGCTTTACCTAATTCTTCTTCGATGCGTAATAATTGATTGTATTTTGCAATCCTATCAGAGCGGGAAGCTGATCCCGTTTTAATTTGACCACAGTTCAAAGCAACTGCTAAATCTGCAATAGTCGTATCTTCAGTTTCACCGCTACGATGGCTCATTACAGCGGTATAACCATGTGATTGTGCCAACGAAACTGCATTGATAGTTTCCGTAAGCGTTCCAATTTGATTTACTTTTACTAAAATTGAATTAGCTGTGTCAGCGTCAATTCCTTTTTGTAAACGAGTCACATTTGTTACGAATAAATCATCTCCAACTAACTGAACTTGGCCACCAACTTTATCGGTTAACATTTTCCAACCTTCCCAATCATTTTCATCCATACCGTCTTCAATAGAAATAATAGGATATTTTTGCGTTAATTCTGCTAAATAGGAAGCTTGTTCATCACTGCTTCGAATGGCACCTTTTGTACCTTCGAATTTGCTATAATCGTATTTCCCATTCACAAAGAATTCGGAAGAAGCGCAATCTAAAGCTAAGCATACTTGTTGGCCAGGTTTATAGCCTGCTTTTTCAATAGCTTTTAAAACAGTATCCAAAGCATCTTCAGTGCCGTCAAAAGTCGGCGCAAAACCTCCTTCATCTCCTACCGCCGTTGAAAGACCACGGTCATGTAAGATAGCTTTTAGGCTATGGAAAATTTCAGTTCCCCAACGAAGGGCTTCCGAAAATGAACTTGCACCCACAGGCATAATCATAAACTCTTGAAAAGCTATCGGTGCATCTGAATGTGAACCCCCATTAATAATATTCATCATTGGAATAGGTAGGGTATTAGCATTAACACCACCAATATAACGATAAAGTGGTTGTCTGCTTTCTGTAGCGGCAGCTTTAGCAACTGCTAAAGAAACGCCTAAAATAGCATTCGCGCCTAATTTTCCTTTATTTTCAGTTCCGTCTAAATCAATCATTAATTGATCTATTAAAACTTGTTCAAATACGTCTACACCTCTCAATTCTTCAGCTAAGGTGGTGTTTACATTTTCAACAGCTTTTAATACTCCTTTGCCTAAATAAACACTTTTATCCCCGTCTCTTAATTCAACTGCTTCATGCTCTCCCGTACTAGCTCCAGATGGAACTGCTGCACGTCCGATAATACCATTCTCTGTCATTACTTCTACTTCAATAGTAGGGTTACCGCGAGAATCTAAAATTTGTCTGGCATGGACATCGATAATTAAACTCATTTTTATAATTTTTTGTTGATAAATATCTTAGTGTATAATATACAATTAGTGTCACTAATCAAAGATACTCTTTTTCTTTTAATTCGATGAACTTCGGGTAATCCAAAAGAAGAATTCTTCTATAAAGGCATGAGCTCTCTTGTGCGTACTTTCAGGATTGATGGCCTCGCCGTCGGTCGTATATTCCTTGGTGACATTGGGAACCGGGAAATGAGAAGGGATAACCATGGCGCCAATTTTCCATAAACTGAATAGGAGTGAGGTAATTACTTGGGCGCCTCCAAAATTCCCTCCTGAGACCGTAGCAATCGCTATAGGCTTACGTTTCCACTCGTCATATAGTAAATCCACCACATTTTTTAAGCTCGCTGGATATCCACCATTATATTCAGGTGTCACTAGTATAATCCCATCCGCATTTTTAATCTGATTAGAAAAATCAATAATATCAGAGGATGGATTTTCCAAAAACTTCAATCTTTCTTGAAAAATTGGAAAATTATAGGTCATCAAGTCAATCATAATAACTTGACAGTCGGGCTGTGATTTTAATAATTTTTCAAAAAATAAGGCAACACGATGGCTGGCCCTTCCTTTACGTACGCTGGAAGATAAAATGACGATGTTTTTCATAAATTGTATATTGTTTTAAAAATAGCGCTAAAGCCAAGATAAACAATAAAACAATTATTCCCATTTAAAGGTTTTCACCGCTATGGCATAGATTAGTATTCCCCATAATAAGATGATGCCGATTTGCATTCTCACGTCCCATAAAGCGGCACCTTCAAATGCAATTTTTCGCATAGCATCATTTAAATAAGTTAAAGGAAGTGCTTTACTAATAGGTTGTAGCCATTTAGGAAAGGCTTCAATACTAAAAAATGTACCTGATAATAAAAATTGGGGTAAAGTGATAATATTAGATATTGGCGGAATGGTACTTTCAGATTTCGCTAATCCCGAGACCACAAATCCAAATCCCATAAAAACAATTAAACCTAGAAAGGCTAAAAATAACATGTTGAGCACCGTAATTGCTCCATTTACTAAAGTAAAATTAAATAAATAGTGTCCGATTAATATGATAAATAATGCACCACTTAAAGCAAATCCAATTCTGGCGATAGCTTCTCCTAAGATAATACTGGAGCGTCTTACTGGAGTTGCAAAAAAGCGTTTAATAACCAGATTTTGACGTAAACTAAAAAATACAAAAGCAGTCCCAAAAACTCCTGTACTCAACAATGAAAATCCTAATTGACCAGGTAAAATGAAGTCTATAGTTCTATACTCTCTCCCTTTCACCGTGGTACCTCTGATTTCCATGACCTGAGCTTTTTGAGTATCCGAATTTAAGGAATAGCTAAGTTCATTTAATAAGGATTTTAATACTTGGCCATAATCTAATGACGCGGTAGTATACTGTACATGTGCAATATACTTCGGCATGGAATCAGTATTCACCTCAACCCTTAACAAAGCATCAATATTGCCTTTTTCTAGTTTCTTTTGAACATCAATGGCATCAGTATAGGGTACCGTCCGAACAACTTCTGACTTCTTCAAGCTAGTGATGATTGGGTTTTGTATATCGGATTTAGGATCAACTGAAATGGAGATTTTCATGCCGCCTCCCCCAATAAATCCAAAAACTAGAATAAAAATTAATGGAAATGCCAAGGTGAATACCACAGCAGAGGGACTCCTCGAAATGGATCTCAAACTGGCTTTTGCAATGGCTAAGGTTGCTTTTAAATGATTATATTTTTTTAACTCTCTCGCCATTCTTTTCCTGTTAAGTTGATGAATACGTCTTCTAGGTTTGCTTTTTTAACTTCTTTTTTGCGTTCAAATCCACTTGCAACTAATTGATCAATAAGATTATCAGGAGTATCTAAGGCAATAATTTTTCCATGTTCAATAAACGCAACGCGATCACATAATTGTTCTGCCTCGTCCATGTAATGTGTTGTAATTACTACAGTGGTACCCGAATTTCTGATGTCATTAATTAAATCCCACAAGTTGCGACGCGCTTGTGGATCTAAACCCGTTGTAGGTTCATCTAAAAAGATTATTTTAGGGGAGTTAATTAAAGTGGTCGCAATAGAAAAGCGCTGCTTTTGCCCGCCTGATAATGACTTATATTGGGCCTTAGCTTTATCTTGTAAATTTACCTTCTGTAGCATTTCTAAAGGATTTATTTTTACCCCATATAACCCTGAAAAAAGATCTAAAAGTTCTGTTAAATTTAAATTAGGATAATAGCCAGCAGATTGCAACTGAACACCTATTATTTGCTTAATGGCATTGGCGTCCGAATCGATTGAATATCCATCTACGGTAATATCTCCAGCAGTTTTGGTACGAAGTGACTCAATTATTTCTAGCGTAGTAGTTTTTCCGGCACCATTTGGACCTAAAAGACCAAATATTTCATTTTCGAACACCTCAAAGCTAATCCCATTTACGGCTTTAAAATCCTCGTAATGCTTTACTAAATTTACTACTTGAATAATAGGTTTAGAAGTCATAAGAATATACTACCAAACTAATTTACCATCAATCAAATCCACAAAGTCATCGAATAAGTAACGAGAATCATGGGGGCCTGGGGAAGATTCTGGATGATATTGCACAGAAAATGCTTTTTTCCCTTTAACACGGATACCTTCAATAGATTCGTCATTTAAATTCACGTGGGTAATTTCCACGCGATCCGATTTTTTAACTTCTTCAGGAATTACACCAAATCCGTGGTTCTGAGAAGTAACCTCACAGTGATTTTTAATGATATTTTTAACAGGATGGTTTAAGCCTCGGTGCCCATTAAACATTTTCATAGTGCCAATCTCATTCGCTTCGGCTAATAACTGATGGCCTAAACAAATTCCGAATAATGGTTTGTCTGCAGCTAAAATTTCTTTTACAGTATCGATTGCATAAGGCATCGCTGAAGGATCTCCAGGGCCATTAGAAATAAAATATCCATTTGCTCCCCACGCATCCATCGTTTGAAAAGAGGTTTTTGCAGGAAAAACTTTTACAAAAATGTCTCTATCCTGAAAATTTCTGAGAATATTTTTTTTAATACCTAAATCTAAGGCAGCCACTTTTAATCGAGCTTTTGGATCCCCAAATTCATAGGCCTCTTTTGTGGTAACTTGTGAAGAAAGCTCTAAACCTGACATGGATGGCACAGCATCTAATTTAGCTTTGAGTTCTTTTAAATCCGAAATTTCTGATGAAATGATTGCATTCATAGCCCCCTTGTTGCGAATATGTTGAACTAATGCACGCGTATCTACTTCGCATATACCTACAATATTTTCATTTTGAAAATTATCTTGGATTGATTCTTTAGCTTCTTTTCGGGAATATTGTATATTGAAATTTTTACAGACTAATCCAGCAATTTGAATTACTTCTGATTCAATTTCATCCGTATGCATACCATAGTTTCCGATATGAGCATTTGTGGTCACCATAATTTGCCCAAAATAAGAAGGGTCGGTAAATACTTCTTGATAACCAGTCATACCTGTGTTAAAACAGATCTCACCGGTTGTAGTGCCAATTTTTCCGGCAGCTTTACCATAAAATACAGTGCCATCAGCAAGTAACAAAATTGCAGGCAACTTGGTGTAATTAGTCATTTGGAATCAAATAGGGGTTAAACGAAAAATTTTCCTGAATGCGGAAAATTTGGGAGTTAAAAAAAATAAAAAAAAGAGTGTTTTGAACGGGAATCCCGTTTAAAAAGGATAAAACTTCATTCTGTTTGAACGCACTCATTTCGGGTTACAAAGATAGCTATTTAAATATTATTTTTTATTTTAATTTTGTTTAAAAATTAAGACATGTCAGTAAATAAAGAAATAAAACGCATCACCACGCACATTTTGCAAGAAATGAAGAATCGTGGGGAGAAGATTGCAATGTTAACAGCCTATGATTTTTCAATGGCTACCATATTGGATGATGCTGGTTTAGATGTACTATTAGTAGGGGATTCTGCCTCTAATGTTATGGCTGGACATGAAACTACCTTGCCAATTACGTTAGATCAAATGATTTATCATGCACAATCCGTGGTAAGAGGTGCTTCTAGAGCATTTGTAGTGGTGGATTTGCCATTCGGGTCATATCAAGGCAACTCCTTAGAAGCATTAAATTCGGCAATTCGGATAATGAAAGAATCAGGTGCTCATGGTGTAAAATTAGAAGGCGGAGCAGAAGTGGTCGAATCCATTCAACGTATTATAACAGCTGGTATACCAGTAATGGGCCACTTGGGGTTAACTCCCCAATCTATTTATAAGTTTGGTACCTATACAGTAAGAGCAAAAGATGAAGCGGAAGCTGCAAAATTAAAAACCGATATAATAGCGTTACAAGAAGCTGGTTGTTTTGCGGTGGTCTTGGAAAAAATACCTGCAAAACTCGCTAAAGAAGTCAGCCAATTAATTCAAATTCCTACCATAGGAATTGGTGCTGGTCCTGATTGTGACGGCCAAGTATTAGTGGTAAATGACATGATTGGATTAACTAAAGGATTTAGACCTCGTTTTCTAAGACAATATTTAGATTTATATGCAGGCATTAAAGATGCCGCTCAAAGCTATATTCAAGATGTGAAATCTAAAGATTTTCCTAACGAAAAAGAACAATACTAACCCTAGCTAAAATTCGAGAAAGAGAAAGAAATGCCAATAACGGAGCAGGATGTCTTATATGAAGACAATCATTTAATAGCCATTAATAAAAGAGCAGGTGATATTGTACAAGTCGATGAAACAGGAGATGAACCATTAGATGAACAAGTAAAAAAGTATTTAGTAAAAAAGTACAATAAGCCAAACGCTGCTTTTCTAGGCGTAGTACATCGTTTAGATAGACCTGTTAGTGGAGTAATATTATTTGCTAAAACTTCTAAAGCTTTGGAACGTATGAATTTGCAGTTTAAAACGAGAGAAGTGCAAAAAACTTATTTTGCTGTAGTAAAGAAGAAACCATTGGTGCATGCTGGCAAATTAGTACACTGGTTAATTAAAAATCCCCAGAAAAATGTGGTAACTGCTTACGACAAGGAAGTACCAAATGCACAACGTTCTGAATTAGATTATCAATTATTAGGAGAATTAGGTGGATATTATTTAATACAAGTGAATCCCTTAACCGGTAGATCCCATCAAATTCGAGTACAACTTTCTACATTAAATTGTCCCATTGTGGGGGATAATAAATATGGTTATCCAAGAGGGAGTAGAAAAGGGAGTATTTGTTTGCATGCTAGGCAATTGGAATTTATTCATCCGATTCAAAAAATACATGTAAAAATATTTGCCAAACTTCCTAAAGATGGCTTTTGGGAGAGGTTTGAGGAGTTTAAAATTATTTAATATTTTTATTTAACAATTTTTAACAGCTAAATTATATTCTAAGTTGTTGAATATGTAATCTTATAGCTAATTTTGGATAAAAAAATAATATAAATATGAAACGAAAAATTTTTTCAGTTTTAACGCTAGCAGCAGTCATTAGTTTAACCTTTGCTTGTAAAAGTGATAAGAAAGCTGACACAGACAATCAAACCGATTCTTTAGCCATGGTTAATGAGGCAGATTCGGCTGGATTATTTGCAAAAGTAGATTCTGCAAAAGTTGGAAGTGGAGCTGCGATAATTAATGTAGAGCATACTAGACCGGTTGTGTTGCCTATATTTTCTAGTGAAACTGTAAATACTGGATTAGCTAAGTTTGAGCCACTTCGTAAAGAATTGGAGGCGGCCATTGCAGCTAATGACGAAACCAAAATTTCAGCTTTATCAAAAAGCTTTACAGCATGGGTAATGGAAGCCTCAACTTATGGTGAAAAATTAACTAAAGATGAAAACCAAATTTACATTGATACCTATAGTAAAATGGTATTACAATGGGAAAAATTGATGGCTTCTAAATAAGACTTTACTTATAAAGTGAAAATATAGCAAAGACGTAATCTCATAATTACGTCTTTTTTAATGCCTAATATTTATAAGATATACAATAAGTAATTGATAGCAAGATACTTATTTTTTCTTAACTATTTAAAACCTTTCTAAATTGTTCCAAATTACAGCTTAATGACAGTACATATACCTCGTCTTGTTACTTTTGTACATTAAAAATAAACAAGATTTATCCATTGGAATATTTAAAGGTAATTGCATTTACGCATAAACACATTGATCTAAAAGCCTTAGGGCGATTAGTTATTTGTGAAGAATCGCTTGATGAGAGATTAAAATGTATCCAAGCCGAGTTAAATATTAAAGAAATATTTTATGTCGGCACATGTAATCGGGTCGAGTTTATTTTTACTGCAGATCAATCAATAAATCGGGCATTCATTGAAAAATTTCTGAATACCCTTAATATGGGTTTACCTTCAGAACATTTACAGCAGTTCATAGATAATGTTTCAATTTATGAACAAATAGATGCTTTTAATCACTTACTTCGTACCTCTTGTTCCTTAGAAAGTTTAGTAGTAGGCGAAAAGGAAATTTTAGCTCAATTAAGAAAAGCCTATGAGGCATGTCGAAAGGCTGGATTTACAGGGGATTACATGAGAATGATTATGAATAGGGTGGTAAAAACAGCGAAAGAAGTTTATACATTAACTAAAATATCTAAGAATCCAGTTTCTGTAGTATCTTTAGCTTATCGCAAATTAAAAGCACTTAATTTAAATCCCCAAGCTCGAATTTTAATTATAGGTGCTGGAGAAACAAATCAAAATATAGCGCAATATTTAAAGAAACATAAATATGCCAATTTCTCCGTGTTTAATAGAAGCTTATCAAAAGCTCAGACGCTAGCTGCATCATTAAACTCCAATCAAGCTTTTACACTTCCAGAATTAGCTAGTTATAAAAATGGTTTCGATGTAATCATAACATGTACTGGGGCTACAAACCACATTTTAACCGAAGAACTTTATGTTAAATTGCTAAACGGAGATAACACCAAAAAGGTTATTGTCGATTTAGCGGTTCCAAACGATGTTGATCCAACTGTAATTGCTAAATATCCAATAAGTTATATCGAAGTTGAGTCTTTAAAAGAAACTGCCCGAAAAAATATCGAAGAGCGCTACAAAGAACTAATTCATGCTGAGCAAATTATTGCTGAAAATATAGAAGAATTCAAATCAGTCTTAAAGCAACGTCAAATAGAATTGGCGATGAGTGACGTCCCTAAAAAGATTAAGGAAATTAAAAATACTGCTCTTCATGGCGTGTTTGCAGATGATATCAATAATTTAGATGAAAATGCAAAAGCAGTACTCGCAAAAGTTATGGATTACATGGAGAAAAAGTGCATAAGCGTACCAATGGTAATGGCCAAAGAAATTCTAGTTAAGAATAGTTAAGCTAGACAGGTATTTTCATCGCTTCTTTACTTAAAATAAGTTAAATTTGCTCAAAATCAGAATATACGGTGAAGAAAATTATAATCGGCACACGAGGAAGTGATTTGGCTTTATGGCAAGCCAATTATACAAAAGATTTACTTGCTCAAATCGGTATTGAATCCGAGTTAAAAATTATTAAAACTCAAGGAGATAAAATCCTTAACTTAAGATTAGACAAATTAGAAGGAAAAGGATTTTTCACCAAGGAGTTGGAAGAAGAACTAATGAATGGGAACATTGATTTAGCTGTTCATTCCCATAAGGATTTGCCAACTGAGCATCCTCCAGGCTTAATTATTGCTGCAGTACCTGAAAGAGAAGATCCCTCGGAATTATTATTGATTTTGAAAGATTGCGTCCATATAGGACAAAAATTATCGCTTAAAACTGGCGCCATGGTAGGCACTTCATCCAATCGTCGTAAAGCCCAATTATTAGCCTTAAGACCAGATTTAAATATTGAAGATTTACGTGGAAATGTACCTACCAGAATTCAAAAATTAAGAGATGAAGATTATGATGCTATCGTATTAGCTAAAGCAGGGGTAAATCGGTTGCAGATAGATTTATCTGAATTTCATGTAGAAGTTTTAGATCCTACTGAATTGGTGCCTGCGCCTGCTCAAGGTGCTTTAGCTATCCAAATTAGAGAAACTGATACAGCCTTGTTTAATGCCTTGCAAGCTATTCATCATTTAGAAACAGCAGAAACTATTGCCGTAGAAAGAAAGGTGCTTAATTTGTTCCAAGGAGGCTGTCATATGCCCCTGGGATGTTACTGTAAACGTGAAAATGGAAAGATAGAAGTTTGGACTGCAAAAGCAGAAGATGCAGAAGATTTTCCAGATCGTTTATTTTTAAGAGTAGATACTACGGATAATTTAGCCGAGAATATTGTTACTAAATTTAGTAAAGAACGAAAGCGACCTGCAAAAGTATTTATTTCGCGTGATATAAGTGAAAATTCATATTTCCGGAAAGCATTGGAAAAGCATCAAATAGAAATTGAAGATCGCTCTTTAATTCGAACTTTTCCCATTGTAAATCATATTGATCCATTCTTTTTGAAAAATCTTAATTGGATTGTTTTTAGCAGTCGTAATGGAGTAGAATATTTCTTTAAGCTAAATCCAGTACTTCCTAAAAAAATACAATTTGCCGTAGTGGGAAGAGGATCTGAAGACTCACTTCGTCGCTGTGGTTATAAAGCAGACTTTGTAGGTGAAGGAGGAGATATTGAAGGCATAGCCGTGGAGCTTGCTAAGCAAGTGGAGGGTAGTACAGTATTATTCCCTAGAGCACAAGATTCCTTATTAACCATGCAAAAGTTTTTAACTCCAAGCACTAAAGTAGTAGATTTTCCTATTTACGAAACGGTTATTGAAGAAGCAGTAGATAGAAGTTCAGCGGATGTGTTGATTTTTACAAGTCCATCTAATGTTGACGCCTATTTTGCAGAGAATTTATTAGAGCCCGAGCAAAAAGTTATTGCTATTGGGAATTCTACAGGGAGAAAATTTGAAGAGATGGGTGTAAGCTATACATTACCATATTCTCCAGATGAAATTGGGTTAGCCGAAGCTGTATTTGGGCTTAACCATTAAAAAATAAATCATGATAAGACCTCGACGTTTACGCAAAAATCAATTGGTTAGAGATATGATTGCTGAAACCAAATTGAGCAAGGACATGTTTGTGTATCCTTATTTTGTAGTTCCGGGAACACAAATTGCCCATCCTATTGAGGCTATGCCCGGTATATCTCATTTCTCCATCGATTTATTAATCAAAGATGTTGAAAGAGGATTACAATTAGGGGTGAATAAAATTATGCTATTTGGTGTCGGTGATGAAAAATCTGCTGATGCTAAATCGGCCTACGATCCGAATTCTATTGTTCCTCAAGCTGTACGAGAATTAAAAAAGACATTTGGAGATGACCTTTATATCATCACTGATGTATGTGTATGTTCATATACCAATCATGGACACTGTGGTATTATGCACAATGATTATATTGATAATGATTTATCGGTGGATTTAATCTCAAGGATGGCTCTTACCCATGCAGAAGCTGGAGCTGATATGTTAGCACCTTCGGATATGATGGATGGTCGAGTAGCTGCGATAAGAGCACGATTAGACGCACAAAATTTTGTAAATACCGGTATAATGTCACATACTACAAAATTTGCTTCTGCTTATTACGGACCATTCCGCGAAGCAGCCGATTGTGCCCCCAATAAAGGAGATCGTAAAGCCTATCAAATGGATTTTCGAAACATAGCTGAAAGTAGGAGAGAAGCTTTTTTAGATGAGCAAGAAGGAGCTGATATTTTGATGGTGAAACCTGGTTTGGCTTATTTGGATGTAATAGCTGCGCTCAAAGCACAAAGTGATTTGCCTATAGCCTGTTATAATGTGTCGGGTGAATATTCGATGATTAAAGCCGCTGCACAACGAAATTGGATAGATGAACAAAAAGTGGTCATGGAAACCATGTATGCTTTTGCACGTGCAGGTGCCAGTGTTATTACAACCTACCATTTACGTGATATGGTGGAAAATAAATGGATTTAAGAAAAAAATAGCGAAAGATGATGTTGAATTCAATTAAAAAAATTTTTACTTCAGAAGAGGATTATCCTTTAAATGATAAAAGTAAGGCCGATATCAGTCGTGATAAATCAGCTCAACTTTACGAGAAGGCCAAGAGGTTTTTTCCAGGAGGGGTAAATTCACCAGTGAGAGCATTTAAATCAGTTTATGGAACGCCACTTTTTATTGAAAAAGGAGAAGGATGTTATATAACAGATGCAGACGGTAATACATTTATTGATTTTTGTGGAAGTTGGGGTCCGTTAATTTTAGGCCATGCTCATCCAAAAGTTATAGAAAAAGTGAGTGAAACCATTACTCAAGGGATGAGTTTTGGAGCACCTACTGCTTTAGAAAATGAATTAGCAGAACTCATTATATCCAATAATCGTTTCGTAGAGAAAATTAGATTCACTAGTTCCGGTACGGAGGCAGTTATGTCGGCTATTCGATTAGCAAGAGGCTATACCAAAAGGGATAAAATTATAAAATTTGAAGGTTGTTATCACGGGCATTCCGATTCTTTATTGGTAAAGGCTGGCTCTGGATTAGTTACCTTTGGGGAAACTTCTTCAGCAGGTGTACCTACCCCCTTTGCAGCCGAAACATTAGTATTACCCTTAGATGATAAAGAAGCATTAGAACAAGCATTCGAGCAGTTTCCTGATCAAATAGCCGCTGTTATTATAGAAGGCGTACCTGCTAATAATGGATTATTATTGCAATCTCCGGAATACATTGAGTTTTTACGTCAAATCTGTACTACAAATGGTAGTTTATTAATATTTGACGAAGTTATAACTGGGTTTAGATTAGGTTTTGAAGGGGCTGCAGCTCACTACGGTATTACACCGGATATTGTAACTTATGGAAAGATAATAGGAGGAGGTTTACCTGTAGGGATGTATGGAGCATCTGCCGAAATTATGTCTCACATTTCTCCTGATGGTGGAGTTTACCAAGCAGGTACTTTATCAGGTAATCCTGTAGCTATGGCAGCAGGAATAGCTACTTTAACTGAATTATTGAAGTCAGGTTTTTATAAGGATTTAAATAATAAAACGGAAGAATTTAGAGCGAGTATTCAACGCTTTGCAGATGCTCGTAATTATAAATTTAAAGTATTCGGTATAGGTTCTATTTTTTGGTTTGCTTTTACTCAACAGGAAGCTATTACAAAAGCAAGTGATATAGCTCATGAAAGCATGGAGAAATTCAAAATCCTACATCGTGAACTTTTAAATCGAGGAATATATTTCGGTCCTTCAGGTTATGAAGTTGGATTCGTTTCTGGCGCTCATACCAAGGTGGAATTGGAAAAAGCCAAGCGGGCAATTTTTGAATCACTCGATTTAGTGTTTCAACAAAAATAATATTAAAAGCTATGAAAAAATCACTGCTAATATTCTATTTTCTCTTATTGTATGCTGTATTTGAAATGTTCTGGTGGGGAAAGGTTGTTATAGAGCTAGAACCCAGTAGGATGGCTATGATACTGGGAGAAGGGGCAGTGTTTTTATTTTTATTAGGTGTGGGGGCATATTTTATTCACGACTCTATTCGCCGGGAGGAACGATTTAAAGAAAGACAACAAAATTTTTTAATGTCGGTTACCCATGAATTAAAGTCTCCTTTAGCCGCCATTAAATTGTCAGTTCAAACGATTATGAAACGAGACTTGGAAAAGTCTATGCAATTATCCCTTTTAGGAAACTCCCTGAAGGATATTGAACGATTGGATGATTTAGTTGAGAATATGTTATTAGCCACTAAAATTGAAAGCAGAACTTATTCCTTTCCAAAGGAAGATTTTGATTTTTCAGACTTAGTGAATCGGGTGACTGAAAGGTTACAAGTTCACTCCTGTGGTGATCAACAATTAATAAAGGTAGATGTAGAACCAGGCATCTCCATTCACGGCGATAAATTTGCTTTATCCTCTGTAGTGACTAACTTAGTAGAAAATGCGGTAAAATACTCTGGCCCTTGTGCCGAAGTATCAGTTAAACTTTGTCAAATTGACAGTCATCCTGTTTTAGTCGTTTCTGATAAAGGAATGGGTATTCCAGATAAAGAAAAGATGCTAATTTTTGATAAATTTTACCGTGTGGGTGATGAAAATGTGAGAAAATCAAAGGGTACAGGACTTGGCTTGTTTATTGTTAAAGAAGTATTACAAAGTCACAATGCTGATATCAGCGTGAAAGATAATGTACCTCATGGTGCTATTTTTGAAGTAACATTTAATTAAGTATGTCACAAAAAGTAAGAGTATTATTGGTCGAAGATGAAGACCATTTATTAGACGCCATCAAATTAAATCTAGAGCTCGAAGGATATAAAGTGCACGCTGTAAAAGATGGAAAAACAGCCTTAAAAGTTTTTAAAGAAGAACGTTTCAATTTAATCATATTAGATGTCATGTTACCAGAAATGGATGGCTTTCAGGTATGCGAAACTATTCGTTTAGAAAATACAGAAGTGCCAATATTATTTTTAACCGCTAAAAACACCTCGGAAGATAGGGTAATGGGTTTAAAAAAGGGGGCCGATGATTATTTGGTAAAACCTTTTAACCTAGAAGAATTGATTTTGAGAGTGGGTATTTTAGTTAAGCGAAGTTTAAAACCCGACGATTTAAAAGAATTAAATTCTTATAAAATTGGCGATAAAACTATTTATTTCAATTCTTTTGAATTGAAACAAGATGATGGAACTGTAGTGCCGTTAACTAAAAAGGAAACGATGCTTTTAAAACTCTTAATTGAGCGTAAAAATGAAGCCGTATCGAGAGAACAAATATTAGAAACGGTATGGAATTATGATGTATATCCATCTACCCGAACCATCGATAATTTTATCCTCACCTTTAGAAAATACTTTGAGCCTGATCAAAAAAATCCTGTTTATTTTCATTCAATTAGAGGGGTTGGGTATAAATTTACAGATATCCAAGGGTAATGTTTAGCGCAAAAGGAAGATATATTTTTATGGGCCTCTTTGTGCTGGCGATTGTGGTTTGTCTTTATTACAGACAATATCAGCTTGCAAGTATTGGGGTTTTATTTTTGGGCTTTATTGTGTGGGCACACTATAAGCATAGCTCGGTATTATTAGCTTCCAAGTATTTTAAAAATCAGGAATATGAATATACGGCCTATTATTTAAATGAGGTGCCTAACCCTAATCTATTAGCTGCAAGTCGTAGAGGCTACTATGAGTTTATGCTAGCTAATATCGCCTTGAAGGAGGAAGATTTTAATAAGGCAGAATATCATTTTCAAATTGCATCTAGATTTCCATTAGGAGGGAAAAATGATAAGGCCTTCGTGTTAATTCATCTTGCTAATATTGCCTTACGTAATAAGGATGCTGAAAGAGCGAGAGCCTATATAGAAAAAGCCAAAGAATTAGCGGTTAGTAACCGTGCTCAAGATATTATTAAAATTATAGAGAAAGAAGTCAATCAATTGACTTAACGTATTATGGAGAACAATTTATTTTTAGACGCTGCCTTTTCAAAACCTACCCAACGCCCACCAGTATGGATGATGCGACAAGCCGGAAGGTTTATGCCTGAATACTGGGAAATCAAAAACAAATATTCCTTTTTGGAAATGTGCAAAACTCCTGAAATAGCGGCAGATGTAACGATGTTACCTGTGGACTTATTAGGAATAGATGCAGCCATCTTATTTAGCGATATTCTGGTAACAGGAGAAGCTATGGGTGGAGATTTAAGTTTTACTCAAGGGGTAGGACCTAAATTTGCAAACCCCGTGCGTACAGCTGCTGATATAGACCGTTTAGAAACTAATGTTTTAGATCGTTTGCAATATGTTGCTGATGCTATAAAAGTTATCCAACAACGTTTAAATGGCAGCATTCCCTTAATAGGTTTTGCTGGTGCTCCATTTACGGTGATGAGCTATTTGATTGAAGGGGGATCTTCAAAAGACTTTAAACTCACTAAATTATTTATACATAATCAACCAGCATTAGCACATCGTTTATTAAGTAAAATAGCCACTGTAACTACAGCCTATTTAAATATGCAAATAGAAGCTGGAGTTAATGCAATTCAACTTTTTGATTCATGGGCTTTAGCCTTGTCTTGGAATGATTATAGAGATTTTTCACACCAATATAATCAACAAATTTTAGCAGGCTTAAACCGTGAAAATGTGCCATTAATATCTTTCTGTAAAGGAAGCTCTGTCTTTGCACCTTTAATGGCCGAGGCTAAACCAGACGTAATTTCAATTGATTGGAATGCCGATTTAAAGAATATTAAACAAAGCTTACCAGCAGGAATAGCCGTGCAAGGCAACTTAGATCCATTTATTCTATATGCAGAAAAACCTGTTATTAAAAAATACATTCTAGACTTATTCGAAAGAATGCGTGGAGAACAAGGATTTATTTTTAACTTAGGCCATGGCATTATGCCTGATATTCCATTCAGTAACGTAAAATACGCAATTGAAGTGGTAAAAGATTTTAAATATTAGGATAAACTCAACCTAAGTAAAAGGCATATGGAAGCCTATTATAGCTACGTACTTGCTGTACACATTATATTTGTTGTCAGTTGGATGGCCGGACTCTTTTATGGGGTGCGGCTTTTCATCTATCATACTGAATCTAATTTAAAGCCTGAACCTGAACGCAGTATTCTACTCAAAGAATATGCTAAAATTACGGCTCGCCTTTGGAATATTATCACCATTCCAGCCATGGTATTAACCCTATTGGCTGGCCTTACCATGCTCTATATCATGCCTAATTGGTTAAACCAAAGTTGGATGCATGTAAAGTTGGCCTTTGTAATAGGTTTAGTGGTTTATCACTTTATTTGTCAAAGAATACTCAAACAGCTTCGAGCGGGCGTATTTAAATGGAGCTCTAATCAATTGCGCTTATGGAATGAAGTAGCTACCATTATATTAGTAGCCATCGTGTTTACGGTAGTTTTAAAATCAGCTATGCATTGGATTTATGGTTTAGTCGGATTATTAATGTTTTCCATCCTTATAATGACAGCTGTAAAAATCTATAAAAGATATCGCGAAAAAAATGAAAATTAAAAAGTTGCAGTTTTTTTTAAGCTTCATATTGGGATGTTTCGGCAACTCGCTTTGGGCTCAAGAAGCTGTAAATTTTAATCCGAACACTTAT
The DNA here is from genome assembly GCA_004211595.1 of Pedobacter sp. GTDB lineage: Bacteria > Bacteroidota > Bacteroidia > Sphingobacteriales > Sphingobacteriaceae > Pedobacter. The sequence continues at coordinate 79,608 of SEDO01000008.1, forward strand.
TCCATAAACCATTATTTTAATCATATATCAAGGCCTGCTGATAGTTTAACTGGCCGCTTAGATCTGGGCATTCATAGCTTTAATTATTTTAGGAATTACGAATATTCCAATAAATTTCATGATGGTTATACCTTATATGGATCCCAACTTGAAGCAAATTTAAATTATTACGCACATGCCAATTTATTACTCACTATTGGCGTTAATGCGCAAAAAGATTTTGGTCAAAGGGGATTTCATGAAATACTTCCCATCATAAAACTCACTTATACCAGAAAAGATTTAAGCTTAATATTTGGCCAAATTGAAGGAAATGTGGCGCAAGGTTATATAGAACCCCTACAAAATTTAGAGTCTAAAATTAATCAGCCAGTACAATATGGTACGCAACTCAAAATCCAAAAACCAAGCTATAGTTTAGATGCCTGGATTTCATGGCAAAAAATGATATACCCCAGAGATTCCCTGAAAGAGGAAATATTAGGAGGAATATTATTTGAACCCCTCATCATTAAACAGGGGCGCCATCAACTGAGTATACCACTTCAAATTATTGCTTATCATAAAGGGGGACAAATTGATGTTATTAAAGATGTTCCCTTAAGTACCTTGAGTAATTCAACGATTGGTTTTAAATATCATTATTTAATGCCAGGACGGATTAAAAGGCTATACACTGAAAATTATGGCGTGTTTTTTAAAGATTTCTCGCCTCAGAAGCAATTAGCTTATAAGGCGGGTACAGGTATATATTTAAATGCTGGCTTACAGGCAACATGGGGTAACCTACAAGCATCCTATTGGCACGCTAACAGTTATTTGAGTATTCAAGGCATGCCTTTATTTCAATCTTATTCTAATACCGTCCATAATGCAGGCTATACTGAAAAAAACAGAGAATTATTGTTACTTCAATACAGTTATCAAAAGCAACTATTACCTAATTTCTATTTAGACCTCAGATTTGAACCCTTTTTTGACTTTAATAATAAGGCGAAAAATTTACAATTTAATCATTCTGTTTTTATCAGTTATAAAACGAATTTCAAACTACATCAGAAGTAACCATTAAGTGTAGATTTCGGCGGTTTTCATCGAAGGCAAAAAAAAATAAAAAAAGTTACATTCAGGTGCAACCTTTTTTACAAAAGCTTCATCTACCTAATACAAACAAACAAATGGGGAAAGCAACGTTTACAATAGAAGATTTATTGCCAGGCTGTAAAGCCGGTAAACGGGAGGCGCAAGAAATGCTTTATAGAGCAACCGCTTCCAAAATGATGGCTGTTTGTATGCGCTATGCTAAAGATCAAATGGAAGCAGAGGATGTTTTACAAGTAGCCTATATAAAAATATTTCAAAAGGTATCGGAATATAGAGGCGAAGGTTCCTTTGAAGGTTGGATTCGTAGAATAGTGGTTAATACAGCGATTGAAAGCTATCGTAAGAATTTGAGAATGTTAAATGTAGTAAATATTGAGGATGCCCCAGAAGTAGCAGCTACTTCTGCAGATTACAGTAGTTTAGGCATGAAAGATTTGTTACGCATCATTCAAAAACTTGCTGATGGATATAGAATGGTATTTAATATGTATGTAATTGAAGGCTACTCCCATAAAGAAATAGCCGCTACATTAGGCATCACAGAAGGTGCGAGTAAATCCCAATTATCAAGAGCAAGAGCAATATTGCAACAAGAAATTATTAAAATGGAGAGCTATCAATATGGTACCAATGTCGGATAAAGAATTAGATAATTTGTTTAAAAGCAAATTTGAGGATGCAGAATTTGCACCTTCCGAGGCCCTATGGGGAAAAATTGAAAAGCAGTTGGAAAAACCTAAAAAGCGCACCTACCCCATATTTTGGATGGCAGCTGCCAGTGTTACCCTGACTGTGGGAAGTTTCTTTATGTTGGAGAAAACAGATAAAATGCAACTCTATGCCGAAACCCAAAATGTGAAAAGGATAAAAGAGATCGTTTCAAATGTAGAAGAGCCAGTAAAATATAATAGTTCACCAATGCAAGCTCCTGACGAAATGGACGAAACTACTACAAAAGTTACTCCAGTGGTTTTAGCTAAGCAAAGCTCAACATCTGCTACGATTGATAAAACGAATGCTAAAAGAGCAGGTTTAACGGAAGCTTTAAATGCTGAACCAACCATGCAAATAGCGAAAAATGAAAATATTTCAAATAGCGTGCAACCAATCGAAAACACTCGCCGTCTAGATAATACAAACCCAGAGGTAATTAATAATAATTCAAGACCTACGCAATTGGGATTAACCGATGAACAACCTAATGCTATTAAAACAGAATTTGCTTTAGCTGCTCATGATGCCGACGGGGAGGATAGAAAGGTTATTAAAAATGTGGGAGACTTAGTCAATTTTGTAGTTGATAAAGTAGATAAGAGAGACCAAAAGTTTTTAAAGTTTTCTCCGGATGATGATGATAGCATGCGATTAGTAGGAATTAACATCGGCCTGCTCAAATGGAATAAAAAGAAATAGTTTAAACAAATAAATAGTTACTCAATAGAAAATTAACACACCTAAACCTAATTAACACACCTAAACCTAATTAACACACAATAAACCAATAATAATTAAGAAGATGAAAGCGCAAATATTTAAATCAACCCTAGTTTTAGCAGTTAGTCTATTAAGTTTTTCAGCTGTTAAAGCTCAAGATGCCTATGTAAATGATAAACCGGTTAAGGAGGAATCTTCAACAATTCGTATCCGATTTAGTTCTAATAATGATACGGCCAGTTCAGAATTTAAGCCAAAATTTGTAGGGGGTATTTCCTTTACGCGCTTTGACTTAGGGTTCACAAAATTAGTAGACAATGGGTCTTATGATTTATCAGCAACCAACAACTTTTTAAAATATCAAGGTGGAAAATCTAGTCACTTATCCTTTGATGTAGTAGATTTCGGTTACCGTTTTTCACAAAACTTTAAAGTCTATGTTGCGGGAGGATTTGATTGGACATTAATTCGTTTGAAAAACAATATAACGATGGATAAAAATAGCCCAACCTTAAGTTATACCCAAGAAACTATTGATTTTAAGAAGAACAGATTTTCTAGTAGCTATTTACATGTTCCTTTAAACTTTGAGTTTAGAACAAACAAAGATAAAAAAGGAAATAGATTCTATTTTGTCGTAGGTCCTGAAGTGGCCTTCCTATTAAATGGAAAAGTTAAACAAGTAAGTAATGAACATGGAAAAGTGAAATTCAAAGATGATTATAATTTTTCAACTCTTAGATATGGAGCCAGTGCACGTATCGGATGGAAAGATGTAGCAGCTTTTGTAAAAGTATACAACTCAGATATGTTTAATACAGACGCTCAAAAAGGTTTAAAAAATATGGCTTTTGGCCTAACCTTCGGAATAAACTAATAGGCTCCAAAATTCATCATAACATACGCATCTACCTATAATAAACATCTATAAATTAATAAAACTAAAGATTCTTACTACACACAAATGAATCTGCATCCTGGGGAGCTTGCCTCCCCAGGATTTTTTTTATCTTTGAAAGTGCATTCCGTAATACTACAAGTTCAACAACTTAGCAAACATTATCCTGATTCCCCGCAAGCGGGTTTAGAACCCTTAAGTTTTCAAGTTAAAGCTGGAGAAATACTCGCTATCATTGGAGAAAGTGGTAGTGGGAAGTCGACACTCCTAAAGTGTATTTATGGCCTACTTACACCAGATACGGGTGAAATTCTTTTTGAAGGTAAACATGTTAAAGGCCCCACCGAACAATTAGTACCCGGACATCTTGAAATGAAAATGGTGGCTCAAGACTTTGCCTTAAACACTTATGCTAAAGTGTATGATAATGTAGCCTCTATGTTATCCAATACAAATGTAGCCGCTAAAGAAAGCAACACCTTAAAGATGTTAGCAAATTTGCATTTAATGCACGTAAAGGATAAAAGAGCCATAGAATTGAGTGGAGGTGAACAACAAAGAGTGGCTATAGCAAAAGCCCTTATCAGTAAGGCAAAAATGCTACTATTTGACGAACCATTTAGTCAAATAGATACCTTGCTAAAAAATCAACTTCGCAGCGAAATTAAGCAGATTGCCAAAGCCCAAGGCAAAAGTGTTATCCTCGTGTCTCATGATCCAGCTGATGGATTAAGTTTGGCCGATAAGGTATTAATCTTAAAAAAAGGCCAACTAATGGCTTATGGATCGAAAGATAGTTTGTATGAGAATCCCCCAAATTTATATACTGCCCAAATGCTCGGACATGCACAATCCCTACCTCAGAATCAAGCCTTAGCGCTAGGTATTGACAGTTCAAGGGGTATTTATTTTTATCCAGAATGGGTGAAGCTTTTTACCACCGCTGAAAGTCATCAGATTAACCCTCAGAAAAGGCGATCCTTTGAAATTACCTACATGGCCTTTAAAGGACATTATTCAGAACTTACCTTAGTAAGTGGTGATATTCGTATTCGTGCCTATGATTATTTTCCTCAAAGGCACAAAAAAAGCGACTTAGTTTATATTGAACTAAATCGCTTCTTTCAAATATGATTTTTCAACGGTAGATGAAAATATTTAATAGAGTTTTTATTTAGGTAACATTTTGGGCGGCAATAATTACCACTTTTACCCGAATAGTCTGAGTAGGTTTAATCGGTTGAGTATCTTGATTATCCGAACTTTGAATATCAATTTCTACTTTACCTTTACTAATAACCGTACTATAAGCATCCACATTATATACAAAAGGTAATTGTAAATAAGACGCCCCTTGATCATAGGAAATGTAAACTAAAACAGCTTCATTATCCATGGTATATTGATCAATTTCAGGAACATCTAAAACCGTATAATATGTAAAGCCATTACTGGATAGTGTCCATGCATTTGCTGCCACATTTAAAACGATGGTTCTGTTTGCCGGAGCATTCACATAAGTGTCTTTTTCGCAAGACGCCAAACCTAGTGAGGCGATGCAAAGGAGGAGGTAGGTAAGTTTTTTCATGCTGTTTGTGTGTTTTTAAACAACATGCAAATTTGCTGCCAAAAAAATTAAATGATTTTCAATGCTCTTTCATGCTCTTCGCTGTGCTTTCATCATTTGATGTAAATCAAAATCATTAATCCCTTGTTTTTGATCGGCTAACATCAAAAAATTCTGGTATGCATTATCTAAATGATTCTTTTCTAATACATATCCCAACCTGTCTAAATGGTGTTTTAATGCAGCTCTTCCGCTTCGGGCAGTTAATACGATAGCAGCCGCCGGATAGCCTACATCTTCGGGTTTAATAATTTCATAATTTTCACGATTTTTTAGATAGCCATCCTGATGGATACCCGAACTATGAGAAAATGCATTCCCTCCAATAATAGCTTTATTGGGTTGCACAGGCATGTTCATTTCTGAACTTATTACTTTACTTAAATTATAAATACCCTGACTTCTGATATTGCAATTGAGTCCTAAACTTTGATGGGTTTTAATAATCATTACCACTTCTTCCATAGCCGTATTTCCAGCTCTCTCGCCAATGCCATTAATGGTGCACTCCACCTGTCGGGCACCGTGCTGTAAACCAGCTATCGCATTAGCCGTCGCTAAACCTAAATCGTTATGACAATGGACAGATAGTATAGCCTGATCTATATTTTGGACATGGGTTTTCAAATGCTTAATTTTCTCGCCATATTGATGTGGTAAGCAGTAACCATTCGTGTCTGGGATATTGACTACTGTTGCCCCTGCAGCTATAACAGCTTCTACCATTTGGGTTAAAAACTCAATATCCGCACGACCTGCATCTTCAGCATAAAATTCAACATCTTCCACATAGCGTTTAGCATATTTTACAGCCTCCACCGCTCGAACCAAGATTTCTGCTCGGGTACTATTGAATTTAGTTTTAATATGCATATCTGAAGCTCCTATGCCCGTATGTATACGAGGCCTTTGTGCATTTTTTAAAGCCTCTGCCGCCACTTCAATATCTTTTTTATTAGCTCTGGTTAAAGCGCAAACAATGGGTCTTTTAATATGCTTAGCTATCTGTACAACTGATTGATAATCACCAGGACTTGAAATAGGAAAGCCAGCCTCTATCACATCCACCCCCAAATCTTCTAAAGCCAAAGCTATCTCAATTTTTTGTGCGGTATTTAATTGGCAACCTGGCACTTGTTCTCCATCTCGGAGAGTGGTGTCAAAAATAAAAACTTGGTTAGGATCATGTAACATGGTTCTTATGATTTAGGGTTAGTAAATTCATTAAATATCATTTCACCCATTGCAGAGGTTCCTAAAACCTTTGAAGTGGGCGTTTTGGGAGAAGCAATATCGATGGTTCGATAACCTGCCTTTAAAACTTTTTTAATAGTTTCTGTAATGGCATTGGCGTGTTTATAAAGCCCAAAACTGTGGCTTAATAATAATCCTGCAGATAGGATAGAAGCTAGTGGATTTGCCTTATTTTTACCCGCTATATCATGAGCCGAACCATGGATAGGTTCATAGAACCCGGGGCCATCGCCTAAAGAGGCAGAGGCAAGCATCCCCATAGAACCTGCTATTTGGGAAGCTTCATCTGTTAAAATGTCTCCGAATAAATTTGCCGTTAATACGACATCAAATTGGGTAGGGTTTTTTATCAATTGCATAGCCGCATTATCCACAAACATATGCTCACAACGTACATTTGGATATTGCTTGGCTACTTCCTGTACAGTTCTTCGCCATAAACGGGAACTTTCTAAGACATTAGCCTTATCCACAGAACACACATAGCCCTTTCGGTTTTGAGCAGCTTGAAAGGCTTTATGGGCCACTCGTTCAATTTCATAACGCGAATAAATCATCAGATCAGAAGCCGTCAAACCATCTGCTGATAACTGTTTTTCTCCGAAATACACATCTCCTGTGAGTTCTCTAAAAAATAAAATATCGGTGCCTTTTAATATTTCCTCTTTGAGTGAGCTTGCCCCTAATAATTCATCAAATAATTGAATAGGACGCAGATTGGCATATAAACCTAAGGCTTTCCGAATGGATAACAAACCTTGTTCAGGTCGTACTTTTAAATTAGGATCTGCATCATATTTCGCATGCCCAATTGCCCCAAATAATATAGCATCTGCTTGCTTTGCCTTTTGGAGTGTTTGTTCAGGTAAGGGGCTTCCTGTAGCTTCGATGGCAGCATGTCCCATCAAGGCCTCTTGAAAATGCCAATCATACCCATTCAAATTGGCAATCTTTTCTAATATGGCCTTTCCCCATAAAGTCACTTCTGGACCAATACCATCCCCCGGTATAATTAAAATATGTTTAGTAGACATAAGTTTCTTTCTCAAAGGCTTCGATTAACTCCTGATGGCTTAAAATAAAATCAATGTCATCAAAGCCATTTAATAAACATGATTTTTTATAAGGATTTATTTCAAAGTTTTCTGTTTCTCCTGTGGCTATTAAACTTATCTGTTGGGTTTCTAAATTTATAGCTACGATAGTTTCTGGATTCTTTTCTACAGCCCTGAATAATTTAGCTAAAAAACCTTCCGAAACCTGAACGGGTAATAAACCATTATTCAGCGCATTACCTTTGAATATATCCGCAAAAAAGCTACTTACCACCACCTCAAAACCAGCGTCTTGAATAGCCCAGGCGGCATGTTCTCTACTCGATCCACAGCCAAAGTTTTTGCCTGCCAATAATGTCTTTCCTTCATAACGCGGGTTATTGAGTACAAAATCAAGTTTAGGATTACCTTGGGCATCATATCGCCAATCACAAAATAAATTTTCACCAAATCCTTCTCGGGTAGTAGCTTTTAAAAAGCGAGCAGGAATAATCTGATCGGTATCAATATTCTCAACGTGTATAGGAACTAGCCTAGAGCTTAAGGATTTAAACTTTTTCATATGTAGTAAGTTGACGTATATCTGTAATTTTACCAGTAATAGCGGCAGCAGCGGCAGTAAGAGGGCTAGCTAATAAGGTGCGTGCTCCAGGTCCCTGTCTACCTTCAAAATTTCGGTTAGATGTAGAAATGCAATATTTTCCCGCAGGTATTTTATCTTCATTCATGCCTAGGCATGCCGAACAACCTGGTTCCCTCAATTGAAAACCAGCAGTTTCGAAAATTTTATCCAAACCCTCTGCTTTAGCCTGAGATTCTACTTGCTTAGAGCCTGGTACAATCCAAACCTCTACTTGTTCCGACTTTTGTTTCCCTTTTACAAAAGTGGCTACCTCTCTTAAATCTTCGATTCTGGAATTAGTACATGAACCTATAAATACATAGTCGATAGCTTGCCCAATTAAACTTGAGCCTTCTTGAAAGCCCATATAGGCAAGTGCCTTTTGATAGGAGGCTTGTTCGGCAGCGGCTTGCGAAGATATTAAGGGTATTTGCCCTGATATGGGCATCCCCATGCCAGGATTAGTTCCATAAGTAATCATGGGACTGATATCCTCTGCTTGAAAATGGAGGGTTTTATCAAAAGAAGCCTCATAATCGGAATACAAATTTTTCCAAGTCTGGAGAGATTCTTCCCAAGCTTTTCCCGATGGGGAAAAAGGTTTACCCTTTAGATAAGCAAAAGTTATTTCATCCGGAGCAATCAAGCCTCCTCTTGCACCCATTTCGATACTCATATTGCAAATAGTCATGCGGGCCTCCATACTTAATCTACGGATAGCTTCACCTGTATATTCAATAAAGTAACCTGTTCCCCCCGCTGCCGATATTTTCGAAATAATGTATAAAATTATATCCTTCGCCCCAACAGCCCTTGAAAGCACCCCATCAATATTAATTTTCATAGTTTTAGGCTTTTGTAAAAGTAGGCATTGGCTGGCCAATACCTGTTCTACCTGCGAGGTGCCAATACCAAAGGCAATACAGCCAAAGGCTCCATGTGTAGAAGTGTGAGAATCACCACATACGATTGTCTTACCTGGAAGGGTAAAACCTAACTCCGGACCAATTACATGTACAATACCTTGATAAGGGTGACCTAAGCCATATAATTCAATCCCAAATTCAGTACAATTCCGACTTAATTCAGCTACCTGGAAACGAGATAATTCTTCTTTTATCGGTAAATGCTGATTTAGCGTAGGGACATTGTGATCGGCCGTAGCGATTGTTTGCTCTGGTCGAAAAACTTTTAAATTTTTTTTTCTTAAGCCATCAAAGGCTTGAGGACTGGTAACTTCATGTATAAAATGCGTATCAATATAAAGCAAATCAGGGAAACCCGATTGACGTTTAACAACATGCGCATCCCAAATTTTTTCAACTAAGGTTCTGCTCATATGAATAAGGATGAAATGAATTTTAGCGGCTAAATAATTATTAAATAATCACTTCGAAATTTTCTTTTTCGAGTACTAGGTTTTTATAAGCAGAAGCAATAGTAGCTCCTAAAGTATCTGCCCATCTTGCTTTAAATACATGATCATCAATGGTGTGAATGCCTATTATTTCAACAGCAGTACCACAAAAGAAAGCGGCATCTGCAGCTTTTAATTCGGCTGGCGTAATGGCTGCCTCAAACACCGGAATATCTAATCTATGGGCAATATCCATAATGGTTGATCGGGTTATACCAGGCAGAATATTCCCTAAAGCTGGGGTAAATAACTTTCCGTCTTTTTCCATAAATATATTAGCCCCAGGAGCTTCTGCAACAAAGCCATTAGCATCTAATAATAACGCTTCATCATATCCATGCCTTTTGGCATGTGTGGTTGCAAGAATCGAATTGACATAGTGCCCTGAAATTTTAGCCTCTATAAAAGTAGATTTAGGATTAGGTCGTTGAAAGGGTGAAATTCCCACTTTAATTTGCTTATTACCTAAATAGGCCCCCCATTCCCAGGCTGCAATCATCAATTTGCTCTCCTGTGGAGCAATTAAAGTCATATTAGCATCGGCATAAACAAGTGGGCGAATGTAGGCGTCTTTCAGTTTATTAACTTGCAATAATTCATAACTGGCATTTATTAAATCCTGTGTATCATAGGGATAAGGTAAACCCACAAGTTCACATGATTTTTGTAATCGCAGATAGTGTTCTTTTGCTTTAAAGATGCGGGTTCCATTATCGGTTTGATAAGCTCGTATGCCTTCAAAGGCAGCAAATCCATAATGCAAAGATTGTCCAAATAGATCAATCTGTGTAGCGGAAGCGCTTACAAATTTACCATCATGATAAATAAGGGTCTGTGGTTGATAATATTGCATTTTAGCTATAGTGGGTCTAGGTGTTTTTGTTTAAACCCAATTTACCAGATGTAACATAGTTGTGCAATAGGTAAAAATAATATTTTAAAAAAGAATTTAATTTCTTTTAATACATGTTTATAAAAATTTTATTTTTATAAACATGTATTTTATAAATTTAAAATATTAACAAACTATACTAAATATGAAATCGGTATTTAGTATAGTTGCTATGCATGCAGAGTAATATTGTCAATTTCCTGCCTAAAATTGCTAAAATACCCGCTATTCTTGTACGAGATAAGACATTATTCTTCCACTTTAGAAAGCGCTTTATTAGCCACTTTCCCAACTGTTAAACCTTGTACAATGATAGAAAATACGACTACAAAATAAGTAGCTGCTATTAGTGGGGCTTTATACGGTCCTTCAGCCATAGAAAGGGCTAAAGCAATGGAAACCCCACCTCGTAATCCACCCCATACTAATACCTTAATGGTACCTTTACTAAATTTATTTTTAAATGGAATAAGTAATACCGGTATATAAATGGATACAAATCGAGCAAATAAAACTAATACGATGCTAGCTAATCCAATTTGCCAGAATTCTGATAGATTAGAAATAATTAATAACTCAAAACCGATAAATAAGAATAATACGGCATTTAAAATTTCATCAATAAGTTCCCAAAATTTATTTAAATAATCTTTTGTAGTAGCCGACATAGCCGTACGCTTTCCATAATTACCAATCACTAAACCTGCAGCTACCATAGTTAATGGGCCAGAAATATGCACAGCATGCGCAATTAAATAACCGCCCATAACAACCGATAATGTAATTAAAACAGAAACCTTATAATCATCTATTTTGCGCATCGCATTTGAAGCCCCAATACCTAAAGCAATCCCTAATATAAATCCGCCTACTGCTTCTTTAATCAATAGCCAGGAAATATTGGCAAAGGATAAATCCATCTCTTTACCTTGGGTTAATTGTAATATTACAGCAAAAACTACTACCGCTACCCCGTCATTGAAAAGCGATTCACCCGCGACTTTAGTTTCCAGTGACTTTTTAACTTTTGCCTCTTTCAATACTCCTAAAACCGCAATCGGGTCGGTAGGTGAGATTAAAGCTCCAAAGAGTAAACAAAAAATAAAAGGGATTTCTAAACCTAAAAAAGGCGTAATAAGGAATAATAGGTAACCGACAGCAAAGGTAGATATGACTACAGAAACGGTCGAGAAAATAATTACTGGCCCGCGCTGTTCTTTCAGATCAACTAAATTAATATGGATCGCACCAGCAAAGAGTAAAAAATTAAGCATGGCGCCCATTAATACTTCTGTAAAATCTACATCCTTTAATAAGATAGATAAATGATTAAAAGAATTTGGAAATAAGCGACCAGCGACTACCAATAGCATAGAAGTGACCAAGGCAATAATCATGATGCCAATGGTCGAAGGCAGTTTGAGATAACGATGATTTAAATAGGCAAAAAAAGATGCCAAAACGATGAGTACTGAGAATGAATAATATAACTCCATTTTATAATATTGCTTGTTTAGAGGCAATAAAATACAAAAAAAAAGCCGTTTTCAACGAAAACGGCTTTCTATTTTTTATAAAAATTATTAAGCTATTACAGCTTCTGCAAGCACAATAATTTTATCATCTAAAACTTCAACAACTCCACCTTTGATTTTAAAGGTTTCTTCTCCTTTACTGTTTTGAACCTTCAAAGGTCCATCTTCTAAGGTAGAAATAATAGGGGCGTGGCCTTTTAATATTTGAAAAGAACCTAAAGTACCCGGTACAGTTACCGCGCTAACTTCGCCTTCGAAAACCTTTTTATCTGGAGTTAATATTTCTAAGTTCATGCTTTAAATATATATTACCGGAGCTAAGCTCCTGTAAATTAGTTAGATTCAGCTAATAATTTTTTACCTTTTTCAATAGCTTCTTCAATACTACCTACTAAGTTGAAAGCTGCCTCAGGATACTCATCAACTTCCCCATCCATGATCATGTTAAATCCTTTGATAGTATCTTTGATGTCTACTAATACACCTTTTAAGCCTGTAAATTGCTCAGCAACGTGGAAAGGTTGCGATAAGAAACGTTGAACACGACGTGCTCTGTGTACCGTTAGTTTATCTTCCTCAGACAATTCGTCCATACCTAAGATGGCGATAATATCTTGCAATTCTTTATAACGTTGTAAAATCTCTTTAACACGTTGTGCAGTATTATAATGCTCATCACCTAAAACTGCTGGGCTTAAGATACGAGAAGTAGAATCTAATGGATCTACCGCTGGATAGATACCAAGCTCAGAAATTTTACGAGATAATACCGTGGTAGCATCTAAGTGGGCAAATGTAGTTGCCGGAGCCGGGTCAGTTAAATCATCCGCAGGTACGTATACCGCTTGTACGGATGTAATCGAACCACGTTTAGTTGAAGTAATACGCTCTTGCATTAAACCCATTTCAGTAGCTAATGTAGGTTGGTAACCTACCGCTGAAGGCATACGACCTAATAAAGCCGACACCTCCGAACCTGCTTGCGTAAAACGGAAAATATTATCTACGAAGAAAAGAATATCTTTTCCTGCACCTTCACCATCTCCATCACGGAAATATTCAGCTACGGTCAAACCTGATAAAGCTACACGAGCACGTGCCCCAGGAGGCTCGTTCATCTGACCGAAAACTAAGGTTGCTTTTGATTCTTTTAATTTTTCAGTATCTACTTTGGAAAGATCCCATCCGCCTTGTTCCATAGAGTGTAAGAATTCATCACCATAAGTGATTACACCCGACTCAATAAATTCACGTAATAAGTCATTTCCTTCACGAGTACGCTCTCCAACACCAGCGAATACGGATAAACCAGCATAAGCTTTGGCGATGTTGTTTACTAACTCCATAATTAATACGGTTTTACCTACACCGGCACCACCAAATAATCCAATTTTACCACCTTTAGCATAAGGCTCTAATAAATCGATTACTTTGATACCTGTAAATAAAACTTCTGTTTCAGTAGATAACTCGTCAAATTTTGGAGGAGCTTGGTGAATGGGCCTACCATTAGAATTATCTAAAGTATTAATACCATCAATCGCTTCCCCAACTACATTGAATAAACGACCTTTGATACTATCACCAATAGGCATTTTAATTGGTGCACCTGTGTCTAATGCTTCCATTCCACGAACCAAACCGTCGGTAGAGTCCATGGCGATAGTACGTACGGCATCTTCACCAAGATGTTGTTGAACCTCTAAAATAATCTTTTGTCCGTTCTCTTTTTTAATCTCAAGTGCAGAGAAGATTTTAGGTAAGTATGCATCGTTTGCAAAACTTACATCGACTACCGGACCAATAATTTGCGCTATTCTTCCAATGTTAGGCATATATCTTTTTGGGTAAATTTATATAAATCAAAATGTTACGGTCTTTTTATAAAACCTACAATTTCGGTTTGCAAAGTTAAGATTTTTAAGTGTAATTTTTAAATTTAATGCTAAAGTTTTTTTAAAGTATTTTTTGACTGTTAAAATCTATGTAACTATTTCTTCTTAGGAGCGCTCTTTGCATCCTATTCCTGCTCGATTTCAAGAAGATTTAAATTCAATTTGAGCCCAATTTTTTCCTCAATTGTTCGGCTATTGTTCGACTATTGTTCGGCAGTTGTTCGGAAAGTTACTATACTAACTATACTATAACACTAGTCTTCCTTCGGGTAACCTTCGGAAAGGGTTCGTCTGATGTTCAGCTGTAATTCAGAAGCTTTTCGAAACGCTTTCGAAAAATACCCGAACGTTTTCCAAAGAATTTCCGAAGATTTTCCGAAGCTTTTCCGAAGTTTCCCGGTATTCTTCCTGAATTTTTCCCGAATTTAGACATAATTTAGACATAAGAAAGTCCCTATAAGGTCCCTATAAGGTCTCTATAAGGTCCCTATAAGGTCCCTTTGATGTCAGGGTAAAAATGGATGATTTAAAAAGGCATTTAATGAAGGAGTTGCCTGTAGGAATATGGAATAAAAATCTAAAATAAGTATTTTGGGAGACTATTTAAAACCTTATTTTTAGACCTCCTAAGGATAGAAAAGCCCCGTGGAAAAAAACGAGTAAGCAGCTAATAAAAAGATGAAAAAAATAGTAGTGACGGGAAGTAATGGGTTATTGGGTCAAAAAATAACTGAAAGGGTTTTAAAGCTTAATGATTTCGAATTGATTGCAACAGCAAAAGGCCCCAATCGATTTCCGCAAACAGCAGGGTATGTGTATCAGGAGATGGATATATGCGATGTTGCACAAATGCAAGCGGTGCTGAAGCACTATATGCCCGATGCAGTAATTCATACAGCAGCCATGACCAATGTGGATGTCTGTGAAAGTAGCCAAGAAGAGGCTTATAACTTAAATGTAAAGGCCACCGCAGATTTAGCAAAAATTTGTACGGAATTGGATATACAATTAGTGCATTTATCAACCGATTTTATTTTCGATGGTGCTGAGGGCCCCTATACAGAAGAAGCTTCCCCAAATCCCTTGAGTTATTATGGCAAAACAAAACTCTGGGCTGAACAAGCAGTTCAAAATAATGCTACCAAATGGACGATTCTTCGAACAATTATCGTCTATGGGATTGTAGCAGATATGAGTCGGAGTAATATTATTTTATGGGCCAAGGGAGCTTTAGAGCAAGGTCAAAAAATAAATGTAGTGAATGATCAATGGCGGATGCCTACATTAGCCGAAGACCTCGCCGAAATTTGTTTGCTTGCGGTGCAAAAAGAAGCCCAAGGTGTGTTTAATGCCAGCGGCCAAGATATGATGCGGATAGTGGATATCGTTTATGCAGTGGCAGATTTTTGGCAATTAGATAAGTCCTTAATTACCGAGATTTCGGCAGAATCCTTAAATCAAGCGGCTAAACGGCCCATAAAAACAGGTTTTGATTTGAGTAAGAGCCGTCAGGACTTAGGCTATCAACCCCATACGTTTATGCAGGGACTGGCTATTGTAGATGCACAGTTGAAAACCAGTATTATATGAAACATCTCTTTCTTATTCTCTTTTTGCTTTGCAGGTTAAATGCGTGGTCGCAAAAAGGGGAATTTGATTTGAGATTCAGGCATATAGATTCCTTAATTTTTAACCAGAAGTATGAACTTGTTCAGCTTAAACTGGATAGTTTGAAGGCTTATTTAGCCAATAACAAGCATTTAAGTAGCTATAAGGAGATCGGATTAGAGATTAGATATCGGGAAGTTTTGATGATGGATAATCTAAATCAAACGCCTTCAAAGATGCTTCCGTCGATGTTTAAGCTGTTGGATGAGTCAGAAAGCTTAGCATTACCGCAAATAACTTTTCGGGTTTATCTGCTAATTGCACTTTGCTACGAGAAGACAAGTTTTGTGCCTCAGGATTATGAGTTAGGAAAGCAATATTTAGACAAGGCATACGCGGTATTTAAAAAGCACAATTTGGATGAAATGTACAGTGCTTATTGTATACGAGTTGCCTCTTATTACAGATATGCGAGAAATGTAGATTCATTGGTTTATTTCGCCAATCAGGCAAGTAAATATGCCAGGAAGTACAATCAGCCTAAAGAGCTGGAAGACTCCTATACTTTGTTGATTTCGGCCTCAAATGCAAAACAAGATTATAAATCAGCACTTAGGTATTCCAATGAATTATTAAGTATTCGATTAAAACACCAGAATGAATTAGGGCCAAGCTACTATAATGTGGCTAATGCTTATCTTTTGATGAAAGATTATCCCAAAGCGCTTATATATATGGAATCTGCTTACTTGTATTTCGATCAGATGGGGCCGTTATATAAACCAATTTTCAGTGAAAAAAAGTCTAATATTTACGAGGGAATGGGGAAAATGGATTCTGCGCTTCATTATTATAAGTTGTTTTCGGAGTATTCCCAACAATCTATTGAAGAACAGAATCTGGTTAAAACCAGAGAACTCGAGGAGAAATATCAAAACGATAAAAAGGAGCAATCTATAAAGAACAGAGAGCGGTTGTTGCTTTTAGTTGGATGTTTGATGACCGCTATTTTTGTAGCCTGGTTACTCGTAGTTAGAAAGAACAGGCAGATTAGTGAGAAGAATAAAATTATTAGTTCACAGTTACTGGAACTAACTAAAACCTTAGAACAAAAGCAAGTCCTCCTATCCGAATTGCAGCATCGGGTAAAAAATAATTTGCAACATGTAATCAGTATTCTGGAAATTCAGAAGGAAAGTGTTGATTTTAATAATATCGACGAGTTAATTCGGGGAAACCAAAACAGAATTCATTCCATGGCTTTGCTGCATAAAAAGCTAAGCGTGTCTGAAAATGTGAATGAGGTTGATTTGGAAAAATATATTAGCGAACTGGCGAAGTTGGTCAAAGACTCTTATGCTTCAGACAAAAAGCGAATCCAATTAGAGGTGAAATGTGAAGTAGAAAAGATATCTTTGGAAAAGGCACTTCCTGTAGGCTTGATTATTACCGAGCTGATTAGTAATAGCATGAAGCACGCTTTTAAAAGGCGCAGTACTGGAAGGATTCAGGTTGTGATTACTGAAAGTGGGTCCGGAAAAGCGTTATTCTATGCTGATAGCGGGGTTGGGTTTGACTTCAATGCGTTATATGAAAAGGGCTTAGGGCAAGAAATTATAAATGGTTTGATTGATCAATTGGGTGAAAAAGTAGAGTCAAGCGGGGATAATGGCTTTGAATTGAGGGTAGGATTTTAAGCAGACTTTGAGATTTTGATTATTTGTTTTGTTTTGCTATTTTAAAGCTAAAATTAATTTAAAAATCAAAAATAGACTTATGGATTCAACAAGAAGAAATTTTTTAAAATCAGCATCAATTCTTACAATTTGTGTTATTGGCTTCAAAGATGTATATGCTTTAGCTGGAGGAAAGAAAAAGTTGCTAGGAAGTTCTTCAGTTCCAATTAGGAGATCGCCAGAACTTGAAGCTTTTTTGTCTCAATTGTTTGGTGTACCAGTTACCATCACTAAAGTAGGGGGGAATGATGTTTTAAATATTCCTGGCTATGACCCCATAGTTTTAGGTATTCAACTAGACACAGTAGTCATTACAGGCACAGGTAAAGTTATTAGTACAATAGATAATAGTGAACTTTATTCTGGCCCAAGTATGTGGGCTCCAGAATTAGTTGCTGTATTTGGAGGTATAGCTATGAATATGCCATCGTCTGCAATCTCTGGAGCTTATAATATAGCAACACATAATATAACCCCAGTAGCTAGTGGGTGGGATGGAATTTCTACATTTGATGCAGTATCTACAGCAGTTACAAGCATGGGTATAGCTATGAGTTATACTGATATGGTTACATATGCAACAACCGCTCAAACTTATAAGGCTGTTTCTAGTGCTGGTACATTTATAGGCTACATAGGGATTGGAGGAAACTTATTAGAAATTTTTGATGATAATCCAGATACATCGGCAGAGAGATTGGAGGACATGGCTCAAATAATACTAGCAGCAATAATTCTTACAACTCCGGTAGGTATGGTAGGTGCAATTGCTGGAGGGATCTTACTGGGAGCTTGGGAAATTTGGGAAGTTAAAAGAAATATACCTAACAAAAAAAATGCACCAGTAATAAGAAGGTTACCAGGAAATAGGAAACAATCATGAGATTTTTTTTAAAAAACCTATATATATATTGGTACATAACTTTTTTTGAGATTAAGAAACGCGAAGAGTATAATAAGATTTTAAATAAAAAGGAGCTAGATACTGAGGATTATAATAATGATGGTCATATTAGTTTTGTAGCTGTAATTATGATATCATTTTTCTTTTTAGTTTTATTGTTAGACTTATTTTTTATCTATAGGACGTTAACTGATACTCCACTTTCCATTAATAAGGGTTTAGTATATTTAATTTGTACGCTGGTATTAATTTTTTCATATATATTGTTGTTCAAAGTCCTTAAAATTGAAAAGTTAAATTACGTTCTGCCAGAATATCAGCCTAGTAAAAAGTCTTTAGATATAGCTGTTTATATCTATTGGTTTGTTATAATAGTTGGAATGGCTATAGGATTTTCTTAACCTTGTTTGAAGAGGAGTTAGTTGAAAAACCTTATCTTTGATTTTCAGGTTAAGGATAATTTTAAATTTTAATAATATATAGGTTATGGCATTACAAGTAGGCGATAAAGCGCCATCATTTCAATTATACGGAGCTGATTTAAAAGAGCATAAATTAGCAGATTTTCAAGGTAAAAAAGTTGTATTACATTTTTTTCCAATGGCTTTTACAGGTGTTTGTACCACTCAACTTTGCACTATGCGTGATAACTTTGGGTTTTACGAGGGTTTGAATGCTCAGGTTTTAGGTGTATCGGTAGATTCTCCTTTTACTTTGGCTAAATTCAAAGAAGATCAAAACTATCAGTTCCCTTTATTGTCTGATTTTAATAAAGAAATTTCGGCTGCTTATGGCGCATTATATGAGGAGTTTGCATTCGGTTTAAAAGGAGTTTCTAAAAGAGCTGCTTTTGTAATTGATGAAAATGGTAAAATTGCTTATGCTGAAGTGTTAGAAAATGCAGGTGATTTACCTGATTTTGCGGCAATAGATGCTGTGGTAAAGGCGTAATAAGCTGAACGCAAAGCTGTTTTAGAAATAAACAATAAATAAATGATAATTTATTGTGAAATTAATTTTGAAACGTTAATTTTGCAGTCCCTAACAAGGGGACCATACGCACTCGTAGCTCAATTGGATAGAGCATCTGACTACGGATCAGAAGGTTTGGGGTTCGAATCCCTACGAGTGCACCATTTTTGAAGAAGCCTTACAGCCAATTCGGGAGGAGGCCTCCAGTGAATAGGTGCAAGGCTTTTAAATTTTAAAGCCAATTAAATGCTGAACTTAATCCTCTTCGGCCCTCCAGGTGCAGGTAAAGGCACCCAATCTCAAAAATTGATTGAAAAATATCAATTGGTTCACATTTCAACTGGCGATCTATTCAGAGCCCATATTAAAAATCAAACTGAATTAGGTAAGCAAGTAAGTTCTTTGATTGCTAACGGAGAATTAGTTCCGGATCAAATTACCATTGCCATGTTGGAAGAAGAAATTGACAAAAATCCTGATGCAAAAGGATTTGTTTTTGATGGTTTTCCAAGAACCATTCCGCAAGCAGAAGAATTAGATAAATTTTTGGAAAGTAAAGGTTCAGAAATTTGTGGGGTTATTGCCTTGGATGTAGATCAAGATGAACTTTTAAAGCGAATTGCTATTCGTCAAAAAGAGAGTGGACGCGCAGATGATGAGGCGGATAAGTCTAAAAAGCGCATCGACGAATATTTCAATAAAATTATTTTAGTATTGCCTTATTACGAAGCACAACAAAAATTGACAAAAATCAATGGTATCGGGGATATCGAAGATATATTTGGTCAAATTTGTGGTGTGATGGATCAATACTAATATTCAAATAAAACCTTTTTAAGTGCTATGCTTTTAGGAGCTTAGCATTTTGTATTTATTACCTATTTAATTATGTCCCAAGGTTCAAACTTTGTAGATTATGTAAAGATTTGTTGTCGATCTGGTAAAGGGGGAGCGGGTTCTGCGCATCTACATCGCGACAAATTTACCATGACCGGTGGCCCTGATGGGGGAGACGGTGGTCGGGGAGGACATATTATTTTAAAAGGTAATGCCCAATTTTGGACCTTATTACACCTTAAATACAGAAAACATATTATTGCGGGTGATGGGGATAGTGGGGGTTCTAGTCATAAATCCGGTAAAACAGGACGAGATGAAATATTAGAAGTGCCTTTAGGCACAATCGCTCGGGATGCTGAAACTGGGGATGTTATTTTTGAAATTACCGAAGATGGCGAAACCCGAATCTTAACTCCAGGTGGACGCGGAGGCTTAGGGAATGCTCATTTTAAAACGCCTACTTTACAAACACCTCGCTTTGCACAACCAGGAGAGCCTGGAAGAGAAGAGTGGATGATTTTGGAATTAAAGGTATTGGCGGATGTGGGTTTAGTCGGCTTTCCAAATGCTGGAAAATCAACTTTACTTTCTGTATTATCTGCTGCAAAGCCTGAAATCGCCGATTATCCCTTTACTACGATTGTACCTAATTTAGGAATGGTTTCTTACCGGGATGGCCGCTCCTTTGTGATGGCTGATATACCAGGTATTATTGAAGGCGCATCAAAAGGAAAGGGCTTAGGCTTTCGCTTCTTACGTCATATTGAAAGAAACTCGGTTTTGTTATTCATGATACCGGCCGATACCAGTCGCTCGATTCGGGAAGAATATGAAATCTTGAAAAATGAGTTACGTGAATTCAATCCTGAATTAATGCATAAGCCTCATTTATTAGCCATTACCAAGGCTGATTTGTTAGATGAAGAATTAGAAGCTGAAATGGCTTTAGAATGTCCTAAAATACCTTATTTATTTATTTCATCGGTCGCTCAAAAAGGTATTCCAGCATTAAAAGATTTAATCTGGAAAACCATTAATAGCTAAAGCTAGGCTAATCCTTAAAAATTTTTCAATAGCTGGGTGTTATCCCAGCCATCATATTAAGATCTTCGGATAACCACATTTTCCATCACGAGCATATCCATTTTAGTGCGTAAATAACAAGCTAAGGCTTCTTCTGGTTTATTAACAATGGGCTCATTTTCATTAAAAGAAGTATTTAACAAAATGGGAACGCCCGACTTTTGATGAAAGGCAGCAATTAATCCGTAATATTTGGGTTCTATATTAGCATCCACGGTTTGTAATCTACCAGTACCATCCACATGCGTGACAGCAGGGATAGAGGCCCTCATTTCAGGCTTTATAACAAATACTTTCTCCATAAATGGCACATCATCCACTCTTTCGAAATAAGTGGCTGTATGCTCCTTTAAAATAGATGGAGCAAAAGGTCTGAAGGATTCTCTACGTTTGATTTTAGCGTTTAGGATTTCTTTAGCATCGGTGCGTCTTGGATCAGCTAAAATAGAACGATGCCCTAAGGCTCTTGGACCAAACTCTGCTCTGCCTTGAAACCAACCTACCACACCGCCATCTATTAAACATTGAGAAACTTCGTCAAATAATTCGCTATCATTTAATACGCGATAGTCTATATTTTGTGCCTTCAAAACGGCTTCAACTTCAGCGTTGGTAAATTTAGCCCCAAAATATCCATGCCACATCACCTCTTCTCGGTTATTTTTTAACTCTTGATGATAAACCCATAAGGCAGCGCCAATTGCAGTTCCAGCATCATGTCCAGCGGGTGGAATATATAATTTTTTGAAAGGGGTGTTTTGTATGATTTTACCATTGGCTACAGAATTTTGTGCTACTCCCCCTGCAATACATACCGAATCTAACCCGGTGCGCGCATGGAGGCCATTTAATATATGATAAATTAATTCTTCTGTAAATCGTTGTACCGAAGCAGCCATATCATAATGGTATTGCTCCAATTTATCTTCAGCCTTGCGTACAGGTCCAAATTCTGCTATTAATTTGTCGGAATAGATACTATCCACTGCTGGAATGCCACCTTCCCAAACCATATTAACCCCTTTTTTTGCATGGTTGAAGTAATCTAGGTTTAATTCAAACAAGCCATTGGGTAAGAACTTCAATACTTGGCGGAGTTTATCGACATATTTGGCTTCTCCATAAGGGGCGAGTCCCATTACTTTATATTCATCGCCATAATGCGGAAAGCCGAGCCATTGCGTAAATGTGGTATAGAAAATGCCCACAGAATGCGGATAGGATACGGAGTCTAATACACTTATTTGAGTGCCCTCTCCAGTCCCAATCATCGTGGAGGTAAAATCACCCATTCCATCGATCGATAATAAGGCAGATTTTTCAAAAGGAGACGGGAAAAAGGCAGAAGCTAAATGTGCTCGATGGTGTTCTACATTCACAATTTTAGCTTTCAGTTCGCCGCTTTGTAATTTGAAAAGGGATATGAACTCATCTTCAATACTAGCAGCTTTTTTTAAATTAGATACTCGATCGATGATATTTTTAATACTTAGTTTTTGCTTGAGGGCTGTCACTACTTTTTTTCCAAAATTAGCTTTAGGGTCGCGTGAAATGGCGATATAATCTAAATCTTGAACTTTTATACCAGCCTCCTTTAAACAAAATTCAATGGCCTGAGACGGAAATCCAGCCCAGTGTTTAATCCGTCTAAATCTTTCTTCTTCGGTAGCTGCTATTAAGGTTCCGTTTTTGTAAACGCAAGCTGATGAATCGCCATGGTAGGCATTAACTCCTAAAATATACATATATGTGTTTCGAATTTTCTATTGGGTAATCTGATCCGGATTTGAGTTATTATTAACTGAGGTTTCCGGTTGATTTTGCGAAGGTGCAACCGATTTGCTGTTCGTTTGTTTTTTTATCCAAAAATAGATAACTATAAAAATGCATAAATACACGATGATATTAAATATCTCGTGATGGTATTCAAACAATTCTCTTTGTGATTTAAATGTACCTAAAAGGATGCCTAAACCAGCAATTCTCATCACATTAAGCACATAAATCATTATTGTGCCGAATATAAATAACTTAAGTTTTGCATTTAGTTTAGCTGGAAAAGCTATTATAAAAGCTATTAAAAAGCTCCAAACGCCTAAACCTAAACAAGAGTAACCGACTACTAGGGTAGGACCATCTACAATTAATAACTGAGTTTCATTATAGATAACATGAAAGCCAAATATCCTAATTAAAGCTGTAGAACAAACAATTAATGAGGTTTTGAGCCATTGTATGTAATTTAAATTTTCAGCAAACCAAGGATGATGGTAAGTTCCACCTACGTTTGTCACTGAATTCATAAATAAATGTCCTTGACTGAGCAAGAAATAACCAATGAGCATTAAAATAACAAATTTAATGGCCTTTTGATTGGCGGATTTATTAGGATTTGGAATGGATTTAGTTTCCATGGGCGTGTACATTGGTTTTATATTAATCGGCCGCTTAGCGGCTTTGAAATGCTTTAAATAGCTATTGCATGTTATGTTGTGCCTGTTCTTTTAAAAGTTCCTTTAACTTTTTATCAATTAATTTTCTAAACCATAAAGCATGTAAATAATGAAATTTTCGGCCGGTTTTTCCATCTAATATACCCAATTTAAAAAACATCCGATAGGAAAAATACAAATACGGACGAAGACCTAGAGGGAGCTTCCACCACATTCTTTTTAACCAGGCTGTGCGTTGATCAGGATTGCCAAAAAAAATAGCTTGGAGTGTTTGGTTTCTTAACCCTTGAAGTCTTTCAAACTCCTCATGTGCAACACGTTCGGCATATTTTTCATGTTTTTCAATCCAAAATTGAGTGTCATTTTCTTTTAAATTTTCTTCAATTAAATAAGCCTGATCCCAAATGGTTGTGTTGCCTTCTACTATAAAGCGGTGATCCATATTTTCATTTAAATCTGAATAACCTTTACTCGTACGGAACATTTTTAATAGATAAAAAGGAAAATACCCTCCGTATTTTAACCATTTGCCCTGAAATATATTTTTTCGATTAAAATAGATGCCATCTATATTTTCATATTGCTTAGGATCGAAATTTTGAAGTTTCGCTAGAAGTTCTGGACTTAAAGTTTGATCAGCATCTAAGCCTATAATCCAAGGAGTTTTTACAGGGCAATTTTGAAGTGCAAAATCCCATTGTAAGGGATGATTAATGAATTTATTATATTTTACTTCCGCTTTGTAAGCTGCCGCAATTTCTAAGGTGTGATCTGTACTTCCACTATCAATAATAAAGGTTTTAGCTTGGACCGGAGCAATTGATTGCAAAATACGAGGTAAATGCAGCTCTTCGTTAAAGGTGAGTATGATAAATGTGAAGTGGGGGTTCATGGGGTATTCAGAATTTTATTGTGGTTGAGCCAATATTTTTCGGTATGCTTGAACATATTGAGCAGCCAAGGTCGAGATCTCAAAATCCTGCTTAATCAAATTGGGAGATTTTTGACTTATTTGATTTCTAATCGTCTTATTTTCAAAGGCTTGTGTGAGGCTTTCAGAAATAGCATCTACATCTAATTTACACACAAATCCTAATTCATTTTTTTCTACATAATCTGCTAAGCCCACTTGTTCACTAAGTAGTACTGGAGTGCCAACGGCAAGGGATTCTATCACTACATTGGCAAAATTTTCATTATAGGAAGTTAAGCATAAGAGGTCATGAGCAGCAATAGTTTGATATTTTTGTTCATTGGTTTGATGCCCTAACCAGTGGACTTTTGTATATAAACCTAATTCTTTGATCTGTGATTTTAATTGATTTATATAAATTTCTGAGCCCGTACCTGCGATACTTAAACTCCATGAAAATTCAACTTTAGCTAAGGCTTCCAATAATAGATTTAAGCCTTTTTTTTCCTCCACCCTGGATAAAAATAAAAGTTTAAAAAGGGGTCCGTCAATTGTTGATTTTTGAGGAAGTAAGCTAGGTAACTCTACTATATTCGGAATAACGTGAATGGATTTTGGTTGACAAACTTTCGTATAATCATTAACTTCTTGTTTGCTGGTTGCCATTAAATGCACATTTTTTAATAAATATTTACCAAATAGTTTATGTATAAATGTTTTAGCCAAACTATTTTTATTAGTTTGGGTATACGATGTTATCATACCTCTAGGAGATAATGCTATGGGAACGTTTTGCAGCTTTGCAATCAATGCACCAAAAATCACCACTAAATTCCACCAAGAATGGATATGAATGATTAACTGACCGGGATTTTGGGCTTTATCAGTTTTTATTTTCTTCCATAAGGCCCAAAGTAGAGCAGGGGAGAAATGTGTATGATCTTTGGTGAGTCTATTAAAATAGGTAACCTTCACACCATCGATATTTTGAGCATCTCCGTTGCGGAATGCAAGCTCAGTATGGCCATTAGCCCGCGTACAAAAAACTTCAATTTCAAGGGGAGAGGTGGTTTGATTATCAGTATTGTATTCCTGATATTGTTGCAAGCCTTCGCACAATCGGGCAACAG
Organism: Pedobacter sp.; assembly: GCA_004211595.1. Taxonomy (GTDB): domain Bacteria; phylum Bacteroidota; class Bacteroidia; order Sphingobacteriales; family Sphingobacteriaceae; genus Pedobacter. Next base: position 104,980 of record SEDO01000008.1, read on the forward strand.
ACATGGTTGGCCCTCCATAAATAAAGGCAGGTTTATAAGCGGGTGTTAAGTGAAGGACTTTCAATATTTTTGTACTATAATACCGCGGGCTTTTAAAAATTGGAATACAATCAACATCGTAATATAACTCCAAAAAACCGCATTAAACATAAATTCAAAACTATTTCCTCTCCAAAATATTTGAAATAAGCCCGCAAACATAACAGCTGAGCCTAAAAAATAACCCCCAAATAAATGTTCGGCTTTGTTAGATATTTTTTGGGCAAAATAACCGTATAGAAACAAAGCTATAATAATTCCAATAGCGCCATAAGATAAATAGGCATCTACAACGTAGGCTGGTTTGGCAGATACAAGCATTCGGTGGTCTACAACCCCAGCAGCATATACTCTTTCCATTACTTGTCGCTCCATGTCTGGTTTACTTGGCCAAAGAACTCTGGGTATTGGTGTATATAAAGCTTGGTTGACTAAATCGAATTTATAATAATTTTTAAACTGTGGAGTAGAGTGTGAAAATTGAATAAACATATCCATTTCAGAAAGTCGGTGAGTTAAGAATAACCAATTTTCATTTTGTATTCGAGAATTAAATACACCACCTTCTAAAATTACATTTAAACTTTGGTCTCGGGCTTCCTCAGCTGATAAGCCAGCTCCACTTAATGATCTGAAATTCCCCACAAATGTAGGGAGTAATAGAAAAAGCATGATTAAAATGGCTCCAAATACGGGAATTACTTTTTTACCGAAAATGGGTAATAGATAAATGCCGAGTAACAGGAAGGAAATAATTATAGGTTCTTTAAATCCACCCCCCAAAAATTCGATTAAATTGATAACAAATAAACCCGCTGTTAATACTATAACTTTTCGATTTCGCTCCCTAAATGCAAAAGCCAATGCAATAGTTCCTGCCACAAAACTAAGCCCACTGAGCTGAATGCTAAATTGATTAAGCCCTGGAATCTTCTCAAAAATAAATCCTAATGGAAGGCAAATAATGGAAATTTGAATTAACAATTTACTCATTGAGCCAATATTGAGCTCATATTTTTTTTCTCTTGTATAATCCATCGCATAAAGTAACCCAGAAACTAAAGCAGCATGAGCTAATACATAATAACGCTGGGTGTTTGCGATATCAAAAAAAATAGTTTTAGATTGATATGGATTTGGGCCTAAATAGGAAGTATATTCAAAGCCAAGAGCATTTAAATAATAAAATATGGAGGTACAACACATATACCCTGCAAAGATGATTTGCATCAGGTAAATAGGACGTAAAAGCTGTTCTAATTTAGGTAAATCGGTAGGAAGTTTTTTTATCAAGCCAGAATAACTGAGATAAAATATAAAGTAGCTACCCAAATATGATATTATATAGGAAATATGGGGTTGATCTTTGAAAAAAAGTGCAAAGAAGTAGGGTATAAATAGGAATATAAATCGTAATGGATTAGTGGCCTTCATATAATTTATTCAGGAATGCTGCAGCTTGATATTTAAAATTCCAATTTTGTATGATTCGTTGAGATGCCCTACCCATTTCATCTAAATGTTCGAATTTAATTAAGTTTTGCATCTTTTCAAATAAGTCTTCGGAATTATCAGATTCGAAAATAGCTCCATTTATATGGGGTTGTACTAAATCTATAGCACACCCAACTTTATTAGAAACTAACACTGCTTTAGCTGCTGCCATCGCTTCATTGACAGCTAAGCCCCATGTTTCTTTTGGGCCTCCTGAGGGTAAGCAAAATAAATCGCAGGCTTGGTAAAAAGAGGGCATTTGGGTTTGATTTGCAAAAGCTACAAAGTGCACACGTGAATTTGTGTGCGCCTTTTGTTTGAGTAGTTCTTCTAAATGTCCGTTTCCTAAAAATAGAAGATGAACGGTTGGATCATCCAATTTCAAAAATGCTTCTAATAATAATATTGGGGATTTTTTGAATTCCAATTTGCCAGCAAAAAGAATCAATGTATGGTGTTCAGAAATATGAAATTGCTTACGTATTTCGGATGCCTCTTTTGATTTATCTTCACTAAACCTCGAGATATCAATGGCATGCGGTGCAAATACTAATTGATTTTGATGTAAGCCCAACGCTTTATAATAAGTTTTATTTGCCGATCCAACATAAAATGCTGTGTCAATATAACTATATATAAAGCGAAGAGCCCTTTTTCTAATATAGCTGCGAAAGCCTCCTTGGTGATCAAGCAAATTAGAATCTCCTCTAAACCAAATGGGAATTTTACCCTTTAGTTTTCTCATTAGTTTAAAGTGGCTTTGATAAGACCACCCATAAATAAGTATAGCATCTGGCTTGAAAGCTTGAACTCTTTGGATTAAATCAGGATTGACAATTCCTTGAAAGTGATGGGAACCTGGGTTTGTTGCAGTATTCTTTAAAAATTCATATTCATAGTCTTCTAATAAAGGAATATCCCAACTAATATGTTGTTTGAAATCAGGATCATATTTAGCCTTAGCTCCAGCTTCCCCCCAAGTATAAAAAACTTTTAAACGGCAAGATTTTGCCAGTAATTGAAATAAAGGAGCGTAGTATTGAATCGGGTGTGTAGTTACAACAGCTAAAGATTTCATTACAGGGTATTTTTATTGATGTGGTTAATGTTTAGTTAACCGAAAGTTTTCAAGGGTAGCATTAAACAAATTACATTGCATTTCGGTTCTGTTTTCTGCTGTATATTTACTAAAAAGATTCCAATTTAGTTGTGGTGCCTCCAGTGTATCCTGTATAAAAGCTACAAGAAATTCTTCAATATCTTGTATGGCCTGATGAGTTGGTTGATTCAATTTAACGACCGTTCCCTGCGTGCATTCTTCTATTATTTGATAGGCACTACTATCACAATGAAATAAGGCCAAAAGAGGTTTCTGAATCATCATATAGGGATAGATTTTGGAAGCTGTATACTGAGGGTCTTCTGAACCAATAATTAAAAGTCCATCAGCCTGATTTAAATTATATAAACTATCGTAAAATGCAATTCGATTGGTATGTTCTTCAACATAATCATCAACTTCAAATATGCTGGCTATAGGTTTTATAGTCGGCTTGCCATGCCCATCTGCAGCATAGCTCGTTCCAATAAAATAAAACTTAATACGCTCAAATAAGTCTTTATGCGATTTAAGCCCATTTTTAAAGGCCTCAAACAGCAAAGAAAGACCGGGCTTCATATCGTGCCCACCTCGACCTATGTATACAATGTTTTTAATACCTAGTTCCTTGTTTATTTTGAATTGGCTATTAAATGTTTTTTGTTTTAGAATATCAAAATCTAATGGAAAAGCTCCGAATGTGATAACTTGCTGAGGGATGTTTTGAATGGGTTTATAGCGGTCTGTTAATGTATCTAAATATGCCTGTGATACACTCATTAAACCTGAAACCTGTTTCATGGCAATAGGTTCTAGATATTTATTAAGTCTGTAGGAAAACCAATATTTTGGTGGTCTTTCAGACTTTGGTTTAGTTTGATAATATTCAGTATGCCACGGGTCTTGCATATCAATAATATAGGGTATATTAAAGCGTTTTTTCCAGTATGCACCTAATATCATAATAGGGAATTCGGTAGTTGAAAAAAGGATTAAATCGAATTTTTTATTAAGCAATAATTGATTTACATAATTAAAATAATAATACATTGATCGAAGGGCTAAGCTTCCTAAACCAAATTTTGCTGTTATTTTCTTAGAAAAAGCCTTTACTTGATGGATAATTATGTTTTTTGGAATAGAATCTACTAATAAATAATCTTTATTAGTGTCACTATATTTGGGATCTACCATCACAATTTCTGCCTCCCATTCAAATTTATTATAATACGGTAGACTCATTCGAACGCGCTGAGTATCTGCTGTATTTGAAGGCGGAAAATAGGGTGTTATAATTAAAACTTTTTTCAAACTTTATTTGTAAGATTTTAAAAATTTAAGAGATGGCTTTTCAGTCACTAAATATATCAAGTATGCTATAGAAAATGATACAACAGTTCCTAATATAGTATACCATTGATGATATGGTAGCGTTTGATGTATAGAAAATTTAAGTATTATTCTTTGCAAAAATTCTTGTATAGGCCAATGTAATAAGTAAAGTGAATAGGAATAAAGGCCAATTAGTTTAAATTTATTAAAGAATAGATTTAATTTATTAAATCTATTATACAGTAGACAGCATATGAGCCCCATTGTAAATATTCCAAATACAAGGTCTAAAATTGGAAATGTATCTATATTATTTCTATCTAAGAGTGGATAGCTTAGAATTGGTACAAAGAAATAAGGATATACATTTTTAAGTCGCTTATTATGTTTTATATAAAGATCGGCTAATATTACACCTAAATACCATATTAGAACTGTATATGCTACATTTTGTAAAATAGGAATTTTTATTCCAAGTAAGTATAACAAATATGTAGTGCTGAGAATGATAATAGGTATTAACTTTTGTTTTGTTTTGAGAAAAAGTAAACAAGGGTATAAAAGGTAAAAAACCCATTCGTGCTTTAATGACCATAGCGGATAATTGTTACCCCAATCTGCTGAGTTTGGAATTAATAATATATTTTGCACGAAATTAATTCTATTATATTTTTGAAATACATCGCTTTCTTTCAAATATAAAAAGCAAATAGCATCAAATAATACACACAATAGCATGGCGGTAATTAATGTTGGCCAAAGTCTAATGATTCTTTTTTTAAAAAATTTATTTAAAGAAAATTTTGAGTATTTAAAATCAACCTGAGCTTGCTTTAAATGAATTACAAATCCTGATAAAACAAAAAAAATAATAACGGCTTCATGGCCAAATTTAAATAGACCAAAAGTATATACTAGGAATTTATCTATAAATGAAAATTTTTCTGGGACTATAGCTAAACCATATTTATATGGTTGAGCTAAAAGTAACCTAGCATGATGAATCAATACATATAGAGCGGCGAAACCTCGAAGTCCATTTAGAACAGTAATATGGTTATTATGCAGAGTCAAATTATTTTAGATTATGAATTATATGAATGAATTTTTGACTTTCTATTTCCCAATTATATTTTTCTTTTGCAATTTTTTGAGCTTCTAACTTGGATCTATATAATTCATCTCTATTATTTAAATAAAATTTAAGATGTAATACTAATGTTTGGATATCCCCCGTTTGATAAATCTTGCCTATACCTGGGTTCTCTGCAAGCATTAAACGTTGAGCTGCTGTATCTGTACTAATTGTTGTAAGTCCTGCCAGTAAATAGGTGAAGGATTTGTTGCTTAAACATATATTTTTATTCTCAGGTTCTTTTCGTTCGAGTACTAATCCAATATCATACTGAGCAGCAATAGGATATAGTTGATTTTCTTGGACTGTATTTATAAACTCCAGTTTATCTGCTTTTAAATTCATTGGGCTTAATAACCCAAGGAAGTAATATTTATCGGCATCAGAAATATTCCCTAAAAGGATAAGTTTTATATTTTCATATTCTAGTTCATTAAGAGCATGAATTACATCTTCCAGTCCTCTATCTTTTCCAATGGTTTGTGAAAACCAAAATAATGATAAGGGCGCTAGTTGATTATTCGATGCTTTTTGTAAATTTTGAATAGAAAAGACATTATTAATAACCGTAGGGGCAGATTGAGGATAGTGTTGAGCGTATTTATTAACAATTAAAGGGGATGCACCAGTTAGATAGTTTAACTTTGGAATATAGTAGTCTTCAATAATTTTGTTGATTATATAGTGAACACTATATATATCATTTGTTATTTCATGTCGGTGATAATCTTCGGCATCAAATCCAACATAGGCATGGTGGTATTTGGCAGCTTCAACAGCTATTGGTAAGGCTCCAAGATTGTGGGCTATATATAAGTCAGCCTTATTATTTATCGCCTTTTTTAGTTGCCAAGTGTAATTTTTGTTTAAAATATGCTTAGCTAAAAATATATATCTGGCATGGGTAAAGGTAATTTTTAGAATTTTTAAATATAATCCTTTTAGTTTTTTGAATATAGATTTATACAGATTTTTATTTATGGGACTTAATACATCAAAAGTCCAATGAGGATTTTGATTTAATATTCTCGCATCGTGTTCTACAAGAAATTCTAAGTTTTGGGTGAAAATTATATGTACCTTATAACCAACTTCGCTCAGTGCAATTGCCTCTTTAACTAACCTAGGGTTGCTGGAAATATGGCCTGGTGTTATTAAACAGATTTTCTTACTTGATGTTCTTTCCATTTAGTTTCTATTAATTGGTTGAGGGCCTTTCTATAGTCACTCCATTGCCATTGTTTTGATTTTTCTAACGCTGCTTGTTTAAAGACATTTAATTGTTCTCTATTATTTATTATCCATTGAATTTGATTTTTGATAGCTGGAATGGAATTAGGTTCTATAATCCATCCCTCCTTACCATGTTCAATGATATCTGGTCCACATGAGTTGGTAGTTGTTATAACAGGAACCCCTTGTGACATAGCTTCCGTAACTACCATTCCAAATCCATCCCCAAGCGTAGGAAGGATAAAAACATCAAAATCTTTATACTTTTTCATTAGCTCATCATGAGTCATTCTTCCCATGGAAAATATATTTTTTAAATGGGAGGTATCTCGATGTAAATCTTCGTTTGTACTTCCAATAAAATATAATTCGGCTTGCCTAACATGTGGACTCAATTCTTTCCATGCTTTTAACAATAAATGAACACCTTTTAAAATAGATTGATTCCCACAGTACAAAAATTTTATTGGTTTATTTAATTGATAATCAGTAATTTTTTTAATAGGAAGGGGAAAACCTAAAGGTAGAATTGCAATTTTTGCCTCATTAATTCCAGCATCGATTAATGTTTTTTGAGTGAACTTTGAATTGCATAATATCAAATCGGCAAGGATTAATTCTTGATCTCTCCTTTGATTCCTTTTTTTTGCCAGGTCATTTAATAATATAGCTGTGGAAGGTGTTTTTAATTCAGGATAGATTTTATATTGTATATGAATAGTTTTACTGAAAGATTTGTGATGAGGACTACTTTGCTCATATACCTTGAAAATAGCCAGTTGACTAGCAGCTTTTAATGTTGCCAAAGCTGCATGCTCATAGGTATGTATAATATCAGGACGAAATTTCTTTAATTTCTTACTTACCCATTGATCGAAACCTAGCTCACTCCATTCCCAAACTTTATCTGTAAATAATGGGTTTAATTTTCGAGAAGCAATAGTTCTTATAATTTCTGGAAAAGGTCTCGTTTTAATAATAGCTAAAGGAATAGCAGAAAATTCACGCTTTATTATTTCTATGCGCAAAAACTTTATTTTAAATAGAGTTTGTGTAATAAAAGAATCTAAATGACATATTAATGATGTAAAAAAAGCCCTCAACTTCCCAGAATCATAATATGCTTTGATATTTTCTTTAACATGTGGAGAGACAGAAGGATTTGAAACGATTACCTTCATTTATTTTTATTTATTAAGTCAGTGTATAGTGCTAAATATTGATTTGCAATAGCTTCGGAAGAAAATCTACTTTCTGCATCTTGGCGTATTTTTTTTCTATCCAATGCGCCTATATTTTTGATTAAATCAATCATTTCTTCAGTAGTATCACAAGAATAGCCGTTTAAACCAGATATCACAACCTCTGGTACTGAACCTCTTTTAAATCCAATAACAGGTGTTCCACAAGCTAATGCTTCAGCCATTACTATACCAAATGGTTCATTCCATAAGATTGGCATTAAGAAAGCTTTACATGACCCTAATAATTGGTTTTTTTGTAAGTCATTAACAGGCCCAATATATTGTATTGAATCATTTAAGTGGGGTTTAATCTCTAAATCAAAGTAGCTTTGATATTCGGTAGGTATATTACCTGCAATAATTAGCGCATTCCCTGTCTTTTGGGCAATTTCAATCGCTATGTGCGTACCTTTAATCGGTTCAATTCGACCTAAGAACATGAATGGAGCATCTTCAGCAATTTGAGTGTTCAATTTATAAATATTCATGTCTACGCCATTAAAAATAGGGTAGGCGGGGGCGAATGGTTTGATTTGATTGCTGATATAGGCACTACAACCCGTAAATACTAAGGTATTTTTTCTTGCAAGCCGAGTAGCCGCCCGAACTTGTTTTAAGGTTGGTTCCCTTTGATAGCTCATAATTTTAGGGGTCTTGTTTAAAAATTGTGGAAGGAGGTATAATAATCTTCCAAAACAATGAATAACATCATATTTATTGGAGAAAAGTTCTTTATTTATCAAATATGTATTTTGAATAATATCTAATTTATCATGGCTAGTTTTACCTTTATATGCAATCAATTTTGCTGGGGTTTTTGAGTCCTGATGAGCAAACAAAGTAACTTGATAGCCTTCTTTTATATACTCAGAAATTAACATATCAATAATTCTTTCAATTCCTCCATATAGTAATGGTGGAACAGGAATTTCAGGGTCAGCAATTAGCGCAATTTTAAGATTCATAAGTTTTTATACATTAGCTATTCAAGCTAATAAGTCTGCTTTAATATATAGATTATTAGAATAGTCTAGCATCATTCTATTTTCATTGTTTCTCATTAAATCGTATATATTTAAAAGACAATAACCTTTGGATTTTAAATAATTATCTACTTCTGTAAAATATACTTTAGTCGGGTTTTTATTATAACCTACTTCTAAAAATATATAATCGATTTCTAACGCACCACAACCTTCTAAGACTTCAAATTCAAAACCCTCCACATCAATTTTAAGAATATCTATTTTACTATTAACTTTATTTTTCATGAAGTCATCTAATCTTACAATCTCAATTTCTTCTGATTCTTGCGTTGGATTTACTTCGACCTTCAAGGAATTAATAGTATTCTCTGGGTTAATTTGAATGAGTGTTTTTTTGTTTTCAGCACCTAAGGCTAGCGAAACTGGAATAATTTGTTTTAAATGACTAACATTTGCGGCTAGTAATTGGTATGTTTTGTTTACAGGTTCAAACGAATATATGGTTGAATCAGGAAAAAAATTATTTAAATCTTTGGAAACTGACCCTACATTAGCGCCAGCATCTATAATGGTACTTGGATTATTTCTTATAATTCTTTTTAAATCGTAAATCCAGTTTCTACCATATGGATAGGTTTTATCAATATATTTGTTTTTAGAAAAAATTAGACTTCGCTCAATGATGTTTAAAGTATTCCCAACATAATATTTCCATGAATTCATTTTGATATTAATTAATGTGATTTTTTAAAATTTTAGTGAGTTCAATTTTACCATTAAATATTTCAACAGGGTAACCCTTTTTTTTCCAGACGCCAAAATCTCCAATATCGTTAGCAATAATTGGGATTCCGCAATTTAATGCTTCGTATAATACATATGGTCCAGTTTCATACCAAATGGATGGTATACAAAGGATTGTTATTTGATTATAAAAGTTATTTAGTTCATCATTATTTAAATTGAGGTGCCAAATAATTTTAGGATTAATTTTAGTTTTTTGCTTAAGTTTTTTATAATAAGAGTTATTTAAATCTGAAACAATTCCAGCAATATGTAATTCAGCTTCCTTGTTCTTTAAGCATAAAAAACTATCAATTAACATATGTAGCCCTTTCTCAAAGCTTATTCGCCCTACAAAACCAATTTTATATTTATTTAGATTTTTATTTTTTATTTTAATTTCTTGAGATTCAGGAATGTGCATTTGATATGTTCGCACTAATTTATTTGGGTTAAATCCATTTTTTATAAAAATTTGTAATTGCCATTCTGTGAAAACATAAATGGTGTCACAGAAATTATTAAGGTCTTTAACTTCTTGTATTTTTTTATCAACAGCTTGGACTAAGGTTTCTGGTCTGTTTAATTTTAAGCAGATTTGTGCACCCAAAATTGAAATTTGTTTTGAAAATCCTTTTTTACTAAGGTAACATGATGTACACCTATTTTTGAGTATAAGACCATCACAGGCTTTTTCTCCATATAGCATTAAATCTCCATGTATACAAGTTATGGATGGAATATGTGCCGTAAAAAGAATATTATTTGAAAGATTGCGGGCTGCTTTAATGTGTTCTGTATTAAATGCAGGGGTTAAGGTATGAAAATGAATGGTGTCAAATTTTTCTTCAATTAAAATAGATTTAAAATATTCGAATTGATTATTTTCGACAGTATTTAAACCAATTACATCAATATCATCAAATTTAAATTTGACTTGTGTTTCGGTTTTTGTTATAATAATTACTAGATGGCCTGCTTCTATTAAAATCTTAGCAAGTTCATAAACATACTTTTCTGTTCCACCTTTACTAGAAGGAAAAAAGTATTCACTTACAAGAGCTATTTTCATCTATTTATTCTCCTTTTAATTGCAGCTAACTTTTCTGCGTTTTTATAACCTATTAGTTGAGACATCATTCTTAAAATTCCTTTTTCTTCAGGAATATAATGTGGGTCGATACGAAGCAATTGTTCAAGAGCATCATGAAATAACTCTTTGTTTAAACTACTCAATTGATTAATACAATACCTAAGCACTGTAATAAGGGCTTTACGCTTTTTTGATGTTGTATTAATATCCGATTTCCAGTGATCATAAATTTCTAAACAATTAGTTAATACATCTTTGACAAAAGCTAAATCATTTTTTTGTGATAAGGACTGTGATTGACCTTCTCTGTATAGCGCCATAAGATGATCGCAATAAACAAGTTTGCCGCTATATCGTACTGCATCTAATAAATAACGTGCATCTTGAATAACGGGTAAATTCACATTCCAACTAATTTTTTCAGCAATGCTTCTGGAATATAAAATCACCGCTGGAGGACACCAAAAATGTGTGAATATTTCAATTTCAGGATCACCTGTAATTTGACGTTCAATTGTTTCAGTTAGAGTTATCTGATAATTAATTTCTTTAAATCTTTGCCAATTACCATAGGCTATATCTCCTTTATAGTATTCTAAGGCTTGATATTGAATATAGAGTTTTTCGGGGATTAAAAGATCGTCGGCATCTAAGTATTGAATGTACTTACCTTTGGAATGATTGAAACCTAAATTTCTGGCATGTGATACACCTTTGTTTTGGGTAGTAATAATAGTAATTTTAGTTTTTTTTTCAGCATTAATATCCGCTTCAATTTTAGATAAAACTTGTAGTGTATTATCAGTTGATCCATCATTAATAATTAATATTTCTAAATCTTTATAAGTTTGATTTAGAACAGAATCAATAGTTTGAGTAATAGTTTTCGCAGCATTGTATGCTGGAATAATTACTGAAATCATAATTTTATTTACCTTTAAATTTGTTCTTTATTCGATTATATAGATTTGTTTTTTTGTTCAGGTAATTTGTTTGCTTATTAATTATATCAGAAAATCCATCTACTATATTGCAGATAGGAACTTTAAAGGAAAAAGAAGGTAATAGAAAATGTAGATGCGCATAAATCACATCAATTTGCTTGCTTTCTCTTTCAATAATTTCAATTAATAAATCATAACTTTTATGATTTATCATATAAGCCGCAGTTGATAATGCACAACTGATTCTTTCTAAAGATTCAGAATGTGGGATGGGGGATTTTAAATGATTTGCATATAGATATAAAAATTCCCAATTTTCTGGTAATTCATTATAACCCTTTTCAAGTCGAATTAGGGCATCTGAGGTAAAGGAAATATCATCCTCTAAAATTAAAATATCTTTAAAACCTTTTGCTTTTGCATCCTTAATAACATTATAGTGGCTCTTTAGACATCCCAGAGCCCCAATTTCAAATTCCCAATTTGCATCTTTTATTTCATTACCATCAACAGCTTCAATTACTTTGATATTATTTAATCCCTCTAAAATGTGAGAATTATATTCGTAGAATAACTTCAACCTATCGGGCCTACGTTTTAAGTTAATAATATAAATTTGGTCTAATTTGGTTAGGAAGTTCATTTTTTCTGCATTAAAAATCATATTTCGATAAGATAATTTAATTATGGCATTATTTGGGATTTGAAATCAAGATTTAAAAATCCCCTATAAATTTTTTCATACTCATGAATTATTTCACCAGGTTTTTCCTTAATAGGCAGTATTTGGAATCTATGTATATCAAAAAAATCCTTTACTGTAATTTGATCGTTTAAATATATTCCCAACATATAGTCGCCTTCAAGAATAGGGAATTGATTTATTTTGATTTTTATCCTCAAAGGTTTATTAGGAGCAATTGACACATTAGTTCCAAGTTGATTCCTTAAGTCCATAATAGCTATTCGTTGATTATTCTCATCGAAAATCATTGGGGAAATACTGTTTAAAACTCTGTTTTCGTTGGAGTGTATTTCAAATGAAAGCTCTAAAGAGTCTAAACTATGAATTTTTGAAGGGTTAATAAGGACATTTTTTATTTCATAATTGACATCGAGTTTTTTAGAACTAACTTCATTTATTTGTGTTTTTTGATATTGGTTTATTGCAGTTAGGGTATCTGTATGGGAAATCAGTAATCCATTTCCTAACACAATGCTCTTAGTGCAAAGTCGTTGAATACTACCCATATTATGACTTACAAACAGTACAGTTCTTCCTTCTCCTTTACTAACATCTCCCATTTTACCAAGACACTTCTTTTGAAACTCAGCATCTCCTACTGCAAGAACTTCATCAACAATTAGAATTTCACTTTCTAAGTGGGCAGCAACAGCAAATGCTAATCTCACATACATTCCAGAAGAATATCTTTTTACAGGTGTATCTATGTATCTTTCAACTCCTGCAAAATCAACTATTTCATCGAATTTTCTTTGTATTTCTTTTTTGCGCATTCCTAATATAGCGCCATTCAGAAATATATTTTCCCGACCACTAAGTTCTGGATGAAAGCCTGTTCCAACTTCTAATAAACTAGCTATTCTTCCTTTACCTGAAATCTTACCGGTAGTTGGTGATGTTACTTTACTTAAAATCTTTAATAACGTACTTTTTCCAGCTCCATTGCGCCCTATTATGCCTACTGCATCTCCCTGCTCTATTTCAAAATTTATATCTCTCAAACTCCATACAATATCACTATTACCCGCTTTGCTGCGATCATTGGTTTCTCCAATCCTTAAAAATGGATCATCTTTTCCTCTCAATTGAGAGAGCCATCTTTCAATATCTCTGGAGATCGTCCCTGTACCAATTTGTCCTAATTGGTATGCTTTTCCAAGGTTTTCCGCTTTGACAGCTATAGAGTTATTCATAATATCAGAAAGAGAATCGCTGGAGTTTTCAATTTTTGCCTGATAATTTGTTAATGAATCAGCAACATTCAAAAAAGCTTCTGAGGTTTCTTTAGCAGAATTTTGTATATCATCAACTAAAGCTCTTATATTTGCTACTGCTGATTTTGATTTTTCGGCTAACTTTCTTACTTCTGAAGCAACCACTGAAAAACCTTTACCCGCATTACCTGCTCTTGAAGCTTCTATTGAGGCATTAAGTGATAAAAGGTTAGTTTGTGAGGCAATATCATTTACGCTTCTAACTATCACGTTTATCTGCTTACTTCGATCAATCAGATGAGCAACTACTTTTTCAAAATTTCTATTAATTTTGGCTGCATCTCTTAAATTTATACTGAGGTTTTGTAAAGAGTGTTCGTTATCCACTAAATCGGTTTTGGTAGCCATTACTTTTTTAAGAGTTTTTTCTGATGATTCAATTATATTTTTAGATAACTCTAAACTTGCATGAAAATTTTTAACTAAAGATTGAACATCGTTAAATTGTAAAGAAGCTCTTTCGGCAATAACTTTTACCTGTTCAATTATTCGATTTACAGTATATTCCATCTGCTCAATAGCATCTTTTAATTGCACTTCCATATAAGGAGTAAAATTTATGCTATCAATGTTCAAATAAAA
>SEDO01000009.1 GCA_004211595.1 Pedobacter sp.
AAGCAAGTGAATACGTTAAGTTACAAAACTGTCTCTGCCAATGCAAAAACTGTTAATAAACAGTGGGTTGTAGTTGACGCACAAGGAGAGATTTTGGGGCGCTTGTCTTCTAAAATCGCTATGATTATTAGAGGTAAACACAAGCCAGAGTATACCCCGAACGTAGACTGCGGTGATAACGTAATTGTTATTAATGCAGACAAGGTTAAATTGACAGGAAACAAATTTGAAGAGAAGGTTTACACTTCTTACACTGGTTATCCAGGTGGTCAAAGATTTACCTCTCCAAAAGAGTTAATGGCTAAACACCCTACTCGTATTATCGAGAAAGCGGTACGTGGTATGTTACCTAAAAACCGTTTAGGTAAAAAATTATATACAAACTTATTTGTATATGCTGGTGCTGAGCATCCACATGCGGCACAAACCCCTAAAACCATTACACTTTAATTAAAGGAGAAAAGAAATGTCAGTTACAAATACTTCAGGTAGAAGAAAAACAGCTGTTGCTCGTATCTATTTAAAAGAAGGCAATGGTACCATTACCGTAAACGGTAAAGATCATAAAGAATACTTCCCTACATTACCATTACAATATATCGTAAATCAATCTTTCGAGGTTTCCGACTTAATCGGTCGTTATGATGTAACTGTAAACGTTAATGGCGGAGGTGTTAAAGGTCAAGCAGAAGCAGTTCGTTTAGCTATCGCTAAAGCTATTGTTGAATTAGATGCTGAAAAGAAACCAGCATTACGTGCTAAAGGGTTAATGACTCGTGATATGCGTATGGTAGAGCGTAAGAAACCAGGACGCAAGAAAGCTCGTAAGAAATTCCAATTCAGTAAACGTTAATCTTTTAAGGAGACAATCACAATGGCAAGAACTACATATCAAGACTTATTGGATGCAGGTGTACACTTTGGTCACCTTACCCGCAAATGGAATCCAAAAATGGCGCCTTACATTTTCATGGAGCGCAATGGAATCCACATTATCGACTTAAATAAAACATTAACGAAAACTGAAGAGGCTGCTGCGGCAATCAAACAAATCGTTAAATCGGGTCGTAAAATATTATTCGTAGCAACAAAGAAACAAGCGAAAGAAATCGTAGCTGAACAAGCTAGAAAAGTAAACATGCCTTTCGTTACCGAGCGTTGGTTAGGTGGTATGTTAACAAACTTTGCTACTGTTCGCAAGTCAATTAAAAAGATGGTTACCATCGATAAAATGACTAAAGACGGTACATATAACATTCTTTCTAAAAAAGAGCGTTTAATGATTCAGAGAGAGCGTATCAAATTAGAAAATTTATTAGGTGGTATTGCTGATTTAAATCGCTTACCAGCTGCTATTTTCTTAATTGATGTGAAAAAAGAGCACATTGCAGTAGCTGAGGCTATGAAATTAAACATCCCTACTTTTGCAATGGTAGATACTAACTCTGATCCATCCAACATCGATTTCCCTATTCCAGCGAATGACGATGCTACTAAATCTATCTCTTTAATTACTGGGATCATGATCAAAGCAATTGAAGAAGGTTTAGAAGAGCGTAAACGCGAGAAAGATGAAGAAGCAGAAAAAGAAGCTGTAGCGGTTAAAGCTGCTGCTGATGCTCCAGAAGCACCTGCAAAAAAATCTTCTAAAAAAGAAACAGCTGAAGCTTCTACAGAAGAGTCAGCAGAAGGATAATTTTTAATACGGGTTATGTGTTATGCGTTGTGAGAATTGTCCCATAACTATTAATGCATAACCCGTTATATTTTATAAATAACTCAAAACTTTAAAAAATGTCAGTACAAATTACTGCTGCAGATGTAAACAAATTACGCCAACAAACCGGAGCCGGTATGATGGACTGCAAAAAAGCGTTAGTAGAAACAAATGGTGATTTCGAAGCTGCTGTTGATTTATTACGTAAAAAAGGTCAAAAAGTATCTGCCGCTCGTTCAGGTAATGCAACATCTGAAGGTTTAGTATCTATCCATATTTCTGCTGATGGAACTAACGGTAAATTAGTTGCTTTAGCTTGCGAAACTGAGCCAGTTTCTAAAGTTGAAGATTTCCGTAACTTAGCACAAACTATTTTAGATGCAGCGGTTGCAAACAACCCAGCTAATACAGATGAATTATCTGCTATTACTTTAGCTGATGGTCGTACCGTTGCTGAAACTATTATTGAATTAACTGGTAAAATTGGCGAGAAAATCGTTATCCAAGAATATGCAAATATTTCAGGTGAAGCGGTTGTTTCTTATATTCACTCTAATGGTAAAATGGGTGTATTAGTAGTATTTGCTGGTGCAAACGGTGCTGATATTACTGATGCTGGTAAAGATGTGGCAATGCAAATTGCTGCAATGAATCCAATCGCTGTAGATAAAGATGGCGTTGATCCTGCAACTATCGAGCGTGAAATTGAAATTGCTAAAGATGTTATCCGTCAAGAAGGCAAACCAGAAGAAATGGTTGAAAAAATCGCTGCTGGTAAATTAAATAAATTCTATAAAGATAGCACTTTATTAAACCAAGAGTTTGTTAAGGATGGTTCAATGGATGTTCGTAAATTCTTAGACAATACCGTTAAAGGATTAACAGTAACTTCATTCAAACGTGTACAATTAGGCGCTTAATTTTTAAGCTCTTTTAAATAAAAAAGCCTCAGGAAATCCTGAGGCTTTTTTATATGCTTTTGATTTAATTTCCTGTGCCAACTTAAGTACTTGTTCTTCCCGGTAGGCGTCAAAATTAACTATCCCGGCATACACTGGTGTGTCATCTTTTTAGCCCACTTCTTTAAAATAATTTGGAAACTGACAAGCAAAAGTGCCTCGGGTTTCGTGATTTCGGT
The DNA here is from genome assembly GCA_004211595.1 of Pedobacter sp. Lineage (GTDB taxonomy): Bacteria > Bacteroidota > Bacteroidia > Sphingobacteriales > Sphingobacteriaceae > Pedobacter. Next base: position 2,856 of record SEDO01000009.1, read on the forward strand.
GGACAAATACAAAAGGGGTTTATTTTTAGAAAAGGTTAGCATGCATGGCAGCAGAAAGTTATTCCCAATCGGAGCTTCATTCGTTTGGTAGTCGAAAATATCCCCATGAGAGCGCCTGCTCCTAATCCTAATATTAAGAAAGCACTACGGTTATTTTTCTTCTCCATTTTTGTATAGTTTAGTTCAATTTATTAAATAAATTTCATTTCCACATTTTTCCGTTCTCAGATTGAAACAATTATCCTAACTTTGTGTGCAATAATTGAGATAGCTTAAGATATAATAATCGGATGAAATATAAACGGATTTTACTCAAGTTGAGTGGGGAATCATTGATGGGTGATAAGCAATACGGAATTGATAATGAGCGAGTTTTACAATATGCTCAAGATATTAAAGCTGTACATGATCAAGGCTTAGAAATAGCCATCGTGATTGGTGGGGGAAATATTTTCAGAGGTTTAAGTGCAGAGAAATCTGGAATGGACAGAGCCCAAGCCGATTATATGGGAATGTTAGCGACCGTTATTAATAGCATGGCTTTACAAGATGCCTTAGAGAAAGTAGGCCTTAAAACTAGGTTATTATCGGCTATTAAAATGGAGCAAATCTGCGAGCCTTTTGTACGCCGAAGAGCTATCCGACATTTAGAAAAAGGTAGGGTGGTAATTTTTGGAGCAGGTACAGGTAACCCTTACTTTACTACAGATTCCGCAGCTGCATTAAGAGCCATTGAAATTGCAGCAGATGCAGTTTTAAAAGGTACACGCGTAGACGGCATTTATTCTGCTGATCCTGAAAAAGATCCTAGCGCAACTAAATACAGTCAAATTTCATTTAAAGAAGTATATGAAAAAGGCTTAAACGTTATGGATATGACAGCCTTTACCTTATGTGAAGAAAATCAACTACCAATTATTGTATTTGATATGAATAAAACGGGCAATTTTATGAAAATTGCTAAAGGCGAAGAAATTGGCACCTTGGTACAAGGATAATTCGCTCAAGATATTAATTTTGAAAAAATAGATACGTTATGAACGAGCTCATAAAGAAACAAATAGAAGATGCCAGATCCACTATGGAAAAGGCAATTAACCATTGTGAAGCAGAATTAACTAAAATTAGAGCAGGAAAAGCTTCTGCAGGCATGTTGGATGGTATTATGGTAGATTATTACGGTAATCCAACGCCTTTAGCTCAAGTTGGAAGTATTAATACGCCAGATGCTCGTACTTTATTAATTCAACCTTGGGAAAAACAAATGTTAGTTCCAATTGAGCGCGCCATTATGGAAGCTAACATCGGTATCAATCCACAAAATGATGGATCTATCATTCGCTTAGTGGTTCCTCCATTGACCGAGGAGCGTCGTAAGGAATTGGTAAAAAAAGTTAAGGAAGAGTCGGAGCGTGGGAAAATTGCCGTTCGTAATATCCGTAAAGACGCTAATGAAAAAATTAAGAAATTAAAAGGTGATGGCGTATCCGATGACGAAGTTAAAACAGGCGAAGCCGAAGTTCAAAAAGTTACCGATAATTACATTTTAAAAGTGGATAAATTAGCTGAAGCTAAAGAAAAAGACATCATGACTATTTAAGGTCACTTTATAAAACTTTGAAGGGAATGTGAACTGACACATTCCCTTTCTTTTTTTAAATTAACTATTTTATATGAATTTATTAATACAGTATTTAAAACCACATAAAGGCATTGTTGTATTGGCATTATTCTTAGCCGCTATCAATATTGGTTTCTCATTATTAGATCCCTATATCACTGGCCGGATTGTAGATAATTTTATCGAAAAGAAAGATGCCTTGGCCCGAACAGAATATATTTGGGGGGTATTGGGCATGGTTGGCTTAGCGGTGGGAGCAGCGATGGTTTCTAGAATAGCTAAAAACCTACAAGATTATTTTACTAATATCATTGTTCAAAAAGTGGGTGCTAAAATGTATGCAGACGGTTTAAAGCACTCTTTAGAGTTACCCTATCAAGTTTTTGAAGATCAACGAAGCGGAGAAACCTTAGGCATTTTGCAAAAAGTACGTTTAGATTGCGAAAAGTTTATCACTTCCTTTATTAGCATCCTCTTTGTGAGTTTAATCGGGATGGTTTTCGTGATTGTATACTCTCTTTCGGTAAGCTATCAAGTGACTTTAATTTATCTTTCTTCCATTCCAATTATCAGTTTTGTAAGTTGGTTTTTGAGTCGAAAAATTAAAACCATTCAACGTACAATTATTAAGGAAACTACTGCCTTGGCAGGTTCCACTACGGAATCTTTAAGAAACATTGAGTTAGTGAAAAGTTTAGGCTTAGCTAATCAAGAGATTGAGCGCTTAAATAAGACCACTTACAAGATTTTAGGTTTAGAGCTTAAGAAAGTAAAATTCGTGCGCTCTATGAGCTTTGTACAAGGCACTACAGTAAATTTAGTGCGGAGTGTTATGGTGGTGGTATTATTAGTTTTGATTTTTGACAATACAATTAGTCCGGGACAATATTTCTCCTTTCTCTTTTATTCATTTTTCTTATTTGGTCCATTACAAGAGCTTGGAAATGTAATTTTAGCCTGGCGAGAAGCTGAGGTATCCTTGGGCAATTTTAAACAGATTTTAGCAACACCCATAGAAGCTAAGCCTAAAAACCCTAATCCTATTGGAACAATTGAAACCTTGCAGTTTAAAGAAGTTAGCTTTAAGCATTTGAGCGGGGTGAATAATGCCTTAAATCATATTAGCTTTGAAACTCATCAAGGTGAAACCATAGCTTTTGTAGGGCCTTCAGGATCTGGAAAAACCACCCTAGTGAAATTATTAGTGGGCTTATATCAACCTGTGGAAGGAGAAATACACTACAATGGGGTGGCAAGTAAAAATATTGATCTCGACCACCTTCGTGAGAAAATTGGTTTTGTAACGCAAGACACCCAGTTATTTTCGGGTACCATTCGTGAAAATCTACAATTTGTAAAACCAGGGGCTACCGATGAAGAATGCTTATTAGTATTAAAACAAGCTGCCTGTGGAAATTTATTGGCCCGAGCAGATAAAGGTTTAGACACTATTATTGGAGAAGGAGGCGTAAAAGTATCAGGAGGTGAAAAACAACGACTTTCTATTGCTAGGGCCTTACTACGAAAACCTGATATTTTAGTTTTTGACGAAGCTACTTCTTCTTTAGATTCTATTACCGAGGAGGAAATAACGGCTACCATCAGAGATGTATCTGTTTTAAAAGGGCACCTCACTATTTTGATTGCTCATCGCTTAAGCACGATTAAACACGCCGACAGAATCTTTGTATTAGAGAAAGGGCATATTATAGAATCGGGTAAACATGCCGACCTATTAGAACTGAAGGGGCTTTATTATGCGATGTGGAGACAACAAGTAGGAGAAAGATAACCGAAATTTTGCAGCGTAGTTATATTTGACTACGCTGTTTCTTTTTCCCAAAGGCAAATCAAATTAATAATGGTTTGAACTGCTTTTTCCATGTCTTGCACGGAGACCCATTCTTGTTTACTATGAAAAGCGTGCTCCCCGGCAAATAAATTAGGACAAGGCAATCCCATAAAAGATAAGCGGGAACCATCTGTACCCCCTCGGATACTTCTTTGAATGGGTTTCACCCCTGCCTCTTCAATGGCTTGTAGCGCTAAGTTTATCAATTTTGGTTGGGTAGCAATAACTTCTTTCATATTCCGATATTGCGGCTTAATAACTAAGTCATATTGAGCATTTGGATAGGCTTTCATATGCTTTTCTACAAGGTTTTTCAAATAGGCTCCATGTTCAGCTAACAAGGCATTATCAAAATCCCTTAAAATAAAATTAGCTTGAGCTTCTTCGGCTATCCCTGAAAAACCCACAGGATGAATAAAGCCTTCTTTCCCCGAAGTGCCTTCTGGTGATTTAGCTAATGGAATATCGGCTATTATATTCGCTATTATTTTAAGAGCATTTTCCATTTTTCCTTTGGCAAATCCAGGATGGGCACTTACCCCTGTAATGGTTAGTGTAGCGCCGTCAGCAGAAAAAGTTTCATCTTCAATTGAACCTAAAGTTTCCCCATCCACAGTATAGGCATAATCAGCTCCTAACTTCTGAATATTGACTTTATCCACCCCTCTTCCAATTTCTTCATCCGGGGTAAATAATATTTTAATGGTACCATGTTTAACTTCAGGATGAGTTTGAAAGAATTTAGCGGCTTCCATGATTTCAGCCACTCCGGCCTTATTGTCGGCTCCTAAAAGTGTTAAACCACTAGCGGTAATAATATCATGGCCTATTTGAGCCTCCAAATCTGGGTGCTCTGCTAATTTTATGACGATTTGAGAATCATCTGGGAGCACTAAATCTTGCCCTTGATAATTAGTATGAATCAGGGGTTTAACTTGATAGCCAGAGCAATCCGGAGAAGTATCCATATGTGAACAAAAACATATTACTGGTACCTCTTTGTGTGTATTGGAGGGGATAGTCGCATAAACATAACAATACTCGTCTACATGGGCATCTGAAACACCCATTTCTCGTAGTTCTTGAACCAATAGATTAGCCAAATCAAATTGCTTTAAAGTAGAAGGATGAGTGTGGGAGTTTCCATCCGATTGGGTGTCAATTTGAGCATAGCGAACAAAGCGTTTTTGCAATGTTTGGGCGTCATTGTTATATTTATTCATAGCTCAAAACTACAAATTATCAAGCTAAAATTACTAAGTTTGTGTTTTCCGATCCGGTTAATAGCTTGCTTATGAAAACATTTGTTCTAGCCGCTCTCGTAAGTATCTTAGTTTTAATTTCTATTTCAGTTACTGCTCAAAGTAATTACTATAAAATGAGTGGCGAGGCAGGTGTGGGTACAAATTATTTATATGGAGATGCCTCAAAAATTGAGTTAAGGCCACAATTTCACCTTGCCTATGAATATCATGCTATGAGGTTTATTGCCTTAGGGCTTAAAACGCAGTTTGGCTCAACGGCAGGCTCACATCAAGGCAGCTCCTTTACAAATTCTTTTATCAACTATCAATTATATGCCAAGGCTAATTTGGGTATGTTTATCCCTAAATTTGATTTAGAACGACCGTTTTGGAAATATACGCACGGATTTTTTGGAGGAATAGGCCTTGGCGGGCAAAGTAATAATCGAACCGAGCGAGGTCAAAAGGATTTTAATGGCTCTGTTGAAAGTTATATAGACAAAGCTAAATCAGGTTCTGTATTCATTTTGGGAACCACGGGATATGATTATTTTATAAAAGATAAAGATGAAAAAACTAGATGGGCGGTTAGTTTAAATTACCAATTTGTAATTGCGCTAGACGATGATTTAGATGGGGCATTTAGGAACTTCCAACGAAGTAACTATAATGATTTTAATAATACTATATCGCTGGGGGTAAGATATTATTTTGGCCCTTTTGGATTAGATAAGAATCGTTAACTTGCCTTTTAAAATATGATTATTAAATTGCTACTAAATTGCTCATGAAATTTATCGTAACGGCCTTATTTGCCTTTTACGCGCTATGTGGCTTTGCGCAAAAAACTCCCTTTGAAAAAAGCCAGAAAAAAGAAACAACTACTTATACTGAGGCCATTAGTTTTTATAAGCAATTAGCGGCTAAACACCCTCTGCAAGCCAAACTTTTTAGTTATGGCGCTACTGATTTCGGAGAACCCTTACACCTTTTGGTTCTTTCTTCGGATCAAACTTTTGACCCTAAACTAATTAAACAAAAAAATAAAAGGGTTTTATTGATAAATAATGGGATTCATCCAGGTGAACCTGAAGGCATTGATGCCAGTATGATGTGGGCCAGAGATTTATTAGTTAAAAATGCACTTCCGAAAGATGTCGTTATTGCCATTATCCCGGTTTACAATATTGGAGGAGCTTTTAATAGAACCAGCACGTCTAGGGCCAACCAAAATGGGCCGGTAGCTTATGGCTTTAGGGGAAATGCAAAAAATTATGACTTAAACAGAGATTTTATCAAATCAGACAGCAAAAACTCCCGTACCTTTCAATTGATTTTTAATCTTTGGAATCCGGATGTAATGGTGGATACGCATACCAGTAATGGATCAGACTATAGCTATACCATGACCTTAATTCCTACTCAAAAGGATAAGTTAAATCCTATTTTATCGAGTTATTTAACGAGTAAAATGTTGCCAGAATTATATGCTCAAATGGCTGCTAAAGGTTTTGAAATGACGCCCTATGTAAATTCCATGGGGGAAACGCCCGATAAAGGTATAACTGGATTTTTAGAATATGCTCGCTATTCTACTGGATATGCTGCCCTACACAATGTAATTGGATTTATGCCGGAGACCCATATGTTGAAAGACTTTGATAAACGCGTTGAAGCTACCTATACCCTTTTACAAAGTTATTTGAATATTGTAACTCGGGACGCTCAGCTAATTGGGGAAAACAAGAAAAAAGCAGATGCTTTTACAAGCGCCCAACAAGTATTTCCATTAGATTGGAAGTTGAATCGAGAAAAAATAGATAGTCTTACTTTTAAGGGCTACACAGCCAAACAAAAACCAAGTTTAGTGTCTGGACAAAATCGTCTCTATTACGATAGAACAGAACCTTATCAAAAAAGAATACCCTATTTAGATTCATTTGAACCATCATTAACTGTAAATAAACCTATAGCATATATTATCCCAAAGGCTTGGACAGAAGTCATAGCGCTTTTAAAATTAAACGGTGTAAATACCAGCACCTTAAAAACGGATCAAAAGGTAGCTTTATCAATGTATTATATTTCGGATTATAAAACTGTTACCCGACCCTTCGAAGGGCATTATCAACACTCCGGGGTAGTACTGGAAACCAAAGCTCAGGAAGTTCAATTTTATGCAGGGGATGTAGTAGTTTATACGAATCAAGCAAAGAATCGATATATCTTAGAAACCCTGGAGCCTCAAGCGCCAGATTCCTTTTTTAATTGGAATTTCTTCGATGCTATATTAGGGCAAAAAGAACATTATTCGGCTTATGTATTTGAAGATACTGCCGCTGAATTACTAAAGAAAGACTCCCTTTTAAAAGCTAAATTTGAAGCTGAAAAATTAGCTAATCCAGAGGGCATGAAATCCGCTCGTGCACAATTAGATTTTATTTATAAAAACTCTGATTACTACGAAAAAACCTATATGCGTTATCCAATTGGCCGATTAGAAAATCCAGCCATTAAATTAAACACGTTCTAATATGTTAGATATTTTTCAGGCTACACCGGTAGCTTCTATAATTTTTGCAGCCAACATCCTGCTAAGTATATATGCTTTTAATAAGCCAGAGGTATTAGGAAAATTTATGTTGCATCCTTATTCGGTAAGTAGAGGTAAAAATTTATATACCTTTTTTACCAGTGGATTTATACATGCGGATTGGATGCACTTATTTTTCAATATGTTTACCTTTTATGCCTTTGCTTTTACCTTAGAGTCATTAATGGGGCCGTGGAAATTTGGCATCTTGTACTTTGTATCCATGGTGTTAGCCGATATTCCATCGGTTAAAAAACACAAAGACCATTATGGCTATCATAGCTTAGGGGCTTCTGGAGCCATCTCGGGGGTAGTTTTTAGCTATGTGCTCTTCTTCCCTTTACACACATTAATGATCTTCCCTTTACCAATTCCAATTTACGCCATCATATTTGCCATTTTGTATTTAGTGTATTGTTATTTTATGGCAAAACAATCACGAGATCAAATTAATCATGATGCGCACTTTTTTGGAGCTATCGCAGGCATAATCTTAACCATATTATTAGTGCCGGGAATCATTTCTAATTTTATAAGCCAATTAGCTGCTTGGGGGTAGATGTGGGTTTTCGAAATAGCTAAGGGGTTGATTAGGGTCTTTTAAAATTTCTAACAAAGGGTGTCCCCAAGGTTTCCAAAAATTTTCTAATACTTGCGCATAGGTTTTATTATTCCATGGGTCAAATAAGGCTTTATTTAAGGTTCCTCTCAGTGGGATTGGGTCTATGTAAATAACCTCGTTGACAGGCATAATGGTATATTCTGGGAGGCGATTAAAAAGATAGGCAGAATAAAAATATCTTGCTGCTATTTCTTCAAATTGCACTTCTAGGATTGATTTAGTGCCAATTTCAGTTAATATTTCTTGATGAAAGCGTTTATTAGTGCCATTATCTTGCAAACAAGCTATAATGCCGAAGTTTTTGAATTTCAAGGAAAAACTTAAAGTATTTATTTCATCCCTGAAGGCAAACCCTACCTGCTCTTCCTTGAGTTCGAAAACAGAAATACTCCATGGGCAAAAATCCTCAAACTGAACCTCTCTATAAATGCCTTGTAACATAATATGCAAATTAGAAAACTTATGCATTAAGCCCTGCGACATATTAAGTCCGTCATTGCTCAATTGCTTCAAACGAATGGCTCCTTGCATTTCTAAATACAAGAAGCCATATAATAGTTTTCCAATCCAATGAAATAGATATATTTCAGCTAGGGCTGAAACACCTGCAAAGCCTTTTTCAAAAGCTGCTTCTACTTTATCCTCCAAGGGGTTTAAATAGACATCTTTTAGATGGGGATTTACAGGAATTTTTAAGCTTGAATAATTCCGAATACTCTCATCTAATAATTTTATTTGTTCTTCACCTGTGAGCCCCGCCATTTTAATTAACCATGGCGGTAATATGGAAAAATCTTCAACTGGCTTTGCTCCACTAAGAAAACACAGGTCGCCTTTAAAATCAAATTGCTTAAATGGCTGATACAGGGTTGCAGTACTCATGCTGCAATATTAAAGAATTCTTGCCTATATTCTTTGATAGTACCGCGATATTTCTTGCACCAACTGGGTATATAAAGGTTTGGTAAATTCTACAAACAAATCGGCAGGAGCTGGAGGACGCATCTCTTTTCGTTTCACTAATTGCCATTGTTTTTTGCTGAGCGCCCGATCATCGCCTTTATAATTCGCCCATTGATCTTCCCATACAAATGTCCCACTTAAACGTTTGCTTCTCAAAACTTTACCGGAGTTCCAATCGATTATTTTAAGTTCTAATAATCCAGTTGAGCTAACTTGTTTGGTAAAGGTATTGAGGGTAGCGCTAACCTTCCCATAAATAGGACCGTCAGCTCTAGTTTCTCCTATTTTTACAGAGTCCCTTTCTACTTTCTCTACTTTTTCTTTGACATAGGTTTGACCAACTACAAAGTCTAAAAACTGCATATTTAAAACTTGATCAGGAACAAGTTTAACTTGGCTGGCTTCAGCTTGGGTATAAAAACGAACAAACTTATTGCCATTATAATTTAAAACCCAATTTGCTAATTGTTCTTGAAAGTAAGCATTACTTAATTGGTAACGACTCGATTGAATTTGCGCATGCTCAATTACAATCCTTACTAAGGCTAACTCATGCGCTTCATTTAAACCTTCTCTTGCGGCTCTTAAATTAGGTTGGTAATACAAGGCTTTTTCAAAATGTGTATAAGCATCCCGAGCAGCACCTTTAGTGTTTTGAGCCATCAATTCTTGGCCCCGCATTAACCTTGCCTGAGCAGCATTTAATTGAGCGTCCTTAAGTTGCTCATTATATCTTTTAACTTGTCCAAGGGAAGTTACACAGCTGCTACAACTAAATAACTCATCACTCAAACTGTTTAATTTTTGATAAGACGCTATTACACGTTCCCATTTAAAGGGGTCTAAGGAATTAGTTGCCGCATCAATATTGCGCATATGAGAGCTCACAGAAAGCTCATATGCTTGGGCTAAAACCTGCAAAGCCTCTTTGTTTTGAGGCGCATTGCGCAATCTTTGTACTGCCTTTATTAACGATTCGTCGTAATTACCCTTTTGAAGTGCATTTTTGCCACTTGAGCAACCCATCGCCAACAAACTAATAAATACAAAATACCTGAGGTGGAATAGCGTTTTCATAACCTAAAACTTTAAATTAGCTCCATAATTAAAAAGGTGGACCTAACCCTTTTAATACTTTAGACGCTAAATCATGAAAATAAGTTGCAAAGAATTTGAATTAATATTAAAACATCCTTTTTCGATAGCGAAGTTTACCAGAACCAGCACGCCCTTAATGTTGCTTAAATTAGAATCAAATGGGCAAATAGGCTATGGAGAAGCCAGCATGGTTCCATACATGGGTGAAAGCTATGCTTCTGCTCAGGAGTTTTTGAATGCGGTAGAATGGAACAGGTTTAGCTTCCCATTCAATTTTGAAGAAATTCATGCTTATTTAGATGATTTAAAACCTGGCAACCCAGCCATTAAGGCCGCTATTGATATTGCTTTGCATGATTTAACGGGAAAGTTATTGGGTAAACCTCTTTATGAAATGATTGGCTCTAATCCTGAAAAAATGCCCGTAACTTCCTATACAGTGGGAATAGATACGCCTGAGGTTATCCGTGAAAAATTAGCGGATGCACAAAATTTTAAGGTAATCAAGGTTAAATTAGGTAGAGATAATGATCAGGAGATTATTCAAACGATTCGTGCGGTCACTGACTTACCTTTGTATGTTGATGCCAATCAAGGTTGGTCAGATAGAAAAAAGGCAATTGATTTGTGCTATTGGCTACATGATCAAGGTGTTCTTTTAATTGAGCAGCCAATGGATAAATTGGATTTAGATGGAAATGCTTGGCTTACGCAAAGAAGCCCCATTCCAATAATTGCCGATGAAGCTATGCAGCGAATTGGGGATTTAGCTGCTTTAAAAGGTGCTTATCATGGCATCAATATCAAGCTTATGAAAACCGCTGGGATTTACGAAGCCAAACAAACTATCGATAAAGCAAGAAGTTTAGGCATGAAAATTTTAATTGGGTGTATGAGTGAAACCTCTATAGCTACGCTAGCAGGCATCGCACTGGCACCCCAGTGTGATTGGGCAGATTTAGATGGGCCTTGGCTTACGGTAAATAATCCCTTTGCGCAACCAATTTTAGAAAATGGAAAATATGTAATGCCAAATACCCCGGGGTTAGGCTTATCAGGCATGAAAGAGGATTTGTTTTAAATCCTCTTTACACCCTGTAGCTATTTTTTATCTTTATTTTGAGGTATGTTCTTACGAACATCTTTGTATAACTGTAATTTAAAGTAGATTAAGGTAAGTAATACCGCTACACAAAATATGGTTATTAAAGGAGAGCCATCCCGATAGGTTTCAATAGCATACTTAAGTGATACCATGATTCCAACTAGATAGATGACATTTAATATAATCTGTTTCTTCATTAGTAAACTGGCATTGTTGGATCAAAAGCTTCTTGCCAAGCTAAAATTCCACCCTTTAAGTTGTATAAATTATCTAAGCCCAATGCTTGTTCTAATTGCATTACCGCAGCTGCACTTCGCTTTCCGCTTCTGCATTGCATGATTACCGGTTTATCAGTAGCAATCTTATCTGTTTCAATTAATAATCCACCTAATGGAATATTTAACCCATCTAAATTAGACACTTCGTATTCGAAAGTTTCTCTTACATCGATTAATTGGAAATCTTCTTTATTGTCAATTTTAGACTTTAATTCTTGTACCGAAATCTCTTTCATGATTAATGTTTTTTTCCAAAGATACGAAAAAGGTTGATTTTAGGCCTACTTAGAATTTTGTAAATCCGCTAAGGCTAAGGCTACTCGCTTAATAACATTGCGCCCTTGCTGATTGGAAATATAATAGAGCACTTGATTCTGCTCATCATATACTGGGCTAAATTCGAAACTTGAACTATTCACTAGACTTCCTAAATTCTTTGGGCTAGACCAATTTTTCCAAGTATCATCTAAGCGGGTACTCACATACAAATCAAAATCTCCAAAACCACTATAGGCGTTGGCCGAAAATAAGAGAGTTTTTTGATCGCTTAATAAAAAAGGGCTAATTTCATCTCCAGCCGAATTAATATGCTTCCCTATGTTCTCAATTATTCCAAAGTTTCCATCCTCTTTTCTTAGACTTCTATAAATATCAAAGCCTCCTTGGGTTTGATCGGACTCCATGCCGATTAAAAGTTGCGAAGCATCGGTGCTTAGATACATATCACTATAATCGCCATAGTTATTATAGGCGGTTACGGTTAGGGGCCTTAAATAATTTAACTGATCGCCTTCCAACTTATAAAGATAAAAGCCATTCACGGAGTTTCTACCTAATTTCAAAACATCTCCCAAAATAACTTCTTGTGTGATGGGCGAATAACCTAAAAATAAATTTAAATAGGGGTTTTTAAATCCTAATTGCTGAGTAAGATTAATAGGGTTTGTAGCTGTGGGTATGTGATATTTAAATGTTGCTCCAGATTTATCTTCTCTAAATTCTGTAAAATACAGGTAATCTCCAGCTAAAAAGAGTGTGCTAAAACCTGTTTCAACGGTTTGTGTGGATAATAGCACCTGCGGAGTTTTCAGTGCAGTTTGATAGCTGAGCGTATCAATCTCCGGAACAATTAACTCCTCGGAATCCGATATAGCCACGGCATCTATTTGTTTTCGCCCCTTAATGCTTGGAAAATTAAATTCAATACGGATACTTTTAATATCAGGCATAGCCTCATCCAAGAGAATATAGGTTATATCTGGATTTTGATCTACTACGTCGGCAAGCTCTATTTTTCTACGCTTACGATTGAAATAATAGGCTCTTTGAGCATCCCCCTTACGGGCTAGCTTTTGAGTCCATAATACAATTCCACTGGCTTTTTTATCAACAGTTTTGTATTTCCCATTCCCATCACCCAGCATGACTTTATTAACAGCTCCTGCATTCAGATTTTCAAAAATGGCTATTTGCTTCACCATTTGAGCTTCCGCGAAGGCTAACTCCACAAATCCTGGTAAATTAGCATCTTTGGGCGCCCATGTATTGGCATTTTCTCCCCCTTGTGGAAAGGCATTTGGTTTTCCTAGGATTCGATTGATACTATTAATTTTTCCTCCTAAGTCAGAACTATATTTGAGAACTTTTGACGCGTATTGAATCTTTTGAGCATAAGCATCCACTCTGGCAAATGGCCCACCTATAATAAATCCCAGGCAAATCAAAAACGGCTGCAGGATATACCTGCAACCGAACCATAAACAAGCCGTCGTTTTCACAACTAGTTGTTAACCTTTATTTTTTCCACTTTTTTTCCTTTAAACGCGTAAATATATTCTCCGTCCGTACTGATATCGATTCCATCACCGTAGGCCACGTTACCACCTTTACCTTTGGATTCTACCTTACCTTTAATTTCTCCATTCTCCATATTAACGCCATAAATTACGTTTTTGGAGTTCTTTTGGTTACGCAAAAAGTAGTTTTCGCCCACCTTATAAAAGAAATCTACATCTGGAATTCTATCTGTGGCATAATTACGCTTTCCATCTTCCTTTTTATAACTAGCTAAACCTTTATCTGAAATCACCACCACATTATCTCCAAAATCCACTACATCATTAGCTTTTCCAACTCTAGCATCATTATGCTTGACGTCGAATAACTGTTTGCCACTTGCTATATCATAGGAATAAAATTGATCTCCATCTCCTACAAATATGGTTTTCCCTTGATGTATTACCATATCTGTAATTCGTTTATCGAATCTTTCCGAGCGCCAAACGGTCGTACCGTCCTTATCGTTTAAGGATAAAATACTATTTTTTTGATTGATATAATCCGTATAAATTTTATACTCCTTTTCAGTCCCAGTTTGAGTTCTACGGGTTATGATTTCTTGAACTTCAACCTTTCCACCTACTTGAACCATCACACGGTCTCCCGATTTATATATTCTAGGCATAGAGAAGGCGCCTGAAATTTTTTCTGAAGCCCATAGTAATTTACCCGTATTAATATCTCTTTTCTCTACATATTTCGTCCGACTTCTATTGGCAAAAATGACAATATAAACAGCATCATCAGTATAAATTGGATCAGCCAAAGTGCCATAAATACCCTTTTTATTAGACATGCCTAATAAACTGGAACCTCCCGATTTGGTCATATCATTTTCATACTCCACATCCCATAATTTCTGGCCATTTGCTAAACTAAAGCATTGCAAGCCATCCAACCATAAAAACACTTTATCCCCAATAAGCTTCAATCCAACTAAGGGCTCTCTAGTAATTAATTTCTTTTCTACTGTTCCTCTAAATGAAGCATCCCACAGAATTTCTCCATTCGCAGCATTAATTCGAACTAATTGGTTTTTAAATCCTGAAAAAAGCGCCGAAAGTGCGGTTGGCTTAAAATTAAACATCACTAATTCATTTTTAGCTTTGTCATAAACATACTTTCCTACCGAACCTTTAAATAATTTAGTTTCCCAAATTTTCTCCCCTGTTTGCGCTTTCACCATATTGATGCCGTCTTTTTGAGCTATCAGAAAGGCATCCAACTCATAGATATAATTTACCGTTTCCACGGGGCCATCATCTTTGGATAAGAGATTTTGATAATTTTCAGAATTCCACATTTCTTTTCCGGTTTTTACATTGATAACCGCGATTCTATCAGTACCTAATTTGCGGCTATCAAATAAAAATAAATATCCGCCATCTTCACTATAGATATAATATTGGTATTCGGAGGTATTAGTTTTATTGGTAGTAATTTTCTTATAATCCCCTTCCCAGATCATTTTGCCATTATAGTCTAACACGGTTGCCGAATTACCGTCGGTACCCAATATATAGTTTCCGTTTTGATTAGCTTTTGCTAGCACATTGGCCTTGTTTGCAAATTCAGATTCCCAGACAGTTTTAAAATTTCCTGATTTTTTTTGGGCTTGGGTACTCATGACTGTCAATTGCAGGCATAGGCACATTAATAGTTTAACTTTGTTCATGGTTTTTTTGTTTAGAATTGTAAAGTTTGTCGAATTTTGTAGCGCTGTTGTTTAGGCAGCTTAAAGTTGAATTTCTGTGCAAGCAAAGTATCGGCTAAAAACTCTAAGAAATCAATGTCTTTTATGTCACTATCTACCTTAAAAAAAGAAGCCAGTTTCCCTTGTTGTACAATGGCGATATCTACTACGATATAGCCTTTTACGTCCTTAAATTTTTTAGCTTTCTTTTTAATAAAAGAATCAGATTGAAGCAGGGCGGTAATTTCTTTGCTTACTTCTTCTGTTATAAGATCTTCATCTGAAAGTACCTGCCTCTTCTGGGCATAAGTCATATTTCCCAAAAGGATAAAAAAAGCACCACTTAAAAGTGTAAGGGCAAACTTTGTAAAAAAGGTTTTGGGAAATAAAAATTGGTTCATGATAGGCCTTATCTGGTTATTCCTTCAATCAAATTTGTTGCTTTACAAATTTTAATTTAATTGACTGGTTCCCAATACCCTTGTTAGGGGATTTTGGTATACCCACTAGTACGGAGTTTCCCAAAACTTTCCTTAATTTGATGTAACAAATTGATTTTTCAAGAGTTTAATTACAATAAAATACGATAGGCTATGAATAAAATAAATCGTTTCTTTTGGTTTTGTGCTGGGGTGCATCAGGCAAGTTTAAAAAACCATGTAACGGAAGAAAATAAATATGTAGGCATTGGAGCCACTATTTTCTTTACAGGTTTATTTGCTGCACTCTCGGGTGGCTATGCGATATATTTTATTTTCAAAGGGGCTACCTTGGATTGGTTGTTTGCTATCCTTTTCGGAGCTATTTGGGGTTTAGCCATATTCAATATGGACCGCTATATTGTTTCTAGTATTAGCAAAAATAATACTGTCTGGAAACAAGTTTTACAAGCCTTACCGCGAATATTATTAGCTGTTATGATAGGAATAGTCATTTCTCGGCCTTTAGAATTAAAGATTTTCGATAAAGAGATTAAAGAAAAATTAAAGGTTACCTATTTAAATGGGCAAAGAGCTAAAATAGATACCTTGAATAATATTTTTGCTAATAAATATCATATGGAATTAAATAAGTTGGGAGAATTGAAATCTCAACGAGATTCTATGGAAAACTATATTAAGTCGGCTAGAACTAATTTAAACCATGAAATTTTTGGCAATAAAACTACCGAAACCTCTGGCCAAATGGGCTATGGCACTTATGCAAAAATGAAACAAGGGCAATTATTGGTTAGGGAATCGGAACTGAAGACCCTAGATTCTGTCATTCGCTCGCAAGAGGCTTTCATTAATGAAAGAAAAGTTAAAGAAGGTTTATTAGATCAAAAGTTATATAGTAACGACCAATTAGATAGTTTAACCAATTTAGCGGGGTTTAAAGATCGTAATTGGGCTTTGGGCCAATTAAGTCAAAATCCAGATGGGTCTAAGGACGAAAATACGGCTAGAGCTATTGCATTTATTGCGCTCCTGTTTATCTTTTTCGAATGTTTGCCGGTGTTTGTAAAGCTCATGAGTAATATGGGACCTTATGATAAACGGATTGCCCAAATGGAAGATGTGGAGATCTACGAATCGGGACGGGATACAGATTTAGGTAAAGAAGTGGTGGAAGATATATATGAAGCAAAAAAAACCACCGCTGTCGAAAAACGAAAGCGTCAACTAAGAGCTGACCTTTAGTAACATTTCAATGTGTGCGATGCCATCTTCCATATAAACTTCAGATACTTGATTAAACCCAAAGCTTTCATAAAATTTTTGTAAATAAAGTTGGGCTCCTATACGGATGTTTTCATTAGGATATAGAGTATTTGTATGGACTATTGCAGCCTGAATTAAAATTTGGCCAAAGCCTTTTCTTCTAAAAAAGGGAGAAGAAATAACTCGGCCAATACTTACCTCGGGAAATGATATTCCAGCAGGTAAAATTCTACAGTAGGCGGCTAACTTTTCATCATGCATGACTAACAAATGATGAGATTTTAAATCCTTTCCATCAATATCGGGATAGACACAATTTTGCTCTACTATAAAAACCTCATTTCTCAAGCCTAAAATTTCGTATAATTCTAAAGTAGTGAGGGATGAGAAGGGTTTTAATTCAATTTTCGTTTCCATTTGTTTAGGCTAAATTTCGTCCTGCATTTACAATCCCATAAACCGTTCTCATAGCTAGCTTACCATACAAATCCTTTTCTGCAGCCTTTTCAGGTAGACGCATTTGCGCTAAAGCATAATGTTGAATCAGCAATAAAGGCATTACAATTTTTTCGCGAATACTGATCGATAGCTTATCAATTGGATAACTTTCCATAAGTTCTGTTTGATTACTCAATTCCAGTAAAAGGCTTTTTGCTAATTCAAATTCAGTATGTAGTTTTTTCCAAAATGCACCATATTTAGGGTCGTTAGCTAAGGCAGCCGTTAAGCTAAAATCTGACTTACTCATAGACATCATACAATTGTCTATAATAGCTTTGAAATATCCTGACTCTTGATATATTTTAACCAGTTTTTGCCAGTTCCCGTTTTCCTTTTGTACTTTCAGGACAGTTCCCATGCCATAATAGCCTGGTACATTCTGCTTCAATTGGCTCCAAGAAGTCACAAAACTAATGGCTCTTAAATCATCTAATTTGAGCGGGCCTTTTGTTCCCCTTTTCACGGGTCTGCTAGAAATATGCAACTTGGATAATAAGGAGAGGGGACTCATTTCACTTAAGTATGGTAAAAATAAGGGATCCGTTCGGAGTTCCATATAAGTCTCATAACTGAGTGAAGCCATGTCCTTTAATATTGATTGAATATCAGGGTCTAATAAATGATTGTGTTTAGCTTGAATGCCGCTATCAAAGCCCGCCAATAAGAGTTGCTCCATATTGAACTTTGCGCTGTCAAAGGATCCAAATTGAGAACTAATTGTTTGCCCTTGAACTGTAAGTTGGATTTCTTGATTGGCAATCTCTTTCCCCATAGCCGCATAAAAACGATGTGTTTTACCACCGCCTCGAGCAGGTGGTCCTCCGCGACCATCAAAGAATGCAAGTTTAATACCGTTAGTTTCAGAAACTTTGGTTAGGGCCACTTTGGCATTAAAAATAGACCAATTTGCCATAAAATAGCCCCCATCTTTAGTGGAGTCAGAATAGCCTAACATAATATCCTGTTTGAAGCCCCTGTTATTTAAATGTTGCCTATATTTAGAATCGTTATATAATTGATCCATTACAGCAGGTGCATTTTTCAAATCATTTATGGTCTCAAATAGGGGAACAAAATCGATATGTAATGCATTTAATTCCCAGCCATTCCATAAAAACAATTGCATTAATTGTAAAATATCTCGTGCTTCTTGGCAATTACTGATAATAAATCGATGACAGGCTTTTGGCCCATTTTGATGTTGAATTTCTTGTATAATCTTGATGGTTTCAATAGTATCAAGTAATAATTCATCTGTAATTTGCGAAGCATTGAATTTGAGCTCCGCTCCATTTACTAATCCAGCTTTGTAAACTTTTCTAAGTACGCGGCTATCCTGCCTAATATCTAATGCAGCAAAATGACTTCCAAAAAGTTTTAACTTGCGCTTTAAATCAGCAACCAGATCTAAAAATATGCTATCATGTTCTTGTATTAATACATTCTCTATTAAAATTAGTTCCTTTAAAATTTCTCCACTTAAATCGGTTTTTTGAGGCCTTGGCCAAAATGCAGTCTCATAGAGAAGATGTTGCAATTTTTCCATACTGGCTTCCACTCCTCTAAAAGTTATGCGTCTTTTTAGGTTTTTAAAATCGCGGTAATAGCACCTATATAATATTTGCTTTAACATTTGAGCCACTTCTCGAGTGGTATTAAAATCTACATTTGGATTGCCATCTCTATCTCCTCCTGGCCAAAAACCTAATGCTATCAAGGAATTTGTAGCCAAATCATAATCATAGCCTAGTTCTTCTATATCCTTTTGCAGGTTAGCTGCTGCAAAGTAAAACACATGTTCTAAATACCAGGTTAAATGTAAGGCCTCATTGCTTGGGCTTGGCGCGGTCTTGTTAAAAAAGGGTGTTTTACCTAATTGATGCAAAAGCAAATTCATTTGGGTTATATCATTACTTTTAACAGCTTGCGTGAGGTCGTTAATTATGGCTAGAACTGTGGCTGGATAAAATTGTGTGGGATGGGCCGTTAATACTAGTTTTAGTTGAAAATTTTTTATCAAATGTTCAAACTTTTTTGCTTGCTCGGGACTGCTTAAACTTTGATGATATAAATTTCGCAGTGATTTTTGTTCAGAGCGGGTATTTATTTTTAAAAAGCTAGCATCTTCAATGGCATCAAACAACACTACTTGCCTTTCTATATATTGAATAAACCTAAAAAGTAAATCTATATTTTCTTTGGGATCTTGGGAATGGGTATATTTTTCCAAAAAGTCTGGAATAATTTGAACTGGGGTAGACTTTTCCTTTAAGCCATCTTCACATGCTCTAATAAAAAGTGGAAGTAAAGTGCCTGTGTCTTTAATTTTAAAGAAAGGTAAGGTAAGGAAAAGGCTGTTGTATAATTCAAATCGAGAAATTACATCTTGATTAAATAAATTTTCGCGGCTCCCATTAGATTCAAACAATTTCATAATTAAAGCTAGCAAAAACTCTTGGTCTTCTAAAAAGTTGTAAGCTTCTTTTGTAAAATTTGAGCAATAATTTGTGAGTATAAAAAATACTTTGTACCTTGTTATCAGGAAATTTTTGTATTACAAATATTTTTAAAATCATTTGGACCTATTTTAAATGGTTCTTAATAATTGTTAATTTTTTGGGAAAGAAACAGTCTTGGTTATGCCGAGACTGTTTTTTTTATAATGATTCTATTTGATATGCTATTTAACTTCAAATTAATTTTAGGCATTTTGATGGTAGGCTTTACGTCGATTGTGGCTGCAAAACCTGCTCCAAATAAACTAGTTCCAATCGGAAATCCTATCTATGTTGCTAGTGAAGTTCCAAGCGAAGTTACTTTCCTGTTTAACCCGGATAGCAAATTGATTTTAAAGCATGCAAAGGATACTTCTTTTACCACTTTTTTAGGCGCCATTAATAGAGGCCCCAAAAAAAACAAAAAAATTGCGCTTGTTTTAACTGGCGATGAGTTTGCAGATGGAGGTGATAAAATTTATCAAACTTTAAAAGAGAAAAATGTAAAAGCATCCTTTTTTTTAACTGGCCGCTTTTATAAAAATCCGACTTTCAAATCCATTATAACTAAATTACACAAAGCGGGACACTATATGGGTGCCCATTCAGACCAACATCTATTATATAATGATTGGACTAAAAGAGATAGCTTACTGGTAGATTATCCAACCTTTAAAAAGGATCTTTTAGATAATTATGTAGCTATGCAGGCATTCGGGATTAAATCTTCTGATGCACCTTATTATCTACCGCCATATGAATGGTATAATCAAACTATTGCAGATTGGACAAAAGGATTAAACTTTACCTTGGTTAATTTTACAGCTGGAACACGCTCGACCGCTGATTATACTTATCCTGAAATGGGCAAGTCATACCGAGGTAGTGCTGAAATTTACCAATCAATATTCGATTATGAAAGCAAAGATCCATATGGTCTGAATGGCTTTATATTATTAATTCACATTGGAACTGACCCTCGTCGCCCGGATAAGTTTTATGATCATTTGCCTCAATTAATAGATGACTTACAAGCTAAAGGTTATAGTTTGGTCAAATTAAATGAATTATTAAACACAAATAATTAGCCTCTTTTTTTCAATTTTTCTTTTACCTTTGCTACAAAATACTTAGACATGAACACAGAAGAAAATAAAAATAGCTTTGATTGGGTTTGGTATATAATGGGTATGATTGCCGGTATGTTAGCCGTAATTGCCGTTACATTCCATGTTGGATATATTTTATTAGGTGGAATTATAGGTTTCATCCTAGGAGCAGCTTTTTTAAACGGAGTTGTGAAAGGAAGACAATATTAATAAACTAATTAACTGATTTACTATGAAAGTTTTTGCTTTAATAACCGCATTTGTGGGCCTTAGCTTAGTGGCTCAAGCGCAAACGCCAACTACTTATAAGTTCCCAGGCTTAGACGCAAGTCCCTTAGACGTTGCTTACTTTCCAGTAAATGCTGCTAGAGTAAAAAAAGAAGATAAATCACAACCCGTTATAAAAGTTTTATACTCTAGACCTTCTGCAAAAGGTAGAGAAATTTTTGGCGTACTTGAAAAATACGATCAAGTGTGGCGTTTAGGAGCCAACGAAAGCACCGAAATTACTTTCAATAAGCCAGTTGAAATTGGTCAAAAAAAGGTAAAAGCCGGACAATATAGTTTATTTGCTATTCCTCAGAAAGATAAATGGACTATTATTTTAAATAGCCAGTTGAATCGGTGGGGCGCTTTCTCTTATGATGAATCTATGGATGTGTTAAGGTTCGATGTTCCAATCACTACCTTAGATAAAACAGTAGAAGCTTTTTCAATTGTATTCGCAGAAACAAGTTATGGTGCTGAAATGGTTATGGCCTGGGACAAAACCCAAGCTATTTTACCGATTCACTTTACGAAGTAACGTCAGTTTAAGACGCATTAGGGATTACAGCAACAGTTAATCTACTAATGCAGCTTAATTTCCCTTTATCTGTATAAATCTTTATATCCCATACATGGGTTTTACCTCCTATATGTATGGGTTTACAAATTCCTGTAACATATCCGCTTACTACTGGACGAAGGTGGTTTGCATTAACTTCCAAGCCTACGGCCATGTGCTTTTGTGGATCTATACATAAAAAAGAGGCAATACTACCTAAGGTTTCTGCTAATACCACAGAAGCCCCGCCATGTAATATCCCAAATGGCTGATGGGTTCGTTCATCTACTGGCATAGTCGCCGAAATGAAGTCTTCGCCCAATTCTTTAAATTGAATATCCAAAAGACCTCCTATATGATTTTTAGGCATACGATTCAATTCCTCTACACTCGACTTTCTTTTCCAAATCATAAGTATCTTTCAGCTATTATATTTTGATGATGTTTAATATGACCTACCAACACGTAAACTAGTGCATGAGCCGAAATATTTAAATGGTTTGCACTTCCTATTCGATCTAATTCAGCAGGTTTTAGAGCTTTTATATATAAAAGATTGGACTTTCTCAACAACCTAAATTCCTCGCCCATTTCAAAAAGGCTGCGGTCATTAGAGAGGGTTTGATCCACGTAGTTATCTTCATCAAATCCCGCTAAATTTTGAATGTCTCCACGGGCAATACACACTAAGTGATACATTAGAATCCTTTCGGTATCTAATATATGGCTGGTTAACTGCCTAATGGTCCACTTTCCTGGAGCATATGCATAATCTACTTTTTCGATAAGTTTATTTAGAAATTTGGGGAATTCCTCTATCTGTGACTCCATTTCCGTTAATACTTCTTCTGAAACTAAAGAAATATATTTTGCTGCCCAACTTGGGTAACTAGTTGTTGATAGCTGGTTCATAGGTTAAACTGCTTTTTAAGATGATTCTAAAGGTGGTGCCTTTACCTAATTCAGATTCTTTTACAAAGATTTTTCCTCGGTGGTAATTTTCGACAATCCGTTTGGTTAAAGAGAGACCTAATCCCCAGCCTCTTTTTCGTGTTGTATAACCAGGTTGAAAAATAGTATCAAACTTAGAGCTTGAAATCCCTTTCCCAGTGTCTATAATATCGATAAACACTTCTTCCTTAGCCAGGTGTTCAATAATATTTATTTTTATTAAACCATCATTATCGATGGCATTCACGGCATTCTTTAATAGGTTTTCTATTACCCAATCAAATAAAGGCACCGATAAAAGCGCTCTAACTTGGGTATCTCCTTCGATTTTAAACTTGATATTATGAGAGGTACGAACTTTAAAATAATTCACAAAATTATTTATAACAGCATATACATTATGATCTTCCAACATAGGCTTAGAACCTATTTTAGAAAATCTATCGGTAATGATTTCCAATCTATGAATATCATTCTCCATTTCCGCAACAAGGGGATCTTCCTCGGCATTATACCGAGATTTTATGAGTTCTGTCCAAGCCATTAAACTGGAAATAGGGGTGCCTAATTGATGGGCCGTTTCTTTTGCTAAACCTACCCAAACTTGATCTTGCTCTGCTTTTCGAGCCTGAGAAAAGGCCACATAGGCGGCTAATATGAAGAGGGCTACAACCCCTAATTGAATATAGGGGAAGAATCGTAACTGGGTTAAAATAAAAGAATCTTTATAATAGGCTAATAATTGCATGTCGTCTACGTACATAGGTTCTGGCTTATGTTGCTTTTTCATGCGTGCTAATTGCTTTTCAAAATATAAGGAATCATATTCCTTGCCATTACCCATGTTATAGAAAGTTTTATTGGTATCTAAACCATCCCATACATAAATACTCCCATCTGTTTTGGTAACAATTACATCCATCTTATTATTCTTTTTAATAATCTCGAAGACAGGCGTAAAAAGATCATTGTCATAAAACTTCATCCTTTGTTCTGCTACCTTTACCCAAAGTTGAAACTGGGCTGCCTCTTCCCTTTCCATTTTTTTTACAAAAAAATTAGAATAGAAAATAGAAGCAGTGCCAATGACTGCGGCAAAAATCAAGAGGAAAAATTTCCAGTAACGCTTCTTTTGATAGGGATTCATAGAGTCATGCCAAAATACAAATTTGACTTCAATAAATTTAACAGAATCTGAAACAGCTAAAAAATATATCTTTGCATAAGTTTCTAGAAAATTAATCGCTAGATCGAATTAGAAGATATGGAAAAGAATGTAAGGGTGAGATTCGCCCCAAGCCCCACAGGTGGTTTACACTTAGGCGGTGTACGAACAGCACTATTTAATTATTTATTTGCAAAAAAAAATGGCGGTAAATTTATACTCCGCATTGAAGATACCGATCAAACTCGATTTGTTCCGGGAGCAGAAAAATATATCCTAGATTGTTTAGCTTGGTGCGGTCTAACACCCGATGAATCTCCAGAAAACCCTGGAAATTATGGCCCATATAGACAAAGTGAAAGAAAAGCATCGTATAAACAATATGCCGAACAATTGATTCAAAGTGGGCATGCCTATTATGCCTTTGATACCGCAGAAGAATTAGAGCAAAAACGCAAAGAGCAGCCAAATTTTCAATATGGACAAGCTACCCGTATGCAAATGCGAAATTCGCTGAGCTTAGCTCCATCGGAAGTAGAGGCATTATTGGCAGCTGGGACCCCTCATGTAGTACGAATTTTAATCCCTGAAAATGAAACGGTGAGGTTTACAGACATTATACGTGGAGAAGTAAGTTTTGACACCAATTTAGTAGACGATAAAGTACTTTTAAAAGCAGATGAAATGCCAACTTATCATTTAGCTGTTGTGGTAGATGATAAAGCCATGGATATATCTCATGCCTTTAGAGGTGAAGAGTGGTTACCATCCGCACCTATTCATATATTACTATGGAAATACTTAGGCTGGGAAGATGAAATGCCAGAATGGGCACATTTGCCTTTAATTTTAAAACCCGATGGTAATGGGAAACTAAGTAAGAGAGATGGGGATAGATTAGGTTTCCCTGTATATGCTCAAAACTGGGTAGACCCTAAAACAGGCGATTTAACTAAAGGCTTTAAAGAATTAGGTTTTTTACCTGAAGCGTTTGTAAATCTACTCGCTATGCTAGGTTGGAATGATGGGTCTGATCAGGAAATTTTTACTTTAGCAGAACTAGCGGAAGTGTTTTCATTAAGTAGAGTAAGTAAAGCGGGTGCCAAATTTGATTATGAAAAAGCAAAGTGGTTTAATCAAGCGTGGATTAAACGCATAGAAGCTGCATCTTTATGGGAGATACTAAAAACTGATCTGTCAACTCCTGAAACTACCGTTGAATATGGGATTCAAGTTATTGAATTAATTAAGGATAGATGTACGCTATTATCAGATTTTAAAATCCAAGGGGCTTATTTCTTTGAAGCTCCGAAAGAATTAGACCTAGATGCTGTGAAGCCAAAATGGAATGCAGATAAATCAATATTTTTTGAAGCTTATGCCAACTCTTTAGCGAACGCAACAAATCTTAACTCAAATACAGTGCATGAAGTTGCGCAAATGGAGAATGAGTTTAAGGACTTAGCTATCCAACACGCTTTAAAGCCAGGAGAAGTCATGTTACCATTAAGAATCTTTTTAGTAGGTGGAAAATTTGGCCCAGGTGTATTCGACATTATAAAACTTTTGGGCATTACGGAAGCCAAATCTAGAATCTCGCACGCACTCGCCCAATTAGCATAATAATTACATCTTAATATCGCCTCATTTAACTAATTAAATGAGGCTTTTTTGTTTTTTACCAATAATTCAAAATATTTCACACCGTTAAGCTATTTATTTTGTTATTTTAGTTAATTCTTTAAATTTTAAGCAATCAGGAATGAAATGGTTTGGTAAAGGAAGCCGAAACGTAGAAGACGGTAGAGGTGGAGGTGGCGGCAAGTTTGCATTAGGTGGTGGCGTTGGTATTATCGTAGTCATTTTAGGCTTAATTTTCGGTCAAGATTTTTCAGGTCTTGTGAACCAAATGCCTATAGCTCAAAATGAAGCTTCGGTGCAACAGGGCGTACCAGAGAATGATGCAATGGCTCAATTCGTTTCAGGGGTATTAGAATCCACCGAACAAGTTTGGGATCAGGAATTTCAAAAAATGGGACTTACATACGAACATCCCACCCTAAGGTTATTTACTGGATATGTTCAATCAGCCTGCGGTGGCGCAAGTGCTGCTATAGGCCCTTTTTATTGTCCTGGGGATAATAAAATCTATATAGATTTAGGTTTTTATGAGGAGCTTAAAAATAATTTCCATGCTGCGGGTGATTTTGCTCAGGCCTATGTTATAGCTCATGAGGTAGGTCATCATGTACAAAATCTATTAGGAGAAACTGAAAAAATGGCACGTGCTAGGCAACAATTAAGTGAACCTGAATATAATAAACTGTCTGTTAAATTAGAATTACAAGCAGATTTTTATGCAGGGTTATGGGCTCATAAAGCTCAAAATTTAAAAGACTTTCAACTTGAACCTGGAGATTTAGAAGAGGCCTTAACAGCAGCTAATGCCATTGGAGATGATCAGATACAGAAACGTACAAGAGGTCGGGTAATTCCAGATTCATTTACTCATGGAAGTTCTGCACAACGTATTTATTGGTTTAAACGCGGATACGAAACAGGCGATATTCGTCAAGGTAATACGTTTAATTTAATCCCTTAACGCTTTTAAAATTCCAACAGCTCTATTAAATGATCCTAATTGTTGACGATACCCCAGAAAATTTAATTTCTTTACGAAAAGTATTAGAAAAGCATAATTTCGAAGTCGATGAAGCATCATCGGGAGAAGAAGCCTTAAAAAAAATCCTTAAAAAATCCTATGTTCTCATTATTTTAGATGTGCAAATGCCTGGAATGGATGGGTTTGAAGTAGCAGAAATTATTTCAGGTCATAGCAAATCTAAGGAAACAGCTATAATCTTTTTATCGGCATTAAATACCGAACCTAAATTTATCACTAAAGGCTATTCTTTTGGAGCTTTGGATTATATTACCAAACCTGTAGATATAGATATATTATTACTTAAAGTAAAGACGCTATATCAGGTTTACGAGCAAAAAAGACAACTTAAACAAATGCAAAAAAATCTCTTAGAGGAGATTGAAATTCGGAAATATGCCGAGCATAAAAAAGATGAGTTTATCAGCATTGCTAGTCATGAGTTAAAAACCCCACTTACAAGTATTAAAGGTTATTTACAACTCTTAGAGCGTTCTTTAAAAATAGAAAATATAACCCAGGCCTCTAATCATTTGCAAAAAGCTCAAACACAGCTCGAAAAGCTCAATGGACTGATTGCTGATTTACTAGATATTTCTAAAATAGAAAGTGGAAAATTAAAGCTCAATATGGCTTCTTTTTGCATAAATAAATTAATTGAGGATTTATTGGAAATAATGAAAGAGGGGAATCCTGATATTATTTTCCATGTAGAAGGAAAATGTGATAGCCCTATTTATGGCGATGAAATGAGAATAGAACAAGTTATTGTGAACTTTTTAACGAATGCCCTCAAATACGCTCCCGATGGAAAAGAAATTTTTATAAAGTTTGGAATTGTCGGCTCTGAATTTCAATTATCTGTAAAGGATCAAGGAATAGGGATGTCAGAAATGCATGTAAATAACATATTTGATAAATTTTATCGAGTAGAAGAAAATTCACATCGCTTTCAAGGCCTTGGCATAGGCCTTTATATATCCTCCGAAATAATCAAACAGCATCAGGGCCAAATTGGAGTTACCAGTGAATTAGGTAAAGGCTCTGAATTCTATTTTAAAATACCCTTTAATTTAACCTTACTATAACCCTCAAACTAAATCTAATCTATGCTAACTCTAAAAAATAATTTACGCTTAGGCCTAGGTATTTCGTTATTAATTCTGTTTGCCAGTTCTTTAGCATCCTATACCAGCATAAGAAACCTGATAAATACTGTAATTTTAGTGCAAAACAGTAATGGAATAATTGCAGATTTAGAAAGTATTCTTTCGACTGTAAAAGATGCTGAAACCGGACAAAGAGGTTATTTACTTACCAAAAACGATGTCTTTCTTGAGCCCTATTATGGTTCTCATGAAAGGTCTATGAATTTAATTGCCACGATAGGGAATAATATTGGGGATAATAAATATCAATTGACCAAGTTAAACGAACTCAAACAAATTTTAACTCAGCGATTAGTCATATTAGATCAAGCTGTAATTAATAAAAGAGATAAAAACATTGTTAATGAATCGTCTCTTTTACAGGGCAAAACTTATATGGATAAGGCTAGGCAAGTAGCCAAAGACATGC
Source organism: Pedobacter sp. (assembly GCA_004211595.1). Taxonomy (GTDB): domain Bacteria; phylum Bacteroidota; class Bacteroidia; order Sphingobacteriales; family Sphingobacteriaceae; genus Pedobacter. Next base: position 30,754 of record SEDO01000009.1, read on the forward strand.
AGGCAGAAGAAAAAAGAAGGCTTAGCGTAGCGATTAATGAAATGGAAGCCTTAATGGATAGGACTCCTATATTTACCTTCCTTGCTGCTCTTTTAGCGATTATAATAACTTTAATATTTTATAAGAAAGTTTCTAACGACTTAGATGCGCGCGCCAAATTTCAAAAAGAACTAGAGGAAACTTCCGAGAAAACCCGCCTTAGAATTTCAAAAATGAAAACAATTGCGGGGAAAATCTCCAATGGTAAATACTCCGAAAGAATAATTGATTTGGAAAAAGATGAATTAGGCAGTTTAGCAGAATCATTTAATTTAATGACAGGTTCCTTAGAAAGTTCTTTCAAAGCTTTAGAAGATAAAGATTGGTTACAAACTGGAATTGCCAAACTTAATTCAAGAATGCTGGGTGATAAAGATGAGGTGTCCCTTGCTCAGGATATTTTGGAGGGTCTTATTTTACATACAAGATGCAAACTGGGGGCTTTGTATATAGTAAACCCTAGCGGCAGTTTAACTTTACATGCAAGTTATGGTGTCGATAAAACTAAAATTGCTGCCTATATCAATAGCGGGGAAGGTATTTTAGGGCAGGTTTATGCTTCCAAGTCACCTATGTTGTTTGAAAATATTGAAGAACATAACATTAGAATCAATCTGGCAAGTGCAGAATTAAATGCTAAAGCTGTTTTAGTTTATCCAATTATGCGAGGAGATGTGGTAATAGGTGTATTAGAATTAGGTGCCTTACATCAATTCCCAGAGCGAAAAATCTTATACCTCAATGAAGTTTCTAATAATATTTCCACTTCTATTTTGGCTGCTCAAAACAGAAAGAAAATGCAAGAACTTTTAGAAGAAACACAAGCTCAAACCGAAGAACTTCAAGCGCAAACAGATGAATTACATGCACAGCAGTTTAGGCTAGAAAATTTAAATGCAGAATTAGAAAGCCAAACCTATAAACTCCAAGCGTCAGAAGAGGAGCTTAAAGTACAACAAGAAGAATTAATGCAAAGTAACCAAGAGTTGGAAGAAAGAAGCACTTTATTGGAAGAAAGAAATCAGATTATTCAAGAACGTAATTTAGAAATCCAACGTAAAGCTGAGCAACTAGAGTTAAGCACTAAATATAAATCGGAGTTCTTAGCCAATATGTCGCATGAACTTAGAACCCCATTAAATTCTATCTTATTACTTTCCAAATTGATGACTGAAAGTGAAGACTTATCAGACGAATACACTGAATATGCCGAAGTTATTCAAAGCTCGGGGCAAGGTTTACTTTCATTGATAGATGAAATATTAGATCTTTCTAAAATTGAATCTGGGAAAATGCAGCTAGAAGTTGATGAACTTCATTTAGAGTCATTTTTATCGGAGTTAAAATCTTTGTTTAAGCCAATTGCCATAGACAAGAATTTAGACTTTGAAATTAATCTCGATAAAAGCGCTCCAGCCACCTTATTTACTGACAGGCTTAGGTTGGCTCAAATCATAAAAAACTTACTTTCTAACGCCTTTAAATTCACTTCTTCAGGCAAAGTAAGTTTAAACATTATAGCTCATCCAAAATCAAAGCTAATACAATTTGACGTAATAGATACGGGCATAGGGATTCCGATTGACAAACAAGAGTTAATATTCCAAGCTTTCCAACAAGCTGATGGATCTACCCGCAGAAAATTCGGTGGCACTGGTTTAGGTTTATCAATTAGCCGAGAATTGTCTAAAATTTTAAAAGGTAGATTACAATTAGAAAGTATAGAAGAGCAAGGAAGTACTTTTAGTTTAATTATACCATATCACTATTATGAAGAAATAATTGAACCCACTGAGCTTTCTAAAACATTGGCTACTCCTGCAAAACCTGTCGTTCAAAAGGCTAGTATTCCATCAAAATTTATAGTTAATAAAATTCCAGAGGATATTCCAGATGACAGAGATAATATTGTGGCAGGCGATAAAGTAATCCTAATAATTGAAGACGATACCGCCTTTGCAAAAACCCTTTTGGACTTTACACGTAAAAGAAATTATAAAGGAATTGTCGCTGTAAGAGGGGATGTAGGCATTGAATTAGCCCAAACTTATTTACCACTAGCTATTTTATTAGATATTCAATTACCAATAAAAGACGGTTGGGAAGTTATGGCTGAATTAAAATCGAATTCAAAAACTAAGCCTATACCTGTGCATATGATGTCGGCTCTTTCTATGAAAAAAGAAAGCTTACAAAAAGGTGCAGTTGACTTTATTGATAAACCCATCGCTTTTGAACAAATTAAATCTATTTTTGAAAAACTAGAGAACGCTCTCTCAAAACACCCTAAAAAAATTCTAATTGTTGAGGAAAATGAACAACATGCCATGGCTTTGAGTATTTTCTTAGCCAATGCTCAAATTCAAACCATAGTGGTCAAAAATGTGCGAGAAAGTATAGAAGCCCTCAATCAAAAATCCATTGACTGTGTGATTTTAGATATGGGCGTTCCGGCTAAAAACGCTTACGAAACATTGGAAACTATTAAAAAAAGTGAGGGTTTAGAAAATCTTCCAATTATAGTATTTACAGGTAAAAATATTTCCAAAGGAGAAGAAACCCGTATTAAACAATATGCTGATTCTATCATTGTAAAAACAGCTCATTCCTATCAAAGAATCCTAGATGAAACAGCTCTATTTTTACATTTGGTAGAAGAGAAGTCTAAATCAGATGCTGCAGATCGCTCTTTCCCATTATCACAATTTCAAGAGGTCCTAAAAAATAAAAAAGTTTTAATTGCCGACGATGACGTCAGAAACATTTTTTCAATTACTAAAGCTTTAGAATTACACCAAATGGAAATAGTGTCAGCTATCGATGGAAAAGACGCACTTAAACAACTCGACAGTCATCCCGATGTAGACATTATTTTAATGGATATGATGATGCCTGAAATGGATGGGTATGAGACAATTCAGAAGATTAGAAAAATCCAAAAATTCAAACAATTACCAATATTAGCTGTTACCGCTAAAGCAATGATGGGTGACAGAGAGAAATGTATTGCCGCAGGTGCATCAGACTACATTTCTAAACCTATTGATTTTGACCAATTAATTTCCCTGTTAAGGGTATGGCTTTATAAATAAAATAAACTCATGGAGTTAACTGAGAAAAAAATATTAATTATAGATGATGATATAAGAAACATTTTTGCACTGAAAGCAGTATTGAAGGCCAAAAAATATACTTGTGAATCTGCGATTAGTGCACAGGAAGGTTTTAAATTACTTGATGTAGACCCACAAATTAAATTGATTTTGATGGATATGATGATGCCAGAAATGGATGGTTATGAAGCTATCTCCTATTTGAAATCACATACAAAGTATAAATCTATTCCAATAATTGCGGTAACTGCCCAAGCGATGATGGGCGACAAAGAGCGATCTTTAGCTGTAGGAGCTTCGGCCTATGTTTCAAAGCCAATTAAAATTGACGAATTGTTGAAGCACATAAATGTATACTTTTAAGTATCCTAAAATATAAATACACATCTCACGAAAATATAAATTGTGCCAAATTCATTTGTATTTCAGGAAGAAGAATTAGACCAAGTACTCAGCGATTTTATCGAATGTTACGGGTATGATTTTACAGGTTACGCCAGAGCTTCTCTAAAACGCCGTATTCAAAGGGTTTTTAACTTGGATAAGCAAGTTAGTTTTGCCGAATTTAGGTATAAAGTTAGAACGGATCCACACTATTTTAAATTCATTCTAGAGCAGGTTACTGTAAATGTAACAGAGATGTTTAGAGATCCTAAATTTTACGAGGCATTACGCAAAGAAATTATTCCTCAGTTGAGCACCTATCCGTTCATACGTATATGGTTAGCCGGTTGTTCTACTGGTGAGGAAGCATATTCTATCGCTATTTTATTAAAAGAATTAAATCTTTTGCATAAATCTTTATTATATGCAACTGATATAAATCCAAGGGTCATAGAAAAAGCATCAGCAGGTATTTTTTCGGTGGCCCAAATGAAACAAAACTCAGAAAATTATATTGCTTCAGGAGGTAAAAAAGACTTTTCGACCTATTACACAGCAAATTACGATTTTGCAAAATTTCATGATGAATTAAGGCAAAATATGATATTCTCTACGCATAACTTAGTATCTGATCATTCATTTAATGAATTTCAGCTTATTTTATGTAGAAATGTGTTAATCTATTTTGATCGCCAACTGCAAAATAACGTTTTAGATTTATTTGATAATAGCTTAGAGAAATTAGGCTATTTAGCTTTGGGAAGCAAAGAATCAATTGACTTTTCAACGATAAGCAAAAAGTATAAAAGAATTACTTCAGAAAAAATTTGGAGGAAATTAGATGAAACCATGTAGTGCTTTATTTATTGGAGGTTCTGCAGGTAGCTTAGAGGTCTTATTAAAAATTTTACCTAATTTAAAAGCTAACCTCACATTTCCGATAATATTAATACTACATCGGAAACAAGGAGCTGACTACTTACTAGGTGATTTACTTAGAACTAAAACTCTATTAACAGTGCAAGAAATAGAAGAAAAAAATAAAATAGAAGTTGGAAATATTTATATTGCTCCTACTGATTATCATTTATTGATTGAAAGAGATCGTTCTTTCTCCTTAGATTATTCCGAAAAAGTAAATTATAGTAGACCTTCAATAGATGTAACATTTGCTTCCGCCGCAGAAATCTATAAAAACAAATTGGTTTGTTTACTTCTTTCAGGCTCTAATGCTGATGGCGTCAATGGTTTAAAAATTGTCAAAAAGTTTAATGGCCATACTTTGGCTCAAAATCCAGAAGAAGCTTCAGTAGCTTATATGCCTAAAACAGCTATCGAACAAAACACTATAGATATTGTTTTAAACGTATCAGATATCGCAAATTACATTAACCAACTAAACCCACAAAATGGCTAAAAAAGTATTTATTTTCGACGATAACCCTGATATTCTAGAACTCTGTACAATTATACTTACGGATGCTGGCTATGATACCAAAACTTCCTTTCATTCTAATAATATAGTAAATCAAGTGGAAGAATATATGCCGGATTTAATTTTTATGGATAATTGGTTGCCCGACTTAGGAGGTTTGGAGGCTACCAAAACATTAAAAAATACAGAACGATTAAAGCATATACCTGTAATTTATTTTTCAGCTAATAATGATGTAAAAAACTTAGCAGCTCAGGCAGGTGCTGATAACTATCTCAGTAAACCATTTGACATTGATGTTTTTGAAAAGCTAGTGAAAGAATATTTATAACAAAAAAGGATGTGCATAAATCACATCCTTTTTTGTCAATTGGTATATTCAAAGATTACTTAACCCCTAATACATCAACTCCTTGTTCAAATACGATATCCACTGGAATACCCTTTCTGCCTAATCTATCTAAGTCTGCTTGGAGTTCAGCCCCAATAATACCTCTCTCTTGTTGAGCTTTTAGAACCGCAGATTTATCTCCATTCCCTTGTAAGGTTAAGATATATTTGCTCAAATCATTCATGGCCGACTCAAACTTTTCAAAATTTACACTATATACGCCTGCTTCAGATCTTTGAAATGCACCCTTTTCTTTAAAGTAATTAAAGCATTGCATATTGGCCTTTCCATGCGCACTAGATGCCCCAAATCTTACAGAACGTAATATACCTGCCATATAGGTCGTATAAAAAGATTTTAAATCACCTTCTAAATCTCCTGACTTTAACATGCTGGTTACCATGTACAAACCTAATACATCAGCTTTACCTTCTTCTAACCATGAATATTGTTCTTGCAATGACGCTCTTACAGTACCTTTTCCAGTTATTGTATTTTTAATTCCTAATCCATGTGCTACCTCATGAAACATTACATTTGCAAAGAATGAATCGAAGTTAATATATTGCTGTTGTTCAGGAGCAATCAACTCTTTCGAGATAGGTACTAAAATCTTATCGAATTTAGCCTTCATAGCATTTTTAAGCTGAGATCTTCTCGTACCTTTCTTTTGCTGAATGACTTCATCATTTGGTAAATTAACCGCGATAGTTTTAGAACCAGAATTACAATCGCCCGCGTAATAAACGACATCATAAGCGTTCAATTCAGAATCAGTACCTGGTACTTCTTGTTTATATTTAGCTTCTACCGGTAACCCTTTTTGTAAAGCTGGGAGCATCGCTACGTATTTCGCTAGTCGTTTACTCCATTCTTTATCCTTCACTAACACATAAGCTTCGAATGCAGCCCGAGCGTTCAATAATTTATCTTCATAATTCTCAATGGGTCCAATAATTATATCTAACCCATTATTTTTCATGTCTAACCATGCGTAATCACTGGCTTCATATTTATCGGTTACTAAAGCATCTGCTCTTAGGTTTAAGTACTTTTTTAGGCCCGGATCTTCAGCCAAGGAAGCAGCCTCCTTCAATAAATTACTCGCTTTTAATAATTCATTGGCAAATTCCACATGGTAGGGTACCGAAACAAGCTTCCCTTCTTTCCTGCGAATTACTGAATATAAACCATACTTATCTTTGACATCCGAACTTTCCAATTCTTCCTTTGTCATCCCCAAAGGGTAAAATGTGCCAGTTAAAGGCTTTTCTCCAATGCCTGTAACAAATGGTTTATCGCCATTTAAACGATCCCAAGGGCCATAGTTAATGCGGACAAACTCTCTGGTATTTTCACTCTTGATCGTGCTTAATAAACTATCTCTTTTGGGATACGCTTGTTTCCAAAATAATTCATCCATGATGCCTGCTGCCTCAATTAAAAGCGGCAACATCTTGCGCTCACTAGGGCTTAAGGCATTGATATTGGTAGTCAGTTTTACCTTTTCATAAATTTTTATACGTTCGTCTACGTAGGCTTCTAATGAATCCTTTTCAACTTGCTCTGATTTGGTGGCGCCATTATTTTGACATGCCGTGAAACTTAATCCAGCAAGCAACCCTACGGTTAGCGCTAAGTTTTTTCCTTTGTTTAACATATGATACATTTTGATTAGGATTTGCATCCCATATTTAAATAATATTACACTAAATTAGTAAAAAATTTATGCACAGGGAGAACCTTCAGACTTAAATAATTACAAACCAAATGAATACAAAATCCACAATAATTAAAGCCGGTTTGGCTATATTAATAGCTAGTAGTTTTATTGCTTGTAAGCCATATAAATATGCTGAATCAGATAAAGAATATAAACGCTTAGCAAAAGGTTTCTCCAAAACTATCGCTGCTATGCCTCCCCTTAATCAGCAAATTGACTCCTTAAGTCAGCCAGTTGATTTTGTGGGAACCGTCAATATGAGTATGCGTAAAGCCAATTATGTTATGATTCATCATACCGCTCAAGACTCTACTGCACAAACCCTTCGTACTTTTACCTTAAAAGGACCAGCAACCAGTTCTCATTATGTAATTGGCCGGGACGGGAAAGTTTATCAAATGGTTAATGATTATTTGCGCGCACAACATGCGGGAGTGGGTAAATGGGGATCAGTTACTGATATGAATTCGAGTTCTATCGGGATTGAAATGGACAATAATGGTACTACCGATCCCTGGACAGAAGCCCAAATTAATAGTTTATTAACGGTATTAGGGAGCCTTAAAAAGAAATATAGTATTCCTACGGCCAACTTTATTGGGCATGCTGATTATGCTCCTGGTAGAAAAAACGACCCTAAAAACTTTCCATGGGAAACCTTAGCAAAAAAAGGCTTTGGATATTGGTATGATGCAAATTTAGAACCTGCACCAGAAAATTTTGACGCCGTAGCTGGGTTACGAATTATCGGCTACAATATTGCCAATTTACCGAATGCTATCAATGCGTTTAAAATTCATTTTGTACAAGATGATGCACAAAATAAAACGCTCACAGAAAGAGATAGAGCTATCATCTATAACTTAGTTAAAAAATACCAATAAAAAAAAGGAGGCTAAAGGCCTCCTTTTTTATTATTTATTTAAAGCGGTTTTAAAGTTTAAAGGATAAACCAACATTTAAGCTTCCTACACCGTATCCTGCTTCTGCGAATATGCCAATTTTCTCAGAAAAGAAATAGCGGGCACCAACATGGCCTCCATATATTACGCCTCCAGCAGATGCCGCGTTTCCTGGGCCTGTACCAGTCCATTTGGCAGAAGCAATATTATAACCTAAGATCACCCCAATATACGGATCTAGATTTTCTACATCAAAATCGAAATGATAGGAAGCTCTTGCTGCGGTAAGAACATAGGTATATTTATAATCTCCAAAACCTGTAGCTACTTTTTTATTAGCATAAGCAACATAAGCCCCCGCACTAATTTTATCAGAAAACCCATGTTCATAACTCAATCCAATGGGAGTTCCGAATCCTCCTCCTACACCTACGCCAACATTTAGTAACTTATCCCCTTGGGAGTACGCTTGTGCCATTACTTGAAAAATGCCACAACAAAAAATAATTGCGAGTAAAATAAATTTTTTCATATTGATTCTTCTTTAAGTTTGATGAATTCAAATTTATTGGCCTTAAAGAAGAATAAGATACCCTAAAATGGGTATCTTACTATTGGTTGTTGGGTATATTTTAAGAAAATTATGCGTTTAAAAGCTTATTTTGCTGGATTTGGTTTCCAAGTTTCTTTTAATCCAACGGTTCTATTAAAAACTAATTTACCAGCGGTAGAATCTTTATCCACACAGAAATATCCCTTTCTGATAAATTGATAAGGTTTGTGAGACTCCACAGTTGCCAAATACGGCTCTATATATGCCTTTTCAATAATGGATTTACTTTCTGGATTTAAATAATCTTTAAAATCACCTTCTTCGGCATCTGGAGATTCCACAGTAAATAAGCGATCGTACAATCTTACTTCTGCTTCTTGTGCATGCTTTGCACTCACCCAATGAATAGTGCCTTTTACATTTACTCCACTTTGATCAGAACCACTTTTGGAGTTAGGTAAATAACGGCAAATTACTTCCGTTACCTTTCCATTTTCATCTTTTTTGTAATCTATGCACTCTACAATAAAAGCGTGTTTTAATCTAACCATAGCACCGGGAGCCAGTCTAAACCACTTCTTGGCTGGAACTTCCATAAAGTCTTCAGCTTCAATCCAAAGTTCCTTACTAAATGGAATTTCTCGAGTGCCTCCTTTGTCATCTGCCTCTGGGTTATTTTCACCAATTAAAATCTCCTCTTTCCCTTCTTCATAGTTCTCAATGGTTAATTTAATGGGATCTAAAACAGCCATCACGCGATGCGCATTTTTATTTAAATCTTCTCTTATACAAAATTCTAATAAGCTAAGTTCAATCAGGTTCTCTCTTTTTGCAATTCCGATTCTTTCACAAAACTCACGGATACTGGCAGGAGTATAGCCTCTTCTTCGCAAGCCACTAATAGTAGGCATTCGAGGGTCGTCCCATCCTGCCACAAAGTTCTCATTTACTAATTGCAAAAGCTTTCGTTTACTCATTACCGTATAGGTTAAGTTTAAACGTGCAAATTCATATTGTTTAGATGGGTAAATCCCTAATTTCTCAATAAACCAATCGTACAACTCTCTATGTGCCACATATTCCAGTGTACAAATAGAATGAGTTATTTGTTCAATACCATCACTTTGTCCGTGCGCAAAATCATACATCGGATAAATACACCACTTGTTTCCTGTTCTATGGTGGGGAGCGTGCTTAATTCTGTAGATAATTGGATCGCGCATTAGCATATTTGGGCTAGCTAAATCAATTTTAGCACGAAGTGTACAAAAGCCATCTTCAAATTTACCAGCCTTCATATCGCGGAATAAGCTCAAATTTTCTTCTACAGAACGGCTTCTATAAATATTTGCTGTACCCGGAATGGTAGGTGTACCTTTTTGGGTTGCAATTTCTTCTGCCGTACTATTATCTACATACGCTAAACCATCCATAATTAATTTTTCAGCGAAGGTATAAAGCTGATCAAAGTAATCGGAAGCATATAACTCATTTTTCCATTGGAAGCCTAACCATTGAATATCTTCTTGCTGGCTATTTACATATTCGGTTTTTTCAGTTACCGGATTGGTATCATCAAATCTGAGATTAGTATATCCCCCATATTTCTGGGTCAATCCAAAATTTAAACAGATAGCCTTCGCATGTCCGATATGTAGGTAGCCATTTGGTTCTGGCGGAAAACGAGTAATAAGTTGATTGTATTTCCCACTCTTTAAATCATTTTCTATTCGCTCTTCAATAAAATTCAATGATTTTTCGTCGCTCATAATAGTATTTAGAATTTATTTCAAAGGTAATAATTTAAGGGCATTAATCCTTTGTTTAAAGGAATTCCTTCATAAAACCAGCAAATTATTCTATTTTTACCTGAATTTTCTTTCCATATGAATCAAAAATTAAATCGTCCCATAAGAGTTCTAGTGGCCAAAGTTGGCCTTGATGGCCACGACAGAGGCGCCAAAGTCATTGCAACCTCTTTGCGTGATGCAGGAATGGAAGTCATTTATACGGGCCTCCGACAAACACCAGAAATGGTGGTAAATGCCGCCCTTCAAGAAGATGTGGATGCTATTGGAATTTCTATTTTATCAGGCGCTCATATGACTGTATTTCCAAAAATTATGAACTTGATGAAGGAGAAAGGCATGGAGGATGTATTACTCACAGGAGGTGGTATTATCCCTGATAAAGACCGTGAAACTTTAAATAATATGGGTGTAGGCGAACTTTTTGCGCCAGGCACTACCATGAGTTCCATCGTAGAATATATATCAAAATGGGTGGAAGATAATCGATCTTTTTAATTAAACTTGGCTATATGACTTATCAAAATATTTTATTTGAAAACCGTGATACAATTGCCTATATCACTATTAATAGACCTAGCAAATTAAATGCTTTAAACAAAGAAACAATTGCTGAACTAGCGGATGTAGTAAAAAAAATTAATGCAGATACAAGCATTCGAGCAGCCTTAATCACTGGAGCAGGAGAAAAAGCCTTTGTAGCTGGGGCGGATATTTCAGAATTTTCAAGTTTAGATAAAGTGGCGGGTGAACAACTTTCAGCATTAGGGCACGAAGGTGTTTTCAATGCAATAGAAAATGCACCTAAACCTTACCTAGCAGCAATCAATGGATTTGCATTAGGTGGAGGTTTAGAGCTGGCACTAGCCTGTCATATGAGAATAGCCTCAACTACCGCCAAACTAGGACTTCCAGAAGTTACTTTAGGGTTAATCCCTGGATATGGCGGAACACAACGCTTAACTCAATTAGTTGGCAAAGGTTTAGCATTTGAAATGATTTGCAGTGCAGATATGATAGCTGCTGAAAGAGCTTTACAAATTGGATTAATAAATTCAGTATGTGCGCCTGAGGAGTTAATCTTAGTAGCAGAGCAAATATTAAACAAAATAACACAACGCGCTCCATTAGCCATAAAAGAAGCGATAATTGCCATTAACGCAAGCACCGATCCTACAAAAGATGGATTTGCAACTGAAATAAACAGTTTTGGGAATTGTTTTCAAACGCAAGACTTTAAAGAAGGAGTAGATGCATTCTTAGAAAAAAGAAAACCCGTATTTAAAGGCGAATAATTGTGTGGAATTTATTGCCCACATAAATAAATTAATTATATTTATAAAGATTTAAATACTAAATAATTTTTTTACCCATTGAAATGAAGAAAATCCTAATTGTTGATGACGAGGTAAATATTGGATTACTTTTATCTAAATTTTTATCCAGAAATAATTATGCTGTAGAAACTGCTACAAGTGGGAATTCTGCGTTTGAGTTATTATCTAAACAACATTTTGATTTAGTCTTATGTGACTATCGTTTAGAAGATACTGATGGGAAAGATATTTTAGTAAAAATCAAAGAAAATTATCCTAAAACGGGGGTTATTATAATAACGGGCTATTCGGATATCAAGGTAGCCGTAGAATTAATTAAATTGGGGGCTTACGATTACATTACCAAGCCTTTATATCCAGATGAAATTCTAAATACCATAAATAAAGCAATTGAAACCCAACAAGCTTTAAATAACGAAAAGAGCGATTCTTCAAACTCAGATAATAAAAAGTCGAAGGATCAAAAACAACAAATCGAAGTAGAAGAATTTGTTATTGGACAAAGCCCAGCTTCCAAAGAAATTATCAAGCAAATTATGCTTGTTGCACCTACCAGTTACAGTGTTATTTTAACAGGCGATAGCGGTACCGGAAAGGAGTCAGTCGCCAAAACAATCCATCTCAATAGTCCTCGAAAAAACAAACCATTTGTGGCCATGGACTGTGGGTCATTAACCAAAGAATTAGCAGGAAGCGAATTCTTTGGACATGAAAAAGGATCATTTACGGGCGCCTTATTTACTAAAATCGGACATTTTGAAATGGCCAATGGAGGAACCTTGTTTTTAGATGAAGTTGGCAATTTATCTTACGATATTCAAGCCGCCCTTTTAAGAACAGTTCAAGAAAGAAAAATTAAACGTATTGGGAGTACCAAAGAGATTGACTTAGATGTTCGAATAATCGTAGCAACTAATGAAAATTTAAATGAATCTATACAAAAAGGTAAGTTTAGAGAAGATTTATATCACCGATTTAATGAATTCTCCATCCATCTCCCTCCTTTGCATAAAAGAGGTCGTGATATCTTAACCTATGCTCACACCTTTTTGAAGTCAGCCAATGCCGAACTAAACAGAAATATCACTGGATTTTCAGAAGAAGTTGAAAATTGCTTCCTTACTTATAACTGGCCAGGTAATGTTCGAGAACTAAAAAATGTAATTCGCAGGGCAACTCTTCTTACCGAGGGAGAGGAAATTCAATTGAAGGCACTTCCTTTAGAAATTTCTACATATGCTATTGCCAGTGCTATAGAAACAGCAGTAGAAAATACGATTACTAAAGTCACCAAACCAAGAGATCTTAAAAATGCAGCCTTGGAGGCAGAGTATGAAACCATTTTAAATGTATTAAGGGAGGTCAACTTTAATAAAACGAAAGCAGCCAAAATTTTAAATATAGACCGTAAAACACTTTATAATAAAATGAAAGCTATTAACTTGGACTAATAATATAGCGGGCAAACCTTTATTGGTTTAAATCGTTATAGATAAAATACCAAACTATGCCAGCGCTATCTTATAATCAGCGTAACCAAATTACGCTCCTCATAATAATTGCTTTAGCCCTCTTGATAGCCTATTCTTTAGGCGGCATATTTAGTTCCATTTTAAGCACCTTAGTTCTATATACCTTATTGCGGCCCTTATATATCTATTTAGTGGATGAGAAGTCGTGGAATAAACGAATTGCTGCCATTTTTTTAATTGTAATGTCGCTCATAATTCTGGTCTTACCATTTTATACATTGAGCAGCATGATGATTAATAAAATCGCTGAATTAAATAACGATCAAATCTACTTTAATAATATACTCTATAAAATTAGGCACCTTTTTGACTTCAGTGAAAATGCAGGGGTTATAATTGAAGATGCCTTAAAAAATGCAGGTAACTGGCTAGCAGGTTTATTTCCTTCATTAATTACAGGTGTTTTTAATATTGTATTCGGACTTCTTTTGATGTACTTTTTACTTTATTTTATGCTCATCGAAAGGCATTCGTTTGAAAAAGCACTGCTTAAATACGCCCCCTTTAGAGAGCAAAACTCCATTCGGTTTGCCGAAGAAATGCGAAATACCACATTTGCAAATGTACTTGGTCAAGGTTTTATTTCTATCGTACAAGGTTCATTAGTTAGTCTTTGCTTTTATATATTCAATTATAATGATCCTATATTTTGGGGGGTTATAACCACATTTCTTTCTTTTGTTCCAATTTTAGGCCCACCGGTCATTTTTGTCCCTGCAGCTTTATTAAAAATTTCAGAAGGTCAAAATTTTGATGGATGGGGCTTATTAGTCGTTGGTTTTGTAGTAATTATCAACATTGATAATGTACTCCGATTTATAATTGCTAAACGAGTAGGCAACATTCATCCTATCATTACCGTTATTGGCGTAGTTATTGGGTTACCCTTATTTGGAATACTAGGATTAGTATTCGGACCATTACTATTATCCTACTTTGTGCTGCTGGTAAAAATTTATGAATCCAGTACACAGGCTTCAAAACAATTAAAAAAAATAAAACTAAATCCTGAACAAGGAGTTATTATTAAAGAAGATAATTAAAAAGTAATCTATCGATTGTTAAATATTTAAATTTTTTTATCATGAACGATAATTCAAAAGTTGTAATTGCATTATTAGCTGGTTTAGCAGCAGGGGCTGCATTAGGTTTATTATTTGCCCCAGAAAAAGGAAGTGAAACGAGAGATAAGCTAAGCGAGTCTTTAAAAGATTTAGGCGATGCTATTAAAGATCGGGCAGCTGATGAAATTAGTAATTTAGCCAGCTTAAAAGATAAAGTAGTGGATAATTTAAAAAGTAAAATCCGCACAGTTGAAGAAGAGTATTCAAATGAAGTTGAACACATCTAATTTAATTTAAAGCTATATGGAAGATAATAAAGATAAAGGAATAGAGGAAATTTTTGTAGACGCTAAAGCTTATATTGATACACGAGTAGAACATACCCGTTTATCCGCTATAGCAAAAGGTTCTAAGATATTTGCTGATTTATTCACTAATGTAGTTGTTTTGATTTGCTTTATTTTAGCATTTCTATTTGGCACAATCACATTAGCCTTATTCCTTTCATCTTTATTTGGTTCCTATACGCAAGGCTTTGGATGTGTTGCAGGAATATATTTGATACTAGCAATTGTTGTATTTTATACAAAAGACCGTTATATAGAACCCAAGCTTATCAACTTATTTATTAAGAAGTATTTTGACAAAGTAGAAGATAAAGATGATGAGATCTAAGAAAATTTCCACATTAGCCGAATTAGAGCTTGAAATTCATAGACTAAAGCTTGAATATAAGCAACAAGAAAATGATTTAGGCTCCTCGGTAAAAACCTATTTTAACCAGTTTAGTATAAGTGCTTTACTCAAAAAGTATGCTACTCCTAGTGGTTTGTTAAAAATAGATGAACAGCTTAATATAAGTAGCCGTGTAATGTCTATTTTACTCCCTCTCATATTGAACAAGACATTATTTAGAGGTTCTGGATTAATTACCAAAGCTTTAGGGGCCATTATAACTGGAAAACTAGGAAAATCTATTGATGGAGAACATATTTCAGGCTTAGTAAATATTGTAAAAGGTTGGTTTAAAAAATCTGATAAACCTATCCCAAATCCAGAAATAAAATTTAAAGATTACGGTATTCCACCCGATAGCGAAACCTTCTAAAGGTATACTAAATTAACATCATTTTCTTGGATGCTAAGTTTTATCTTAGCTCCTACAACCATGGTTCTATTATCTTCAATATGACCACTTGGAAAATTATAACAAACCGGGTAAGAATATTCACTTACAATATCTTGAACAACCTGGTCAAAACTTTGACCAAAAGGAATAGGCTCAGGATCTACACCATTAAATGCTCCTACTATTAAACCTTTTAAGCGAGCAAGCTTACCTTTACGTTTTAATGTACGGAGCATTCTATCTACAGCATATTCATGTTCCCCAACATCTTCAATAAAGAGAATCGTATCATCAAAATCCATGGCTGAGACAGAACCTTCCACGGCTAACAATAAAGTTAAATTTCCACCTATCAAGGTGCCTTCACAAACGCCAGGTCTATTTTGAAAACTACTGGTATAAGATACATTAATTGATTCCCCAAAAAGTGTACGCTTGAGCCCGAGTAAGGCTTCAATGCTACTTTCTTCAAAGGTATAAGGCATCTGTCCGTGGATACTTTTAATGCCAAACGCACTCCACAAATGTGAAAGCAAAACAGTTATATCACTAAATCCAATAATCCATTTTGGATTTTCTTGAAAGTATTTAAAATCCAGATTATCAATAATCCGGATAGTTCCATACCCACCTCTCGCGGCAAATATCGCTTTTACCGTAGCATCATCTAAGAAGCGTTGCAAATCTGCAGTACGAAGCTCGTCTGTTCCTGCAAATTGATGAAAGTCACCTTTAAAACTTTCGCCTAAAATAACTTCTAAACCCCAGGACTCTAGACATTTAATTGCCCAGTCAACTGATTTTGGAAGTTTCTTTGCTGGACAAACAATTGCAATTTTATCTCCTTTTTTTAGACTTGGTGGCTGTTTTATCATCTTTAAAATCAATATCTTTGCAAAATAAAAAAAATAGTTTTGGATAACGATAAAATAAAGAGATATACTGTAACGGCTGCTTTACCGTATACTAATGGGCCCGTACATATAGGTCATTTAGCAGGTGTATATTTACCCGCAGACATATATGTGAGATATTTAAGATCTACAAAAAAGGATGTTCGGTTTATTTGTGGTTCTGATGAAAATGGTGTACCTATCACCTTAAAAGCGAAAAAAGAAGGTATTACGCCTCAACAAGTAGTAGATAAATATCATAAAATTATTGGAGATTCATTCCAAGAATTCGGAATCTCTTTTGACATTTATCATAGAACCTCCTCCTTAACTCATCACCAAACAGCAGAAGATTTCTTCGAAAACCTTTATAAAAAAGGTGTCTTTACAGAAGAAATAACAGAACAGTACTATGACGAAAAGGCTCAAAGCTTTTTAGCCGACAGATATATCACTGGAACTTGTCCACGCTGTGGAAATGAGAATGCCTATGGAGATCAATGTGAAAGTTGTGGAAGTACCTTAAATGCGACCGATCTTATTAATCCCAAATCTACTTTATCTGGAGAAGCACCAATACGTAAAGAAACTAAAAACTGGTTTTTACCATTAGATAAATATGAAGCCCAATTAAGGGATTATATCGAGAGTCATAAAGAGTGGCGCCCCAATGTATATGGTCAATGTCAAAGCTGGCTAAATGCAGGGCTTCAGGCGAGAGCCATGACCAGAGATTTAGATTGGGGAGTAAAAGTTCCAGTTGCAGATGCAGATGGCAAAGTATTATATGTTTGGTTTGATGCTCCTATTGGATATATTTCGGCTACAAAAGAGCTTTATAATTATGCTAAATTAGGTGTGTGGAATCCAATGGCGGAAGAATTTTACATAAATCCTCAGCACGCCATAAAAGGCCGTTGGGAAGATTACTGGAAAGATGAATCCACCAAATTGGTACACTTTATTGGAAAAGATAATATCGTTTTTCATTGCATCATTTTTCCTGCAATGTTAATGGCACATGGTGATTATGTATTGGCCGATAATGTCCCTGCCAATGAGTTTTTAAATCTCGAAGGTCAAAAAATTTCCACTTCTAAAAACTGGGCTGTGTGGTTAAATGAATACTTAGTAGATTTTCCAGAAAAGCAAGATATTTTAAGATATGTACTGACTGCAACAGCTCCAGAAACTAAGGACAATGATTTTACCTGGAAAGATTTCCAAAACAGAAACAATAATGAATTAGTGGCTATTTTAGGTAATTTCGTCAATCGGGTAGTGGTATTAACACATAAATATTATGAAGGAAAAGTACCAGCAAGAGGTGAGTTATCGGATTTTGATCAACAGGTAATAACTGAATTACAAGAAGCCCCTGCAAAAATTAGTCAATCCATCGAAAATTATAGGTTTAGAGAAGCATTGACTGAAGTAATGAATGTGGCCCGCTTAGGCAATAAGTATCTTGCCGAGACTGAACCCTGGAAACTTATTAAAACTGACCCAGAGCGCGTAAAAACTATATTAAATATTGGTTTACAAATAGCGACTAATCTTCAAATATTAATTGAACCGTTTTTACCTTTTACCTCCGAAAAATTAATTAAAATGTTAAATGCGGGAGCTTATACTTGGGAAGATGCCGGACAGGCCGATTTATTGCCAACTGGACACCAAATATTTGAAGCAAGCCTTCTATTTACAAAAATTGAAGACGCTGAAATTCAAGCTCAAATTGACAAGCTACACGCTTCCAAAACTGCAAATGAAAGCCGCACTGAAGTGGCGGAATTTAAACCTAATATAGAATTCGAAAATTTCTCTACAATTGATATTCGAGTAGCTACCATTGTGGCAGCTGAAAAAGTTGAGAAAACTAAAAAATTACTTAAACTCACGCTAAATACAGGCTTAGATACTAGAACCGTGGTTTCTGGTATTGCAGAACATTATACCCCAGAAGAGATTATTGGCAAACAGGTTAGTTTAGTAGTAAATCTGGCACCTCGTGCCATCAAAGGTATAGAATCACAAGGCATGATCTTAATGGCTGAAGATGCTGCAGGGAAACTGAGTTTTGTAGCTCCGAGTAATCCAGTTGAATCTGGAAGCACGATTCGTTAGACCTCAATAAAACCCCATTTTAAATAAGGCAAGAAATTAATCTTGCCTTATTTTTTTAAGTAATTTTCTATAGGCTTGAGCATGTTTCATCATGCCAATATCATTCGGATGAGAACCATCTACAGTAGATTCCAAATCCAACCCAATTGCTTTGGTGGTCATTAAATGAATCTCCTTTACTCCTTCTCTTTTAAGCTGATCGAACGCCACTATTAATAAATCACTAGTTCGATTAAACTCTAAATTTCTATCTACCTGTAGCAAATTAAGTGTTCTTCCACCACTATGTTGAGACAAAACAATAGGCGTTTGTATATCTTTCTTTCTAATTTGATAAACCGCTTTTTTTATTGTTGATACTAATGAAGTGTCCGAAAAAAGCTTTTCTGATCCCATATTAGGTAAACAATCCAATATATAAACACTAGGCTTTTGGGCAATCATCAACTCAATAATGGGAGCCTCTAAACGACCATTTCCAGAAAAACCTAAGTTAATTACTTCCTTGTTAACCATTCTTCCCAATATAGATGGCCATGCTAAACCCGGCCTACTAGCACATCCTCCTTGGGCAATAGAAGTCCCATAAACTACAATAGGATTTAAGCTTTTTAAGGTAGCAGAATTACCTTTTATAAAATTCAATGAACTTCCCAATGGTAAACCTATCTGCATGTTTTTTATTCCATTATATAAAGGCAAGTAAAGTCTATAGATTTTACCGGAATCCCCACCTAACTTTTCATATTGGTAGCTTACGGTGTCTTTAAAATTATATCGGCCCGGGATCCATGTCCAAGATTTTTCTTTCTCAAATACATATAAATCTAAACCACTCACGCCAGTACTGGGCATATGGGGCATATTTAAAAATCCGGTAACTGTATATTTAAACACCAAGCTTTGAGCATTCGATGTAAATTCAATATAAGTACCTGCCATGTTTGACCCCAAACCCCATACAGCATCCCTTATTTGGGGCTTTAAACTAGCTGGAAGTCTGCTAAAACCTATGGGCTCATTAGCTACTCTCACTTGCCCTTGTATCACTCCATTATCCAAAGGAAAAAGGTTATGCCAAGTTATGTCCTCTCTATTTTGAGCAAAAGAAGCAGATGCCACTACCCACAAAGTAAGACTCGAAAAAAAGCTTAAGAAATATTTTAAATTCAAGTTCATATAGAAACAAAATTGCCGAATAAGGGCTTGTACGAATGCATTAAATATATTATTTTTATGCATAAATTAGTGCGATAAATTCTAATAATTGAATAAAACCACCAACATCTGATTTAACATGAAAATATTATTTCGCTTTTTACTTTTAACATTTCTAGCTATAAATTTAGCCTCATGTGCTAAGGACTCCAAAGAGGAACAAAAAAAGTTAATTCAACTTACAACTCCGAAAGGCTGGCTGAGAGTAAAGATTGAAACTACTACTGGAAATGGACAATGGACAGATGTAACTGGAAATTTGACCCCCTTAGAAGTTGATAATTTATTGTTTTTTGGCCCCAATTATGTATGGTGGGAAGATGAAGGTGGTATTAAATTTCCGGGCGACCCACAACTTATTGATCATGGTAAATACAGCCTCATTCAAGACAGAACTCAACTCCTTAAAGATAATGGCGAGCTCTATGAAATATTAGAATTAAGCAAAAGTTCCCTCATTTTAAAAACGACAAAGAATAATGTCGTTCAAAAAACTACCTATAAAGTTTTTGAAGACTAATTTTAATCGATTTATTCAGCTGCCAATTTATTCATAAACTGAATAAATTTTTTACTGCTATAATTCGCGGCACCTTCTCCTTTATAAATTAATTTACCTGCTTTATTAAATACCAAGGTAGTAGGGAGAGTACCATTAAATAAATTTGAAGGAAATTCTTGTTGGTTAATATATACAGGCAAACTATAGCCTTTCTTTTGCATATAAGCCATGGATTTGGAGAAATCTCTATCTGCATCTACAAATAAAAACACTATATCCCGATTACGCTCATTTAAAGCATACAATTTGTTTAAAGATGGCATTTCTGCTAAGCAAGGCGGACACCATGTAGCCCAAAAATTGATAAATACAACTTTCCCTTTCAATTGCGGCAAGTAAATTTTATCCTGGGCTTGGGTTTGAAGTTCCACTGCGGGTAAGTCAAGCCCTGAATTCTTTTCTAGATTGCTAGGTGCTATGTTTTCAGTAGACTTTACCGTAGGGTTTAGAATTCCGATTTCTAATAAACCCTGTAAAATGGTGGCTTTTACACTCGGCACAAACAAAACTAAAAGTAATGTGATTATAAATAACACATTTCCATAATGTTTCTTCAGCAATGCAATTACACCTTTCAAAAATAATAGAATTAAAACCCTACTTTAATACGAACTCCAGTATTAACCATTCTCAAGTTATCTTGCGTCACTTCACGCACTGGAAGTTTAAAGAAAGGCTCAATAGCTAGTGTATTTTGCTTATAAATTCGACGGCTATAACCCACGGAGAAGTTATAAAAACCTAAGAAATTAATATTATCCAGCGCTTGATTAGACACGTTTTCCGTAGTCATTTGTCGCACAATATAGGAATTTGCAAATTGACCTTGAGGGCCAGAAGGATCAGAGAGTGTGGTATTTCCCGGGCCTGATCCCAAATTTGTATTGCCTCCTACAGATGCAGAGCTATTTCCTGGACGAATTACAACAACATCTTGCACAAATGTATTACTTCGTTTTTGATTCACTACAGCAAAGCCTGAGAAACCAAAATTAGCATATACTTTAGGACTAAATTGATATTTTAATTCAAAAGGAATATCTATTCCACTCACTTCTTCACTAATTATAGCAAGCTTTTTATTATTGCCTAGCACAACCGAAGAAGTCCCCAAATTAATAGGTAAATTTTTAGAGGCATTTAATTTGCTATAGGCAATTCCAGAACTTAGGGATAATTTAGGTGAAATATTATAATTAACACTTACCCCATATCCTAAATTTAATTCACTGGTATTTTGGCCTACAGAAGGTGCTACCATTAATCCAAGTGCCCATCGATTATTATTGAAAATTTTAAGCTTTGATTTAGGCGCTTGTATATCCTTAACATCATCCCTTACAATAGCTGATTTTACATCAGATTCTACCTGATCAGAATTAACATTAGCCAAAGCTTGATCAGCAATGGCTTCCGTCACACCGTTCACAATTGCCATAGAAGCGTTTGCAGGTAGATTATCTATAACCTCTGTATTTCGAGGTAATACATGTGATAATTCAGTAGCTACAACTTGTTGGGTTAAATTCGGCTCAGAAGCTTCATATTGCAAGGTTTGAATATGTCTGTTTGAGGCTATTCTTTCCGTTGCAGGATAAACTCCATTAAGATCAGCTTGAGGATTGAGATTAGGATTAATATTCGATACTTCTGGACTAGTTAAATCACTAGGCTTTGACAGATTACTACCTGCAGCTAACTCAGAATCTCCTTTTAAAACAACTTCTTTCGCTGGGTTTTTACCAAGCATTAACAGAACACTTAAGCTCACCACAAAGGCAGCTGCTACGGAAGCCCATCTCCATAAAGTCACAACTTTTTTCGCTTTAGCTTGCTCAAATTTTTTAAAATTTTCCCAAGCCCCAGGCATGTACGCTTCTTCGTAATGTTGAAGCGAATCCTGAATGTGCTCAAATAATTCCTTTTTATCTTTATGCTTATGTTCCATATGTGGCATAAGTGTTTTCTGTCAATTTCAAATATAAAGTCCTCAATTTATTCTTGGCTCTAGTAAGATATACCCTACTGGAGCTTTCTGGAATATTAAGTGCTTTGCTAATCTCATCATGAGAATAGCCTTCTATTTCATATAAATTAAAAATCACTCGATGCATTTCGGGCAAGTTATCCAGTAACTTTAAAATATCCTTAGCGTTTAGTGATTCCACTACATTTACTTTACTCGCGGGTTCATTTTCTGCATGTACATCATCCAATGATACAAAGTCCTTTTTAGATCTTAAAAAATCAATGGAGCTTCGAGATGCTATCTTCGATATCCATGCCTTAAATGCCCTCACTTGATGTTCTTTATCTGATGGTAATACAAATTGGTGTATTGCTCCAAAAATCTTAATAAAAACATCATTCACTAGTTCTTCGGCGTCGTCCCTTTCTTTAACATATCGCAAAATAACAGCAATTAAGTAGCCATAGTAAGCCTTGTAAAGACTTTCTTTGCTCTTCTCTTTCTGCTGCGCACAACCGGCTATTATTTCCTCGAAATGAAGCATATAAAGCCCGTTATTTGGTTCTGTTAAACATAAGGTTAGACAATCTAGTTTGGTTAGTTTTAGGTTTAAAATATATTATTTATGCGTGTAAATGGCGGAACTAATTTTTGTTTCATTCGAAGCTTCCATTAATCCCTTCACGTAAATAGTATATATCTTTCCTTCTTCCAACTTAATTCCGGCCATACTCAAAACCAAACCACCAGTTTGATGACTTCTTATCTGAAACTCCAATGGGTCATTTGCATGTACCATCATAGGATTAGAATATTGTTTATACGCAATATTCGTAATCAAATAATCTAAACCACCTGCAACCGATAAAGTTAAAGGTTCAGAATCCGGACTCAAATTGGCAAACCGAACAGATGCCATGCCTTTTTCTGGTTTTGTTAGGTTATCGGGCAACATCATCAACTGAATGTTTTGAGGTTTATCGATTACAAACAAAGTATAGCCATATTGTGGCGCAAGAATAAATGATTGCTGACTCAGAGGCTCTCGCGAACCCTTTTTGGTCAAAGTCATAAATCTTGTTCCAGAATAAACCGACAAATAATCAATTTTACTACCAAAAGTAAAATCACTAAAATCATTTGTCACCTTCGTTTGATCGACATACACATCCAACAAATCAAAACTTGGAGATGCATTCACAATACTCAAACCAGATAAATTTGAAACTACATCATCATCTTTCTTTGCACATGAACCTAATAAAAGAATCGTGAAAAGAAGACCAAAACAGGTTTTCAAATGTGTTTTCATAATATTATCTCGTTCTACTAACAAAATTTGCAAAAGTACAAGAACTTATTTACGTTAATACGAGTTCGAACACTTAAACGCTACAATTACTTCTTAAAATATTCGAAATTACTAATATTTATTCTTAAATCGACAGCACAGGTCATAAATAATAAAGCCCCTAATATTCAAGGACATTAGGGGCTTCAACTTTTTTTGTATAAAATTATATTAACTCTACACTTCTTTTCACAAAAGCGGTGAGTTCTGCTCCACTTAACATCCCTTGCGATAACAAGGCTAAATCGACCGCTTGCTTAGCCATCTTAGCTTGTTCTTCACCCTCAGCTTTCAATAGCTTATTAATTAATTTATGATTTCCATTAATGGAAACTTTATAACTATCCGGCATATTGCCATAGAAACTCATACCTCCACCCATTTTAGCCATATCTTTCATTCTCCTCGAAAATTCGTCCATGGTTATCGTTACTGGCGCATCCTCTGGATTCATTGAAACAACTTCAACAGTATAGCCTTCTCTTTTAATAGAGGTTTCAAAAACAGTTTTCACTTGGGAAGATTGCTCCTCATTTAATACCGACTCAAAAGTCTCATCTTTTTCGATTAAAGCATTCACAGCCGAAGCATCCACGCGTTTCCAAATTGTATTCTCCAGCTTGTATTCCATAGCACTCACAAAATGGCTGTCAATAGGGCTATCCAGTTTTAACACATCATAGCCTTTGCCTTTTGCAGCTTGAATAAATCCATCTTGTTTTTCACTATCGGTACTATACAAATATACTACTTTCCCATTTTTATCCGTTTGCATTCCCGCAACCTGATCTTTGTATTCTTGGAAAGTATAGGGTTTTCCGTCCACACTTGTAAGCAAGCAAAAATCCTTGGCTTTATCATAAAACTTTTCGTCGCTAATCATTCCATACTTCACAAATAGCCCGATGTCTTGCCATTTTTGTTCGTATGAATTTCTATCTGATTTAAAAAGTTCCCCTAATTTATCGGCCACTTTTTTAGTGATATAGCTATTGATTTTTTTAACATTCCCGTCCGCTTGTAAAAAGCTTCTTGACACGTTTAAAGGAATATCTGGGGAGTCAATCACCCCATGTAATAACATTAAAAATTCCGGCACAATTTCCTTCACCTCATCCGTGATGAAAACTTGTCTGCTAAATAACTTTATTTTATTCCTTTGTAATTCAAAATCTTCTTTCAACTTAGGGAAATATAATACCCCAGTTAAATTAAATGGATAATCTACATTTAAGTGAATCCAAAATAAAGGATCCTCTGAAAACGGATAAAGTTCTTTATAAAAGTTGAGGTAATCTTCATCTTTCAAATCATTCGGAGACTTTGCCCAAATTGGGGTTGTCGTATTGATGATATTAGGAACTTCTACATCTTTAAACTTAGGCTTTCCTTCCTCATCCGTACCGTCTTCTTCTCTGTTGGTTTTATTCCCAAATTGAATTGGAATTGGTAAAAACTTAGCATATTTATCTAAAATCTCTTGAATTTTAAACTCATTTAAAAATTCTGCAGATTCTTCATTGATATGCAAAATAATGTCCGTACCACGAGTAGTTTTAGAACCCGCCTCAATCTCAAAAGTAGTACTTCCATCACAAGTCCACTTCGCCGACTCTGCTCCATCTACGTAAGATAAAGTGTTGATTTCAACTAAATCAGCAACCATAAACGCCGAATAGAAGCCTAACCCAAACTTTCCTATAATTTCATTCGCATCCTTTGCGTCTTTAAATTTTTCAACAAATTCGCTTGCTCCCGAAAAGGCTACTTGGTTAATATATTTTTTAATTTCCTCGGCAGTCATCCC
The DNA here is from genome assembly GCA_004211595.1 of Pedobacter sp. GTDB lineage: Bacteria > Bacteroidota > Bacteroidia > Sphingobacteriales > Sphingobacteriaceae > Pedobacter. The sequence continues at coordinate 56,091 of SEDO01000009.1, forward strand.
AATCCCATTATCAGAAATGGTAATAGTTTTAGCCTCCTTATCTAAAATCACCTGAACTAAAGGCTCTCCTAAGTCTCCATTAAACTGCCCCAAAGAAGCTAAACGTTTAATTTTCTGAACGGCATCTACAGCGTTTGAAACTAACTCCCTTAAAAAGATTTCGTTATCAGAGTATAAAAACTTCTTGATAATCGGAAAAATGTTTTCCGTGTGAATTGATATATTTCCTTTTTCTGCGATCATAAATGATAAATTTTTTTCAATACGTTTAACAAGCTTTGTTCCAATCTCTTCATCTTGTCAAAATGACAGTATTTGAATAATCTTTCAAAGCAGGATAGTAATAAATCCCTTATCTTTGTCACAAAATGGAGCATCATATACATACTCTTCAGAATGGGATACGCATTTTATTTGTGCCCACCAAAACCACGGTCTCACACGCATGCTTTTTAGTGAATGCAGGCTCCAGAGATGAATCAGATGCACACATGGGCTTAGCACATTTCATTGAACACATTTTATTTAAGCGAACTTTAAAGCGAAACACCTACCAAATATTAAATCGAATTGAAAGTGTTGGAGGGGATCTAAACGCCTATACCACCAAAGAATACACCTGTATCCATGCATCTTTTTTAAATCCCTATTTAGAACGAAGCACGGAACTGTTTCAAGATATCCTCTTTCATTCCATTTTTCCAGAAGATGAAATTGAAAAGGAAAGAAGTGTAATACTAGATGAAATTGCCTCCTATGAAGATCAACCAGAAGAATCTATTCAAGACGATTTTGAAGATTTGATATTCTCTGGCCACCCCCTTGGCCGAAACATCTTAGGTAATGTTGCTACGGTATCCCAAATTAAACGTGAAAACATCTTAAATTTCATAGCCAATAATTACCGAACACATCAAATGGTATTTGCTGTCATGGGTAATTATACCTGGCAAAAAGTAAAACATCTCAGTGAAAAGTACTTTCAAGTAATACCTGAAAACTCTAGCGACTTACAACGCACAGCTCCTGTTAATTTACCTACTTCTCATAGCCAACATCACAAACCTATAAATCAAGCTCACTATATTTTAGGCGGCACAGGATATTCTTTCCACCATCCCTATAAAACTGGCCTGATGCTTTTAAATCATTACTTAGGGGCAGGAGGGATGAGTTCCGTTTTAAACTTAGAGATTAGGGAAAAATATGGCATTGCTTACACCATAGAATCTAATTATATTCCCCTTTCTGACACGGGCATTTTTAACATCTACCTAGGCACAGACGAAGAAAAACTAAAGAAAGCAAAATTACTCATCACCAAAGAACTCACTAAATTACAAGCTAAATCCTGGACTTCCGCTCAGTTAAATCAACTTAAAAAACGACTTATTGGACAGATTGCCTTAGCTGAAGAAAATAAAATAGGTCTAATTATTTCATTAGCTAAAAGCCTATTAGATTTCAATTACATAGATTCTTTAGCCATGGTCTTTCAAAAAATAGAAGCAGTCAAGCCTGCCGAAATGAATGCCATTGCGAAAGAGGTATTAAACTTCGATACACTCAGCTCCTTGACCTTTATGCCTAGCGAGGATTAGACTTTCTTCTTTAACCTATTTTAATTATTCTTATTTTTGTAGCATGAAATTACCCATAGTAGCCTACGGAGACCCCGTATTAAAAAAAGTTTGTGAAGATATCGATCAAAACTATCCCAAATTAGATACCCTTATTGCGGATATGTTTGAAACCATGTACCATGCCAATGGGGTTGGTTTAGCTGCTCCCCAAATAGGCCTACCCATTCGTTTATTCATCGTGGATACCCGAGCCGACGAAGATGAACCGCCCTTTAAAAAAGTGTTTATCAATGCTCAGATCTTAGAAGAAACAGGTGAACCTTGGGCGTTTAACGAAGGCTGTTTAAGTATTCCAGATGTAAGAGAGGATATTATGCGCAAGCCCAATATCTTAATCCGCTACTATGATGAAAATTGGAATTTATTCGAAGAGAACTATGATGGGTTTACCGCTCGCGTCATACAACACGAATACGATCACATTGAAGGCAAACTCTTTACTGATAAATTGAGTTTACTCAGAAAGCAACTAATTAAAGGTCGATTAGATGCCATATCAAAAGGTAGAGTAAGTACAGATTATAAAATGAAATTCCCGAAGGTAAATAAGAAACGCTAATTTTCCGAACGGCTTTTATCCCCATTCATAATTTGTTGCATCAGTCGTCCCCAAGCAAAAGGGTTCAATAAAGGATTTGTTTGTCGCATGTTAACATTCATCATGCGATCAAAATTATATCTATAATTACTATTACTAATTTCACTCGAATTTCTAGGCAAAGTAAGGACCATATTTTGGATACTTTGCTTAGACAAATTCTTTTGGGCTAAGGCTAAATTGTCATCCGCCACTTGCATGGCCAAAAACTCCTTATTAAACTCCTCTACAGTCGCCCAAGGGTAAATTCTAACCGCTTTCAGGTAAACAACTTCAGGTTTCATCTGCACCATGGCCGTAAATTTATTATCGGTTACCGTAGTTGGAATAGCAAGTTCTTTTTCATAAAATCCGATGGCGGTAAACAACATCACATCTCCTGGTTTGGCCACAAATGAAAAATAACCTTGATAATTGGCCGCATAAGATATACCTGTAGATTTATTCTTTATAGAGACATAAGGCACCACTTGGTTACTATCCGTATCTGTAATAATTCCAGAAAATTGCACCAAATCATTCTTCGTTACATTTCCTTGCGAAAATACAATAGTAGCTTGGACACAAAATAATAGCATTATTAAATACTTCATAATACAAAAATAAAGCTTATCCCTTTCGAAAAGCGTTAAATTTTGTTAAACAGATGGAAAATAGATTTTTAAACTGCCACGTCTACCGATTCCACAGCTCTAATTTCTGGAACTGCTTTCATAATAGCCTGTTCTATTCCTGCTTTCATGGTCATAAAACTCATTTTACAAGAACTACAGTTTCCTAATAATCGCAAGCGAACCACCTTATCCTCCGTAATTTCTTCAATAGCCACATTTCCACCATCAGCAATTAAATAAGGTCTGATCGTCTCTAAAGCTAACTCAACTTGTTCTGTTAAATTCATTTCTATTAATCAAAATATAAAGATAATAAATTTTTAGGACATTCAAACCTGCCTATTCCGAATCGAAACCTGTTGCGCAATCTTCCCTGCCAACTCGTCAAATAACATTTCCCGCTTATCCGACGCATCCCAAACTAATGGAATACCGGTGTCACCTGAATCTGCAATAGATTGAATAATCGGAATTTCTCCCAAAAACGGAACCTGATTTTTCGCCGCTAAATCCTTTCCTCCATCACGACCAAAAATATAATATTTATGGTCAGGCAATTCTTTGGCTACAAAATAAGACATGTTTTCTATTACCCCTAAAACCGGAATATTAATGCCTGGCATTAAAAACATGTTTAAACCTTTGGTAGTATCTGCAACTGCCAATTTTTGAGGAGTGGTGATAATAACAGCCCCTGTAATTGGAAAAGTCTGGCTAATCGTAATATGAATATCTCCCGTGCCAGGTGGCATATCCACAAATAAATAATCTAATTCCCCCCAATCTGCATCATTAAACAATTGTTTAATAGCATTCGACGCCATAGGTCCCCGCCACGGCACTGCCTGTTCTGGATCTGCAAAAAAGCCCAATGATAAAATTTTAATACCATGCTTTTCAATTGGCTCTATCAAAGTTTTTCCGCTTGGGGTTTCTTTGGCAGAAGGTTTTGCATGCACTAGATCAAATAAAGTAGGAATTGATGGCCCATAAATATCGGCATCAATTAAACCTACAGAAGCCCCTGTTTTAGCCATTGCGATAGCTAAATTACTCGCCACAGTTGATTTTCCAACCCCCCCCTTACCAGAAGAAATTAAAATAATATTTTTTATCCCTGCTAAGCCTGAGATATCAGTAGGTGTGGAAACTCTAGAAGAAAGATTAACTTCCACCTGTGCATCCGAATTAACTAAATGTTTAATGGCATTTATACAGGCATTTTTCAACATATCTTTCATCGGACAAGCAGGCGTGGTTAACTCAAGCGTAAAGGAAACATGTAAATTGTCGACTTTTAAATCTTTAATCATGTTTAGGCTCACTAAATCCTTTTTTAAATCTGGATCCTCTACATTACCAAGTGCTTTTAGAATATTTTCTGGGCTCATTTCCATTCTTCAAAAATAATAAAAGGGGCTTAGATTAAATTCATTGTTATGCCTTTTTATTGTAATTTTATCGGTAAAAATGAACTTGGATTAGAATTTGATTGTTATACCTAACAGCTATGAAATTTGAGATTAACAAAATACGCTTACAACCAAGACACAAAAAGATAATTCTTTGGACTTTAGGCATCCTAGGAGCACTATTGATTGTAGGTGGAATAACAGCTTATTTCATGCGAGAATCGGTATTTCAAAAAGTTTTAACCCGCGCCATACAAAAAGCTGACCGGGATTATCATGTTAAATTAGCTGTTCAAAAATCTGGATTCACTGGTTTAAGTACTGTTTATCTTGAAAATCTAACTGTTGTACCTGAAAACAGAGACACCCTGGTAAACATTGCTGATTTAAAAGTCTCCGTAAAAATATTCCCTTTGTTATTCGGGCAAATCAAACTATCTGACTTGCATTTAAACAAAGGCTTGGTACAAATTGTCAAACGCGATTCCCTTTCCAACATCGATTTTTTATTCAAAAAGAAAGACGATAAAAACACAGATTCATTAAGTAAAAGAACCCCCTTATCGGAAATTGCTAATAATCTACTCAATGAAATCCTTTACAAAATCCCGGATGACATGGCTATTCAGGATTTTAAATTCCTCATGCAATCCCATGAGCAAGTGGAGTTGGCATTATATTCCAAAAAATCCAATATCATTAATGGAAATTTAGACGCTGAAGTAATAGTTGATGGTAATTTTGCAACTTGGAAATTTACAGGCAAACTAAAGCCCGGCAAAAAAAGATTGTCATTAAATTGGGAAGCTAAAGATGGGCCTGTAGAATTGCCTTTGTTTTTACAGCAAAAATTTAACGGCGCTCTAAGTTTCGACAAAATCCAAACCGAATTAAAAGACGCTTATTTTAGTGGTGGAAATTTTGAAATGTTAGGTTCATGGGCCATTCAAAACTTAAAAATTAATCAAGCCCGCATTGCCCAAAATGATATTTTCATTCGAAAAACTGCCATTGATGCACAAGTTGTAGTAGGCGATGATTGGGTAGCCCTAGGAGAAGACACCAAGGTCTATTTAAAAGACGCTATTTTAAGACCCTACGTTAAATACACCCTTCGTCCCCATAAAATTTACGAATTAAAATTAGCTATCGATAAACAACCCGCTCAAGCCTTAGTAGAAGCATTTCCCGAAGGCTTATTTGATTCCTTAGACGGCATGCAAGTAGCAGGAAATATTACCTATAACTTAGATTTTCTATTAGATAGCCAAGAACCTGATAGTGTACATTTTGAATCCAGTTTAGTACCAGAAAACTTCAAACTTTTAAAATGGGGTAAAACCGATTTAAGTAAAATAAATCAAGATTTCATTTATACGCCTTATGAATATGGGAAACCCATGCGAAATATTGTAATAGGTCGAGCTAATCCAAACTTTACCCCCTTGGAATCCGTTTCTGACAATTTTAAAAATGCCATTTTAACTTCTGAAGACCCCTCCTTTTTTACCCATAAAGGATTTGTAGAGCAAGCCTTTCGAAATTCTATTGCCACTAATTTTAAAGAAAAAGGATTCAAAAGAGGAGGTAGCACCATCTCCATGCAATTAGTTAAAAATGTATTCTTAAATCGAAATAAAACCATTTCACGGAAAGTAGAAGAAATTTTGATTGTTTGGCTCATTGAAAATAACCGTATTGTCAGTAAAAACCGAATGTTAGAGGTCTATTTCAATATTATTGAAATGGGTAATAATGTATACGGAATTGGAGAGGCGGCTCAATATTATTTTGGGAAAAGCCCCTCTGAATTATCAGTAGGAGAAGGCATCTTTTTAGCTAACATTGTGCCTCGCCCTAAGGTAGCCCTTTATAAATTCATGAGTGACGGCCACTTAAAACCCTATTTACTCAATTATTTTAATTTTATCGGAAATACAATGGCTAGGCGCGGAAAAATTGCTCCCGATAGTAATGCTTATGGTTTTTACAATGTGCGTATCCGGGAAGGATTAAGAGCCTATTTACTTCCTGATTCAGTTGAAATTGACACCAATAGTTTAGATCTGGAGGAAGAAGATGAAGCGCTAAACATCCGTCCCAATAATTCAAGCCCACGTACAATATTACAAAGAATTTTTACCCCACCAAAAGACACCTTAGTCATTAAAAAAGATACGGTAAAAACCCGCAAACAGCTTCGCCAAGAAAGACGACAAAATCGAAATAATCCTAAATCAAATTAGACTATCACTAAACGCCCCTTACCCCATGAAATGTATAGAAATTGAAGGTAAAAAGTTCGACTTATTCCTCGAAAAGGACACAATAGACAAACGTAACAGACTCTTGGGGGTTCAAATAAATGTGGATTATGAGGGCAAAAGACCCATCTTACTCGGCATATTAAATGGCAGTTTTATGTTTATGTCGGATTTGCTAAAGGAAATAAATTTAGCCTGCGAAATTAGCTTTATGCAAGTTTCTTCCTACAAAGGCGATCAAAGCACCGGGGAAGTTAAAGAAATAATTGGACTTAGCAGTACCCTTAAAGGGAGGGATATATTAATTGTTGAAGATATCATTGATAGTGGACATACACTCCAATTTATAATCGAAAAATTAAAAACTTTAGAACCTGCCTCCATCCAGGTTTGCACACTTTTATTCAAACCCAATGCCGTAAAAGTAGACATTCCGGAAATAGCCTATATTGGTTTTGAAATTAGTAATGAATTTGTGGTTGGCTATGGTCTCGACTACGATGGCTTGGGAAGAAATCTAAAAGATATTTATAGAGCCATCTAAAGGAAATTTGACATTTTTTTCCCAATTTTGTAAATTAATACCTCAACAATGACCATACATAAAGAAGGATATACCAGTATTGCCTTAAGCGTTTTAGTAATTTTCATATTAAATGCCATCGTAGATTATAAATTCCATGATGTAACTTGGTTAGTTTGGCTTACCTATATTTTTTCCTTAGCCTTATTTATTACCGTACTTCAGTTTTTCAGAAACCCTAAGAGAACTTTCACCGATGACAATAATTTAATTATTTGTCCTGCTGATGGAAAAGTAGTGGTGATTGAAGAAACCTATGAAGGTGAATATTTTAAGGATCAACGTTTACAAGTATCTATTTTTATGTCTCCCGTAAATGTACATATCAATAGAAATCCTATCTCAGGTGTAGTAAAATTTTTTAAATATCATCCAGGTAAATATTTAGCCGCTTGGAATCCTAAATCTAGTACAGAAAACGAACGCACAACAGTAGTTGTAGAACATGCTAATGGATCCCCTGTTTTATTTAGACAAATTGCAGGTGCCCTAGCTAGAAGAATCGTTTGGTATGTTAAAGAAGGGGATATAGTTGAGCAAAATAAAGAGTTTGGATTTATTAAGTTTGGATCTCGTGTAGATTTATTTTTACCAATTGGAACTAAAATTAATTTAGAACTTAACCAGGTGGTTAAAGGTGGAATTACGGTATTAGGCGAACTTTAAACTGAACGCTGTGTAGGATAAGCAAAACCTGATCCTTGGGCTTCTACAATTTCTATGACTTTAAAGTTTACCGCCTCCTTAATGGTTAAAAAGTCCGCGTAATTATCTTGATGAACTAAATACAGAATTTGAATATTTAAGGCAAAATCCCCGAAACTTTCAAAGTTTACCTGTACATCTGAAACACCTTCCAAGCCATACAAATAGCCTTTTATTTCTTGAATAATTTGCTGAATTTGGGTATTTGATGTTTCATATGTAATGCCAATTGTAAACTTTACTCGTCTATAATTCCGGCGGGTTAAATTCTCTAATACCCCATCAATCATGGCTCTATTGGGGATGATTATAGTAGTTTTATCAACACTCCGAATAATCGTACTCCGGAAACCTACCTTTTCAATAGTACCCTCTATACCATCCACTTTCACCGCATCCCCTACCGTAAATGGTTTATCTATGAAAATAGTAAAGGAACCAATTAAATTTTCTAAGCTCTCTTTGGCCGCCAAAGCAATGGCTATACCACCAATTCCTAAACCGGTAATTAAACTCACCGCATTTACTTCAAATACATAACCCAGTAAAACGAAAAAGCCAATGAAATATACGATGAATTTAGATAGCTCTTTTAAAAAGGGAACCAATTGATCATCCGCCTTATTTTCAGTTTTTTGCGCTCTATGTAAAAACACATAGGCTACAAAATCTATAATACGTAGGATAATCCAAAATACGGACCAGATAATCAGAAACAGAAAAATCTTATCTAATAAATGACCTATTTTAAATGACTCAGCCACTTTTAAATTGCCTTGCTTAACGGTATAAGTAAAAATTTCCACACCCATAGGATGCTTCAATTGCTTGGAAGCAATAAAAAGTGTTACAATGGTAATGAAAAACTCAAAGGGCTTTAATAAGATCGACACAAACGTATCGATCTTAACTTCTTCAGCAAAATTCTTAAAAACCCTAAACAACAACCTACTTAAAAACCGAGATACTATTCGTTTAAAGGTAAGCCCGACTAAAATAATACCTGCAAAAAACAAATAAGCTTGTACCGAATTACCCCAGTAAATGTTGTTTAAAAATTCCATGTTGAGCCTTTATATTATTTTATATAACTCTACTATATCAACTGTTTTAAAGCAATTTCAAAGGCAGTAGAAGAAACTTTAGTCTTACTTGCAGAAGCCGCATGGACGGCCTTTAAAGCCTTAAAAATTACTTGGGAAGCATCGCTGAAAATAGCATCATCACTCATTTCAATATTCTTCTCCATCAAATAGGCAAAAACTCTAGCCATGCCACAGTTTGCAATAAAATCAGGAATAACAGAAACTTGATTATCGGCATGCTCCATGATGTCTCCAAAGAAAATCTCTTTGTCGGCAAATGGCACATTAGCGCCACATGCAATCACTTCTAAGCCGCCTTCTATCATCGCGTCTACTTCTTCTTTTTTCACTAATCTTGATGCCGCCGCAGGCACGAAAATTTCCGCTCCAATACTCCAAATCTTAGCATAAGTTTCTTCATAACTCAGCAAATTTTCAGCAGTTAAGGTATTTTTTGCTCTATTATTAAATAAAGCTTTAATTTCTTCTTGGCTAAAGCCTTCAGGATTTAAAACTCCACCCACGCGGTCAATAATACCAACAATTTTAACGCCTTGATTGGCCAAATAATAACCAGCCGCAGCAGCTACATTCCCCCAACCTTGAATGATGGCTCTTTTGCCTGCTAATTCTCCTCCCCAAATTTGATAATAATGAGCAATCGATTCAGACACCCCGTAGCCTGTAATCATATCGGCTACTTTATATTTCCGCTTAATATCCGGGGTATATGCTAAATCTTCTAAAACTTTAGAAACCCCATATCTCAATTGACCAATTTGGTGAATGCGTTCATTCTCACGAGCTTTATAATGACCATTAATTACCCCTTCTTGTGGATGCCATAATCCATAGCCTTCAGTAATCGGAATAACTTCATGGATTTCATCAATATTTAAATCTCCTCCTGTCCCATAATAACTCTTTAATAAGGGCATAACTGCTTTATACCATCTCGCTAAAACTTCTTTTTTACGAGGATCTGCCGGATCAAAGTTAATGCCCGATTTAGCTCCCCCAATAGGCGGTCCGGAAACCGTAAATTTAACTTCCATGGTTTTTGCCAGCGATTCCACCTCACGCTTATCTAATCCTTTACGCATGCGGGTACCGCCCCCTGCTGCTCCACCTCTAAGGGAGTTAATCACTACCCAGCCTTCAGCTTCTGATTCTTTATCCTTCCATTCAAAAACGATTTCTGGTTGCTTTTCTTCGTACTTCTTTAATAATTCTTTCATCCTAGGTTTTTGGTGTTAATAGACCTGTGAAACAGGCCCCTAATTGGCAAATATATAAACAAAAAAACCCCCACGAGTAAAATCGTGAAGGTTATTTATATAAATCTTTTCTAATTACTTTCTTAGCGACTTGATACGAGCAGCTTTACCAGTTAATGCACGTAAGTAGAATAATTTTGCTCTACGAACTTTACCATAACTGTTAACTTCGATCTTCTCGATATTTGGTGAGTTAATAGGGAAAATACGCTCCACACCTACACCATTACTCATTTTACGAACAGTAAAAGTTTCTGATGCACCCGCGCTGTTGCGTTGAATAACTACACCTTGGTAAATCTGAACACGTTCTTTATTACCTTCGCGAATTTTATAATGTACACTTACTGTATCTCCTGATTTGAATGAAGGAACCTCATTTTTTGCGATTACCTGCTCTTCTACAAATTTTACTAAATCCATGATTTTAAGCTATTAAACCGACTTTTGCCTGTTCAAAATCGGACTGCAATATTAGGAATTATTTTTTAAAAATAAAAGGCTTAATTAAAAATAATTTATTTTTTAACAACCGCATGCTTTTCCACAATTTCTATACCCCCAATCCTTAAAGCCTTCAGCGCTAAAGGGCTTACTTTAATAAATCCGGGCGCCTTTCTTGGGTTCGTTTTAAAGCTTGCTCATGTCTCCACTCATTAATCTTGGCTTCATGCCCACTCAATAAGATTTCAGGTACTTTATGTCCCTGCCAATCGGCAGGGCGGGTATAAATGGGTGCGTCTAATAAATCTCCCTGAAAACTATCTGAAAGAGCCGAGGTTTCATCATTTAATACCCCTGGTATTAATCTTATGACAGCATCTACTAAAACGGCTGCTGGTAACTCACCCCCCGAAAGCACATAATCCCCAATAGAAATTTCGCGGGTTACATAAATATCACGAATCCGCTGATCAATCCCTTTATAATGCCCACACAATATAATAACGTTATTTAAACCCGATAATTCATTGGCTATTTCTTGATTAAACGTTTTACCATCAGGGCTCATAAAGATAACCTCATCATATTCTCGCTCAGCCTTTAGTTTTTCTATACATGCTGCAAATGGCGGAATAGCCATAACCATCCCACTGCCTCCTCCAAAAGGATAATCATCTACACTTTTCTGTTTATTCGTGGCATATTCTCGCAAATTATGCACATGTATCTCTGCAATGCCCTTTTTTTGAGCGCGCTGTAAAATAGAATGGGCAAAAGGACTTTGCAATAAATCTGGCAAAACAGTTATAATATCGAAACGCATAGGCTACAAAGATAAGATTTTAGGATGGCTTATGCTTGTAAATAATCTCCCTCATCTAATTCAAAAATCTCTTCTACATGCACCTCAAAAACTTTCGCCAACTTTAAAGCTAATACAGTAGAAGGAATATACTTCCCTGATTCAATGGTATTAATGGTTTGTCTTGAAACCTGAATTAAATCAGCCAATTCGGCCTGGGTTATATTTTTAATCGCTCGATGTACTTTAATTTTATTTCTCATGACCAAGGCTCCTTTCCAACTGAAATGCTATTATGCTTATCCATGCTTTTCTCTTCATTTTGCAGGCTTTTATCTGCTGCTCGCAGTTGTAAACTTGCCTTAAATAGGAAAGCTTCTAATATTATCATATTTAATAACAATAAGGTAAACTGAACAAGCACTAAAAACAATAAATAGGATAAACTAAAAATGGTCGCTGTACCTATTAAAATAATCAAATAATGAAGATAAAAAGAAGCCTGTAATGCATTTAATCGAAGTTGGGCAGTGCCTTCATCTTCTTCGCGACGTTTAGCAAACACCCACAAAAACAAGCCTAACAACATCGTCAAAACACCTAACTTTTGATACGTCCCATCCATGCTAAAAAGTTGATCCGTAATCACGATATATCCTATAAAACTAAATCCCAGTAAAGCCAACACTCTCCCAAGTACCAAATATGGCCGATGACTAAAGAGCTTAATTTTATCCGTTATAAAAATATCGGGTTTGATTTTCAGTAAATAATAAAAACGCAGATTAAATAATAACAGAGGCAATAGAATATTCAGCTCCGAACGATATTCTTCAATTTTAAAGATAGATAGAATCTCATCTGCCGTGATTAAAGTAAAAAGATAACAAAGCAAATAGGTAAATACGGCCCATTGCAATGCATTTAAGCGCATGTTAGCCACTAATTCATCTTCAATAATTTGTTTTGAAAAGCCGATAAATAGCAAGCCTAATACGGTCATAAACACAGCTAACTCATTGGTTACATATTCTACTACACCAATTTCGGCCCCAGGGACAACTAAAAATGGAATATTGTAATCCCAAATGACATAAAGGGCTCCTAATACTAATCCTGGAATAGCAAGACACCAGCCTACTAATTTAAACCAAGCAGGAAATAAAAAATAATTCTTCATAACATTAAATGTAAAATAAACTTTACCAAATATAAAGCAAAGCTTACATTAATGTCAAGTATATTTTACTTTTTTTTTAATTTAACCTGCAATTTTCACTTTGAATATCGCTTTCCTTTTTAAGCAAAAATCTTTATACCGTCCATTGATCCTGCACCACGGCCACTAGATAATACTCATCGTCTATACATTCGAAAACCAACCTTAAACTGGTCCAATCCATACCTTCATATTGGGGATCTATACCGCTGAAATGATATTCTACATAATGCGCCTCAGGAAATATTTTCCAAATGTTATCAATGGTATTGCCCTTTTTCATGACTGCATCAAAACTTATAGCTTCAGCCTCTGAAAATGGAGCCTTGGTTACAAATTTTTGGAGGTAATCGGCTAAGGTCAACTTAATTTCTTCACCCGTTCCATCATATTCTCCCCACTTATAAACCTGCTTGCTTTTAATAGCCGCTAAAAATTCTTCTCCGGTTAATTTAACTTGTTTGCGGGGAGCTAAATTGGCATACGGCGAAAATAACACCCCTTTAGTGGAAAAATACTTCACTAATTCGGTATAATCTTTTCTCTCAAAAGCCAATATTACTTCTTGACCAACCGCCTTAACCGTGTCGGCTTTGGTATATTTTTCTGCTTTAGGAGAAGCTTGAATGATAGCCGTCTGACTGGTATCGCTCAATGCCGGATCGACTTTCTTATCACGGATACAAGCACTAAACACAAACACTATAACCATAATCCATACGTAAAAATTGATTTGTTTCATATCTATATGCTTTTGCTGTGAAGTGCTTGAAAATTTTAATTACTCAAATATAAATCTAATAAACCTTCGGGTAAATCCACCACTAATTCCTCATTTTCTACATCAATTTCTAAAATAATATCCTCATTCAATGGAAACATTACTTCTTTTTCTTGATAAACAAAAGTGGCTATAAATTGTTGAGGCAACTCCTGAACCTGGGTAATTTCGCCTAATTCGCCAGCTTCTTCATCCACCACTAAAAAACCTACCAAATCAGTATATCTAAAATCCTCAGGATCCCGCTCTGGCATTTGTGTTAAGGGCAAGTAAACCTTCTTTTTTACTAAAGGTGATGCCTTATCTATATGGTCTATGTCCTCTAAAAAAACCTTAGCCGTTTGATTAGTTTGGATTTTCAAATTCTCCACAAAATAAGGAACTAATTTGCCTGCATCTTCAACAAACAATACATCAAAGTCTAATTCCTCATAATCATCAAACTCAAAAAATAATTGTAACTCCCCTTTAAGTCCTTTGGTTTTTGGAAAATAACCGATGTAAAATGCGTCCTCTTTTTTCATGCTACAAAGTTGGGAATAGTATTCTAATAATCAAGAACGGGATTTTTTATTTTTTACATTATGTTGCGTAAAAAGCTGTATATTAGGCTATAGCTCAAACTACTAGCATATACCCTTCTAGGGCGTCCGTGAAAAAGCATTTGCCACTTGGCAATTTATCAAGCTTCTTTTACAATCTTTCAATCCAAATATTTCAGCCAATTAAAGTGCCCTTAAAGGGACCTTAAAGAGACCTTATAGGGACCTTATAGGGACTTTTGCCGTGCTAACTCCATACCAAATTCGGAAAAACATCATACCAAATACCGGAATTCTTCGGAAAAACCCGCCTGTTCTTCGGAAACTCTTCGGAAAGTTTCCGAAAACATGCCGAAGTTAGTTATAAGTTAGTTATAAGTTAAAGCGAAGAAATACTAGAGATGATGGGAAGAGTTGCCGAATAAAGCTAGAAAAAAAATAGAGGGCTCCTTTTGGGGAGCCCTCTCAAACTATCTTTTTAAAAGATAAACCGAAATAAATCGATTATGCTTCGCTAGTAGTTTCCTCTGAAGTTGCATCAGCTGCAGCTTCTACTTCTGGTGTAGTTTCGTCAGCCACAACTTCTTCAGTTGCTACTACTTCCTCTTCAACAGGAGCGTTTTTCTTAGCGATAGCAGCTGCACGGTCAGCATTTTTCTTAGCTTCAGCAGCTAATGCTACTTTCTTAGCTTCGTTTTTGCTAGCGGCTAAGCTATCTTTTTTACCTTCGATACGTTGGCCTTTACCTTCTAACCAAGCGGCAAATTTAGCCTCTGCTTGTTCAGCTGTAAGAGCTCCTTTTTTAACTCCACCTTCTAAGTGTTTTTTGTATAAAACACCTTTGTAAGATAAAATCGCGCGAGCAGTATCCGTAGGTTGTGCACCTTTGTTTACCCAAGCTAAAGTTTTTTCGAAGTTAATGTCGATGGTTGCAGGGTTGGTGTTTGGGTTATAAGAACCTAAACGCTCAATGAATTTACCATCTCTTGGTGCGCGAGAATCCGCTACTACCACATGGAAAAAAGGTTTCCCTTTTTTACCAAATCTTTGCAATCTAATTTTGGTTGCCATTTTTTTTAAATTTATGTATTCAACATAGTTCCCGGAGCTTCGTGCTTGCGGGGTTGCAAATTTATGCAAAATGTATCTAATCTACAAGGTTTTAAGATAAATATTAATTTAATACTCAAGGCCTTAAACAAATTCGGATATTTGCAACATGAAAATAGCTATAGATATGGACGAGGTTTTAGCCGATCCATTAGAGAAATTTATTCGACTTTACCATCGGGATTATGGGGTACCCCTAAACACCATTATACAGCCAGGTTATGAAATACACGATCAGATGCCGGCCGAAATTAACCACAAATGGTATGATTATATCCATGAGAAAGGATTTTTCCGCGATTTAAATCCTATTCCGGGAGCGATCCAAGCTGTCCAAAAGCTACAATCCAAATATGAAATTTATATTGTTTCGGCTGCCATGGAATTTCCGTTTTCCTTAGAAGATAAATACTTTTGGTTAAAAGAACACTTCCCCTTTATATCTTGGAAAAATATTGTCTTTTGTGGGGAAAAAATTGTGAATTGTGACATCATGATTGACGATCGAATTAAAAATTTTCAAGGTTTTAATGGCCGGCCTTTATTGTTTACCTCCCCTCACAATCAACTTATAGAAGGATATGAACGCGTAAATAATTGGTCTGAAGTTCTCGAAAAATTGATGTAAATTAGCGTAACATCTAATAGGCGTGCTTATCTAATTAAAAAACAAAAGCTTATGTTAGTAACGACCACAAATAATTTAGAGGGCAAAAAAATTGTCCGTTATATTGGTTTAGTTTCAGGAGAAACCATTATCGGCGCCAATATTTTTAAAGACCTTTTTGCGGGTATTCGAGATATTGTAGGAGGTAGATCGGGTTCTTATGAACAAGTATTAAGAGAAGCCAAGAATACAGCTATCAACGAAATGCAACAACAAGCCATGGCAATGGGCGCGAATGCTGTGATTGCAGTAGATTTAGATTTTGAAACCGTTGGGAGT
This sequence comes from Pedobacter sp., assembly GCA_004211595.1. Taxonomy (GTDB): domain Bacteria; phylum Bacteroidota; class Bacteroidia; order Sphingobacteriales; family Sphingobacteriaceae; genus Pedobacter. The sequence goes on from SEDO01000009.1 coordinate 72,116, forward strand.
GGCGGCAGTATGCTCATGGTTACCGCCACTGGTACTGGAGTCGTTTTTGAAGAAAATCCACTTTAACATATCAAAGCATCTATTCAGTTTACATAGACAATATTTCGACTAAGCGTAACCAAGCCGGACTTACTTCCTGCGCATTGATATGTTTAATCGTCTGAGAGAATGGGGTAAAGACAATTTCACGATGGATTTGCCCCACCATCATCCCCGTTTTACCCTGTAATAAGCCTTCTACCGCAGCTACCCCAAATCGGCTCGCCAACACTCTATCCATACAGGTAGGCTTTCCTCCGCGCTGGATATGGCCTAATACTGAAATCCGAATATCCGATTTAGGAAAACTCGCTTTTAAGTGTTCGCCCACAGTATAAGCACCTCCTGCTTCATCACCTTCAGCAACAATAATAATTTTAGAGGCTTTATCCTTGCGCCCAGTTTCTATTCGATGCACTAAATCTGACACTTGCATTTTTGCTTCTGGAATCATAATCGCTTCCGCGCCAACTCCTATACCACTTCTAAGCGCGATTAACCCAGAGTCACGTCCCATTACTTCTACAATAAATATCCGGTCATGCGATTCTGCAGTATCTCTAATTTTATCTACTGCATTCACTACGGTATTGATTGCAGTATCGTAACCTATGGTAAAATCTGTACCCTCTAAATCATTATCAATGGTGCCTGGCAGGCCTATAACCGGAAAATCGAATTCCTTGGAGAATATTTCTGCCCCTGAAAATGTACCATCTCCTCCTATGACGATGAGGGCATCAATATTTTTTGCCCTTAAATTATCAAAGGCTATTTGACGGCCTTCGGGCGTCCGAAAGGCATCACACCTTGCGGTTTTTAAAATGGTACCACCGCGTTGAATGATATTCGCTACAGATTTACCATCCATGGGTATAAAATCACCTTGAATCAATCCATCATAACCTCTTAAAATACCTGTTACGGTTAAATGATGATACAAACTCGCTCTTACAACGGCTCGTATGGCAGCATTCATACCTGGAGAATCTCCTCCAGAGGTTAATAGGGCTATATTTTTAATCTGTTTGTGCATGCTATATAATATACTCATTAAACCTTTTTAGGTTATTTCGATTCATTAAATTTATCTACCCCATTTTGCAAGAATTTAGCATAGGCTTCTTCGTTGAAAATAGCTCCTTCTGCGGGTACCATAGGCTTCAAATTATGATCGACTAATACATAATAAGGCTGTGAATTGGAGCCATATCGAGAGGCTTGAAAATCTAAATTCCAACGGCCTAAATCGTCGGTATTACGTTTTAAAAACTCAGAATATTTTACCTTATTGGCGGGCATCTTTATGGTTCTATCATCCACGTAAAGTTGAATTAAAACATATTCTTCGTTGATAATTTTAGATACCGATGGTTTTACCCATATCTCATCTTCCATTTTTCTACAATTAACGCAGGTATGCCCGGTAAAGTCAAGCATAATGGGCTTATTAACTTTTTTAGCATATTCCACGCCTTCTTCTAAATCGAAAAACACTTGAAAGCCTCGAGGGGCATGTAATACATCATCGTGCATAACCTTCTTAGGAAAGCCATTATCGGCAGCTGGGACCGTTGCGCTTGGGCCACCTAATATAAAGTCTTGCGTATGCATTGGAGGGGCTAAACCACTTAATACACTTACTGGGGCTCCCCATAGGCCGGGTGTCATATAAACCGCAAAGGAGAAGGATAATATCGCGAACATTAATCTCGGCACACTGATAAAGGGCAATGGGCTATCGTGGGAAAACTGTAACTTACCCAAGAGGTAAAAGCCCATGAGGGTAAAGATCACAATCCATAGCACTAAAAACACTTCTCTGTCAAACCAATTCCAATGCCATACTAAGTCGGCTGATGACAAGAATTTTAAAGCCAAAGCTAATTCCAAAAAGCCTAAACATACTTTCACGCTATTTAACCAGCCCCCAGATTTAGGCATGCTATTTAAAAATCCAGGGAAAATGGCCGATAAAGTAAACGGAAGGGCTAAGGCTAAAGCAAAGCCAAACATGCCCATGGCTGGGGCAAGCATTTCGCCTTTACTACTGGCTTGTACCAAAAGTGTTCCTATGATTGGCCCTGTACAGGAAAACGACACTAAAGCTAAGGAAGCCGCCATAAAAAAGATACCGCCTAAGCCTTTTGAATTGTCGGCTTTAGCATCTATTTTATTCACAAAGGAGCTTGGTAAGGTAATTTCAAAGGCTCCGAAAAATGAAAAGGCAAAGATGACGAGAATGACAAAGAAGAATATATTAAACCAGCCACTACTGCTCAGTTCATTTAATTTTGCAGATCCAAATACTAAGGTTATAAATAAGCCTAAGGCCACATATATAACAATAATTGACAAGCCATAAATCAGCGCCTGCATAATGCCTTTCGACTTGTTTTCTGCTTTTTTAGTAAAATAACTTACGGTTAATGGTACCATGGGAAAAATGCAGGGCATTAAAAAGGCTAAAAAGCCTCCGATTAAGCCTTCTATAAAAGTTTGCCATAGCGTTTTTTGATCAGGTGCTGTACTTAATCCGTCGGCTTGGGTTGTTGAAACCGTATCCGTAGCTACTTTTGCCGAATCTGTATTCACACTCGTATCCACTTCATTAGTGATCGGGGCAAAATCTAAATCGTCGGGAATATCAGTATAGGCGGTGTCTGTTTGCAGAACGAGAGAAAAGGCTTCTGTTTGGTTAAAAACCAAAAAAAACCCACATATGAGAATTAAAATTGCAGCTTTTTTCATAATGATTTATGTGCCGTGAAATTAAGTAATATTTTTTTATAATCAACTTAAAAACAAGAAAGGCCACTTCTAGAAGCGGCCTTCAATATCGTCAAGGAACGAAATTACTTTATAGGAATCGTAAATTGAACTTCGTCTGGAGGCAAACATTTGGTGGCATCACATACCATAAATTCTACTTTGCCTTTTACGTTGGTCGTACCCTTATTTAATTTAACTTTTTGTTGAAATATAACTTGGTTATCGAAATAGGATACTTCCATATTAAATACTTTCTCAAATTTTGACTTTGGTTTTGGCTCCATCGTTTTTCCAATTAAAGTATAATCTTTAGAAGTATTATACGTAAAGGTTGTTTTGGTGGGGCCTCCTGGTTTCATGTTTTGAGAATACATGTGCCAGCCATCTTCGATATTAGCTTTGATATATACAGTGGCTTCATTAGGGCCAGTTTTTTTAGCTGAATAAGACCAAGTAACTGGATTTTCTAATTGAGCAAATGCACCTATACTCGTAAAAAATAACAGGCTTAAAATTAATGTGATTTGTTTCATTATAGATAATGTTTAAGTGATTATAGGATTGTTCGGTTCAGGCTTTATAAATTTAATTTCTTTAAAATTATAGGTTTCCATGTGGTGGTTTACTTCTATTTGTAATTGCCCGCTATTGGTTACCCCTCGCACTACTCCTACAAATACTTCGCCATCTTTTTCAAATAAGCTAGCTTGATGTAATTGATAGAGCTGCGCTTGGTAATCGGCCATTAATTTTTCCAGCTTTTGTGCTTTTAATTGGAAATAATATTTCTCGATTACCTGACAAATATCTGTCATTAATGCGTTAATATCTACATTTTTATGTAAAATTTGATTTAATGATATGGCTTTGTCTGACAATTCTGCATCGAATGCTTGTTGATTTACATTGATGCCAATCCCAATTATGGTGTTTTTAAATAGACTTCCTTGGATGCTGTTTTCAATTAAAATTCCGCCTAGTTTTTTGTCTTTATAATAAATATCATTGGGCCATTTTATTTTTACATCTGCACCTAAATATCGCTCTAAAACCTCCCATACCCCTAAACTCACCGTAATATTTAAATAAAATTGCTGTGTGATGGTGAGGAAGTTCGGCTTTAAATACACACTGAAAGTTAGATTTTCCCCCGGCTTACTGAGCCACTTGTTTTGCAATTGACCACGACCTGAAAATTGATTCTCTGCCATTATAACAGTTCCTTCTGGCAATGGCTCGGAATTTGTCAATATATTTTTCAAATAAGTGTTCGTAGAATCAACACTTGTTAATTTGATATAATTTTGACCGATAAATAATGTTGAAAAAATGTTATTTTGCAAGGGATAAAATAATATCTGATAAGCATCAAAATTAAAAATTATTAATGGCAAAAAAGAAAATTGCAAACCTTTCCAGTCAGCTTTCGGAAATAGCTATACAGGGGATTCAAGAGAAAAAGGGAAATGATATTGTCCGATTAGACCTTCGAAATGTGAATGCTGCTGTTTCTGATTACTTTATCATTTGTAATGCGGATTCCTCAACCCAAGTTAAAGCTATTGCAGATAGTGTGGAGGATGAAATATTTAAAACAACCAAGAGTCATCCTTGGCGTAAGGAAGGCTTTGAAAACGCAGATTGGATTATTTTAGACTACTTAGATGTAGTTGTGCATATATTTAAAACCGAAAAGAGAAGTTTTTATGGTATCGAGGAGTTATGGGGAGATGCAGAGTTTACAGCCATCAAAAGCGCTTAATTTAAATTTGAAAAAAGAAAAATGAAAGAAAATCAAAATAATAAACCGAGTTCACCAAAGAAATTCCCGAATATCCCTAAGAAGCCTCAAAAGAATGGAAAAGTAAATTTCTTTTGGGTATATGCAGTGATTATCGTTGGAATTATTGTGGTTAACTTCATGATGAATTCTGGCAGTTCAAAGAAAGTTTCTTTTGAGACTTTCAAAAACGAAATGCTAATCCCAGGTGACGTAACGAAATTAGTTGGTTATAAATCAGATGAAATTGCGGTCATCGAAGTGTATATAAAACCGGAGAAACAAAAAGATCCGAAGTATAAAAAATATTTAGACGCTCGCCCTTTAAGTGTGACCGATAAAGCCCCGATGGTTACCTACAATGCCACGAGCGTGGAGGCTGCTAAAAAAGAATTAGCAGAAGCTATTACCGCTAATAACATTAACACCACCTTGGATATTGAGGTAGACTCGAAAAGTAGCCCCATGTTAACCTTCTTGGCAACTATTATTTTGCCAGTGATTTTATTTGGAGCCCTGTGGATTTTCTTAATGCGCAGAATGAGTGGCGGAGGTGGCGGAGGTGGCCAAATATTTAGTATTGGCAAATCAAAAGCGACCTTATTTGATAAAGAGAGTCAAGTTAAAATTACCTTCAATGATGTGGCCGGTTTAGAAGAAGCTAAAACGGAGGTGATGGAAATTGTAGATTTCTTAAAAAACCCAAAAAAGTATACCAATTTAGGGGGTAAAATTCCAAAAGGGGCTTTATTGGTAGGTTCTCCGGGTACTGGTAAAACCCTTTTAGCTAAAGCTGTTGCAGGCGAGGCTAAAGTGCCTTTCTTTTCACTTTCTGGATCAGACTTCGTAGAGATGTTTGTAGGAGTAGGTGCTTCTCGTGTAAGAGATTTATTTAAACAAGCTAAAGATAAAGCGCCTTGTATCATCTTTATTGATGAGGTAGACGCCATTGGACGTGCTCGTGGTAAAAATAATATCATGGGTGGAAATGACGAGCGTGAAAACACCTTAAATCAGCTTTTAGTGGAAATGGATGGTTTTGGTACAGATTCTGGAATTATCATTTTAGCTGCTACTAACCGCCCGGATGTTTTAGACTCAGCTTTGATGAGACCAGGTCGTTTTGACCGTCAAATATCAATTGATAAACCTGATTTAGTAGGTCGTGAACAGATCTTTAAGGTGCATTTAAAGCCTATTAAAACTGCGGGTGAGGTAGATGCGAAAAAACTTTCAGCACAAACTCCAGGTTTTGCAGGGGCTGAAATTGCGAATGTTTGTAATGAAGCCGCTTTAATTGCTGCCCGAAGAAACAAACCTACTGTTGATATGCAGGATTTTCAAGATGCCATTGATCGAGTGATTGGGGGATTAGAAAAGAAAAATAAAATTATCTCGCCTGAAGAGAAAAAAATTGTTGCTTATCACGAAGCGGGACACGCTATTGCGGGCTGGTTTTTAGAGCATGCAGATCCTTTGGTGAAGGTATCAATTGTGCCTCGTGGGGTAGCTGCTTTAGGCTATGCGCAATATTTACCTAAAGAACAATTTTTATATACCACAGAGCAGTTGACAGACGGCATGTGTATGACCATGGGTGGCCGGGTGGCTGAAGATATTATTTTTGGTAAAATTTCAACAGGTGCTCAAAATGACTTAGAGAGAATTACCAAGTTATCTTATGCGATGGTTACCATCTATGGAATGAATCCTAATGTAGGAAATGTATCCTTCCATGACCCTCAAAATGAATACAATTTCAATAAGCCTTATTCTGATAAAACGGCGGAGTTAATTGATCAAGAGGTAAGAACTTTAATTTCCAATGTATACGATAGAACTAAAGCTTTATTATTAGAAAAGCGTGAAGGATTAGAAAAATTAGCTGAAAAGCTTATTGAAAAAGAAATCTTATATCAAAGTGATTTAGAGGAAATTTTAGGAAAACGTCCTTTTGATACACGCACCACTTATGATGAGTTTGTGAATGGCACAGGTGATCAGAAACCTGCTGCTGAAGGATTAATTCACGATGGTGTAGAATCCAATCCAGATGTTATGCCTAATTCCATAAACGAAGAAAAAGAAACGAAATAGTTGTATTTCATACTTACAGCCCGCTAAATTAGCGGGCTGTTTTGTTTATTAAACGAATGATATATACATTTGCAGCAAAGGACCCTTATGAAAGAAAATATCTCTTCTAAAGAATTAATGTTAAAAAAAATTCGAAAAGCATTGCTTGAGAAGAGAGACAATCCTTATCCCCAGTTAGAAGAAAATCCACTCTATAAAAAAACGGATAACCCTTTAGAAGTTCAATTTGCAGAACAATTAACTCAAGTGGCCGGCAATTTTATTTTTTGTGAAAATGGGGTGGATTTTGTAGAGAATCTTTTATTATTAGCTGATCTTTTTAAATGGCGCAAAATTTATTGTTGGGAACCAGCTTTACAGAAACTTTTAGCCCACTATGAATTTCCTTTTTACGAAACAGACAAAGATTTTGAGCAGGCCGAAGTGGGCATTACGCTCTGTGAATCATTAATTGCTCAAAATGGCTCTATTTTAGTGAGTAATGGAGATCAAGCTGGCAGGCGTTTGAGTATTTACCCGCATCATCATATTGTCATTGCACGCTCTGGACAATTGGTTTTAGATTTAAAAGATGCTTTCGCACAACTAAAGCAAAAATATGGTGCGCAAATTCCTAGTATGGTTTCGGTTATTACGGGGCCTAGTCGTACTGCCGATATTGAAAAGACTTTAGTTTTAGGAGCCCATGGCCCTAAAGAGTTATTTGTATTTTTAGTAGATGATTTCCAATAAATATTTTTACTTTTCAATATTATAAAATATATTTAAACTAATTACCCAAACGGTATGCGGTTTACTTTAACATCATGAAAACTATTTATTCTCGAATTATTGGCACTGGAAGTTATATTCCCGAAAATATTATCTCTGGAAATCACTTTCTGGAAGCTTCTTTTTTTGACAATGGCGTAAAGCTAGAGAAGGACAATGCTGAAATTATTCACAAGTTTAGTGAAATCACAGAAATTGTAGAGCGACGTTATGCATGTGCGCATTTAGTGAATAGCGATTTAGGTAAAATTGCTGCGGAAAAAGCGATTCAAGACGCCCAAATAGATCCAGAAACTTTAGATTATATTATTTTTTGCCACAATTTTGGGGATGTAAAGCCGGGTTCTAACCGGATGGATATATTACCCGCATTGGCTGCTAAAGTAAAAGCTGCTTTGGGTATTCGTAACCCAGATTGTGTGGCATATGATATTATTTTTGGCTGTCCAGGTTGGGTTCAAGGTTCTATTCAAGCCGATTATTATATTAAATCGGGCGATGCGAAGCGAGTGATGGTCATTGGTGCCGAAACTTTATCACGAATTATTGACCCCCATGATCGGGATAGTATGATTTTTTCAGATGGTGCTGGCGCTGTCATTTACGAAGGTCAAGCGAGTGAGCAGCCTATCGGAATATTAGCTCATAAATGTCAAACCTTTGCCGTGGATTATGCCAATCTTTTAACAATGGGTTCAAGTAGCAATCCGGATGATAAAAGTGGTAATAGTTATATGAAAATGAATGGTCGGAAACTGTATGAGTTTGCGGTGGTTCAGGTGCCTCAAGTAGTTAAATTGGCTATTGATAAATCTGGTGTAGAATTGAGTAAAATCAAAACTGTTTTCATTCATCAAGCTAATGGAAAAATGGATCACGCTATTATTAAGCGTTTATTTAAGCTTTACAATGAAACTCAAATACCAGAAAAACTAGTGCCAATGACAATTTCTTGGTTGGGTAATAGTTCGGTGGCAACCGTACCTACTTTACTTGATTTAGTTAAACGTCACCAAGTGGAAGGTTATGAAATTAAAGCAGGTGAATATGCTGTTTTTGCCTCTGTGGGAGCAGGTATGCATATCAATGCATTTGTATATCAATTCTAATTTGGCTCTTTCGGGGAGGCCGCAGCATTGTACTTTTGAATGATTAATAAGAGTTGTTCAGGACTTATCTGATTAAGTTCTTTGAGGGCGTCGAAAATCCCTTGTTGATCTTGAACCTTGAGCCCCAGTTGAGCTTTTACACTAGCGGGAAAGTCAAAATTCAATTCTAACATAGGGCCAGTTCCGGGTTTTTCAATAAAAAATCTAATTTTTTGCTCCGTTGGGGTTGGAATACGCTCCTGAGGCAGGTTTTGTCGGCTACCAGAACCAATACTTATACCTGTACCCATTCCCCCTGTACCTAATCCTATTCCAATTTGGGGCTTTACCTTTTGACGAACAGGCATAGGGGCTTCTTTTAAAATCATCCCTGTGGTATACAGATTTATCTTTCCGGCTTCGATTTCTTTATAAAATTTATGCGTTAGTTTATTGGCTATCAACATGGGTTTGCTCCAATAAGTTTCCCCGTTCCAAACAAATCCTTCTATATCTTTAGCGGCATATATTTTAACTTGCCCTCCTTCTTGTTCAAAAGCCACTTGATTAAAATCTGTACCTTTAATTAAGCCTCTGGCGACATCCCCTGCTTTAATAATAACGGCATCTTGCGCCATAGCAGAACTACATAATCCTATAAGCAGGGCAAACAACCGGAAGTATTTAATGATATACATAGGAGTAAAATTACAACATTTACTTAAAATTTGAATCTCAATCTTTACCTTTACTTGAATCACCTTTTTAAAACCATATACCCGAATATTCTTAAATATATGCATTCGAAAAAGCTTTTTTTACTGGACGGCATGGCCTTAATTTATCGAGCACATTTTGCCTTGAGTAAAAACCCTCGATTTACTTCTAACGGATTTAATACCTCGGCAGTATTAGGCTTTACTAATACTTTGTTAGATGTGATAAAAAAAGAAAATCCTAGCCATATGGCTGTGGTATTCGACACTTCGGCACCCACTAACCGCCACATAGAGTTTGAGGCTTATAAGGCGCACAGAGAAGCGATGCCAGAAGATTTGGCTTTGGCTATGCCTTATGTCTTTAAATTGATTGAAGGCTTTAATATACCGCTGATTACCAAGGATGGTTACGAAGCAGATGATATTATTGGGACTTTAGCTAAGGAGGGCGAAAAACAGGGTTTTAAAGTATATTGTATGACCCCTGATAAAGATTTTGGACAATTAGTTTCTGAGAATATTTTTATTTACAAGCCCGCTCGAATGGGGAATGATGTGGAAATTCAAGGTGTGCCAGAAATTTTAGCTAAGTGGGAAATTCAAGATGTTTCTCAAGTGATAGATATTTTAGGTTTATGGGGAGACGCCGTAGATAATATTCCGGGCATTCCAGGAGTTGGAGAAAAAACTGCTAAAACGCTTATTCAACAATTTGGCAGTATGGAGGGAATCTTTGAAAACACGCATTTATTAAAAGGTAAGTTAAAAGAGAATTTAGAAACTTATAAGGAACAAGGCTTGATATCTAAGCGATTAGCTACCATTTGGTTAGATGTGCCGGTGACTTTTGATGAACAAGCTCTCTTGATGGAAAAACCTAGCCGAGATATTCTCGAGCCCCTATTTGCAGAATTAGAATTTAGGACGCTTGGGAAAAGAGTATTTGGAGAAGAATTTAGTGTATTAGATAACAAACCTCAGGTTGGCCAACAACATGATTTATTTTCAAGTGCGGCTGCTGATGTGAATTCAATTTCAACTTCCGAACCGGAGGCTGATAATGTTCGGGTAGGACAAAATATAACCACTGTAAACCATGCTTACCATATAGCTCAAACCCCAGGTGAAAGAGCTGCTTTAATCAGCAAACTAAAAAGTGCTTCAGCCATTTCATTTGATACAGAAACTACTGGCACAGATGCCAATGCTTGTGAATTAGTCGGGTTGTCATTTGCTATTGAAGTGGGCTCCGGATATTATGTCCCCCTGCCAGAAGAAGAGGAGGCTATCAAACAAATTCTAGAGGAATTTAAGCCGGTATTAGAAAGTCCCTTAATTCGAAAAATTGGGCAAAATATAAAATATGATTTATTAGTATTGAAATGGTATGGTATAACGCTCCAAGGAGAATTATTTGATACGATGTTAGCCCATTATTTAATTGATCCGGATACTCGGCACAATATGGATGTGTTAGCAGAAAATTATCTTAATTATAGCCCCATCTCCATTACCTCACTGATTGGCGGAAAAGGCAAAAATCAAGGCACCATGAGAGACGTGCCTTTAGATAAAATAGCCGAATATGCAGTAGAGGATGCCGATATTACTTTACAATTAGCACAGGTATTTGAGCCCCTGTTAAAAGAAAAAAATGCTTACAAGTTGGCTACCGAAGTGGAATATCCCTTGGTGAATGTGTTAGCAGAGATGGAAAAAGAAGGGGTAAGAATTGATGTGGATGCGCTCCGTTCCTATTCTGAAAGCTTGCAAATTGAAATTAGTAAGGCTGAAAGCTTGGTGTATGAGAAAGCGGGTTTGAAATTTAATTTAGCCTCTCCAAAACAATTAGGTGAGGTATTATTTGATCATTTAAAATTAGATCCAAAGGCTAAAAAAACAAAAACAGGTCAATATCAAACAGGCGAAGATGTGTTAACTGCTTTGGCTAATAAGAGTGATATTGTAAAAGATATTTTGGATTTCCGCCAAATGCAAAAGTTAAAATCTACTTATGTAGATGCGCTCCCCTTGTTACTTAATCCTAAAACCCAAAGAGTTCATACGAGTTATAATCAAGCAGTGGCTGCTACCGGCAGGTTGAGCTCGAACAATCCTAATTTGCAGAATATTCCAATTAAAACGGATAGAGGTAGAGAAGTTAGAAAGGCTTTTATTCCTCGTGATGAAGATCATTTAATTTTATCGGCGGATTATTCTCAAATTGAACTGCGAATTATCGCAGAGATAAGTAAGGAAGAAAACATGTTGGCTGCATTTGCCCAGGGTTTGGATATTCATACTGCTACTGCTGCAAAAGTGTATGGGATACCATTGGAAGAGGTAGACGCCTTGCAACGTAGAAACGCGAAAGCCGTTAATTTTGGAATTATTTATGGGCAATCCGCTTTTGGTTTATCTCAAAATTTAAATATTCCCAGAAAAGAGGCTTCTGAAATCATTGCTCAGTACTTTGAGCAATATCCAGGTATTAAGCAATATATGAGTGATACCATGAATTTTGCTCGTGAAAATGGTTATGTGGAAACAATTTTAGGTAGAAGACGTTATTTAAGAGATATTAATTCAGCAAATATGACGGTGAGGGGCTTTGCCGAACGGAATGCCATTAATGCTCCCATCCAAGGCTCTGCAGCTGATTTAATTAAAATTGCTATGATTAATATTAGTAAGGCGCTTGTGGCGGAAGGATTACGCTCTAAAATGACGATGCAGGTGCATGATGAATTGGTTTTTGATGCACATAAATCAGAAATTGAAACCTTAAAAGAATTGGTTATTCAACATATGAAAAATGCTATTCCATTAATGGTTCCAATAGAAGTTGAAGTGGGTATAGGAGAAAATTGGTTAGCCGCACATTAGAATTTATAATTTTTTTTCTTTAACTTAAGCTTCGCTATGAGAAATTTAATCCTAATTGCTGTAATATGGAGCTTTCAAATTAGCTTCAGCTTCGCGCAGCTTCAAAGCTGGCAAGACACGACTACGCTTTTTGTAAAGGAACGTGGTTATTTAAAAGACCCTGTTCGTTCTAAGTGGAATTCGCACATCAAAAAAGATGGGTCGAATTGGGTGATAAGCTTATACGATCGAAAAAATGTAATTCAAGAGCAAATTCAATATGCCGATGAAGAACTTAGCGTTCGACAAGGCCCTTATAATGCTTATTGGAATGGCGTTTTAAAAATTAAAGGCCAATACAACAAGGGCTATAAACATGGTTTGTGGGAGTATTATGGCAAAGAAACCTTGTTAATTGAAGAAGCTAATTTTTATTATGATCAATATCATGGACAGCGCATCCTTTACTATTATAAAGGACAAAGAAAAAGAGTAGAAAATTACGTGAAAGGGGCGCTGCATGGGGTATCTTCTGTATATTATCCAAATGGTTCTATCGCTGCTCAAGAGGAATATGAAAATGGGGTTTTACAATCGGGCGCTAAATATTATGACATCCAAGGCTCGCCCATCGAAAAATCCCAATTGCCGATTAAATTAAATTAATTTCCATTTTGTTATATAGCCCTTTTCCCAATTAATCAACCGTTGCACAGCCTCCTATGAAAAAGACACTATTTTTTTGCCTCTGCTTAATCCTACAAATAAGCATCGCTTTCGCTCAGAATAAAAAAACCAAATCACCGAAAATTATTTTTAATGATAATAATGATCCTATTCGAGCCTCTTGGATTGCTCAAGTAGAAAAAACAGGAGAATCTTGGTTGGTTAAGCTACATGACAAGGGAAACGTATTACAAGAAGAAATTCAATTTAAAGATGAAAAACTCAGTGTAAAGGAAGGAGAATACAAAAGATATAAAGCGGGAAAATTATATCTTAAGGGTAACTATGTAAATAACAATAAAGAAGGCTTATGGCATTATTTTGACTCAGATGGTCGGCTAAGTGAGGAAGTCAGCTATAGTAATTCTATCTACCATGGAAACAGAACTACATTTTGGCCGAATGAAAAAATTAAACGGATTGAAAGATACGTAAATGGTTATTTACATGGGCCTTCTAATTTATATCATCAAAATGGTGCCTTGGCTTCACAACAAAGTTATGTAAAAAGTATTATCCAAGCCCCCTCAAAATTTATGGATGAACAAGGGGCGCCCATTGATAGTGCCAAAATATTAAATAGTTTAGATTATAATGGAGGCCCCCTGTCTTTCTATAGGGATATGTCTTTTTTATTACCAAATATTTTCCCAATTCTTCATCAAAAAGATATTAAGGATATAACTTTTTATTTTGTGCTTCGATTTTCCCCAGAAGGTATAATTGAAGATGTTGAATTAATGAATTTACCTAATTTAAAAATTCAAAAAGCCTTTTATACTTCGTTTAGAAAAATTAAAAAGCCGGCTTTTTTTAAAGAATTTGGCGAGCCGATCCCAAATGCCTTAGGATTACCGCTACGCTTTTTTACACCTTAGAATTAGCTATAATTTTAAAGGCTAACTTGCTCTCCTATTTGTGGTAATATCAATTCTTTTTGAGCTTGTGTAAATAATTCTTTCGCAGCTTCGGTATCAATTTCAATTACAGGAAAAGTATTATAGTGTACCCCTATAATTTTTTTACAGTTTATTAATTGGGAGGCGAATAAAGCATCTTGTGGATCCATTGTATAATTACCTCCTATAGGCAATATAGCACAGTCTAATTGATATAAATCGGCGATTAATTTCATTTCCATCGTGAGCCCAGTATCTCCAGCAAAATATATTTGTTTAGATGCCGTTTTAAGCACAAACCCGGCAGGATTACCTCCATAGCTTCCATCCGGCAAACCTGAAGAATGCGTCGCCCATACCATTCTTAAATGGCCGAAATCAAAAGTGAAACTGCCAAAGTTCATACCATGCACATTCTCTACTCCTTGCTTGCCTATCCATTCACAAATTTCGGGCATCGCAATAACTTTTGCACCCGAAGATTTTGCAATACTAACCAAATCGGCCAAGTGATCTGCATGACCATGGCTTACTAAAATAAAATCTGCCTGAATATCTGCTAATTTAACATCTTTGGCCAGTGGATTGCCTTGAATAAAAGGATCAAATAATAATTTATATCCATCCGTTTCTAAGAGAAAACAAGATTGTCCGTAATATGTATACTTCATGCGATTTTATATTTTAATATTAGTTATGAATTTCCAATGCCATTAGGAGTTTCCAAAAAGATTCCCAAATCCGCCTAGCATATCCTTAGTGGCAGCTTGCATTTCTGCAGCATTTACTTGATCTGCTTGTGCTAAGGCTTTGTTTATAGCTGTTTGCAAGAGTTCTTCTAATCCTTCTTTGTCTATCTCTTTTAAAAAATCTTCGTTAATGTCGATAGCCGTAATTACTTTATTACCATTTGCAGATATTTTAATTGCGCCATCTTCTACTTCGCCAAATACGGTAATAGTGTCTAATCGTTTTTTAACTTCGTTTGCCATGCCTTGTGCGGCCATTAATTTATCTAACATTGTTTTAATTTTTTATAGTTAATAAAATTATAAAATAAATCCTTCTCATTTTTGGTTCCACCCCAGCTCATTAGGGTTTCATTACTTCTTGGTGAAAGCGCTGAATTAATTCAAATAACTTATCGTATACCGGAAAGGTAATGTTTTTAGCTTGATCATCTATATCATGATAAGCAGGTCCTCCTCCTTGGGTATACATAAAAAACGCTGGCACTCCTTTTTCACTAAAGTGATAATGATCGCTATTTGCAGCCTTACCTCTAGGATTTAAAGCGCTTAAATACTTTCCTGAATTATTAATACCTTTTAATAGCTCAAATTGTTTAGGAAAAACACTTGCATTTACAATGGTTGCTCCTTGTTCGCCATTTCCCATTAAATCAAAATTAAATAGAAATTTAATTTTTGATAATTCAAATGCAGGATGTTCGGTATAATATTTTGAGCCTAATAATCCTGCTTCTTCTGCTGCAAAAGCTAAAAATACAATGGAATATTCGGGTGGATTTTGGGCATAATATTTAGCCAAACTTAGCATAAAAGCTACTCCAGAGGCATTATCGTTGGCACCTGGAAAATATGTTTTACTTCCTAGTCCGCCTAAATGATCATAATGAGCTGTGATAACTAAATATTCATCAGGACGAAGTGTCCCTTTTATCCAACCACCTACGTTATAAGCTTTGAAGTCAGGGACAAGTTTTTGTTCTAAATTAATTTTATAAGGAAATTTTGGTGGTAAACTAACCGGTTTTAATAGTTGCAAGTGGGTTTCGGAGGCCTCTGTCCTGCCTACCGACCACGTGAGCTTTGGTACTATGCTTAATTTACTCGAGTTTGCTTGGTCTTCCCAAGTTAAGGAGTCAATTTGACGAAATTCACCTTTCACTTTTTTCCCCATGCTGTTAGCTTTTACAATAAAATCTTTGCCTGGTTGTAAATGGCGCCCATTTAGTTCTAAGTGGGCCTTTCCAGGAAAAGTATTTACTGGGAATTCAAAGGCTTGCCTGAAGCTCCCATTAAATAAAGGCAATAATCCTAAATTATGATATTCTTTTTGAAGGTAAAGGCTTGCTTTTTCCATCCCTGATTTGGTATATCCTCTACCCCAGTATTTTTTTGCAGTGAGTGCCTTTGTTTGGGTTAATACATAGTCCTTATCTTGGGCATTACACAAGTTTGAAAGGAGGAATAGGTTCAAAATTACATTTATAAAGGCAATTAATTGGATTTGATGGTAACGCATTTAGATTCAATGAATTTTAAATTTGGGGCTAAATTACAATAAAAAAAGGGCCTTCCGGCCCTTCTCATTAGAAAACATATAGGTAGAAGAAATTTATATTAAAAATTTGTGAATGTATTGGGTGATAACTGTTTTATTCTTTTCGGAACTCCACTTTTCCTTTACTGATTTTTCAGCCATATCTAAAAAGCCTTCATATAATAATTTATTATCTACTTTAGGGGCTAGTTTTATTTGATTTCTCTCATTAAATAGATTGGACCATATCGCTCTTGCGTCCTTCCAAAAGATTTCTCTTTCCTTCCACCATGTAGCTGCGTAGCCAAAACTCTTAGGGTCAACCTTTATAAATTCCTCCATGCCTTTTTCCATAGCAATAAGTTCGTCCCCCGCGGCGGTACGATTTATTTTCTTATTGTCTTGTTCAAACATCCAACCTGTTTCCGTTAAATATAAAGTGTTCCCCCTGTTCAAAACATTATAATCATTGCGAGTGGTATATTCACGTCTCGGCAATGGAGAATCGGATCTACTTTGCCATTGATGCTTACCATCTACATGTACCCAAGTTCCTATGGCTTGATACCTAGGACTATCGTCTACTTGATAAACCTTTTGTGTCCACTTTCCTTTCACATCTGCAGCTGGTTGTATCACTTTTTTCCAAGTGTCTTCTTTATCAAATACTAAAATTTCAGGATCTTCATAGGTCCAATCTTCCCGCCAATGCTTAATAATCATGCTATCCCCCCGCATTACTAATAAATGTTGAATAACAATTTTTTTAGGGGAATCTTCTAAAATAACTGCCCATTCTTTTGCTGATGAACGATGTCGCTCATGAAATTTGTATTCATCAGAAGGAGCAAATGTTTCTGCATAATTGAAAGTTACTTTATAATAACCAGCTAGTGCTTTTATAGCTTCCCTATCTTGTTGCAGTTTATCTTGCGCATGAGATTGATTGATAATCAACCCAGTTAGGAGTAGTAAAAAATATTTCATAGTAATTATATTTATTAAGATTAATTCTAAACAATGACAAATTAAGGTGGTATTATTTACAATTCCAAATTTTATTACGTTAAAAAAAAAATCAACTGGGGCTAGTTATGAATTGCCATATTTAGGCAAGAATTGAACGCATAAGCCTAAAAAAATAAATTTCTTTTTGCACAAACCAAATTTTATTTAAACCTTTGCGCCACAAACTATTCAAAATAGTATTATTAAGAAAAATGAGTAAACAAATCATCCATAAATTACATTTATTTGAGTCGAGCAATTCGCCTTCAAACAGTAATTTTATTGAGCGTTTACATCCTGTATTCTACTTCATTACGAGCCGGCAAATCTTCACGCCTAGGATTTGAGTCGCTAAATTAGGGAACTCAAACCCATGAGGAATTGATCCTCAATAAAAACCCAATTAACAAGAATACCTTATCTTTCGTTAAACAATTAATGAACATTAACGATTTTATAGTGCAAGTTGCACTTCCCGAACATCGTGTTTTTGCAGAACAAATAGTCGAAGAGATGGCAGAGTCTGCGAAAGCCCGAGGAACTGGTATCGCTAAAAGAACCCCAGAATATGTGGCTGGGAAGATGCAAGAAGGAAAAGCTGTCATTGCCTTTCATTTAGATGGGCGATGGGCAGGATTTTGCTATATTGAAACTTGGAGTCATGGACAATTTGTGGCTAACTCTGGTTTAATTGTAAGCCCCGAATTTAGAAAAGCTGGATTAGCCAAAGCTATTAAAGAAGAAGTATTTAAACTTTCTCGTAAACTTTATCCAAAGGCTAAAATATTTGGACTAACTACCGGCTTAGCCGTCATGAAAATTAATTCGGATTTAGGTTATGAGCCAGTAACTTATTCGGAATTGACTCAAGATGAAGAGTTTTGGAAAGGTTGCCAAAGTTGTGTAAACTTTGATATATTAAAACTAAAAGAGCGCAAAAACTGTATGTGTACAGCTATGTTGTATGATCCTGCAGAAAAAAAGCACGAAGAGGCTAAAAAGTTTGCCGAAGAACTTCAAAAGAAACCCAAATTATATGAGCGCTTTATGCGCATTAAACAACACTTAGTTTTAAAAACAAAAACTAACGGTAATAAATCATCTCAGTCATAAATATAAAATGAAAAAGAAAGTAGTATTAGCATTCAGCGGCGGATTAGACACCTCATTTTGTTGCATTCATTTAGCGAAAGATCGTCAATTAGAAGTTCACTCGGTGGTAGTTAATACCGGGGGATTCTCGGATGCAGAATTAACTGAAATTGAAAATAAGGCATATAGTTTAGGGGTGGCTTCCCATGCTGTGGTAGATGAAACCCAAAACTATTATCAAGATAGCATTAAGTATTTAATCTTCGGGAATGTGCTTAAAAATGCTACCTATCCTTTGTCGGTTAGCGCAGAGCGTGTATGCCAAGCTACCGCTATTGCCAATTATGTAAAAAAGATTGGTGCAGATTATGTAGCCCATGGAAGTACAGGCGCAGGGAATGATCAGGTTCGATTTGATATGATATTCAACATTTTAATTCCAGAGGTTGAAATTATTACCCCAATTAGAGATTTAAAATTATCCAGAGAAGCAGAAATCGAATATTTAGCAAAACACGGTGTAATTTATACAGCAGAAAAAGCTAAATATTCTATTAATAAAGGCTTATGGGGAACTTCAGTGGGTGGAGCTGAAACACTTACCTCCAATTTAAGCTTACCCGAAAGTGCTTGGCCTACGCCAATGACTGAATCAGAACCTAAACAACTGAGTTTGACTTTTGAAAAGGGGGAATTAATCGCCATTGATGATGAGGTTTTAAATCCGGTAGAAGCTATTCAAAAATTGCAAGCAATTGCCCAACCATTTGGGGTAGGTAGAGATATTCATGTGGGAGATACCATAATTGGCATAAAAGGGCGCGTAGGATTTGAGGCTGCTGCACCTGTTGTAATTATTAAAGCTCACCATGCTTTAGAAAAACATACTTTAACTAAATGGCAATTAAACTGGAAAGAGCAATTAGCTTCTTTTTACGGAAATTGGTTACATGAAGGTCAATTTCACGATCCTATTATGAGAAATATGGAGGCCTTTTTATTGGACACCCAAAAAACTGTAAGTGGAAAAGTATTTGTTGAATTATTACCATACCGTTTTAATATTATAGGCATTGAATCAAAACATGATTTGATGAGTAATAAATTTGGTAGTTATGGAGAAATGAATAATTCTTGGAGTGGTGAAGATGTAAAAGGATTTTCAAAAATATTTGGGAATCAAGTAGTTATTTGGCACAAAGTGAATAGCGAAGAAAATAATTAATCTTTAAGTCCCTTAACCATTATGAGCGATATTATAAAAGTTGGTATTATAGGCGGAGCAGGTTACACAGGCGGAGAATTACTCCGTTTAATTATTAATCACCCCCATATTTCAGTTGCGTTTGTACATAGCAATAGTAATGGTGGAAAGCCTGTGCATGCGGTACATGCAGATTTATTTGGCGACACTGATCTTTACTTCACCAATGATTCTAATTTTGAGTCCCTCTTTAAAGAAGCGGGGTCTGCAGCCGATTTTTCTGATTGCGCTTTATTTTTATGTGTAGGGCATGGCGATGCAAAATCCTTCTTGGAAGAAAATAATATTCCACAGCAGGTCCGCATAATTGATTTATCCCAGGATTTTAGACTTAAAGGCAACTCCCATTGGTTGACAAATTCCTTTGTTTATGGGCTTCCTGAATTAAATAAAGCTGAAATTCAAAATTCCAAATATATCGCCAATCCGGGTTGTTTTGCCACTTGCATCCAACTAGCCTTACTACCTTTGGCGAAAGCAGGGAAACTTAATAATAGCATTCAGATAAATGCTACAACTGGTTCTACAGGCGCTGGTCAAAGTTTAAGTAAAACCTCTCACTTTAGTTGGCGAAATAATAACCTTTCAGCGTATAAAATTTTTACGCATCAGCATTTACTAGAGATTGGTGAAAGTTTGAGTCGTTTACAGCCTAACCGGCATCCTGAAATTAACTTTATTCCGCAGCGGGGAGATTTTCCGCGAGGAATATTCGCTTCTGTCTATTTAAATTGTGATTTAAGCTTAGAAGAAGCGAATGAACTTTATATTTCTTATTATGAATCGGCACCTTTTACACATGTGTCCCTTCAGAATATAGATTTAAAGCAGGTTATTAATACGAATAAATGCTTGTTATACTTAGAAAAGCATGATGATAAATTAGTCATATTTAGCATCATAGATAATTTATTAAAAGGAGCCAGCGGTCAAGCCTTACAAAACTTTAACTTGATGTTTGGGTTTCCTGAAAAAACTGGTTTAAGCTTAAAAAGTATAGGCTTTTAACCCTAAAATTAATCGGAAATGAAATTATACGATGTATATCCAATCAACGAAATTGAAATTAAAAAAGCCCAAGGGAGTTACGTTTGGGATGAAAATAATAAACAATATTTAGACTTATATGGAGGCCATGCTGTAATTAGTATCGGGCATAGTCATCCGCATTATGTAAAACGCGTAACTGATCAATTAGATCAGGTTGGGTTTTATTCTAATTCAGTTAAAATCCCTTTACAAGAAAAATTAGCTGAAAAGTTAGGTCAAGTTTCTGGCAAACTAGATTACCAATTATTTTTATGTAATTCAGGGGCAGAAGCCAATGAGAATGCCTTAAAATTGGCTTCTTTTTACACTGGCCGTAAAAAGGTAATTGCTTTTAAAGGAGCTTTTCATGGGAGAACATCTTTAGCGGTAGCTGTAACAGATAACCCTAAAATCGTTGCCCCTATTAATCAAACCGAGAATGTGGTGTTTTTGCCGCATAATGATGAAGCTGCTTTAGAGACAGCATTTCAATCCTATGGAAATGAAATTGCAGCTGTTATCATAGAAGGTATTCAAGGTGTAGGAGGAATTATACCGGCTTCCATCGCCTTTTTACAAAAGATAAGAAGTTTGTGTGACCAATATAATGCTGTATATATTGCTGACAGCGTGCAATGTGGGTATGGCAGAACAGGACAATTTTATGCACATGATTATGCTGGTGTGCAAGCAGATATTTATAGCATGGCTAAAGGCATGGGGAATGGGTTTCCTGTAGCAGGTATTTCGATTGCTCCTAAATTTAGCCCATGGCATGGTCAATTAGGCACCACCTTTGGCGGTAATCATTTAGCTTGTGCTGCGGCATTAGCTGTGTTAGAAGTGATAGAACAAGATAATTTACTTCAAAATGCTGAGCAAATCGGAAATTATCTGATAAGCGAATTGAAAAAATTTCAGGAAGTAAAAGAAGTGAGGGGGCGTGGTTTAATGATTGGGATAGATTTACCTGATTCCTTAGCTCATGTTAAGAAAGAATTGCTTTGGAAATATCAAATATTTACCGGAGAAGCTAAACCTAACGTCATTCGACTTTTACCTGCACTAAATATTACGCAATCACATGCTGACCAATTTTTAAATGCTTTCCATCAATTAGTTAAATAAATTACCTCAAAAAAGTATCCCCATATTAAAAATGAAAAAATTCACCTCCGTACATGATGTTGCTGATTTAAAAAGCTTAATCAAGGACGCCTCAGATTTAAAACAAAATCCATATCAATTTGCCGAATTAGGAAAGCATAAAACCCTCGGATTAATTTTTATGAATCCTAGTTTGAGGACTCGTCTTAGTACGCAGAAGGCTGCAATTAACCTGGGTATGAGTGTAATGGTAATGAATTTTGACAAAGAAGGCTGGGCTTTAGAAACCGAAGATGGGATTGTGATGAATGGCAATACCGTGGAACATATTCGCGAAGCAGCAGCAGTGATGGGTCAATATTGTGATATCTTAGGCTTGCGTTCTTTTCCTAAATTACAGGATCGCGAAGAAGACTATAGTGAGCAATTTTTCAATAAGTTTATGGAGTATGCTAATGTTCCTGTATTAAGTTTAGAAAGCGCTACTCGCCATCCTTTACAAAGTTTAGCAGATTTATTAACTATTAGCGAAACTTGGGCTGACAAATCGGCTAACCTTACAGGTGCTGCTAAATTACCTAAAGTGGTGTTAGCTTGGGCACCTCATGTTAAGCCTCTTCCTCAAGCTGTTCCAAATTCATTTGCAGAATGGATGTGTAAAGCTCAGGCAGAAGGTTTAATTGAATTTGAAATTGCACATCCAGAAGGTTATGAATTAGCCCCAGACTTTACCCCTGGTGCAAAAATAAATCATAACTTTGAAGATGCTTTAAAAGGGGCTGATTATGTGTACGTAAAAAATTGGAGTAGTTATCAAGACTATGGAAAAATTTTGCCTGTAAGTGATAATTGGATGATGGATAATCAAAAATTAAGCCTTACTCAGAATGCAAAAGTTATGCATTGTCTTCCTGTTAGACGTAATTTAGAATTAGCTGCTGAAATTTTAGATGGTCCAAATTCTTTAGTCATTCAAGAAGCTGGGAATCGCTTATGGGCTGCTCAAGCAGTGCTAAAAAACATGCTAGAGAATTTACAGAAATAATTAATAATAAATGGAAAAGCCTACCTTAAAAATTGTTAAAATTGGCGGTCACGTAATTGATGATTCGGCAGATCTTCAAACTTTTTTAAGCGATTTTGCCAAATTAGATGGAGCCAAAATCCTCGTACATGGGGGTGGTAAATTAGCGAGTGAGATAGGGTTAAAATTGGGCATCCAACCGCAATTACATGAGGGCCGAAGAATAACTGATGCACCTACCTTAGATCTAGTGACGATGGTATATGCAGGTTTAATTAATAAAAACATTGTAGCTAAATTACAAGCCTTAAATATCAATGCAATAGGCGTAACAGGCGCTGATGCGAACTTAATCAAAGCTTCAAAACGACCTGTAAAAACTATTGATTATGGCTTTGTAGGAGATCTTGAGGCAGCTTATGTTTCGGGTATCGGTTTTCAACAACTAGTATCTCAAGGCTTAACTCCTATTTGTGCCCCCATTACTCACGACGGTAATGGGCAATTATTAAATACCAATGCAGATACCATTGCTTCAGCCATAGCAGTTGCTTTGAGTCCGTATTTTAAAACCGAACTGTTATATTGTTTTGAAAAACAAGGGGTGTTAATAGATGTAAACGATCCAGCTTCATTAATTCGCGAAATTCATCCTGAAAGTTATGCAAACTATAAAGCTAAAGGGATAGTAGCTGGAGGGATGATACCTAAATTGGATAACGCTTTTTTAGCGATTCAACAAGGTGTATCGGCCGTTTATATTGGAAATTCAGCAGCCTTAAGTTTATTACCGAAAGGTTTATTTGGCACTAAAATAAGAGCTTAAAATATGATTAGCCAATTACAACAAGCGAGTATTGCCTTACTAAAACAATTAATCCAGACTCCTTCGTTTAGTAAAGAAGAAGAACATACTGCTACGCTTATTGCCAAATTTCTAAGTGAGAGAGGTATTCCCTACAAGCAAAAATTAAATAATATTTGGGCTTACAATAAACATTATGACACCAGTAAACCTACCCTTCTTTTAAACTCTCACCACGATACCGTAAAACCCAATCCTGGATATACCTTAGATCCATTTAAAGCTATCCAGCAAAACGACAAGTTATTTGGATTAGGCAGTAATGATGCGGGGGGTTGTTTAGTTGCTTTATTAGCGTGTTTTTTATATTATTACGAACAACCTGATTTAGCCTATAATATTTGCTTTGCCGCTAGCGCGGAAGAAGAAATATCAGGTCGAAATGGGCTTGAACTAATCATTCCTGAATTAGGTCCCTTAGATTTTGCCATTGTGGGTGAACCCACCGAAATGAATTTAGCTATTGCAGAAAAAGGTTTAATAGTGATTGATTGTGTAGCGCATGGGAAAGCGGGGCATGCAGCCCGTGAAGAAGGAGAAAACGCTATATACAAGGCTATGGAAGATATTTCTTGGTTCAAAAGCTATCAATTTCCTAAAGTTTCTGAATTATTTGGACCTATCAAAATGTCGGTCACCATTATACAGGCAGGATCTCAACATAATGTGGTGCCAGCTACTTGTGAATTTACGGTAGATATTAGGGTAACAGATGCTTACAGCAACGAGGAGGTAGTGGAGATTATCAAATCACATGTTAAAAGCGAAATTAAGCCGCGCTCAGTGCGTTTAAAGCCTTCCAGTATAGATAAGGCTCATCCGATTGTACAAAGCGGCTTAAACCTCGGGAAAATCACTTATGGTTCTCCTACCACATCCGATCAAGCCGTATTAGATATTCCCTCATTAAAGTGTGGTCCTGGATATTCGGGTCGCTCTCATATGGCAGATGAATACATTTATATTTCCGAAATTGAAAAAGGAATTGAAGATTATATTGCTTTATTAAAGCCACTCATGAAAAAAGCCGAATAATATTTATTCGGCTTTTCTATATTGTCTTAAAAGGGCTTAATTTTCTGCGTTTTCTTGAGTAATTAACTCATCCACTAAAATTCTACCACAGTGTTCGCAAACAATAACTTTTTTACGTTGACGAATGTCTAATTGACGTTGAGGTGGAATTTGATTAAAACAACCTGAACAAGAATCCCTATCGATTGTAACCACTGCTAAACCGTTTACTGCATTCTTTCTCAAACGAGTATAGGCATTTAATAAACGATCTTCTATTTGCGTAGAAGCTTTTTCTGCCTTTTTCAATAAACCATCTTCTTCTTTCCCTGTTTCAGAAGTAATCGTTTCTAATTCTTTTTTCTTTAATTCTAAATCCCCTTTTCTCAATTCTAAATTCGCATTTGCTTGCTCGTAGATTTCAGTTTTAGAAGTGATTTCAAAACCGTGTTCTCTGATCTTTTTCTCACAAACTTGAATCTCTAAATTTTGAATTTCAATTTCTTTAGTTAAAGCATCGTACTCTCTATTGTTTTTTACATCCTTTAATTGGGTGTCATATTTTTTGATTAAAGTTTGGGCTTCTTTAATCATGTTTTTGCGATTTACAATAGCGTCTTCTGTCTCGTCTAATTCAGTTTTGATTTTTTGTATACGAGTTTCTAAGCCCGCTACTTCATCTTCTAAATCAGATACCTCCATTGGTAACTCGCCTCTAATTTGACGAATCTTATCAATTTTAGTATGAAGACTTTGTAATTCATATAAAGCTTTTAGCTTTTGCTCAACTGTTTGTTCCATTAAATGAAATGATTTATGGGGTTTTTATGTTCCTTGCGTTAAACGGATGGCAAAGTTACAAAAATTTTCTTTAATATTATTTATCAACACCTTAGAGAAAATGTTAAAAGTAGCTAATAGGGTTTGTATTCACCTCAGTAACTAAAAAAGTTTCATCAGAAAACTTGTTTTCTAGAATTCTATGCAATAATATCGGGGTAAATTGTTCCGTTTCAAAGTGGCCAATATCACAGATGGTTAGCTTTCCTTCGGCATCGAAAAATTCGTGGTATTTAAAATCAGCCGTCACAAAAGCGTCTGCTCCTGCACCAATTGCCGCCGGCAATAAAAAACTACCTGAACCTCCACAGATTGCCACCTTTTTTATCTTTTTAGGCAATAAGTTCGTATGCCTAATGACTTGAGCCTGCATTTTATCTTTTAACAAATGTAAAAAGGCTAGAGGTTCCACAGGTTCAGAAAGCTCCGCCAATAAGCCAGAACCAACCAATTGGTTTTTGTTAGCTAAGGGAATTAAATCGTAGGCAACTTCTTCATAAGGGTGTACTATTTTTAAGGCTTTTAAAACTTTTGCTTGATCTTGAACGGAAATGATAACCTCCAATCTAAACTCAGCTTCTAGGTGTCTATTCCCCACTTCACCCACAAAGGGTTGAGCGCCTTCCTCACCATTAAACGTACCTTCCCCAAATGCTCTAAAGCTACACTCCTTATAATTTCCAATATGACCTGCGCCAGCTTCAAACAAGGCATCCGAAACTTCTTCTAAACTATCCGTAGGGCCATACACCACCAATTTCAATAATAAATCTGATTTAGGGGCTAGAATTTGAGGATTTACTAATCCGAGTCTTCGTGCAATCTCTCCATTTACTCCAGGTAAAACGGCATCTAAGTTCGTGTGAATAGCATAAATGGCTATATCTTCTTTTATAGCGCGCATAATGACGCGCTCTACATAATTTTTGCCATTGAACTTTTTCAAGCCTTTAAAAACGATGGGATGATGACTAATAACTAAATTACACCCTTTGTCTAAGGCTTCTTGTACAACTGCCTCGGTACAATCTAAAGACAATAGCACACCGGTTACTTCTTTATCGGCACGCCCCACAATTAGCCCAGAGTTATCATAACTTTCTTGGTAATTGAGGGGCGCCAAAGCTTCCAAAAACTTGGTAATATCGCTTATAATCATGCTAAAATTTTTCTTTTAATGCCTGTTTAGGGTTTTAAAAGTTAGAGAGTCTTACCATTTGTAAGCTTTCGAACATCATTCTGTTGTTATATTCAAAAGCTAAATCTTTATGGTTAACTAAGTCAATGATAGACCCTATAAAACACAACCCTATAGTTAAAAGGTATAAAATACCCATCCCTATTTGGCCTACGATAAAGCGTTGTAGACCCGGCACTAAAAATAAGCCTAATAAACTAAATAACAACATATCTGAAGGGCTTTTTCTTTTCCCTGAATAAATCATTAAAAAAGCGCGTACTTGTTGTTCATTTAAGCCATTAACAGCAGATTTAATGTTAGAATATTCTTGTGGCGTGATGCCTGGCAATGCCATTAATTGTTGATCAAACATGGTTAATCCTCCTATAATTAATTAAATTCTTTTTTCTATTTAAAAATTGTTTACCTAAGTCCCAGATTCGGTGAATAATCAAAATCAAAGCTGGGATACCCAATACATGAAACTCAAAACTTTGCCTAATCTGCCCTTGCATCAAAGCTGCAATGGCTCTTCCTATTCCACAACCTGGACACCAGTCCCAACCCATATTGGCAATCGGACATAAACTATAATGGGGGCTTTCCAAATTGGTCATTGCTAAAGCTCCCAGTGCAGCCATCCAAAACAGTAATTCAATAGGCCAGCGTTTCATGTCTTAGGTTTGTCTTTTTTTTATTCCTGTATTTGTTAGTTAGAACGAATATAAGTGCTCAAGTTACCCAAAATAAAGTTTATTCGACCAACAGGCTAATTTCCCCGACCAAGCTCCCATTCCTAAAGAAAACAATATTCCCAATGTATTTTTTATCTTTGTATAGTGAATGTTCGGGATTTAATCAATAGATATAAAACAGATTCCAGAGTAGAGGAATTTTGTAAAACGCTTCTCCAGCGCAGTAAGTCAAAAATTCAACTGAAAGGGTTAGTGGGCTCTGCTGATGCCTTTGTGGCAATGGCTAGTTATTTTCATACCCATTTGCCTCAGCTCTTTATTTTGCCCAATCGCGAAGAAGCTGCTTATTTTTTGTCAGATCTGGAAAGTATATTAGAAAAAGAAGTATTGTTTTTCCCTTCTTCTTATCGTAAAGCATTTGAATTTACGCAATCTGACAGCGGTAATTTGTTAGCAAGAGCCGAAGTATTGAGCGAATTAACACATCGTGGTTCTCATGGCAAACTCATTGTAACCTACCCAGAAGCTATCGCGGAAAAAGTGGTGGACAGGGCAGCCCTTGAAAAAAACACCTTAAGTATTCAAGTGGGTGCTAAATTGGGGATCAGCTTTATTAATGAGTTTTTACACGATTTTGATTTTGAACGCACTGACTTTGTATATGAGCCCGGCCAATTTTCTATCCGTGGGGGAATTGTAGATATTTATTCCTTTGCCAATGACCTGCCCTATAGAATTGAGTTTTTCGGCGAAGAAATAGAAAGTATCCGGACTTTTGAAATTGAATCTCAACTCTCAGTTACTGAAGTTTCTGAATTACATATCGTGCCAAACGTACAAGCTAAATTTTTGGCCGAAAACAATATTAATATTTTAGAATATATCGATCCTGATACCCAAATCTGGATAAAAGATGTTACCTATACCTTTGATATTATTCGTCAAGGGGCCTTAAAAGCCACCGAATTATGGGACGGCTTAAAACAAAGCGATAAAGACCAAAATCCACAGTGGATAAATCCTAAATATGCCTTTAGCGACGAAAAGATGATCGCTTCCTTCTTTAATGATTTTAGCCTGATTGAGTTTGGAAAACAATTTTATTTCAAAGCACAAGAGGTATTTAATTTTCAAATCAAACCGCAGCCTTCCTTTAATAAGGATTTTGACTTGTTAATTAAAAATTTGAAAGAGAATGAAGCAGCTAAAGTGATCAATTTTATCTTTACCAACTCCGCTAAGCAAATTGAAAGGCTTTATGCGATATTAGATGATATCGATAAAACCGTCAAGTTTACACCAGTTCATGTGGCTATTCGAGAAGGTTTTTTAGATTCGGAGGCCAAGGTGGCTTTTTATACGGATCATCAAATTTTCGATCGCTTTTATAAATATCAACTTAAAAAAGGCTATCAAAAAAGTCAGGCCTTAACCCTCAAGGATTTCAGAGAATTAAAACCTGGGGACTTTGTAACCCACATCGATCATGGTATTGGAAAGTATGCTGGCTTAGAAAAAGTAGAGGTTAATGGCAAAACACAAGAAATGATTCGCTTAGTTTACGCGGATAATGACTTGTTGTATGTAAACATAAATTCCTTAAATCGAATTGCGAAATTTAGTGGGAAAGAAGGCTCGGTACCAAAAATGAATAAGCTAGGTACCGAAACCTGGGAAAAATTAAAACGAACCACCAAGAAAAAGGTTAAAGATATTGCACGGGATTTAATTCGCTTATATGCCATGCGGAAAGCACAGCAAGGAACTGCTTTTGCCCCAGATGGTTATTTAGAAACCGAATTAGAAGCTTCCTTTATTTATGAAGATACGCCGGATCAAATGAAGGCCACCGCAGACGTAAAAAAAGATATGGAATCCCCACATCCAATGGATCGTTTAGTATGTGGTGATGTGGGCTTTGGGAAAACAGAAATTGCAATCAGAGCTGCATTCAAAGCGGTCGCTAATGGTAAACAAGTGGCAGTTTTAGTTCCTACAACTATTTTGGCTTTACAACATTTCAAAACCTTTGCAGGACGATTAAAGGAATTTCCTTGTACCGTAGATTATATCAATCGATTTAAAAGTAGTAAACAAATAAAAGAAACCTTACAAAAAGTAGCTGAAGGTAAGGTCGATATCATTATCGGTACACATCGCTTGCTAAGTAAGGATGTGCAGTTTAAAGATCTGGGGCTCATGATTATTGATGAGGAGCAAAAATTTGGGGTAGCTGCAAAAGAAAAATTGAAATCCATACGCGTCAATGTAGATACCTTAACCCTCACCGCGACGCCTATTCCAAGAACTTTACATTTTTCATTGATGGGCGCGCGGGATTTATCCATCATGAGCACGCCACCACCAAATCGACAAGGCGTTAATACCGAACTGCATGTATTTAATGAAAAACTTATCCAAGAGGCCATTCAATTTGAAATTGATCGTGGAGGACAGGTGTTTTTTATTCATAATAGGGTGAATGATTTAATGCAGCTTGGCGGAATGATTCAGCGCTTAGTGCCGGGGGCTCGGGTAGGCATTGCCCATGGGCAATTGGATGGAGATAAGTTGGAGGAGGTAATGTTAGACTTTATCAATGGTGAAAAAGATGTTTTAGTGGCAACCACCATTATTGAAGCCGGATTAGATATCCCGAATGCCAATACGATTATAATTAATCATGCGCACATGTTTGGCTTGAGTGATTTACACCAAATGCGCGGGCGTGTAGGGCGCTCTAACAAAAAAGCCTTTTGTTATTTATTGAGCTTACCTTTAAGTACACTTACACCGGAAGCTAGGAAACGATTGAGCGCAATTGAAGAATTTTCTGAGCTAGGCAGCGGATTTAATATTGCAATGCGTGATTTAGATATTCGAGGCTCAGGTAATTTATTGGGTGGAGAACAAAGTGGGTTTATTGCAGAAATTGGTTTTGAAATGTATAATAAGATCTTAGATGAGGCTATCCAAGAATTAAAAGATGCTGAATTTAAAGATCTCTTTAAAGATGAGCCAGCTCGACCATTTGTAACCTTTACGCAAATTGATACCGATTTAGAACTACACTTTCCGGATGATTATATCACTAATATCACCGAAAGATATAACCTATACACAGAGATTTCTAAGCTTGAAAACGAAACGCAAATCAATGTTTTTTTAAAACAATTACAAGACAGGTTTGGACCTGTGCCTACCCCTGTAACGGAAATGCTGAGTGTATTACGCTTACAATGGCTAGGCAAAAAATTAGGTTTTGAAAAGATATCCTATAAAAATAAAGTTTTGAGGGGTTACTTTATAACCGACAAACAATCCGCGTATTTTGATTCTGATATCTTTGGTAGAATCTTAAATTTTGCTCAAGAAAATCCTCGCTTTTGTAATTTAAAAGATGTAAAAAACACTCTTCGAATTGCTTTCGAAAACATTCAATCTATAGATGAAGCCGTGGATATGCTGAAACTCATATAATTATGCAATCCTCCATTTTAAAGGAATTGATTAGCACCAAAATGCCATACGGTAAATATCAAGGTTGGGCCATCTACAAATTGCCTGAACCTTATTTAGTTTGGTATCATCAAAAAGGATTTCCACCCGGGAAACTTGGCCATTTGCTTGCTACCATTTATGAAATAAAGTTAAATGGCCTAGAATATTTATTAAAACCTCTGATTCCACCAAACAATAATTAATCTCCTTATTACTCTTCCTTAACTATAGGTCATTTAAGGCCAAAATTAGCGGCTCTCCGCCTGCCATTCCTCATAAGCCGCAGAAATAGCCTGTTTAAAAGCTTCGATTGGCTGAGCGCCCGATATAGCGTATTTTTGGTTTAACAAGAAAAACGGTACGCCACTTATTCCCATCAATTGGGCTTGATATAAATCTTGGGTAACTTCCGATTTAAAACGATCATCTTCAAAAAACTCATTTAAGGATTCTGCAGTTATACCTACTTCGAGAGCTAAACTTCGCAATACGTCCTTTTTTGCAATATTTAAGCCTTCTTCAAAATGTGCCTTAAAGAGTCGCTCCTTCATGGAAGCTTGAAGGCTAAACTGATTAGCTAAAGCAATTAAACGATGTGCTTGAAAAGTGTTTGCGGGTATATTTATATCAAAATTAATGTCTAAACCGGCCGCCGCTGCATATGTTTTTACTTGAGTGGTCATTTGATGTACCTGTTCGCGGCTCAATTGTTTTTCTCTACTCAAATAGTTGAAAATATCTTCTTCATTTGGATTTTGATAATCTTTATTGAGCATATAGGCATGGTACTCTACTTCAATTTCAGGTCCAAAACTAAGCTCCGATAAAGCCTTTTCTAAATGTCTTTTTCCGATATAACAAAATGGACACGCGATGTCCGACCAAACAGCGATTTGCATAGTAACTTTTTACTTTAATTTTTAAAAAAAAGAGGCCCTTTGATAGAGCCTCTTTAAAAGTATTAAATATGTCCGAATTAACTTCCTTTTCTTTGAAAAATGAGATTAATTATATAAAGCATTAAACATCCATTTAAACGTTCCATGGGTTTGTGAGCGGAAAGTAATTTGATGCCCAAATGCATATACTTTACCTTTTCCAACTTGCGCTTCAAAAGCAGCTACGCCATCTTCTAAATAAGATTCCCCCCATACCCATCCACTTCTTAAGGATTTATTGCCAAACCAAGCTAGCGGTTTAATTTGTCCAGTCGAAATTGCGCTAGGAGCAATTTTAAATACTGGGCTATTATCAAAATACACATCTGCCTTATTTTCAAAGCCCCAATTCGCTGATTGTTTATTATCTACATTTAATGATAAAACACTGCCTGGAACATAATATTTCGAAGACGGTAATCTTCTTTCGGTACCGTCAATCAATTCTACTAAATGATTTTTTACAGGCAAGTTTAAATGATAAGCGATATTAGTAGATGACCCAATAGCCACCACTCTACCGCCTTCTTCAATAAACTTTTGAATAGCTGGCATAGATTTATCTTGCGTTACTCTACCAACTCTATTTTGATATTCCGCGGGAATATTAGTTGGCGCTGCCATATTGAATCCTCCTCTAGCTCCAGCCCCTGCTGTAGCATTCGCCGTATATGCAGGAATCGCTCCACTTGCAAATACGATTACATCATATTTCTGCTTTAAATTTCCATTATCAATTTCTGGCGCATAAATTACAGTTGCATCAAAATTAAATTGTTCCATAATGAATCGAATCCAACCGGAGTCCATCGAGCCTCCATAAGTATCCCAGATAGCTATTTTAGAAGGCGCAATTTTAACGGCCTGACTTGGTTTTTGACCCGCTGTAATGTTCAAACCAAATCCTCTTGAGGATTGGTTTAAGGTAGCTTTTGCAGTGGCTGTAGCAGGCACATAGAATGATCCGTCTACCTTGTTTCTCCATACCTCTACCCCTTTTTTAAGCAATTGATTGACCATGGCAAAACTTTCGTTAGAAGCCGCTGTCAATACATAGCCAGAACCTGCTGGTAAAGCTTTGTTTGGTATCTGAATTAATTCACCTACAGGTAGTTTTTGAAAAGGACCAGTCACATCTTCTAAGAAACGATCGAATTTTACATGCATTAAATACGCTAAGGTCCAACCTGCAGCATCGTAAGGAGGTGTAGGAGCACTACCTTCGTATTTAAAATCGTTAGGATGATCTTGCGGATCAAACATATCTAAAATATGTGGACGGAAGGCTTGATTGGTTTTCACAACAAAACTTCCCGCTGGATATTTTTTATCTCCAACATTAAAATCGGCAGTGGCTTTTTGTACCTCAATGCCCGTTCTAATTAAGGCATTTAAAAATCTTACCGCACTTGGCAAATCAGCCTGATTAGCAGGAATCACAAAAGCCCTTGGATCTCTATTCTCTGGAGCTTTCATCACCACGTCAAAATATTTTGTTTGCATGCCACCCCTACCCGCCATAGCATTTCCAGCTTGTCCAGCTGCAGCCGTTCTATCTGCTTGTGCTGCGGCATTTATAGCATCTATCTTTTTAGGAGACATAGACCAAAAGTCTTGACTTCCACGCTCAATGGAGTTTCTACCCATTTGGTAAATATTATACAACAATTCATCACTATGTCTTTGTGCATAATTTAAAACTGCATAGTTTAGGGAAACTGAATAATCTATGGAGTTTTTAAAATACCATTTACGAGGAGTAACCGGATTCGGAGAATCACTATTTGGCAATAATCGGCTAGGTACTAATGGAATTTCAGATGGATTTGGATTACCCGTTATTTCCGTTAATAACCCAATCATATTATGAAAATAAGTGGTGGTTCTTAAACCTCCGTTATACCAGGTTGAAAATACAGATCCGTTTCTTTGGGTATAACCAGGTTTACCTTCTTGATTCAAACGGCCATGCATTGCGGCACCTACTGCATCCAAGCCTGTTAAAATCATTGCATCAAACACATAATTGTGCGGATCGCGATAAGGTGGGCCTGCCAAAACAGTTCCCGCAGGACCAGTTTGATGGTGATTATACATGATTTGAGGGATCCACTCCACAAACAATTGACGCCCCATATTCTGGGTTTCCTTTAAGTTCAAAATGAAGAAATCGCGATTGTTATCATGCCCCGCATATTTCTGATATAGTCTAGGTAACCCACTCGTACTACGTTTCAAACTATCAGGCTCGCGCATATACCAATCACTTTGCAGCTCCATACCATCTGGATTTGCATGAGTCAGTAATACAATGACATTATCTAAAATAGCCATCGTTTCAGCGTCTTTGCGACTAGCTAAATTATACGCAGTTTCAATTAATTGATGAGGGCCTACCACTTCATTTGCGTGTAGTCCACCATCTATCCAAACAACAGCCTTACCTTCTTGAGCAAGTTTTTTTGCCTCTACTGGAGATAAACCCTCTGCTCTAGCTAATTTTTGAGAAATTTCTTTGTATTTAGCTAAATTTTTATGGTTTTCTGGCGAGGTTATTACCATCATATATTGAGAGCGACCTTCTTCGGTTTTTCCAATATCAACCAGCTTTACGCGATCAGAACTAGCTGCTAATTTTTTGAAATAAGCTTCCGATTGAGAATAATTAGCTAGTTTATAATTATCTCCAATATTAAATCCAAAATGTGATTTAGGGCTCGGAACTTCTTGTGCAAACGTTGGTGTGGCTACCCATAATAAAGCCATTACGCCCGCGGAATAAAGGTATCTTTTAATCATACTTGGGGTGTTTAGTTTACCAAATATAATTCATCAGATTTAACATTTGGGCGCTGTTGTAATTTTGTTACAACTTTTTAATGAGGCCCTTAGGAATGGTATTTCCTCTTATCACAGGGTTTGTTAATAATGGGTAATAACATGCCAATACATTAAAACCACAGGCGCCGACATAAATAAGCCATCAAATCTATCTAAAAAACCACCATGGCCTGGTAAAAATGTACCTGAATCTTTCACATTTAAACTTCTTTTGAGCATTGATTCCACTAAATCACCTAAAGTTCCAATGATGGATATAATTAAGGCCATACCCATCCAATAAGCTGGATGTTGTCCTGTGGGAAAGTAATTACTCATTATAAACGCTACCACTAAAGCTGTAAATATCCCGCCTAAAAATCCTTCCCACGACTTCTTAGGGGAATGCCTTTCGAACAATTTGTTTTTCCCCCACTTCATACCAAATAGATAAGCCCCCGTATCATTGGCCCATAATAAGAGCAAAAAGCCCAAAACCAATGTGTATTCATAAACTCCATTCAATAAAAATCCAAGCGCATAAAAGCACAAAAATGGAAGTGTCGTAAATAAAAGGCCTAGGTAGGTATAGGCTAGGTTTTCAAAAGGCTTATCTTGTTTTTGATATAAGGCAATTATAAAGGGAGAAAAAAATACTGGTAGCATTAATAGCAATACTTCCCAAGTCCATAGGTTTAAATGAACCCCTACACCTCCCCCAAATAATAATAAGCCGATTAATATACCCATACCCCGTTGAGTTTTTATGCCCGTTATTTTTAGCATGCTGTAAAACTCTGCCAAGCAAACCAAGCTTAACAAAAGAAAGAAAATAGAAAAAACCAGACTTCCCAAAAACATAGAAGCCAACATAACTATGGTAAAAAAGAAGGCTGTAATGGCGCGTGTTTTCATGGCTTAATTGTTTTTTTAGTTTAGCCTATCGGCATGTCTATTTTTATAAAATTTATAATAAAACCAGGCAGCTAAAGCAAAACTAAGGAGCGTACCAATAGCAGAAATAGATCCTTCTGGGACATTCTCAATTGATTTTCCTTGTGACTGGTAATAAAAGCTAATTACTACTGCAAATGTGTTGTTTACAAAATGGGCTAAGACCGCATACCAGATATTTCCGGACCACACATATAAATAACCAAAAGCTACGCCTAAAAACAACCTTGGAAAAAATCCATAAAATTGGAAGTGAATAACACTAAATATAGTTGCGGCTACCCAAATTTGAAAATGTACATTTGCTACAATACGACCTAAAACTTTTTGCAAAGCACCTCTAAATAAAAACTCTTCACAAATAGCGGGAACAATCCCTATCACGATTATACTGCTGATAAAGGCCCCCCAAGTTTTCATGGTTAAAATAAGCTTAGTGGTGCCTAAGGCTTCTTGTTCTTTAGCTTTCATCCAAGCTTCAACATCCTTTAAAAAATTAGGCAATGTCATTTCCTGATTCCACCCATTAATCGCTGAAAACAAAGGCATAGCCACCAACATAAAAATAATGGTATTGAGTACTTGAGACCTTACTGGAAAAGAGACCCCATAATAACGTGAAATGGATTGTTTCTCTATCCAAGCTAAAATTAATGCAGGCATTAAAAATAAACCCAATTGTTGGGAAGTCAGCAAGATTTTAATAGCCCCCACATTGGCATTTGGCCCAGGGTGAATCCAAGTTGTATTTAAAATTAATTCTGGGCCATACAAAATAGCAATCAGTAAGAATCCTAGGAGAATAAATACTAACATACCCACAATTGCCCCCATAATTAATATGACAGCTTGAAGTAAGGGGTGTTTTGCCGCGCTATGTTCGTTTAAAACTTCCATTTATTTTAAAATACGTAACTTTGTAGCTAATTATCTGCTTCGAAAATATAAAAAAATGTCCGTAAAGATAGGAAATATTGATTTAGGCGAGTTTCCCCTGTTGTTGGCTCCGATGGAAGACGTAAGTGATCCCCCTTTCCGCTATGTATGCAAAAAGGGCGGTGCCGATATGATGTATACCGAATTTATCTCTTCTGAAGGGTTAATTCGCGATGCCGCAAAAAGCAAAAAGAAACTAGATATTTTTGAATATGAACGCCCTATTGGGATTCAGATATTCGGAAGTGATATTGAAAGTATGCGGGAGGCAACCGAAATAGCCACCCTGGCATCTCCTGATTTGATGGATATTAATTATGGCTGTCCGGTAAAAAATGTAGCCTGCAGGGGCGCTGGAGCAAGCTTACTGCAAGACATCGACAAGATGGTTAAAATGACAGAAGCTGTAGTAAAAGCCACTCACCTACCTGTAACGGTTAAAACACGTTTGGGCTGGGATGATAATACTAAAAACGTGGAAGAAGTGGCTGAGCGTCTTCAAGATATAGGCATTCAGGCATTAACCATACACGGCAGAACAAGAGCCCAGCTTTATAAAGGTGAAGCTGATTGGACTTTAATTCGTGAAATTAAAAGAAATCCAAGAGTAAAAATTCCAATTTTTGGAAATGGGGATGTAGATAGCCCTCAAAAAGCTGCTGCCTGGCGACAAGAATATGAAGTGGACGGGATTATGATTGGCAGAGCCGCCATTGGTTATCCATGGATTTTTAGAGAGGTGAAGCATTTTATGCAAACCGGTGAAATTTTAGATGGGCCAACATTAAAAGAAAGAGTAATCGCATGCAAAACGCATTTAGAAAAATCTATCGAATGGAAAGGCCCCAAAGTCGGTGTGTTTGAAATGAGACGCCATTATGCTAATTATTTCAAAGGTTTACCTGATTTTAAATCTTATCGAATGCAATTAGTTAAGGAAGAAGATATTCCAACTATCTACGAATTATTAGCTGAAATAGAACATAAATATGCACAAGCTGAGTTTATTCCAGACTTGGCTTGATTATTGAGTTAAATACCTAAATTTGAGTATGGTAACAGCAATTACACAAGACATTAAGATTTCTGTGGATACTTTATACCAAGATGAATTTTCAATTCCAGAAAATTCACATTATATGTTTGGGTATAGAATTAAAATAGAAAACCTAGGCCATCACAGCATCCAATTATTACGTCGTAAATGGTATATTTTTGATGTAAGCGGTTATAGTCGGATTGTAGAAGGCGAGGGAGTTGTAGGTTCTCAGCCTATATTACACCCTGGAGAAAGTTATATCTACGATTCGGGCTGCAATTTGAAATCGGAAATCGGATCTATGAAAGGCCATTATGAGATGGTAAGATTAGTAGATCAAGAGCCTTTTAAAGTAGAAATCCCCGAATTTAAACTCATAGTTCCCTATCGTTTAAATTAGAGGATTTTTAATAATTTAAGGCTCTAGACGTGTATTCTCTGCTTATCTTTTATTCTCTAGTCCTGCCAAATAACATCGAAGCATAATATAATAAGTTTGCTAAGGCTCCCAAAGCCGCTACTACGTAAGTCATAGCTGCCCACCATAATGCATCTTTGGCTTGTACATTTTCTTCTCGCGTACGCATAACCCCGTTTTGGGTTTTTAACCAGGCTAAGGCTCGGTTACTCGCATCAAATTCAACTGGAAGTGTAATAAAGCTAAATAAAGTAATTAAAGCTAGACCTATCACTCCAATAGTTAAAACCGTTACATTACCTGTGAAGGCAATTAACATTACCCCAATAATTAACACCCACTGTAATAAATTAGAGGAAATACTTACAACTGGCACTAAAGCTGATCTAAATTGCAACCAACTATAAGCTTGGGCGTGTTGTATAGCGTGCCCACACTCGTGTGCAGCAACCGCAGCTGCAGCTACACTACGGCCATGATACACATCTGTACTTAAATTTACTGTTCTATCGGAGGGATTATAATGGTCTGTTAATTGGCCTTCTATATTGATAACCTTCACATCATAAATGCCATGATCTGCAAGCATCTTTTCAGCTACCTCTGCTCCTGACATTCCTGTTGATAATTGCATTTCTGAGTATTTCCCAAATTTGTTTTTAAATCTCCACTGCACAATCATACTCAATAATAATACTGCTATGATTAAAATAAAAAACGATGACATCTTCTTCTCTATTTAAATTTAATAGAGCAAAACAAAAAGCGTTCCCATATTTGAATAGCATGAAAAAATTACAGTAATTTTAAAAAATGGAGCTAAATACATCATATTGGGAGCAAACTAGCTTTTATCAAAGCGATGTAGTGGTAATAGGAGCCGGCATAGTCGGTTTAAACACCGCCATCGCCTTAAAAAAGCTACAGCCTACCCTAAAAATTACCATAGTAGAAAGAAGTTCGTTACCAGCTGGTGCAAGCACTAAAAATGCTGGTTTTGCCTGTTTTGGGAGTTTGTCGGAAATGATTGAGCAAGAAAAGAATCTAGGCACAGATGCTTGGTTAAACTTAGTAGAGAAAAGGTGGCTGGGTTTACAAAAACTTATAAGCATAGTTGGTAAACCTCAATTAGATTATCAAGCTTTTGGCGGATATGAAATATTTAAATCAGAAGAAAAAGATTTTTTTGAATCCTGCGTTGCGCAATTATCGCGATTTAATACATTATTAGCCCCTATTTTTAAGCAGCCAGTATTTAATTTAGCACCTGACAAAATAACTGCATTTGGATTAAAAGATATTCCATTTTTAATTGAAAATAAATTAGAAGCACAATTACATCCCGGCAAAATGATGCAAAGTTTAATGCAAATAGCTGGCTCATTAGGAATTCATTATCTTACAAATTGTAATGTTAGCCATTGGGAAAAAACTAATACAGGCTTTCATATATTCTCCAATTTAGACATTTTAAGTACCAATAAAATAGCGGTTTGTACCAATGCATTTAGTTCGAAATGGTTTCCAGAATTAGATATAAAACCAGGGAGAGGGCAGGTTTTAATAACCTCTGAAATCTCAAACCTTAAGTTAAAAGGCACCTTTCACTACGACCAAGGCTACTATTACTTTAGGAATGTAGGTAATCGCGTTTTAATAGGAGGGGGTAGGCATTTAGACTTTAAGGCTGAACAGACGACTAAGTTTGGAGAAACACCCCTCGTTCAAGCTCATTTGAGATCATTATTGAAAAATCATATTATTCCTGAGGTTCCATTTAAAATAGACAAATCATGGAGTGGGATCATGGCTTTTGGAGAAACTTTAAATCCACTGATTATAGAATATCAAGAAAATCTCTTCGTAGCTTTGCGATGTAATGGTATGGGAATAGCCATAGGCAGCCAAACTGGGGCGGATTTAGCTCAAATTATCTATCAAAAAACTTAAGCCTTATGACATTAGAGAGTTTAATCATTATTGGAATAGCATTCCTTGTCATTTTAGCTATTAGCTACTTTTTAAATCAAAAGATACAACACTATCAGAGATTATGGCAAGCTGAACAAAGTAAAGCAATAAAATTAGAAACGGAATTAAGTTATGAAAGAAAAGCTCAATTAGAACTAAAACAGCTTAGCCAATCAATGCAAGAGCAATTGCAGCTGAGTTTTTCTCAAGTAGCCCAACAATTATTTGAAGACAAAGCCGCTAAATTAAATACCCAAAACCAAATTCAATTAGATCAAATATTAAATCCTTTAAAAGAAAATATCAAAAATTTTGAGGCAAAAGTTAATCAAGTTTACAAAGATGAATCTGCTGAAAGGAATCAATTAAAAGGCGTAATCAGCCAATTAATGGAACAAAGTAGACAAATTCATCAGGATGCCAATAATCTCACTAAAGCTTTAAAAGGGGATGTAAAACAACAAGGTAATTGGGGAGAAGTGATTCTTGAACGGTTATTAAATCAAGCTGGTTTAGAGAAGGGGAGGGAATACAGAACCCAAGTATCGATTTTAAGCGCCGATGGCGCTAAATATATGCCGGACGTCATCATTGACCTACCCGACGACAAACATTTGATTGTAGACGCTAAAATTAGCCTTCTCGCGTATGAAAGAATGATCAATGCAGCGGATGAATTAGAAAAGAAAATTCATCTTAAAGATCATTTATCTGCTATAAAGTCACATATAGATAAATTAGCCCTAAAAAACTATCAACATTTGAGTAATGTGAACTCGCCTGATTTTGTATTACTTTTTATGCCTATTGAATCTAGTTTTAGCATTACTATGCAAGCTGATACAGAATTATTTCACTATGCCTGGGATAAAAAAATTGTGATTGTAAGTCCAACTACTTTATTAGCAACTTTAAAAACTATCGCAAGTATTTGGAAAATAGATAGGCAAAATAAAAATGTGTATGAAATTGCTCAAGAAGCAGGTTCCTTGTATGATAAATTTGTGGGCTTCTTAGAAGACATGAATAAAATTGGAAAATATTTAGATCAAAGTAAAAAAGCGCATGAAGATGCTTTTAAAAAACTACAAACAGGTGCTGGAAACTTAATTGGTAAAGTGGAAAAAATCAAAAAATTAGGGGCTAAAACCAAGCTAAACAAGCAAATTGATAGCAAATTTTTAATACCTGAGGATGATCTAGAAAATACTGATAACCCTGATTAAAAAAAAGCTCCCTTCATGAAGGGAGCTTTTTTTTTATTAACCTTTTTTGAATGCGTTCCAGCCTTGAGCTTTAATTTCATGAACCATATTGGATTTAGAAATTAATTGACATCCAACACTTTTTTCGGTTATATGACCAATGATGCTTATATCCACATCATTTTTGAGTTTTTCGTAATCACTTTGTTTGATTGTAAATAACAACTCATAATCTTCTCCACCATTTAAAGCGCATACAGTAGGGTCTAAACCTAATTCGCGGGCAGTATTATAGGTTAATGGATCAATTGGCAACTTTTCTTCATATATGTGACAACCCTTTTCAGATTGATTACAAATATGTAAGATTTCAGAAGCTAAACCATCTGAAACATCTATCATTGCAGTAGGCTGTATTCCCAATTGGTCTAATAAATCTACTATATCACGGCGAGCTTCGGGCTTTAATTGACGCTCAATAATATAATCTTTCCCTTCTAAATCAGGTTGTATTTGAGGATTTTC
The DNA here is from genome assembly GCA_004211595.1 of Pedobacter sp. Classification (GTDB taxonomy): domain Bacteria; phylum Bacteroidota; class Bacteroidia; order Sphingobacteriales; family Sphingobacteriaceae; genus Pedobacter. Next base: position 113,583 of record SEDO01000009.1, read on the forward strand.
TAAAAATATTAGTTTTTCTCTTTCTAATATTTGTAAACCTACATAAGCAGCCCCTAAATCTCCCGAAACACAAATTAAATCCCCTTCTTGAGCAGTGTTTCTATAAGTTACTTTAGAAGCATCTGCAAATCCTATACTCGTCACACTTATTACTAAACCTTGTTGAGAAGTACTGGTATCGCCTCCTATTAAATCTACATTAAACTTATTACAAGCAATTGCAATTCCTTCATAAATTTCTTCTATGGCTTCTAGAGGAAATTTTGAAGATACACCGATGGAAACTGTTACTTGTGTAGCCACAGCATTCATGGCATATATATCACTTAAATTAACTTGAATGGCTTTGAATCCTAAATGTTTTAAAGGTACATAAGCCAAATCGAAATGAATGTTTTCTAATAATAAATCAGTTGAAATAAGGGTTTGCTTACCTTCACTTTGAATTACCGCCGCATCATCTCCAATTCCTTTAATACTGCTTTCATGTTTCACAGGAAAATGCTCAGCAATGTATTTTATAAGGCCAAACTCACCTAATTCGGTTAAAGAAGTACGTTCACTATTTTCAAACATATGCTATAAATTAATGAACTACAAAGTTAGCTAAAATTTAAACACTAATTTTTTAGTAAAATGTCATTTAATATCCAATTCATTTCTGGATCTCTATTTTCTGAATAATCTATATAATTTGGACTAATCCATACATCCGGAAATATACCACGACCATAATTTGCTTCCCTAATTGCGGGCTTAATAGGGTAGAGGCCCATATTTAGTTTTAAGCCAGAATGAGGTAATATTAAAGTAGGAATATGGCCTGCCACGCAGCCATTATTAGCTCCACCAGTTTCTTGCCCCACAAATATAACTTGACGCTTGGCTTTTAAATTAGAAGCTATTAAACTAGTAGCTGAAAAACTATATCCATTAATTAAAACATACAAATTACCTTTATAATTATCCTTTTTTGGGGCCTGCTTTTCAATTCCATCAAAATTTAATTGATAGGCATCTAAACCTTCTTGTTCAGTAGCTCTTCTTCTATCGAAATAATAATTAAAAGCTTTTATCCAATTAAATATTCCCTTTTGATGAATATAAGGATTATATAATCGAGCAACTTGTGAAGGCTGTATATAATTGAAGGAGGAATCAATTAAATAGCTAAATAAATTCTTGCTGGCACTTAATGAACCACCTCCATTTTCCCTTAAATCCAATATCAAATTTTGTGTTTTAGCGTCAGCTAAATTTTTAAAACTTTCTTGATAAAATTTACTAAAATTAGCATAAGGAAAAGAAAAACTTTTCACTTTCATATAAGCTATAGATTTTGAAGTATCTAAAAATTTAAAATCTAATAAAGGTTGTTTTTTTTCATCCAATCCTTTGTATCGTTGGCTTTTTTTAAGTTTTTTTTCTGCTTTTAATCGAGCTAAACTATCCGCATCAGGTTTTTTAACGACCAATTTATTGGAAGGGCTAAGCTTTGAACTTGTATCGGATTTGGTTATAGTTTGTAAAGAAATATAATGTACGGAATCACCTCTTTTTAAGGTATAATGTAACTTATTGGGTATACCATAAACTTGCGCATATAAATTAGCAAAGGAACGATTTAAAACGGCATATTTAAAAGTTTGATTATAACCATCAGATGCAAAAACGGAAGTTAAATTAGTAAAAATAGTAGTAACTGATTCCCCTTCAATAGCTAATACTTGATCGCCTTTTTTAATTAAATTTAAGGAGTGATTTAAACCGGATACATATAATTTTTCATCAAATACCTTGAAGTTTAATTGTTGAAGGGGATTGATTTGTTTTGCTCTTGCTAATTTTTCTTTACTTGTATAAATCTTAGCTGGCATGGCTAAGCGCGTATGGCCACATTTTATAGCCGCTACTAAGGGCGCCAATTTTCTATAAAATTCTAAACTGGATAAGGGGGATTGGATTGCTTTTTTTAAACTGTCGAATTTATAATCTAAGGTTTGTTTTTCAATATACCAATAAACACCTGAATGCCCCTTTTTAAGTTGATTATAGGTAAAATCTATATCCTTATGAATTTTTTCAACGGAGTGCTTTTCTGTTAATTGGGAATTTATTTTTTGTCTGGTTTGACACGCACTTAATAATAAAATGCAGCTTAAAATTAAACCTAGAATATACTTTTTAAGCTGCATTTTATTTATGAATTAAAGGCCCATTTTAGCAGAGATTTCTAACATTCTTTCAATAGGTAATCGCGCTTTTTCTATAATATCGCTAGCCACTGATACCTCTGGAATTTCATTTTTTAAACATAAATATAATTTTTCCAAAGTATTTCGCTTCATGTAAGGGCAGTCATTACAAGCACATAAATTATTTGGAGGAGCAGGAATAAATACCTTTCCTGGATTCGCTTTCTCCATTTGATGAATAATACCACTTTCGGTAGCTACAATAAACTCTTCAGCTTCTGAACTGATGGTATATTTTAATAATCCCGTGGTTGATCCAATATAATCTGCCATGGCTAATACAGGTTCTTCACATTCAGGATGTGCAATAAATTTAGCCTTTGGATGGCGTTCTTTTAGTTTAGTAATTTTTTCTTGCGAAAATATTTCATGGACCATACAAGCCCCATTCCATAACACTAAATCTCTACCTGTTTTTTTAGCAACCCAGGAACCTAAATTTTTATCCGGACCAAAAATTATCTTTTGATCTTTTGGCAAACTTTCAACAATCTGAACAGCATTCGTCGAAGTACACACAATATCCGATAAAGCCTTTAATTCAGCAGTACAATTCACATAGGTAATAACCAAATGATCAGGATATTTTTCTTTAAATTTCTTAAATAAATGTGGTGGACAACTATCTGCTAAGGAACAGCCTGCTTTTAAATCTGGTAATAATACCTTTTTACTAGGTGATAATATTTTAGCTGTTTCGGCCATAAAATGTACTCCAGCAAACACAATGATATCCGCTTCCGTTTTAGCGGCCTCTTGAGAAAGTCCTAAACTATCCCCAATATAATCTGCAATATCTTGAATATCTGGATCTTGATAATAATGAGCTAAAATAATAGCGTTTTTCTCCTTCTTTAAACGATCAATTTCTTCAAATAAATCGAGAGTAGGATCAATGTGTTCCGCTATATATCCGTACTTATCTAATTCTTCTGCTTTATTCATTTTCAATTAGCTCCTTATTTTAAAATTTTGGAATTGTAAAGTTAACAGCTTTTCACATTCCAATAAATAATAG
>SEDO01000019.1 GCA_004211595.1 Pedobacter sp.
TCTGCATGCAGATCGCCCTTTTTAATAATATAATAAGTTAAACTTATTTAGCTTCTTCAGTAGTCTCCTCAGTTGAAGGAGTTTCTTCAACAGCAGGTGTAGCCGCTTCAGTAACTTCCTCAACAGCCACTTCTTTTACAGGAGCAGCGTTAGCAGCAGGAGCATCAGCTTTTTTAGCTTTACTTCTACCTCTACGAGTAGTTTTCTTCTCTGCAGCAGCTGCATCTTTACCATAAACCTCGTTGTAATCAACTAATTCAATAATTGCCATCTCAGCATTATCACCTAAACGATTGTTTAATTTGATAATACGAGTATAACCACCAGGACGACCAGCCACTTTAGCAGCGATATCACGGAATAATTCAGAAACTGCTTCTTTATCATGTAAATAAGCAAATACTGTACGACGAGAGTGAGTAGTGTCGTTTTTTGATTTCGTGATAATTGGCTCTACATACACACGTAAAGCTTTAGCTTTGGCTAATGTTGTAGAAATACGCTTGTGTTTAATTAAAGAGGATGCCATATTAGCCAACATCGCTTTTCTATGCGAAGTGGTTCTTCCTAAATGGTTGTGTTTTTTTCCGTGTCTCATTTTTTAATTAATAATGTGTATACCGTCTCTTTGAACTTAATCTGAGGGAATTATACACAGTGAATATATTATTCTTCGTCTAATTTGAATTTTGCTAAATTCATACCGAATGACAATTGCTTAGACTTAACAAGCTCTTGAATTTCAGTTAAAGATTTCTTACCAAAGTTTCTGAATTTTAACATATCAGCCACATCATAAGAAACTAAGTCAGCTAAAGTACGAATATCAGCAGCTTTTAAACAGTTTAATGCACGTACAGATAAATCTAAGTCAACTAATTCAGTTTTTAAGATTTTACGCATATGTAAAATTTCCTCATCAACTTCTTTAGTTTCCTCTTTAGCTTGTGATTCTAACACTAAATTTTCATCAGAGAATAACATAAAGTGTTGAATCAAAATTTTAGCCGCTTCTTTCAAAGCTTCTTCAGGATGAATAGAACCATCCGTAGAAATATCTAAAATTAATTTTTCGTAGTCAGTTTTTTGTTCTACACGATAGTTTTCAATCGTATATTTAACATTTTTCATTGGAGTAAAGATGGAATCAATTGCGATTACACCTAAAGCACTATCCGTAACTTTATTCTCTTCAGCAGCAACATAACCACGACCTTTATTGATGGTTAATTCTACTTCTAAGGTTACAGATTTCTCCATGTTACAAATCACAAATTCTGGATTTAATACCTCAAAATTATTTGAAAATTTTGTGATATCTCCTGCCAAGAATTGATCCTGACCATTAACGATAATGAAAACTTTTTCAGAATCCCCTGAATCACCAACTTTTTTAAAGCGGATTTGCTTTAAGTTTAAGATAATCTCAGTTAAATCTTCAACAACACCTTTCATGGTTGAGAATTCATGAGAAACGCCTGAAAAACGAATGCTTGTAATGGCATAACCCTCTAAAGAAGATAATAAAATTCTTCTTAGGGCATTACCAATGGTTACACCGAAACCGGGTTCTAAAGGACGAAATTCAAATTGACCATCGAAATCAGTTGATTTCTGCATGATTACCTTATCGGGTTTCTGAAATGCTAAAATTGCCATTTATAATGTTTTTAAATCGTTATTAAAATTATGTAACGTAATAAACTTAAAGTCCAGAAGACTTTAAGTTTAAAGATTACTTCGAGTATAACTCGACGATTAAGTTTTCCTTAATATTCTCAGGAATCTCATCGCGATTTGGATAGTTTAAGAATTTACCTGATAACTCAGACGCATTCCAATCTAACCAGCTATATCTATTGATCGTTTTACCTGCTACAGAATTTGTAATTGCTTCTAAAGTTTTAGATTTCTCACGAACTGTAATTACATCACCTGCTCTTAATTGATAAGAAGGGATATTAACCACTTCCCCATTAACAGTAATATGCTTATGGCTTACTAATTGACGAGCAGCTGAACGAGTAGGAGCGATACCTAAACGATACACCGCGTTATCTAATCTTGCCTCTAACAATTGCAATAAGTTATCACCAGTAATACCTTCTCTAGCTGATGCTTTAGAGAATAAATTACGGAATTGCTTTTCTAATACGCCATAAGTATATTTTACCTTTTGTTTCTCCATTAACTGGATAGCATACTCAGATTGTTTACCTCTACGTTTAGAAGCACCGTGTTGACCTGGAGGGTAATTCTTTTTATCTAATACTTTATCAGGGCCAAAAATAGGCTCTCTGAATTTACGCGCAATTTTGGACTTAGGTCCTGTATATCTTGCCATTTTGTGTTGTTTTAAAGTATCTATCCGACCACATCGGATGACTCTTAGCTTTAAAAATTAATTGATTAAACTCTTCTTTTCTTAGGAGGACGACATCCGTTGTGAGGAAGTGGCGTAATATCTTTAATTGATGTTACTTCTAAACCTGCAATTTGTAAAGTACGAATTGCAGACTCACGACCTGAACCAGGACCTTTAACAAATACTTCTACTTTACGCAGACCTAAATCATAAGCCACTTTACCGCAATCTGAAGCCGCTTGACCTGCAGCATAAGGGGTGTTCTTTTTAGAACCTTTAAAGCCCATTTTTCCTGCTGAAGACCAAGAGATCGTCTGGCCGTTATTGTTAGTTAAAGTGATGATGATGTTGTTAAAAGTAGCGTTAATGTGTGCTTGGCCCACTGGCTCAATTACTACAATACGCTTCTTGGTTACTTTTTTTGTTTTAGCCATTTTGCTTTTTGATTTATTCTCAATGGATTATTAGATTCAAATCAAGACCCACTGAAATATTTTATTAATCTATTCCAAGAACCTAAGTTCTTATCTTAATTATTTACTAGCTTTTTTCTTGTTAGCAACAGTTTTTCTCTTCCCTTTACGAGTACGAGAGTTATTTTTTGTACGTTGACCACGAACAGGTAATCCTTTACGGTGACGTAACCCACGGTAACAACCAATATCCATTAAACGTTTAATGTTTAATTGTACCTCAGAACGTAATGCACCTTCAACTTTAATTTGATCGTTGATGATACCACGAATTGCGCCTAACTCATCGTCAGACCAATCTTGAACTTTTTTATTCAAGTCAATTCCCGCTTGGGTTAAAATGTTTTGAGCAGTAGATCTCCCAATACCATAAATGTATGTTAATCCGATCTCACCTCTCTTGTTTCTTGGTAAATCAATACCTGATATCCTTGCCATATTTATAAATTGTGTTTAATGTTGATCGAACGGCTGGACCACCGTTGTACGAATCAAACGAATTTCTTAATTATCCTTGACGTTGTTTAAACTTAGGATTCTTTTTGTTAATTACGTAAAGTTTTCCTTTACGGCGAATCACCTTACAATCAGCGCTTCTTTTTTTAATTGACGACCTAACTTTCATTTCTCTTTTGTTTTATTTATATCTGTAAGTGATACGACCTTTTGTTAAATCATAAGGCGACATCTCTAACTTTACTTTATCACCTGGCAAAATTTTGATGTAATGCATCCGCATTTTACCAGAAATATGAGCAATAATCTCATGACCATTTTCTAATTCTACTCGAAACATGGCATTAGATAATGCTTCCTTTATTACTCCGTCTTGCTCAATTGAGGCTTGTTTAGCCATATTTTATTGATTTTTACTTATTTAGCTGCTAGTTAACAGGGTTGCAAAATTAAATAAAATATTTTAATTATTTATTTTTTTTTGTTTAAAACTTCTTCTATCAATGAAAAATCAGAAAGTATATCAGCCTTTCCTTTTTTAATTGCTACAGTATGTTCAAAATGTGCAGAAGGTTTTTTATCTACAGAAGTTACTGTCCAACCATCAGCCCAAAATTTAACCCCAGCTTTACCGGCGTTAATCATTGGCTCAATGGCTATTACCATACCTTCCTCCAATTTCATTCCTGATCCACGTTTCCCATAATTTGGGATATTTGGCTTTTCGTGAAGTTCTTTACCGACTCCATGACCCACTAATTCTTTCACCACTCCAAACCCGTGGTTTTCAGCATGCTCCTGTACAGCATACCCAATATCCCCAACACGCATCCCCACAACTGCCTTTTCAATACCTTTAAAGAGGCATTCCTTAGTCACCTTACAAAGTTCTTGCTTTTCAGGACTCACCTCTCCTATGGAAAAGGTATAAGCTGAATCACCGAAATAATTATTCAAAACAACCCCGCAATCCACTGAAATTAAATCTCCCTCTTGAATCAAATGATCATTTGGAAAACCATGCACCACTTGTTCATTCGGTGAAATACACAAAGAATAAGGAAAACCCCCATAGTTTAAAAACGCAGGAACTGCCTTATGATCTTGAATAAATTCATAAGCCAGTTTATCTAGGGATAAAGTAGTAATCCCTGGCCGTATAACTTTCGCTACCTCGGCCAGGGTTTTGGAAACCAGTAAAGCAGCTTCCCTAATTAATTCAATCTCTTCTGAAGATTTATAATATAATTTACTCATTGATTTTTATCTACAACGCAGCTGCATTATTCCCAGCTACAGGTAAACCAGATCTTCCGGTTACTCTACCTGTTTTCATCAAACCATCGTAGTGACGCATCAATAAATAACTTTCAATTTGTTGCAATGTATCTAAAACTACACCCACCAAAATCAACAAGGAAGTTCCACCGAAAAATTGGGCAAATTCTTGTTGAATTCCAAACTTCACAGCAAATGAAGGCAAAATTGCAATCAATGCTAAAAACAAGGAACCAGGGAATGTAATTTTTGAAATTACATCATCTATAAAAGTAGAGGTAGCTAAACCTGGTTTGATACCCGGAATAAAACCTCCATTCTTTTTCATATCATCAGCCATTTGAGTAGGATTTACTGTAATAGCTGTATAGAAAAAGGTAAATGCGATGATTAAAAAGGCAAAGGTAGCGCTATAGGTAACGGATGTCATGTCGCTATATTGGTGTAACCAACTATCCTGCAAATTAGGGAATACCCCGATTAAAGCATTTGGTATAAACATCAGTGCCTGAGCAAAGATGATAGGCATTACCCCAGCAGCATTAACTTTTAAAGGAATGTATTGTCTTACTCCACCTACTTGTTTGTTTCCTACAATACGTTTTGCATATTGAACAGGCACTTTACGTACCCCTTGAACAATTAAAATAGTGAACATAACAACAGCAAATAAAGCTACGATTTCAAAAAAGAACATCACTAAGCCACCATCATTGGCGCCAAAACGAGATCCAATTTCTTGCGTTAAAGCAATTGGTAATCGAGCAATAATACCTACCATAATGATGATAGAAATACCATTTCCAAGACCTTTATCTGTGATTTTCTCACCTAACCACATTACAAATAAAGTACCTGCAGTTAATATAAAAGTAGAAAGCACATAGAACATCGTATGATTAATCATGATGGCTGCTTCCGGAACTTGAGTTTTGATATATCCAATCGCTTGCACTACAGTGATAGCTATGGTTAAATAACGAGTTATTTGCGTTAACTTTTTGCGTCCGCTTTCACCCTCTTTCTGCATTTTTTGGAAAGAAGGAACTGCGATACCCAATAATTGAACCACAATCGAAGCAGAAATATAAGGCATAACCCCTAATGCGAGGATAGATACTTGCGAGAATGCACCTCCCGCAAACATATCAAGAATACCTAAGATGCCTGATTTTTGGCCATCAATTAATTGATTTGGATCTACACCTGGTAGAACCACTTGACAGATGAACCTGTAAATTACAAGAATTATTAAGGTGTAAATGATACGTTCCTTTAATTCTTCTATTTTCCAAATATTACCTAAAGTAGTAAATAGCTTCTTCATTAATTACATTTTTTCAATTGAGCCACCAGCAGCTTCAATAGCTTTCTGTGCACTGGCAGAAAAAGCGTGAGCTGTAACTTCTAATTTAGCTTTTACTTCCCCACGACCTAAAATTTTGATTAAATCATTTTTAGATGCCAATCCACGCTCTTGTAAAGCTGCGAAGTCAATTTTAGTTAAATTATGTTTTTCTGCTAAACCTTGCAAAACATCTAAGTTGATACCGATGTATTCAACGCGGTTAATTGGTTTAAATCCAACTTTAGGAACACGACGTTGTAAAGGCATTTGACCACCTTCGAAACCAATTTTAGTAGAATGTCCTGAACGAGATCCAGCACCTTTATGACCGCGAGTGGAAGTACCACCACGACCTGAACCTTGTCCTCTACCAATTCTTTTCTCTTTTTTTACAGCACCTTTTGCAGGTTTTAAATTACTTAAGTTCATTTTTTAAAATGATTGTGTTAACCCTTCGCTTTCACTAATCAGGATTAACGATAAATAAATAAAAGTTCTGCCCAATATATAAAAATCAGGCAGAACTTCCTATTAAATTTGTTCTATAGCTACTAAGTGATTCACTTTTCTTACCATACCGATAATGGCAGCGTTAGCTTCAACCTCTACACTTTGGTTTAATTTAGTTAAACCTAAAGCCTTCATGGTTCTTTTTTGGCGCTCGCTTCTATCGATAACGCTTTTAATTTGTGTTATTCTGATTTTTGCCATGATCTTATCCGTTAAAAACTTTATTTAAATCCACACCACGGTGTTGAGCTACTGTATATGCATCACGCATTTTAGTCAATGCATCTACTGTTGCTTTTACCACGTTATGTGGGTTTGATGAACCTTTAGATTTTGCCAATACATTGTGGATTCCAGCACTTTCTAAAACTGCACGCATCGCACCTCCAGCAATTACACCAGTACCTACTGCAGCTGGTTTGATTAATACAAAACCACCTGAATATTTACCAATTTGCTCATGAGGCACAGTACCTTTTAAGATTGGAACTTTTACCAAATTCTTTTTGGCATCATCTACACCTTTTGCAATAGCTTCGGTAACCTCTTTCGCTTTACCTAAGCCATAACCAACTACGCCATTTTCATCGCCTACAACAACAATTGCAGAGAAGCTGAAAGTACGACCACCTTTGGTCACTTTGGCTACACGTTGGATACTAACTAAACGATCTTTAAGCTCGATTTCGCTAGTTTTAACTCTTTTTATATTGATAGTTGACATCTTTTCTTTTAAATTCTAAGATTAAAATACTAAACCAGCTTCGCGGGCACCTTCTGCCAACGATTTAATACGTCCATGGTATAAATAACCATTTCTGTCAAAAACAACTTCTTTAACTCCAGCTGCTAGTGCTTTTTCTGCAACTAATTTACCTACAGCAATAGATTGTTCAGATTTGTTTCCTTTACCAGTAAAATCTTTAGATAAAGATGATGCTGAAACTATAGTGTTACCAGTTGTATCGTTAATGATTTGAGCATAAATCCCTTTATTGCTTCTATAAACTGATAAACGTGGACGGTTTTCAGAACCTGCTAATCTTTTTCTGATACCTTTTTTAATACGCTCTCTACGAGATAATTTTTTTCCTGCCATTTTGATTATTTTTTAGAAGCTGATTTACCTGCTTTTCTTCTTAACACTTCACCAACAAACTTGATACCTTTACCTTTATATGGCTCTGGTTTACGTAATGAACGTATTTTTGCGGCTACTTGACCAATTAATTGCTTATCTGCACTCTCTAAAATAATTTTAGGAGTCTGACCTTTTTCCGAAGTTGTGGTCACTTTGATTTCAGCTGGTAATTGGAATACATAATGGTGAGAATAACCTAATACTAAGTCCAAAGTATTACCTTGGTTACTAGCACGGTATCCAACACCTACTAATTCTTGCTCAATTTTGAATCCTTCAGTAACACCAACAACCATGTTGTTAATTAAAGAACGATACAAACCATGTAAAGCTTTATGTCTTTTTTGATCCGAAGGACGAACTACAGTTAAAATGCCGTCTTCTTGACTAATGGTGATATCGCCAGTTAATTCTTGAGTTAATTCACCTTTAGGACCTTTCACACTAACTACATTATCGTTAGAAACTGAAATGGTTACACCTGCAGGGATACTAATTGGGTTTTTTCCTATTCTTGACATTGTGTAATCCTCCTATTAATAAACGTAACACAATACCTCACCACCAATATTTAATTTGGCTGCTTCTTTATCGGTCATTACACCTTTAGAAGTTGATAAGATTGCTATACCTAAACCATTTAAAACTCTTGGCATATTCTCTACACCTGCGTATTGACGTAAACCTGGTTTACTTACGCGAGTTAAAGTACGAATAGCTGGAATTTTTGTGATTGCATTATATTTTAACGCAATTTTAATTACACCTTGAACTGTTGTGTCTTCAAATTTGTAATTAGCGATGTAACCTTTGTCAAAAAGTACTTTAGTAATTTCCTTTTTTAGGTTTGAAGCAGGAATTTCTACAATTCTGTGATTTGCTTTAATAGCATTTCTTAATCTTGTAAGATAATCCGCTATTGGATCTGTATTCATTATTGTGGATTTATGATAACGGTTTCCATACGCGCCACCCGGCTTCTGGACCTATTATCGGTTAATATTAAAATTTAAGCTATACAGCTATACACTAAAGAGCTATAAGCTGTAAGGGCTGCAAAAATACAACTTACAACTTATAACTCCAAGAAATATAACGTAGTTATTACCAGCTAGCTTTTCTTACCCCTGGGATTTTGCCTTCTAAAGCCATCTCACGGAAAGTTACCCTTGAGATACCGAAAGTACGCATATATCCGCGAGGACGTCCAGTTAATTTACAACGATTGTGTAAACGCACTGCAGAAGAGTTTTTAGGTAATTTATCTAAACCTTCATAGTCACCTGCTGCTTTTAAAGCTGCACGTTTTTCAGCGAATTTAGCTACCAATTTTTGGCGCTTTACTTCACGAGCTTTTAAACCTTCTTTTGCCATTATTGCTCTGTTTTTTGATTTTTAAACGGTAAACCGAATTGCTTTAATAGTTCTAAGGCTTCTACATCATTTTTAGCAGAAGTCACGAAAGTGATATCCATACCCAAGATTTTATTAATCTTGTCAATATTGATCTCAGGGAAGATAATTTGTTCAGTAATACCTAAAGTATAATTACCCTTTCCGTCAAAACCTTTATCATTGATACCTTTGAAATCGCGAATACGTGGCAATGCTACAGCAATTAAGCGATCTAAGAACTCATACATATTGTTATCACGTAAAGTTACACGTACACCTACTGGCATACCTTTACGTAATTTAAAGTTTGAGATATCTTTTTTCGATTTTGCACCAACAGCTTGTTGACCTGTAATTGTAGTCAATTCTGCAATTGCACTATCCATTACTTTTTTGTCTGCTACTGCATAACGTCCAACACCTTGGTTGATAGAGATTTTCTCTAACTTAGGAACTTGCATAATGCTTTTGTAGTTGAACTTTTCTTTTAAAGCTCCTACAATTTCCTCTTTATATTTACTTTTTAATCTTGGTACGTAAGCCATTATTTGATCTCCTCCCCTGATTTTTTAGCAACTCTCACTAATTTACCATCAGCATTAAGCTTACGGCCAATACGCGTAGTTTTCCCAGTTTTAGGATCAACTAACTGTACGTTAGAAATATGAAGAGCAGCTTCTTTTTTAATAATACCACCATTTGGCGTAGCGGCATTTGGTTTTGTATGTTTAGAAACAAGGTTAACTCCTTCTATAATTACTCTGTTAGTAGCAACTAATACTTCTTGTACTTTACCTTGTTGTCCTTTTGAATCGCCAGCGATCACCTTAACTAAATCTCCTTTACGGATTTTTAATTTGGTCTGTGTTCCTTTATTTTTCATATTATAATACCTCCGGTGCTAATGATACAATTTTCATGAATTGTTTTTCACGCAGTTCTCTTGCTACCGGTCCGAAGATACGAGTACCGCGTGGCTCGTCCTGATTGTTTAACAATACAGCGGCATTATCATCGAAGCGAATATAAGATCCGTCTTTACGTCTGATCTCTTTTTTGGTTCTTACTACAACCGCTTTAGAAACTGTTCCTTTTTTAATGTTACCTGAAGGTAATGCACTTTTCACAGTTACGACGATTTTGTCGCCAATAGATGCATATCTTTTACCAGTTCCACCAAGTACACGGATAACCAATACTTGTTTTGCGCCGCTATTGTCGGCTACGTTTAATCTTGATTCCTGTTGTACCATCTTATTTAGCTCTTTCTAAAATTTGTACTAATCTCCAGTTCTTGTTTTTACTCAGCGGACGAGTTTCTTGGATTAATACGGTATCCCCGATTCCACATTCGTTTTTCTCGTCATGAGCCATAAATTTGGTAGTTTTCTTCACAAACTTACCATAGATTGGGTGCTTTACCTTACGCTCTACTGCCACTACAACAGATTTATCCATCTTATTGCTTACCACCAACCCAATTCTTGTTTTTCTTAATTGTCTTTCCATTGCGACGCTAATGTTATTTAGTTTCCATTGCAGACTCAGCATTACGCTTAGTCAATTCAGTAGCTAATCGGGCTATGTCTTTTCTTACGTTAGTAATACGTGAAGGATTTTCAATAGCCGAGATCGTATGCGCAAATTTTAACTTTACTAAGTTTTCTTTCTCTTCTGCAATCTTAGCTACTAGTTCTTCTTTAGAAAGCCCTATGATTTCTGAGTTTTTCATTTTTTTTCTCTGTCAATGTCATGATAAGGCCGAAGCCTTATCAATTAATTATTATTTATTTTCAGTCTAGCGGTTGTGCCAACAAGTTATGCACAACATTGATCTCAAATTCGTTTTTTATGCTTCTACGTAATCTCTACGTACCACAAATTTAGTCTGAACTGGTAATTTTTGAGCAGCTAAACGTAAAGCTTCTTTGGCAATTGCTAAAGGAACTCCTTCTGCTTCAAAAATAACACGTCCGGGTCTAACTACGGCTACCCAATATTCAGGGGCACCCTTACCTTTACCCATACGTACCTCAGCTGGCTTTTTAGTAACTGGCTTATCTGGAAAAATACGTATCCAAACTTGACCTTCACGTTTCATGTAACGTGTTACCGCAATACGCGCAGCTTCAATCTGACGACTGGTAATCCAGGTGGCCTCTAACGATTTGATTCCGAAAGAACCGAATGATAATTCAGCACCACGAGTGGCTAAACCTTTCATTCTGCCCTTTTGCATCTTTCTGAACTTCGTTCTTTTTGGCTGTAACATCTTGTTTTATTTTATCGTTAAACGATTCAATTAATTATTTACGTGGGCCTCTTCCAGCACCACCTTTATTATCTCTTCCGCCAGCGTTACCTGAACGTGGTCCACCAGGACGTTTATCGTTACGACGATCTCCACCGCGGTGTTCTCTGTCTCCAGATTTATTAGGACCATTATTTACAGCCCCGATATTTGGAGAAAGATCACGCTTTCCATAAACTTCACCTTTACAGATCCACACTTTTACACCGATTTTACCGTATGTTGTCAATGCTTCTGCTAATGCGTAGTCGATGTCTGCACGGAAAGTATGCAAAGGAATTCTACCCTCTTTATACTGTTCGTTACGTGCCATCTCTGCACCACCTAAACGACCTGAAGTCATAATTTTAATACCTTCTGCGCCCATACGCATGGTAGAAGCGATTGTAGATTTCATTGCACGACGGAATGAAATTCTAGCCTCTAACTGCTTCGCAACGCCTTCAGCTACTAACTGAGCATCTAACTCAGGACGTTTGATTTCAAAAATGTTAATTTGAATTTCCTTTTTAGTCAATTTCTTTAACTCTTCTTTGATTTTATCAACTTCCTGACCAGCTTTCCCGATTACGATTCCTGGACGAGCTGTATGAATAGTTACAGTGATACGCTTTAACGTACGCTCGATAACTACTTTAGAAACTCCTCCTTTAGCAATACGAGCTGAAAGGTATTTTCTTATTTTTTCGTCCTCAACTAATTTATCAGCATAGTTGTTGCCTCCGAACCAGTTAGAATCCCAGCCTCTGATGATTCCTAACCTGTTACCTATTGGATGTGCTTTTTGTCCCATTTCTGTTAATTAGTTTGAGTTTCAACGTTTTTACTATCTACTACCAAAGTTACGTGGTTAGAACGCTTACGGATTCTGTATCCACGACCTTGTGGTGCTGGTCTCAATCTTTTTAATTGACGACCGCCGCCAACCATAACTGTTTTCACGTATAATTGACTTTCTTCAGGGCGAGAGCCTTCATTTTTAGCTTCCCAATTTTTGATCGCTGATAATAAAAGTTTCTCAACTTTAATAGCGGCTTCTTTATTGGTGAATTTTAAAATACTTAAAGCTTTCTCTACACGCTCACCTCTGATTAGATCTACAACCAAACGCATCTTACGTGGTGAGGTTGGACAATTGTTTAATTTCGCTAATGCTTCCATCTCTTAATTATTTTTTCTTATCAGAGTGACCCCTAAATGTTCTGGTTGGAGCAAATTCTCCTAATTTATGACCAACCATGTTTTCTGTTACGTATACCGGAATGAATTTATTTCCGTTGTGCACTGCAAATGTGTGACCAACAAAATCTGGAGAGATCATTGATCGGCGAGACCAAGTTTTGATCACAGACCTTTTGCCTGAATCATTCATAGAGACTACTTTTCTCTCTACGTTATGGTCAATATAAGGTCCTTTTTTAATTGAACGAGCCATTATTTTTTCCTTTTCTCTATGATGAAACGATTTGAATACTTAGTAAGTGAACGAGTCTTGAAGCCTTTCGCTAACAATCCTTTTCTCGAACGTGGGTGACCTCCTGAAGCACGACCTTCACCACCACCCATTGGGTGATCTACTGGGTTCATTGCTACTGGACGTGTTCTTGGACGACGGCCCAACCAACGCTTACGACCTGCTTTACCTAAAACTTCATTCGCATGATCAGAGTTAGAAACAGCTCCGATAGTCGCTAAACAAGCTACTAATATCATTCTGGTTTCCCCAGAAGGCATTTTTAATGTAGCATATTTACCATCACGAGCAGCTAATTGTGCATAAGCACCAGCGCTTCTCGCTAATTGACCACCTCTTCCTGGATGAATTTCCACATTGTGGATAATAGAACCCAATGGAATGTTTGCAATTTTCATAGTATTCCCTACTTCTGGAGTAGCTGAATCACCCGAAAGCAATGTTTGACCTACCTGCAATCCCTCAGGAGCAACAATGTAACGCTTTTCACCATCTGCATAGTTTAATAAAGCGATACGTGCAGTACGGTTTGGATCATATTCAATAGTAGCTACTGTAGCTGGAATATCAAACTTATCACGTTTAAAATCAATTAAACGGTAAGATTGCTTATGACCACCACCCATATAGCGCATAGTCATTTTTCCACTATTGTTACGACCTCCCGATTTCTTAGAAGATACAACCAATGATTTTTCGGGCTTGGTTGCTGTAATCTCCGTGAAGCTTGCGCCTACTCTAAAACGAGTACCCGGAGTAACTGGTTTAAATTTTCTTAAGCCCATAGTTAAAATTATATTCGAATTAAATATTTGCGTAATAATCTATTGTTTCCCCATCTTTCAAGGTAACAATAGCTTTCTTATATTTTGGACTACGTCCGGTAACTAATCCAGCTTTTGTGTTTCTAGATTTCATTTTACCTACAACTACCATGGTATTTAAAGCAACTATTGTTACTCCATACATTTTTTCGATAGCTGATTTAATCTGCAATTTATTAGCTCTAGCGTCTACTCTGAAAGTAAAACGATTTGCTTTTTCTGTTAATGCAGAAGCCTTTTCTGTTAAAATTGGTTTTTGTAAGATTTCCATATTACTTGGCAAATGCCTCCTCCAAAGATTTAAGTGAATCTGCAGTTAACAAAAGTTTAGAAGCATTTAATACATCATAAGTATTTAACTGATCAGCAGTGATCACTTTTGCTTTCTGAATATTTCTGCTAGATAAATAAACGTTATTGTTTTGAGTAGGTAATACTAATAATGTTTTCTCATTCGCTACATTTAATGCATTGATTAAATTTACGTAGTTTTTAGTTTTGATGTTATCAAAAGAGAAATCTTCTAATACTACTACACTGTTATCTTGTGCTTTGTACGATAAAGCTGATTTACGAGCTAAAGATTTTAACTTCTTATTTAACTTGAAGCTATAATCTCTTGGTTGAGGACCGAATACACGACCACCACCATTGAACAAAGGCGATTTAATGCTACCTGCACGTGCACCACCAGTTCCTTTTTGCTTGTATAATTTACGAGTTGACCCAGCAATTTCGTTACGTTGTTTTGATTTATGCGTACCTTGACGTTGGTTTGCCAAATACTGTTTTACATCTAAATAAATCGCGTGGTCGTTTGGCGTAACACCAAATACCGACTCAGGAAGTTGCACCTTGGCACCTGTCTCTTTACCTGAAATATTTTTTACTTTAACTTCCATGTGCTTATTTATCTAAGATTACATAAGAACCTTTAGCTCCTGGAACGGAACCACTAACAACAACTAAATTTTGCTCAGCATAAACTTTCAATACTTGTAAGTTTTGAACTTTAACGCGATCTCCACCTGTTCTACCTGCCATACGCATTCCTTTGAATACACGTGACGGATAAGAAGAAGCTCCTAATGAACCTGGAGCACGCATTCTGTTGTGCTGACCGTGAGTTTGACCACCCACACCACCGAATCCATGACGTTTTACAACACCTTGGAAACCTTTACCTTTTGAGGTACCAACCACATCCACAAAATCTCCTTCGTTGAAAATTTCAACAGTTACGGTCTCACCTAAACTAGGCGCTTGCTCGAAACCAGTAAATTCAACTAATTTGCGTTTTGGAGTGGTGTTTGCTTTTGCAAAGTGACCTTTTAGAGGCTTAGTCGTGTTTTTCTCTTTTGCCTCATCGTATCCTAATTGAACGGATACATAACCATCATTTTCTTCGGTCTTAACTTGTGTTACCACACAAGGCCCAGCTTCGATCACAGTACAAGGAATATTTCTTCCTTCTGCATCGAAAATACTGGTCATTCCTACTTTTTTTCCAATAATTCCTGACATTTTCTTTAATTAAATTAACACCCATCGAAGCAGTAGGGCTTCGTTCAAGGTGGATATACAATCCCGCTAAGGGAGTGCAAAAATAGGAAAGATTTATTAATTTTCAAATAGTTAGCTAAAAAAACTTTTACTTTTTTTTAACTTTCTGAAATCCCCTGAATTTTGAATTTTTAGGATGTAGTAAAACGAATTTCAGCATCTAAAGCATTTTGATGATGCAAATTTATTTTTTTCTCTAAAGAATCCATATCATAATCAGAAATTAATCCACAATCCAATAAGTTACAGGTAATTGTAGGCCTAATGCCTTCAAAATACTCAACTATATTACTGGTCCAGATAATTTGACATGGGCCTTGAACCTGTGGGATAATTTGATTTATCCCATCTTCAAAATGAATTTTTCGAATATGCAAACTCTCCAAATTACCCTGAGGATAAAATAATAACATATTGCCGGGCTTAGACAAAATTTCTGCGGCATAACTAAAGCTTGCAGGGAGACTCAATTTACCTGGGTCAACTGAAAAGCTCCCAACCCACTTTAACCATGGATTTTTGAGCATTTGTTGCTTCAAGCTCATAATATGCAAATGCCGCATATAGCCATTTTTATAAAACAATTTCCGAGAAATATAAAAAGCAAACAAGCCATCCATAAAACTGAAGTGATTACTCAGCAATAAATAGGAATGTCCTGGTTTAATTTCTACAGCGCGTAAATTTATTTTTCGGAGATATACCTTTAGAATAAGTTCCACCCAAAAACAAATAAATTTATAAGAAAATGAATTTAATGGTTTGCCTTTAATAATCATGCTTTTCTAATAGTGCAATAGCCCATACATAATCTCCGTCATGGGAAATGGTTAAACTAATGGAATGTTTAGCTGCTAAATGATTGCCAATATTAACGGAAGGCTTTCCACCTACCTTAGCTCTTAAAATTTCAATTTTTTTAAAGCCCCATGCTTGGATTGAAAATTGCTTTAAAGCTTTATAAACAGCTTCCTTTGCAGCCCAAGTGGACGCATAATGTAAGTTTTTATCTTGAAAAGCTTCGCAATAAGCAATTTCCTGGTGGGTATAAACTTTTTTAATAAATAAAGGATTTAATGATTTTTCAAAATCAGGCAAGTATACTAAATCATTGCCCACCCAAAGATGGCTCTCGACAGGCCTAACCAAATCAGCTAGGTTTGCTTGTAAAGTATCGTTAAATGTTTTCAACCCCATCACCTGGAACTCCCATGATATTAAAGCCACCATCTACATAATGAATATTCCCTGTCACCTTGGTGGATAAATCAGAAAAATAATATAAAGCCGCATATGCCACATCCCGTCCTTCAATATTCCCCAATGGAGCAGTTAATTTGCCATATTTTCGCATTTTTCTAACGCCCGCTATTCCTCCTGATGAAGAAGTCATTACTAATCCTGGGGATAAGGCATTCACACGTATGCCAGTCCCTCTGAAATGGTCTGCCAAATAAAGCATTATATTTTCTAAAGCCGCCTTACTAACTCCCATACCCGCATAATTTGGAAATACACGTTGGGACGCATTATAGGTAAGGGTTAAAATTGAAGCATTGGAAGCTAAATAAGGAACTGCCGCCCGGGTAATACGCAATAAGGAGTAAGCGCTAATATCAATAGATTCAGCTAAATCGGAAAAAGGAATGTCTAAATAAGTGGAAGTATCTTCCGAACTCCCTAAAAATCGATTACATAAAACTGCAGCACTACCATAAGCCACGCCATGTAAGATATAATCAATTTTTCCTAATTGTGCGTGCACAGTATTTAAAAAGGATGAAATTTGAGATTCATCTTGAACATCCACTGCAGCCGACAATGTATGGGGTTCTCCAATTTCATCCAAAAAATCCTTTACAAACAATTCTGATTCAGGCAAATAAGTAAGAGCTATTCGACATCCAGAAGCATGTAATGCCTTAGCAATAGCATAAGCAATAGAACTATCATTTCTAACCCCAAATACAACCGCTACCTTACCTTGGTTATTTATCATCTTAATTTACATCTTTAGAAATGGCTATCGCCGAATTGGTACCACCAAAACCATAATTCAAACAGACAATTTGAGAAATCGGTTTTGCAACTACTTGAGTTGGAATCAAATCCCGATAGGTAGCCACTGGGTTTTTAGGACCATCCCACTCAGGTTCCAATTGAATTCGCTCTAATTCTTCATTTAAATCATCTGAGTTTAAGCAAGGTAAAACCTGCTGTTCTTCCAACATCATTAAAGCGGTGATAAATTCGACCGACCCAGCCCCCCCCAACATATGTCCGAATTGAGATTTAGGGGCAGCAATATGATAACCTGTATCTCCCAAAACATCAACTATACTAAAGAGTTCTATAGAATCTCCTACGGGTGTAGCAGTACCATGAGCCTTCACCACATCCGGACGAATAGGGGCTTCTTGCATCAAGCCTTGCCACAATCTTTTTTGGCCATCAAAGGAAGGATAAAACATATCCCCATCCCCATCCGAATTATTATGATAGGCATCAATTACAGCAATGATGTGTGCCCCTCTTTGTTTGGCCATTTCATATTCTTCTAAGGCCACAATCCCCGAACCAAAGGAGCATACAAAGCCATTTCTGTTTTTATCAAATGGACGAGAACTCTTTTCAGGACTAAAACCCCTACTCAAAACTTGCATAGCATCAAAACCGATAAAAGACTCTAATGCTGTGCTTTCCAATCCTCCTGCAATTACCCTATCTTGAATACCAAACTTTATCAACCGGTAGGCATACCCGATATTCCCCAAGCCAGTAGCACATGCCGACCCGATAGCCTCACATACACCCCTATTTTTAATTAAGCACGATACATTGGCAGCCTCTCGATAAAACATGGCTCTATCTACCGTATGTGAACCAGCATAGCGTGTTTTTTTCTTTAATTGAAAAAAACTCTGCCAAGCTGGTCGAGCAATCACATTACCCCCAGAGCCTGAACCAATCACTACGCCAGTTCTTTCAGATTGCACTAAAGAATCCGACCACCCAGCCGCTTTAATCACATCTAAACTATTGTGCATGGCCCAAATACTACCCATATCAGCAGTTGCTAAATTGATAGCTGGAATCCGATTAGTTAAATCAATATAAGTTTCCGGAAATTCAGGAATCATCTCCGAGTACACCGTCTTTAAATTGGATTCCTCATCCGTTATAAAACCAGAGACAGTCGATCTTATCGCCCCCGCATAAGCTGTTGTTTGGGGCCACTCCCGAATAAAACTTTCACCCTGAAATAACTTTAACCTAAAAGAATTCAACGAGTCTGCCATCGGAAAAGTACCCGCCATACCCACTACCGCAACCTTTCTTCCGCTTGAACTCATGATTTTCCTCTAGCTTCAGCTTTCAGGACTAAATCAATAAAATCCTTTACTTGTGAACCTACATCATCAATATCGTCATCCTCAAATTCTACATCAAACTTCTGTTCTGCCTTCGTAGCGATATTTATTAATTCTGTAGAAGGTGTTTTCAAATCTGTACGAAAATCCGTTTCCTCGGTCACATTTTCCAAATTTGCAGGATCTATCGTGCGAACGGTTCTCAATATTTCTACTAAACCTGTTAAAATTTCCTCTCTGGTCATATTTCTAGTTTATTTTTTTTAAATCCTCTACCGGTAATATCATATAATTCGGCTACCAAAGTGAATGCTTCTGGTAAGTCATAGTTATTAAATTGTGTTGCCGTATAATTTTTAAAAAAGTCATTTAAGTCTATATTAGCAGGCACTTTATAAATTCTCCCATCACATACCATTTGTCTAAATTTATAAAATTTTATTTTACCCATACTAATAAAAGTTTCCCCTTCCTTGAGGTAATTCATAAAATTAACTTTTCCAATACTTATAAATAAAGGAATAATTTCCTCGTGGGCCTCTGCTAAACTCTTATCCCTTTTATAACATGAAAAAAATATACTCAAGGATGCAGCCGTAGCTTGACAAAAAGATTCAATCATGTCAACTCCTCTAAATACACCAAAGTGATCCTTTACATCTTCAGCGTTCGGGGTATAACTGGCAATCACACCCAATTCCATTTGGTGCCAATGATATGCACTCACATAATTCTTGCTCGGCCCATGCAATAAAATATCCCTTGACTTCATCTCCACTAAGCTGGTATAGGGAAAATTCTCCATCTTAATATAGTCCTCCATTAATGTGAATATTTGCACCATTGATATAACTGGCTTGCTCAGAAACTAAAAAAGCTACCAAATCTGCAACCTCTTGCGTTTTTCCTATTCGGTTGCTAGGAATATTTGACATCACTTTATCCAATTCTATTTGGGGAATCTTTGCACTCATTTCCGAATCAATTAAACCCGGAGAAATACAGTTTACCCGAATTTGGTGTTGCTCATTTAATCTTCCTAATTCTTGAGCTAGGGATTTACTAAATGCTACCAAACCAGCTTTAGTGGCCGCATAAATACTTTGATAAGCATTTCCTGTTTGTCCAATAATAGAACTCATATTTATGATGACCCCACGTTGTTGGCTATGGAAAATTTTGGCCGCTTGCTTAGCAATTAAAATGGGAGCCTTTAAGTTCACTTGCAACATCGTTTCTATATCTCTCTCGGGTAAAAACAATAATGAATTATCAATAGTTAAACCCGCATTATTAATTACCCCATACAAATCTCCATGCTCCTTTTTAAGCTGTTTACAAAAATGTTGCACCTGTTCTGGCTGAGAAAAATCTGCACAAAGCAAAGCATGCTTACCGATATCATATTTAAAACTATCAGGAGAACTTGCATGCAAAACCAATTCATATTCACCGGCTAAGCGTTCTTTAATCGCCTTTCCTATACCTCTACTAGCTCCGGTAATTAATATTTTTTTCATTTTCATTTTGACAATAGATGTATCCTGTTGGGGGAATAAAGGCATAAGTTAATAAAAAAATTTCTCAATGTGTTAACCCTAAGCCTAAACTGACTAAGATTATAGTCAATACAATGAGGCCAATTACTACATATAAATAATCCTTTTCCACCGCAAAACTATAAATGGCGAGTAGTAATCTTATAATGGGCGTTAAAATTAGAATGCACAACCCCATTTGAATATAACTACTCCCTTGTGCAAATAATAAGCCATTTATCATTTGCCTAAAGCTTTGTATAGGATAAGCATTTTCTCGAAAATCTTGATAATTCACCAAGCTTGAACCTTCTTGCAAAAGATAAAGTACAGCCCCAAAACCTACTACAATCATAGCAGTGAACACACCATATCTTAAAATCCTACCCAATAAAACTTGTCTTTTCATGCTAACTATAAATTATTACCACTACATTGAACCTACAATACCTTTATAAATCATTTGAAGAGCCAAAAGAATAATCACCACGGCAAAAAACTGTTTTAATTTGGTGGGTTTACTATACAGTAATATTTTGGCACCAAAAGTTGCTCCTATGAGCACGCCTAAACATACCGGCATGGCAATCCCAATGACAATTTGACCTCGATAGGCATAGACCAAAGCACTTGCCACCGCCGTAACCCCCATCATAAAATTACTCGTAGTTGTAGATACTTTAAACGGCAAGCGCATAATATTATCCATTGCAATTACTTTTAAAGCTCCCGATCCAATACCTAATATACCAGACATGGCACCCGCAAATAACATCATTAAAAATCCAGCGGGTACATTTTTAACACCATAAGGAACTATCTTACCATCCTCCGGAAAAGTACTATTTAATTTTAACCAGAGTGCCCATTTATTTGGAGATTCAGCAATTCGATGGTCCACCTTTTTCACTAAGGCCATTAGGGCCGAAAACACTAGGATGCACCCAAATAATATGGCGATATAATTTGCATTTAAATAAACAGCAACCATCACACCTATGACAGCGCCAATGGTTGTAGCAATCTCTAAAAACATACCTAAGCGGATATTGGTTATCCCTTCCCTTACATATGCGGCAGCAGAACCTGAAGAAGTAGCAATTACTGAAATAATAGAAGCCCCAATGGCATAATGCAAATCCACGCCAAGACCCAAGGTTAATAATGGAATTATGATAACTCCTCCTCCTAAACCCGTTAACGAGCCAACCAAACCGGCTAATATGGCTCCTAAAAACAAGATTAAGCTAAACACTAAAATAGACATCGTGCAAATATATTCATAAAAAAACAGTATAATTGCTAAAACATACCAAACAAAGTCATGATTAAAAACAACTTATCATTACTTCCAATTAAGCAAACAAAACGCCTCTCCTTAATATTTATTGGCTTGCTATGTTTGTATATACCGACCGTTTTGGCCAATGAAGTAGAGCCAAAAGTTAAAGAATTGAATAAAGTGGTTAATAAAAATTTATCCATCTTCATTAACCCCAATTTACAAAATCCTATCGTTAAGCCTCCCGCAAAACCAAGAACTTATGTGCCTGATTCAATCAAATTAGCGGATTTAAGTATTCAGGGCCAATATCAATATTTATTATCTCGCTCTCGCACATTAAATGGCTATAAAATGGTTAATCCTTATCGATTAGCCGGATTTTATCAGAGCGCCCAGGATAGTCTAAATAAGCTGAAGCAAAATTCACAAAAACAAATTGGCTTAGTTAAAAGCTTAAAAGATTCGTTAGACCAAGTAAAATTGCAATTAGCAGAAAAAACTGATAAATTGAATAATACACAAGAAGCGGGTGACCAAATAAATTTTTTAGGTATTAACTTCAATAAAACTACTTATCACTTAGTGGTGTGGACAATTATCATAGGATTAGGCTTTGGGTTATTTATAATTATTGCTCGTTCAACACAAAAAATTGCTGAAGCTAGAAATAGAGCGCAGGCCTATGATGAAATCAGTGCAGAATTTCAAGCCTATAAATCCAAAGCCAATGAAAAGGAAAGGAAATTAGCCAGAGAACTGCAAGATGAGCGTAATTTAGTTGAAGAATTAAAGAATAGAGGATATTAAAGTAAATATAGATCTATAAAAAAAGCCCAATCTTACGAGTGGGCTTTTTTTATGCTTTATTAAAATCTCATTAAACTTTGATTTCAACTTCAACACCGCTAGGTAATTCAAGTTTCATTAAAGCATCTACAGTTTTAGAGTTTGAACTATAAATATCTAAAAGACGTTTATAAGCACATAATTGAAACTGCTCTCTTGCTTTTTTATTCACGTGTGGTGAACGTAAAACAGTGAAGATTTTTTTCTCAGTAGGCAAAGGAATTGGTCCTGAAACTACTGCTCCTGTAGGCTTTACAGTTTTTACGATTTTCTCAGCAGATTTATCTACTAAATTATAATCGTAAGATTTTAATTTGATTCTGATTCTTTGGCTCATCTTATTTAAATTTAAAACCGAAGCTTAGAGCTATTTATAAGCTTCGGTATAGTTATTTGTTTTTGCTAATTAGTCAATTGACTTAACTCTACCTTTAGACTTAGCTACAACTTCTTCTTGTACGTTACGAGGAGCTTGTTCGTAATGATCGAACTCCATAGTAGAAGTTGCACGACCAGAAGTGATTGTACGTAATTGAGTAACGTAACCAAACATTTCAGAAAGTGGAACTAAAGCTTTGATTACTTGCGCACCATTACGTGTGTCCATTCCTTGTAATTGACCTCGACGACGGTTTAAGTCACCAATTACATCTCCCATATTCTCTTCTGGAGTTAAAACTTCAATTTTCATGATAGGCTCCATTAAAGCAGGTTGACATTTAGGCAAAGCTTCACGATATGCCATTCTAGCTGCTAATTCGAATGATAAAGCATCCGAGTCAACCGCGTGGAATGAACCATCAATTAAGCGAACTTTTAAGTCAGGTAGTGGATAACCAGCTAATACACCATTTACCATAGCGCTTTCAAATCCTTTTTGAACTGAAGGGATGAATTCTTTTGGAATTGCACCACCAACAATTTCATTGACGAATTGTAAACCACCTTTTTCGTAATCGGCATCAATTGGAGAAACTACCACTTGGATATCCGCAAATTTACCACGACCACCTGATTGCTTTTTATAAACCTCACGGTGTTGAGTTGTACCGAAAATAGCCTCTTTGTAAGCTACTTGTGGAGCTCCTTGATTAACTTCAACTTTAAATTCTCTTCTCAAACGGTCAATCAAGATATCTAAGTGAAGCTCACCCATTCCTGAAATTACAGTTTGACCAGTATCCTCATCAGTTTGTACACGGAAGGTTGGATCCTCCTCTGCTAATTTACCTAATGCAATACCTAATTTATCTACATCTGCTTGAGTTTTAGGCTCAATGGCTAAACCAATTACTGGCTCAGGGAATACCATAGATTCCAATACAATTGGGTGTTTCTCATCGCAAAGAGTATCTCCAGTTTTGATATCTTTAAAACCAACTACCGCACCAATATCTCCTGCCTCAATAAAAGGAATAGGATTTTGTTTATTAGCGTGCATTTGGAAGATACGAGAGATACGTTCTTTATTTCCAGAACGAGTATTTAACACATAAGAACCAGCATCTAATTTACCTGAATAAGCACGGATAAAACATAAACGACCTACAAATGGGTCTGTTGCAATTTTAAATCCTAATGCAGCGAAAGGTTCGTTTACATCTGGTTTACGTGAAATTTCTGCATCGTTACGTGGATCAGTACCAGTTACCGCTTCTTGATCTAAAGGAGAAGGCAATAACTCCATAACTAAATCCAACATGGTTTGAACACCTTTATTTTTGAAAGATGAACCACAAACCATAGGAACAATTGAATTATCTAATACAGCTTTACGTAAAGCGTCTAAGATTTCACGTTCTGTTAATGAATTTGGATCTTCAAAGAATTTCTCCATTAAAGACTCATCATACCCAGCTACAGCTTCTAATAATTTTTCACGATATTCAGCAACCTCAGCCTCCATTTCTGCTGGAATAGGCACTTCTGTAAAGGTCATACCTTTATCATGCTCATTCCAAATGATACCACGGTTATTGATTAAATCTACAACTCCTTTAAAAGTTTCTTCAGATCCGATAGGTAACTGTAAAGCTACTGCTTCAGATCCTAACATATCTTTAACTTGTTTAACAACTTTTAAGAAGTCTGCTCCTGAACGGTCCATTTTGTTAACGAAACCAATACGCGGAACTTTATAGTTATCAGCTAATCTCCAGTTAGTTTCAGATTGAGGCTCAACCCCATCAACCGCAGAAAATAAGAATACTAAACCATCTAATACACGTAATGAACGATTTACTTCTACAGTAAAATCAACGTGACCAGGTGTATCAATAACGTTTACATTATATTTATTACCACGGTAGTTCCAGAATACAGTAGTTGCAGCAGAAGTGATGGTTATTCCACGTTCAGCTTCTTGTACCATCCAGTCCATTGTAGAAGCACCTTCGTGAACTTCACCAATTTTGTGGTTTACCCCAGCATAGTAAAGTATACGCTCGGTTGTTGTAGTTTTACCAGCATCGATGTGTGCAGCGATACCAATATTTCTAGTGAATTTTAAATCTCTTGACATTTTAAATGATTTCTCTTGTTAGAATCTGAAATGCGAGAAGGCTTTGTTAGCCTCAGCCATTTTATGGGTATCTTCTTTTTTCTTAACTGCTGCACCTTCGCCTTTAGCTGCTGAAACGATTTCACCTGCTAATTTTTCTTTCATGGTTTTTTCACCACGTTTACGAGCGAAGTTGATTAACCATTTCATACCTAAAGCGATTTTACGCTCAGATCTTACTTCGGTTGGAACTTGGAAGTTAGCACCACCTACACGACGAGATTTAACCTCTACAGAAGGCATTACATTAGCTAAAGCTTTTCTCCAAACTTCTAATCCATT
The DNA here is from genome assembly GCA_004211595.1 of Pedobacter sp. Taxonomy (GTDB): domain Bacteria; phylum Bacteroidota; class Bacteroidia; order Sphingobacteriales; family Sphingobacteriaceae; genus Pedobacter. The sequence goes on from SEDO01000019.1 coordinate 25,021, forward strand.
TTCACCAGCTTTTTTCTCAGCTAATTCAACTGCATCATAAAAAATTGAATATGCGATTGATTTTTTACCATCAAACATCATATTGTTTACGAATCTAGTAACCTGAACATCGTTGAATTTAGGATCAGGAAGAATAATTCTCTTTTTTGGTTTTGATTTTCTCATTGCTTTTTCCTCCTAATTATTTCTTTTTACCTTTTGCTGGTGCCGCTGCTGCTTGTCCTGGTTTAGGGCGCTTAGTACCATATTTACTACGACGTTGGTTACGACCAGCTACACCTGAAGTATCTAATGCTCCACGGATGATGTGGTAACGTACACCTGGTAAATCCTTCACACGACCACCACGGATTAATACAATCGAGTGCTCTTGTAAGTTGTGACCTTCTCCAGGAATATAGGCATTCACCTCTTTTCCATTGGTTAAACGTACACGGGCAACTTTACGCATTGCTGAGTTTGGTTTTTTAGGGGTAGTGGTATATACACGTGTACATACACCTCTTCGCTGTGGACAGCTGTCCAACGCTGGAGACTTACTCTTGAACTCCAGTGCTACTCTACCTTTTCTAACTAATTGTTGAATGGTTGGCATTTC
>SEDO01000062.1 GCA_004211595.1 Pedobacter sp.
TAAAAAATTACACGGAAGGAGGGAAATAAGGAATTAGAGCAACCGAAGATTGCTTATGCCATTCTGTCTAAGGTATTCCAAAAATAAAACTTAGAAAATAACTCATTTGGTAGAACAACCAAGCCCAATTAATAAAATTGAAATGACTAAAACATATAATCAATTTCTTTAAAATTTTCGATCACATAAACTTTTTTAACGTACAACTTTTATAACATATACAAATTCAATTTGTTGAAGTGATAAATAAGCATTGGACGGTACGTTAAATTTAAAAGGCTTTTTAGGCAAATTTGGCCAAATTATTTTTGATAAAATTATCTTGATACATAAGGTAGTGCATTGATTATCATTAAAATTTGTTTTTAAAGTATACTAATATTTATAGTACTGTCGAAAACTAGTTGTAACTATAAAAAACTAAAAAAATTAGTTGTGTTTTTAAACTAATTTGTGCGGCTCGATGTATTAAGCGGAAATTTTCGCACATTGAAGAGGTAATTATGAAATGCCATTATGGCGCATAAGCAGATTTTGCAGGACGGTCGGTTCAGCAATGCGGAAGTAGCATCCAATCCAGGAAACGAAAAAAGCCTGCATAGTGCAGGCTTTTTAAAAAGGAGTGAAATTTAATAATTAGTGCTTGGGCATCCCCCCACCATCTTCAGGTTTCTTGCAGCACTTGGGTAGCATTTTATAAGAATCTGGATTTGCCTGTAATTCATCTGCGTCATACCCGGCGTTGGCAATAGATGCTTTGATCATCTCATCGTTTGTCCGATCCTTTAGATACTTTACAATGACCATTTTCTTTTTAACGGCCACGTTAACAAATGTGACGCCATCTATCCTTTTCAAATATTCTGAAATGCGGTCTTTGCACATATCGCATTGGATTGTAGGAGTAGAAAAGGTATCAATTTTTACAGCATTTTTTTGAGCTGATCCAGACACAGCCAGCCCGATGATAGCGACGGCTGAAGCAAATAGTTTTTTCATTATGGGAGATTTGAAACGAATTTAACTAACTCCTTTCCAGTTTGCCGGGTCAAGTCGCCAATTTAACAAAACCGCCTTCTCTTCCGCTGCTATTGTGCCCTTTTGTTCAGCCATTTCCAGCAAATTGGGGTAATCAGTCAGGGAATAATACTCAACCGAAGCCTCCTTAAAAGCCTCTTCCGCTACTGAAAATGAATAGTTGAAGATGGAAGCCATACCGGTTACGGTAACGCCGCTTTTCCGCAAAACCTCTACTACTTGTAAGCTGCTTTTCCCGGTTGAAACCAAGTCCTCGATTACAACA
>SEDO01000010.1 GCA_004211595.1 Pedobacter sp.
GTGAAAATTAGAATTTATTTAATAAAAGTGAATACGGAAAACCGTATCTCCTATAGAAACTTTATGCTTATTTTTATGAGTATTTACTAAAAGGATCCCTTACAAAACATTCAATGTTTAATTGTCCATAGTATCAATTCAGGCTTTTATATTTAATTAGTAATGGAAAAATTAAGAAAATAACTTATTAAGCTAAATTATATGAACCTCTCAAATAAAGTAAATATTGTCGCAATCGCATGCCTAATAATCTTACTTGTTTTTTATTCTACCCCATTTAAAGATGAAAAAATGAGAATTTCTGCATTGCATATAAATAAAATATCTGCAATGGTTGGAAGTAATCCTCTAGTCATTAGACATATTCAAGATTTTTATTGTAAGAAAGGTGAGGTTAAATAATTGGAAAATATTTCAATCTTAGAAGATTTTACAATAAAAAAAATTGAAAAAATTATAAACAGTCTAAACACATCTAACGATTGGTAACATAATCAAAAGTTCGATAAAAATAACACTAACCAAATAAATTTTAAATTATGAAAAATTATCTATTAACACTCCTATTATTGTTTTTAACATCCATGCTGTTTGCACAATCAAAGTTCCAAGTTGGAATAAAAGGTGGCTTTGGGTATTCCAATTTTACTGAAACTAATGACGATACAAAAGGAACAATTGGCTACCTTATTGGTGTTCAAAGTAATTTACAGTTAAATGAAAATGCTTCACTTGGATTTGAAGCTTATTACAATAGACATGGATCCAAAAATGAAGAAGACTTTCTTTATTTAAATTATATCAACGTACCTGTACTAGTGAGATTCTTTCCTTCGGAAGGTTTTAATTTACACGTGGGGCCAGAAATTTCTTTCTTAACAAGTAGTGAAGTAAACTCTATGAATGCAGAGGGATTTTTTAAAAATACTAATTTCTCAATGGGTGCCGGTATGGGATATAAAATGAAGTCAGGATTTAATATTGATGCCAGATATAATTTTGGATTAACAAGTGTTACACCATTATCTACCACTAAGACAGGCTACGGAGCCATATCAATAGGATATTTCTTCTAAATCAATAATATTTTACCAATATTCGGCTAATTGAAGGATGGATTAATAAGACAACATAAACTTAAATTAATTATATGAAAACAAAAATTCTACTCACGATATTATCATTTGTTATGTTCATTGCTTGCTCTAAAAAAGAAGATGAAAAACCTCTTATTAAAGATGTTTATTCAATAAACAAAACATCCGTTTCAATGAATTATGATGGAGAACAAAAATTTACTGTTTTAAAGAATGGAACTGAAGTTCCACCAAACAATATTACTTTTACTAACAGCAACAAGTCAGTTGGTACAATAGATGCATCTGGTTTATTTAAAGCCAAAAGAATTGGAGAAACCAAAGTTATTGCTGAAGTTAATGGCAATTCACTCACCACCGATATCACTGTTGTTCCTTACAGCAATTTATGCAAGGAACCTATATTAAGCTTTGGCTCAAATATAAATGAAATAAAAACTAAAGAAAATCGTGAGTTAAGTGGACAAACTACATCAGCATTACTTTATAAAGGAGAAAACTTAAAATTAAGATACATTATGTATGGCTTTGAAGCTAATAAAATGAATGCGGCAACTCTATTATTAGAAAATAACACAATTGTAGTGGAAGAGTCTGTCAAATTCCTTTCTGAAAGATATACTTATTTAGGCACAACTGGTGGATTTTATATTTTCGAAGGAGAAACTATTACTGTAGGGGTAGGATTTGATAGCTCTTTAGGGTTTTATGCAATGTATTTACCAAAAACAGTGTCAGGAGCAAATAACCTTAAGGCATTAAAATCAAAAATCGAATCATCATTTACAAATTTAAAAATTAACAATCCAGGCATTAAACTCTAAATTATTTCTTTGATTATTTATGTTTTGACAGCAGCTTTTTATTTGTTTTATAATTTCTAACAATTATAAAACAAATAAACTGTGTTAAAAATAAACGTCAAGTTTGTTGAGAAAACAATAAATTAATTAAACATGAAGGAAGCAAAAGAAAAAATACGGAAACCTAAACCTGCACTAACTGATGAATCTAAAAGATTTAAATCAATTAGGAAAGGTGAGAATTTAACTCAGGAGGAAACGGGTGAAGTATTAAATGTTTCCCAACCCATGATCGTTTATTTGAAACAGAATTAACATACATTCCTACTGAAATTTGGAAAAAGCTTCATGATAAATTTAACTAATCAATCTTGAAAAGAAACTCGCTAAAGTTATTCGAGATTACTATTCCCTAATTAAAGAGGGATACATTTTTTAAATATTGCTTTAATAATGGTTTCTATCGATTATATTTGCAGCAAAAATACCCGGGTGGCGAAATTGGTAGACGCACCATCTTGAGGGGGTGGCGCCTTATGGGCGTGGCAGTTCGAATCTGCTTCCGGGTACTTGATACCGCTTCTGTTATTAATAGAAGCGGTTTTTTTTAACGTTACAGTTTTCGTTTTACTTTTGTGTAGTTATTCCCCTTTTACGTTTAAATTAATCTATATGGAGGGCTAAGCCATCGAATGCTAAATGAATATGCTCAGGTAGCTCTTTATTAATTTCTGCATGCAAACCCAAATTATGACTCATATGGGTAAAATATGTAGTGGGGTTGCCCACCTCTTCTACAAAATCAATGGCTTCTTGTAAGGTAAAATGAGAAATATGTGCTTCCCGCTGCAGTGCATTCACAACCAAAACTTTCGAGCCTTTGATTAATGCTATACTTTCTGGAGGAATTGTTTTAGCATCTGTTATATAAGTAAAGTCGCCTATTCTGAATCCAAATATGGGTAATTTATGATGCCAGACTAAAATTGGTTGAATGTTATGGTTGCCAATATTAAAAGCTTCTTGGGTAATGGTATTTAAATTTATTTGGGGCAAACCCGGATACTTAACTTCTGAAAAAATATAAGAAAATTCTCTTTTTAAAGCTTCCTGAACTCGGCTACCAGCATATATATTTATCTTTTTTTGCAATAAATAATTAAACGGTCTGATATCATCCAAACCCGCCACATGATCTTTGTGTTCGTGTGTAAATAATATGGCATCTAAATCCTGTACCCCTGCCCTCAGCATTTGAAATCTAAAATCAGGACCACTATCAATGACTAAAGTTAAATCAGGAAATTCAATTAATATGGATACGCGCAATCGCTTATCCTTGGGATCATTAGATTTACATACTTTACAATTACAGGTTATCACAGGAATGCCTTGTGATGTACCTGTACCTAAAAATGTGACTTTCAAATTTTTCTGATTTTCTTTGGCTGCAAGTTAAAAAAAAAGGATTTGAAAATTCAAATCCTTTAAAATATATCTTGTGGGCTATTATCTCAAATCAACGACCTCAATTCCAGGATAACTTTTTGTATTAAAATTAAATGCAGCATCCGAGACTTTGACATTTGGTTCAAAACCACTCACAGCGTAGGTGTAAATATTACCTGTTTTTTCATTTATAATAGCATTCGAAATAGTGTTTGTTTTGGCATCTACATGCAAAGTTAATTTTGTGATAGCAGCACCCGCTTTTAATGGGAACAGTTCAATCACTTCTTTCTGTTTACCTCCAATGGTTTTAACACCCACATATTTAGATTTATATCCCTTTTCATAAAGGGTAAAAATTTTGGCAGGATTAACGGCATCACTACTTAAATCCACATTAGAGATTTGCACCTCATTGTCAGATTTTAAATAAGTCCAAACCACTTTTCCATCACTTACTATCTGTGTTCCACCTAAATTAACTTGGTATTTATTGGCTTTAGCTCGGGTAATTAAAGTACCTTTTTGAACTTCATTCAATTTAATTTTAGGATTAGTAAGGGTAAAGGTGAAGTTGGCCTTCATAGCATCTAATGATCTATATTTAGCACTCACTTTATCTAATATAGCTTTCGATTTAGCATCACTTTGGGCAAAACCTGCAAAGCTTAATGTGAATAAAGCCATACAGATTACGATAATTCTTTTCATCTTTTTCTAATTTTTTGCAAAAATAATCAATTCCGGTTTTAAATAACCTATTTTTCATTTAGGTTATTCAAGAATTGTTCCAATGCATATAAGTCAGGAATTAAGACTTCTCTAGCCTTACTTCCCTCAAATGGCCCAACAATACCGGCGGCTTCTAATTGATCTATAATTCTACCCGCTCTATTATACCCCAACTTCATTTTCCGTTGTATTAATGAAGTTGACCCTTGTTGGTGAGTAACAATGAGTTGTGCGGCTTCTTCAAATAAAGGGTCGCGATTATCTGGGTCAAAATCTAGTTTATTTGACTCCGCATTTTCATCAATATATTCTGGCAATTGGTAAGCGTCAGGATAGCCTCTTTGACTGCCAATATATTCGGAAATTCTGTCAACTTCTGGCGTATCTACAAATGCACATTGCAGCCTAATTAGGTCACTTCCGGTGGAAAGCAACATATCCCCACGTCCAATCAATTGATCTGCCCCACCTGAATCCAAGATGGTTCTAGAATCTATTTTAGATAATACTCTAAATGCTAATCTGGCTGGAAAGTTAGCTTTTATTGTTCCCGTGATTATGTTTACAGATGGTCTTTGCGTAGCCAGAACCAAATGTATACCAATCGCTCGAGCTAATTGAGCTAATCGTGCAATTGGAGCTTCAACTTCTTTACCTGCCGTCATCATTAAATCGGCAAATTCATCCACAACTAATACAATAAAAGGTAAAAATCGGTGTCCCAAATTAGGGTTTAATTTACGCTTGATAAATTTATCATTGTACTCCTTTAAATTTCTAACTTGTGCATCTTTTAAAAGATCATATCGTTGATCCATTTCTATACACAAAGAATTTAAGGTATTTACTACCTTTTTAGTGTCTGTAATAATAGCATCTGCTTCTCCCGGTAATTTTGCTAAAAAGTGTCGCTCAATGCGATTGAATAAGGTTAATTCAACCTTTTTCGGATCAACTAATACAAATTTTAATTGTGCCGGATGTTTTTTGAATAATAAGGATACTAAAATCGAATTGATACCCACTGACTTACCTTGCCCGGTAGCTCCAGCAACAAGCAAATGGGGCATCTTAGCTAAATCAGCTATAAAAACTTCATTACTAATAGTTTTCCCAAGGGCGATGGGTAAATCCATGGTGTTTTGAACCCACTTTTCGGTGTTTAATATACTTCTCATGGACACCATTTCAGGATGTTGATTAGGCACTTCAATGCCGATGGTTCCTTTTCCTGGCATGGGAGCAATAATACGGATACCCAAGGCTGCTAAACTTAAAGCAATATCATCTTCCAGATTTTTAATTTTTGATATTCTTACACCTGGCGCAGGAATTATTTCATAAAGTGTAACCGTTGGGCCAATTGTAGCTTTAATCTTATCAATATCAATATTATAATGATTAAGGGTTTCTACAATTTTGTTTTTATTAGCTTCTAATTCTTCTGCATTCACAGAGATTTTATTGGCACCATAATTTTCTAATAAGTCTATATGAGGATATTGATAGCCCGATAAATCTAATTTTTCGTCATATGTTCCAAATTGATCGACTAGATTATCCGCCTTTTTTTCCTCTTCCTTTTTTTCAACAGAAAAATTCGGACTCACCACCTCAATGGGTTTCTCTTCAAGTGTATTAGCATGTACGCGGTTCTCTTGTAAAGGATTTACTATTGGCGATGGACTGGGCGTTAAGATAATATCCTTTTGGGGTACCTCTTCTGGTTTAGATTGTTGCAAGGGTAGATTCTGAACATTTTTAAACTTATCGTTTACACTAAATTCTACAGGCTCAGATATAATTTCATCTTCTAAATCTAATTCATTTAATGGCAAATGATCAGGGAGATTCTCTCTAGGGCTTTTTTTAGGTATTTTAAAATCAATATTATATGCTACGATTAAAATGGATAAGCCTAAAAATAAAACTAAGCCGGCTACTCCCGCCTGCCCAATCTGCACGGTTAATAACTTATTAGCCCAAAATCCAAATTGACCTTCCAGGAAGTGTGGTGCAGGTGATAAGAAGCTATGTAAAAATCCGAGTGTTAAAGAAATGAATAAAATAAAGAATAAACTATAGCCAAAGGTTTTTTCAATGGAGAAAATTCTAACTTTAAACAACAGCCTATAACCTAAAATAAAAAATATAAAAATGAATAAAAAGGAGGAAACACCAAACCATTTATATATAAACTGATGTGCTAATAAAGCACCGAATTTTCCTAGCCAATTTTCAACAATAGGATCCTTTACGCCACTTTCCAATAATTCCAATTCAGATTTAAATAAATTAGACCAACCGCCATTAGCATCAGACACATAACTTTGATCTTCTTGCCAAGTGAACAAATAAGAGAAAAATGAAATGAAAAAATAAACGGAAATAATTAAAAATAGCAATCCTACTATTTTCAAGAATCGACCATCATTGAGATCAAAATTGGGCAGTTTGGGATTGAATTTAGAACGCTGCTTGGAAGCTGTTGAGTCTCCTTTTTTAGCTTCATTATTCTGCTTAAATGAATTTGATTTTAATTGATTTCCCCTAATCGGCATTGTCTATTGTTTATTTATGAACAAATATAATTATATCCTTGATTTATGAGTTAATTTTTATGGTTGCATTTTTTTGCTATTTTAGTTGAACAATAAATAGCTGAAAAGATGAAAGAAACGCTACTCGAAAGTTTAATAGAGGCAAATGACTTTAATGGCATTAAGTTACATCTAACGAATAACCCTCAAGATGCCTTAGCATTAACAAGTCATCAAATTTCGCCCGTTTTATTAGCTTCCTATTATCAAAAACCAGAAATAGCTAATTTAATTGCAGGTTTTCTGCCTGAAATCAAATTAAATGAGGCGTGTGCTTTAGGCTTAACTACAAACGTAAATCTGATTTTACAAAAAAATCCAGCATTACTTAACGCACACTCCGACGATGGTTTTACACCTTTAGGATTAGCTTGTCACTTTAATCATAGTGAGTTAGCTAATTTTTTAATCCAATTAGGCGCTGATCCTAATCTGTCTAGTAAAAATGGATATCATGTTTTCCCTTTACATGCGGCTACTAATCATAATAATTTAACACTCGCTAAATTGCTTTTTAAGCACGGAGCTTATCCTAATGTATGTCAAAAATTAGGCATGACGCCATTACATATTGCAGCCCAAAAGGGATATATTGATTTAATAATTTTATTATTAGAACATGGTGGTGATATATCTTTAAGAATGGAGGGGGGTAAATTACCAGCTGATTTAGCGGCACAACATGGATTTCAGGAAATTGCAGATATTTTACGGGATGAGGATTAAATATCCCACAAACCTGTCTTGCTCTTTCTCATATATTTTCTAATATCTAACATTAATGCAGCTAATAAATAACATAATATAGGGAGCCCTACAGCTATAAATGAACTATAGATAAAGAATAATCTAACTTTAGAAGTTTGCATATTAAATTTCTCAGCCAAGTAGGTGGAGACCCCAAAACTTTGTCTTTCAAAAAAAGTAATTATTCTCTGGAACATGATATTCATAGATTAGTCTATCCAAGTTAAGAAAATTTTTAATCTATTTTAGAAATTATACGTTTCGCTTTTTATAATTGGTTAAAAATACGCCTAAAAGGATTAAGATTGTTGCTATGATAAGATCGTAACTTAGTTTTTCAGCTAGTATCAGCCAGCCTAAAAATAAAGCAATAATGGTATTTACATACGATAAAATAGAAACTTGGATAGCACTTACGCGCTTTAAAGCATAATGATAACAAAAATAGCCTATAACAGAGCCAAATATACCTAGATAAAAAACTGCTAAAATGCTTTTTAATGACCAGTTATGAATCGCTGGTATGGGATCAAAAATGAGGGCTAAAATAAGTTGAAATATGGCTGCAAAGGTAAACTGATAAAACAAATCACTTAAAACGGAGTCGCTCTTAAATTTGTTAAAATTCTTTTTTACAACCAACGTACCAATTGACCAACCCGAAATAGCTATTCCTATACAGAGTAAACCAATTCTATAAGCGGGATTCAAAAGGTCGGTTAAACCATCTCTAAATATAAATGCAACACCCAGAAATCCTAATAAAATACCAAATATGGACCTAATAGTAGCTTTTTGCATGCCCAAAAACACACTTCCAATAAAAACTAAGAGTGGTGAAAGCGCATTAAGTAAGGATGTTAAACCACTAGGAATTGATTTCTCAGCATAAGTCGTCATTCCATTGGCTATAACAATCATTAATAAAGATAGTAGTATTTGCCGTCCTGTATAGGTCCAGCCTTTCCATGCCAACATCCCTTTGTACCAAAGATAAATGCCTAAAATGCTGGCAGCGATTACCTGCCTTGAGCCCGCAACATACCAAGCTGGAATTTCATGAACAGCAATGCTGATTCCCAAATATGTAGTACCCCATACAATTGCCACTATGACCAGGCATAAAACAAGTTTTACATCAAACTTAGCCGGTATCATAGCCCAACTGCATCTAATATTAAGGCCATTTCATTTTTTAGTTTCAATGCTTCTTCTCGTGCCTTTTCTGCAAAATCCTTACCTGAACTCGCATAAATTATATTCCTTGCGGAATTCACCAGTAATCCGACTTCTTTATTTAACCCATATTTACATACTTCAGTTAAACTACCTCCTTGCGCTCCTACTCCAGGAACAAGCAAAAAATGATCAGGAATCAACTCCCTTATTTTTAGAAATGCTTCAGGTTGGGTTGCTCCGACAACATACATCATTTGATTAGAAGTTCCCCAATCCTTTGATTTCAACAGTACTTCTTCAAATAAATAGTGATCTCCCACTTCTAAAAATTGAAAATCTGCACTCCCCTGATTTGATGTTAAGCCTAATAAAATAGCCCATTTATTTTCAAAGGCTAAAAAAGGACGAATCGAATCTTTACCCATATAAGGCGCAACTGTAATCGAATCAAAACTCATCCCACTACTTTGCTCGTTAAAAAAACTTTCTGCATACCGAGAAGAGGTATTTCCTATATCACCTCTTTTTGCATCAGCTATAGTAAAAATAGTTTCTGGAATATATTTCCATGTGGCTACCAAGGTTTCCCATCCTTTTACACCATAACATTCATAAAAAGCAGTATTTGGTTTATAGGCTACACATAAATCAGCGGTGGCATCAATAATTTGCTTATTAAACGCTAATATTGGATTCTCAAAATCTAATAAGTGACTAGGTATTTTATCTAAATCAGGATCTAAACCAATACATAAAAATGATCTTTTTTGGAGAATTTGCTGAATAAGTTGGGATTTTGTCATGTCTTTTTTAAATTCAAACAAAGATGCTTGTTTATGCTTGAAATAACAATTTAGCTTTCTTAAAATTATTTTTTTTTAAACATTTTCATTTTTTTCTTGGAGATTCCAAATCAAATACATACAATTGTGCGAAAATTCTCAAATGTTTGTTCTGAATATCTCAGAAAATATTCCCAAAATCGTATATTAACTTGTTAGGATCTTTTCTATTTATTTTTTTGAATAAACCCATTTTAAATTTCTCGATAGCTATTATAAATGTTTAATAAAACCGAATTGACGGAAAAGTTAACTGCCGAATTAAGAGCGTTAGCAAAAAGTGTAGGCGTAGAAAATGCAGATGATTTAAGAAAAAATGATCTCATTGACCAGATTCTCAAAAATCAAGATAATACCAACATATCTGCCCCAAAAATAGAAGGGGAATCTCAAAAAGAAAATATGCAATCTGATAATCAATCCCCGAAAAAAAGAGCCAGAATTAGCACAAAGAAAAGTTCTGAGAAATCAGAGAATGATAGTTTACAACAACAAGCTCTCAGTTTTGTAGATAATCAAAGTGCTGAGGTTGCGTCTGGTCCAGATGTTCCAGCATCTGATAATCCTGAAAAACTTGTAGAAACTGTTGCTCCAACTGCCATTCAAGAGGAAATAAATGAGGTATTAAATCCGGATTCAAAGAAAAGTAATAATCCTAAAATTAAACAGCCTCAGGGAAAAAAATTAAATCAAAGAAATAAGGAAGATAAAGAACTTAATCCTAATAGTGCTGGCCAGAATACAAATAATACTGAAAATACGCCTATAAAATCAGATCAAAATCATAAACAACATAAAGAGGATAATCGCCCTAACAAGGGAAATTCAAATAATCAAAAATCTAATGAAACAAGTTATTCAAACCTAGATTTTGATAATACCATTACTAATGAAGGCGTACTGGAGATTATGCCTGATGGTTATGGGTTTTTAAGATCAGCCGATTATAATTATTTATCCTCTCCTGATGATATATATGTTTCTCAATCTCAAATTAAACTCTTTGGTTTAAAAACGGGTGATACCGTTTGTGGAAGTATAAGACCTCCAAAAGAAGGAGAAAAATATTTTCCATTAGTAAAAGTTATTACCATTAATGGTAGAATTCCTGCTGATGTTAGAGATAGAGTTCCATTCGATTATTTAACCCCTCTTTTTCCAACAGAGAAATTAAATTTAGCTACAGAATTTTCTAATTATTCTACACGAATAATGGATTTATTTACGCCTATTGGTAAAGGTCAAAGAGGTTTAATTGTGGCGCAGCCTAAAACAGGAAAAACCAATTTATTAAAGGAAGTAGCCAATGCTATTGCTAAAAACCATCCGGAAGTATATTTAATTATCTTGCTTATAGATGAAAGACCAGAGGAAGTAACCGATATGGCTCGCTCAGTTAGAGCTGAAGTTATTTCATCTACATTTGATGAGCCGGCTGATAGACATGTTAAAATTGCCAATATTGTTTTGGAAAAAGCCAAACGTTTGGTAGAGTGTGGACACGATGTAGTAATTTTATTAGATTCAATCACCCGTTTAGCTAGAGCTTATAATACCACTGCACCTGCTTCTGGTAAAATATTATCTGGGGGTGTGGATGCAAATGCTTTACATAAACCTAAACGCTTTTTTGGAGCAGCCAGAAATATTGAAAAAGGAGGTTCTTTAACTATTTTAGCTACTGCTTTAACGGAGACTGGGTCTAAAATGGATGAAGTAATTTTTGAAGAATTTAAAGGTACAGGTAACATGGAGTTACAATTAGATAGAAAATTATCTAATAAACGTATATTCCCGGCTATTGATATTACTGCTTCAAGTACAAGACGAGATGATTTATTATTAGATCGTGAAACACTTCAAAGAATCTGGGTGTTAAGAAATCACTTAGCTGATATGAATTCACAAGAAGCGATGGAATTAGTTCAAGCTCAAATCAAAGGCACAAAAACAAATGAAGAATTCCTATTAGGAATGAATGGATAATTATATTCAAGGGTCTATTGATTACATTAGACCCTTGCTATTAAAGTAATAAGAATGATAAAGCAAATCCCCAATGCGATTACCTGTGCCAACCTGTTTTCGGGATGTATTGGCATCGTATATGCTTTTAATGGTAATCTAACTGGAGCGGCATACTTTGTATTATTATCCGGCCTGTTTGACTTTTTCGATGGCTTTGCAGCACGATTACTGAAAGTTAAATCAGAGATGGGAAAAGAATTAGACTCATTAGCCGATGTAGTCAGTTTTGGATTTTTGCCGGGCGTTGTTTTATATCAAATGCTTTTAGTTGTTTATCCACTCAATTCATTCATCCCCTTTTTTGCTTTTTTTGTCACAATTTTTTCCGCTTTAAGGTTAGCAAAGTTCAATATTGATACTAGGCAGAGCAATGATTTTATTGGCTTAAATACGCCTATGAATACGTTGGTGACGGTATCATTTCCATTTTTAGCGAATACATATCCAGATTTAATTTACAATCCTATAACCCTTGTAATTTGGATTGCAATTAGCTGTATTCTTTTAATTAGTGAAATAAGATTTTTTTCTTTGAAATTTGAAGGTCTTTCTTGGGGGGCTAATAAATTTAAGTTTAGTTTTTTATTCTTAACCTTGGTTGCTATTATTTTATGGCAATTTAAATCTGCACCAATAATTCTTGCCTTATATATGCTTTTTTCATTAATGCATTTTGGCAAAAAAATAATGGCAGAAAAAATTAAATAACAGTTTATTGAAGACTAGCTTTTGCGGTTTCTAATTGTTTATAAAGTATAGTTACAAACTCCATGGCCTCTTCTAGTTGTGAAGGAATTTTTTCTAATTCAACTCCTTCTCTGGCATTCCTTTCCATCACTTGCATATGCTCTTTTGCATCCTCCCTCCCAATATAATAAAATGTAGGTTTAATCTTATGCGCATATTCGGATACTGCCTTCCAATTTTCAGCTTTTACGGCATCCACTAAATCTGCCATGTAAATGGGTGTTTGCTTTAAAAATGCCTCTAACATTTCTATCATAAATTCATTACTATCTCCAGACATTTCTCTTAAATAGGATAAATCAAGAGCTTGAGTATTTTTAGATTTGTCGATCATGTTTTAAAATTATCAAAGTTCTTCAACATTAAAAATTTTTATGAAAATTTAAATCGAGATATTCCCAATAGGTGTTATAATAGATTCATCTTCTATAGTTAATAGAATCTCTTGAATACTCTTTTTAAATTGTGGATGAATATAATTTGGTGCAATTTCCACTAAAGGGAGGAGAACAAATTTCCTAAATATAAGGAGCGGATGAGGGACTACTAAACGAGGTGCTAAAGCAATAATTTCATTTTCATAGAATAATATATCGATATCTATACACCTTTCTCCCCATTTAACTATTCTTTCCCTACCTAATTGAACTTCAATTTTTAATATACTTTCCAGCAGATCTACCGGATTAAGCCTTGTTTTAACACCAATGGCTAAATTTAAAAAATCAGGTTGATCTTTTTTACCCCAGGCTTCTGTTTCATATACTTGTGAACATTCACAAATATCACCTATATCTTGAGAAATAAGATGAAGGGCATCTAGCAGATATTTCATTCGATTTCCCAAATTAGATCCCAAACTCAAGTATATCATTTTTTGTATTGATTGTATATAAGCCTGACAAATTTATATATTTACAAGATTAAACCTATTTATATTCTCCATGAAAGATTTTTTTAAATATGTATTGGCAACCGTTGTTGGGATAGTATTAAGCTCCGTTGCTTTATTTTTCCTTTTCTTTATAATTATAGTTGGAATTGCCACAAGTTTTAAAGACGATAAATCGGTTACAGTCTCACCAAACTCCATTCTATATTTAAATTTAGATCAACCTATTTTAGAACGAACCCCTAACAATACATTTCCAGGAATGTCCTTTTTAGGTATTTCAGAAGCAAGGAGCATAGGTTTTAATGATATTTTAAAATCTTTAAATCATGCCAAATCAGATCCTAATATTAAAGCTGTATACTTAGATGTAACCGCTCCTAATATGGGAATGGCAACCATGATGGAAGTAAGAAACGCTATTATAGATTTTAAGAAAAGTAAAAAACCGGTTATTGCCTATAGTGAAATATATTCACAAGGAGCATATTTTTTAGCATCGGCTGCTGACAAAATTTATTTAAATCCAAAGGGAGAGCTGGAGTTAAAAGGATTTAATGCTGAACTTACCTTTTTTAAAGGAGCTTTAGATAAATTAGGTATTGAAGCCCAAATTATCCGAGTTGGAAATTATAAAAGTGCTGTAGAACCTTTTATAAACACTAAAATGAGTGATTATAACAAAGAACAAGTAAAAACTTATATAGATGATTTGTACCAAACGTTTTTAACTCAAATAAGTAATTCTAGAAAAATATCTACAGAGGAATTACATCGATTAGCCAATACCTATCAAATAAGAAATGCTGATGAAGCACTTAAAGCTAAATTAGTGGATAATTTATGGTATAAAGACCAAGTCATTGCCGAAGTAAAAAAAATTACCCAAACCACTAAAGCAACGGTTAATACGGTAAGTATTAACGATTACGCATCTAATGTTCCAAAAAATGCAGGAAATGCAACTGTAAAGGATAAAATAGCTGTTATATATGCTGTAGGAGATATTATTGGTGGAGAAGGATCAGATGAACAAATTGGATCAGAAAGAATATCCAGAGCTATTCGAAAAGCAAGAGAAGATAAGAATGTTAAAGCCATTGTGTTAAGAGTAAACTCAGGGGGAGGATCTGCCTTAGCATCCGAAGTTATTTGGAGAGAAATGGAGCTCAGTAAAAAAGTAAAACCAGTTATGGCGTCCTTTGGAGATTATGCTGCCTCGGGAGGATATTATATTGGGTGTGCTGCAGATAGCATATTTGTTCAACCTAATACAATCACAGGATCTATTGGTGTTTTTGGAATTATTCCTAATTTTCAAAACTTACTTAATAACAAGCTTGGATTAACTTTTGACGGTGTTAAAACGGGTGAGTATGCAGATATTTTAAGTACTACAAGACCCATGACATCTGGCGAAAGATTTATCATGCAAAGTAGTGTAAATCAAACTTACGATACTTTTTTAACAAGAGTTGCTGATGGTCGTAAACGCACAAAAAATCAAATTGATAGTATTGGCGGGGGACATGTGTGGACCGGAAACGCAGCGGTGAAAAATGGTCTTGCAGATAAAATAGGTAATTTCCACGATGCCATTGTAGCTGCCGCTAATAAAGCCAAATTAAAAGAATATAAAATAGTTGAGTATCCAGAAAAAATGGATCCGATCAAAGCTATTTTGGAAACTACAAAGGATAATATTAAAACCTATTATGCGAAGCAAGAATTTGGGGAAGCTTATAATTTATTCAAAAACTTAAAAAAGACAGCTGAAATTAAAGGGATTCAAGCTCGAATCCCCTATAGCATTCAAATTAATTAAAGGGCTCCATTGGGCTTCCAAAATCGCTTAATATTAGATTCTACTTGTGTATCAAGAATAAGTTCTGGTGCATGATGTGGCTTTTTTCTGGCATCAATTATTAATGGACCTTCACATCCCCAGTGTTTATCTATATAATGGGGTTTAACGCCATATATATCAGCCGCAGGATTACTTCTGGTAAAGGTAATCCAAAGTAAATTATTCAAGGTTGAAGCTACAAATTCACTATCATCACATAGTACAATTAAAGGAAAACCTGAAAGTGAAAATTGCCCTAGATGATTACTTAAATTCTCCATTTTCTTCATTTCTGCATCTTTTTCGGTATAAGGTTCAGCATTTATGCATATAACTCCAGGGATAGCTATTTGCGGATTATGGAAGCCAGGATTTAAAGTAAATTCATCGGGTAATTGGGTACCTAGCTCTCTGATTTTATCGCCAACAGCTGCAAAAACTACTTTAGAACCGGCGTTTAATCCATCCCCTGAGTAATCTAATGTATCAATTGTTGTTTGGGTATAAAAATGTATATCTCGATTCCAATCTATTCTTTCTAATATATGACTGATAAACTCAGATTCTCGACTTGTTTTCAAATCTGGATTATCTTCTTGCGCAGCAATAAACAAATACTTGGCTAAGCTTAGCTGATTTTTACCTAAAATATGATTAGCAATAGTCAATAGTTCTTGAGGTCGCTTTATTTTTAAATAGGGAGTATAACGCTCACTTCCAATAGCAAATAATAAAGGGTGTACACCAGCAGCATCCACCGCATTTACTTCTTTCAAACCAGGAATTTCTTTAGGCATAGCACTGCCAGTAATTTCATGTATTAAAGCCCCAAAACTAGTGTCTTCTTGGGGCGGCCTACCTACTACAGTAAAATTCCAAATAGCATCCTTTTTATGATATACATTATGAACTTTTAAAACAGGAAAAGGATGTGCTAAACTATAATAACCCAAATGATCTCCAAATGGTCCTTCATCTTTATTTTCATCTGGATAAACAGTTCCTGTAATAACAAAATCCGCATCAGCAGAAATCATAAATCCTTCTTCATCATAAAAATATCTAAATCTTCGCCCTCCTAAAGCACCTGCAAAAGTTAGTTCAGACAAGCCTTCAGGAAGAGGCATTACTGCTGCTAAAGCATGAGCAGGAGGACCACCAACAAATACACTAACTTTAAGTGGCTTACCTAAAGCATTTGCTTTTGCTTGATGAATACCTATACCTCTATGGATTTGATAATGTAATCCTATTTCTTTATTCAATGTATAATCATTTCCATTTAATTGAATCCTATACATTCCCAAGTTTGAGTTCATAGGGCCTGGCCTATTCACATCTTCGGTATAAACTTGAGGCATGGTAATAAAGGCTCCACCATCCATTGGCCAATGCTTTATAAGAGGTAGTTTATCAATAGTAGTTTTAGAAAATGTAGCTTTAAATAAATGTTGCTTTAAAGGTAATGCTTGCAGGGCTGTTATACCAGTTTTAATATAGGAGAAGGGTTTTTTTAAAACCTGCATAGGATCTGACCTCAAAGCCACTAAATTCTTTACTTCTTGTAAAGAATCTCTAAACATAAATTTTGATCTATCTAGAGTACCAAATAAATTAGACACCGCCGGAAATTCACTTCCCTTTACATTCTCAAATAAAATAGCTGGCCCTCCTTCGGCGTATACTTTTAAATGTATAACTGCCATTTCTAAATTAGGATCAACTTCCTCCTTTATTCTAATTAAGTGACCATGCTTTTCTAAATCAGCAATACATGCTGCCATATTTTTATAACCCATCCTCAAATATAATCAGGCAAAGCTCAGAATCTGTCATATTAAATAAATAAATTGTAATTTAGACAATAGCTAAAAATTCTGAACGTTTAGAAATGCGTTGGCCTTTTTAAGGCTTAAAAAAATTATTATTCGTATAATTGTACCTTTAAATTTCGAAACAAATAGATGCTTAAAATATATCACTTTTTATTAGCTACCATTTTATTTACGCCTTCGCTAACAAAAGCCTCTTATTCAATCGATTCAATTGGCGTTGAAATTAAAAATGGCAAAAAAGTAATTGTATATAAAGTTGATGCTAAAGAAACTTATTATTCAATTGCTAAAAAATATAATATTACCCATTTTCAATTAATGGAGTTTAATGATAGTAAATTATTACAAATTGGAGAAACTATCAAAATACCTACACAAATTAATGTTAATTCGGTAACAACGGAAGTTGCCAATATTCCAACTGCGCCAGTCTATAAATCAAATAATAACTCCCCTATTTTAAATAATCAAAATAGAACGAACCTCACTGATGAGACTGAAATAATTTATACCGTGAAAGCTAAAGATAATTTGAATCTAATTGCCAAACTTCACGGTACAACTGTTGAACAGTTAAAAGAGCTAAATAATCTTAGTTCAAATAATTTACAGATAGGGCAAGTATTGAAAATACGAACGAATGCGAGTTCAAACTCAACTATATCAAACAATACCAGAAATGATGTAGTTACAAATAATCCAACTACCACCATTGAAGAAATAGAAACTACACTCCGACCTATTACCCGGCGATATAAAGCTACAGTTTCTCACAAAGTTAAAAGTGGAGAAACCCTTGGTCATATTGCTCAAAAATATGATATGAGTGTGGATGCTATTAAAAAACTTAATAAATTAAAAAGTACTAATCTACAAATTGGGCAAGCATTGAAAGTGGAAGTTATGAAAACGGAAACTACTTACCAAAAAGTTCCAAAGGTAGTTACCAGAACTTCCCCAGTTATTCCTCAAACTCCTGCTCCTACTAGTTCTACAAATTCTAGTATGATTGGAAATACCAACAATAGCCTTGCTGAAAATACCCCTACAATAAATTCAAATATCCCAACTGTTCCTAATAGTACTAATAATTTCGAACATACTGTAATTGCTGGTGAGACTATCTATTCAATTGCCAAAAAATATAATCTCACAACCTATCAACTAACTACCGCTAATAATTTAACCTCTAACAATTTATCTGTTGGGCAAAAATTAATCATTAAAGGTTCTAACCAAACGCAAAATAGTGTAGCCGTATTAAATTCAAATACTAATAATACACTGGATGATGAAACGCTTAATGATCCTAAACTAAAACAACCAGCTAGTAAATTTGGATTAACTAGATATGATGAAAAAGGTACAGCTGTTTGGATTACTGATCCAGATTTGGATGAAACGAAAATGTTAGTTTTACATCGTACCGCTCCCATTGGAACCATCATTAGAATAACTAATCCAATGACCAACCGATCAGCATTTGCAAAAGTTGTGGGTAAATTTACTGAAAATGAAACTACCAAAGACGTGATTATTGTATTAACAAAAATGGTAGCAGAAGCTGTGGGTGCTTTAGACAAAAGATTTTATTGTAATATAAATTACGGTGCAGTTGACAATGAATAGTTCAAAACCATTAATTATTGGGATCGCTGGAGGAAGTGGCTCTGGCAAAACATTTTTTTTAAATAGCTTCTTACATCATTTCAAACAAGATGAAGTGACTTTGGTATCACAGGATGATTATTATATTCCTGCTGGAGAAATGACCCAAGAGGAGAATAAACTTTATAATTTCGATTTACCTTCAACTATTGATGATCAACAGTTTTTAATTGATATTAAAAAATTAATTAAAGGGGATGTGGTTTATAAAAAGGAATATAATTTTAACAATCCTTTAGCGGTTGTGAAAATTCTAGAAATTAATCCTGCTCCAATTTTAATAGTAGAAGGCTTATTTATTTTGCATTTCAGAGAAATAGCCGAGTTATTAGATATCAGAATTTTCATAGAAGCTGATGAGGAGGTTGCTTTAGCAAGAAGAATAAAAAGAGATGGATTAGAGCGAGGCTATCCCGAAGAAGACGTGATTTATAAATGGGAAAACCACGTAGTTCCTGCCTATAAAGAATACTTATTACCTTATAAAGATCATTGTGATAAAATAATCATGAATAATACAGAGATTCCTGAAGATATTATTAGGATTACCCACCAAATCTCTGAGGAATTTAAAGCGACATATAATATAGCCCCCTAAGGTATCCTTAGAATAAAAATGAAATTATATAAAAAAATAAAAGAGCAGCTATAAAGCTGCTCTTTTTATTTTAGCCCAATTTAAAATTTTATAATACCATTTCAGGAACTGTATCTGG
This sequence comes from Pedobacter sp., assembly GCA_004211595.1. Taxonomy (GTDB): domain Bacteria; phylum Bacteroidota; class Bacteroidia; order Sphingobacteriales; family Sphingobacteriaceae; genus Pedobacter. The sequence goes on from SEDO01000010.1 coordinate 19,182, forward strand.
AACTATTAATTTCCCTAGTGTGGATGCTTTAATAAAATCCACACTCACACCAGGAGCTCTTTCCTCCAAGTAAAAACCTCCTTCAGGAAGTATACTAAGTACTGCTAATTCCGTTACTACCTTTTTAATGCAACGAACGCCTGTTAATGGTAAGCTACATGAGGGCAATAATTTACTTTCGCCTGCTTTATTTACATGTTGCATAGCTACTATTATATTTTTAGCTGAAGCTACTAAATCCATAGCTCCACCCATTCCTTTCACCATTTTTCCAGGAATTTTCCAATTAGCGATATCCCCATTTTCAGAAACTTCCATAGCCCCCAATATGGTTAAATCTATTTTTTGAGCTCTAATCATACCAAAGCTCATTGCAGAATCAAATATAGCAGAACCAGGTAATGTGGTTATGGTTTGTTTACCTGCATTTATTAAATCAGGATCTTCTTCTCCCTCAAATGGGAATGGCCCCATACCTAATAATCCATTCTCTGATTGTAAAACAATCTGCATACCTGATGGAATATAATTGGCAACTAAGGTTGGGATACCAATACCTAGGTTGACATAATATCCATCTTTTACTTCTTTCGCAATTCTTTGAGCAATACCGTTTTTATCTAACATAATGTATTAATTTAAGCCTCCCGTTTAAATTTTAGCACGAACAGTTCTTTGCTCGATTCTTTTTTCATAATTAACGCCTTGAAAAATTCTGTGAACGTATACTCCTGGGGTATGAATATGATCCGGATCCAATTCGCCAACTTCAACTAATTCTTCCACTTCAGCAATGGTAATTTTACCCGCCATAGCCATTATAGGATTGAAGTTACGACTGGTAGAGCGAAAAATTAGGTTTCCAGCAGTATCACCTTTCCAAGCTTTTACAATGGCGAAGTCCGCATCAAAAGCGTATTCTAACAGATAATCCTTATCATTAAATGTCCGCACTTCTTTACCTTCAGCAACTTCAGTACCTACCCCTGCAGGAGTAAAAATAGCTGGCATTCCATATCCCGCAGCTAAACATCGGGTAGCTAAGGTACCTTGTGGAATTAATTCCACTTCTAATTCGCCCGACAATAATTGTCTTTCAAATTCGGCATTTTCTCCTACATAAGAAGAAACCATTTTTTTTACCTGACGTTTTTGCAACATGAGGCCAATGCCAAAATCATCTACTCCTGCATTATTAGAAATACAAGTGAGATCTTTAACGTCTTTTTCAACTAATGCATTTATACAATTTTCAGGAATACCACAAAGCCCGAAGCCACCCAACATGAGGGTATCTCCATTTTTAATATCTTTTATTGCTGCCTTGGCATCAGCTACTACTTTATTTATCATTATTTAAATTTTAAAAAAAAAATTATACTAATAGACTGCTTATCTTATTTAAAATAAACATACGTTATTCCATCTCCGCCTCTATCCGCATGTTCATCTTCAAAATGACTGACTTCCTTATATTTTTTAAGATAATCTCTTACCATTTTACGTAAAATACCATCTCCTTTACCATGTAATACTTTTAAACTAGGAAAACCTAACATTATAGCTCTATCCATATATGTTTCAACCAATTGAATGGCATTTTCTGTGCGCATACCTCTAAGATCTACGGATGGATTAAATTGGGAAGCTTGATCCGTCATTTTAAAATTAGAAGATGTAGCTTGTGCCATTTTTTTCATTTGCTTATGGCTCACTTTTTGGATTCTGGATCTTTTAACTACTGACCTCAGATCACCAAAGGCTACAACTAAATTATTTTTATTTATACTTATAACTTCTCCGACAGAATCCCCATCAATTAGCTTCACCAAATTTCCAACTTCAATCTCACTGTCTTCCACCTTATAAACTGGTGCTTCCTGAGGAAGTGTATACGTATCTAACTCTTGTTTTAAATGCAGTCTAAGTTGCTTAGTAACTGTTTTATCAGCTTTGGTTTCCTTTATTTCGGCAATAGTATTTTCAACTAATTTATTTGCTTTTTTAATTATTTGCTGCGCTTCTAATTTTGCTTCCTTTAATAAAACTCTCTTATTTTCTTCTAAATGTGCTTTTAACTTTTCATTTTCTTGAAGTAGCTGTTTAACTTTATTTTGTTGATTAGAAACTTCTACTTTTGCAAGATGTATATCTCGTTTATCTTTTTCCAATTTTACGAGTAAAGAATCCACTTGATTTTGCTGCACACCTGTTTTTTCTTTAGCAAGCTGGATAACATCTTTTTGTAGGCCTATATTTTGAGCAATTTCAAATGCATACGAACTACCCGGCTTACCTATATCCAATACATATAAGGGTTTCATCCTTTTATGGTCAAATAACATGGAAGCGTTTTCTAATCCTTCAGTATTGCCCGCAAAGTGCTTTAAATTAGAATAGTGTGTTGTAATTACACCTTTAACCATTTTTTTATTTAACACTTCCAATACTGCTTCAGCCATAGGACCACCAAACTGAGGATCAGTACCTGTACCAAATTCATCTATTAAGATTAAAGATTTTTCGCCTGCATTTTCAACAAAGTATTTCATTTTGGTAAGATGCGCACTATAGGTACTTAAATCGGATTCAATAGACTGATCATCACCTATATCAGCAAATATCTGTTGGAATATACCCATTTCACTTTCTGCGTCAACGGGTACTAAAAGACCAGATTGAAACATCATTTGTAAAAGCCCAATTGTTTTCATACAAACTGACTTCCCACCTGCGTTTGGTCCTGAAACTACTAGAATTCTTAAATTTTCATCCAAATGCGCATTTAAAGGAACCACAGATTTATTTTCTTGAGCAAATGACAAACTTAATAATGGATGTCGGGCTTGTCTAAGTTTTGTCTTAGGTTCTTTCAGGATTTTAGGTAAATTGGCGCTTAATTGAATAGCAAATAGTGCTTTAGCTCTTACAAAATCAAGTTTAGTTAGAAAACCATGATAAGCAAGAATTGATGAATTATAGGGTCTTATTTGATCACTTAAATCTTTTAATATTTTAATTACTTCCCTTCTCCTGTCAAAAGCTAAGTCTCTTAATTTATTATTTAAATTAAATACCTCCTCAGGTTCTAAATAAACGGTTTGTCCACTTGCAGATTCATCATGGATAAAGCCTTTTATTTTTCTTTTATGCTCAGCGACAATTGGAATACAAATTCTGCCATCCCGTACGGTTAAGCTTCCATCAGCTGTCCAACCTTTTGAACTAGCTAATTTATACAAACTATCCATCTTAGATCGAACTTCTTGTTCCCCTTTTTGAATTTGCTGATTCAAGTTTAATAATTCACTTGATGCATTGGTTTTCATTTTACCTTTCGGATCAATAACCCTATCAATTAAGGTGGCAATAGGTTTTTCTATAGCTAAATTTTCAAATAAAGCTTCCAAATTAGGAAATACACCTTCTCTTTCTTGAAAAAATTTGATAACAGAGAAAACTGTTTGTAAGGATATGTTTAATTCATGCCATTCATCCTCTAAAAGGTAAGAACCTTCTATACGAAGTTTATCAGCAAAACGTTTAATATCATAAAAGCCATTGACATTCAGTGGTTCTGCTTGTAGTATAATGTTTTTAAATTCTTCAGTTTGATGTAAAAACTTAGCAATTTGATCCGTATTGGTCATTATCTGCATTTTCTGAACTAAAGACTTACCCATCGTACTCAAACAATGTTTAAGTAATAATTCTTTAACATCTTCAAAACCTAATCTTTCGGCACAGTTTACTGGATATAAACGCATAATTACTCCTCAGAACTTCTCAAATATTTAAATGGATAATTGCTGAAATTAAACTTTAATTGTGTAGAATCAACATGAACAGTTAAATAGGAATTACTTTTAAGAATTTGCATATTTTGAGCTAAGTTTGATTCCTCTAATTCTCTTTTATCATTCTCTATTTTAGTCTTTTCTAACTTTACCTTTATATTTTCTAAGATTTGATTATAATAGGTTGGATTTTTATAGTAAAAGCTTAAACTAACATGAAATTTTGCCGAATCTATGTCAAACTTTTTATAAATGCCATTATAATATTTTGCTGCCACTAACTTTGCTGTATCGACATTTGGCAAAATACCAATATAAGAATCTACTAGATGAATATCATAAAGCACATTTTCCATTCTTTCAGGTGGAATTACATAATCCGGAATTCCTGGTTTACAGGATAATACTAACAAGCTAAAAAAAATAATTGCAAAAAATCGATTCATCTTTAGAAAACCTTTTAAAAACCTCGTCAAATTAAACTAAGCTTCTTAAATTTACCCAAAAATACGATTAAATGAGCATTACAGAGAACATTAAACAATATAAAAATGAATTGGAATCCAAAGGAGTTCAATTAATTGCTGTATCAAAGAATCACGATGTTAAATCCATTTCAGAAGCATACCTAGCAGGACAAAGAATTTTTGGTGAAAATCTTGTTCAAGAATTAGTTGAAAAACAACCTCAATTACCTAATGATATTGAATGGCATTTAATTGGTCATTTACAAACCAACAAAGTTAAATATATTGCCCCATTTATAAGTTTAATTAGTTCAGTTGATAGTTTAAAATTATTAAAAGAAATTAATAAACAGGCGCTCAAAAACAATCGGATAATAGATTGCTTATTACAAGTATATATTGCAGATGAAGCTACTAAATATGGACTTGAATTTGATGAAGTTGTAGAATTATTAAGAGACCCTGAATTTAAAACCCTGCAAAATATTAGAATTTGTGGCCTTATGGGTATTGCTACGAATACTGCATCAGAAAAACAAATAAGTGCAGAATTTGAAGAATTAAAAGTTCTATTTAATGGACTGCAACAAAGTTTTTTTAAAAACCAACCATACTTTAAAGAAATATCAATGGGGATGTCATCAGATTACGAGCTTGCGATTGCACAAGGTAGTACGATGGTCAGAATTGGCTCCTCAATTTTTGGAAAAAGAAAACAAACAACTAATGGAGCTTAAATATCGTTTTGCAACTGCGGAGGATTGTCCGAGGCTACTTACTTTAATACAAGAACTTGCTCACTATGAAAAAGCAGCAGATGAAGTTACTGTAAACTTAGAGGTATTTACAGATTCCGGCTTTGGAAAAAATAGTGTTTGGAAAGCTATCGTTGCTGAGGATAATATTTTTGGAATTATAGGTTTTGCCTTATTTTATACTCGATATTCCACCTGGAAGGGTCCTCGCCTATATTTAGAAGATTTTATTGTCACAGAAGAATATAGAGGCCGAGGTATTGGCAAGATATTATTTGAGATGGTAATGAAAGAAAGCCTGAATGGACCTTACGAAGGAATGGTTTGGCAAGTTTTAGATTGGAATGAACCTGCTTTAAATTTCTATCAAAAGTATCAGGCTAACTTAGAAAATGGATGGTTAAATGGCTCTTTAAGTAGAGCGCAAATTAAAAATATACTATGAAAATCTTAACCTATTGTATGGGGATTCTTTTATTTTTGACTGCATGTAAGAGCAATGAAAACCTGAGTACAAACAGCACAGATACGCTTACGTATAACTACGATTCTTTAATAAAAATTAGCTCAATTACTGCTAAAAATTATTTAGATATTGAAGATACCACAGCTGCAAAAATTATATTTCCTAAATTTAAGAGTGATATTTTAAATGAATCAATTCATAAGCAATTATTAGGGGTATTTGGTCCAGAAGAACCAGCAAAGTCAATTAGTGAATTAGCTAGTAACTTTATTGAAGGATATGAAAGGTTCAGGACAGAAATACCAGAAAGGCCACAAACATGGTATTTAAATATTAAGGCCAAAGTTTTATTTCAAAACCCAAAATATTTAAGTTTAGAAGTAAGATCCGAAGAATATGCGGGTGGAGCCCATGGGAATTTATTTATTAAATATTTAAATTATGATCCTAAAACCTACGCTCCCTTAATATTAGATGATTTTTTATTGCCAAATAGCACGCCAAAACTTATTCAGATTGCAGAGAAAAAATTTAGGGAAAATGAAGGTCTAACTCCCAATCAATCCTTAGAGAATTATTTTTTTGAAGATGCTAAGTTTTCGTTACCAGCTAATTATAGGCTTACTGAAGAGGGTTTAGAATTTTTATATAATAATTATGAAATTAAACCTTATTCTGATGGTATTACCATATTAGTTCTTCCTTATGCATCCATCATGGACCTTTTAAAGTCTAAATTCAAAATAAATAACAAAAATTAATGAAGGTTTACAAATTTGGTGGGGTATCTATTAAGGATGCCGAAAGTGTTAGAAACTTAGTACATATTTTAAGTTCAGATAAAGACAACGGCCCTAAATTGATTGTCATTTCGGCCATGGCAACAGTAACCAATAAACTTGAAAAGCTTTTAAAAGCATTTTTAAATCTAGAAGGCGATCAGGCTATTGAAATATTAACAGAATTAAAAACCTCTCATTTTAATTGTCTAAGTGAATTAATTTCCAATTCTAACCATCCAAGTTTCGATGATCTAGCTAATTCTTTTGTAGAAATAGAATGGTTATTAGAAGAAGGCCCACAAGATCCACCTGATTATTTATATGACCAAATTGTTTCTCTGGGAGAAATTTGGTCTACAAAAATAATTGCCACTTATTTAAAAGAAACCGGATTAAATAGTCAATGGTTAGATGCCCGAAATTATATCATCACAGATAATAATTATAAAGACGCTAATGTTAATTGGGAAAAGACACAATCCCTTATTGAGCAAAAACTCAAACCTATATTAGAAAAGCAAACCGCTATTACACAAGGTTTTATCGGAAGTACAACAGAGAATTTTACAAGTACATTAGGTAGAGATGGATCTGATTACTCGGGTGCTATTTTTGCCTCGTGTTTAAATGCAGAATCACTTACGATTTGGAAAGATGTGCCTGGGGTTTTGAATGCTGACCCAAAATGGTTTGATGAAACCTCTAAAATTGATCAATTATCATATCATGATGCCATAGAATTAACCTATTATGGAGCAAATGTAATACACCCCAAAACTATAAAACCCTTACAGAATAAAAATATTCCATTATATGTAAAATCCTATTTGAATCCAGATCAGCTGGGTACTTGCATTAATGAAACTCAAAGCGTATTACCTGTACCGTCCTTTATATTTAAAATAAATCAAGTCCTCATTTCTATTTTTCCGAAAGATTTTTCATTTATAATAGAGGAGAATTTAAGTACTATATTTTCTCTCCTACATCGACATCAAGTAAAGGTAAACACCATGCTTAATTCCGCTATTAGTTTTTCTATAAGTGTCGATGATTCAGAAAAAGTTGATGCTCTCATTGAATCATTACAACAAGATTTTAAGGTGAAATACAATAGAGGTTTAGAGCTAGTTACTATACGTTATTACAATCCAGAAACAATTGCAAGAGTAAGTGTTGATAAAAAAATAATTTTAGAAGTAAAAAGCAGACATACCTGCCAAATGGTAATGAAAGATCTATAAAAATGAATCTAGAGCTACTTAAACCTGAAGTACAATCTTTTATTAGATCAAAGGAAATCACGAATGTAGAGCAAATTGCTTTATCAAAATCCCCGTTCCCTGGGGTTAGTTCTGCGGAATTAGCCAATCAAATAAAATCAAGAAAAAAGGCAGCTCAGAAAATACCTAGTTGGTACAATACGGAAAACATCATTTATCCTCCCTATTTATCTATGGAGCAATGTTCATCCGAAGATACAGCTAAACTAAAGGCAAAATTAATCCAAGGAAATAAAATAATTGATATCACAGGAGGCTATGGTGTGGACAGTTTATTTTTTGCTAAGAGTGGAAAAAAAACAATTTCTATAGAACGACAAAAAGCTCTTTGTGACATTACAATTCATAATGCCCAGGCGCTTGACTTGCAAGATAATATTCAAATATATAATGCAGATGGTATTGATTATTTATCCATTCATTCAGAAACTTATGATGCTATATATGTGGATCCTGCTCGCCGAGCAGAAGGAAGGAAAGTTTATCAATTAGCAGATTGTGAACCAGCCATTAATACACATTTAAACCTCTTATTTGCGCGAACAAATAATATTTGGATTAAAACTGCTCCATTTTTAGATATAAACGCTGGACTTAAAGAATTAGAAAACACCAAAGGCATTCATATCATCAGTATTAAAAATGAGTGTAAGGAATTATTATGGAATTTAGAAAAAAATTATTCCGATTCAATCCAAATAATATGTCATTGCATTGGTCCTAAGCAAATAAAAACTTTACATATACCGTTAGAAAAATTAAAAATTAAAATTTTGTATTTCCCTTATAGACAAGATGCATTTCTCTATGAACCCGATGCAGGATTGCTCAAAAGTGGAGCGTTTAATTTTATTGCAGAGCACTATAATTTAAAAAAAATTCACCCTGAAAGCCATATATATTGGAGTTTGGAACTCAATACAACATTTCCAGGGCGAATTTTTGAAGTGGATTCTATATTAAATCCAAAAGATCTTAAAAAAGAAAATCTTAGTGGTAATGTAATCGTTAGAAATTATCCTGATAGAGCAGAAAATTTAGTTAAAAAGTATAAAATAAAATCGCATAAAGAACAATTTTTAATCTTCACACAAGATATACAAGAACGACTAATTTTTAAAGCAAAAATTGTACAGCACTATTGATTTTAACTGATTAAGATTTCTTTACATTAACAGCTTGAAGGCCTTTTTTTCCTTCGGTAACTTCAAAACTTACTTCATCTCCTTCTTTAATCCCATTAATGCCACCTTCCACATCTTTAAAGTGAACGAAAATTTCTTTGTTGTCGTCATAAATTAAAAAGCCATAGCCTTTCTCAACATTAAACCATTTTACTTTTCCGGTATTCATAAAAAAAAATTATTCATCTAGCAAATAGCTAGCAGTTTATATTTGTTAATTAATTACAATATAAGATTGTTTTTTGGAAAAATCCTAAAAATAGATAGCCCATTTGTAATTTCTTTGCTATTTCAAAAGAAATTACAACTAACAAAAAAGCCCTAGAATTAAGATTCTAAGGCTTATAATTAATTTTAAGTGGTAAAAATTTTAGTTATATACCTTTATCATAAATATATAATCTTGAATTTTTTCGACTTGTTGTTGTCTCTTTAAACCCATTAAAGTACTTTTTTTACCAACTGCAACCTTTTTTTCTAATGAATCTCCAGGAATTGCCTGAATGGCCTCCAGAATATATTTAGATTTGACAGCGAATGCTGCTCCATCAACTTTATCTTCTTTTCCATTAATAACCCCAACAATATTACCTTTATAATCCAGCAAAGGTCCACCACTATTTCCTGGATTTACAGGAATAGCAACTTGATAAGCTAAACTATCTCCATTAATACCAGATTTAGAGCTTACGTATCCATTCCCTAAAACAATATCATCCTTTGGATAACCCAAAGTATATACAGCTTCTCCTAAAGCAGCTCCACCCTTTTTAATGGAATACGGTAGACTCTTCAAATTAGGGAAATTTGGATCTATAACTTTCAAAATTGCAATGTCATTAATAGGGTCGGTATAATATCTCTCTACCTTAAAGGCAACTCCTTTGGTATTTTGGATATAAAGAGAGTCTGCTCCTTTAACTACATGATAATTTGTTAAAATAAAACCATTGCTAGAAATTGCAAAACCTGTACCCCCAAACTGCGCTGGTTTAGAATTGGCCAATTTAACATCATTATTCATAACCCGAATAATATGGTTTTGTGACTGATTTAATTGAGAAACCTTACGATCTAATAATTTTAAACTACCCTCTTGTTTAGATTGACTACGAATAGAAAATAAAACTGCAGTAGCTAAAATCAAGAAAGAAGCTGCTACGGTAATAGCAGATTTATAATTTCTCCACAACCTGACTATTTTGGAAGGATGAGGTTTGAAAGGTGTACTTAAAGTATATACGTCTAATTCATCATGAATTGAATTCATTTGCTCCATTAGGCGTTCGTGTTCAGCATAATACTTTAGCGTTTCTAAAAATACTTTTTGAGCTACAACTTGGTGATCTATTGCAGGATCATTTTTGCGTAATTCTTCAAAAGCAGCTAACTCAGCTGGATTTAACGATCCATTCAAGTAATCGTCAATAATTGCACTTATAGAATTTTTTTGATCCATCTTAAACTTTAAAAAATAACTTTTTCAACCTTTGAAGACACTTATATTTTTGAGTCTTCGCATTATCTGAATTAGTATAACCAAATTTTTCACAAATATCTTGCATACTTAAATTGTGAATATAAAAATCCTCAATTATCGTTTTACATGGTTCACCAAGGGATTTTAAAGCAGATTTCATTTGTAAAAATTGCTTTTCCTTTTCTTCCCATAGTTCAATATCGTTTTCAATTTCTAATACTTCTTCAAAATCAGCTATATAATAGTTCTTCTTTTGCGTTTGGTTTAGCTTTTTTAGCCAAATTCTTCGACAAATAGAGTAAAGGTATGTTTTTAATTTACTACTTAATTCGAAATCATCACTCCTTACTTTGTCGTATAAAACTATTATACCTTCCTGATAAACATCTTTGGCATCCTCTTCTGAACCATTATTATTTAAAATAAATTGTAAAATCATTGGAAAATATCCAACATATAGTTTATTCAAAATAATCTCTGAGCCATTAAGAATGCCTAAAATAACTTCTCTATCAGTTGGAATTGAACTTCTTTCCTTAACACTCACTTATTAATACAATTTAAATGGAATAGTAACCCACATACAAAAAATTAATCTCCTAATCTCGTAGTGAGGCACGCAAATTACAATTATTTTTCTAACCTTTGCACCCTTGTTTCTACAATAAAGGGAGATTAAGAAGTGAAAACGATGAACCATTTAAAAATAAATTGTTTTTTTTTATTTTTCTGGGTTACCTTTTTACCTTTGCGGTATTAACATGTAAAATTAATTAATTTATTTAACAGAAAATTAGAATGAAAAACTTATTCAAATTTGGCTTTTTAGCTTTAGCATTATCTTTAACTTTTGCAGCTTGTTCAAACGAAAACAAAGCTGAAGGTACTGACACTATCGGTTCTGATACTTTAATCACTGCTGATACTACAGTTCTTGACACAGTTGTAACTACTGATACTGTAGTTAAAGATTCTACTGTAAACAACTAGTCAATAGTAAAATTTTTATAAAGGCCTTGGATTCTCCAAGGCTTTTTTTTTGTCTAATAATCTATAGCGATTCATTTTAACCAAAAAAAAAGCAAATCACTATATTTGCTTCAATTCTAAAATACCTTTTTTATAAAAATATTTATTCATGATTCTCACCTCACTTCAAGCCATTTCTCCAGTAGACGGAAGATATTTCAATACCAGTAACGATTTTAGAGCATATTTTTCTGAATTTGCACTAATTAAATATAGAGTTTACATCGAAATTGAATACTTCATTGCTTTATGCGAATATGGAATTCCTGAATTAGAAAAATTTGACAAAGGCCTATTCCCACAACTGAGAGCCTTGGTTGATAATTTTTCAGAGGCGGATGCCCAAACTATAAAAGAAACTGAAAAAGTAACTAATCACGATGTAAAGGCAGTAGAATATTTTATAAAAGCAAAGTTTGACGAATTAAACTTAAGTCAATTTAAAGAATTTATACATTTTGGTCTCACTTCTCAAGATATAAATAACACATCAATTCCTGCTTCTTTTAAAGATGGATTAAATGAGGTTTACTACCCTGCATTCAATCAACTTATTAATAAATTATCCGAGTTAGCGCAGGCGTGGAAAGATATTCCATTATTAGCCTTTACACATGGCCAACCAGCTTCTCCTACCAAATTAGGGAAAGAGTTTGAAGTATTTATAGAACGTTTTAATACACAACTAGAAAATTTAAAAAATATCCCTCACCATGCAAAGTTTGGAGGAGCTACGGGTAATTTCAATGCTCACCAAATAGCTTATCCTAATCATGACTGGGCAGCCTTTGCAAATAATTTTGTAAACCAACAGTTAGGGCTAAAAAGATCTCAATATACTACGCAAATTGAACATTATGATCAATTTGCAGCACAATGCGATGCATTAAAGAGAATAAATAATATCCTTATAGATTTAGATAGAGATATTTGGACCTATATCTCTAAAAACTATTTTAAACAAAAAATTAAAGCTGGAGAAGTCGGATCATCTGCCATGCCACATAAAGTAAACCCTATTGATTTTGAAAATGCAGAAGGAAATGCGGGTATGGCCAATGCTATTTTTGAATTCCTAGCTGCAAAATTACCTATCTCTAGACTCCAAAGAGATTTAACTGACTCTACCGTTTTAAGAAATATTGGGGTTCCAATGGCACATAGCTTAATAGCCATCAAGTCAACCTTGAGAGGTTTAAATAAACTTTTGCTTAATGAAACAGCCATCCAAGCTGATTTAAATAGTAATTGGGCGGTAGTAGCAGAAGCCATTCAAACCGTACTACGCAGAGAAGGCTATCCAAACCCTTACGAAGCACTTAAAGAGCTAACCCGTACAAATTCAGAAATTACAGCTGACTCCCTTGCCAACTTTATAGACACATTGAATATTTCTGACAATTTGAAATTAGAATTAAAGCAAATTACGCCATTTAACTATACCGGAATCTTCTAAATTTACGTTCTTCAGACACGAACTTATAAAGTATGTTGAACTTATAACTACCTTTGTATATTAATTTTGATTTAAAAATGAATATAAACGTATATACTGAACTGACTCCCAATCCTGCAACCATGAAGTTTATGGTCAATAAACTTTTAATAAATGGCAGTGAAGATTTTGCAACGAAAGAAAGTGCCGAAAGCTCTCCATTTGCAAAGGAATTATTTAAATTTAATTTTGTAAATGGGGTCTTCTTTGCGAGTAATTTCGTAACTATCACTAAAACAGACGATGCCGCTTGGAGTGATATAGAAGCTATTTTAAAAGAGTTTGTGAAAGGCGCCGTAGAATCTGAATTAAAAATTAAAGATACAGTTTCAGAAGATCAGCCTAATTTTGAAGGTAATGATATTGAAGTCAAAATTCAACAAATTTTACATGATTATGTACGTCCAGCTGTTGAACAAGATGGGGGTGCGATATCCTATAAGTCTTTTGAAGAAGGTATTGTTACCGTAGAGTTAAGAGGTTCTTGTAGTGGATGCCCTTCAAGTACAATCACATTGAAATCAGGTATACAAAATCTTTTACAAAGAATGGTGCCAGAAGTGAAAGAAGTTGTATCCCACGCGATGTAACCAGAATATAGAAAATAGATTAATAAAAAAAGACTTGCTGATAGCAAGTCTTTTTTAGTAGGTTCATGTTTTTGGTTTACGACTTAAATTTATCTTTCATTATTTCTAAAATTTCTGCACTCACTAATCCATTAGTAGCTAGTAATTCACGCTTTTTTACAAACTCTAACCCACCTGAAAAATTAAACACCTGCCCTCCAGCCTGTTGAACGATAAAGGCTCCTGCCGCTACATCATATACATTTAGATTATATTCAAAATATGCTTCAAACCTTCCACAGGCCACATATGCTAAATCAACTGCGGCTGATCCTATTCTACGTAGGCCATGACAACGCTGCATCATTTCTCCAAACAAATTCATGTAAGCTGCCTGTTGATCAAATTGGTAATAAGGAAAGCCTGTCGCAATCAAAGCAGATTTTAGATGACTAATTTCCGAAACTCTAATAGGCTTTTGATTTAATAAGGCCCCCCCGTATTTAAATGCAGAAAACATTTCCCCCCGATTAATTTCGTAAACAACACCAACTACTGGTTCATCTGCTTGGTATAGAGCAATACTTATTGCAAATGTCGGAATACCATGCATAAAATTAGTTGTTCCATCTAAAGGATCTATGATCCATGTAAATGGTTTAGAGGTATCATTGGGCGTGTCTTCTTCAGTAATAAATCCTGCGTCAGGTAAAATCTTTTTTAAATTTCGAACTAATTGTTTCTCGGCCTGTTTATCAACATAAGAAACTAAATCATTAAATCCCTTATATTCAATATCATTCCTGTCAAAAGACATAGCTTCTTTTCGAATGAAATTACCCGTCAAACGGGCCACAGAAATGACCTTAGCACAAATTAGTTCGTAATCAAGCATAGATTAGTAGTTAGCAAGCTTTTCTTTATTTTTAACACCAAAAGCTATTAATAAGGCTCCTCCAATAAATAAAAGTAGGGCAATTAAAGTAGCTTGGGTAAAGGCAACTCCCCCAATATGATATTTAGTATTAACTCGAATCATTTCAATAAAAAATCGTTCAGTTCCATTAAACATCATATAGATACCAAATAAAACGCCAGGTATGCGAATTTGGTGTCTGATTTGCCAAAGAATTAAGAATAAAAGTAAGGCAGCTATAACTTCATATAAAGGGGTTGGATATACTGGTTGAGGTAATACATTACAGAATCTTCCCACGCAACCTCCTATGGGTTCTCCCATACCGGCTACATTATTTGGATAAGTATAAGCCCATGCCCAATCAGGAAGCCAAGTAAAGGGCTTTGGATTTAAATTCACAATCCCCCAATCTCCATCTCCGGATAGCTGACACCCAATTCTACCTACACCGTAAGCTAACATCATGCCTGGCCCCCCAATATCTAACATATGTAAAGGCTTAATTCCAAATTTATTAGCATGATATAAAACGGCGGCACCTCCGCATATTAACCCCCCATAAAATGTTAACCCACTAAATGATAATAGCCCCCCAATAGGATCAGCTATAAAACTGTCCCAGTTTTCCAGATTATCAAAAATCTTTGCGCCTAAAAATCCCCATACTGCAGCCCACACAACCAACTGACTCATAACCTGATAAGGATGCACAGTTTCAACCACTTTTTTAGGGTGAGGTAATTTTTGTTTTTCCTTTTCCTTATATTCCCAATAAGCAAATAAACCAGCTAAAATTAGGCCTCCCAAAACATTTCCGTCGCTGGAAAGCAAAACACTTTGAGCATCTGCCACAAAAGCCTGATAATTAGCTAATGCATAAAGTAATTTATATCCTACTATAAAACCAAAAAGAGCATTTAATATCATATTACTAAGAGAAGCAGGCTTTCCTACTTCTATAGTACGTTGAAAAGGCTTCAATTGGCCAATAGCCTCTTTCCGTTTAGCTTCTTTGGTAAACGCCCAATAACCGGCTACAAATGCAAGGGCTACAAATAAACCAAAAGTATTGAAAGGTAATGGAATATCAATTCCGAAAAAATCTTTTATAAAATGAGATACGGTAGGATACATAAATTATAGTTTAGGCTAAGATAGGAAAAGAAACTTAATGTGCTAAAATTTCAGCCACTTCTTCTACTTCCACTATTCCCTCCTCATCGATATGATGTAAAATAACTGGTTTTAATTCATTCACCAATAGAGGATCGTACAAGGCCTTTACCTTTACATAATTTTGAGTAAATCCATGAATAAAACCATTCTTTTGATCATCTTCAAATAGAACTAACGCAGTTTTACCTAATTGGGTATCATAAAACGCTCGACGCTTTTTATCTGATAAAATTTGCAACATTTTATTACGATTAAACCTATCCGAACCTTTTACGCTGTCTTTCATTTCGGCAGCTTCCGTTTGAGCTCTTTCGGAATAAGTAAATACGTGCAAATAGGAAATATCTAAATTGTTTAAAAATTGATAGGTGTCTAAAAAGTCAGCTTCTGTTTCACCCGGAAAACCTACAATAACATCCACCCCAATACAACAATCAGGCATTAATTCTTTAATTTTTACAACCCTATCTACATATAATTCGCGTCTATATCTTCTTTTCATCAAGCCTAAAATTTTATTAGAACCTGACTGTAAAGGAATATGAAAATGGGGTACAAATTTTTTAGACTGCGCTACAAATTCTATCACATCGTTACTTAATAAATTAGGTTCAATAGACGAAATCCTAAATCGATCAATTCCGTTAACTTCATCTAAAGCTTTTATTAAATCCAGAAACTTGTATTCTCTAACGCCATCTACAATTCCAAAATCTCCCAAATTCACACCAGTGAGCACTATTTCCTTCACACCAGAGGCAGCTATTTGTGCCGCCTTTTCTACCACGTTAACAATAGTATCACTCCTACTGGCCCCCCGTGCAAGCGGAATTGTACAGTAAGTACAAGGATAATCGCAACCATCCTGTACCTTTAAAAAGGTCCGCGTTCTATCGCCAATAGAATATGCCGCAATAAAATTTCTGTTTACTTTTTCGATATCCTGCTGATAGATAACAGCTTTAGGATTCTTACTCAAATCCTTAATGTAATCTACCAATTGAAATTTTTCAGCTGCTCCTAAAACTACATCAACCCCTTCTATTTCAGCTATTTCCTGCGGCTTTAATTGGGCATAACATCCGACAATAGCAATATAAGCTTGGGGAGAGTATTTCAAAGCCTCTTTAACTACTTTTCTACACTTCTTATCAGCATGATCTGTAACAGAACATGTATTAATTACATACACATCTGCAGCTTGAGTAAATTCCACAACCTGAAAACCCGCATCACTAAATTGACGACCAATAGTAGAACTTTCAGAGAAGTTCAGTTTACAGCCTAAAGTATAAAAAGCAACTTTTTTCATTTCAAAAAGCAAAGGTAGGTAATTGGAATGAAATTAATAAAGTAATTCCGCAATCCCGATGTCATAAGAACTTATCCTTAGACTAATTTTCAGACCACCTAAAGCTAGTATGATCCAACTCTATTAAATCTAAAATTCTATTTACTACTGTTTGAGCCAATTCTTCTATTGACTTGGGTAAACTATAAAAGGAAGGACTTGCAGGACAAACTATACCACCCGCAAGCGTCAATGTTCTCATATTTTCGATATGAATTAAATTGTGGGGAGTTTCTCTTACAACTGCAATTAGTTTTCTACGTTCTTTTAAAATCACGTCTGCAGCACGAGTTAGCAAATCATTTGAAATTCCTTGCGCTATTCTTGCTAAAGTACCCATTGAACAAGGAACGATAACCAAACTATCATACTTAGCAGAACCAGAAGCAAAAGGCGCATGAAAATCAGATTTAGCATAAAACTTAAATGGATAGTTCCGATAATCTTGGTTACCTAATTCATATTCCCAAACGGTCTTTGCATTATCAGACATAACTACCCCAACACACTCCCACTGATCGCTAAGTTGCATTAAAGAATCCAATAAAAGCTTAGCATAAATGGATCCACTTGCCCCACTAATTCCGATTATAATTTTTCGCTTATTCTGCATACTTTACGAAGTTACAACAAATAACCGCAACCTGCACAAAAAAGGGCCAGAAACAATGTTCCTGACCCTACATCTACCTATGAAAAACATACCCTTATGAAGGGTAAGCTCAAATATAATTATAAAATTGAAATTAAGAAAGTTTAAACATCGTTTTTTTCATTAAATCGCTATTTTCATTGCAAAAAACAGCAATTACACAAAAATGTTACTTTAAACACTATAAATATATTTTTTATACTAGATACCACTTTGTACTATTCTATTTAATTTTAGAAAATCACAAATTCACCTTTTTATATTTTGGCACTAAAACCTTCATTATACCCCAGGTTATTAAATAGGCAAGGGCACAAAATGAAAACATAATGGTGTATCCAATTTGTAAATTAGATTGCACTAATGGCTTTTGAATTTCCAATAATTGATTAAATAAATTTGGGTCTATTTGAGATACTTGCGCATGCACATCACTTGGCAATTTACTTAATGCCATCTTGTTTATATCAATTTTATCCCCATACTTACTCACCAAATCTAAAGCTTTTATACTATTGATGAAATCTCCATTTCCTATTTTGGTGAATTCAGAGAAGGAGGCATTTATGCCCTTGTGTGCATAACTATCAAATAACCATCCGCCAACTTTTGTAATTAATACACCACCCAAGCCCCCAGCCATTCCACCTATACCTACTACTGTACCCACAGCTCTTTTTGGAAACATATCGGAAACTGTCGTAAAAATATTAGCCGACCAAGCCTGATGTGCAGAAGCCCCAAACCCAATTAATATCACTGGAACCCAAAATGAGATATGACCAAAGGGTTGTGCCAATAATACCACCAGTGGAATTAATGCAATGATGAACATAGCGCGCATACGACCATCGTAAGCTTGGTATCCCTTATCGATGAAATACTTCGGTAACCAACCGCCACAAATACTTCCAATCATGGTCATGGAATACAACACAGCTAAAGGAAAAATAATGGCATCCCCACTCATACTATATTGGTCTTTCAAATAGCCAGGCAACCAAAACAAGAAAAACCACCAAACCCCATCTGTCATAAATTTACCAAAAGTAAACGCCCAAGTTTGATTATATCCTAATAGTTTTACCCAGCCCACTTTAGCTCCCGTTTCTACTTCTGGTTCTAATTCATCATCACTATGAATGTAGGCATATTCCTCTGCCGACAAACGCTTTTGAAGCTTGGGGGTTTTGTAATAATACAACCAGAAAAATAACCATAAGAAGCCAATAGCCCCAATAATTTCAAAGGTAGCTTCCCAACCCCACTTACTCGCAATAATAGGAACCAGTAGAGGAGCTAATATGGCACCCACATTGGCCCCTGAATTAAATATACCAGTTGCTAAAGATCGCTCCTTTTTAGGATGGTATTCTGCGGTAGCTTTAATGGCTGCTGGAAAATTACCAGCTTCCCCAACGGCAAGCACTGCACGGGAAAACATAAAACCTAAAATTGATACAGGAATTGCAGTAAAGCCTAGAGCAGTAATAACTCCCGATAAACCTTCTCCAATGGTAATAGAATAAGCATGAATAATGGCGCCTAATGACCAAACTATAATCGCAATTGCGTAACCCCATTTAGTTCCTAATTTATCTATAAAACGTCCAGCAAATAACATGCTTATCGCATATACGAATTGAAAGGTAGCCGTTATATCTGCATAATCTGAATTAGACCAGCCAAATTGTTCTTCTAATGAAGGTTTTAATAAACTTAAAACTTGTCTATCTAAATAATTGACAGTCGTTGCAAAAAATAAGAGGGCACAAATTGTCCATCTATAATTCCCTATTTTTGGTTGATTCATAATTGTTTAGGTTTGTATTGGTTAGCTTATAGATTGAATTATTTTAGGTTCTGACGTATTTGAGTTGGATCGCTTCGATACAATTTAAGAGCCATCGGGTTCGCTCTTGTAGCGTTTTAAAATCTCGCTTTTCAATTAAATCTTTGGCAATTAATTTACTTCCTAAGCCAACGGCTGAAACGCCCGCTTGAAACCAAGAATTTATATTGACTTCACTTAAATCTACTCCTCCAGTAGGCATAAATCTTTGCTTTGGAAACAAATCCTTAATGGATGATAAGTAATTAGGTCCTAATAAATTTGCTGGAAATAATTTAATTAAGCCGGCTTCGGCTTGGTACGCCAAATTAATTTCTGTGGGGCTAAAACAACCCGGAATCCATAACTTATCTATTTCATGAACCCGGTTGCCTATACCTAAATCTATAATTGGACTTACAAAAAAATCAGCTCCAAGTTTTTCATATTTATTTAACTCCTCCAAGGTCTTAATAGTTCCGATACCTAAATATAAATCGGGCATTTCTAAAGCAGCTTTAGTTTTTAAAAAGCTAAAATTATCAGGAGCCTCCACGCCTCTATGGGTAAACTCAACTACTCTTATTCCAGCCTCATATAATGCTTTTAATATTTCCCAGCTTAAAGCAGCATCAGCCTCAAAATAAAGCGGCAATACCCCTTGATTTAAAATAGCTTGAAGCGTATTTTCTTTAGTTTTGTTCATATTTTTTAACTGAATTTAAAATTACCTCAGGTGTTAGATTAGTAGCATCCCTTGAAATAAATAATTTACTAAAAGCTGCAGCCGCCGCATAATCTACCGTATCCTGTAAACTATATTCTTCCAATAAGCCATATAATAGCCCAGCCATAAAGCAATCTCCAGAACCCACTTTGTCTAATATTGAATCTGCATAATAAGATTTCGACAATACCTGTTGCTCAGGAGTTGCATAACTAGCAAAATAGCGAAGGCCCCGCCCAACATCAAATCTGAAGGTATTGGCAATAAATTTACAAGCGGGAAAATCTTCAAATATTTGATTATTCAGTTTTTGCGCTAATAAATTGGCTTCCTCCTTGGAAACCTGATCAGAAACCTCGGCTGGTATAGCATATCCTAGCATCCGGCTGGTAGACCAAATATTACCCATAATTAAATTAACACCTTGCGTTAAATCCGGCATTACTGCTGAGGGGCTTTTTCCATATTGCCATAGTTTTGCTCTATAATTAAAATCTAAGGAAATAAATATTCCAGCAGATTGAGCATACTTTATCGCTTGTTTACAAATCACTGCAATAGTATCGTTTAGAGCAGGGCAAATAGCCGAAAAATGGAAAATTTGAATATCCTTAAATAGAGATTCCCAATCCAAACTATCTATATTCAATTCTGCAAAAGAGGAATACACTCTATCATAGATGACCTCTGTATTTTTTAAATCTGTGCCTTGGGGTAAATAATAGGTGCCAATTCTGGATCCATTTCGAACTATATTCGAACAATCAATTTCTAAAGATTCTAAATGATTTATTATTTGAGTCGCCAAAAAATTATCAGGCAATGCCGAAACGTAAGCTACCGGTTTTTTCCAAAGGGCCAAAGCAGTTGCCACATTTAACTCAGCACCCCCCACATAGCAAGACATTTGGTGATTTTGAATCCAATTCCCTTGTACGTCTGGACAAATCCTCAATAATAATTCCCCAAAGCAGAGTACTTTTTTCATTTAGAATTTAAAATAAGATTGTGCATTATTGTAACAGATGTCTTGAATCATTTTACCTATCCATGGCTCATCATTTGGTAGCTCTCCATTTTCAATATCTGTAGCTATGAGATCACATAAAATACGTCTAAAATACTCATGTCTTGGAAAGGATAAGAAACTTCTAGAGTCTGTTAACATACCTACAAAACAACTTAACAAACTCATATTGGAAAGGGCATTTAATTGTTTAACCATGCCTTCCTTTTGATCTAAAAACCACCATGCTGAGCCCCACTGAATTTTACCTTTTACTGTGCCATCATTATAATTTCCAATCATGGTTGCCATTAATTCATTATCTGCAGGATTTAAATTATAAAGTATTGTTTTGGCTAAACAATTTTCTGCATCTAATTTGTTTAAAAATTTAGCTAAAGCCGCTGCTTGAGAAAAATCTCCAATAGAATCAAAACCTGTATCAGGACCTAGAGAACTTAACAATCGATCATTATTATTTCTTAAGGCCCCCAAGTGAAATTGTTGAACCCAGTTTTTTTCATGATCCCATTTGGCAAAAGCTTCTAACATTGCTGATTTAAACTTTATTACTTCCTGCGAACTTAAAGGTTGATGGTTTCTGATTTTTTTAAAAATAGTAGCAATCTCATCTTCAGTATAATTTTCGGAATAAATTTGTTCTAAACCGTGGTCAGAAACAGACGCGCCATGACTGGCAAAATAATCATGTCTCGCTTTTAAAGCATTTAAATAAGTTGCATAGTCTAAAATAGCATAACCTACTAATTCTCCTAATTTATCGCAGTAATTATTTAAACCAAGTATATCCTCAGCTTGCATGGCTTTATCTGGTCTAAATGCTGGTAACATCACCAAGTCCCCTCCTTTTTTAGCCATCGCTTGATGAAACTCTAAACTATCTAATGGATCATCTGTAGTACATAAAGTTTTAACATGCATCTTCTTCAGCAAGCCCTGTACACTATATTCTTTGGATTGCAATTTCGCATTACACGCTTCATAAATTTCTTTTGCAGTTTCTGGATTTAATAATTTAGTTATCCCAAAATAGCGTTGTAATTCTAGATGCGTCCAGTGATATAGAGGATTTCGCATGGTATAGGGAACGGTTTCTGCCCATTTTTCAAATTTTTCCCAATCACTTGCCGAACCAGTAATAAAATACTCATCGATACCTAAGGTTCTCATGGCTCTCCACTTATAGTGATCACCATATAACCAAACCTGCGTTATATTTTCAAATTGATAATCCTCTGCAATTTGCTTTGGACTTAAGTGATTATGGTAATCTATAATGGGCATTTGTTGCGCATAGTTATGATATAACCTTTCCGCTGTTTTGCTTTGCAATAAAAAATTTTGATCTAAAAAATCCTTCACTTGAAATTGTTTTTGCTACTATTATTTAATAAACTATCAGAACTTCACCTAAACCCCACTAAAACTAGAAAACCCACCATCTACACATATCATTGCACCAGTTACAAAAACCGAAGCATCACTTAATAACCAAACCAACGTGCCTTTTAATTCATCTGGATTACCAAACCGTTTAAAAGGAGTTTGCTTAATTACGGCCGCGCCCCTAGGGGTAAAAGTTCCATCTGCTTGCGTTAATAAATTTCTATTTTGTTCGGTTAAGAAAAAACCCGGTGCTAATGCATTCATTCGAATGCTATCACCATATCTATTGGCGAGCTCCACGGCAAACCATTGGGTGTAACAATCTACCGCAGCCTTACCCATATTATACCCCAGCACTTTAGTAACGGCCTTTTTAGAATTCATAGAAGAAATATTTACAATACTGCCTTTCCCGGATTTAGCTATAGCATCCCCGAAAACTTGTGTGGGTAATATAGTCCCCCACAAATTCAAATCCATCACATTTTTCATACCCTGTAAATTCATGTCAAATACTGATTCCTCTGGTTGTAATACTCCTTCAGGCATTATACCTCCTGCAGCATTTACCAGCCCATCAATACGGCCATATTTCGCTAATACAGTTTCTTTTGCTTGGACTAATTGTGCTTCATCTAGCACATCAGCCACTAATGCAATAGCTTCACCTCCTGCTCTATTAATTGCAGCTACGCGCTCCTGAGCGACATACTTATTGCGTCCTAAAACCCCCACAATTCCACCTGCCTCGACGATAGCTTCTACAAACGATTTACCTAAAATGCCTGTACCGCCCGTTACAATAATTACTTTATCTTTCAATGAAAAATCCATCATATCTATCTTAATTCATCAACGCCAAAACTATCCATATCGGTATAATCCAAATTTTCACCCGCCATACCCCAAATAAATTTATAATGCTGGGTACCAGAACCAGCATGAATGCTCCAAGGGGGTGATAATACAGCTTCCTTATTGGCAACTAAAATATGTCTGGTTTCTTGTGGTTCACCCATGTAATGAAATACGCGTTGATCGGCATCTAAATCAAAGTAAAAATAGGCTTCCATTCTCCTTTCATGAGTATGCGGGGGGATGGTATTCCATACACTCCCTTCTTGAAGTTGAGTTAAACCCATTACCAGTTGGCAACTTTGAATGCCGTCTTTATGAATATATCTTGAAATCTTCCTAGCATTCGAAGTTTTTAAACTACCTAATTCAGCTGAAAAAGCTTGATCATGTTGAACCATAGCATTTGGATGTACAGCATGTGCTGGAGCAGACAATATATAATAACTTGCTGCACCTGCTAAAAAACTCACATCTTTAGTTCCCTTCCCTAAATACAAGCAATCCATGTGGTTTAGCGTATAAGTAACCCCATCTGCTGTAATTTTACCAGTTTGACCCACATTTATGATACCCATTTCTCTGCGCTCTAAAAAATAGTCAGCTCTCAAAATAGGATAAGTTTCTAAAGCTACTTCTTTAGATTCAGGCGTAATCAAACCTACAATCATACGATCATATTGGGTATATACAAAATTGGCCTGATCTATTGCTTTCAGATCATCCAATAAAAAATTTTCTCTAATCCTCTGCGTCCCGTAACTCTTAAAATCATCGGAATGCACTGCCTGAATAACTTTCATATCTCCTATATTTCCTTAAATTTATTTTTCTATAACTATAATGACACTCCTCTTTTCCAAGGTATAAAATCATCCTGATTAAGTAATACTGATTTGGGGATAACTTCCCCACTCGCCGCCTTTATACAATAATCTAATATGTAAGCCCCCATTTCTTCAATAGTTTGCGTTCCTGCAATCACGGACCCTGTATCTATGTCTATAATATCTTGCATTTTATTTGCTAGCACCGTATTAGTAGCTACTTTAATAACAGGGCATATCGGATTCCCTGTAGGCGTGCCTAAACCCGTAGTAAATAAAATTAAAGTTGCCCCGGAAGCAGCTTTTCCAGTCGTGGCCTCTACATCATTACCCGGTGTACAAACTAAATTTAAACCTGCTTTTAAAGCCGGTTCCGTATAATCTAAAACATCCACCACGGGGGCAGTACCACCTTTTTTAGCGGCCCCATTACTTTTTATAGCATCTGTAATTAAACCATCTTTAATATTCCCTGGAGAAGGGTTCATATGGAAACCTGAACCCACTGCTTCTGCAGAAGCACTATAAGCACGCATCAGTTTTATAAACTTATTAGCCGCTGAAGCATTTTGGGTCCTATCTAATAAATTTTGTTCAGCACCACATAATTCAGGAAACTCAGCCAACAAAACCTGACCCCCTAAAGCAACTAATAAATCTGCACAATAGCCTACCGCAGGATTAGCCGAAATACCACTAAACCCATCACTTCCCCCACATTTAACTCCTAGGCAAAGTTTGCTTAAAGGTGCAGGTGATCTCCTTATTTTATCAGCTTCTATTAAAGCTTTGAATGTTTCCTTTATGGCTGAACTAATTAATTGTGGTTCACTTTCACTTTGCTGCTGTTCAAAAATTAATAGGGGCTTTTCAAAATGAGGGTTCCGAGTATATATATCCCTTTTTAAATCACTCACCTGTAAATTTTGACAACCTAAACTTAAAACAGTCACCCCCGCTACATTCGGATGATCAGCATAGGCTGCTAATAATTTACTTAAAACAGCTGCATCTTGTCTAATCCCGCCACAACCACCATCATGATTTAAGAATTTAATTCCATCTATATTTTTAAAAGGTCTTAAAGGTGCCTGAGCAAATCCAGGTGTTGCTAAATCTAAAGCTTGAATATCTTGCCCATTTTCATAAGCTGACAATAAGGCTTGAGTATACTGTTTGTACTTATCAGTATCAGTATAACCCAAGGTATGTAAAAGAGCTTCCTTAATAACATCTAAATTTCTGTTTTCACAGAACACAGTTGGAATAAAAAGCCAATAATTAGCCGTCCCAACTCGACCATCTGACCGATGATAGCCATTGAAGGTCCGAGTTGCAAATGCTTCTACATTGGGCATTTGCCAAGTATAATTATACCCACGATAGGAGTAATCAGCTGCCGCATGTTTTATATTATCCGTACGCATCCGCTCCCCTTTCTTCACATCCACGACCACTTTACCTACTAAAGTACCATACATAAAAACTTCTGACCCTTGGGGTAAATCCAGCATATAGAATTTATGCTTGGCGGGAATTTCTTCTAAAAGTTCATATGACTCACCAGCATAAGATATGATTTGGCCCTTCTCTAAATCCCGAAGCGCCACTAAAACATTATCCTGTGGGTGTATTTGCAAAACTGTTTGCATAAATTAATTCGATATTATCCGTTGTATAGCTCTAGGCATACCCAACTTTTCTATTTCTAAATAATCCTTAACTAATTGCTCCTCTAAGCCAGTAATTTGGCTTAAATCAGTGCCCCAAAAATCCTTTTCTTGCAAAACCTGATGAATATAATCTGCAGGAAATGCTAAATTACTATGCTTCCTAAATAAGGCATAGGAATCGTCTTTTATAGGATAAGATAATCCGGCAAATAGGCCCCTTACAGCACCGTCCTTCTCTTCAGCAAACTGCATAAATCGAAGAAAAGCCGCCATACCAAAACTCATTAATCGAGGTAACTTACCGGTATCATTTACATATTTTAAAAACAGTGGCAATACTCTAATTTTCATCTTTAAGCTATATTGAAAAGAAATTTGCTGCCACAAATGTTCAATAAATGGATTAGAAAATCTATCTATAACTGATAAAGCAAAATCAAAAGCTAACTTAGGAGACACCTCATAAGGGATGGAAACACTAATCTCCTCATGCATCAATTTTTCGATAAACCGCTTAAAATTGATATACTTCATACCTGCTTTTACCGTTAAAATACCTGCTAAAACTGCCATGCCGGATGCCAAGGTATGGGTCCCATTTAATAATCGCACCTTTAACTCTCGATAAATTTCGATATCAGGATTGATTACAATGGATGAATGTACCTTCGCAAAACTCAATTTAGCAGCTATCGATTCGTCCCCTTCTATGGCCCATAAACTATATGGTTCAGCTATCGCCAATAAAGCATCTCTATATCCTAATTCTCTAGCTAATTCTTGTGCCATATCATCGTCTGGTTTTCCAGGCACAATTCTATCCACAAGCGTATTACAAAATGAATTTGAGGTGTTTAACCAGTGAATAAATTTATCCGGGAGCTCATTATACCTTGCTAATTCAAGCAATATAGTTTTTAACTTACTGGCATTATCCGGAATTAATTCTGTAGGCACAATCACCAGGCCCTTCTGGGGATCACCAAGAAAGGCATTATATCGGGCAAATAAAACAGCTAATAACTTACCTGGAAAGGATTGTGGAATTACATCCTTGATAGATTCTGCCTGAAAAGTGATACCTATTTCTGTGGTATTAGATATAATGATTTCCAAATCATTTGAAATGGCTACATCTAAAATTTTATTCCAATCAGTCTGAGCTTTTAATACCCGACTAATTGCAGAAGAAATTAGATTCTCCGAAATTAAATCACCTGCCTCCACGCCTCTAATACAAAGTGTATATAAACCATCTTGTGTGTCAAAATCGGAGGCATCACCAGAGGTTGATTTAACTACCACTACTCTGCCCTTAAATACGCCTTGTTGATTCGCCTGATGAATATAATAATCGGGTAAACCCCTCAATAAAACCCCTGTTCCAAATTGTAACACTTTCTCTGGATAAGTAAATGTTTCAGGCAAAGGCTTATTGCAACGGCTAGCATCAATAAAAGGTAGATTTTCTTTTGATAAAATCATAAGATAGGCAAGTAATTCAATAATTTGGTTAGTTACTGGAATAATGGTTGACACCTTTATACAGAGCAATTCTACACATTTTTTAGCGCCTTAAAGGGGATTTAACAGCAAATATTTGCGCAAACGTTCCCGAATTACTACGCCTTAATTTTCTTCAGCCACTTGGGATATTCACTTTCTAATAACTTCGAGGCAAAGTCGCCATACCATACATAACCATTCCGTCTTTCCAAGCTTAATTCATCAAAATTATACTTAACAGAACCATCTCTATCCCCAAATATGATGCGATTGGTAGCAATATCATAAAATCTTCCCCAATAAAAAGCTCCTTCCATGGGTATTAAACTATTTTTACCTGAAGCATCGCGCCCATATTTAAATCCAACTTGTTTATGCATTTCAAACCAATTCACTCCCGCTTGAATAGCATTTATTATGTCTGGTGTTGGATTAGGCACTTTCATCAAAAATCGAATAATCCCTACAGATTCCCCAGTACTTAAAGAAATAGGTTCAAATGCTCTAGCTTGTGCGGGAACTAAATTTTCAGGATCATATTGAGCAGCCCAGATACTTAACTGTCCATGCTGTTTCACTTGAGTTTTTAAAATACAATCAACGCCTTTTTGAACGGCGGTTGCTGCTCCTTTTTGAAATTCCACCAAGGGTAATACTTCCACATCATGTTGTAAAGCTACTTTCAACAAAATGAGTAATACATTGACCATGGCATTATCATTATATGTAATCTGCGCTCTATATAGATGCTTATCGGGAAAATACTGGGGCCAACCACCATTTTCATATTGCGCGGCTAATAAATACGCTATCCCACGCTTAGCAGATAATAAATAGCGTTGATTTTTGGTTTGCTGAAAAGCTTCTAATAAAATATCAATTTCCCTGGTAGTTGCCTTGTTATCGATAGTTGCATGTTCAATGGTGGTAGCTTTAATAGTACGCAGTAATTGGGCATCTAAGGCTAGCTCATAATTCACCACTGATTTATCCATGAGTTGCTTTGGCCAAGCCCCATTATCCAATTGATAAACCAGTACTTTTTCAGCTAATGTATCAATAGAATTAACTTCCTTATTTAAGGTTTGAGCACAAGCCATAGGTAAAAAACCAAAACTACTAATCAGTATAAGCAATACTCCTTTCATAGCTATTTCTTTAATCCAATCAACCAAGTTACCCACTCCTGTGCTGCTTTAAAATTATCAAATGTTGGAGGCAATTTCCTACCATCCACATATTCATTATATAACCAAGGGTCTCCAATTACAAACACATGCCCTTTCCCATAGGAGCTACTTGCCATCACTACATCTCCGTCTGCATCCGTTAATAAAGACTTCGCGGGCGCAGTTAATATTAAACTACTATACTCTTTAATAAATAAATTTTTTGCTGATTTAAATATTTCATTCCCAGGAGGCACTTCAACTAAAGCTGTTTCTAATTGTGTAGGCACAGGAACTCGTCCTTTACTATCTCCTTTAAATCGAATCCCAAAACTCCCTGCCAATTCACTAAAATGCGTTAATTCAGCATTAGCTGCATCATTCCCCATTAAAATTAAAACGCCCCCCTTTTTTACCCATTTTTTCAAATCAGCTATATGTGTCGACTCTACAAATTTTGGATGCGGATTATCTGCTGAATGATCAGGATCAACAATTAAATAATAAGCAGCCTTTTTCAAATTAGCGACAGAAGGAGCTTCATATAAAGTACTAATCTTTAGCCCTTGCGATTGCATAATCCCTCCTAAAAATGAAAACCCAGCATTTGGTAATTCATCCCATTTATAATGCCAAGGCTTTTGTACCCCAAAAAAATCTGGCTTTTGCTCATTATTAAAATAGGAATCCATCACCAATAATTTACCCATACCTGGCTTATCCATTTGAGATAAGGCAACTTCATTGGATGCTAACAAAAAAGCGCCTACGCCTTTGGGATCATTATCCACCACTTTCTCACTCATATAATAATCAAAACTGCCATCCCGATAAGGTTTCCCACCTAATCCAGAAACACTTACCGTTCCCATCAAATCAATAGTTTCCTCCGAAGCAGACTTCACAAATTTTTGTAAAATACCCGCATATGCTTTTTCGGCGGTTCTTGCATACTTAGTGGGTAATACACCAAGGCGTATCCCTTTTAAATAGGTATACACAAACATATTACTAGCAGAGGCCTCATGATAATTTCGAGGCTCCGCAGCCATATCCAAAATATCATACCAAAGTCCACTTACCGGATCTTGAACCTTTTCTACAGCACTTGCAAAACGATTCAATATATTCACTAACCTAGTATAATTGGGATTGTCTTTAGGATAATATTCTAATACATCCACCAATGCCATACCATACCAACCCATCGCTCTTCCCCAAAAATGAGGAGAAAGTCCGGTTTCCTTATTAGCCCATTGTTCTTGTTTAGATTCATCCCAACCATGGTACATCAAACCCGTTTTAGGGTCTCTAGCATGATTTTCCATCCAAATAAATTGATTAGCAATATCTTCAAAATACTTAGGTTCATTTAGCATGACCGCAAAATCCGTATAGAATGGTTGACCCATATACAAACCATCTAACCACATTTGATAAGGATAGATCTTTTTATGCCAAAACCCACCTTCCTTCGTGCGGGGTTGCACTTTTAATTGTTCCCATAAACTCAATGCTGCATTCCAATATTTCTTTTGCCCGGTAATTTTATAGAGTTTTATTAAGGTTCTTCCGTTTTTCAGATGATCTATATTAGTATCGGAAGCCTTATAATTAATGATCGTACCATCGTTGGTGATATAGCTATTCATATTTTGTTGGATTGCCTTAAAATAGGCAACATTTCCGGTTCGTTGCCACATAGCATCTAATCCATCGTAAATAACGCCTAAATCATAAGACCATTTTTTAGGTTTAAAATGAGATACTAAATTCGGATTCGTATCTTGCCAATCTTGGATTACTCGTGCTGCCATTTTATCAGCCATTTCGGAGGCCTTTAAATGCTTTGAAATTAAAGCCTTTCCTGCTTTGTCTGATTGCCCAAGTACAGGTACTGTCAAGAAAACCAGTAACCCATAACCGAGCATCCTAAGACTTAAATATTTAGCATAAATATTCATAAAATAAATCTCCTTGGTAAAATCCGAACTATTTGTTGATGGTTAAAACCTTTTCTTGAGCGCCAGCTCCAAACTGAGCCGTTTGCTTTACTTGATCTAAACGAACGCCTTTAGCTTTAATTTGGCTAGATTGGGCACCAGTAATTTTAAATAATAATGGACTTGAATTATAATCTAAATTCTCGAATTCAATTTGTCGACCATTTTGAATAGAAATTAAAGGACTACCATCTTTAATTTGCAAATGCACATCTTTTAGTCGAATGCCAGTTGCTTCCTGCAAATCAATGCCTTTATTTGCCTTTAAAAACATATTATCAAACTGGATATTTTGAATCTGTAATTCCGGTAAACCTCTCACAAACAAAGCCTTTTCAGCACCATCACATACCACATTGGAAATCGTAAAATTCTTAAATGATGGGGTTTCTTCGGTAACCGGTAATAGTACAACAGCTGGGGCTTCTCTTTGCTCTCCTGTTAAAGGCACCGGATCTATAGCTGCGTAATACATATCAAATAAGATGGCCTCCCCTAAAATGCCCGTCATATTAATATTTTTAATATGGATATTTTCGACCACACCTCCTCGTCCACGGGTTGTTTTAAAACGTAAGCCAATGTCGGTTCCTATAAAAGTACAATCAGAAACAAAAATATTTTTAGCCCCACCACTCATTTCCGAACCTATAACGAATCCACCATGTGCTTGGTAAATGGTACAATTTCTAATAATTACATTTTCAGTAGGCATCGCTCTTTCTCGCCCCCAAGCATCTCTCCCAGACTTGATACAAATTCCATCATCTCCCACATCAAAAATTGAATCTTCCACTAACACATTTTTACACGACTCCAAATCTAAACCATCCCCATTTTGAGCATACCATGGATTTTTAACTTGTATATTGCGAATTATAATATCTTCACTCATTAAAGGATGTAAATTCCAAGCCGCTGAATTTTGAAAGGTCACACCCTCGATTAAAATTCTTTTACAAGAGGTAAGCACCATTAAATTAGGTCTTAAAAAATCTTTAATACCCATATAATAGTTCATGTCTCTATCGGCTTTTAGTTCTCCAGGATTCTTAGCCTTTGAAGCCTCATAGGATTGCACAGTTGGATACCACACTTTTTTATCCTCCGAAACTACCCCACCTGAAGCCACCAATTTATTCCATTGACTGGCGGTTTGCTTATCTTTTTTTACAAAACGCCAAGCATCCCCTCCCCCATCTATAATCCCGTGACCAGTAATCGCAATATTTTCTTGATTTGTAGCCCAGATAGGAGATTGATTACGCATTTGTGGAAGGCCCTCCCAATTACTGCGAACTAAATCATATTGAGAAAAGTCTCTAGTATATTGTAAAATCGCATTTTTAGCTAAATGCAAGTTTACATTACTTTTTATTTCTATCGGACCCGTGATGTATAAACCTTTTGGCACAAATACCACACCCCCACCATTTTGATGGGCTGCCTTAATAGCATCATTGATAGCTTTTGTATCTAAAGTAATGCCATCAGCCTTTGCCCCATAACGGAGCACATTAAAAGTATCAGTTTTAAAACTGGTGGTAGCTATTACAGGAAGATTCTCAAAGGAATAGGTAGGATTATTTTTCTGTGAATTTCCCGCAAATGAGATAGCGAAAAAAGACAGCAATAAGGCTAACTTTTTCATAAATTAAAGCTTATATAGGGTTAAACGAGTTTACTAACAATAGCAAGTC
This sequence comes from Pedobacter sp., assembly GCA_004211595.1. GTDB lineage: Bacteria > Bacteroidota > Bacteroidia > Sphingobacteriales > Sphingobacteriaceae > Pedobacter. The sequence goes on from SEDO01000010.1 coordinate 51,291, forward strand.
TACCCAAATTTATACAGGAATAAAACAAATTGGGCATAAATAACTATGCAAACGTTCTCGTATAAACGCCATTTTAGAAAAGAGGCTATTTTAGAAAAGAGGCTATTTCCCTTTAAGTAAGCTTTTAACTCTTTTTACTAAACTCCCATCTTGAAAATAGGAATAAATATCTTCTCCAGGACAAGTGGTTTGTTTAGAATGATCTTTATGTGTAGAAATTAGATCTGGAGAAATACCATACTTAACACAAGAATCTGCTAATAGACGAACCAACACATCTAAAAGTTCGGGGGTAATTTTTTGTTGGGTATAATTTCCTAAAAAACTTATCAGCAAATGCCCTGTAGGATCGTACTCCGTATTGGTCTCCCCCACGGTCAAAGCATTTCGACCCTCATATACAGTTCCATCAGGTGCAATTAATATATGATAAGGAATATCTGCCCATTTTCTATCCGGCCCCATACTCCAAGTTTGTACATTTTTTAAGCGCTGTTTAGCGTCGTCCCCTATATTAAGGACACGTCCACCTTCATGATGTACCGTAATTTGAACAGGAACGTTTTGTTTATACGGTTTTGGTTCTTGAGCATTCCAAACAGACTTTGGTAAAATAGTTACCGACTCCCATGGTTGTTTTATCTTTTGTTTTTGCTTCTGTTTATTTTTCTGAGCAAATACTTCCGTACTCCACAAACAAAAACTAACAAAGGCAATTCCGAAATAAACAAAGGACTTTAAAATTTTCATATAATGAGGTCTATTTTCCAAATATATCAAACAATGTAATATAAAAAAGCCAATTCACGAAGGAATTGGCTATACTAGAATTATAAAAATCCTATAACAGAGAGGGAGCGTTTAAATTCCTCAGCTTGCATATTTGTCAAAGGAACTAGGGGTAACCTACACGGACCCAAATCATAACCCTTCCATTTCATGATTTCACGTTGTGCTGGAATAGGCGGATACTTTACTAAACATCTCACCATTTGAACTGCTTTTAAATGTTCTTTTTGAGCCAATTCCAAATTACCTTTTTCAAAATAAGCAATCACCTTTGTATAAATGGGTGCCGCAAAATTATAAGTACTTCCAATAGCTCCTTTTGCCCCTACAGCTAAGGCAGGCAATAATAATTCATCATACCCATATAAGATGTCAAATTTATTATCCTTATAAGCTAAACAAGCTTGGTATTCATGTAATGATGCTGCCGTATATTTAATACCTGCAAAATTTGGAATCTTACCGTCTACCACTTCTAAAAACTCTACCATATCTAAATTAACCCCAGTCATAGCTGGGATATGATAATAATAGAAAGGTAAAGCAGGAGCTGCCGCTGCAATTTGTTGCATACATAGCATCAAATTTTCAACAGTATTAGGCTTGAAATAAAAAGCGGCCACTGATGAAATTGCATCTGCACCAATTTGTTGTGCATGCGCTGCCAATTTTCTCGACTCAGTAATTGCGGTATGCCCAACGTGTACAAAGATTAATATTCTTTTATTAGCCGCTTTAACATAAGCTTCGGCAATAGCCATTCTTTCTTCCACAGTTAAATTCGGACCTTCCCCATTGGTACCACATACAAAAACCCCATTTACTCCATCCTCAATTAATTGCTCCACCAGGGTCGGAATAATATTTAAGTTGATAGTACCATCCGGATGATATCCTGCAAATGTTGCGGCTATTAATCCTTTAATTCGCATAGTTAAGATTTTAGATGTAATTGAACTGATGCCTTAATTTCTGCACCTTCTCCTTGGATATTACCTTTCACGCGCAACCAATTACCAAAATGATTAACCTTACAAAAATAATGTCCTATTGTATTTATATTAGCTATTTGCGAACCTTCTGGAATCCAATTAATACCATCCGCAGAAATTTCCACGGCTACATTTAAATTAGTAGAAGAACCTTTAATATCTTCCACGATGATAAAAAAAATTGCTTCTGAGGCCCAACCACATTCCATAGGATGAGAGGTCAATTCCTCTTTATATATAACTCTGCGTTCCACCGCAGCAGCATGAAAATTTCTCATATTTTTTAAAAAATTACTTTTTATTCTCCTGAAATTACGATTGAATCAGCATACAAAAACACTCTTCTATCGGTGTCATTTTCGACCCAAATACTTGGGTTAAATAATCCCTTAATTCTAGCATATGGCGCTGTTAGGGTAGGCTTAATCCCCCTTAAATTAAATACTTTATTACCGGATTGCAACTCTACATATTCGCGCTTCTCGGTATCAATAGTAAGCCTTAAATAAGCCCAATTTATTTTATCATCACTCTCGTTGTAACACAAATCTTGGTAGCCATCTTCAATAAAAGCAAAACCATCCGTTGAACCATCAGCTCTACGCTCCCCATACCACATCGCGTCTATACCCATTTTACACCAATCATCCTCCACGCCATAAGCCCATTGCGTATCGCTTACATCGGCTGCCTGAAAAACTTGCCACCTTCTAACCATTTCTCCATCTACCGCATTTAAATACCTAGCCCCAATAAAATAGCGATATTCATCATCCTGAATATCAAAGAAAACCCCAAAAGCTCGTATAGCTTGCTCACTTAATCCCTGTCTATCTTGCTCTGGCGTATAGGCATACCACATTTCAAATTGACGTAAACCTTTTGGCAAATGAGTCGTTAAGCGTTTTATGCCATGCGATAAACTCCCTGGAGCAGGTGCTGAAGTATAAGGATTAGCTACCGGTCTGGTCGAAAGCTTCATAGAAAATGTACCATCCATCGAACCGTGTGTACCTGCCAATCTAAAACTTGCAGAACTTAACATAATTGGTCCCCACTGCGTTTTATCAACATGGCTATATCGAAGTGTATTAAAATCTTTCCCAACATAATTTGGATGTAAATCCATCCAACCATTCAAGCCTTTATCAAAATCATCATAACAGATCACATGTTTCAAAGGTTGGAATTTACTTATTTTCCCATCCCATGCGATTAAATTTTCCATCTTATTTCGTTTTTAAATTATCGTTAATAGTATAATAGGTAAGTCCTTGTAACTCCTTTTTGCCTGGAAAAAGAAGACTCATTAAATAGCCAATTACAAAGCAGCTTAAGAAACCAATGGCACTATAAAGCCAAAAGTTTAAGGAAGTTTGAGTTTTCACAAAATAGAGTATTATCCCACTACTAAAAGCGCCTATTACCGCTCCGGTAGCATTAGCTCGGGTAGTTAAAATACCCAATAAAAAGAGTGCTGTAGAAGCCCCTATAAATAAACCAGTGATTTCCTGAAAAATATCTAGTATGGAGTTGATATCCATAAATACTAAAATCAACGACAAACCAGTTGCAAATACACCTAAAACTAGGGTGGCAATTTTAGCTACTCTACCAATTTGCTGATTATTTAGATCTTTCTTATAGCGTCCATAAAAATCCGTCGTAAATATGGTAGCCACGCTATGTATAGATCCTTCCAATGTAGACATCGAGGCAGCAAAAATTGCGGCTATAATTAATCCACTAATACCTACAGGTGCTTGTTGAGCAATAAACATAGGTAATATCCCATCTGTATTAATGGAAGGGTTTAATAAACCTGGATTTTGTTTATAAAACACAAACAATGCGGTACCCAATGCATAAATTACAATTGCCCATGGAATGGAAATCCAAACATCTGCCCATACACTTCGCTTAGCTTCTTTTAAACTACTAGTAGTCATATAACGCTGAACCACCGATTGATCTGAGGTTAAATTTCCTAAGCGGATAAAGACATTTCCGATAAGTATAACCACGAATGTTGAGGAAGTAAACGACCAATCCATTTCGCCCAAACTAAATTTTTGCTCAGTAATTCCAGTATTAAAGAAATCTGAAATACCCCCATTTAAACCCATAATTGCAAGGATCAAACACAGTAAACCGCCTCCAAAAAGCAAAATAGCTTGTGCTACTTCAATCCAAATTACGGCTTCAAATCCTCCTACAACCGTATAGATGGTACTTAATACACCCATGATTATAATACAAGTAATCGTATCTAAAGGCGTAACCGCAGATAAGGCAAGCGCTGGTAAGTATAAAACCAAACCCATCCTCGCTAATTGAAATAACACAAATACAGAGGCAGCAAATAACCTAGCTGTGGAATTAAATCGCGCTTCTAAATAATGATAAGCACTGGCTACATTCAGTTTTCTAATAAATGGAATATAAGCTCTAGTTACCATGGGTACCACTATGAACCAAGTGAAGACCCCTGCAAAATACCCCCAATTAACTGCATAAGACTTAGCCGGAATACTCATAAACCCAATGGCACTCACTTGCGTGGCCATAATACTAATCCCCACTGCCCAATAAGGAATACTTTTACTCCCTAAAAGGTAATCTTCGGAAGCATCTTTTTGCTTAGAAAAGTAAATACTAATGCCTGCTAAAACGACTAAATACAATACCAAAGTAGCGTAATCGATCCATCCAAATTTAGATTTCTCTTTGGCAGTTTGAATTTGGGCTATTTGAATTTCAGAAGTTCTTACCCCCGGACGAAGTTCTCCTCCTATTAATAATATTTGATCAGCCCACTTTATCGCAATAGCTCCTGCAACCCCCAATGGAATATGATTAAGTTTTACCCAAGTATCGGTAATGGTATGATAAGCCATGGCATCCTTCACCATATGATATTCATCACCCAAGGCAATGGCATTTTCCGCATCATGTCCGTCCGATCCGGAGAATAGCGCAATATGCGTTTGTCCCATAGGTAAATAAGGTGAAAAAAGCGCAGGACGAGGTAAACTAGCCAAAGCCTTCCATTCATTTTTCTTAGGGTCAAATTTATAAGCATCTAGTAAATAGCCTGAATTACCTTTTCCTCCAAATAAATAAAGATTCTCATACTCCCCATTACTTTGAGCCTGAAAAGTTGCTCCAAACCGAGCTGTGCCAGGAAAAGGCGTCAATTTCTTCCATTCTGCTTGGCTAGGTAGGCTATTATTATCTAATTTTAAACTATAAAAGTCTGCCTGTGCTTTCCCATCAGCATCCTGTCCAGCCCCTATATAAATTGTGTTTCCTATATGTGTGGCAGATGCCGATACTAAAGCTAAAGGCAAAATTGGATAATCCTTAGTTATTATAACTTTAGCTTGTACAGGATCCCACTTCAAATGTAATATGGTATTTAATGCTTTTTCGCCATTTGTTCCCCCTAACACTAAAAAGCCATCTTGATAAGGAACTACCGCAGCATTCGCCAAGGGAAAAGGTAAATCACCCTGTTCTTCCCAAACTAAAGTTTTGGGGTCTTTAGCGATATATATTTTGGAATGTATTTGCTTAGTGCCACCTTCCTGAATTGATCCTTTAAAATTGGCTCCACCGGCTACAATTAAAACCCCATTACTAAGTCCTGCTTGGACATGACTTAAACCCTCCTTAACGGGGAGCTGACCCGAACTGGTCCAAGAAAACCAATCACTTTTAACCTGAGCACTTGCTAAAAAAGGAGAAATCACAACAAAAAAGATTAAAACTAATCGAACCAAACTTTTAGATTTATTATACATGCTATTTGGATTTTGATTTGAGCCATTTTAATTTAAACCTCGCTATAGCAACCTCATCTGGAACTGCTCTATTTCCTCCTAAACCATACAAGCAAATGATACTTTTATCGGGCAGAATGGCTAAATCAGAATATGTGGACGGACCTTCTTGTAAAAGTTTATTATACATCCAAGTTTTACCTTCATCTTTGCTTAATCGAATGGTTAAATTTCTACGTTTCGTCAATTCCGCAGGTTGAGAAGCAATTAAATAACCAGGTTTTGGATCATATGCAACTAATCCCATATCGCAAACAGTCCCACTTAAACCTGCATCATATTGAGCTTCTTGAGTCCATGTCTCACCCCCATCTTTGCTGATAACTTTAGCTTGATAACTATTTCCCTCCGCATGATGGGTACGAGCCACTAACAATAAATCCCCATTTTGGAGTTCTACAATTTGAGATTCATTAAATTCACCAACAGGTGAATCACCCCCTACTTGCCAAGTTTTTCCATGGTCATCACTATAAATACAATTTACCCCATAGCGTCTTTCTGGAGCTGCAAAAGCAATTGACCTTCTATGCCATACTTGCACAATCAAACGTCCTTTTTGCAATTGTATACCATGACCTGGCCCAGGTAAATGGAAAGTCCACGCGTGTTTATTAGGTTCAAATAATGCTGTAACTTCAGTTGGTTCAGACCAAGTGGCCCCCTCGTCTTTTGAAGTGCGATAAAATAGGCGTGAAGATGCGTTATGTTGGTTTAAAGCATAAAATAAAAATATCTCTTGGGTCGTATGATCTTGTACTAGTGTGGGATTCGCCCAAGATTCACCATTTTTACTTTCTTGAATAATTTGATTGGGTAAAAAAGTCTTGCCTTTGTTGGTGCTTCTTTTTAATACCAAATGATGAGCTGAATCATCACGCCAATCGTCTATTCGGGCTTCTGCCATCGCCAAAATGGTACCTTTTTTAGTAACCGTTAAACCATATACAAAATGCGTATTAATATTATCCTCATTTTGAGTCCAAACCACCGTTTTTTGCACTTTTTGTGCAACTCCCCAAAAGGGAGTGCACAAAAGCGCGACTACCAAGTATGACACTAACCTTACCATCCTGGATTTTGAATTAATTTTGAATTTAATCTCATTTCATTTACTGGAATAGGATGTAAATTATGTTTATCTGAAACCGGATAAGTCGGATTAATTTCCTTTATCGTTGAAACAAGTCGTTTCGTTCTTACCAAATCAAACCATCTATGACCCTCAAAGGCTAGTTCAATGGCTCTTTCCTCTAAAATAGCTTCTCTTAATTGATCCTTGGTTAAACCCGTCAAATCTGCTGGAAACCCTGTACTTGTAACGCCATTTCCTGCTCTTGCACGTGCTCTAATGGCATTTACCATAGCATAGGCTTCAGTAGTTGGTCCATTAATTTCATTTAAAGCTTCCGCTCGCATTAAATACACATCTGCCAAGCGCAAAATGATAACATTTGCACCAAATGCGTAGGCGTTACGGGTGGTGGCCTTTTTGTTTACAAATTTCCATGCAGGAGCAGGATATGGATAAGTAAATTGTTCCCAAGTGAGAGTTTGCCCCTGTGCATTTTTTCCAGAAGTAATAAAAGTAGATTCCTTTCTGTAGTCTAAATCATTAAATTTATTAAAAAATGGAATTTCAGCTACGATATTACTTTCACCTGAAACTCCCGCTTCAGGTACGTAACCCACAATGTTTCGAGGCAAGGTAAATTGACCATAAATGGATTGCTCGCCAACCGAGGTTAATGTTCTATCGGCTTGCCATTCAAAAATAGATTCCTTGCTAAACTCATTTTCTCCTCCAATCACTTTTTGATAATCAGGGAGTAGCTGATAAACACCTAAATCTATCACTTGCTTTGCAAGTTCAGCACATTTAGCATAATCCCCACTCTGACCAGCTTCTGATGAAGCGCGCGTTAAAAACACTTTACTCAAAATACCCAAAGCAGCCCCTTTGGTGGCTCTGCCATTTGGATTCGTAGTTGGCAATACGGCTACCGCAGCTTCTAAATCGGAAATTATTTGCTCATATACTTTGGCAACCGTTTGCTGTTCAATAATGGCATCATCAATAACAGTAATAGGTTTGGTTACAATAGGAACTTTACCATAAATTCTTACCAAATTAAAATAATGTAATCCTCTTAAAAATTTAGCCTCCGCTAAATATTGTTCTTTTAAGGAATTATTCATGTCAATCCCAGGCACCTTATCTAAAACTATATTTGCACGTCCGATAGCATCGTACACATGATTCCAAAAGTTACCTACATCCACATGGTCGGCCCCATATGAAAAATCATCTAAATTTCGTTGCGCCGCTAATAAGGGAGGTAAAGCTTCATCGGATGGGAACCAAGTTAAATACGCAATAGATCTTGCATAATAAGTACTTGCACCACTCCCTAGACCATCATAAGCTCCTACTAATGCTGAATAAGCATCTGTAGGTGTTTTATAAAAATTGGTGGGAGATAAAAAGCTTTTGGGATTTTCTTCGAGGAACTTTTCACAACCTGAAAATCCAATTCCAACTGGAATTAATGTTAAATATATTAGTTTTTTGAAGTTCGTTTTCATAACAATACGCATTATCGGTTAAAAAGTTAAATTAACACCAAAGGTGATTGCACTCGCTGTAGGATAATTAATCCCACCATCCGGATCATAGCCTTTATAATCTTTGGCAATAGTTAGAATATTTTGGCCCGACATAAATATGTGAGCGGTTCCCTTATACGGTAAAGATTTACTTGGTAATGTATAACCTAACTGCACATTTCTGATTTTAAAATAAGACAAGTCTTGTAGGTTATTTGTAGAAACATTTTGCCAATTTGAAACTCCCGCTCTTGGAATATTACTCGTTGGGTTAGTTGGGGACCATCTATTGATTAAATCCACTGATTTATTACTCGTAATATCTGCGGGATTAAATAAACTTCCCAAACGTAAACTTTCTCCACCTTTAGAAGCTTGCATGAAAACAGATAAACTAATGCCTTTATATTTAAAGCTATTGTTCATACCCCATACATAATCAGGGAATGGATTCCCTATTAAAGTTCTATCATCTGTATTGAATAAACCATCTCCATTCAAATCTAAATAACGAGCATCCCCAGGTTTTACTCCAACTTGAGCACTTTGTGCATTTATTTCATTTTGATCTTTGAAAGTACCATCATACACATAGCCTAATAACATCCCCGGAGGATAGCCTACAAATAGCGTATTAGATGCATTTCTTCCAAGTGAAGTAATTTTATTGCGATTTCTGGTGAAGTTTAAACTAGCATCCCATTTAAAGGTCTGATCGATAATTGTTCCATTTAAACCTAATTCTATACCCTTGTTTTGAACTTGTCCAGTATTATAAAGAGCAGTACTATAACCCGAGACACCTGGCAAATTAATGGTAAATAGCAAATCGTTTGTAGTTTTCTCATAATAATCAAATACAAAATGCAAGCGATTATTCAACATCGCAATATCTACCCCTGCATCAAATTGAGCAGCCTTTTCCCATCTCAATTCCGAATTAGCTAAAGAGGTTTGACGAGACCCAATGGCATTGCTATTGCCAATTAAATATAATAAGTCAGTAGCCAAACGAGGTAATGATTGATAAGCTCCAATTTCTTGATTACCCGTAACCCCATAACTCACTCTAAATTTAATATCATCGAATACATTTAAATTTTGAATAAATTCTTCTTGACCTAAACGATAACCAACTGCTACTGAAGGGAAATAACCCCATTTATTACCTTCTCCAAAACGAGAAGCCCCATCTGCTCTGAAAGTAGCTGTAAATAAAAATTTATTATTATACTGATAATTCACTCTACTTAATACAGAGGCTAAACTCCATTCCGATAAGAACGTATTTACAACTGGTATACCTGTACCACCACCTAATTTAAAATAACCTAAACGATCGTCTGCATAACCAGAGGTTTGAGCTGAGGCTTCAAAATCTTTTTGTGTTTGGAAAGTTACCCCACCCAACACTTCTAAATTATGTTTCTCGTTAAAAGCTTTTGTATAAGTAAGGGTATTCTCATTTAAGAAATTGGTAATCTTACGAGAAGAATTCATACCCAAGCCACTAAATAAACTACCTATGTAAGTAGTAGAACCTGGATAATACTCTCCTAATGTTCTGTTAGTTAAACTTATACCTGCTAAAGATTTAAATTTTAAACCAGGAATAATTGTATAATCTAAAGAGAAATTACCAATCAAATTATCACCTGTCAATTCATTAAAAATAGAATTTACTGCTTGTACAGGATTATCCGGTTTAAAGGCCCCATACCATGTTGTAACATAATTTCCATTAGCATCCCTAACTGGAATAGTAGGCGATGTAACCCAGCCTCTTTCGGCTGCTGATCTGATATTTCCATCTCCAACATTAGCAGAAGGAAGCGAATTTGAAATAGTTCTACTATAAGATAAAGTTTGATTAAATCTCAATTTATTCGTGATTTTACCATCTGTATTAATACGGAAAGAATATCTGTCCATTCCTGAGTTTAATATAACCCCATCTTGACCAAAGAAATTTCCGGAGATATAATATTTTACATCGCCTTTCCCACTTGCAATCGACACTTGATGATTTTGAATAGCCGCTGTACGCATTAACTCATCTTGCCAATTTGTTCCAACCCCAATAGCACTGGGATTATCAAAAGGTTTAGCTAAATTATTGGCTGTTGCCCAATCATTGATAAATTCAGCATGTTGCTGACCATTCATTAAATCTAATTGACGGATAGTTTTTTGCGTACCATAGTAACCATTATAGGCAACTACTACATCCTCCCCTTTTCCTCTTTTGGTGGTAATGATAATAACTCCATTATTTGCTCTCGAACCATAAATAGCGGTAGCTGATGCATCTTTTAAAATCTGCATACTTTCAATGTCCTCAGGATTTAAAGAGGTCAAAGCATTGGTAGCCGTAGCCGTACCATACGAAGACCCCGAAGGATCTTGATTATCATTTATAATAGGTACCCCATCAATTACATACAAAGGTTCATTCCCAGCATTAATAGAACTTCCTCCACGGATTCTAACACTAAGGCTAGAGCCTGGTGCTCCCGAAGACTGACTCACTTGAACCCCTGGAGAACGACCTTGTAATAAATTCTCTAAATTCGAGGCAGGTTGATTTTTAATATCATCAGCAGTCACTGAAGCGATAGAACCAGTCACATCTTTTCTGCGTTGTGTACCATATCCTACAATCAGCACTTCTCCTAAGGATTTTGATTGCGCTTGCATAATAACCTCCAATGTATTTCTGTTATTTACAGCTACTTCTGTAGATTGATAGGCTATATGCGAAAATACAAGTACCCCTTGTCCATCTGGCAAGTTGATTTTAAATTTCCCGTTCTCGTCTGTTGTTACGGCAATTTGAGTGCCTTTAAGCTGAACAGAAACCCCCGGTATAGTTTCCTTGGGGCCTTCTCCACTAACAGTTCCACTGACTGTAAAATTGTTTGTCTGAGCGTATGAATTCGGCAGACTTAGCACAAGGCAAGCCAAGATCATACAAAAAGTATAAATCGATTTCATTATAAATTGGTTTTAGTATTTGGTTTTTTTAGCTATTTAAGCATTTTATCAGTTTCGCTTAATTTGAATCGAGTACTCACAACCGAATGTTTTTCTGGTCCATCGGTATATTTTATATAGGTGGTAGCCACGAGTGTTTGATCAGGCAATAATTCTAATCCAGGATACCCATTATCGGTACCAGCATAACTATGGAGTAGTTTAACTTTATATTGACCTTGATTACCTTTAATTATATCTTCATATTTTCCAACCCAAGCTACAAAGTGAGGCCTTGTAGAACTTTCCTTACCCGTATCTCTAAATACCACGACTAACCTTCCGTCAGCCGTATACTTAGCCACATGACGATCCCCATATAATGCTTTCGGCAATTTTTTATAAGGTGACCAGCTTCTACCTTCATCGTTACTCACCATATAATATGACTCTCTTGTTGTATTTTCCCGCATTAAGCAAAGTAATTGTTTACCATCGGGCGATCTCACCAAAAATGGCTCACATAATTTTAACCCAATCGAATCGGCTACAATTTTCCATGGTGACCAAGTAAGACCTCCATCTTCAGAAATACTTTGGGTAACCACATTCGATCTTTCTTCCTTGGTTTCTCCGGGTCTTCTGATATTACTCATCGCTAATAAGCGTTTCCCGTTATCAATAGATTCCACCGTGCAAAAAGGCATCACTGTCGTCAGGCCATTAGGCTTCATATCCGTCCAAGTTTTCCCATTATCTTCTGAATAGGCTTGCTGCATAATATTGCTCGTCGCATCTTCACCTGCAAAAACGAAGATTCTAGATTTCCCTTGGGGATTTTTCAATTGATAAATTGCTGGACAATTTTTTACATTATACCACGATTTAGGTACATCTAATAAACCCGACCAGGTTAAGCCCCCATCATCACTTCTTTTCATTGGGCCTGCAGGACCACCATGATCTTCTGTCCAAACGCAAAACATGGTTTTGCCATCTGGCAATAAGGTAGTTGTAGGATGCCCATTATATAAATCGGAACGACCTTGGGCAATAATCACATGACGTTTAGTATCCTGCGCTAAATCAATTACTTTAATTTCATCTGACTTAACCTCCCTTTGTGCAAAAATAGAAACCCCCAGAATCAAGAATGCTCCTATAAATAAGAATGATTTTTTCATACAATTTGGATTCGGTTAATTAATGTACTTGTTCATTATGTAGTACATATTAAACAAATAAAGAAATTATAATTTTCTTATCCAAATATTTCCAAAAAATAAATAGTGTAAATAAGTAAGATTTATGATACAACTTACGAGAGATCGCCTAAAAGCCTATAGCTTATTAATCCAATCGAAATGAGGTTTTAGATGTTCATACATCCCTTTTTTGAAATCTTCCTTTGTACCAGTACGTAAAATCTCAACCAATCCTTTATGATCAACTTTTCCTTTTATAGGATTATCGACAGATGTCATAACATAGGCAAAAACTGGCAATAACATAATTTGAAATCGCTTTAAAGTAACATTTCCAGTCATTTCATATAACTTTCCATGAAAGGCAATTTCATTTTGGATAATAAATGACTTATCCCTTTTCAACTCCTTTTTAGCGATTTGTTCCAACTCTTCAATATCTGCTTCGGATTTACGATCGTAAATTAAATCTGCCAAACCCATTTCAAGTACTAAACGTAATTCAAAAATATCACCTAAGGTACTTTCATCAATAATAAGCGGATCTAATACGCGTTCAAAAGCTTGTAATATATCTGGACTACTCAAAACCATGCCCTTCCGCTTTCTGGTTTCGATCATCCCCAGCATGCGCAATCTGCTTAAGGCTTCTCTTACCACATTCCTGCTTACGCCTAAGGCTTCGGCCAAATCAGTTTCTTTGGGTAAAGCATCTCCAGGCTTGAAAGACATCTTCTTTAAATACATACGTAATCTAAGCTCTACATCGTCGGCCATCGTACTAGATTTTACTTGACCTAAATCTCTACTTAAATTATTTATACTGTCTGGCATGGAAGCTATAATTAATAGGAATAAAAATATTTGATTATGTAATTATGTCCTACAAATATAAAATTAATTGATTAAAATGAAAAAGACGATTTCCAGTCTTTAAAGATGTGCTCCAGCGTGTACCTTAACACCTCCTCTGAGCTTAATTGATGGCTCCAATTAGCTCTTGTAGAACTATTTGCTCCCGGACCTGAAGAGGCATACTCTGCATAATAAGCCGTTTTATGATTTTCATTTTGATTCCATACCGACCACCCTTCAGGGTGAATTACCGCTGGTAATTCGCATCTAACAAAGACAGTTTTTGCATGCATTCTCCAAGGCCGACCCAAAAATAACTTGCTTACCTGAGGCTCCGCGTTAATTTTACAATCCAAAAAAACTAAGCCATACGCTTGATCTTTACTGGTAGACGCAGCGGTAATAAAGGAATTCTTTTTAGCTAAAATTGTACAATTTTGAAACACTGCTGTGGCAGAGCCAAAAATAAAATCTGTGGTACCTTCAATTTCACAATCCATAAAAAATTGCCTATTTCTATCTCCAGTCACAAACAAGGTATCTTGGTTACCTATAAATCTACAATTTTTGAAAACTACCCTATCGGCATCCACATGCATGGCCACTGCCTGCCCAACGGGTCCCGCATCATTCACAAAACTTATTCCTTCTGCGTAAAAATCGTGCCCTTCTACTTTAAAAGTATAAGAACTGTAGGTCGTTATATCGCCTTTGCCAACATGATTATTATAAACGACAATGGTATTTTGAGGGTTTTCCCCAATTAATTGAATGTTCACTTTCTGCGCAGGAACATGTACCTTTTCTCGATAGATCCCAGGCTTTAATATTATTTTAACCGGAACTTCAGACCATTCCCGTACTTTCTCAATGGCGCCCTGAATAGTAGAATAATCGCCACTTCCATCACTGGCTACCACCAATTGAGCAGGGTAATTTTGAGCCCATAACACCCCTGGGAACAAACACAAGCACCACCATAACAATCTGGGTAATATCTTACTCATGGAAAGGCGATTTAGGGTTCCAATCTCGAAAGACCTTTTCTATACTATATTGAGCCGCTTGAGCCGGGCTTAATTGTTTTGCCCAACTTACCCGTCGACTTGGATTGCCCCCCTTTCCAGTAGATTCAAATTCAGCATAAAATGCTGTCTTTTCATTACTTTCCTTCCCCCAATTATGCCATCCCTCAGGTTTTATTAAATCGCCCATATCACAATTTAAAAAAACTGTTTTTGCATAGGGCCGCCAAGGTCTCCCTAAATAAAAACTATGAGTAGGCGCATCGCCCCTTATTTTACAATCCTTAAAAACATAGCCATAGGACACAGAATCCGGAGCAGATGAAGCGGTTAAATACCCAGCTTTTTTGCCATAAATCTCACAAGCCTCAAAGTAAGCCGTGGCAGAGCCAAAAATAAAATCTACCGTACCTTCAATATAACAATTATAATAATATTGCCGGCTTCCATACCCATAGGTGTATAAGGTATCTTGAAAACCCAACATCCTACAATTAATAAACTTCGCTTTATCTCCTGCCACTAATAAGGCCACTGCTTGTCCAACAGGGCCTGAAGTATTCTGAAAAGTTAAGTTCTCAGCTGTAAATTCATTACCATAAACATAAAAGCTGGCCGAACCCGAAGTACCCATTTCCTCGCCAAACCTATTCTTCTTTTGCGCAAAGTCATCAAAACTTAAAATGCATGTGCGAGCATCTTCCCCGATTAAAGTAACCTTATTTTTGGAAGCTGATAAGTTTAATTTCTCTTTATAGACCCCAGGTTTTATTAAAATGCGCGTCTCCACTTTTCGAAAATCTGGCACAGCCGCAAATGCCTCAGTAATCGTCTTAAAATCTCCTGAACCATCCTGGGCAACCACGAAATCATAGGCTTTTAACTGCTTCAAACTATTAAACACTAATCCCGCTACATATTTTGCCCCAGCCTCTTGAAAATGAGTATTATCTTTTAATCCTTCCGGATAGGCTTTATATTTTCCCGGTTCCAAATTCATAAAGAAATTTTTACTCACATAAGCTTGGCCTAATTTTGAAAAGGCTTTGCAGGAAATGGTATTTAAATCTATTAAATCCACCTGTAATTCCTTGGCTACCGTCATCATTTGAGCAGGATAATCTCCATGCACATTTTCCAATTGACTATCCTTCCAGGGGTAATTTCTAGCTACCGGTGTAATCAGAATAGGGGTAGCGCCTTTTCGGCGAGACTCTAATACATAGCGCTTTAAAAAAGACGCATAACCTGCTAAATCCACATACCGATCAGGTTTATCTATAGCCGCATCATTATGTCCAAATTGAATTAAAACCACATCACCTTCCTGCAATTGGTTATAAACTTCTAACCACCTACCCTCTTCAAAAAAAGTTCGCGTACTTCTACCCCCCTTTGCCTTATTCACAATCTGTATTTCATCTGCACGCAAAAAATTTGGCAATAACGCGATACTATCTGGCTGAAAAAAAGCTTGAATTACCTGTCCCCAACCGACCATGGGAAAACGCTTCGTAGCATAATCCACCTCTAGGCTATAATCCGTTAAAGTAGAATCCCCAATTAAAAACAGTTGCTTTCGTTTAGGCTGCATACGCATGGCCGAAAAAAGCAAAAAGCCAATCAGGGCGAGGATAATAATAGGTAGTTTAGGATGTTTCATCATTTCATAAAAGCTTGTATGGGTGAGTTTAGCTGCTTTAATTGCCGTGCAATTTCTTTAGCCATCTCTTTGGCTCCCAGGGGGCTAAAATGTGTATTATCAGCCAATCCATTCGGATAATTTTCATGCCCTGCAGGCACATGGTTAAAATAAGCCTGACTGGCTTGTTCCCCTAAGCCTTGCAAAACCTTAGAACTCCAGCCGTGCATATCGATAAAAGGTACATTCGATTGCTTAGCAACTGATTTCATTTGCACAGGATATTCCCCATGGGTATCTTGAAATACCCCCTCCTTAAAATTACGTCTGGCAATAGAACTGATTAAAATTGGATAAGCACCTAAAGCTCGTGCTTCTTTCACATATAAACCCAAATTAATAGCATATTCTTCAGGTGTACAACCTGTCCCCGGCTTATCCAGCTTTTGGTCATTGTGGCCAAATTGTATGAGCACTACATCATCTTTTTTTAGTTCCTTCTGTATACTATCCCAGCGTTTCTCCATCCTAAAAGATACTGTACTCCGGCCATTTACCGCCTTATTTATCAATACCACCTCTGGCGCCAAATATTCCCCTAAACACATTCCCCAACCGGTCTCTGGATATACTTTTTTAACTTTTTGAGCGGCCGTCGAATCTCCGATAATATAAATAGTAGGTGGTGTTGGCTTAGCCCACATGCTCAAAATCCACAAGCTAAAACTCAAGTAACTTAATAGCATCCGCCTTTCCCTTTCATAATTTTACTTATACTGATTATCTGTTATATTTTTCACTAATTCATTTAAATATACCTCAATATTATCATATCCGGTACTCAGATTACGCCCTGAAGCATTAGCTACTTTCGGATCTAATCCCTTTCTAATTTCCCATTCATCCGGCATCCCATCCCCATCGCTATCTAAAGCGGCTAATGCCAATTTAAATATAGGCCAACCGCCAACATCTGTTTGAGAATCAATGATACCCTTTTTGCCTGTTTTGGACCCACTAAAACTAGCTGTACCTTGTTGAACTTCCAAACTAATACGGGTATCTATGGCGTCCCTGACCAAACTTGCACCTGCATATTGGAGTACTTTTTCATAAGCTTGCAAAGCAGTATGTTCGGGAATCGGCTCTAAGCTAAAAGCGGTATTAGCCTTGGCTAATTCAAATTGAGCCGCGCTCACACTTGAAG
This sequence comes from Pedobacter sp., assembly GCA_004211595.1. Lineage (GTDB taxonomy): Bacteria > Bacteroidota > Bacteroidia > Sphingobacteriales > Sphingobacteriaceae > Pedobacter. Next base: position 68,428 of record SEDO01000010.1, read on the forward strand.
CCCTATCAACGCCCCCTGCCCAATTATTTAAAGATAATCCTGTTTGTCCATGCATGACATTCCCGGCAATATAAAACTTTCCATAACCAGGTGCATAAGTAGGGTCTGAAGTTATTTGAAAAAACCTACTACTTCTATTAGCAGGTGTCCCCGGACCAGCCTTATAATAATTATTTACCATATTATATTCACCATTCTCCCCCCCATAGGCCGAATTATCGCCCCAATTATAAATAACATTATTTCTAAAATCAACTAAATCAGTTCCAAAAGGACTCACCGTTGTACCCGAACGCTTACCCCCATCAAATCGCGGGGTTCGAGAATTATGATGTGCCAGTAAATTATGATGAAAACTAGCCTTATTGCCACCCCAAATGGCTCCATACCCATGATCACTCTTACCATGGAAAGATTGATTTAAGCTTTCCGATAAAATGCACCATTGCAAACTAAAATTTTGATTAGCATAAAAAGAGGCACACTCATCAATACTCCAACTCATTGAACAATGATCAATAATGATATTACTATGAAATCGTCCCCAAAAGGCATCTTGCTCATTACGGGTTAAATCTCCCATTCTAAATCGCATAAACCTGATGATGACGTTATCTGCATCAATCTGCATTTCATAATCTTGAATACAAATCCCTTCCCCTGGGGCAGATTGACCAGCAATAGTCAGGTTCCCATTGCGAATTAATAATCTACTTTTTAATTGGATATTTCCCGAAACCTCAAACACGATGATACGAGCTCCGGATTCGTTGACCGCAGCCCTCAAACTACCCGGACCATCATCATTTAAATTAGTAACCTTTATTATTTTGCCACCTCTTCCACCTGTAGTATTTTTACCATAGCCTTCTGCACCTGGAAAAGCTAAAGCTATTTCATTAACCGGAACTGGGGTCGGAATATGAGGTCCTCCCGGATTTGGATCTGGATCAGGGCCCGGATTATCCGATTTCTTACCACACCCGTAAACGCCACTCATTAATAAACTTAACATCAAAAAAACCCACATTCTTTGGCTTAGACTGAACCCTTGTATCTCATTACGTTTCCACATATTCCTCGCTTTAAAAACTAACAGTACCTACAAAAAACGGCGAGGTAAATCAGGGATATAATCCCTTTACCTCACCGTATAATTAAACTTGAAACTTAAAATAAACTATTGTCTCCATCTGGCATCCCCAATTCCATTGGTAATCAAGTCGAACTGCGAAATTTTAAAATTCCCTGCAGCCGCATTGGTAAACCCAGGATTTAAGGTGGTAAAGCTACCCGTATCATATTTAGCACCCGAAGTAGCTGAACCACTCATATAAGTTGGAGCGTTAAAATAATTATTCTGAATAAAATTAGCTGGTGTAATAATCGTAGAAGCCTGATTAGTCAAAATACCACCTGAGCTAGACACTATATTTTTAGAGAATGTAATTTCATGCTTCGGTAAACGAATATATAAAATACGATTCCCCGCTCCATTGGTAATGTTATGGAAAGTATTATTAGAAATATTAATAATAGAAGTGACAGCAGTAAAATTATTACCTCCACCGGCATCCATCCTAAATAAATCTCTGGCTAAGGCTGAATTATAAACCGTATTATTATTAAAATTAAAAGTTTTAGCTATACCATTTCTAAAATCTATAAAATCACCGCCATTACATTCAATGGCTGAAATAATATTGCCACTGAATTTAACCGACTCTATTAAGGTTTTCACATTGGCATATACCAAACCTTTTACATAGTTTTTAATTTCAGCATCTTCTACAACTAAATGGCCATAGGCATTATCGGAAGCTTCCTCGTAAATAATCATCTGATTATTATTTAATGCACCCGTTCCATCTAACACCAAATCTTTAAGATTTAAAGCCGCATTTCCTTTTACTCTAAATACCCCACCTATAATCACTGGTTTATCGGTCGGACGTGCCCCTTTAATAGAAATATTTTTACTCACCATTAAATCAGCGTTTAAGGTATAGATTCCTGGCATTAAAGCCAATACTGCACCTGCTTCAGCATTATTAATAGCATTTACTAAATTATCCGCTGGGGTGATTTGAGTAGCGCCACCTAAATCTAACAAGGTGGTAAAACTTATTGAACCGCGTACTTTTGTACCATTAAAAATAGCAGCCGTATAAGTCGTTTCCCCTTTTAAGCCGGTAACCGTAACTTTTCCTGCAGCTACATCTGCAGCCGTTATAGCCTTAGTTATATTGCCTGGATTAACCACCATTGAGGTAGCCATTTGCCCAGCTGGCCAAGTTAAAACTACAGATGTAGCCGTTAAATCAGCTGGATTCACAGGATTCAAAATTTGTTCAGCTTCCGTTTTTATACTAATATCCATCCACTTCGAATCACTTACATTTGTCCCTACAGCTTTAATGCGGATAAAGTATTCGGTATCTCCACCTAAACCATTGATGGTATAAGGTAACATGCCCGCTAAAATATCTTTCACCACTAAAGTTGGGGTGCCAGTATGAGCTGCATTTTCATACACTTCAATAGTATAGCTATTCGCATTATGCACCGCTTTCCAATTCAATCGAACACCTGTTTTATTAATGACATTAGCCGTCACATTTGTCGGTGAAAAACTACGATCCACCTGTAACTCCATAATTTCATCCATATTGGAGTCTTTACAGGCCCCAAAACTAAGGCAAACGGCTAAAAGCCCCATACCTGTATATATCTTTGATAATTTCATAAAATGAGCTTATAAATTAAGGTTCTTATTATCTAACATACCATTCGAAGAATCCAAAAACACTTGCCAAATAGGCCAGTATTGTTGTCTGTTCGGATCATTTACAAACAATGCATCCCAAAATGAAACCGCATCATTCGATGAAGACATAGTCCAAGCTTTATTCGATGGATACCCTAAAGCTGCCCCAGCCGCGTCAGTATCGCCAAAGTTTAAACCATAAATCTGAACCGTTTCCCCATCGGCCGCTGTTTTATAATAAATACGAGCAGGTAGGTTAGCATATTTGCCTTGGCGGTTTTCTAATTGACGTAACTTTTCTTTAGCCTCATTCAATTTTACACCTAATAAATTCCAACGAATAAGATCTGCTTTTCTCAACATCTCTCCAGTAAACTCTAATGCACGTTCATCTACAATAGCATTGAAGAAAGCCGTTTTAGAGGCCGTAGCGTTTGCCATAAAAGCATCTACTTTTGCAGGATCATTCGGGAAAGCTCGGGTTCTAATCATTTTTAAATACGGTGCAGCAGCGCCCGGACCATCTAATTCATTTATAGCTTCTGCAGCCATTAAAATAACATCCGCATAACGCATATATAACCAGTTCAAACCATCATCGTTTGTCGAAGTCACTCTTCGTTTCATCCACTCATAACGATATTTTCCGAAATACAAACGACCTAATGTAGAAGGTACCTGATAACCTCCTTTGGTACCATCTCCGCCATCCCACTCATAAGGCACTACCGAAACATCTCTTCTCACATCACCCGCTTCATACTCATAAAGCATAATCGGATTAGGGCCATTGGTACCCCCTCTATTTTGACCTGTATATTGATTGGTTTTTAAATGTCTTACCCCTAAATCAAAAATAACCCGACCTCTACCTTCACTAAACGGAATCTCCCACATCGATTCTAATCCCGCAGCGCCACTCTCCTCATTAAGCTTGCGGAAAACTTCTTCAAAACCTAATAAACGAAGTTTACCACTCGCTATAATTTCCAAACACTCTTCTTTGGCGATGGCATACATTTTAGCACGCGACAATTCAGGATCATTGCTCAATCTTACCGTACCATCTAAACGTTGTCCATATCCTCCTGCAGCCAGCGCCAAACGAGCTCGCATCCCTTTTGCAAAAGCCTTATTTACACGCTCTACTTTAGTCGTAATCGAATTTTCATTAGGCCAAGGTAAATAATCCGCAGCCTCATCCAAATCAGCTAAAAGTTGTTTGTAAATCACATCTCTATCTGAGCGAGCTAAATATGTAGTCGCGGTTGTAATGGGCTCAAAACGAGCCGGAACATCCCCCCATCCTTTTAGTAAATCACTATACAATACCGCTCTTAAGGTTAAAATTTCACCTAACAACTGCGCCATTTGCGGATTAGACTCTACTTTACCATAGGTACGGATACCTCGAATAGCTAAATTAGCTCTTTCAATACCTTCATATAATTTGGCCCACACATTATTGTCCGTGTTCATCTGCCCATTATTTACGTTGGCATTATAATTTGATAAGCGAGATTTATCATCCCCCACCGTTTTTAAAGCCGAATTCACTTCTGTATCGGTATTCAAACCATAAAACACTAGGAATCTACCTCGATACGAATTGGTCTCCCCAAAGGATTGTATAATTCCTGCAATGGCTCCTTCAGCCAAACCTGGGGTAGAGAAAATTACCGATTCATCAAGTGTTGATTTGGCTGGAGCTTCCAAGCCATTTTTACAACTGCTAACTAAGCCAAAGCCTAGGGAAATCAGCATAAAATAAACTATCTTTTTCATATTGCTATGCATATTTCTTCGTTAAAAATTAACATTAATCCCAAATACAAACGACTTACTTTTCGGATAAGCTGAATAATCAACTCCCGGGGTTAAAGCTGTACGACGACGCGTCGATACTTCTGGATCAAAGCCTGTATAATCTGTCAATAACCAAACATTATATGCCGAAGCATAAATTCTCAACTTTTGCATTTTTAACTTATTGGAGATTTCACTCGGTAAAGTATAGCCTAAGGTTAAAGTCGATAAACGTAAGAAAGAACCATCTTCCACAGCCCAATCACTTAATACAAAAGTTCTCATATACGGCGACCACATAGTTGTATTGGCATTCATCGCCGCTAATTCCGTAGGATCGTTAGAAATTGTACCATCAGCTAACAAGTTGGTCCAACGTTTTCCGCTTTCCATTTGAGAAATCATGTTTCTAGAACTGTATTTAGAAGTTGAGGTGTATTCAATTTTATTAGCATTGTAAATGCTGTTTCCATAACTCCAATTAAAGTAAGCCCCAATATCAAAATTGAAAACTCTGGAGTTAATAGAAAATCCGCCAGTATGTAAAGGGTTTGCATTACCGATAATCGTTCTATCCGATAAATCAATTTTACCATCCCCATTCAAATCGCTTATTTTCATCGAACCAGGACGCACATTTCCAATAAAAGTAGTCGCATCTACTATGCCTGGTTTTAATATCCAGTTACCAGTAGCGGCATTGTAACCTTGGAAGTCAGATACTTCGTAACGACCAGCACTTCTATAGCCGTAAATCTGACCCACCGACATACCTTCTTGAACCAGATAGTCCACATTAATTTCGGTAGAAGCCCAGCCTGAGGTACCATTGATGTTTTTAACCGAACCTAAGGAAATTACCTTGTTTCGATTAAAATTAATATTTCCAGAAAAGCTTAAATCGAAATTAGTTTTTCTCACCGCATTCCAGTTTAAGGAGAATTCCAAACCTTTATTTTCTGTTTCACCTAAATTTCTATATTGGAAATCATACCCTGTTCCAGCTACTGGAAATTGAATTAATAAATCTTTTGTTCTATTTAAATAGGCCTCAAAAGTACCTGTTAAACGGGATTTAAATAAGGAGAAATCGACCGCTGCATTGCGAGTCACCGTAGTTTCCCATTTCAAATCCGGGTTAGCCATGGTTTTAGACGCCGCCCAGAAATTATTAAAACCATTTACCCAAGTAGTCACGGAGTTTTGGAAATTCTGGGTCATTTGTCCTACCGGAATATTATCATTTCCAGCAGTACCATAACTCGCTCTGAATTTCAAATCATCTAACCAAGCTTTAGTTCCCGACATAAAATCCTCTTCCGACATTCTCCAGCCTGCAGAAACCGAAGGAAAATAACCCCAACGATTATCTTTGCTAAACTTGGAAGAACCATCCGCACGGAAAGTCGCACTTAATAAATATTTTCCTTTGAAATCATAATTAACACGACCGAAGAAGGATAATAATTTATAGTCAGCTGAAAAACTATTGTCAATAGCATTGGCCTTACCTTGGGTAGATAATTTACGCGCTTGCTCAAACTCAAAAGTTCTTGGAAAACCATGCACGGTTGTAGTTAATACCTGATTCTCGGTTAATATATATTCATGACCACCTAAAATATTCAAATTATGATTAGTGCCTAATTCTTTTGACAAATTCAAATTCAAGGTATTTGTATTACGCAAGGAGTTTCTATTCCCATTGGTAAATATCACAGCTGGCAAATTTTGATTCTCAGCAGCCGGTACGTTTCTTACATAATAAGTAGTATTCCCATAAAAACGATCATTATCCTGACGGTTACCTTCGTAACCAATTTCAGAACGGGCTCTCAAATTACTCAAGATATCCCAGCTCACTGCTCCATTAATATTATAAGTTTTTTTATGTTGAATCTGATTATTATCAGAAATGGAAATTAAAGGATTATATAAATTAAACTCATCATCCGTTTCCGTCGTGGTGGTTAAGCCAGGTACCGGGAAAGAAGGATATAACATCGCATTTTTCAAGCGTGAATCCGCCGATGAAATTTCATTTTGCTCATTGGCCCCACCCCCGTTAATTTTAGTATCCGCATAACGTAAACCAAAATCTAAGGTTAAACCTTTATATAGCTTATGATTTAATTTAAAGTTTACATTTTGACGCTCATAGTCGGATAATTGCATAATAGCACGCTCTTTCACCATACTATGGCTTAACGAATACTTCGTTTTATCACTTCCGCCACTTAAAGATAAATTGTGGTTAAATGTAGTACCTGTACGGCCAAAAATAATATCTTGCCAATCATTTGCAGGCACATTTTGATATAAGTCTATATCTTGGAAGTTTCCAAAATACTGCGTGTAATCAGTCGGCGAACGATCTAATAAAGAGCGCTCATATTGCCACAAGGCATAATCATAAGGACTTAATACATCTAAGGTATTGGCAATATTCCGCATACCTGTAAAAGCGGTATAAGCAATCGCCGTTTTTCCATCCTTACTATTTTTAGTATTGATTAAAACTACCCCATTTGCACCTCTAGACCCGTAAATAGCAGTCGAAGAAGCATCTTTTAAGATGTCAATGGATTCAATATCTTGAGGAGCAATATTAGCAATAGAGCTTACCGGAAAACCATCTACGATATATAAAGGTGTATTATCTCCTGTAATAGAACCTCCCCCACGCACTCTTACAATTAATTCCGCCTCAGGGGATCCTTCTGTTGAAGAAATATTTACACCCGGTACACGACCTTGAATGGCTTCTAATGCCGAAGACACCGGAGCTGCTGCAATTACCTCAGCCCCCACCGAAGCTACTGATCCGGTTAAATCTTTTTTCCGAATGGTTCCATAACCGATGTTTACCACTACTTCATTTAACGTAGATACATCTTCTTCTAAACTAAAATTTAAAGTATTATTAGACCCTACTGTAGACTCTTGCATTTTATAGCCTATAAAACGAGCTTGCAAAACAATAGTGCCGGAGGCTGGAACAGTTATTCGGTAATTACCTTTATCATCTGTACTAGCATTGGTATTGGTTCCCTTTACCGTAATGGTTACGCCAGGAATAGCTTGAGAGCTACGCATATCCGTTACCCTACCGGAGACTACCTTCGTAGTTTGTGCAGAAGCTATACCTATAAATAGGACTAGCATACTACATAATAGTAAAACTTTTTTCATACAATACGCTTTTATTTGGTTTTGGGTTAACTTTCTTAAGTCTTCCTTTAACAAGTCTACACCTTTTTTTTATTTATCATAAAGTGCCAAGCGCTATAAATTTGTGCAAACGTTCCCGATAACGTTACCAAATTCCATCAAAAAAGTTATCTTTAAGATGGAATAAAAATCTTATACTTGGAAACCATGTTTGAGCCCGTTACCATAAAAGATATAGCTAAAGCCCTGGGACTGTCTACCTCCACGGTATCCAGAGCTTTAAGAGATACGCATGAAATTAGTGCAGCGACCAAAAAATTAGTATTGGATTATGCCAAAGAAATTAATTATCAGCCCAATCCGATAGCCCTTTCCTTAAAGGAAAGACGTACCAAAGCTATTGGAGTTATTGTAAGTGAAGTAGCGAATAGTTATTTTTCACAAGCTATCAACGGCATAGAATCGATTGCCTATGATAGAGGCTACCATGTTATTTTATCACAAACACATGAATCTTATGATACGGAAGTGGCCAACGTACAACATTTAGCTTCCCGTTCTGTAGATGGCCTATTGATTTCACTGTCGGCCGAAACCTCAGACATTTCACATTTAACAGCCTTGCATGAAAGAGGTCTCCCTATGGTCTTTTTTGACCGGGTACCCGAAGAGATAGAAACGCATAAAGTAATTGCCAATAACGAAAAAGGAGCATTTGAAGCCACAGAATATTTAATTCAAAAAGGCTTTAAGCGAATAGCCCACCTCACCTCTTCGAGCTATTTATCCATTAGTAAAGAACGCTTAATAGGCTACCGCTCGGCCTTGGCTAAACATCAGATTCAACTACCAGAAGAATATATTAAATATTGTCCGCATGGGGGCAAAATTCCCGAGGAGATGGAAACAGCCATTTCTGAATTAATGGCTCTGCCCGAAAAGCCGGATGCTATATTTGTTGCCGGCGATCGATTAAGTACAGGCTGTTTGAGTGTATTAAAAAAGCTAAAAATTAAAATCCCCGAGGATATCGTAATAGCTGGCTTTTCTAATTCCGATGTATTAGACTTATTTAATCCTTCCATCACTTCTGTCCGCCAACCCGCCTTTGAAATCGGCCAGTTAGCTACTGAAAAGCTATTGCAAATCATAGAAGCTAAATACCCGATTGAAGAGTTTGAAAAGAAAGTATTGGAAACAGATTTATTTGTAAGAGGTATTTAAAGACGCGCAAGCAATTTATGCTTGACCAATTAAAGCTTATAGGCCTGACGAGCCAATAATAACCATTGGCCATTTTCCTTCTTCCATACCAATAATACACCTATCCGAACTTGGCCTGGCTGTCCGTTATCATTGGTATGACCAGATAAGATGTGTCGAACCGTAGCTATATTATCCAACTCCATCATTTGCATATCTTCAAAAGTAATCTGCACAAAATCAGATATCCCCGAGGTCAAACTTTGAATAAAGGTAGCCTTATCTTCTACCTTACCACTGGAATGCCCATAAGCTAATTTAGTATGGGTTAAAGCTTGCAGGTCTTTTTCATTACCCGAAATAAGCGCTAACCTAAAAAGCTCAACCGTTTGAGCAAGTATAGGTGTTTGAGCGTGTAGGGTTTCTGGTGCTTGAAGAGCTGCTAGAGGTTGAAACCCTGCTTTCGGTTGAACCGCTGCTTTCGGTTGAATAGTCGCCCCATCGGTGCTTGGTGTTAGCGCCAAACTGGCAAACTGACCCAGGGCCGGGATTGAACCGAATGCTGCCGTTAAAAACACAGCCTTACAAGTTGCTAAAACAGAGAAGTTAATTTTCATATATTCGTGGGTTAAGTTTAATTAGCTTTTTTAAGTATCATATTCGGGTCGGGATGCAAAGTTTTTAAACTTTTAAAAAATATTTTTCCGTCTTTTTCTTCTACATCACCATATAGTGGTATAGCCGAAGTTGCGGTAATTTTAAAAGCTATCTGACGTACCGACTCCATTCCTTCCGATTGAAAGGTATAATCTGCTACTAATATATCATTTTCTAACTGACCTGTAAAAGTTCCCGTATTGCGGTCTTTCTCTCGAAGCGCAAAAATCAAATCACCACTTACTTGTGGGGAGGTTTGCAAAATATGCAAGCGCACAGAGTCACCATTAGCTTGATAATAATATACTCCGGTAATATCGCTTGAATTCGTTAAGGCGGTATCCTCTTGTAAAAATAAACTATCCGGCGGTACAGTAGAAGATGTTTTATTAGATTCTCCAGCACAGCTTGCAAAGCTTATTAACGCGCTCGCAAATAAAAAATATAGAAATGTCTGTTTCATAACTATTAAAATTCGAATGTAATAAATTTAACTTTCGAAAATAACAGTCATCAGAACAGCATTGTTTTTCTTTGTGTCGAATGTTATGGAAAAACGCTAAAATTAAAAGGCGAAAGAGAGTTTATTTAATGGTTTTGGAATGAGTTTGATGACATGCGGATCCGCTTTCATTTTTTCTATATCCGAAGCGATTTCAGAACCCGTTACCACAATCACTGGACAAACCTTTGGCAAATCCGCTGCATAATCCTTTAATTGTTGCAAAAAGTCATACCCATTCATTTCAGGCATATCTAGATCTAACAAAATCAAGCTAGGTAAATGTTCAGGCTGATCCTTATGCTTTTTCAAATAATCTAAGGCCTGTATAGCCCCTTCCATCACAATAACTTCTGTATTCTGACGAGAGGATTTATATACATGAGAAGTAATTCGTTGATCTATGGGGTTATCATCCACAATCATTACTTTTTCCATAGGACTATTCTTAGTGTATTAAACTGTTCAAATGCAAAGCCAAAAATTAAAAACTCTCTATAAGTGTTAGTATGGGGCAAATCAAGCAAAATATTGTTTAAACATCTAAATAAACACGCAACTTAAAATTTTGTTTTCTAGGGCATTAAATTCTACAAAACGTGAAAACTTATCCCCATTAAGTGATACTTATTTATCCTACTATTTTAACCTAAACGAAGTTAAAAAAAATGGTTCCGTGGTCTCTGCAGATTCGGTGAAGATTCGGTGAAGATTCGGATAAAATACGGTTAAGATACGGAGAAGAGTCGCTAATTTACCGATTCTCCACCGAGTCTAAAGCGTATACCTTCCCTAGGTAATGTGAATTTAATCAGAAGATAATTTTTTTTCTTTCATACAAAAGTCTTATATTGTAGTAAACCAAATATTTATGAAAAATGGGAAGAATTAAATCAGGCCTCTTAGGAGGCTTTTCAGGAAAAATTGGACCGATAATCGGTTATCAAGTAAGAGGTAAAAACTTTATAAAAGGCATACCTAAAAAATATTCAAAAGAACCTACCCCGGCTCAGCTTGCTAGCAGGCTTAGGTTTGCATTAATTCAAAATTGGCGTTCTGAATTCACTCAGATATTTGCTATATCATTTAGGAATCACCAATATGTGCATAATCCTCAAAATGCAGCACACCGCTATAATGCAGCATTGGTACAAGGGGAATATCCAAACTATTACTTAGAACCCAAAAATGCCTGTATTAGTATGGGAACCTTAGCGCTTCTCCAAGAATTAAAAATAGAAAATGTGCGTGCTGGAGAAATAAGTTTAACCTGGGATCTAGACACTTCTGGGAATGGAAAGAGACTAGATTTTATAGGTATAGTAAGCTGGAATCCAGCCAATAAACTTATTAATTCAAACCTTACTTCGGCTAGAAGAAAGGATGAAAAACTGAGTTATCAATGGGATGCTACAGGTGAAAGTACGCCAACCCATCTCTATTTAGCTTGCTTTTCTGAAGATTGGTCAAATGCATCCATCACCCATTATCTTGGCGCATTTTAATATAAACATTGCTGAAAAATTAAAGGATTTTTGTTAAATTTGAAATATAATAACGTTCTTAATCTCCAGTTAAATGTTGCATTTTTTAACTAAACCAAATACACTCTTTACCAAAATATTCCTTCTCAGTTTTAGTCTATTTAGCTTTCTGTTTCCCCTATCAGCAAATGCGCAAATTGTAGATTCCTTAAGTTTTGAAAATGTAGGTAAAAAGATTCGTTATATAGAAGACCCTACGCAAAAGCTGCGGCTCAGCGATATTCAGCAATTACCAACTTCCGCTTTTACCTTAGGTCAGCAGGATATCTTAAATTTTGGAAATACGAAATCGGCTTGGTGGTTAAAAATTGAATATAAATCGCCTGCTAATAAATATCCCCAATTATTAATTGATGCATCTAACATAGAAGCTATTGAAGCTTATGTTCAAAATAGTCAAGGTGAATTGGTTAGTTATCGAACCGGAAGTTTAGCCAAACAATCCGAAGGGGTAATCATTCGGAATAGTTATATGCTAAACCTCCCCACTTCTTCGCAAACAGAAGTTAAAACGATCTATATTCGTTTACAAAGCAATAATATTTTATTAGCACCGATAAAAATTACCAGTAGTATCGAAATATTTGAAAATGAAGTGCTACTAAATGGCTTATCTTATATCTGTTTTGGGCTCCTCATTGGCTTATTATTATATAACCTATTTATTTATTTCAGTATAAGGGATATAACATATCTCTACTATGTGATTTATGTATTCACCTTATCCTGCTATATCTTATTATATTTATTGGGATTTGCCTATGTTTTTGGAGATGAGTTCCGAAATTTCTTAAACACTTATCCACATGCTTGGATTGGTGTTTCCATCTTCTTTGTCATCTTTTTCTGTCGCTCCTTCTTAGAGCTAAAATATGTACCAAAGGGGCTGCTGATAGCTTTCTATTCCATACAATTTTTCGCGATATTGATATTTATAGCCAGTATTTTGGGCCAAAAAGCAATCGCGGCCAACCTTACGCAAGGTCTTTCCTTTATCAGTCCTATTATTGTAGGTTGGGCAGGTGTTTTAGCTTTTAAAAGAGGCCATAAAGCCGCCGTTTATTATAATATTACCTGGGTAATCGTAGGCATTGCTATTATTCTTTTAACCGTCAGCTTAGCGGGCTTTTTAGAAGTAACGAAATTCACCTTTTTACTGATTCCGCTGAGTTCTATCATGGAGGTTTTAGTACTTTCCTTTGCCCTAGGCGATCGATATTCCGTGATGATAGCGAGCGAAAAAGCCTTGCGTGATGAGAATTTATTGTTAATTAAAACCCAAAATCAACGCCTAGAAAAAAGTGTCGCGGAGCGTACCCTTCAATTGAATCAAACCATTACCCAATTGGAAGATTCCAATGAAATAAAAAACAAACTGTTTTCTATTATAGCCCATGACTTAAAAAGTCCATTAAATAGCTTAATCGGTATTCTTTCCTTAAATGACATGCAGGCTCTGAGCATGGAGGAACTTCGGGATTTATTAGCCGAAAACAAAAAATCTATTGATTCCATTACCAATACCATCAATAACCTATTGCACTGGGCCAAAGGTCAAATGGAAGGCACATCGACACAGCTGCAAACTTTTGAATTAAAGGCTCAAATTGAAGAATTATATGCTATTTATTTACCACTAATTAAGCAAAAGGAGATAAATTTTGAACTGCAATTAGCTGAAAATGGGCTAGTCCATGCCGACCCTAATCAAATTCAATTAGTGATTCGAAACTTATTAGATAACGCGATTAAATTTACGCCTGTTGGGGGAGCAATGAGTTGTACCTTACATCGAGAAGAAAACCACTGGGTATGCACCATTAGTAATGTTTTAGCTGCAGATCATCTTCCAAAGCATGAAAATTTATTAGGTGAGAAAATAGCAAACTCAACCTTAGGCACTCAAAATGAAAAAGGAGTTGGCTTAGGCCTTTTGTTGTGCCGAGAATATTTAAGCATCCACGGAAGTACCCTCCAATATCTAATAAAAGATAGGCAAATTCAATTTTCATTTGCATTAAAAGCTGTATAAATTGCTGGAGGAATAAACATATAGCGGTAGTATATGTTTTTATATCTTACATTAATTTCATTACGCTAATTAATTGAATATGGATGCTAAGAATATGCCCCTGTTACCTCTATTTACCAATTTGTTTTTGGAAGTATATACCCAAGAGTTGTATGCTAAAAAGATTTTTCAAAAAATGGCCCCTAAGATTACTACTCCCGAGCTTTCCAAGGCTCTCCATCCAGAGCAAACAGAAATAGAAAATCAGATAAAAAGGCTTAAACTAGTAAACTTAGAACTTAAAAAAAATAAAATTGCCTTAAAGGGTGCCTCGGTGAGTATATTACATAGGCCACAGACCCCGATAAAAGATAGGGCATTAGATTTATATTTTATTGTGCAAAGTCAACAACTATTACAAGCTCATATTGTAAATTATCGTTTATTGATTCAATTAGCACCTGAAATGGAATTAGTTCATAGTATTGACCTATTCAATCAATCTATAAATGATAAGAAAACGACCCTCACTTGGCTCGACAATATCGCCCAACGGGTTATTTCAAACGAACAAATAATTGTATCGGCTTAAGACAAAAAAAAAGCAGTTCTTTGCAGAACTGCTAATAAAACATGTGGGTGGGAGACGGGTCTCGAACCCGCGACCTTCGGAACCACAATCCGACGCTCTAACCAACTGAGCTACAACCACCGTGTTTTGGGTTTACAAAGGTAAGTTTTTTATCATTTCTTGCAAATATTTTTATCGCTTTTCCTGTTTTTTTTATAATAATCTCATAATCAATTTATTGATTTTAGGCCGCATGGAAACTTGCAATAAATTTGTATTTTGGGCTTGTTAAATAACCAACCTATAACATGAAGAAATCACTATTAAGCTTAGCGACATGCCTCTATGGTTTTGTAGCTATGGCTCAATCAGAGGCCAGTTGGATGCGTTATCCAAGCATTTCCCCTGATGGAAAAGAAATTGCATTTACCTATAAAGGCGATTTATACAAAGTATCGAGTGAAGGTGGACAAGCTGTTCAGCTTACTTTCCATGAGGCGCATGATTTTATGCCCGTGTGGAGTAAGGATGGATCGCAAATAGCTTTTGCCTCAGATCGCTATGGTAATTTTGATGTGTTTGTAATGGCTGCTAAAGGTGGCCAAGCCAAGCGTCTCACCTACCATTCGGGAAATGAATATCCATATAGCTTTAGTGCTAATAATTCACAAATCTTATTTGGCGGTTTAAGACAGGATGATGTTATTCATCGTCAGTATCCTACTGGGTCTCAGCCTGAATTATATACAGTGCCTGTAAATGGAGGCCGTGTGGGGCAGTTATTTACTTTACCAGCCGAACTGGCTCAGAGTAATAAGGATGGCTCGTTGATTTTATATCAGGATAAAAAAGGTGGCGAAAATGAATGGCGTAAGCATCAGAAATCGGCGATTGCTCGAGATATTTGGTTGTATGACAAAAAACAAAATTCACATACTCAATTAACCAGCTATTACGGGGAAAACAGAAATCCAGTATTCTCCCCTGCTGGCGATGAGATGTATTATTTAAGTGAGGAAAAAGGAAATTTCAATGTGTTTAAAATGCCTTTAAAAGCAAAAGCAGCTAGTACGCAATTAACACAATTTAAAACTTTCCCAGTCAGGTTTTTAAGTATTGCCGCGCAAACGGGTAAGTTGAGTTTTGGGTACGATGGTCAAATTTATACCATGACCCCAGGGGCTACGCCTAAAAAATTGAATATTCAGATTTTAACCCAAGAAAAGTCTAATTCGGATTCTTATATCAGTATTAATGGCGGGGTGCGTGAAATGTCGATTTCTCCAGATGGTAAAGAAATTGCCTTTATTGCTAGAGGGGAAGTTTTCGTAACCTCTGTAGATGGAAAATATACCAAGCGTATCACTAATAGCCCGCAACAAGAGCGTTTTGTTTCTTTTGCGCCAGATGGTAAATCTGTTATTTATTCCAGTGAAAGAAATGGGAAGTGGCGGGTTTATCAAACGCACAAAGTGCGTAAAGAGGAGCCTTTTTTCTTTGCTTCAACGGTGTTGAAAGAAACAGAGTTAATTTCTAATGATAAAGATAATTACTTAGCGCAGTATTCGCCTGATGGCAAGAAAATAGCATTTGTAGAGGATCGCAGAAGTATTAAAGTGATGGATGTGGCGACTAAAAAGACACAGACCTTATTGAGCCCTCAAGAACTTTTCCATATGCAAGATGGGGATCAGTATTTCACTTGGAGTCCAGACAGCAAATGGTTATTGGCGAATTACCGTCCTACGATGTCTAATGGAGAGGTTGTTTTATTAGATGCATCGGGCGCAAAACCTATGGTTAATTTAACCCAAAGTGGGTATAGTGATGGGTCGGCTAAATGGGTGAATGAAGGGAAGCAAATGATTTGGTTTTCAAATCGTGATGGCTTGAAATCTCATGCTAATAGTGGCTCTTCTCAACGAGATGTGTATTCCATGTTCTTTACTAAGGAGGCTTGGGAACGCTTTAAGTTAAATAAAGATGACTTTGCTTTATTAAAAGAGGTGGAAGCAGCGGAGAAAAAGGCTAAAGAAGAAGAAGCTAAAAAGAATCCGGGTGCAAAACCTGCAGCAGAGAAAAAGGATTCTACCTTGGTTTTCGATTGGAGTGGTATGGAAAATCGTAAAGCGCGATTAACGATTCATTCTTCAAGTTTAGGGGATGCTATTTTATCGAAAGATGGAGAGAAATTATATTATTTAGCCAGTTTTGAGAAAGGGGCTAATTTATGGAGTACTAATTTGAGAACCCAAGAAACCAAAATGGAAATTCCTTTAGATGGTGGCGGAGGTAGTTTGAGATGGGATAAGGCTCAAAAATTCATGTATTTATTGAGCGGGGGCCGCATTACTAAAATCACTCCTGAAAGTAATAAACGTGAAATGATTAGCATTGAAGGGGAAATGACTTTAGATAGTGATGCAGAGCGTGCGGAAATGTTTGAACATGTGTGGTTGCGCAATCAGGCAATGTTTTATACGCCTGATATGCATGGGGCTGATTGGAAAGCCTTAAAGCCAGCTTATCAAAAATATATATCGCATATTGGTAATAGCTATGAGTTTGCAGAAATGTTATCAGAGATGTTAGGGGAACTAAATGTTTCGCACTCGGGTGCCCGTTATTCCAGATCTATTCCGGATGCAGATGCTACAGCTTCTTTAGGAATCTTCCAAAATTATAAACATACAGGCCATGGTATTTTAATTGATGAAATTATTGAAGGTGGACCTTTAGATAAATCTAATTTGAAGGTTAAAGCGGGTATGATTATCGAGAAGATTGATGGCTTATTAATTGATGCTAATACAGATATTGCTCGCTTTTTAAATCGCAAGGCTGATAAGTTTACCTTATTAGAAATTGTTGATCCTAAGACCAAAGAGCGCATGGAAATCACCATTAAGCCAATTTCGATTGGAGCAGAAAATCAATTGCTTTATAGACGATGGGTGAAATTAAATGCAGAAGAAGTGAAAAAGCAAAGTGGTGGTAAATTGGGTTATGTACATATACCAGGCATGAGCGATGGCCCGTACAGAAGCGTTTACGAAGAAATGATGGGTAAGTTTGCTGATTGTGAAGCTGTTATTGTAGATACTCGTTTTAATAGTGGTGGTGATTTGGTAGCTGATTTAGCGATGTTCTTTACCGGCCAAAAATTCTTAGATTATTCTACGGCTTTACGTTCGGTAGGTTCTGAACCTACTTTCCGTTGGACTAAACCTACTTTGGCGATGTTTAATGAGGCTAATTATAGTGATGGGCATTGTTTTTCAAGTGGCTATACAGATTTAGGCATTGGAAAAACAGTGGGTATGCCAGTACCGGGTACTTGTAGTTTTGCTGGTTGGGAGTCTTTACCTGATGGCACAACTTGGGGATCCGTTCCAATTTCAGCTAAAAACAAAGCTGGGCAGTGGTTAGAGAACAATGAAACCAAACCTACTTTCCAAGTTAAAAACATGCCGGGGCTTATTGATCAAGGTAGAGATCAACAATTAGAGACAGCAATTAAGGAATTGTTGAAGGACGTTAAATAAGGGTAGATATTAATACAATGAAAGCGATAAAATAATGATCGAAATTTATACAGATGGTGCTTCTAGTGGTAATCCAGGGCCAGGCGGGTATGGGGTTATTTTGCGATCGGGAAAGCACTATAAAGAATTGAGTGGAGGATTTCGATTAACAACCAATAATAGAATGGAATTGTTGGCTGTGATTGAAGGCTTAAAGGCTTTAAAAAGCCCGGGGCAACAAGTCATGGTTTATTCCGACTCCAAATATGTGGTTGATGCAGTGGAAAAGGGCTGGGTATTTTCCTGGCACCAAAAAGGCTATAAGGACAAGAAAAATAAAGACTTATGGCAAAAATACTTGCATTATCATAAATTACATCAGGTGCGTTTTACATGGATTAAAGGACATAATCAGCATCCTGAAAATGAACGTTGTGATGAATTAGCAGTGGCCGCATCTCAGCGTTCTCAAGAGTGGGCTATCGATCAAATTTTTGAATTAGAACAAGCTCAAAAATAAAGATGCCTCATAGAGGACAAAAAAATAAAGCGGCATAAGCCGCTTTATTTTTTTAAAGTTTTTCTACGCCTCTTGTGGTTTGGCTTCTAAAGCTGTTACAGGAGAATGTTCAGCCATTAATTGTTCAGCCATTCTCACCATTTTAGGAGAACCAATAAATAATGAGGTTCGTTGATGCAAGGTAGTCGGTTCAATAGCTAAAATACGGTTTCTGCCATCGGAGGCGATCCCGCCTGCTTGTTCGACAATAAATGCCATCGGGTTACACTCGTATAATAAGCGCAATTTACCAGATGGACTAGCGGCCGTTGTAGGGTAAATAAAAATCCCTCCTTTTATTAAATTTCTATGAATATCTGCTACCATCGACCCAATATACCTAGAAGTATATGGTCGGTTGGTGGATTTATCTTCTACCTGAGCATATTTTAAGTATTTTTTAACACCCTCTGGAAAGTGTACATAATTTCCTTCATTAATGGAATAAATCGTACCATCTTCCGGAATTTTAAGCTCTGGATGTGATAAACAAAATTCCCCGATGGATGGATCTAAAGTAAATCCATTGACCCCTTTACCGGTAGTGTATACAAGCATGGTCGAAGATCCATAAATGATATATCCGGCGGCTACTTGTTCTGTGCCCTTTTGAAGCACATCACTTAAGCTAGCTAAGCCTTCTGTGGATTTTCTTCTATAGATAGAAAAAATAGTCCCTACAGCGACATTTACGTCAATATTAGAAGATCCGTCTAAGGGGTCCACACACACAATGTATTTGGCATTTTTGGATACTGGGGAATCAATAGGCACAAAATCATCTTCTTCTTCGGTGGCCACTATACAGCATTCTCCCCCACTTGTTAAAGCGGCTATAAATTGCTCATTGGCAAACACATCTAGCTTTTTCTGCCCTTCCCCTTGAATATTAGTGGTTCCTGCGTCCCCTAAAATATCAACCAAGCCGGCTTTATTAACTTCTCGGTTGACAATTTTAGCGGCAATTCCAATATCGCGTAATAAGCGGGAGAGTTCTCCCTTGGCATAGCTAAAATCAGCTTGTTTCTCAATAATAAATTGTCCTAAAGTTTTTATTCCAGACATATACTTAGTGTAGTTTTTACGTTATCTTTTTCCTAGTTCGATGAGCGCTAAGGTATGTATTTTTTCTTCCGAAACACAAAATCGAATTAAAGTTCTTACTTGATGCCAGCCGTGTTTTCCAGCCGCACCGGGATTTATATGTAATAAATTTAATTTTTTATCAGGCATCACTTTCACGATATGGGAATGCCCCGATATAAAAAGACCCGGAGGCTTAGTGTATATTTCACTTTTTATACGAGGCGTATATTTATCTGGATATCCCCCTATATGTGTCATCCAAACAGAAAGTTGTTCACATTCAAATTTTAAATCCTCAGGATATTGTAATCGGATGGTTTTATCATCAATATTTCCATAGACCCCCCGCAAGGGTTTAAAGTTAGCTAAAGCTTCTGCTACATCGGGCCCAAAATCCCCAGCATGCCATATTTCGTCGCAGTTTTCAAAATGTTTAAAAACAGCGGGATCTAGATAACCGTGTGTATCTGATATGAGGCCTATAGTTTTCAATGGATGTTTTAATGTGGATGATGGATGTACAAATTTTATCTTAAAATGTGAGTTTTATCTTAAAAAGCGAGAAAAAAATCTTTTAACAATTCCTGATATGCTTCTGTATGCACTTTTTCTTCTTCATAAATATAAAATTCCATCGGGTTAAAAGATTTTGCTTGTTTTGCTAAAGCAATAACCATTCTGATAAGGGGTTTGTTTTTATCGGAATGAATATTTGTTTGATAGACTTGATATAATCTATGCCGAGCAGCTATTTGAACCAAATGTTGTGCTTGTTTTACAGGCAATATTACCCAAAACTCACCCTCCGGAGCCAATAACTGAAATACTTTTTTAATTAATTCTTCAAAAAAATCGGTATCTGCATGCCTTGCGATACCTTTTTTAGGTTCAGGATTCTTTAAATCATTGACAAAAAACGGGGGATTAGTCACTATCAAATCATAAGTCACAGGGCTTTCAAAAGATTCAATAGCACTGTGGAAGGCTTTTAATCGATGAGCATAGCTCGACCCTTTAAAGTTTAATGCCGCGCGCTCACTGGCTTGAATTTCAATCTCTACCCCATCAATCTGAGCAGATTCAAATCGCTGGGCTAGCATCATGGCAATTACTCCCGTGCCGGTTCCTATATCCAAGATATGTTGAGGCTGGGCAGCTTGTACCATGGCCGCTAATAATACCCCATCGGTATTTATTTTCATAGCGCAATCGGTTTGATCGACCTGAAATTGCTTAAATTGGAAAATTGACATGAAAAATCAGGAGTTAGATAGCTGAATCATTCAAATGTATAAAATTTAACATTCATGTGAAATTGAATTGAATTATATTGATTTTTTTAACCGCTTAATTGCATATTTTAATGTAAATTTGCGTATTAATTTTTGAGCATGATTCATTTTTTTTCCGGCAAATCCAAGCAGCTTTATGTGCTGCAAACAGCGCAAACACTTTCTGCAGAAGATATCACTAAATTAAATTGGTTATTTGGAGAAACTCAACTTTTAAACGAGGATTCTCTGATAGGTAATTTTATTGGTCCACGAGCCAGTATGATTACACCATGGAGTACCAATGCGGTAGAAATTACTCAAAATATGGGTATTACCGGAATTATTCGAATTGAAGAATTCCAAAAGCTGGAAGATTCCGCAAAAGCTGATTTTGACCCAATGTTATTTCAACAATATTCGGAACTAACTCAAACTTTATTTGATATCAATATCGAACCGGAGCCTATTTTGGAAATTGCTGATATAGCGGCTTATAATCAACAAGAGGGTTTAGCTTTAAGTGATGAAGAAGTAGCTTACTTAAAAGACTTAGCGGAACGTTTAGGTCGCAAGCTTACGGATTCTGAAGTATTCGGTTTCTCCCAAGTAAATTCAGAGCACTGCCGTCATAAAATTTTCAATGGCACCTTTGTCATTGATGGTGTTGCCCAAGAAAGCTCCCTGTTTAAATTAATTAAAAAAACTTCAGAAACACATCCTAATGATATTGTTTCTGCCTATAAAGATAATGTGGCCTTTATTAAAGGTCCGGTAGTGGAACAATTTGCACCAAAAAGTGCAGACAAACCAGATTTTTATGCTAAAACAGATTTCCATTCAGTTTTATCATTGAAAGCTGAAACACATAATTTCCCGACAACTGTGGAGCCTTTTAATGGGGCAGCAACAGGTTCTGGTGGTGAAATCAGAGACCGTTTAGCGGGTGGTCAGGGTTCCTTACCATTGGCTGGTACGGCTGTATATATGACAGCATTATCCCGTTTAACACAAGATAGACCTTGGGAAAATGGTATGACCGAGAGAAACTGGCTTTATCAAAAACCTATTGACATTTTAATCAAAGCCTCAAATGGAGCAAGTGATTTTGGAAATAAATTTGGACAACCTTTAATTTCAGGGTCCCTATTAACTTTTGAACATACCGAAGCTAATCCAGACAACCCAGATACTAATTACCGCTTAGGCTATGATAAAGTAATCATGCTAGCGGGAGGAATTGGGTATGGAAAAGCGAGTCAGGCCAAAAAGCAAGCCCCTAAAGTAGGCGATAAAATTGTCATTTTAGGTGGAGAAAATTATAGAATTGGAATGGGTGGAGCTGCCGTTTCATCGGCCGATACTGGAGCTTTTGGTTCGGGTATTGAGTTAAATGCAATTCAGCGCTCTAATCCAGAAATGCAAAAAAGAGCTGCTAATGCGGTTCGAGGTATGGTAGAAAGTGAGCACAATAGTATTGTTTCTATCCATGATCATGGCGCTGGTGGACACTTGAATTGTTTGTCAGAATTAGTAGAAGAGATTGGTGGTAAAATTGATTTAGATGCTTTACCAGTGGGCGACCCTACCCTATCTGCCAAGGAAATTATTGGGAATGAATCACAAGAAAGAATGGGCTTAGTTATTGGCGCTGAAGATGCTGGTAAATTACAAGCCATTGCCGATAGAGAGCGTTCGCCAATGTATAGTGTTGGAACCGTAACAGGGGATCATAGATTTACTTTTGAATCGCAAAAAACAGGTGCTAAACCGATGGATTTAGCCTTATCTGATATGTTTGGAAGTTCACCTAAATTTATCATGAATGATAAAAAGGTTAACTTTAAATATAGTGCATTGAATTATGACCCCACACAATTTGAATCATATTTAAGAGCTGTTTTACAATTAGAAGCTGTAGCTTGTAAAGATTGGCTAACCAATAAAGTGGATCGCTGTGTGGGTGGCCGAGTGGCTAAACAACAGTGTGCTGGTCCATTACAATTACCTTTAAATAATTGTGGCGTAAGTGCTTTAGATTTTAAAGGTAAAGAAGGTGTGGCTACTTCAATAGGACATGCGCCTATTGCAGCTTTAATTGATCCTGCAGCGGGTAGTCGTTTAGCGATTGCTGAATCATTATCGAATATCGTATGGGCGCCATTAAAGGATGGCTTAGCCAGTGTTTCACTTTCAGCTAACTGGATGTGGCCATGTAAAAACGAAGGTGAGGATGCGCGTTTATACGAGGCTGTAAAAGCTTGTTCAGATTTCGCTATAGAATTAGGTATTAATATACCGACTGGTAAGGATTCCCTATCTATGAAACAAAAATATCCTGAAGGGGATGTTATTGCACCAGGTACGGTGATTATTTCAGCGATAGGAAATTGCGATAATATCAACCAAGTAGTAGAACCTGTTTTAAAACAGGTAGATGCTCCAATATATTATATCCCAATGGGGTCTTCTGAATTTGCTTTAGGCGGTTCAGCATTTGCTCAAATTTTAAATAAAATAGGTACGCAGGCTCCAGATATTCAGGATGCAGCGGCTTTCAAGGCTATTTTTAACACCTTGCAAGATTTAATTAAGGCAGGCAAAATTCATGCTGGACACGATGTAGGTTCGGGTGGTTTAATCGTGAGTTTGTTGGAGATGTGTTTTGCCGATCCAAAAATTGGAGCTGCTTTTGATTTAACTAGCTTAGGAGAAACTGATTTAGTAAAAGTTTGCTTTGCGGAGAATATAGGCTTAATTGTACAAGCTGATCCTCAAATTGAAGCCAGTTTTAAAGCGGCTGGTTTAAGCCTTTATAAAATTGGAGAATTAGCCCCTGCAGGCACTTTCCAATTAAACAATCATGGGGAATCTTATACTTTTGATATTGCAGATTTAAGAGATGTTTGGTTCAAAACATCTTATTTATTAGATCAAAAGCAAAGTGGCCCAATAAAAGCTAAAGAGCGTTTTGATAATTATAAAAACCAAGCTTTAAACTTCAAATTCCCAGCTCATTTTACAGGCAAGTTGCCAGCAATTCCAAGCACAGGCGCGCGTCCTAAAGCGGCTATTATCCGTGAAAAAGGTAGTAACTCAGAGCGGGAAATGGCACATGCATTATACTTGGCTGGCTTTGATGTGAAAGATGTTCATATGACCGATTTAATATCGGGGAGAGAAGATTTATCGGAAATCCAAATGATTGGTGCCGTGGGTGGATTTTCTAATTCCGATGTATTAGGTTCAGCGAAAGGTTGGGCAGGCGCATTTATGTATAATGATAAGGCTCGGGTAGCTTTAGAAAATTTCTTTAAAAGGGAAGATACCCTCTCTGTAGGAATTTGTAATGGTTGTCAATTGTTTGTGGAGTTAGGCTTAATTAACTTAAACCACGATCAAAAACCTAAAATGAAGCATAACGATTCGCACAAACACGAATCTGCCTTTACCTCATTAACAATCCAAGAAAATCCTTCGATTATGTTATCTAGCTTAGCGGGTTCAACTTTAGGCGTGTGGATTTCACACGGAGAAGGCAAATTCGAATTCCCTTATGAAGAAAACAAATACAATGTGGTGGCTAAATATGCTTATGAGAGCTATCCAGCAAACCCTAATGGGTCTGGTTATAATACAGCTATGTTATGTGATGTAACCGGTCGTCATTTGGTGATGATGCCACATATTGAGCGATCCATGTTCCAATGGAATTGGGCACACTATCCTGATAACAGACAAGATGAAGTTTCTCCATGGTTAGAAGCTTTTGTGAATGCTAGGAAGTGGATAGAAAATAATAATAATTCAAAGTCTTAATATTTTAAATGGTAGGTATAAGGGGTATAATTGAAAATGTGGCAGCTGAGCAGCATCCTACCAATGCTGAGCGTGACCAAGATCCTTTGGAGAAATCTAAGGGTGTTTTTCAATATACCGAAGTAAACGAGAGCTTTAGCTTAAGGCTGAGCCAATCGCATTCCCTTAAAAGTGACGCCAAGAATGTGGCACTTCCGTATTTTGAAACGGAAGACAAACAATTTGCCTGCGGTTTAGTGGGTGGAGTGTACAATCGTAAGGAATTAAGAGATCGCTTAATTTCGTTGGGGTATGTATTTCAGGGTATGGAAGATGCTGAACTTATTATTTATTTATATAAACAATATGGCATTCTCAACCTCGAAAAACTGGAAGGCTCCTTTTCTTTATTTTTATTAGATCGAAAATCCAATAAAGTTTTATTGGCAAGGGATCCGAATGGCACCAAACCTTTGTATTACGCTCATGGGATTAATTATTATTGTTTTGGGTCATCTATTTCGCAGGTATTAAATTATCCAAAAGTTAAGGCCGAGGCGCAAATAAATTATAAGCAACTTGGAAGTTTTTTAAGGTATGGAGCTTTAGCTGTACAAGGTGATTTTTTTCAAAACATAAAAACATTTCCGGCGGGGCATTATGCTTTAATAGATTTATATAGCAATCAATTTTATATTCGATCTTTCGGCTCCTCTTATTTGCAAGCCCCCCTATTGCCTGAAAATGAAACACAAAACATTGCGCTTCAAATAGAAACGCTAACAGATGGTTTATTAAAACAGCAAGTACAAGAAATTCAAACGGGATTAATTTTAGATGGTTCAGCAGCGAGTGTTTGTTTAGCTTCGATTATTCAAAAAAACTCCAGCAAGAAGCTTCGCACCTATTCTTTAAAAAGATTACCAGGTAGTCTTTTAAAACCCACTCCTACTGGGGCTGAAAAGTTTGCTGACCTCCTTAAAACAAAGCATACAGAAATTGATTTATCTAACGCCGATGCATTAACCCTATTAAAGGAATGGACTACCTTTAGTGCTCAACCTACTCCTGATATTTCTGGAATTATTCAATTAGCCCTAGCAAAAGAAATCCATCAAGAAACCCAATTAATTTGGAATAGCTTAGGGGCTGATTGTATTTATCACAGTCATCCTTGCCAACAGAAAATGGAATACCTCTGGAAATTATTTCCAAAGATTCCTAGGTTTTTACTTCCTCTAGCTTACAAATGGTTTAATTTAAACCCGAGTTTGCAATTAGAGAACATAGCAGTTAGAAATGAAGCCGATTTGTTTTTGGCCTTACATGAAGTTTTTTCGGAAGCTGAAATGAATTCATTATTACTACCCGAACAGCACTTAAATACGCTATCAGCTTCCCTATCTCCCGAAGTGGGACGGGCTAAAGATATCGTAGGAGGTTTAGATTGGCATAATGCCAATCACCTTTTAAACTTGATTCAAAATTATTTACCTAAAAAACAGGCCGAATCTATTGAACTTCCCTATATCCAATATGGCATGGAAAATAGGAATGCCTACATATTAAATAAACTTGTGCAACCTATTTTAAATTCGGGAAATGCAGCATTTAAAATACCCGGCCAAACGTTTATGGAGGCCATGACCGAAAAACAGTTAGGTGAAACGCATAAATACCCTCATTATACAGAGGCTTCTTTTACATTATTAATTAAATGGCTTAAAAACCAGTTGACGCCTATACTAGACCAATTTTTAGATCCAGATTTACTTAAAAAACAAGGTATTTGGAATGTAAATGCCGTTTTACAAATCAGAAAGCAGTTTTATTCCAACCCTAAATTAATTCATGCGCAACGTTTATGGTTAGTACTTCAAGCGCAAATATGGATTTGCCAATGGGTTAAACATCCAAATCCATTTACTTAAGGCACATCATCCATTAATTTTTGAAGTATTTGGAGATAATTTGAAGTTTTTCACTTTTGTTTTTAGTGTTTTTCGTAAAAACATATACTAAATCATCAGAAATATTAATTAAAATTCCACTAATTTTCAAATTACACTTGTTTTTCGACTTAACTTTTAATTTTTTTTAAGGCTTTTTATTAAAACTCTTGGATTTTTCGTGACATATTTTTTATTTTTGTATAAATTTTTAACAAAATAATGAAAAACCTCAGATCAATTGCCTTAAAAGAAGCTCAAGATCGTAAATCTCCAGAAGTTTCTTCCCCATCTCCTAAAATCTCGGAGTATTTTGGGTCACATGTTTTCGATAAGAAGAAAATGCGTGACTATTTATCCAAAGAAGTTTATGAAAAATTAATCTCTAGCATTGGCTACGGAGAAATTTTAAACCAGGAAGATGCGAATCAGATTGCTTCAGCAATGAAAACTTGGGCAATGAGCAAAGGGGTTACTCATTATACGCATTGGTTCCAGCCCTTAACTGGAACTACCGCTGAAAAACATGATTCATTTTTCGAACCTAGTGGCGAGGGTGCCATTGAAAAATTTGCAGGTAGTGCATTAGTTCAGCAAGAACCAGATGCATCTAGCTTCCCTAATGGAGGTATTAGAAATACCTTTGAAGCGCGTGGTTATACCGCTTGGGATCCTTCTTCTCCTGCCTTTATTATGGAAAGAAAAGCTGGTAAAACACTTTGTATTCCAACCGTTTTTGTGGCCTATACAGGCGAAGCCTTAGACTATAAAGCACCTTTATTAAAAGCTTTAGCAGCCATGGATAAAGCGGCTGTTGAAGTTTGCCAATACTTTGATAAATCTATCACTAAAGTAAATGCTTCATTAGGCATTGAGCAAGAATATTTCTTAGTTGATTTAGCTTTATATAACGCCAGACCTGACTTAGCTTTAACGGGCCGCGCTCTATTTGGACATATATCGGCTAAAGGACAACAATTAGAAGATCATTATTTCGGATCTATTCCTGATCGCGTTTTCACTTATATGGTGGATTTTGAAAATGAAGCTTTAAAATTAGGTATCCCATTGAAAACCCGTCATAATGAGGTTGCTCCTTCTCAGTTTGAATGTGCTCCAATTTATGAGGAGATTAATTTAGCCATCGATCATAATCAATTATTGATGGATGTGATGGAAAAGGTAGCCTTGAGACACAACTTTAAAGTTTTATTCCACGAAAAACCATATGCTGGAATTAACGGTTCAGGTAAACATAATAACTGGTCATTAATTACAGATACAGGTAAAAATTTATTAGCGCCTGGTAAAACGCCTAAAAACAATTTGATGTTCTTAACCTTTTTCGTCAACACGATTAAGGCGGTACATGAACATGCAGATTTATTAAGAGCGAGCATTAGTTCAGTAAGTAACGACCACCGTCTAGGTGCAAATGAAGCGCCACCTGCTATTATCTCTATTTTCTTAGGCCAACAATTGGATGGTATTTTAGATGAGATAGAGCACTCTAGAATCAACAAAAAAGCTAAAGAGGAAAGTGGTATGTGGTTAGGTATTCCTAAAATCCCACAAATCTCCTTAGATAACACCGATAGAAATAGAACTTCTCCTTTTGCCTTCACAGGTAATAAGTTTGAATTAAGAGCAGTAGGTTCTTCCGCAAACTCCTCAGGTGCTATGACAGTTTTAAATACGATTGTAGCTGATCAATTGGTGAAATTTAAAGTTGAAGTAGATAAATTAATTAAAAAGGGTGAGAAAAAAGATGTTGCCATCTTAACTATCATCAAAAAATATATCAAAGAATC
Source organism: Pedobacter sp. (assembly GCA_004211595.1). Lineage (GTDB taxonomy): Bacteria > Bacteroidota > Bacteroidia > Sphingobacteriales > Sphingobacteriaceae > Pedobacter. The sequence continues at coordinate 96,658 of SEDO01000010.1, forward strand.
TAAAGATATCCGTTTTGAAGGAAATGGATATGGTAAAGAATGGGAAGATGAGGCGGCGAAACGTGGTTTATCAAATATCAAGACTACACCTAAAGCATTAGATGCCTTAGTTTCTGAGAAAACGACTGATTTATTTATCAAAACAAATGTTTTCAGCAAACGGGAATTACATGCAAGACATGAAATTTTATTAGAAGAATTCTATAAAAAGCTTCAAATTGAATCCAGAGTGATGGGTGAGGTTGTCAATAGCCAAATTATTCCGGCTGCTATCTCTTATCAAAATGAGCTCATTAAAAATGCACAAGGCATTAAAGATTTAGGCATTGGAGAAGATGCATTAGCAACTCCTTTAGCTTTAATTAAAGAAATCTCTGACCATATTAAAGGAGTTAAAACCAATGTTGACGAGATGCTTGAAGCACGTAAAGTTTCCAATGTAATTGAAGACACACGTGAAAAAGCTATTGCTTATGATGAAAAAGTTAAAATATATTTTGATACCATTCGTTATCATACTGACAAGCTTGAGCAAATCATAAATGATCAAATTTGGCCATTACCGAAATTCAGAGAATTATTATTTCTAAATAAGTAGTCTAATTTCTTTTAGAAAAGTAATTTGATTTGAAACGCCCGATATTATCGGGCGTTTTTTTTTATCTTTGCGACAATGAGCGATAATAGGTATAATCAGCGCGGAGTTTCCGCTTCCAAAGAAGATGTGCACGCAGCCATTCAGCATATTGATAAAGGTTTATTTCCTAAAGCCTTTTGTAAAATAATTCCAGATATTTTAGGAAATGACCCGGATTACTGCAATATTATGCACGCTGATGGGTCCGGTACTAAATCTTCCTTAGCTTACACCTATTGGAAAGAAACTGGAGATATTTCAGTTTGGAAAGGAATTGCTCAAGATGCAATCATCATGAATTTGGATGATTTAATTTGCGTGGGAGCAACCGATCAAATCCTATTATCATCAACTATCGGTCGGAATAAAAATTTGATTCCTGGGGAAGTTATTGCAGCTATCATCAATGGTACCGAAGAGATTCTAGCCGAACTGAGAGACTTAGGGATTTCCATCTATTCTACTGGAGGTGAAACAGCCGATGTTGGCGATTTAGTAAGAACTATTATTGTAGATTCGACGGTAACTTGCAGAATGCCTCGCAAAGATGTGATTTCAAATCATACCATTCAGGCAGGTGATGTGATAGTGGGTTTAGCTTCATACGGTAAAGCGACTTATGAATCAGCATATAATGGCGGCATGGGTTCAAATGGCTTAACCTCTGCTCGACACGATGTGTTTGAAAAATCTATCGCTTCACAGTATCCTGAAAGTTTTGATCCAGCAGTTCCTTTAGACTTAGTATTTTCAGGAGCTAAAAAATTAACTGACCCTATTGTAATCGATGAAGCTACGGGAGAAACAGTTACTGCAGGTAAACTAGTGTTATCGCCTACGCGTACATATGCGCCCGTATTAAAGCAAATATTAGATAAATATAGAACAGATATCCACGGCTTAGTACATTGTAGTGGAGGTGCTCAAACGAAGGTACTTCATTTTATCAATGATGATATTCATGTCATTAAAGATAATTTATTCCCTATTCCACCCCTATTTAAGCTTATTCAAGAGCAATCGGGTACAGATTGGAAGGAAATGTATAAAGTGTTTAATATGGGGCACCGTATGGAGATTTATGTCAATCCAGCCCTAACTGCAGACATTATTCAAATCGCCGAATCTTTTGGGATTGATGCGCAGGTTATAGGCCGTGTAGAAGCAGCTTCTCAAAAACAGGTGAGCATCAGCAGCCCTTACGGAGAATTCGAATACTTCGGCTAAATTTAATTTATAAACTTATAGTTTTAATCAATTAAAGCTACATTAATTAACTGCACGAATGTTAAGTAATGTAGCTTTTATTATGGGTAGTCATTTTCTCTTTTGGAAGAGCGTAACAGTAGTGATCGGAGTTGAATAATTTGGGAAGCTTGTGACAAGTAGCCCGAATGACAAAAATCCCCGAAACAAAAAAAGCCTGCTGAACTTTGTTCAGCAGGCTTTTTTAATTAATTATAATCAGGGATTAGTTAAAAGAATAACGTAATCCAAATTGCATGTAGTATGTTGAAGTAATACTTGCATTAAGACGATTTGGTCCATCGATTAACGCACCATTTACCGTATTTAAACGGAATGTAGGCTTGGTTGAGCTGTTTGGTGTAACAGTCACAGGCGCTAATACATTGTTTTGGTTAATCGTGTAAGTTCCCCAAGATGAATTAATCAAGTTACCTACGTTAAAGATATCAAAGAATAATTCTAGACCGTTTCTTCTTTCACCGATATTTCCAGCATATAATTCTTGAGAGAATCTAAAGTCAAATTGGTGTCTCCAAGGAGCTACAGCACCATTACGTTCTGCATATTGACCTTTTCTTGATTTCAAGTATTTATCACTTTCAATTAATTTGAAGAAAGCATCAGATTGTTGCTGAGGTGTAAATGAACCATTTGCAACGAAAGTAATTTCTGATGGATCTTTTGGCACGTAAATTAAGTCATTAACTTGGTTATCTTTATTGAAGTCAGAAGAATAGAAATATGAATATCTACCTTGTGAACCTCCTGAATAGAAGATGTTCATACCAGTTTTCAAACCTTTAATCCACTCTGCTTTATAACCTAATGTACCTATTACACTGTGAGGAATGATGTTACCATTTAAACCTAATTCAGCGATATTTGAGTTACCATTTCTTTGGTAAGGTAAACCCCATAAGTTTAACATTTGGTCACCACTTTGATCCCCATAGTTTCTACCAGTACTGAAAGTATAAGCAATCATCATATTCCAGTTATTGCTCATCGCTTTACTTAATTGGAAAGAGCTAGAGAAATACTCCCCACCTTTTGCATTATCCATTACAATAGCATCAAAGTTTCCAGTACCTGTTGGGCTAACTTGACCACTTTGTAATTTATTGATATAACGGTTAACACCCGAAGGATACATCATTCTATTATCTGGATAACCAGCAATGTTTAATGGTGTAGGATCTACTAAGTTGGCATTTCTAGCAACAACAGCATTAATATCTTTGTTATAGATAAATTCTGCTGTACCAATGAAACCGAAAGGTAATCTTGCATCTAAACCTAAACTTGTTTTCCATGTTTGAGGGAATTTCAAGTTAGGGGACATGGCTGAAATCGTTGAAGGAATTGAAGTTCCAGCAACTGGCAAAGTTGAAGGATATAACTCTTTATAATTCGGATTAAAGTTAGGCATGCTTGGATTAGTTTGACCCGAAATTGCTTGAGTAAACTGTAACATACCTGCATCACCCGATTGTGCTACTAACCATACAAATGGGATACGACCTGTAAATAAACCTGATCCACCACGTAATTGTAAGCTTCTATCACCGAAGATATCATAATTGAAACCAACACGTGGAGAGAACATTAATTTTACCTCAGGTAATGTACCTGTATTAATTCTTTCTCCACCATTGAATGAAATTTGCTCAACTAATGGATGTGATTTAATTTCAGTTACATCTGGGTAAGAAGGTAATTCTAAACGTAAACCTAAGGTTAATTTAAATTTATCGTTAATCGCAATCTCATCTTGTCCATAAGCTGATAATTGGAAGAATTTGAAGCTAGGGAAAGCTTGAGATCCGTCAGCGGTTAATGGATAAGTTAAAGCAAAGTTCACTGGTTTAGCACCATTTACGAAATCTGTCCAGCTATTGAAAACATAATAACCTGTACCGAAACGTTGAAAACCATTTTTAGTTCTGCTTAATTCAGCTTGCGCACCAAAAGTAAAGTTGTGTTTACCCGAAACAAAAGTTAAATCATCATTAACTGTATAAGTCATTACATCTCTTAAGTTTCCAAAAGTGAATGGCTCATAACCGAAAGAAACTAAAGTTGAGTTTCCAGTACGAGGATTAGCTAAATCTTTATCTAAAATATCAACTAATGGGAATTCTTTACCACCTGATGATCTTGGGTCATTTTGATGAGCAAAAGATACACGGAAGGAATTGTTAATTTTACCAAATGTAGAGTTTAACTCTGCAGTACCTGCATATAAATTAGCTTCTTGGAAGTAATTCGAGTTGTAAAACGACATGGCGTAGATACTCTGACGATTATCAGCTGCAGTGAAGTTAGATCCAGAAGTTGATGTACTAATTTGACTTGGAGATTTAGATTTTACTTGCGAGTAACGAATATTAAAACGGTGGTTATTATTGATGTTCCAGTCTAAACGAGCAAAGAACTTATCATTATTACTATCGTTTGAATAGCCTTGGTAAGGACCAGTTTCATAACCATAAGTAGAAGCTAAATATTGACTTACTTGATTCATGAATGACTCACTTGGTCTAGCAATATTACCAACTGTATTCTCTACACCATTGGTAGAAGCTATTTTAGTAGGGCCTGGTTGTACTGTTTTCTTTTGCTCAAAGTTTACAAAGAAGAAAACCTTGTTTTTGATAATCGGACCACCTAAACTAAAACCATATTGCTTTTCGTCTAAAGGTTGAAGGTTAGTAATAATACTATTATCTGCTCTAATACCTTGTTGTTTTTCAGAACGGAAAGTATGAAATGCATTTCCAAATACAGTGTTTTTACCTGAACGGGTTACTGCATTGATAGATGCTCCTGTAAAACCAGTTTGACGTACATCAAAAGGTGTTACGTTAATAGAAATCTCTTCTAAAGCGTCAATAGAAATTGGAGACCCATTCGCAGGAATGTTTTGGCCAATACCAAATTGGTTATTGAAGTTAGCACCGTCAACCGTAAAGTTGTTAGAACGGTAGTTACCACCACCTATAGAAGTACCATTTGCTTGAGGTGTTAAACGCGTAATATCGTTTACACTTCTAGTAATTGTAGGTAATTCTTCAATTTTAGCTCTAGAGATTACGGTAGAAGCACCGTTTTTCTTAGAGTTTAAAATTGGATCGTTTTTACCAGTAATTACTACTTCACCTAAAATAGCTGCATCATCAGCTAAATTGGCTTCTAAATTAAAGTTCTCACCTAATTTTAAATAAATACCCTCAAATTTTTGGGTTTTATAACCTAGGTAGCTAACTTCGACAATGTAAGGTCCACCTACACGCATGTTGCCGATTAAGAATCGACCACTTTCGTTGGTGACAACGGAATAAACCGTTCCAGTTGGGGTGTGTGTAGCTTTAACACTTGCGCCTGGCAAACCATCTTTGGAGTCTTTTACGTTACCTGTCATTGCAGAGGTAGTTACTTGAGCCGAAGCTGTAGTAACCACACCTAAAACCACAAATAACATGACAAAAACTCTTAAAAGTAAAGATTTCTTCATACTCTTTTTTCTTTTTGTTTTTTGTTTTGTTAAAATATGTTAAAAATAACGAGACAAATTTAAAGATTAATTTTCTATCTTACCGAATACTTATGTTAAATAATTATTAATTCGAACAAAACTTATCAACAGTTAACGTTAATAATTAGAAAATATAAATTGCAGTTTTTCAATAATTTAATTTAATTATTCTAAATAAGTATATAAAATCCATTTATAACAGGAAAGAGATGGCGCGTAAAAATTTGACGGCATAAACAGGGGCTCTGAAATTAATCAACATTTTTGTTAATTTTGGCCTTTATTTAATTGACTAATCTTTCATTCAAAATATATGAACTACGATTTAATTGTAATAGGTAGCGGTCCTGGTGGATACGTAACTGCCATCAGAGCTTCTCAATTAGGATTGAAAACAGCGGTAATTGAGCGCGAATCCTTAGGAGGAATATGCCTTAATTGGGGTTGTATCCCTACTAAAGCCTTATTGAAAAGTGCACAAGTATTTGAATATATTAATCACGCAGCCGACTATGGGATTCAAACGTCAGAAGCAACAGCTGATTTTGCAGCGGTCGTTAAACGTAGCCGTGGCGTAGCGGAAGGCATGAGTAAAGGCGTTCAATTTTTAATGAAAAAAAATAAAATTGACGTGATCATGGGTACAGCGAAAGTAAAGCCTGGTCAGAAAGTGGAAGTTAAAGGTGCTGACGGTTCTCAAAAAGAATATTCAGCTAAACATATAGTTATTGCTACCGGCGGTCGTTCTAGAGAATTACCTAACTTAAAGCAAGATGGCGTTAAGGTAATTGGCTATCGTCAAGCTATGGTATTGCCTGAGCAACCGAAATCAATGGTTATTGTAGGTTCAGGTGCTATCGGAGTTGAGTTTGCTTATTTTTATGCCACCATGGGAACAAAAGTAACCATCGTAGAGTTTATGGATAATATTGTACCGGTAGAAGACGAAGATGTATCTAAACAATTATTACGTAGTCTTAAAAAATCAGGCATTGAAATTTTAACTTCTTCCAGCGTGGAAGCAGTAGATACAAGTGGCGCAGGTTGCAAAGTAAGTGTGAAAACAGCTAGTGGTATGCAAACCCTAGCATGTGATATCGTTTTATCTGCCGCAGGTGTTGTTGCCAACATAGAAAATATTGGTTTAGAAGAAACTGGAATTAAAACCGAAAAAGGTAAAATCGTAGTAGATGAATATTATAATACTTCGGTAAAAGGATATTATGCTATTGGGGATGTGGTACCTGGACAAGCACTCGCTCACGTTGCTTCTGCTGAAGGTATTATATGCGTGGAGAAAATTGCAGGTATGCATGTAGAGCCTTTAAATTATAATAATATCCCAGGATGTACTTATTGTTCCCCTGAAATTGCGAGTGTAGGATATACTGAAAAAGCAGCAAAAGCAGCAGGTTATGAATTGAAAGTTGGAAAATTCCCTTTCTCTGCATCTGGTAAAGCAAGTGCTGCTGGTGCTAAAGATGGTTTCGTGAAATTAATTTTTGATGCGAAATATGGGGAATTACTTGGAGCGCATATGATTGGCGCGAATGTTACCGAAATGATTGCTGAAATTGTAGTGGCTAGAAAATTAGAAACTACAGGTCACGAAATGATTAAAGCAGTTCATCCTCACCCAACAATGAGTGAAGCTATTATGGAAGCTGCTGCTGATGCATATGGTGAAGTTATTCACTTATAATCGGAATTAATAGATGAAATTACATACCATTGATACCGGCTTTTTTAAATTAGATGGAGGTGCCATGTTTGGTGTGGTTCCTAAATCTATTTGGCAACGTAATAATCCTGCCGATGAAAATAATTTATGTAGCTGGGCAATGCGTTGTTTGCTTATAGAAGACAGAGATCGATTAATTTTAATTGATAACGGAATTGGCAATAAGCAAGATGAAAAATTTATGGGGCATTACTATTTACATGGAAATGCCACCTTAGATAATTCCTTAGCGCAATTAGGTTTTCATAAAGATGATATTACGGATGTCTTTTTAAGTCATTTACATTTTGATCATTGTGGCGGATCAATTGAACGCCAAGGAGATCTATTGGTACCTGCATTTAAAAACGCCAAGTTTTGGAGTAATGCAGACCATTGGGAATGGGCGGTAAAGCCTAATGACAGAGAAAAAGCCTCTTTTTTAAAAGAAAATATATTACCTATTCAAGAAAGCGGCCAATTAAACTTTGTAGAAGCCAAGGATGGGGTATCCTTTGGGGATAATATTAAAATAAGATATGCTTTTGGCCATACAGAAGCCATGATGTTACCTCAAATTCAATACAAAGGTAAGGAAGTTTTATTTATGGCGGATTTATTACCTTCTGTAGGTCATATTCCCCTACCTTACGTAATGGCCTATGATATGTTCCCGCTACAAACCCTAAAAGAGAAAAAATCTTTTTTACAAGAAGCTACTGAAAATGAATATGTGCTCTTTTTAGAACATGATCCTCAATTTGAGTGCTGCACCTTAATGGAAACAGAAAAAGGTATACGTTTGAAAGACACTTTTAAACTTTCCGAATTATAAACTTATTTTAAACCTTATTTAAAGATTATTTAAAATACCTTTACTTAATGTTTACAATTAAAAGCCTTTCACTCGAAAGGCTTTTTTTATTTTTGGAGCTTAAATTCTGCTCACCTCTTTTCAGCTATAAAGCCTGATTATCAAAACCTTTTTAGATAGTAACGGTTTAATAAACAATGAATTTACCAGACATGACAAAACTTTTACGAATACTTAGTTTTCTTATATACATTGCTTTTTTTACAAGCTGCGACGCGGTGGAATATAGCCCTAATCAAAAATTTAATAAGCATACGCCTGTTGCAGTAAATGAAAGAGAAATTAAAAAATTAAGTACTAAAACGCCAGGCTCTAAAATAAAAGTAGCTATTACAGGAGATACCCAACGTAATTACAAAGAATCGATCGATTTAGTAAGGTATCTTAACGCTTTAGATGATATTGATTTTGTAGTATTAAATGGAGATATATCGGATTTTGGGCTCCTTTTAGAATTTAATGGCATCTACAAAATATATGATGATTTAAAAATGCCTTTTATTTCAGTGGTTGGAAATCATGATTTAGTAGCAAATGGGAAATCTATTTATATGCGCATGTTTGGTCCTTTAAACTTTAGCTTCATTTATGGGGGCATAAAATTTATTTGTCATGATACCAATGGTAGGGAATACAATTTCGATAAAACAACCCCCAATATCCCTTGGTTAAAAGCTGAATTAAAACCTAGTGCAGATTTTACACATGCCATTGCAATTTCTCATGTTCCCTCAACGGATGGGGACTTTGATCCCAACTTAGCAAGTGACTATGAAGCCTTAATGAATGCAGATAAGAATATCCTAGCCTCTATTCATTCTCACCAGCACCAAGCTCAAAGAATTTATTACACCCAACGGGGCGGTACCCCGTTTATCATAACCAATGCCATCGTTAATAGAAGTTTTACTTTATTAGAAATTGAAAATGGAACAATCAATGCTCAAGAAATTAAATATTAAAATATTTATCATTTTAATAGGGCTTGGTTTTCCAATTAAAGGATTTGCTCTGTTAAATCCAAGCCTCTTAGACACCTCCCTATTAAATAACCTAGAAACTCCAGTCCAAGAATGGCCGCTTTCAAGACTTCAGCAGGCTATAAAAGTATTGGTTCCAAAAGAGGCTCAAGTTCAATATGGAGGCAGTATTGGCTTTTTGAGCGTCGGCTTTGGTTACCCACTCTGGGAAGAAAAAGGTAATCTTAGTTTGCATGCTGGTTTTGTACCTGAAACTAAGGGGGGAGCGTTTACTGTATTGGCAGTAAAATTTGCTTACCAACCTTATTTAATTAAATTGGGAAATCATCTCGAATGGAAGCCTTTTAATCCCGTTTTCTTTCCTTCATATACTTTAGGTTCACACTATAGTTATCGATTTAGTACCAACCAATATAGAGCAAATTACTATTTTTGGTCCACCGCATTACGACTTCATATAGGGGCCAATTCAGAATTTAAAATAAAATTCAAAGGAAGGCATAGCATACATAATAATCATAGCGCAATCAGCCTTTTTACAGAAGCAAATACTAATGATTTATATCTTATAAGTTGGGTTAAAAATAGAGAAGTTGCACCAATTACAAACTTATTTAAATTAGGATTTGGAATAAAAGCACATTTTTAACAACAAAACTAATTCTTCATCTGTCTAAATTGTCATCCAATGGATGTTAAATTATAGTGACACACCATCAGTCGTAAACACAAAAAATGTTTAAACATGTAAAAACTTTGTCATTAAGTTATTTTTTAAACTAAGAGAAATTACTTAGAAATACTAAAATACTTGACTTAGCATAGTAAAAAGGCGCTTCTCATAGTATTCTTAACAGTTTTGAATCCCTGTCATGTGGTTTTATTGGAATGATTTTTGCTCTTAAAGAATTAGTTAAAATATTGATTAAAAGTGCTAGATTTTCAATATTTTAGGTCTCGAATCAGACATATTTTTTATAAATTTGCATCGCATACAAATTACGACTATACATATAAATGAGACAACTCAAAATTACCCAATCCATTACCAACCGAGAAAGTCAATCGTTAGACAAGTATTTACATGAGATTGGAAAAGTAGACTTAATTACCGCTGAAGAAGAAGTTATTTTAGCTCGCAAAATTAGAGAAGGGGATCAAGCAGCGCTAGAGAGATTAACCAAAACGAACTTACGTTTCGTGGTTTCCGTAGCCAAACAATATCAAAATCAAGGCCTTACTCTGGGAGATTTAATTAACGAAGGTAATTTAGGACTTATCAAAGCCGCTAAACGTTTCGATGAAACTAAAGGCTTTAAATTTATTTCTTATGCAGTATGGTGGATTCGTCAGTCGATCCTTCAAGCCATAGCAGAACAAAGCCGTATTGTAAGGCTTCCATTGAATCAAGTTGGTTCATTAAGTAAAATCAGCAAAGCATTCTCTAAATTAGAGCAAGAGTATGAGCGTGAGCCTTCTCCTGAGGAATTAGCTGATATTTTAGAAACAACTGTAGATAAAATTTCAGACACCTTAAGCAACTCAGGTCGCCATGTATCCATGGATGCCCCCTTTGTACAAGGTGAAGAGAACACTTTATTAGATGTATTAGAAAATCATGAACCTAATACAGATAGTAATTTGATCAATGAATCTTTATCTGAGGAAATTAAACGTTCTTTATCTACTTTAACTGAAAGAGAAAGAGAAATTATTATTCTGTTTTTCGGTTTAAGTACAAATCACCCGCTTTCATTAGAAGAAATTGGTGAAAAATTTAGCTTAACTCGTGAAAGGGTACGTCAAATTAAAGACAAAGCTCTTCAACGACTAAGACATACTTCAAGAAGTAAGATTTTAAAGTCATATTTAGGCTAAAATCTTATTAATTGTTAATATTTGTAGAAAAGATTGGGTACTCGCTCAATCTTTTTTACTTTTGCAGCAGTTCTAACCCTATTTAAAATCTTGTATGTTAAACAAATACCAATCAGAGTTCCAAAACTGGATTGAGAAAGAAAAAAAAGCGCTCGAATTAATCCACGTAGTAGGACAATTATGGTTTGATCGATCCATCGAATTAGTATTATTCCGTAAGCCACTTGTGGATGTAGGCAGTAGTGAAATCTTAGCTCATCATCAATATGCAAAAGAAGTGAGTGGAAAAGATATCTCTATCTATGAAACCTTGGAACTTGCTAGCACGATAGCAAAATGTAATTTAGCTCCATCTCGTATTGATATTGGTCGACTAGCTGCCGAATGGCTAGATGAAAATACCAAGCAAAGTACCATGTACGATTTTGTGATTCACAAATTAGCTAATCATATTGGTAAAGATAAAATTGTCTTAAAACCCAAAGACGTGGTTTTATATGGCTTTGGAAGAATTGGTAGAATTGCTGCAAGGGAATTAATCATGCAAGCTGGAAAAGGTGAGCAATTACGCTTAAGAGCAATAGTCACCCGTTCATATAGTGACGAAGAATTGATCAAACGCGCAGAATTACTTCGTACAGATTCCATTCATGGTCCTTTCAATGGCACCATTGTAGAAGATTTTGAAAATAAAGCTTTAATCATCAATGGTCAAACAGTTTATTTAATAGCTGTTAAAGAACCTGAAATGGCTGATTACACCCAATATGGAATTGATAATGCCTTGCTAATAGACAATACAGGAGTTTATAGAGATCGAGAAGGTTTAGGCAGACATTTGAAAGCTAAAGGAATTACAAAAGTACTATTAACCGCTCCAGCAAAAGGAGATGTTCCAAATATAGTAACAGGTATAAATGATGTGGAATTTGATTTTGAAACTGAATCAATTTTCTCGAATGCTTCTTGTACCACTAATGCCATCGTGCCAGTATTGAAAATCATTGACACTAGCTTTGGAATTGAAAAAGGGCACATTGAAACGGTACACTCCTATACAAACGATCAAAATTTATTAGATAATTACCATAAAAAATATCGTAGAGGAAGATCTGCCGCATTAAATTTAGTTATTACTGAAACAGGGGCCGATAAAGCCGTTGCTAAAGTAATCCCACACTTAGGAGGTAAATTAACAGGAAATGCCGTAAGGGTTCCTACACCAAATGTCTCTTTAGCTATTTTAAACCTGAGTTTAAATACTGTTACTACGAAAGAAGAAATTGCCGATGTATTGAGAAATTCTTCACTATTCGGAGATTTGTCAGAACAAATTGAATATTCTATTTCTAACGAATTAGTAAGCAGTGATTTAATTGGAAATAGTCATGCCTCTATTGTGGATGGACCCGCAACTATTTTGTCAAAAGATGGCAAATCGGTTGTATTATATGCCTGGTATGATAATGAATATGGCTATACACGGCAAGTTATACGACTCGCTAAAAAAATTGCAGGCGTAGTAAGATTAACTTACTATTAAAAAATAAAAAGGCCGATGCTTTCATCGGCCTTTTTTGTTGAAGTCTAGGCACCCAATATTTACCCTTAACTTATCACTGGCTTAGTTCCAGCAATTTTATCTATTTGTTCCATAACCTTGGAGGTTAATATTGGTAAAATATCAATCACTTTTAAATTTTCTTGGAGTTGTTCCAGTTTTGATGCGCCCAAAATAACGGTACTTACATGAGGGTTTTTCAAACACCAACCCAGAGCTAAATGAGCCAAAGAAATATCCAATTTGTCGGCTAATTTTTGAAGTTGATCTACCACTTTAAGTTTTTCTTTGGCCAGTGTTTTCTCTTTTAACCACTCCATCCCCTTTAAATCTAATCGAGTATTTTTTGCCATTCCTTTACTATATTTTCCAGAAAGTAAACCCGATGCTAAAGGTGACCAAATTGTTGTACCTAAACCATGGTGGTTAAATAAATGAAGATAATCAGCTTCCACTTTCTGACGCTCAAACAGATTATATTGAGGTTGCTCCATGGTAGGTCCTATTAAATTTGTTTTCTCTGCAAAAGCAATAGCTTCCATAATTTCAGAGGCACTCCATTCGGAGGTTCCCCAGTACAAAATCTTTCCTTGTTGTAAAAGCGTATTCATAGCCCATACAGTTTCAGAAATTGGCGTGTTTTTATCAGGTCTATGGCAGAAGTATAAATCTAAATACTCTACTTGCAATCTTTTCAATGCAGCATTACAAGCCTCTATCACATGCTTTCTCGATAAACCAACTTGGTTCGGGCCTTTATTCTCCGCTCCAAAATAAACCTTACTAGAAACGATATAAGTATCTCTATCCCAATTTTGAGCTTTGAGGATTTTACCCATAACCCGCTCCGATTCACCATCGGCATACACTTCTGCATTATCAAAAAAATTAACCCCATGCTCATAAGCTTCCACCATCAACTGCTCTGCTAATTTATCGGCTATTTGATTTCCAAAAGTTAACCATGATCCCAGGGAAAGTGCACTCACTTGTAATCCCGATTTGCCTAATCTTCTATATTCCATATTGCTAAATTTTTTCTGTAGGATGCAATTTAAAAATATTTACCTTTAACACTTTAATATAAACACATGAAAAAACTATTCTTTATTCCATTTGCACTACTATTAGGATGTAGTAGCTTAAAAAATGATTCAAAATTAAGCCCAGGTGATCAATTGATAAAAGATATTGAAATACTATCAAGTGATGCTTATATGGGTCGTCAAACAGGTACTGAAGGAGCAGAAAAAGCAAGAACATATTTAATATCTAGATTGAAGGCCATCGGCATAAAACCATATCCTGGCCAAGCCAATTATGAAAGTCATTTCGAGTTTAAACCCCGCAATGGAACTAACGCCATAAAAGGCATAAATTTAATAGCTGCCATCCCTGGTAAGCGTGCTGAAGCTATCGTCATTTCAGCTCACTATGATCATGTAGGCACCCGTAATAATGAGATATTTAATGGTGCAGATGATAATGCCTCAGGTGTATCAGGATTGCTCCAGATGGCCAAATATTTTGCTAAAAAGAAACCAGAGCATACCCTTATTTTTGCCCTTTTTGACGCAGAAGAAATGGGTTTACAAGGCGCTAAAGCTTTTGTCAATAATCCCCCATTGAACATTGAAAATATTAAATTGAATATTAACATGGACATGATTAGCCGTAATGACAAAAATGAACTTTACGCGGCAGGATCGTTTTTATATCCAGCATTAAAACCTTATTTAATATCAACAAATCCGAATTTAAAGTTAATGTTAGGGCATGACGATCCTAAATTAGGCAGAGATGACTGGACAAATCAAAGCGACCAAGGAGCTTTTCACGCAAAAGGTATTCCATTTATCTATTTTGGAGTTGAAGATCATAAGGATTACCACAAACCAACAGATGAATTTCAATTTATTCATCAAACATTTTTCAAAGATGCTGTAAACACGATCCAACAAATTGTTGAAAACATAGATAAGAGTAAAAACTTACAAACCATGTTTAGAGAAAAATTAATCAGTACAAAACAATAGTAATGATTAAATAGTATTATAACATCATAAAAAAGCCCCGCGAT
>SEDO01000063.1 GCA_004211595.1 Pedobacter sp.
ATATATAGGAAAAACAAACTCGGCGGTTCGAATCCCTCGGGGTTTATACAACTTTTTTTTCGGCGTTTCCACACCTGTAAACCACACCTATGACTTACATCTATGACTTACACCTGTGAACCACAAAGTGTAATGTATGTGTAAGTATAAATTGTATTTATAGTAATGCCGGACTACTCAAAAGGAAAGATATATAATACGCGCAAAGAGTAAATGTACACCTAAACTTTTCTATTTCTCTATTGAAATGAGAGACACCTATGAGCAATATTCCCCCTGTAATGTGCTTGACTACTATCTACATCTTACTATGACTTCGAGGTTTGACCTGCTCCTCAGAGTGTTGAGTCAAAATGAAAAGAGTCAAAGTGTCAGATTTGACACTATTACAGACAGACGTAAGGACGAACAAGTTCGTCGTTTGTTGATTGTCTCTGTAAGTTTGTAATTCATTAATATTTATCCATAGGATCAACGTAGTTCATCCTTATAAAGCTACTATATATAATGCAATTCATCCATTACTATAGTATTTTCTAAACCAAGTTATTATATTAAAGTACTTTATAATAAATTTGAAGATGGGGAATAATAATAATAAGGGATCTAGGGAGAGAAGGGAGACATTTTTCCAACTTTGAGGCAATTTTCGGAATTTTCCCAGCCAAAGGCAAAACAGCCCCCCTCTTGTCCCTAAATCCCTCATGACTTACTAAGTCATAGGTTTGTTCGCATTTTGTTCGCATGTTACATAACCAGTTCATAAAGCACGTAGTTATAAATCAAATAGTAAGTAGTTCGTTAGTGTGGCTTAAAATAAGTTACAGAGCAGGGTATAAGGCACGTAGGATGATACACAAGGTCACCTAACCCGTGCGCTTTGCGGTTCATAATTCATTATACAAGTAATTTGTCATTAAGTAAGTAATTACAACCAAATTCACTTTGGCCAAGTCGTATCAAACGTATAGTAAATTTGTAGTACATATTGACTATAAATGTACACTAGTATATATATAAAATTGG
Source organism: Pedobacter sp. (assembly GCA_004211595.1). Taxonomy (GTDB): domain Bacteria; phylum Bacteroidota; class Bacteroidia; order Sphingobacteriales; family Sphingobacteriaceae; genus Pedobacter. The sequence goes on from SEDO01000063.1 coordinate 1,027, forward strand.
CTATAAGCTACCATCCCCCCACTTTCATCAATATTGTTAGAAGGCTTTGTCCAACTCGTCATTAACTCAAAGTTTTAACTGATTCGTCTTAGTGAGAGATTACAAACCGCGCATCGGGCTCAATTAACGTGTTGGACATTGTTAAACGACATATAGAAACTGCATTCAATATTACCGACACATTACCTGCAAATTACAAGTAATGTGTATACTACGTATACACAAATTGCATACAAATAGTC
>SEDO01000064.1 GCA_004211595.1 Pedobacter sp.
AAGAGCACAAAGCTGCCCTGAGCTTTCACTTAACAAAACAGGAGAAACTGGATATTGCAGGTTCGCTGCAATCGGAGCATAACCAGGAAAGTTTTAAAAGAGTATTGGAGTTGTTTGGGAGGAATACAAATAAGTAGGATATAGTGTATTCGATAAAGCCCAAATAGAAAACATCATTTAAATTTATTATCTATGTTTAGTTACATTTAAAAAAGCAACTAAACATAGATCTTATGAACTATAAGCTATTTATAGGTAGGTCATTTTCAAAGATTGATAATTTTCTCAAACGAAGAAATTTAAAAGCTGTCAAAAAATTTTACCCTTGGGGAAGAGACTTTGTCTTCGATCTGACGAGACGTTTCGCAGGTCAAGATATTGACATAATTGTTGATGCTGGCGCAAACATTGGGTCCGTGTCACTTGATTTTGCTTATTACTTTCCTCACTCCAAAGTTTTGGCTTTTGAGCCTGTTTTTTCAACGTACGAACGACTGAAATTAAAAACCAGCAAATACAATAACATCATTCCTGTTCAAATAGCATTAGGAGAGGGAACTTACCAGGTAGAAATATCTTTAAATGCTGAGGATACAATTAATTCCATTTCATCTAAACCAGATGAGCAAAATATCTCTGGAAAAGAGGTGATAAGCGTTTCTACGCTAGATGCTTATATAAAGCAAAACAATATTTTAAAAGTTGACCTTTTGAAGATTGATGTAGAAGGCTTTGAGTTCAAAGTATTGGAAGGAGCAGACAACCTTCTCAGTAATTCAATTAAAGCAATCGTTTTAGAGGTGGGATATGAAAGAGGTGATAGCAAAGTGCATTTTTCAGATGTAGAGAACTATATGGAGCAGCGAGGTTTTCAGTGTTGCGGAGTTTATGATCTATCAAAAAGTAGGGATAAGAAACGACTATATTATTCTAATAACTTGTACATACGTAAAAGCTTACTTTAATACGTTTATTACTGCACCAACCGAAAGCAATCATGCATCACTTTAAATTCCAAATCATAGATGCTCTCCACCGGGTCACCATCAATGTGCATGGGCGCATCGTCCTTGTTGATGATGTGTAAACTGTCTGTCTGAAAATAAATCAGGCTGCTGTTCTCGTTTACAATATCTACACGCTGTACTTTATGAAATCCGCTGATCTGCATCAGCGTTTGAAACAACACGCTCAATTTATTCTGCTTCGTCATAATCACCACATCCAGCAAGCCATCAGTCAG
>SEDO01000065.1 GCA_004211595.1 Pedobacter sp.
TCAAGTTAAGCTCAAATTCTGAAAGTATATTGCCATTTTGTTGCTCAAAAAGATATGTTACTGCTTCAAAATATTCCAGAGTCTTTATCATGACTTTTTTCAAAAATGGCTTGTAACGTGAGGCCGCTAACCGCGGTCGCGGCGTTTCGGAGATTGTAGTCTCTGCCGAAACGAAAGGTAACAAAATTTATGATTTTTTCTATCTTTAAAAAGTAGAAAAAATCTAAGTTTTGTGGCATTGGAAAAAGCAGTTGATTTCACCTAAAACCAGCGATCGTGATTAGCGGCGGTTATGCGACGCTTTAACTAATACCAATTGATTTCTGAGAAATCTCCGATAAGAATTTTATTTATTTTTTTAATATAGTTATGGTTTAAAATTAAGTCTGGCGCCTTAATTAAAATGTTATAACTTGATGATGAATAGCTATGAACTTCGTCCTTCAACAATCCCTCTGACGAATATTGATATTCGGAGCTTGAAGAGTTAGTTGATTTGTTATTTGTTATCGTTTTTCTCATCAAATTACCGTCACGGTATTCTAAATAAACCGTCTGATTCGAAACACCACAAACGCTATGATAATCTTGACTTTTAATTATCACATTATTTCTATAGCTAATAGTTTCAAAAGTATCAGGTACTTCTTCATCATATCTAGTCGACACTTCTCCCACTAGGCGATTTAAATCATCATATTTTCTTACTACTTCATTTCGATAGACATTTATAATCTTCTCAATCCGGTCAAATTGATCGTAGGTGAATTTTGTTGTATCGTGGTTTTTTATTTGTGTAACTAACTTATTCCTATCATAAACAAAAGTCGTTGTGTCAGCCTGATAGTAGTTTCCGTTTCTTTCTGAATATATTTTTTGCAATAATCCGTTTTTATATACAAAGTTTAGGGAAAGATAGTTCTTTCCATTTTGATCTTGGCAAGTCATATTTAATGGTTTGCCGTCGTAATCGAAATCCAATATGGAGCACGAGCGTTCGGAAGTTTCTATGATTTTTAGCGCGCCGGCTGTGTTTTGCGAATATGTCGTTGCAATAGTGAAAATTAAAAATATCTGGATTGCGTTGTTGAACATAGTTATTTTTTGAAGGTTTTAAAAAAGTGTCGCATAACGTGTGGCCGCTAGCCGAAGTGGCGGCGTTTCGGAGAGAATACTTTCCGCTTACCCAAGACGAACTTATGAAAAAAAGTGGTTCAATTTACCTTGAGCCAGCCATTTTG
>SEDO01000029.1 GCA_004211595.1 Pedobacter sp.
AACAACCAAGTAACAAAGGAGCCTAAATCCGTACTTACTACACGCCGATTAAAAGTGTACAGTAAATTCTCAGCAGACCGTTCTCACAAGCCTATTATTTTACTTCAAGGGGAATGACTACGAAAGGCAGGGTTTGATATAGGTGATCAGGTAAATGTGAAAATAAATAGCAAACAGTTGATCGTAAGTTTTATAGAGGAATAGAAAATATTTACAAAGCCTCTAATCATTTTTGATTAGAGGCTTTGATTATTTACGACTCTCTTAGTTTCAATTTATAGCCGCTTTAATTTTGATAAAACATCATTATTCGGGAATTAATGGAAACCTTTTCAAAGGAGAAAAATCACCATTAGTATCTAAATCTACTGAAACAAATATTGGAACGCCATCAATGACAAATAAATCTTCCTTTCCATTTCACATGCCTAAGCTGATTGCCATGGTAGGTAAAGAAGATTTACAAATTGATAAATATACCAATAGCCGCATTTTGGAAGTATCTAAATTTGAAGATACAGACAAATACCATTTCTTCTCCGTTATTAATGCATTTATCGTTAAAAGGAAAATACAATCTATTTTATAAACTAAAAATCCCAACCATAACGGCTGAGATTTTATTATTACTCACCCTTTATGTTAGTTAAGTTTCTTGTCATTTTTATCAGTAGCGTAATTTTCTTCAATATTTATATTAATATAATTAATCTTTTCCTTATACCTTCTGTATTTACCATCAAATTTAGTATACAGACTGTCGTTTAAAGCTTTCTCATTTCTGTACAATTCCATTGTACCATTAGAAGACTTTTGTAATGCCATTGCATTATTTTCAACATCAACAAGCAATTTATTACCTACAAACAAAACTACTATAGAACTATAATTTAAATTCGTTATTTTAATATAATTATCTAAGGGAATTTCTTTGCTTTTATATTTTCCCGAAATTATCAGAACCTCGCCACTATCTCTTTTCCAAACAGTTACACATTTATCATCTGAAAGACAATAAAAAGACTTTATGCCATCAGACATCAATGTACTTATAATTACAAAAATGAAAACACATAATAATGTTATTACTATTATTTTTTTCGTCTTACCCATTGTTTTATAGTTTGTAATACGTTTTTTCTTAAATATAAAGGCACTTATAATTAATAATACAATAAGTCCTAATACGATTATTACTAACATTTCTAAATTTATTTACCATTTTGGCCCTATTGGTAATGGCGCTGTCGCTTTTTGCCATTGTCTTTCAAATTGTCGTTGTTTAAAAATAGAATAACCTGTGTTATGACCAGCTCGTTCTGCTTGTTGAGTTGGTTGACCTTCTCTAATTCTATTAAACGGATAATACAAAACTGTATTCCAAGTTCCTTTTTCTTGTTTGGTTTGCAAAGCATCAAATGCAAAACGTGATGCCCCCCAACCCAAACCGTATTTTCCTGCTACATAACCTGCTGCATAATTACCAATATCTCTTGCGGACGCCACTTTCCCATTAAATATCATACCTCGATAATGATGTTGCCCTTGTTCTTCTGCGGTCGCACCTTTTGGCATTCCCCTATGCTTAAAGTCAAGAGGTTCTTTGCCTTTTGCGTTTGAAATATAATCGATTAATCCAACATTTTTGATTTCATTGTCCATAAATTCTTGACCGGATTTGTCATTGAGATCGATGGTTGCTCCAACTACTGCACTTCCATCTTCGCGATGAAAGGAGTACTCTGTAAGCATTTCGGCAACGACTTCTCCTGTGCGTTTACCATTACCATCTACTACATAAATGTTTTTATCTGAATTAGCTTGACCTCCTACGACATTATATGTGCCATCCCCATTCTTTGTAACATCTATATGTTTAGGCGCCATCCCATCGGGATCCACAAACCTCATCGGATTATTAAATGCATAACTATAAGGACTCCATCTTCGCATCTGCTCCGCTAGCGGATCCACCACATTCCACCTTCCTATCACCGGATCATACATCCTTGCTCCGTAGTCGTACTGCCCTAACTCCTCTTGCAACTCCTTGCTATTATAAAGATACTTATTTTGGCCAGATGTGACAACTTTTTGAAGGCCAAAGGCATAATAATTATCTTGTTGTAACTTGCGGACTGCCCCGGCATGGATATCGAAGCTATAGCGCACATTACCTAAATGGTCGGTTAGGTTGTATTCATAATTGTAAGTTCCGCTGAGGTTTCGAGCTATACCTTCCTGCGTTTGAATAAACGCAATGGTACCATTATGATATTGAATGCCGCTGATATAATCGGTGGTGGTGGTTGCACTTGGTGAGGTCGTTGTAACCGTTCTTCGTAGCTTATTGCCCATCGCATCATAGCGATAAGCCATGCTTATACCTGTTTTAGTAGCTGTAATGGGTTGGTTCAAATAATTATAGGTATGGCTCATACCGCTTCTTCCATCGGTAGTCGCATTGCCATTAGCATCATAGGCATAACTAGCGGTAAGCGAGCTTACTTGGTTCAGGAGAATGGATTCGAAACACATGATTTTACATAGGTGACGAAATACTCATTACCATGAACCAAAAACTACTTATCGTTGATTTTGGAAAGGGGATAGTATTATATTAAAAACACCCCCAAGCTATTTAGTTCGGGGGTGCTATATATTAAATAACTAACACCGATTTAGATGCAGGAAGTTATAATTTGGAATAACAAATACCTTTTAAATTATCTGTATAAAAGAGATCAAATATGCCTTTTTTGGGTTCAGTACAAATCTCTGTTTCTTTGTCATACAAATAGCACTCTGACCCATTTTTATCATATGCAGAACTTTTAACATCAAGATGATTCATCGGTTTTAATTTAATTCCATTGATTGTTGGTATATTTTCTCGTCTGGATTTTAGTTCAAAATCATACCACTTGCCTACAATAATTTTATTGCAATTTTCTATGTTATTGTCAATTTTTGAAATGATTTTGTAAAGAGTATCATGTTTTTCTGCATAAATTATATACCAAGAATTTTTTTTGGTGATTTTTTTAATCAAATAATCATTATTTGATGTGGATGATATCGCCATTTTATTTGTACTCGAACAAGAATACAAGATTGACAAGAATAAAAAGAAAATAATATTTTTCATCGCTATTTTATTGACTGTATTACTACCTTATTACCTTTTTTATCATTTACATACCAGTCTGCACTTTTTACACCCTGTGGATAAATATTTCCAGGCAACATTTGCAGTTCCTTTCCTAATGCATCATAAATACGTTCAAAAATTCCACCCGACTGGTTTGTAGCCCTGCCATGTGCTCTCGTATATACTGATCCTGGTTGATTTGATGCCGGAGAAGATATACCGCTTTTCTGAGATATTAGTCCGCCTTGATAAGCCTCTGTTACTTCGTGCAACATATCCGCACCAGCTTTTCCATGTGCCGTGCTCATTTTGCCTAATACTGACGGATTAACTTCTTGATATGCTTCGACCGTATTACCAGCTGTACCTTTCGTTACAGTATTACCTGAAAAAGCCCCTCCTATATACAAATTACCCGATGCGGTATTTGTTGTGTTTTCAGCAAAAACATTTACAACAATAGAATTATCATTGATTACACTTGTTAATTGTTGTGCGTCTTTTGAAAGCTTACCAGCCCCATCTTGTGTATAGCCAATTTTACCATTGGCATCCATAGACAAAATAAGTTGCCCTTTGACTGATGCTTGAAGTTCATCAAATGCAGCCTGCCTTTCGGAACCTTTAATGATAACATCAAAAGGCGCCACCCCATCAGGATCCACAAACCTTATTGGATTATTAAAACCATAACTATACGGACTCCATCTTCGCATCTGTTCCGCTAGCGGATCCAACACATTCCATCTTCCCACCACCGGATCATAGAACCTAGCGCCATAATCATACTGTCCTAGCTCCTCTTGCAACTCCTTGCTGTTATAAAGATACTTATTTTGGCCAGATGTGACAACTTTTTGAAGGCCAAAGGCATAATAATTATCTTGTTGTAACTTGCGCACTGCACCTGCGTTGATATCAAAGCTGTAGCGCACATTTCCTAAATGGTCTGTTAGGTTATACTCATAACTGTAAGTTCCACTGAGGTTTCGAGCTATACCTTCCTGCGTTTGAATAAACGCAATGGTGCCATTGAGGTATTGAATGCCGCTGATGTAATCGCTGGTGGTGGTTGCACTTGGTGAGCTCGTTGTAACCGTTCTTCGTAGCTTATTGCCCATCGCATCATAGCGATAAGCCATGCTTATACCTATTTTAGTAGCTGTAATGGGTTGGTTCAAATAATTATAGGTATGGCTCATACCGCTTCTTCCATCGGTAGTCGCATTGCCATTAGCATCATAGGCATAACTAGCGGTGAGCGAAGTTACTTGGTTCAGGCGATTGCCAGTATAAACATAAGCATTAGCTGATCCTCCATCACGGCTTAAACTACTGATATTACCCCTGATATCATAGGTTAACGTTTCCTGCATCACTATCCCTGTACTGTTCCCCTGCGTTAAGCGATTTAAGCCATCATAACGGTAATTAAACAGGTTGGGGTAGCTATTGCCTGCTCCCCACTTCTGAGCGCTAATGTTGCCATTATACTGGGGATAGCTTAAGGTATCATAACCTAGCCTATAACTAAACTCGGGGCTAGTTTGTCCTTTTAACCAACCTCGTTCATTGTAGGCATATTTGTTAGTTTGTTTAAAGGTAGCGCCGGCATCACTGCTGTGTAGCTGCTTTTGTTTTAACTGTCCGATTTCATTGTAGGTATGCTTGTTAAGAATCGTAGCCGTAGGTTGACTGTTGATATTCGAACTGGTGCTAACTGCTCGACCGACATGATCAAAGGTGTAGGTATTGGCTATGGAGGTGACCCATACCCCTACCTGATGGGAACGCAAATTACTGATCTGGTCTCCTGCAAAGTTGTATTGTTCTAGCCAGCGGTCTTTACCGCCGATGTGGATGTCTTGGTAGCGTTCTTTGATGCGGCCTTTATCATCATAGTAGCTAAACTGGTTTTGGGTATTGGTGCCATCGCTCTCGGCTAGCCGTTTTACGGTGAGGTAGCCTTTGGGTTTGGCGGTTACTGCGCCTACGGCAGGGTAGCTGGAGGCTAAGCTTAGTACGTCGTAGTTGTCGTAAAAGTGGCTTTCCAGGGTGTTGGTGATGGAACTGGTGGGAAAGGCGTTATTGGTGTAGCCGGTAGTGGTGCTGTTGTTTCGTTCTTCCCACATGGGTAGGGAGGAGCTGCTTAGGGTGCTTTGAAGGGTGCTCCTGTTGGAGCTGCTGCTGTAGGTGCCTTTTAGTACTATTCGGTCTAAGGCGTCGTATTTGTAATAGGTCCATTGGTTGTTGTTTCTTTGGTTGCCGTCTTGGGTGAGGACTAATCGATCTAGGCGGTTGTATACCAGGTGAAATGATGCCTGGGAGGAAGGAAAAAATAAAGGGGGTAGGAAGTGTAAAAGGTATAAAGTTCTAAGGAGTGTATAGCGGGGTTTTAAGTTAGTAAGGTTGGATATTTAGAAAAGCAAGGTTCTTTGTCTTTAGGTGCCTGTAGCCCCGCTATACGCTACAAGGGGGCGCTTAGGCTTCCCCCTTTCCGCTGCTATCGGGTTTAAATTACTTAGGCTGGTGGTGGGTAGGGATAGAAGGTTGAAAGCCTGTGGAGAAACAATAGAAAAACAGTGGAGAAAAATAAAGTGATTTTGTAACCCGTATTTTTTTAGTATCGAAAACAGGAGTCGTATTTTTATCATAAGCGAACATAGTTGGGGAAATCCAACAATTTATTTATTATTAACCCATTCCAGGCATACCGGTGAAAGTCCGGAAACTTTTTCGGTACTCCGACTGTGTTCGCAGTGACCTGGATC
>SEDO01000030.1 GCA_004211595.1 Pedobacter sp.
GTAAAACTAAGATTTTTTCTACTTTTCAAGATAGAAAAAATCAGTAGTTTTACTACTTTCACGTTGGCAGAGAGTACAATCTCCGAATCGCCGCACCGGCGGTTACAGGCCTAACGTTATCGTCCAGCCGCGAGCCGCAAAGCCTCTTCCCTATTCGCGAGCAAAAATCGGTTTCTCAAAACGCAGAAAAATAAGGTGCCGAATATTTTACGAAGCGGAAAAAGAAAAAATTTTGGGCATGATAAAAAACTGGATTTTCTGAATTGTAAACCGTATAGATGTGATTCTCATCTAAACGCATAAATCGTTGCGTCCGAACTGCATCGAAAAATGTTACCTAGCCCATAAGTTATTTTAAAAATAAATCAAAACCGAAAGCGATCGTATTCTGTGTTTCAAAAGTCATAACGTCAATCAAACTTGGTAAAAAATAAACGCAAAATTTGGTAACAAAAAGTTTATGAAGATCATTTTGTAAATGCAGATAGTTCGCGGATCACTCAAATCGTTGCACAAAAAAAAAGATTTCGGCCGAAACGATAACCGCCGCTAACCAAAATGGCTGGCTCACGGTAAATTGAACCACTTTTTTTCATAAGTTCGCCTGGGTAAGCGGAGAGTATTCTCTCCGAAAGGCCGCCACTTCGGTTAGCGGCCACACGTTACCTGCAACCTTGTTAAAATCGCACGAATAAAATGATTCAAATAATCACAGAAAAAAAACTAATTGACAAGTATCAATCACAATTGGTCCGACAATTAAAAACAACTTGCATCGAAAAAATCTCTTGTAGCTTAGGACATAGAGGAACTGAATCTGTTCCGACAACTGTCTTTTATTCACCGGAATTAAATTTCTGCTTTACCGCTCATGATCATATCAATCGCTATTGGAATGCATTTTCGCTAGGAAAACCTCAAGCAGGCAAAAGTTATCCAATAACTGCAGAAATTAACCCGCCATATGAAGGAATAAATAGAACAATTTCGGGAGCATTTGGGAAAACTTCTGATGGTGAGATACTTCTTCTGCATCGAGGAAATATTGGGGGAAGTAAAGTTGGAGTTGGCAAGAAATTATTTTTTGAAAATTATCGTGATAATTCTGTATTAGTGAAGGACGGCGAGACAGAAAATCCGTTCTTTATTATCGGCTCAATTTATTCCGAAATTTTTCCACAACAGGTTTTAAACTTTGTTAAAGAAGTAAATCGCATCAAAAATTTAGTTAATAGTAATAATATTTCACCTATTGGCAATTACACTTTTGCCCATGAGAAATTTGGAGAAAATACACTTCAGAACAACAAAAAAATTACCATCAATCGAATTCATGGAATTGTCGTAAATAAACTAGCTACAGAATTAAAAAATCGGGGACATAAAGTTGGAAACGATTCATGCCGAGATCTCTACGTTCACAAAAATGGAGAGATAATCAAACTATTTGAAATTAAATCTAATTCGTCAACACAAAGTTTATATTCTGCGGTTGGTCAACTTCTAATTTATAGTATTCCTATAAAAAAAGCGGTATCATTAATTATAGTTGTACCCGATCAACTTAAAAAAGACGTTGTACAAAAACTTCGTCGATTAGGAATTGAGGTTTTGTACTACGAATGGAGAGAAAATCAACCTATTTTTAAAGAACTTGAAAGTTTTCTCCATTAAGGCTGCAGGTAACCGCCGCTAACCGCCATTGCTGGGTTTAGGGTAAAATGAGGTGCCTTTTCCAATGCCGTAAAACTAAGAATTTTTCTGCTTTTTCAAGCTAGAAAAATTCATTAGTTTTACTTCGACCGCGTTCGCCGGAGAGTACAATCTCCGAAAGCCAGCAACGCTCGGTTAGCGGCCTCACGTTACCTGCAATTTTTATAAAAATCACCATTATAACACTAAGATGACCGAACAAAAATTAATTGAAAAGGGATACTTTGCGAAAGAATTACCTCCTCAATTTGTAACTTATCCACTGGCCAATAAACTATCAACAATTAATGCAGCTTGGAACAGTAGACTTAGTAGTTTAACAAAGCCTAGAAAACAGTTTTTTTCTGAGACTAAATCTACAATTTATAATATTCCCAAAGTCGGACTTTCGAGGAGAGTAATTTCTATACCAAATCCAGTCCATCAAACCAATCTAGTCGAAACTATCATCAATCGGTGGAATGAGATTGACTTAATTTTAACTAAATCAAATTCGTCCTACAGCAAACCGAAAGAAGATTTGCAAAATACCAGAGCTTATGTAACAGAACATAATTTCACATCATTTAAGCGAGCAAGATTCATTGGTTCTTTTGATAATTATCATCAGGTGAAATCCGATATCTCAAAATTTTATGGGTCAATCTACACACACTCGATTCCCTGGATAATGCATACCAAACCTGTTGCAAAAATAAACAGAGCTGACAATACACTAATAGGTAATTTGCTTGATAAAATCTTGAGAACTGGAAACTCAGGGCAAACTGTTGGAATTCCGGTTGGTCCCGACACATCGCTCATAATCGCGGAAATCATTAACTGTGAGATTGATAACATTCTTCAAAATAAATTCAAGAGCAACAACATTAAATTCTTCCGTTATATTGATGATATATATATCTATTGTGATTCATACACTGAGGCAGAACAAGCATTCAAGTTTTATCAGAAAACTCTTTCTGAATATCAGTTAGAATATTAATGAAGAAAAGACTGAAATTTCAAAAACGCCATTTGTCTTTGATACAATATGGTCTATCGAGCTAGGCAACTTTAAGTTTCGAAACAACCCAAATTCACAGATTACGGATTTAGAAAGATTTACAAGTTTATCATTTGATGCATCGATTAGAAATCCTAAGGATTCTGTTTTGTTGTTTTCTATTCAGGTTTTTAAAGGTTTAAATTTATATGATGAAAATTGGGATTTTTACGAATCCGTAGTTCTAAAAGTACTTTTAACTGAACCGAGAACTTTTGATGTTGTTGCTCAAATTCTTTGTAGCAACAGAGTGAGAGTAAACAGAAATAAACTAAGAGGAGTTCTAACTAAGATTATTGAAAATCATATAACGAAGGCACATAACTTTGAAATAGCTTGGGCTCTTACGCTTTGCAAAGAATTTAATCTAAAACTTAAAAATACTACCGCTAAATTAATTTTCGCTTCAAACGATTTTATTTCCATTCTAGTAGGGTTAGATCTGCAAAAAATAGGATTAGTGAATTCTTCCGTCGATACATCATTTTTAGAAAATGAATTAATTGAAGACAACTTAGTAAATGAATTTTGGCTATTTACTTACGAAGCTACCTACAAAGGTTGGTTAACGTCACCATCAAACATTCTTGGAACAAATGAATATTTTAAAATACTGAAAGATAATGGTATTTATTTCTATGATGAACTGGCTACTATACCAACGTTTACTGTTAAATCTGCAAACAAAATTGATGAAGAAAATAAAGAAATAAAGGTTGATTACGAAACGGCAAAACAAATATTTACGGGCGGCGGAGGCGGTGGAGGATATTAAAACTGCAGGTAACAGCCGGTAAAAAAAAGCGCTGCTACAAGTTTGTCGAACCATTCATTTTTTAAGTAAATTTACGGTCAGCCGAGAGTACTTTCTCTTAAGGCCGCGCCTTCTTTTACCGGCGAAACGTTATAGGCGATTATCTCAAAACAAACAGCAAAAATGAAGTATCAAAAAAGAATATGTTGTTTCATTGATATTTTAGGTTTCAAGAAACATATTGACGAGACCACGAAGGAAACTGGCGAAGATAATATCAAAAAAATAAAGTCAATAAAATCAGTTTTAAAGCTGTCCAAAAGAATAACTAAAGATCATGGAATTTCAAACTCGAAAGTCATAACTTACTTTTCAGATTCAATTGTCATCTCCTATAATTATAATGAACCTGGACAATTATTTTACACCTTACTAGATTTGCTATACGTTTCCTTCGAATTAGCTAACAAAGGATATCTCACTCGCGGCGGAGTTAGCATAGGAAAACTTTTACACACCAAAAAATACATTTTTGGGCCCGCTCTTGTTGATGCATATGAAATTGAATCTAAAAAAGCGATATATCCAAGAATAATTGTAAGTGAAGAAGTGATAAAAATTGGCTCGAAACACTCTAAAATTGGACATTCTGAAGATGATGAAAGAGGATACGTTATGGATTTGATTGACCAGGACAGCGATGGTCTTCATTACATTGATTATATCACAAAATCGTCATCGGAATTTGATGATCCAGAATATGATTTATATTTATATATCGAAAATTTGAAAAGTAACTTTTTTTCAAACTATGATTTCGAAACCGATGGCGTAAAGGAAAAGTTGGATTGGCTCAAATTAAAACTAAACAAGTATATTACACAAATTAAAGAGAATATTAAAAATCGAGATTTTTCCCAAGAGATAGTGGATATATATTCTAACTTAAAAGAATTAAAATAACCGCCTATAACAGCGCATCTTGATCTATCGCTGGTTTCAGGTAAATTGAACGTGCTTTTTCCTTAACTTCGTTTTCATTCGGCAGAGAGTACAATCTCCGAAAGGCCGCGACAGCCAAGATGCGCGAAGCGTTACCGGCAAGCCTAAAAAACACGTGTAAATAAAAAAACATAAGCACGTATTAATTTTATTTATTATCTTTGAAGAAAAAGAAGATGAATACTAAGCTAACCTTGACAATTGAGCAGGATGTAATTCAAAAAGCTAAGGATTACGCCAAAGGAAAAAACAGAAGCCTTTCTGATATTATAGAAAATTATCTTAAGTCACTGACCAAAGAGGATAATAGGAAAAAAAAGACCAAGCTCTCTCCTATCGTACAATCTTTAAAAGGTTCGTTTAAAATGCCCATAGATTTTGATTACAAAGAGGAATTGAGAAAAGGCTTGGAAGAGAAATATCTATAATGGAAAAAGTTCTAGTTGATACCGATGTAATCCTTGATTTTTTCTTTGATCGTCAACCATTCGCAGAATTTGCCGCAGAAGTATTTTTGCTTTGTGAAAACAAGGAAATTAAAGGCTTTACAACTCCGGTGATAATAAGTAATGTTTATTATTTACTCAGGAAAACCGCAAAGCATGAAATGATTATTGAAAAGCTAAAACAGCTTTTGAATATACTTGATATAGTAGAAATGAATAAAGAAATTGTAATTAACGCATTGAATTCGAAGTTCAAAGATTTTGAGGATGCTTTACAGAATTTTGCTGCGGTAAATAATGGTGACATTCAAATTATACTAACGAGAAATATCAAAGATTTTCAGAATAGTAAATTGGCAATAATTAGTCCGGAACTCTATTTAAAGAACAAGGCCAGCCGGTAACCGCCGCTAACCGCCATTGCTGGGTTTCGGGTAAAATCAAGTGCTTTTCCCCAAGCCGCAAAACTATGAATTTTTCAAACTTTACAAGTTAGAAAAATTCAAAAGTTTTGCTACCTTTCGTCTTGACGGAGAATACAATCTCCGGAAGCCAGCAACGATCGGTTAGCGGCCTAACGTTACAAGCCATTTTTGAAAAAAGTCATGATAAAGACTCTGGAATATTTTGAAGCAGTAACATATCTTTTTGAGCAACAAAATGGCAATATACTTTCAGAATTTGAGCTTAACTTGA
>SEDO01000066.1 GCA_004211595.1 Pedobacter sp.
CTATCCAGGTCAGACATGACGGCAAGCAGGTGAGCATTAAAGATGAGAAGAAATACTTCGACTTGCTTCGACTTGTTTCGCTCAGCTTGTATTAGATTAGTTTGTATTACAGAAAACAATAAACACTTTTTGATCATGCGGGCTAAGTGCTTAAGTGGTTTTTTTGATATATAGGGAAAAAAACTCGGCGGTTCGAATCCCTCGGGGTTTATACAACTTTTTTTTCGGCGTTTCCACACCTGTAAACCACACCTATGACTTACACCTATGACTTACACCTATGACTTACACCTATGAGAAACACTTCTTTTGAACACATATCGAGTTTGATCACATTACTATTTGCCTCTTGTAGTAAACATTCTTCAAATGTGTACTTACCTTTTTTACCAGCCTTCATATCATCATAGGACCATCGTATAGGCTCATCATTGTCATCAATACCACATTTGAAATCAAGAATATAGTAAGCAGAATATTTGTATGCCTTATTGAATATGCCTAAGAACTCCTCGTATAGTTTATGAAGAATGGGTACTGTAGATTTGACTTTCAAGTATGCATTAAGATCATAGTCATTTGCATACAATATATTGCGTACATTGCTTGACCCAATGAGGTAATTATGTGAACCCTTGAGTTCTAGGAAATGAAACACTTGACTAATACCACTATCTAAATACTTGATCTTTTGCTTTTCTAACTCCATATTCATAATATAGTTCAGAAAATATTTCTCCAATAATTAGGCTGTATATTTTGTAGTAATAAAATATTTAAAAATATATTATACTATTATATATAATGTGTAATGAATTTATTGATCCTACTCTATTTGGCCCATGGCAATTGAATGAAACCTTTGGAAAAGGTCAACGGGTTGAGATAGTTTATAGTAGTGTTAAAGTAATGAGGTTCATTGTTACTCGTGTATTAAGGAATACTATATACGGAGCTAACATGATAAATGGCAAGCTGGTAAAACTCCCAAAATATATCATTCATTGCAAAACATCACCAACTATTTAAAAAATACCCAAATATTAAAGTCAAACTAAAGACTATCACATATGGACAGGTCATCTAGGCGGCTGTACCTTCGTGTATCAGAGGTCAATCGCATCCACATCCTGACGCTGAAGGAGGGA
>SEDO01000031.1 GCA_004211595.1 Pedobacter sp.
CTTACCACTCCAACGTTTCACTCACCGTTTCAATGAACTTGATAAGTCAAAAATAGGGTGCGTTGCACAGTTTTCAATCATTGTTTATAAAATTTAGATTTCATTCAATATATTGCGGAAGCATTGATTTTAATCTAAAATAGACAGGTAATATGGCCGCTGTTTTGAATTTTGACAAATTGGACCTGAGCATCATTGACCAATTAATGCACGACGCAAATATCTCTTGGAATAGAAGGCTGATAGGCGGCGTGCTTTAAAAAACTGCCTCCAATAGGGAGAAAGTTGCATCTAGAAGCCTTTGCACTTTGTGTTGGTTATGTATCGGTAGTATGTTTGTTGTAATACTAAGGTTTAAAATAGAGTATTAAGAGAGTTTCTACTGTGCGATGAAAACAAAGAATTACCATTTCTGAATAGTGTAGAAACTAAATCTTTTCAATTGTTACAAAAATTGAACTTCCCCAGGGTTTAAACTTCATTACCTTATTTTCAAAGCTTGTCATCTTGTAAAACAAATTATTAAGCAATGGGTGAGGAAGACTGACATCAGATTTAAACTGCTTCTTTTTATTGAAAATAAGTTTACATCTTTGAGAAAGTCTTAATGAAAGTATTAATGGAGATAAAAGGAAGGGCCAATACTGTATATCTCTAATTCTTACGCCATAACCACTTGCCAGCCTAATTATCCTTTCTTTTGAGTATCTCCTTTTTATTCCAACAGCACGATCATGCGTGCCTTTAAAAAGTTGACCCGCAGGCAAGTTCATAATCAATAGCCCGCTGGGTTTAAGGAGTGATGTTAAATTAGCAAACGCCTGCTTATCTTCTCCATCATCCAACAAACACAAAATATCATGGCAGATAATCAGATCAAAATAACGGGGAGGAAACGCCTTATCACACTCGAGAATATTTAGCAACTGAACTTTGGAGAAGCCGCTTTTAACCGTGTAATCAATTGCGTCTGTGGAAAGGTCAAAGCCAGCTAAATTTCTGAAGCCCCTGTTTTGCAAACGGGATAACATCCCTCCTGTGCCACATCCGGCATCAAGTATTGCTGAATCTGCATCGGCAACTTCTTCAATTTTATAAAGGGTTAAATCATGCAGACATTTATACCACCATAATTTTTTTTCGCATGTAGCCATTGCTTCATACTCATATTGTTTCCCTATCATATTGTTCCTTTGTGATGCTTTTGGTGTAAGTCTCGGTATTAACTTGCTTTTTGATTGTGTATTGCGGTGTGTTATTAAGCGCCATCAAAATCTTTCCAATGTACTCACCTAATAGGCCAATTACAAAAAATGTAACTCCGATTGAGAAGAGTAACAATAACGATAAAAATGCCCAACCTGGAGAAACGTTTTTCAAGAATAATTTTTCATAAAGAACAAAAATTGCAAACAATACGGAAAAAAATGAGATAATGATTCCAGAAAAAGTAACTACTCTTAACGGCTTATAAGAGAAGTTAATAAAGATGTTCAGATATAATGAAATGAGTTTTCTTAAAGTGTAGTTTGATTTTCCCTCCTTACGATCTGCATGCTTCACGGTTTGTGTACCAATGTTGTCGGTACATCGTAAAATTAGTGCGTCGATATAAGGGAAAGGCCCTTTATAGGCTATAATTTCATTAACTAATTCCTTTTTTATTAGCTTAAAGCTACAGAGGTATAAACCTTTTGGCTTTTCAATTAAATAACGGGTTGTCCAATCGTTTAAAGCACTACCAAGGTTTCTAAAAAACGAATGGTGCTTTTGCTCATACTTGGCATAAACGACATCATAATTGTATTGAATTGCTTTATTCAATAGCGAGATAATCTCAGATGGAGGATTTTGAAAATCATCATCAATAATAGCAGCGTAATCACCAGTGCAATAATTAAGTCCACATATAACTGCATTGTGTTCACCGCGGTTTTTTCTCAACGAAATAAATTTTATAAAGCTTAACTCTTTTGCCAACTCAGCACAAATTAGTTCACTCCTGTCTTTGCTGCCGTCATTTACTAACACTATCTCAAGTTGGTATTTGCCCAACACTTTAATTAAGGTGCTAATAAGTGGCCTTAATGTGTTTTCACAATTGTACACTGGAATTATGACAGAGATTTTCATGGCTTGCTATTTAGTCACTGCTGTTGTAAGCAGGCTTCAAAGAATAGTGGATAGGATAAGTTCAATTCATTTGCAATGGTGGTAATACAAAAACTAAAGTATTGATAATTAGGTAATAATAGTCATTTTAATTGAGCTATTTAAGCAATATGAAAAAAGCCTAGCCAAGTGGTTAAATGCACACAATTGAAATTCATTGTATTATCTTATCGGCAAAACGGTAAAGTTTATGGGTTTGAACAGAAATGGAATTGGCAGATACGAATCAATTGTACTTTTCGTAGGCTTTATTGGTTTGGTGGCACTTATACTACTCTATAACAGACCTCCTTTTTACGACGAAGATGATTATTTGAGGAATGTTGATTTACTTCAACGATATGGTTTTAGTAAGGCTTATCTATTGAAACATATAGGATCTGCAGGGCCGCTTTACCCTGCTTTGCATTATATATTAGCGCCTCTTACAAAATTAGAAACTCCTTATATCAGGTTGCTAAACGTTTTTTTGTTGTTAGGTACCATTTTTTTCATAAGGCTAATTTTAAAAAACCTTCAGTTTGCTCAATCTTATGCTTGGTTAGTATTTGCAATACCAATGACATACGTCATCTCCGGTCTTGCTCTCACCGAAATACCAGCTGTCTTTTTTTTAAGCGTTGCACTCTATCTAATAACTCACTCAATCACTTCTGATTCGTCATATTTCAAATCCGTGCTTCTCTTGGCTGCAGCAGGTCTATTTATAAGTTTCGCCATACTTGGCAGACAACCTTTCCTTCTTATTTTAGGTGCACTTCCAATTTTATTTTTTAAAAAAGATCAGTTTGTTAAGACTGGTATACTACTATTAATTACACTTATTTTTTCCCTTGCCCTGCCTTGCTACGTTTTTATTGTTTGGGGAGGGCTTGTGGCACCAGATGATGGTGCATTATATATTAGAATTGCGGAAGAGGGTATTTCAATTCAACCCATCTTTTTCTTTCTATGTACTGCTTACTACGCGATAGTTTTTTTTATTGCGACTCCTTCTTTTTATATCAGGCTTACGACCAGCGAGATACTAGTCTCAATTGTATTAACTATCTTATTTATCGGATTAAATTTCAAGTACCATTTATTTGTCTTCTTACCGATGGCACAGCTTATGAGAAACACGTTTTCGCCTAGTGTTGTAACATGGGCTGAAATAATTTTCGGCGTATTGGTACTTTTAGTAAGTCTATATTTCATAGTTACTCTCATCCGGCAACTAATAAGACACAACTACCAAAAAGAGTTATTGTTTTTTGCTGCTGCTATAATGCTTATAGCTTTGGCTTGCATTAAAATCACATGGGGCTTTAGTTCAAGATATCCAGCTCAGGCATTGCCCTTCTTGGTCCCTATGTTTGCTTACTTTTACAAAGGAAATAAGTATAGCAATTATAGGTTGGGGGCAGGCGTGCTGTTAGGTCTAACTTCGCTTGCTTCTTACTTTATTTTGAATGGTTCATAATATGATAAGATCATTACCAAAGTAAGTAATGAACTAATTGAAAGTATTAATCGTTTCTGAGACAAAAATGATTTCTTCTTTAGTATGAGAATAGGACAGAGGTAGGCTAAGCGTAGTTTGATGGATTTCTTCTGAAATGGGATAGCTGTTGCCTCTGAATAAATCGGTGTATGCAACTTGATGATGTGGCGGCACCGGATAATGAATTTCTGTTTTGATGCCCTTCGTCAATAAAAAATCTTTCAATTCGTCCCTCCTTTGGCATCTTACATTAAAAATATGATAGACATCCTCACGCTTACGCTGGATGACGGGCAATACAACCTGAGTGTTTTTTATATACGCATGGTATAACGATGCGAGTGCTGCTTTGTGCTGGATAATTGCGTCCAGATAATTAAGCTTTACCCTTAAGAATGTCGCCTGTAATTCATCTAATCGTGAGTTTATCCCTAAGTATTGATTATGATATTTTTTATGTGAACCATAATTTCGAAGGGCTTTTATTTTAATATACATGTGCCGATCATCTGTTACAATTGCTCCTGCATCACCTAAGGCTCCAAGGTTTTTCGTTGGATAAAAACTAAATGCTCCGAACCTGCCCCAGGTACCTACCTTTTTATTGTTATACTCTGCCCCATGAGCTTGAGCACAGTCTTCAATAATTACCAAATTATTTTTTTGGGCAATTTCCATAATGGCATTCATTTCACAGCATTTGCCATATAAATGCACTATAATTATAGCTTTTGTTTGAATGGTGATATGGTTCTCTATTTCGGAGGGGTTTATATTATATGTATCAATTCGGGGTTCTACTAAAACAGGAACAAGTCCAGCGTTTACAATGCTTAATATTGTCGCTATATATGTATTTGAGGGAACCAGAACGTGGCTATTTACAGGAAGATTTAACGCAATGAGTGATAGATAAAGAGCATCCAGACCGGAAGCAACACCAATACAGTATTTGCTTCCGTTGTATGCAGCAAACGCTTGTTCAAATAATTCAACTTCCTCTCCCAATATGTAAGTTCCTTTGTTGCAGAAGTTTTTAAATGCCTCCAAATATTGCGCTTCAAAAGTGCTATTGAGCCTTTTTAAGTTTTCATATTCCACCATATTTATCCTTAAAAGAAATTGAGACAAATGAACAACTTATAATGCTACTGCATAAATAGGAAAAAATGTCTTTTGGGAGTATGGTTCAAAAATGTAATCTTCTTCATCATAATAAGTTGATGCAAACACCAATAAGATTGCATCTGACGTGAATTCGTCCATAATGTGCCAGTCATCTGCATTAATAATAAGGCATTTTGATGGGACATCTAAATGGTAGACGTGTTCACTCTCACCATCATCACAATAAATGCGGCAAGACCCTTTAATGCAAATTGCCGCCTGCACCGTTCTGACATGCCTATGCCCGCCTCTTTTAGAGGAATCGACGCCATAAATAAAAAAGGCTCTTTTGGTAATAAATGGCAGAACCTTTTCTATAACGGTCAAGTTGCCTCTTTCGTCAGTGTACGTTAATAAGTCAATTAGCTTAGGCATAAAGAAAAAATATGTTATAGCCCGATAGTATGCTTTCTGACAACACGCTGGCTTTATTTGTATAATATACCAATAAATATATTAAGAATTTCTATTAAAGAACTCTTACAGCGCTTTAAAATTATCTTCCCTGAAGAATCGGACCCATATAATTGGCTGTTGATAACATACGATACCTACTACAAGTTAGTTATCCAGAAATGGAATTCAATCCTTGAATGGAACTGTAGGCTTTCAATTATTTTCTTCCTTTCTTTTCAGGGGAAACACGAATGCCCCATAAAAATTTACGGGGCATTCTAACACACATGAGAAATAAAAATGCTGTAGGGGGAGGGATCGAACCTCCACGGGGCAGTTAGCAGGAATGCAAAGAGTAGTG
>SEDO01000067.1 GCA_004211595.1 Pedobacter sp.
TAGATTATAGACGTGATGAGACCTTAGTCTACGGTAGTCAAGATCTATCTCATAGACCTCAAAATAAAAATTTCTTCTTCTGAGATTTTGACAATATTTATCCCAATTTACAAAAGGACAGGGCCAGGCAGTAAATTTTCAATATATTTATGCACTCAAAACAATAGGCCTAGTATCACAGATAGACTATAGACGTGATCAGGCCTTCGTCTATAGTAGTAAAGATCGACCTTATAGACCTAATTACTCTTTTTCGAGACTTTCGCAATATTTTCCCAATTTACAAAGGACGGCCAGGCAGTAAATTTTCAATATGTTTGTGCACTCAAATCAATAGGCTAGTCTCACAGATAGGTTACGGAAGTGACAACACCTTAATTATAAGCAAGTCAAGATCTATCTCATAAACCTTCAAAATAAAAATTACAAATAACAAAGGACGGCCAGGCAGTAAATATTTCAATATGTTTATGCAACTCAAATCAATAGGCTAGTTCTCACAGATAGATTATAGAAGTGATGGGATTTTAGTATATGGTAGTCAAGATCTATCTCATAGCCCTCAAAATAAAAATTTCTTCTTTGTGAGACTTTGGCAATATTTGTCTTAATTTACAAAGGACGGCCAGGCAGTAAATTTTCAATATCTTTATGCACTCAAATCAATAGGCTAAGTCTCACAGATAGGTTATAAAAGTGATGAAACTTTAGTATATGGTAGTCAAGATCTATCTCATTGACCTTAAATAGAAATTTCTTCCTTTGAGACTTTGCAATCCGACAATTCTACAAATGACGGCCAGGCAGTAAATTTTCAATATGTTTATACACTCAAATTCATAGGCTAGTCTCATAGATATGTTAAACAAGTGATAAGACCTTAATATATGCTAGTCAAGATCTATCTCATAGACCTCAAAATAAAAAATTTCTATTCTTTTGAGACTTTGCAATATTTGTCTTAATTTAACAAAGGACGGCCAGACAGTAAATTTTCATTATGTCCATGCACTCAAATCAATAAGCTACTCTCACAGATAGATTATAGACGTGATGAGACCTTAGTCTACGGTAGTCAAGATCTATCTCATAGACCTCAAAATAAAAATTTCTTTTTTCGAGACTTTGGCAATATTT
>SEDO01000032.1 GCA_004211595.1 Pedobacter sp.
TTTAAATTGATAACCACGAGGCGCAATTTGATAATTCATCCAGATACAAGTTAAAGTCGTAATAACTAAGGGCAATGATATTTGAGATAAGCGCATACTAATGAATTGCCAGGTAGTATGTTGAGAGCTAAACGTTAAATAAAATAACGATATAAACATAAACATAAAAGCCATGAGCGCTAAATTCGCCAGGACAATCATACCCCAACTAAAAAATCTTGATTGCTGATTGTTGCTAAATTTATAACCTATGAATAAGCCTCCTAAAAAACCCGCTAAAGTAATTAGTGCAAATAACGGATTAAATTGACTTTTATAAGTTTCATCAGTCAGGCCAAATATTTTAAAAATGAAATAGCTGATATCATAGGTAAATAATAAAAACAATAAACTCACTATAGCCCCCACCCACAAGTGTTTTCTGCTAAATTGTAAACTAAACCTATAAAATAATAATCCGGCTAGCATTGCAGGCAAAAATCCCAATAGGAATAAAGATTGAAAATTAGCCGATTGTACACTTAAACTGGCACTAAAACCACTAGTCAGCATGCCTAAGGATAAAAATACACCCAGTGTTAAAAATATGCTGGTCATTAAAAATAATAGCCAATTGAAAGAGTTAAGTAAGATTTTAGGCATGATTTAGGTAATGTTGGTTTAAAAATTTAATTATTAGCTAGTTAAATATAATAATTTTCATTAATAATAACAAAACAACTCCTTTTTAATCTTAAAAATATTCCCTTTTAAATTCTAATTCGAATATATTTTTTTTCTATACAGATAATCAGTTATTTGAAAGATAGCATATTGCTTATTTCGAACCTCCTCCCTAATAAAGTCACCTTGGGTTAAATCATCAATAAATTGACTGAGTCGAATAGAATTGGTCCGAAATTTTAAACCTTCAAAAGAAACTGTCCAGGCTGTATTTAAATAATTAGGTTTGTAATCAGCATTCTCTAACTTTAGTTTTTGTCCATTTTCAAATTCCAAAATTATTCTTCTATTTGTTATAGAGGTACTCCATATTTCGGATGGATTATAAAATACCTCATTTATTTCTTTGGTAAATTTATATAAGGAGTCTGCCGTAGTTTTATAAAAATTGAAATCAATAAATTCACCAGGAAAACTATAAAAATCTAAATAACTAGATCCTTTAAAACTACTTGACTTTACTTTAGAAATTTGTTGATCTATAAACTCCTTAAATTTATCTATATCATGTTGGTTAATATTTAAATCTTTATAAGCCACCTGCTGATTTTTAGAAGCTTCGATAAGATTCAACAATTGCTTTATCTGCTTTCCTTCAAAAACTGGAGTTAAGTTTTTCAAAAAATCAGCATTACTTTGGTCTTTATCAATTACAAATTGATTTCCACCTATTTGATAAATTCTTTTTTTATTTTGAAAGAAACCGCATCCAGTATCTTCAGTTTCAAATTGAATAGACTTTACCTTTATATTGGAAAATAGCCATTTTGGTAAAGAATACCTTTCAACTTTTTTAATATTCGGATTAAAACTATATAGATTTTTAAAATTTTGATCTGCTAACATAATTTTCCCTTCATAAACTGATGTATGATAAATTTCCACATCCACCGTCATTAATCTATACCAAGCTTTTCTTTCCTGATCAAACTGTAAAATATCTTTCCCCGCAAATCCATATTTTTTATTATTAAAATCAATTATTAAATGAGGGGTTCGGATAGGAATTTCCACTGTAAACATTTCTGATTCCGCAAATTCTTGAGTATTAATTTTGTAAATTTTAGTAGAAGCTATGACATATAAATCATTGTTATTAAGCATTGTGCCATCAATTCCCTGACCTATTTTTTTATTAGATTGCCATGTTTTAATAAAACTTTGATTATAGATACTTATTGACAAATCTCTATTAATCGTATATACCATTCCATTGTCAGCAATTTCGAAATGATTTATTTCAGGTTGGTAAACCCAATCTCTTTGAATAGTATCGGCAACAAATACTTTCCCAGATTGATTAATAATATACTTATCTCCGATAATCCCTAACTTAAAAATATCATGTCGCTGTTCGCTTGATATTTTCTTATATTTTCCTTGACTAAATGGTGTGGGTAATTGCTCCCAAGTTTTGCAATTATCAAATGTCCGGTAAAGCTCTCCAGTATAGGCGCCAAATAGGCCAGTTCGTTCATCCTTATCAAAAAATATAGTAGTAAATCTTACATTTCCCGTTTGCTTGTTATTATCAAAGGTAGTCCATGATTTGCCTTTATCTTCTGAATAATAAATTTGCTTAGAATTTCCACTCATCCACACTTTGCCAGAATTAGTGCTATAGGTTGCATCGATCCAGCTTGCATTCCCAAAAACAACTTTCTCCCAGGTATTTCCTTTATCTCCCGACCTAAGAATGGCATCAATCTCCTTCTCTCCCTGAATAACCCCAGAAATAATTATGGTGCTGTCTCCTAAAAAATTAATTTGCTTAAAAAGTTTTCCGAATCTTGAAAACAGTCCATTATCAAACTCGCTAAAAGGCCCGCTATGCCATAACCCCCCAAATTGCTTGGTATAATAGATATTTCCAGCACTATTGCTTACCCAAATCTCATTTGTTGGAGAAATTGCAATGAAAGGAGTTTTTCTAAAAAAGCTTAGTCTTTCTAAATATTCAGGCTGAGCAAATAAAGACAATGGAAAAATTAATAAACTAAAAAGTAAAAGATGCTTTTTCATAATAATAGTTTTGTTTACAAGAATGATGCTCACTGCTGCCAAAATCTATAATTTAATTTAGCATTCAGGACTTAATTTTTTGATTTTACTTCACTCATCTTTACATTTCTGATGTCCTGATTTGAAATAGTTTTATCTGTATTTTTTAGGCCTTCTTTTAGCTTACCAAATGAATAGCTCAAATTTATTTTAAATTCTTGTTGAGGTATTTCTGCGTATGTATATTGAACTAAATTATCGATTTCAATGCTATTGCGAGTATTTAAATGGCCCAATAATATATTTCTTCCAGAAAAACTTACTGCTAATTTATTTTTTAAAAAATCTTTTCCGAGTAATATAAAATTATAAAACTGTCCTTTAGCAAAGCCTTGAGCTGTAGGATTAGAAGAATTATACCCGCCTTGAATATTTAATCTAAAGACATCTTTTTTTGAATAATTAATTCGAAACTCCGGATTCCATAACACACCTGCTATTTGTTGATTAAGAAGTGGATTAATAAATGATAAGTAATTCATATTTAAACGCAAACTAGTACTCCAATTTTTAAATCTTTTATCTGCACTTAATCTACTCCCAAAAACATGTTTTTGACTTATATTTTCATAGGTTGTTTTAGCTACATTATTCTCAATATTTGTTATGGGCTCTATGGCGTGATTAATATATCTATAAAACACCCCTGTTCTTAAATATATTTTGCCAGGTTTATTCAAGTTTACTTCGTAAATATGATAATTTTCAGGTATTAAAAATGGATTACCCTGTTTAATAAAATAGGGATTTTGTAAATTTAAATATGGATTTAAATAATATATTCCTGGTCTGGCAACTCTTTTGGAATAAGAAAAACTCAAATTCATATTGCCCATTGTTTTTGCTAGGTATAAGCTTGGTAATATATGAGTGTAGTTTCTTTTATAGCTATTAGCATTAAATTCATACCAATTATTATCATTTGTATGTTCTATTCTGATTCCACCTCTAAAACTCCATGATTTATATTGATTAGCTATGGTTGTATATATTGAACTTACCCATTGTTCGTAGGAAAAATCATTTAATACTGTAGGGTCAATTAGATATTGGTTCTCGTTGGTAATACTACCTAGTTCATTTTTATTAATTGCATCTCTTAAAATTGTTTTTACTCCCCATTCTAAGATACCATGTTGACTAAATGGTTTTGTATAATCTATTTGCAAAGTCTGCTCACTAAAATTTGTATATTTTAGAGCAATTTCCCGCTTAAAATCATAATCTATAAAATCTGAACGATTAAAAAGTGAGGTATCACGACCTATATCTTTATCAAATCTATAAGATATAATATAATAACGATTTGGATCAACCTTAAAATTTCGTTGATAATCCAAACTTATACTCGGCGATAAAGCCTTTAAAAATTGAGAATTACTGTTTTCTTGGTGTATATAAGAATCAGCTAATTGCTGATAATTTTGATCGTTTGATGTAGACACATCGCTGGCATGATTAAAACCTATACTGAAATTAAATAAGTTTAATGTATCTAGTTCATAACTTATCGAATTATAACCATTGGTGTAAATACCTTTATCTTGTCCCGCACCTATAGTGCTCCAGTTAGGTCTAAAGGTTTTAAAGGTATAGGGCGGAGGTTTTTGCCACCAATAAGTATATTCACCCGCATAGGCAAATTTACCCGCTTTTAGTGTTGCGCTTACAGTTTCAACATGATTATTTAGGCTGGTTAAATACGCTCCTAAATAAACTGTATAACCTTCAAAAACTTTCTTTTTGGTAACTAAATTTATGATAGAACCAACAGCTTGATCGGAATATTTAGCTGATAAGTTAGTCATAACTTCAATGCTTTTAAGCATGTCGGCTGGCATACTTTTTAGGGCTGTTTCTAAATTACCTTTAAACAAAATGGAAGGCTTACCATTTACAAGAATTTTAACGGATTGGCCATTCACTTTTATTTGCCGATCACCTTGGATATCGATAAGTGGAATTTTGTACAACATATCCATTGCCTTTGATAATTTACTATCTGGATCATCTTGAACCGAATAAATATACTTATCAATTTCTTGGGTAAATAAACTTTTAGCCCCCTTAATTTCCACTTCTTTCATAGCATATACTTGCTCTTTTAAAAATATATTACCTATGTCAGTAACCTTTTCACTATAAATTATAGGTGTAGACTCCCAAATTTCAAAACCTAGGGCGTATATTTTAACACGAAAAACACTCGGTTTTACAAAAAATATAAATGTTCCATTTTCAACACTTTTAGTGGCAGAAATTTCAGATTCTAAGGAATCTAATAAAACCACTTTCGCAGCAACTATGGGATTTGCATTAGGGGTCAATATTTTTCCTGTAATTTGGGCGAATAAAGGAAAACTATTTATAAACAAAATTGTAAATAAAATTACTCTATTGCTTATCATAAATTATTGACACTTTGTAAAATGGAGATACTTTTGAATTAAATTTAATAACTCCATCTACTTTTTGATTTTGTTTCAAAGATTCAAGATTTGTAGTTAAAATTATAAAACCACTTTCATTTGGTTTGATATCTCCTTTTGAATAATCTCTTGCGGTACATGTACATGATGTATGAACATCAATTATTTTTATACTATTTGTTGTTTTATTTTTAAAAACAAATTTATATGACACCTTATTATCTTTACCTAATTTAATTTCACTTAATTT
>SEDO01000068.1 GCA_004211595.1 Pedobacter sp.
ACCTGCAATATTTTCAAGGTTTGGCTGGTGGTGATCTTAATTTCCATATTTGCTTTGATTTGGTAATAGTGCAAATATGGGAAAATATTTATTGAATAACAATAAATTTATTTTGATAAGAGGAAATTGCACTAAGCTTATCTATTAATATTACTCTTTGAAGATTATTTACTATTAATTGAAGATCAACAGTAAAAAATAATTCAATTGAATTATTGTTAAGCACCTTTTTTGAATTCAACGCTTTTGGTAAAATGTCATTTTAGCTGCTTGATTACTACTAAATGTTGTTGCCTCTAAAACAAATTTTGTGAGACTGCAAATTGGTCATTTACGGAAGACTGTTCTTTTACCACGCTCAATTAGGTAAAACACAATAGCAACAAGTATTAAATAAGGCAAATAGAATACATAGGCAATAATAGCTCCTACCGGCCAGCCAATTCCTGACATGCTTATTACCAGACTTCTTACTCTTTGCACGTTCTGGGGAGCAACGTTTTTATAAAATTCTTTATCATTTAAACCGTCACTATTATACCCGTAGTGTGCCAATAATATTTCGTCCGATTTGTGACTCCACCACGCAAATAAAAGTATCAAGAGTGCTGTCAGAAAAGTACCCATTGTAAAGTATAGGATGTATTTAAAGTTGATTTTCCTTCGCTTTAGGGAATGAAGTAAAACAGGCGGAATTATCAAAAGTCCAAAAAGTAATGCCAAAGATATTGCGGTTACCAAAATCTCCATATGTCTGTATTCACCAATTCAACGACTATTTAAACAATCAGGTAAATATAGAAATGTCACAAAATTGGCCACTACTAATTAGTTGATAAAGTCCAATAGCCTCGTCAGCCGGTAAAGCCCAATAGTTTATACAGTTTCTTTTTCCAAAATATTGCTATAATAGCGGAATAGTACTTTGACGTGTGATTCTTCTTGCATATTTAAAATGGTATTGGGTTACTTATGATGGGTAAGGTGTTGCCGAAGTGCCGACATACCTGTTCCGAGTTTCATGAAAGATAGAAAGCTAAATTGAAAGGAAGAAGTTGACACTTTTTCTTTAGCCAACATCCTGGCAAAACGTTGCAACAGGCTTTTGCTGCTCTATGA
>SEDO01000069.1 GCA_004211595.1 Pedobacter sp.
GCTGGTTCAGAGTTGCCTCCATTGACCAATATTCCTTACTGCTGCCTCCCGTAGGAGTCTGGTCCGTGTCTCAGTACCAGTGTGGGGGGTCATCCTCTCAGATCCCCTAGTCATCGTCGTCTTGGTGGGCCGTTACCCCGCCAACTAACTAATGACACGCATGCCCATCTTCATCCCATAAATGTTTGATCATTGTATCATGCGATACTGTGATTTTATGCGGTATTAATCCGAATTTCTCCGGGCTATCCCCCAGATAAAGGTAGGTTGCATACGCGTTACGCACCCGTGCGCCGGTCTCAATGGAGCAAGCTCCATCTACCCCTCGACTTGCATGTATTAGGCCTGCCGCTAGCGTTCATCCTGAGCCAGGATCAAACTCTCCATTGTAAAATGATTTGTTTGAAACTGACTAAAAATAAACATTAACTATTGCTAATGTTTGAATTATAGTCTAATATTTCTATTTGTATTGTCTGTAAGACTTAGACTTAAAAACTACAACGTTTCACATGTACTTTGTAAAAGTGTTTGTTACCTCGTTGTGCTTGATAATATGATATACTTTTAATGAACTTCTCGATAACGCCTCACGGCCTATCTGGTATGTTGTTTTGATGAATTACCGCTGGTTAATGGTCTTTTAAATATTCCGTTAACTCCCGGTGCAAGCCTCAAAATTTCAATCTTTTTTTTCGTTTCGCTCCTAATGAACATCCGTTCAAAGTAGCTCCCTTTTGTTTGGGACTGCAAAGGTAGAAAAGATTTTTTAATTTCCAAAAAAAATATTTTTATTTTTTTTCTCCATTTTTTCATTCCCGAAGGAATCTTTTCAGTGGGCATCGGTGACTCATCCAAGCCTGATGTTTTTCCCTCATTTGCGGGTTGCAAAGATAGCAACTCTTTTTATCCTAACCAAATTTATTTTAAAAAACTTTTCGGCCGCTTTCAAATTCTTTTCGGCCTTCCCACTATTCCTTTCCCCGTTTTTTAACCCTCACTTCCTTCCGAAGCGGGATGCAAAAGTACAAACTTTTTCCACCCATCCAAACATATTCCAAACCTTTTTTACAACCAGTTGTTTAAACACCTTAATATCAAGCCGAAAAA
>SEDO01000033.1 GCA_004211595.1 Pedobacter sp.
TATTTATAGTATTATTAAACACCCACAACAAATTTTACATAAATGAATAAGAAATATTTTATTCTTCATCATTACATACTAATTTAAACAAATCCTTTTCTGATAGAATATGACAAATAATTGGATATAATGAATCATAATTCTGATCTCTGATTAATCGAATTAATTTAGGATTTGGAATATAATTTGAGAGTTTCTCAGATGATATGACTTGTAATTGAATCTTTAAAATTTTAAGTATGGCTCTCCACATTAAATAAAACAACAAGTCTTCATTAATGAATTCTTCCTCTCCTTCATTTTCATTCTCATCATCATCTTCTTCTTCATCATCATCATCATTATCCTCTTCTTCGATTCCATCATCTTCGATTCTAACATTATCATCATCTTCTTCTTCTTCATCATCTAGGGGCATTTCTCTAAGTTGAAACAATTTACTTTCAGCTGAAGAAACTCGAATGGGAATTGGAGATGTTATTTTGATAACTTGCAGGCGAGATTTTATTGATTCATGATAGTTCTTGGAAAACATTTGTCGATAAGGTCGATTGCTAATAATAACAACTTGACCTCTGACTATGTTCATAAATCCATATTTGACAGGAAGAGCATGTTTGATTGAACCAGGATTATAATTTGCTAAATTCAAAAGAACACTAGGTTCTAGCTGATTGTTTCTGTTTTGACATTCACCAGGATCATCAAAAACCAAAAGATGTAAATCATAATCTCCTGGACTGTCATTACTAAAGTAAGTAAACGTGCGATTCTTGACTTGAAAGTCACCAGAGATTGGAAACAGAGTCTTCATAAAGAAGGTCTTTCCTGAATTAGGAGGACCTCTAATGTATAGGAACTTTCTTTTTGTATTACGCCAATTTTCATTGAAGAGAAATGGAATGATCCATTTGATAAAACCTCGACGAGGTTTTTTGAATATCCATTGAATTAGTATTTGAATCTTCTCGTCAAGTTTTTCACTTCTTCCTCTTCTCAAAATAGCATAATCTTGATTTTCAATTTCCAATAAACGTCTCCGAATCAGAACAAGCCACGGTTTGTATACTACATTTATTTTGAGATTTGAAGTCAATGATAAGCGAGCAAATAAAGTAGAGGATATGTAGGCTTTTTTCCAATTTTCAAAGCACAGTGGAAAAGAAAGCCAGAATTGCATATCTGTGTAGTTAAAAAAGCCACTTGTACAGCCGAATGAGATCTTGTCAATGAGTTCTTGATTAAAATCCTTTTTGGTGTATTCATAAATATCTTCTTTCTTTCGATGATTAGCTTTCAATCGGACTAAACTTTTGAGCAAAGTTGATTTCAAACTATCTTGAATCATCGGTTCAGCAAAGAAAACAAAAGCTTTTTTCGCATTCAAACAATTAGACTCGTAAATAGCTTTGAATCCATGACTTAAACCTAGGCTTTCTTCTAAGAACATTGCTAACAACACTGACAGATTTGTTGTTTGATCTTGATAATACACAGTATTATTATGAAAGTTCAATGTTTTGGCAGTTGATTCATATTTATTTTTCCAGATTGTTTGGCATATAGACATTTCAACTAGTTTTGAAGCACTCAAATATGATCCCTATTATATATATATATATAATTTTCATTTTGTGTTAATTTACATAAAATGGTTTTTCAATAATATCATGTTCCTCTTCAGTTATCTCCCTGGCGAGTTGCTCATTTCTTTCACAATAATTGTATATAACTTGATTCTCTGTCTTCATCTTGAAGTTAAGTTGATTCAATCTTTGTATCATTCCCGTAGGGGTTTTTTTTTGAATTTAATAGTTTTTATGAAAAATATAAAAAGAAGAAAACCTTTTTAATTTGCAAAGAACACTGAAATTTGACTTTATTCACTTCATAAACAAAAATTCGAATTCAAACTGATCATGTATTTTTCATACAATGACTTCATTTCTCATCATTTCCCATTACATAACTCACTGAAAATAAATAATCTCATCGGTTTCCTTTTGAGAAGAAATATCATAATGTTTAAAATTTACACACATTCATATTTACTTTCATAATTTTCATAAAATTCAAGTACACTGAAAAAAATATCATATGTTACTTCACATAAAATTCAAGTACACTGAATTATTTACTTCATAAAATTCAAACACACTGAATTATTTACTTCATAAAAATTCAAAACACACTGAATTATTTACTTCATAAAATTCAAACACACTGAAAAATTAATTTTTCATATTTACTTCATATATTGCGAAGTTCTAGAACCAAAAATGAACCCTAACTGAACTGAATGACATCTTTAGAGTAAGGTTTTATTTATATATAACAGAAACAAAAGAATATCTCTTAAAACTTCCCGCCGCCTCTTGATTAGAGAAGTTTTTTTCATTATCATCATCATCATTTATCAGTTGATTTCAATTGTATTTTTTATAATCAAAACTTTAATTCCCATTTGCAAATCTCATTTTCAAAACAATGCCCAAGAATCAAAACATGCCCAAGAATCAAAACATGCCCAAGAATCAATCACGTCAGCCACGTGGAACAAAGCAGGAGATTATTAATGAAAAGAAAACATCCAAGAAAGAGAACTCGAAAGAGATGTCTCGTGATCGAGTCAAGAATGAAGGCAATGATGGTGGTAGTAGTAAGACCTCAAGTGGACAGAGTATTGCAACGAAGTTCGACAAAGTCTCCATCAGTGATAAAGAAAAACCTATTCCAATGCAAAGTCTATCTTCCCCTATGAACCTTGAAGAAAAAGAAGAAAGAAAGGAACCCCCGGATAATTCTGTTCTTAATAATATCAAAGCAGATTTAGAAGAGAAGAATATCGAAGAAGAAGAAGAAGAAGTAGAAGAAGGAAAGAATCTTCCTCCTTCTATAGTAGAAGATGAAAACGCTGTCCCTCCTAATAACAATACTACTTTTGTTGAAAATCCTGGTGGAGAAGAAAATAGTATTGACAACAACAGTGATGAGAATTTATTTGCTGATCCTCCTCCAGTTGGTGGTGGTGGTGCTAATGCTGATGGTCATGGTGGTGGTGGTGCTGGTGCTGGTGCTGGTGCTGGTGCTGGTGCAGGTGATAATAATAATGATAATGGGGCTGGTCATAATGGTGGTAATCCTGATGGAAATGATCCTGACGGTGGTGGTGGTGGTAATGGAGGAGGAGGAGGAGGAGATAATCCTGGTGGTGGTGGTAATAATAATGATAATGATGAAGAAGAAGAAGGAAAAAAGCCTGTAGCTACAGACTTTATTGATGATAATGGAAATCGATTAAGTCATCATGCAGGGTTTTTAAAATATTTCAAGAGAACGTTCTTCACACAAATCCAAGAATTTATCATGGATCATGATAAGATTGCTCCGTTACCAAATGCTCATACACAAACTACTTTTCAATATGTTCATCCTCTTAAACAACTCAATACAGTCCAAGACTTTAAAGAATTATGGGAAATGATGAAGAATCAAAACTTTAAAGATAGATTCATGAATACTACAAGATCTCTCATGCATTATTTGAACGCTAAGCATCCTGGTCTTCTTGAAAAGCACATTAATCATTTTAATAATCCTGATCTTCGAAGTATGATCCAAACTATCATGACCAGTTCAACACACTTGGCTATCTCCAAAGTCATAAATCCAACATTTATGAATAGAAAACCTTCAATTCTCAAGTTATGCAATCTTCCCCGATATGTTCTTGCTCAGAAGCAACTTACTGAGGCAATTATCAATTCTTTCAATTTACTATGTGTTCAGGAATCTGTAGTTTCCGGATTTAGTTATGTTTCGCCTCAAAATGCAGAAACAAGCACTAAAACTGGTTTTGAATTTGATGCTGTCAGCTATAAGATGTCTGTTGAGGAAGAGGAAGATGTACAACAACAACAACATCAACAGCAACAACAACAAGAAAACATAGTAGTAGAAGAAGATCTTAGTAAAGGTCAAGTAACAATGCAAGGATCCAAAGGCTTTTATGAGAGCTTTTTGCTCTCTGCACCACCAAATAATTTATTATCTCCAGTGCTTTCATCTCCATTTCTCAATACTCTATCGACTTTTATTAGAATTCCTCCTCATATCAAACAGGCCGGAACACGATATCTTAGCATCCCACTTTATCGTGCTTTATGTGATAAATCTTCACCCACATACGATATTCCACCTATTTTACAATTTGCAGCAAGACAAAAGGCATGTCGGATCATGGCTAATTCCAAAATCAAGACTCACTCAAGAATCAGAAATCAATCTATGGAAACGCAACTTAAAGATTTGAATTCACCTATCAAAGACCCTAATATGAGCGTCTTATTTACACAAGTTGATTCTTATGTCACATATCTTGGATGCACCAATGAACTGAATCTCGCTAGTCAAAGACCATCTCTTGGTACTCCTGAATTATCAATCAGTTATCAAAGGATATATGCTGATATGAAAGGTGGTCCTTTGATAGGCAGTGATAAGAACGTTTTGCAATTCAAAGAATCTCAAATCAACAAAACTATGCATTGTTCTTATTCTCTCTTATCAACTTATCAAGAACCTCTTGAGAAATCTGGAATGTTGATAGATGACTTTTTCCACCAGAATGGTCATTATGCTATTGATCCTACTATCTTTGTCAAACGTACTTCTGATTATGACCGATTCCGAGCGAAAACAGTAATTAGATTCCTTCATGGTCAACCTGAATATCTTTCAGGGTTCTTACTAGCCTCAACATTCCAAACTTCTATCATGTTGAATTATTCTGAAATGCTAGATAATTTGAAAAATGAAGTCTTACTCGCAAATAATCAGAGATCTAATGATCATGTGGATGCTCTCCGACTCCTTTTACCCGCTGAGGATTATCATCAATTTATCAATACTTTGCCTCCACTTCCCTCACAATAAAAAAAATCAATTGAGCGTGAAGAGGATAAGGAAAATGGAAAAGGAGAACCAATTTGATTGAAACCACCCGACCCAAAAACCCCCCATAAATTTCTCAAAAAAGAACGAAAAGAGAAATTTGGGATTTTATATTATTATAAACCATTATAAAATATTTTTTGTTTCATTTTTTAAGTTGAAATAAAGATTTTATAAAAAAAGTAAATATTTTATAAGA
Source organism: Pedobacter sp. (assembly GCA_004211595.1). Classification (GTDB taxonomy): domain Bacteria; phylum Bacteroidota; class Bacteroidia; order Sphingobacteriales; family Sphingobacteriaceae; genus Pedobacter. The sequence continues at coordinate 5,153 of SEDO01000033.1, forward strand.
AAAAGAAATATGCTTTTTTTATAAAAGATATAAAT
>SEDO01000034.1 GCA_004211595.1 Pedobacter sp.
ATTAATATACAATATTTTCAGAAAATATTGATACAATATACTCGCGGTTTTACATAGAGGGGTTAAGGCCTCTTAAGCCATCACACTCTCACAGTATGGACTTGAAGTCCTAAAAAGGGCAACACAACAAGGCAATCTGACTGGCTTGGAATATGCACAGTCAAACGCTTTGAGGGTTAGTTAGAATGGTGGAACTGGAACCCCAACTAGGCACTGAGAGAGTAGCCATTTAGGGGATCTGATCTCAAAAATTAGCTCCGAAGGTTCAGAACAAGTCCAGAACAATTAAGTTCACGCTGACTTTATTCGTTTTTTTCATCGCAGTTTTTAATCACAGATTTTATTTCAGGACCATATCCTATATAGATGCTTTTTTTTTGGTATGATAGATTTGCTGAATTCCGCTGAAATTAAAAATTACAAAGTCATTTTTTTTCTGTTTCTGGGGATTGCCCCCCTTGGTTGGTTGTTCATGAAGTTCTGACCCTACTCAAGTCATTTTCATGCCATTCTCAGCATATTGGTCTAGATAAGTAGTCTTGGCACCTACCTTTTTCTAAACATCTAATTCACACATATTCACACCATCATGTTCTCCTAGTTCTCTATATCAAGACCTTTGACCCTTACAAACCTCATTATTAAGCCCTATTAACACTTTCTGAACAATTAGATCCCTCTCCATACCTACCTAATTACCCATCTAAATCTACGATTTCACCTTCTCTCTCAAAAATATTCGAGACACATTCAAGTTTGGTATTAACCCTACAAAGTCAAGTTTTATCCATATTTAAGACTTTTGGGAGAGATCATAGGCTCCCATCTCCTTCCATAGCCTCCAGTTGGGGACAGATCTAATAGCAATACTTGGATCTAACTTTGTGTCTTTGGTGTGGGAATAAAGCGTCTCAGGGATGGTAGTTCACACCAAAGAGAGTAGGGTTAGCAAGACTTGAGGGTACCAAGACTCTCTTCGCTAGGAGGAGAGAGACTTCAAAGTCAAAAGGAGCCACATTTTTTTAAAATGTTAAAATATCCTGTGTATTAGCTCTATTGAGAAATTTTTTTAGTTTTTTTTCTATTTAGCAATTGCAAAGATTTTCAAGGTTTTCTTTTTACACAAAGAAATTGAAGAAATTCCGAAATTAATTAATTTTCGGCCGAAAATAATTAATTAATTTTTGACTTTTGCATGGGATTTTGAGTCGGAAATTAATTAAATTCCAAAGATGGCTAAATTACTTTTTGAATTTTCTCTCCGAACCTCTATGATAAATCTTACCTCGCTGCCATCTGATTCAATGAAGAAAATTATGCCCGAATTTTTGGTGCAGTTTTTTTGAGCATAGGATTGCATTAAGAGGCCACTTTTCACGCTTGAAAAATAATTCTTCAGATCGGTACGAAAATAATTTTAGATCGGTAAAAAAATCGTACCGATCTGAGCAAAAATTGCCCAAAAATCGTACCGATCGGTACGATTAATTCGAAAATTAATTAATTCAATTTCGATTTTGATTTCTCATTAAACCTTGGTCCCTTAGTTAATGCATACAATAAACTTGTTTCATCAAAGGTGGCCATTTTTTCTTTAGAGTTCCTCCTACCTCCTGCCAAAACTCAACCTTTGTAGTCCAAAGAAGCTTCCTATAGTCAGACTTGGGAGGACTTTCTTTCAACTAGGCTTACTTTTGGAGGATTTGACTCTTTCCACTGGGGTAAACTTCACTCATTGCTGAAATTTACCCCAGTGTCAAAATTTATTTATACTGGGGTAAAAAAAATCATTGATTTATTAATTTCAGAGATTGCCTAATTAATTTCACAGAGTCAAAATCTACTAATGAGAATATTGACCTTTCTCATTTTTCATCAAGACTATGCATACAAAGTCTAGTCTTGCACTAACTAAACCTAGCCTATAGCCTAGTATGAACTTTTAGAGAAGTAAAGAGACTAGTGTTTCTAGCCCATTTAGCATGATTTTAGCCCATTTAAGTTTTGACTCAAAAATTGAGTAGAATTTTGCAAATAGGTGCAATTAGAGTGCTGATTAATGCTGATTTTGATTAGATTTTGATTAATTAATGCCAATTAATGACACTCAGATTGAAATTTTGGTCAATTAATTAATCGAAAGTGACAATTAATAAACACTTTTTGCAAATTTTGATCAATTAATATCCCAGATTGTACTCTTAGACTCATTAATTAATCAAATTTCAATCAAAATCTGAATTAATTGGCACGCGTAATTACAAAATTTCACAAATTCGGATTAATTGCCCCACTCAGGTCACGCGTGGGTACCCCATCGGCCCAATTTTGGTCACCATTGGTCCTCCAATAGGGCCAGGGGGACCCCCGAATTGAGCTTTTTATGCTCCTCTGGTGCCCCAGTTATAACCGAGTACGACAAAATTGAGAGTTTTTAGGCTGCCTGAGTTAAAGAACGAATCTAAATTTCTGAATTTTCAGAAATCAAAATCTTAATTAATTCAGTCTTTGAATTTAATTAAGCAAATGATTAATGCATTTGTAAGTCTCAATTGATTAATTTCTACAATTGTTAATCAAAATCTCTTTATTAATTCAGATTTCCACTCTCAATTGTTAACAATTGCGATTCTCTTTACAAAGTCAAAAGACTGTGTAGGCCTATGCTAGCCGATTCTTGAAAGATGCCCAGCCGACCGAAGGACCTTGGAGGCTTATATAGCCCTATAAATGACTTTGAGGTAGTCAAAGGGTAGCCTTGTGAAGAAGAATTTAGAGAAAAGGTCCCAAAATGAAAATGTCAGACTGAGATTTGATTAATTGATTCTGAAATTCAGAGTAAAAATTTCACTTTGATTAATTAATTTTGAGATTAAGAGTGAAAATTTTGTTCTGATTAATTAATTCTGAGATTAAGAGTGAAAATTCTACTTTGATTAATTCAGACTTGAGTGCAATTTCAATTAATTGATTTACAAGTTTTGAAATCTATTAACAAAATTTCACAATTCAGTCAATATTTTTCTGAATAAAAATACAAAGACATCAGATGTGAAAAAAAAATGCCGGCATTTCCCCCCTATCAGAGCCAAAGTTTGATGTGATTTTATGATTTAAAGTGTTATTAAGTAGTTTTTAGACTGTGGGTTCTTGGTTATATCCTTTCAGACGAAACATGTCTCTTATGAGACAAGCATATAAGCAAAAAGCCACATTATAGTTTAAATGATCCCTTTACTCATACTCTAACCCTTAACTCTGAATATAGAACTACAATAAAGCTAAGTAAATGCTACAAATAATCCAAATTTGCACCTTAACTAAGTTGCCTACCACAAAGTAGAGGTGAACACAAATTTGAAGTGATAAAAAGGATTAAGTAGATAGGATTACACTTTGTAGAAGGGAAGATTGATGGTGATCTGCCTCTAGAGAGGTCAAAGACATGTACACCAATACTCACGCCAGGTTTCAGAGGGTTCAGTGCCAATAGAAGTTTACTTAAGCCTAGCGGTTGACCAAGATATTATGCCCAAACTGACGGTTGAGTGAATAGAGATGCTTCTGAGTGGGCGAGTCAATCAAGGTATAACAATACCCATTTATGTAATACAAAGAAAGCCCTACAAACGCTTATACCTGATTGACTCTATTACCAAGGAGTTCAATATGCAAAACAGATGAGGATATTCATATGTTACAAGGAAACCATGTTTGCTCTCTCTGATTATTTACCTACTTCATAATCTCAAGCCACTTATTATGGCTCTTTGGAAAGAAACAAACATGGAGGATATATATTAGTCATTATTATATTTATTTGAAATGGAAATCTGGCATTTCGTTAAGATCTGCCTTCATCAAGTTGAGAAGAAGCTACTTCTCTCTATTCTCTATCCGTATTGGATGGTTTTGCCAAAGCATGTTTGAATTTGCAAATTTGGTCATCATTATCAATTTTGGCTGGGTTGACAGGGTTTCTCAGTTGAATGAAGGCTTCAAAGATGGAGTGTGGCCATCTTTGAGTCTTCTTTGGGCAATCAATCCTAGGTACAAGGCTGTTGGGCTGAGATAAACATCTAAGGATTGACCGTTCTCTGAATTGAATAAAAATTTATGAAATTTTTTCAAATAGAAATCTAATGCTATCATATAGATTTTACATTAGGATTCTCCAAAATTTATTTCATTTCCATAGTTCGAGTCTATATTGGTTAAATGAAGCACAAGTTGAAGGAATAAATGGCATAGATGATGACTTTAGAAGGGAATGCATCAGGATAGAGGCAACAGAGGAAGCTGGTGGTAATTGAAGAGCCTCATAATGAAGGAATGTGTGAAAATGTAGAATAAAAGCCATGTTAAGAGACTTTTGGGAGGACTATGTCCAGATTAGTAGCTTAGGAAGAAAGGATAGGTCCCTTTAAGGTGTATAAAGTAGGCTGATGAGGTCTGATGAAGTCTATGGTAGGAGTTGATAGTGACAATATGGGTGATTTTGAGGTGTGGCCAAGAAGAAGTTTTAAGACAAGCGAGACCTGTAGAAAGGCGGGAAAGACCCTGAAAAGAAGTTTGGGAGTGATGGAAGGGTACTTTGAGATAAGTCAAGGTAGGGTATGGCTCAAAGTAAAAAAAAAAGGACTTGGTCGTTTTTTATTAAAGTGAAATTCAGCAAATCTATCATAGCAAAAAAAAAGCATCTATATAGGATATGAACCTGAAAATTAATCTGAAATAAAAAAGTAGTAATGAAAATAAGGAATGAAGTCTGCAAGAGCTTAACTGCTCTAGGCTAGTTCCTTTAAGTAATGAACCTTTGATATTTTGGATCTCTTGATTGACTCCTGCAAAGGAGTCATGAAGGTGTTTCAGATGTAGTATTTTATAAAACCCTTTTTAGGACTTCAAGTCCATACTGTGAGAGTGTGATGGCTTAAGAGGCCTTAACCCCTCTATGTAAAACCGCGAGTATATTGTATCAATATTTTCTGAAAATATTGTATATTAAT
>SEDO01000070.1 GCA_004211595.1 Pedobacter sp.
GGTCACGTTGACCATGGTAAAACCACACTGACTGCTGCAATCAGCTTAAACTGTGCAAAAGCCTACGGCGGTGATGTAAAAGCACTGGCCGAGATTGACTCTGCACCAGAAGAAAAAGCCCGTGGTATTACCATCAATACCGCACACGTTGAATATGATTCTCCAAGCCGTCACTATGCACACGTTGACTGCCCAGGCCACGCCGATTATGTTAAAAACATGATCACCGGTGCTGCCCAGATGGACGGTGCGATTCTGGTATGTTCTGCAACTGACGGCCCAATGCCACAGACTCGTGAACACATCCTGTTATCGCGTCAGGTTGGTGTACCGTACATCATCGTATTTTTGAACAAATGCGACATCGTTGATGACGAAGAGCTGATCGAACTGGTTGAAATGGAAGTTCGTGACCTGCTGTCTAAATATGACTTCCCAGGTGACGACACCCCAATCATCCGTGGTTCAGCCCTGCTGGCACTGAACGGTGATGACAGTGCTTACGGCGTACCTGCTGTACTGAAACTGGTTGAGACTCTGGATTCTTATATTCCTGAGCCAGAGCGTGCAATCGACAAAGCATTCCTGCTGCCAATTGAAGACGTATTCTCCATTTCTGGTCGCGGTACTGTGGTGACTGGTCGTGTTGAATCCGGCATCATCAAGGTTGGCGAATCTGTTGAAATCGTAGGTATTCGTGACACCGTAGTCACCACCGTAACTGGTGTTGAAATGTTCCGTAAACTGCTGGACGAAGGTCGTGCAGGCGAGAACTGTGGTGTACTGTTACGTGGTACCAAGCGTGAAGACGTACAGCGTGGTCAGGTATTGGCCAAGCCAGGTTCAATCAAGCCACACAGCAAGTTTGAAGCTGAAGTATACGTCCTGTCGAAAGATGAAGGTGGTCGTCATACCCCATTCCTAAACGGTTACCGTCCACAGTTCTATTTCCGTACTACTGACGTAACTGGTGCGATCCAGTTGCCAGAAGGCGTGGAAATGGTTATGCCAGG
>SEDO01000011.1 GCA_004211595.1 Pedobacter sp.
AGGGTTCCTATGGAATAATCGTAGCTTCCTACATTTTCACCTGCAGCTCTTGCTAAAGCACCTGTAAAGGCGTCTGTACCTAATAATGCCGGACTTGGTGTATAAGTATAAACAGGATTTGATTCTCCAAATACTTTTTTCTGATTTGCGGTAGCTGTGATAGTAATAGCTTTTTTAGTAATTGCAAAACTAGAACCTGTAGCTAAAGTAAGCTCGTAATTATCTCCCGCAGTAAGGGTGCCTAAATTGTAGTTATAGTTGCCTACATTTTCCCCGGCTTCTCTTGCTAAAGCTCCAGTGAAGGCATCTGTACCTAATAAGGCTGGGCTTGGTGTATAAGCATATACTGGATTAGCCTCACCAAATACTTTTTTCTGATTAGCAGTAGCAGTGATGGTAATGGCTTTTTTAGTAATCGCAAAGCTTGAACCTGTAGCTAAAGTAAGTTCGTAATTATCCCCCGCAGCAAGGGTGCCTATTGAGTAAGCGTAGGTTCCTACATTCTCCCCTGCTTCTCTCGCTAAGGCGCCGGTAAAGGTATCTGTACCTAATAAAGCTGGGCTTGGCGTATAAGCATATACTGGATTGGATTCTCCAAATACTTTTTTCTGATTAGCGGTAGCTGTAATGGTAATGGCTTTCTTGGTAATCGCAAAGCTTGAACCCGTAGCTAAAGTAAGCTCGTAATTATCCCCCGCAGTAAGAGTTCCTATTGAATAATCATAGGTACCTACATTCTCTCCTGTAGCTCTGGATAAGGCGCCTGTAAAGGCATCCGTACCTAATAATGCTGGGCTAAAAGTATAAGTATATACAGGATTTGATTCTCCAAATACTTTTTTCTGATTTGCGGTGGCTATAATGGTAATAGCTTTTTTAGTAATCGCAAAGCTAGAACCCGTAGCTAAAGTAAGATCATAATTATCACCCGCAGATAAAGTACCTAAATTGTAATCATAGCTACCTACATTTTCCCCGGCTTCTCTTGCTAAAGCTCCAGTGAAGGCATCTGTACCTAATAAGGCTGGGCTTGGGGAATAAGTATAAACGGGATTAGCTTCGCCAAATACCTTTTTCTGATTGGATGTTGGCGTTATGGTGATTGCTTTTTTAGTAATCGCAAAGTTAGAACCCGTAGCTAAAGTAAGTTCGTAATTGCCGCCTGCTGTAAGGGTTCCTAATGAATAATCATAGCTCCCTACATTCTCCCCTGCACAGGATTAGCTTCGCCAAATACCTTTTTCTGATTGGATGTTGGCGTTATGGTGATTGCTTTTTTAGTAATCGCAAAGCTAGAACCCGTAGCTAAAGTAAGCTCGTAATTATTGCCCGCGGATAATGTACCTAAATTGTAATCATAGGTTCCCACATTTTCTCCTGTAGCTCTCGCTAAGGCGCCGGTAAAGGTATCTGTACCTAATAAAGCTGGGCTTGGCGTATAGGCATATACTGGATTTGATTCTCCAAATACTTTTTTCTGATTAGCGGTAGCTGTAATGGTAATGGCTTTCTTGGTAATCGCAAAGCTAGAACCCGTAGCTAAACTAAGCTCGTAATTGCCGCCTGCTGTAAGGGTTCCTATGGAATAATCGTAGCTTCCTACATTTTCACCTGCAGCTCTTGCTAAAGCACCTGTAAAGGCGTCTGTACCAATATACTGGATTGGATTCACCATATACTTTTTTCTGATTTGCGGTAGCTGTGATAGTAATAGCTTTTTTAGTAATTGCAAAAATAGAACCTGTAGCTAAAGTAAGCTCGTAATTATCACCCGCAGATAAAGTACCTAAATTGTAGTCATAGATTCCCACATTTTCTCCTGTAATTCTAGCTAAAGCGCCTGTAAAGGCATCTGTACCTAATAAAGCTGGGCTTGGCGTATAGGCATATACTGGATTGGATTCGCCAAATACTTTTTTCTGATTGGCTGTTGGAGTAATGGTAATAGGTTTTTTGCCAATTGTAATGGTAATTTCCTTACTTGCTGAACTATATGTATCATTTCCGCTTTGGGCAATTGTTAATGTGACGCTTCCTGCTTTTTTAAAACGTATCTTCCATTTATTTTCATCTTCAGCATCTTGGTATGGTTCAGCAATTGTATTATTAGAAGAAGTATAACTAAGTGGAAGTTCTGAAGTGGCACTTGCTCCGATTAATAATGCTGCATCTCCAAAAGTTGCACTAATATTAGAAGCTGTAATGGATTGACTTATTTTATTTAAATCTATTATTTGTTGATCACTATAAGTAGTGCCTACAGCGCTAATAGCATATGCCCTAACATAATAAGTTGTGGCAGCATTTAAGCCAGTAATTGTATGTGAAAAAACACCTAAACCTGATCCTTTAGCGTATTTAGTACCTGAAGAGGTAGTAGGGTTTTGAGAAGTTCCAATAACAAATCCTCTCTCCGTAACAGCAGCGTCACCTAAATCTGTTACTTCAGCATTAACTGTAACACTGGTGGAACTCAACACTTCATTAGATTTAATTACAACCGTTGGAAGATTACCTGGAGCAAATTTCGCTAATATATTTAAATCAGACTCAATGGTAAATGTTAACGGGTTTTGCAAACTTTCTATATCCCCGCTCCAACCTAAAAATTTTGAGCCTGCACTTGGAGTAGCTGTAAGGCTATAATTAACACCTTGTAAAGTATTCACACTAAATATATTTCCAGTGGTATTAATACCAGCTGGAAAACTTGTTACGCCCCCATTTGAATTACCCGCCTTATTAACAGCAACGCTTAAGGTTTGGGACAATTGGCCTCCAGTAATCGGAATTTTAAAATCGTAGGTATTACCATATGAATAAGTGCCACATACATTCGGTGATCCTGCATACTGCATAATCATCCTCGCATATAGTGTCCCATTTAATGCATCAGCAGGTATATTAATATTTCCAGAATAGGTATGTGTTCCATTAAAAGTATTTACTTGATTGAAAACTAATTCATTTTCAGTATTTCCTGGCACCCCATTTTTGTCAAAATCTAACCAAAACTTCACATATTCTTGATAAACACTATTTGTTTTTACTGTTACGGATACTGGAAAACTAGTGCCCGCTGTAATTGCTGGAATAGCTATATTTGTAAAATCTCTATACCCTCTATTATCAAGAAAATCAGTACTACCTTGAATAGTAACGCCATTAATTACAACTTCAGAAACATATTCATAACCGAATGCTGTGGGGTTTGAACTACAAAGTGGACTGGCTAAAATATTTAAAGAAGTTATCCCAGAATAATCACTTGTGGTGCCATCAGAAACTTCACATCGGAACATATAACCTTGCATACTGGCATTGACACTATTTAAAACTAATGTGCTATTCGAAACGCCTGAGTACTCACTTCCATTTGATAAATTAGTATAAGAAGTACCATTATTTGTACTTACTTGCCATTTATATGTTAAATTACTACCCGTGGTAATTACTGATATCGAAGCGCTATTACCACCAGCCACAGATAAATTATTATTTACCTTATCGACAGTAAATTCAAATGGGATAAAATTAAATTTTAATGGAGGTGTTTTTTTTATTAATTGTGAGCTTGAAAATTCCTGAATGCTAGAAAGCTGATAATTAAAAAAAGCATGAGAATTTAAGGACAATAACATAGTTATTACCCAAATAATGGATCGATTCATAATGTGAGGTTAATTTTAGTTATTTAATTATAGACTAGTGATAATCAAAATCATAAATCTAGTTTTTTAATCAATGGGCTAAATTTAAGGAAAAATATTAAAAAACCTAAAAATGAGAGGTATAGAAAAGGTTTTTTATTATTTTATATTACTCGGAAGATTGTTTAGGATGTATGGTAAAAACAGGTTTTCCTATATCATACCAAACTACTTTATCTAATTTTCCAGCAGCATCTAAATAAAATACATCACCCGTTAATTTGGTAAAAGATGGATAAATAAAACTTGACAATTGATAACTATTTTTTGAATAGATTTGTAAAAAGTTCATTCCCTTATATTTATCATTATTTTCATCAAAATATATTAATAATCTTAAATCGCTTTTTTGAGAAATTTCATTTAACTCTTCGTCTGATTTACTATTAGCGGGACCTGAACTTATAACCATAATGGGCGATTTCGAACCAAGCATTTTTAATTCATAAGTTATAGCACCTTGATAATTTACCTTTGTTACGTTATTCCAATCTGGACTCAATCTGGTAAACATTGAATTTTTTCCCTTTATGGCTAATTGATATGCAGTTTTAATTTTTTTGATTTCTTCTGGCTCAGCCTTCACAGATGATGGATAGACAATTTTTATGGTATCTTTATAAAGTGCTGCCTTTAACGCACTGTCCGTTAATTTAACATTAGAGGTTATTTTACCTTCGTTAAATGTAACTCTATTAGAAAATAAAGCTGTATAAGTATAATAACTTACTGTTCCTGTAAAATCTTTAAAGTTTAAATAATGAACCTTTGACAAATCTTGATTATCATCGGCTTTTAACTCAGCATATGTTACAGTCCTAGTATTTTTAGTTCCTGGAACTAGCATAACAATTGCCCTTAAACTTGATTTAGCTCTAGCATTTTGAATTTGTTCAGGTGTGGGAGGCACACCTTCCTTTCCGGGAACACTAGTAAAGCCATTTACCATAAAAATCTCATAGTACACTTGATCTTTATTCACTATCTTATATACATTTGACCAATCTGGTTGGGATCGTGTATAGTTATTATTTCGCAAATTCGCGAAAAACTCATATGCTCTTTTTGCATGAGCAAGATCTTGGCCTTCAACTTTAATAACCTCCGATTGAGCATGTGCAATATTCAATTTTAACAGGGAAACAATTATCAGTAGGAATATTTTTTTCATATTAAAGATAATAAGATTTAACCCCAAGATAAATATTTATATTAAAATTAAAACATGGTGCATAAAAAAAGCCTCTTGCAAAATTGCAAGAGGCTTTTTTTGGTACCCCCAATAGGATTCGAACCTATGACCTACGGTTTAGAAAACCGGTGCTCTATCCAGCTGAGCTATGGAGGCATACTCAAATAATGGACGAACCATTTATTTTAGTGCTGCAAAGATATAATTTATTTGATATTTCACATAAAATTTCGAAAAAAACAATGAAATTTTAAGCAAGTGTTTAACTAATTAAAACCTAACGATTTAATTATTGAAATGGTATAAAAACAATAAATCCCCTATAAATGCGGGTTTATTTTGACCTTCAATTTCTAAGCTTGCTTCGATAGTAATTTTAGAAATACCTCGAAGATTAATAATGTTTTTTAATTTAGTATGTAATCGAACTCGACTATTTACTGTTACCGCAACTCCAAACTTGAAACTTTCTATACCATAATTTATTTCCATTTTTAGATTTCTAATTTCGGCTATTTGTTTCCATAAGTAAGGCACTAGCGATAAGGTCAAATACCCATGGGCAATAGTTTTTTGAAACGGACTCTCCAAAAGTGCGCGTTCTTCATCAATATGTATCCATTGGTGATCTAAGGTTGCGTCTGCAAATTTGTTTACTTGTGCTTGGTCTATTAAATGCCAATCAGAAATGCCTAATTCTTGTCCTAGAAAAGCTTCAAATTCGGCATGATTACTAATAATTATCATGAATTAAAAAAATTATATTATACTATTCAAGTCTGCCGGAGAATAGGCTATGGATTTAAGGGTTTTATGATCACTACTTCTATAAACTAAAAATTTACCTTCTATTTCTTTAAAATAAGCTTCAGTACCATCTTTTTGTTTATAATATGCGATGGTTTCTTCTGCTTCTTGTTGAGATTTACAAGCCTTACTCATATTTGAACGATGCACCTCATCAAAAAGGGTTTTAAATTTTTCTGCAAGGCCAAATTCTAATACAGCTCCTGAAAGCACATATTGTAAATCACACAAGGCATCGGCTACTTCAATTAAATCATTATTTGCAATGGCCTCTTGCAATTCTTTCAGTTCTTCTGCTAATAATTCTACTCTCAGTTGTGCCCTTTCTTTACTAGGTATACCAGGCTGTGCTACAATTGGATGTTTGAAAGTTGCGTGAAATTCAGCTACTTGTGTTAATGCTTTTAAATCCTCCATGAAATTTGCTTGTTTGAGTTAATAATCTATTGTTATGACACTTCAATTATTCTCTAAATATGTAAATAATCTCTTAATATTTGAAAGAAATGAGGCTAAAAATCCCTTTTTATTTCAATTATAAATGTTCCTGAGCGCTCATTAACAAACAATCTCAAAATTAAGATGTTATTTAGATATTACTAATAAAATGATTTTTGTAATATACAACTTACCTTAAAAAACTTACCTATCATGATACATCAATTAAACCCTACCATCTATGTGGATACTCCTCTAGGCAGAGGTCACACATTATTCATAATTGATTATGGAATGCATCAAAATTCCTGTTGGGTGGTAGCCCTTGAAAAAGATGGAATTGTAAAGCACTTTGAAAGTAATGATGTTATTGTGGCCACCAATTATACCTTCCACATCAATCAGGATGGAAACTCATTTGGATCTTCGACATTTAAGAAAAAGGGTGCTTAATTCTTTTTATTAGCTTATCTTTGCAGCCAATTTAAATGCTATAACTTGTGATTAATGTAAACAATGTTACCGTAGCTTTTGGCGGTACGACCCTTTTTAGCGATATCAGTTTTTCGATTAATGAAAATGACAAAATAGCCCTGATGGGTAAAAATGGCGCTGGTAAATCTACCTTATTAAAAATTATTGCGGGTGTTGGAATTCCCACCTCTGGAAATGTATCCGGACCAAAAGATGCAGTCATTGCCTATTTACCACAGTATTTACTAACAGAAGATAAAGTTACCGTATTTGAAGAAACTGCAAAGGCGTTTCAAGAAGTTCATCAAATGCGCGATGAATTGGAATCACTTAATGAACAACTGACAACGCGTACTGATTACGATTCGGATGATTATATGAAATTGATAGAAAAAGTTTCTGAACTAAGTGAGAAATTTTATTCTAAAGAAGAAATTAATTATGATGCTGAGGTTGAAAAAGTATTAAAAGGCTTAGGGTTTTTAAGAACCGATTTCAATCGCCTTACTTCTGAGTTTTCAGGGGGATGGAGAATGCGTATCGAATTAGCTAAAATATTACTAAAAAAACCAGATTTAATTTTATTGGATGAGCCTACAAATCATATGGATATTGAAAGTATCCAATGGTTGGAGGATTTTTTAATTAATCAGGCTAAAGCCGTTATAGTCATCTCCCATGACAGGGCCTTTGTAGATAATATAACCAATAGAACGATTGAGGTAACTATGGGTAGAATTTATGATTATAAAGCAAAATATAGTCATTACCTAGAACTTCGAAAAGAACGTCGCATTCATCAATTGAAAGCCTATGAGGAACAGCAAAGATTTATTGCCGATAATCAGGAATTTATAGATCGTTTTAAAGGAACTTATTCCAAAACTTTACAGGTTCAATCCCGCGTAAAGATGCTTGAAAAACTGGAGATAATAGAGGTTGATGAAGTCGATAATTCGGCACTTCGATTAAAATTTCCACCTGCACCTAGATCTGGTAATTACCCCGTCATTGCTGAAGATGTAAGTAAAAGTTATGGCGACCATTTAGTTTTCAATAAAGCCAACATGGTTATAGAAAGAGGCGATAAAGTAGCTTTTGTCGGCAAAAATGGGGAAGGTAAATCAACCATGATCAAAGCCATTATGGGTGAGATTCCAGTGGAGGGAGAATTAAAGATTGGGCATAATGCTAAAGTTGGGTATTTTGCTCAAAATCAGGCCGCTCTTTTAGATGGAGAATTGACTGTATTTGAAACCATTGATCAAATTGCTATTGGAGATGTACGTGTAAAGTTAAAAGATCTCTTAGGAGCCTTTATGTTTTCTGGGGATGATATTCAAAAAAAGGTGAAAGTGCTATCCGGTGGTGAAAGAACAAGACTAGCTATGATAAAATTATTATTAGAGCCAGTAAATGTATTGATCCTCGATGAACCGACCAATCACCTCGACATGAAAACTAAAGATATTATAAAGGATGCCCTTCAAGATTTTGATGGCACCTTAATATTAGTTTCTCACGATAGAGATTTCTTAGATGGATTAGTTACTAAAGTTTTTGAATTTGGCAATAAACGAGTAAGAGAACATTTTGAAGATATCAAGGGTTTCTTAGCCTATAAAAAAATGGAGAGTTTAAAAGAGGTGGAGAGTAATTAGTTCTCCCATCCACCTCCTAATGCTCTATATAATGATACCAAAGCAATTTGCTTTTGTAAGCGATCCGAAACAGCGGTAAGTTCGGCATTTAATAAACTTTGTTGTGATGTCAATACATCCGTATAATTGGTAGCCGATGAATATTCTAATAATTGCTCTGTAAAATCTACTGCCTTTTTTAAGGCAATTATTTGTTTTGCTCTCAACTCCTCTTTTTCTCTTGCGGTTTGATATGCATACAGGGCATTGGACACTTCATTACCAGCAGTTAAAATAACCTTTTGAAAATCATAAAAAGCGATTTGTTGATTAGCCTTTGCCGTTTCTAGTCGGGCTTTATTTTGGCCTCTATTTATAATTGGTTGTGCTACCCCCCCTACTAAGGAATAAAACAAAGATTGTTTAAATAGATTTTCAAGTTTTAAACTAGATACACCTGCATTAGCACCTAAAGTTAAGGAAGGATAGAAATAGGTTTTAGCGACATTGGTTTCCTCAAAAGCCACCCTAAAAGCATACTCGGATTGAGCTACATCTGGTCTATCTTTTAACCATTCGCTCGGAATACCTTGGCTAAGTTGAAGTTGGATAGCTAATTCCTTTTGGACACCTCGTTGAATTGGCATTCCCGGCTTACCCAATAATAAACTCAAGGAATTCTCCGTCTCTTGAATAGTTCTTTTTAAATCTGGAATGCCTAATGCTACAGCCAAGGTATTTGCTTCTGACTGCACAACTGCAGCGCCATTAACTACAGCTGCCTCTTTTAACGCTTTAATGGTTTGTTCATTTTTTTGCCTTAAATTTAAGGTAGCTTCAGTTATTTTCAGTTGCTCATCCAAAGCTAATAATTGAAAATAATGTTGGGAGATTTGTCCTACCAATTGAGTTTGAATAGCGCGTTTAGCTGCTTCCGTTTGTAAATAGGATGCTAATACGCTTCGTTTGGCAGCACCTAATTTACCCCATATATCTATTTCCCAGGAGGAACTTGCTTGTAGCCTATATAATTGCGTTTCCGTATTAATATTTACGCCAGCCGGAAAATTTAATGCAGCTTTTGATTGTTTATTATCAGCTGCAGAAATATCTACATTTAGCGTTGGAAAAAGAGCTAACCTACTTTGTGTTAAATTAGCTTGGGCAATTCTCAATCTCTCTAGGGCAATTTTCATGTCCAAATTGTTAGAGATGCCCATTTCTATTAATGCTACCAACTTGGAGTCAGGAAACCAAAATTTAGGTGATAAATGATTTCGATTTAATGTATCAGTATATGAATGCTGTCTTATTAATTGTTTTTCGTTGATAACAGGTGCCTCAAATTTATTAGTCACACATCCACTCATTAATATTGAATATCCAACAATTAATCCAACAGGATAAATTTTATATAATTTCATTTGTATTTTCTTCTAAAGGTTTACGACCCACTTTTTCTTGTAAAACTTGGAAAATAACGAACAATACTGGGATCACAAAAATTCCAAATACAGTTCCAATTAGCATTCCCCCAATAGCCCCAGTACCTATTGAATTATTCCCTTCTGCACCTACTCCGCTAGATAACATCAAGGGTACTAAACCTAAAATAAAAGCAAAGGAAGTCATTAAAATTGGTCTTAAACGAGCACTTGCACCTTGTAATGCTGCTTCTATGATAGGCATTCCATTTCTACGTCTATCTAATGCAAATTCAACCACCAAAATGGCGTTTTTAGCTAATAGACCAATGAGCATAATTAAAGTAATTTGAGTATAAATATTATTGTCTACCCCAAATATTTTCCCAAAAATAAAAGTCCCAGCTAAGCCAACTGGTAGGGATAAGATAACGGCCAGTGGTAAAATATAACTTTCATATTGGGCAGCTAATAAAAAGTAAACAAATACCAAGCAGAGTAGAAAAATAAATACTGTTTGATTTCCAGCAGATTGTTCTTCCCGGGATAATCCAGAAAATTCATAACCATATCCAGCTGGCAATTTAGCGACCTCTTCTTTAATAGCTTGTATCGCATCTCCTGAGCTAAATCCTATCTGAGGATTACCTGTAATGGCGATAGATGTATATAAATTAAATCGAGTAATGGCTTGTGGTCCATTTACTCTTTCCAAACTGATAAAACTTTGAATAGGTGCCATCAAACCATCTTTAGTTCGTACCATTACCTGATTTAAGGAAGCTAAGTTTGCTCTATATTCAGGTTCAGCTTGATACATTACTCGATATTGCTTCCCATATTTATTAAAGTTTGACCCATAAACTCCACCATAATAACCCTGCATAACAGATAACACATCATTTACCTGCAACCCAGCTTGTTTAATCTTAGCTACATTAGCCGTAATTAAATATTGAGGGAAATTGGGATTAAATGAGGTTGAAGCATATTGTATTTCAGGGCGCTTATTTAATGCAGAAATAAATTCTCCACTAACTTTCGTAAAGTCTTGAATAGTTCCTCCAGTTTTGTCTTGAAGTTGTAATTCAAATCCCCCACTCATACCAAAACCTTGAATAGTAGGAGGAGCAAAGAAAATAATTCGAGCTTCTTTAATGTTGGCGGTTTTAGCAAATAATTCTTGTATAATGGTTTTAACATCCCGCTCACGTTCATTCCAAGGTACGAGTCGACCAATAACCATTCCGTATGCAGAACCATTACCTGAAATCATACCCCTTCCATTAACCCTTAATACTGCGCGTATTTCAGGAATCTGTCTTACTATACTATCTACTTTAGTTAATACTTCTTGAGTACGTTCCATAGATGTACCTGGGGGTAGAGCTATATCTGACATAATAGAACCCATATCTTCATTAGGTACAAACCCTTTAGGGGTGGTATGCATGAGATATGCAAAACTTAATACAAATATTAATAATCCCCCAATAGCCAATAATTTACGCTTGATTAATACAGCAACAACGGCCTGGTATCTATTAGTCATTTTTTCAAACCCTGTATTAAAAGCTGTAAAAAAACGTTTAGAAAAAGTTTTATTAGATTCGTTAATATGGTCTTTATGAGGTTTTAATAATAAGGCACATAATGCAGGACTTAACGTTAAAGCATTAATGGCAGAAAGTACAATTGAAATGGCTAATGTTAACCCGAATTGTTTGAAAAACACCCCTGAAGACCCGCCAATAAAACTGACTGGTATAAATACCGCTGACATCACTAAGGTTATCGATATAATAGCCCCTGTAATTTCGTCCATAGCATCTACAGTAGCTTTTTTGGCAGACTGATAACCTTTATCTAATTTAGCATGCACTGCTTCCACTACGACGATGGCGTCATCCACTACAATTCCAATCGCTAATACGAGGGCAAAAAGCGTTAATAAATTAATCGTAAAGCCAAATAAGTTTAAAAAGAAGAATGTCCCAATAATGGCTACGGGTACCGAAATGGCTGGGATTAAAGTAGATCTAAAATCTTGTAAAAAGATAAAAACTACTATAAAAACCAAAATAAAGGCTTCTATTAGTGTATGAATTACCTTTTCAATTGAGGCATCCAGAAAATCATTTGCATTGGTTAAAATCAAATATTCTATTCCTTTTGGAAAACTTAATTTGGCATCTTCCATAGCTTTTAAGGCACCTTCAATTACCTCTTTTGCATTTGATCCTGCAGTTTGACTTACGGCAAATCCTAATCCAGGTTTACCATTAACACGCATTGTACTTGCATAACTCAATGCACCTAATTCAATTCTAGCAACATCTTTTAATTTTAATACTTGACCATTTGCGGCTGTTTTTATAATCATTTCTCCAAATTCAGCTTCAGATTTTAATCGTCCGCTATATTTGATGGTATATTGAAAGGATTGGTCTCCTTGTTCGCCAAACTGGCCTGGAGCCGCTTCAATATTTTGTTCTGCAAGCATGGCATTAATATCACTTGGCACCAATTGATACGCCGCCATAATATCGGGCTTAAGCCATATACGCATGGCATAGGTACTTTGACCAAAAGCCATAACATCTCCTACCCCAGCTATTCTTTTAATTTGTGGAATCAAATTTATTTCCGCATAATTTTGAAGAAATTTTTGATCATAAATTGGATTCTCACTTTGTAATGCAAAAATTAAAACATTACTAGATTGACGCTTTTGGGTAATAACACCTGCTCGAGTTACTTCTGCAGGCAATAAACTCGTTGCACGTGCTACTCTATTTTGCACATTTACTGCAGCTAAATCGGGGTTAGTACCTAATTTAAAATTGATTGTAATGGTAGCCGTGCCATCATTACTAGCGGTAGAAGTCATATAGGTCATGTCTTCTACACCATTTATTTGTTCTTCCAGCGGTATTACAACACTACTCATAACTACATCTGCATTCGCTCCTTGGTAGGATGCAGATACTGAAATAGTAGGTGGCGCAATTTCAGGATATTGAGAAACCGGCAAGGCGATAATCCCTAACAATCCCAATATGACAATCAGGATAGAAATTACAGTAGATAAAACGGGTCTATCTATAAATTTTTTAAACATAGTAATTGAATAATCGAATTTTAGGGATTAGTTTTTAGCAGCTTTATAAATTGAATCAGCACTTTTCTCAAGAGGTTTAATTAAATCCCCTTCTTTAAGACTTGAAAATCCTTCGAGGATAATTTTATTACCCACTTTTAATCCCTCATTTACAATATAATAATTACCTTTTTGAGCTAAATTAATTTCAATGGGTTGGATACTAACTTTCGCCGAATCATTAATGAGATACACAAATTTTTTACCCTGTATATCGGAGGTGGATTTTTGAGGCACCAGTAATGCAGATTGGACTAGTTGAGGGATACGAATAGTTGCACTACCTCCTGTTCGTAATAAGCCTTTAGGATTTGGAAATACAGCTCTTAAACTAGCAGCTCCAGTTAGGGTATTAATTTGTCCACTTACCATTTCTATTTTTCCGGTCTGTTCATATTCTTGCCCATCACTTAACCTCAAACTAACTGCGGGTATAGCTAAAATTTGAGAAGATAAAGATTTTGTTCCAGCCAGCTGAGCTAATGCTAATAGTTGCTTTTCATTTAAAGAAAAATAGGCATATATCTGATCTATATTTGAAACGGTAGTTAAGGGATTAGGACTATTACTACTAACAATCGCCCCAACTTTATAAGGTATAGTACCAATAACCCCATTCACAGGACTCTTAACTTGGGTATAAGATAAATTAACTTGGGCATTAATTAAACTTGCATTGGCTTGTGCCAAAACTGCTTTTTTTGCTTTCAAGCTAAGCTCTGCACTTTGTAAATCAAATTTTGAAATAATATCCTTTTCAACGAGAGACTTTGTTTTTAAAATTTGAAGTTCTGCCGCTGATACTTCAGCTTTGGCACTTTCTATGGCTGCTTCAGCGGTTCTTACTAATTGCTCATATTGAGGCGCAATAATGCTAAATAACACCTGTCCCTTTTTGACTGTGGCACCTTCATCAACATGTATTTTGCCAATGAAGCCATCTACCATTGGTCGTACATCTACGTTTTGTTGACCTTGAAGTTCGGCTGGATAGTCAGTATATACGGTTACACTTGAAGTATCTACGGCAAAAACGGGTAATGCAGGCACCATGGCATTGGAGGTAGCCTGAGGGGGATTAGAAGCTGAATTACAAGCTATAAAACTCGTGCTTAATAACATCACGCTTCCAAAAAGTATAAGTTTTTTCATTTATATATAAGAAGGATTTTATGTGAAAAATAATGTTCAAAATTACAAGTTTATCATTCAGAAAAGGCCCATTTAACGAAAGTGTAGCATATTTATGACCTAATTCTGATAAATTTAAGCTACCGGAGGTTATTAAATTTTGAGGAATTACTTGAATTTATGTTACAAGTTACTTAAATTGTAATCAATTGTCCCACATAGGGGAATTATAAACCTTAAAAAACACACTTCATGAAGAAAAAACTATGGCTTTTGCCACTAGCTTTTGGTTTGGTTGTGTCTGTGAATGCTCAGGATGTTAAACCGCCCGTGGCTACCACAGCAACAGATTCTACCAAAAAACCTGCTGCCCCTGCTAAACCAAGTATTGCAGATAAAATTAAATCCAGCAGAAAAATTGATGGCATGTTTACTTTCTATCAAGATACAGTAACAGGAAGCCTTCAAATGTATGTAAAGAAAGATCAGCTGGGTAAAGACTATATTTATCAGAGTTTCTCTTTAAGTGGCCCCACTTCTATGTACTTAAATCAAAATATGATTCGTACAACGATGGTGTTCCATATTCAAAATGTCAATGATAAATTAGAATTCTTACAAAAAAATACAGCCTTTTACTATGACCCTTCTAATCCGGTAAGTAAAGCAGCTAATGTGGATGTAGCAGAAGCATTATTTTATGCCGATAAAATAGCCGCTAAAGATGATAAGGGTTATTTAATCGCTGTAGATGGGTTATTCTTAGGAGATAAATTAGATCAAGTAAAACCTACTCCTAGCCCTGGAATGCCTCCAGGAGCCATGTTTACATTAGGTAATTTAAATCCGGCAAAATCTAAATACCAAGCTGTAAAATCATTTTCAAAAAATACAGACGTACAAGTAGATTTAGCTTATGATAATCCCATGGCATTAAATGGTGGTGGAAAAGACATTACTGATGCGAGATTTGTGCGCGTAAAAATGCAACATTCTTTCTTAGAAATGCCAAATAACAAATTTAGACCTCGAAGAGACGATCCAAGAGTTGGTTATTTTGGTGCAGAGGTTGAAAATTTAACTTCTTTGTCGGTAACCCCTTACAAAGATTTCATTAGTCGTTGGAATTTAGTTAAAAAAGATCCTTCGGCAAAATTATCGGAACCTGTTGAGCCGATTGTATTTTGGATAGAAAACACCACGCCATTAGAATATCGTCCAATTATTAAAGAATCCGGTGAAAAATGGAATGAAGCATTTGAAAAAGCAGGTTTTAAAAACGCTGTAGTGATGAAACAAATGCCAGATAATGCTACCTGGGATCCAGCAGATGTAAATTACAATGTGATTCGATGGGTTTCTTCGATGTATCCTCCTTATGGTGCAATTGGACCAAGCTTCTTTAATCCCTATACTGGTCAAATCTTAGGCGCAGATATAACAGTGGAATGGAAATCAGGTGCGGGTGCTTTAATCCAAGATGATTTGTATAATGGATACTCAGGTGCAGCTAAAGTGGCCTTACCATGGGAAAATCCTGAAGCAGCTATGCAACCTAATCACGATCATTTTAGTGTAAGTAAAGCCCACTTAAATTGTAATTTAGCTGCGGAGTTAAATATGCAATATAATGCTGCTTTAACTACGGTAGATGTTTTGGATGCAGATTTAGCCCCTGCAGTAAGAGAAGAAAAAGTTAAAGAATTACACAAACAATTTTTGTACTATTTAATTATGCATGAGATGGGTCATACATTAGGCTTAAATCATAATATGAAAGCTTCTCAAATGTTAAGCCCTGCACAACTACATGATACTAAAATTACGCGTAAAATAGGTTTACAAGGATCAGTTATGGACTACCCTTCTATTAATGTAAGTCTAGACCGTAAAAAACAAGGGGATTATTACACGACAAAAGCAGGTCCTTATGATATCTGGGCTATTGAGTATGGTTATACCCCTTTCTCTCCTGCAGAGGAAGAAGCTGGCTTGAATAAAATCTTAGCGCGTAGCACTGATCCACAATTAACATTTGGAAATGATGCAGATGATATGCGTAGTCCAGGTAAAGGTATTGATCCTCGCGTTAATGTAAATGACCATTCGAATGACATGGTTACTTATGCAGAAGACCGATTTAAATTAGTGAATACAATGATTCCTAAGTTAAAAACGAGATACTCAAAACCTGATCAAAGTTATCAAGAACTACGTACCCGTTACTTACAATTACATCGTCAACGTGCAGATATGGCTAATGCATTAAGTCGTTATATAGGTGGAGTTTATGTAGACCGAAGCTATCCAGGACAAAAGCCAACGGTAGCTCCGTATACCCCAGTACCAGCAGATTATCAGAAAAAAGCGCTAAATCTAATTAACACTTATGTATTTGCACCAAATGTGGTAGATGCTGATAAAGATTTGTATCCTTATTTACAAGTTCAAAGAAGAGGATTTAATTTTATGAGTGGATCAGAGGATTTTAAGCCTCAAACTACTGTATTAAGTTATCAAACAGCCGTTTTAGCTCATTTATTACATCCAACTACATTAACTCGTATAAGTAATTCTGCTTTATATGGAAATGAATATGCATTGAGTGATGTAATGAAAGACATAACGAATGGTATTTTTGCGGCAGATTTAAATGGTTCAGTAAATATTTATCGTCAAAATTTACAAACTGAATATGTAAAAGCGCTTGGAAGTATTTTAAATGCTCCTGGAGCGACTTATGATAATGCTAGTAAAGGAGTAGCATTAAGTACATTAAACTCTATTAAATCTCAATTAAAATCTAATATAGGAGATGGAAATACAAAAGCCCATCGAGAAGGATTAGTTTATTTAATTGAAAAGGCTACTGTAATTAAATAATAAATTGAATATTGCAATTATGCAAAAAAGCCCGCTAATTTATAGCGGGCTTTTTTCATAGGTAGAAATTATTGATGTTTAATAACTAAGTGCATTTTTCAATTTTAAAAAATAGGGTCGGTTACCCCAATAACCGCCCTATTTAAAACATACTAAAACGCGCTTATAATAAGCTAAACTTTTTAAAAGTAGTGGAAATCTATTATTAAAAGATACGGTTAACCGTAAAACGATATATTTATTAATAAATAAGGGCCGATAACATTGGTTACCGACCCTAGATATAAAAATAAAAATTGCGCAAATTAATATCAAAAATAACAATTATGTTTTAGTATATCTTTGCTTCAAACTACTAGCAAAAAACATGCTAGTTATTTACCTCCATAAATTTTATATTCTTAATAATAGTATTCCAAGCAGTTTTGCTCAAAACTTAAGTTTGAATTATCTGTTAATAATCATATAAACATTAATTTATTTAAAGTTAATTTATTTTCCGCTACTATGAGAATTTTAATGATTTCCACTTATCCGCCTATGAAATGCGGATTAGCTACCTTTACTAAAGATCTATATGAATCTTTTAAGCTTGCTGGACATTCGGATGTAGGTATTCTAGCTATGTGTGATGAAGATCCCTTATTGTATCCAGCTGAGGTTGTTTCGACATTAAAAATTCAAAATCAGAAAGGTTATATCCAACAAGCAAATTGGATAAATGCAAATTATGATGTGTGTATTATTCAGCATGAATATGGGATCTTTGGAGGTGCATCAGGAAACTATATCTTAGATTTAGCTAAAAACCTGCAAATACCCCTGATTTCACATTTGCATACCATATTACCTTCTCCTAGTCCGATTGAAAAAGAAATATTAGCTGAATTGATGAAATATAGTCAGCAGATAACAGTCATGACACCTCATGCACTAGACTTATTAAAGGAAATTTATCAAATTCCTGCCTATAAAATAGCCCTCATACCACATGGTGTTCCTACCTTTAATTTTGATCAAGAAAACGCTAAAATAAAATTAGGATTACAAAATAAAAAAGTCATGTTAAGTTTTGGCTTTTTAGGTCGGAATAAAGGAATAGAAACGGCCTTAAAAGCCATATCTGCGATTGAGGATTCTTCCTTAAAATATATTGTATTAGGCGCTACACATCCGAATGTTATAAAGCATGAAGGCGAAATTTATAGACAAACTTTAATTGATTTATGTAAACAATTGAATATTGAAGATAAAGTTGATTTTATTAATGAATTTGTCAGTGAAGAAACTTTAAAAGATTATCTAACTGCTTGTGACATCTATGTGAGTCCGTATCCCAGCGAAAACCAAATTAGTAGTGGAACGTTAAGTTTTGCGCTGGGTGCAGGTGCAGCCGTTATTTCTACACCCTATCTGTATGCCAAGGACTTATTAGCTGACGATAGAGGTATGTTATTTGATTTTGAAAATCACACACAGTTAAGCCAGATTATTAGTAAATTATTAAATGATAACAACCTTTTAGAATATTATCGAGACAATGCTAAGCGTTTTGGTATTCCATTACAATGGCCGAATGTGGGCAAACAATATTTAAATATTTTAAAGCAACTATATCACCAGCCTAAACGCTTATGGAATTAAATTTGGACGCCCATCTCCAACTACAAATACCTCGTTTAGATTTACAACATTTAAAAAGATTAAGCACCTCTGTTGGAATCATTCAACATGCGAAGTACGCCATACCAGATTTTCATCATGGATACTCCATAGATGATAATGCGCGCGCCCTGATGTTATGCAATTTAATCCAAAAAATTGATCCCTCTCAACAACTTAATCCTTATATAGATACTTACCTGTCTTATATCTATTATATGCAGACGGAAGACGGACAGTTTAGAAATTTTTTAAGCTTCCAACATCAATATTTAGACACTAATGGCACTCCTGATGCATTAGGTAGAACCATTTGGGCACTGGGATCTTTAATTAAAAATTCATCCAGTGAAAGTAATATAGAACTATCGCTTTATATGTTTGATAAAGCCCTTCCTCATGTTATTAATCTAAAATCTATAAAAGCAGTTGCTTATTCATTATGTGGTCTTGTATTAGCTGCAACATCGAATCATCGCAATAGATTAAATTTAGATAGCAAAATTATCAAACTAACACAATTTTTAATGCTGGAATACAAACAAGCCAAAAAAAATGATTGGCTGTGGTTTGAACCTATACTATGTTATGACAACGGCATCGTTCCCTATAGTCTCTTTATTTCGTATGACTATCTAAATCAAATTAAGCCTGTAAATAAATACAATGAATTTGATAATAGTGAGTTAAAATTAGAATTAAACGAGTTACTACATATAGCTATTGAAAGTGCTAGCTTTTTAGATAAAATTTTATTTGAATCCAAGATATTGAACTTAATTGGCAACCAAAATTGGTATAAAAGAGGTGAAAAAAGAAGCTATATAGGACAGCAAGTTGTCGATATTCCAGGATTAATTTTATGTTATACGGAACTTGAAAAAAGAGATCTAAACTTTGCAAGAGAAAACCGAAAATCTATGTGTTTTGCATGGCTTTTAGGTCATAATAAACTTGGAAAGTCGCTACTGGATCCTCAAACGATGGGTTGCTTTGATGGCTTAGAAGAAAACGAAATTAATCTTAATCAAGGTGCTGAAAGTGTGATTAGCTTTTGGCAAGCCTATGTTTATTATTTTTACCATATAACTTAATCTTCAATTTTTTATTTTTTTACCCTTTCAAATTTTCAATTTTTTAATTTCATTTAAATCACTTTTCATCGTTTGAATGAGATCTTCTACATTTATAGTTGCATAGGTTGAGGCATAATCAGACATCGCATAAGGAATGATTAAGTGCCCATTATGAATAATTTGCCCACATGAATAGACCACGTTCGGAACATAGCCTTCCCGCTCATCTTGATTGGGATAAAATAAGGGTGATTTTAATCGACCAATTACCTTAGAAGGATCATTTAAATCAAGTAAGCTTGCTCCAATGGTGTATTCTCTCATGGGGCCAACACTGTGTGTTAACACAATCCAACCGTGTTCCGTTTCAATTGGTGAACCACAATTACCTAATTGTACAAACTCCCATGGGTCTTCGGGTTCTCTCATTAAAGTTAATTCCTGATTCCAATTAATGATATCATCCGCATAGGCTAAATAATTATTTTCCCCATCTATTCTGCATAACATAGCATATTTACCATTAATTTTTCGAGGAAATAAAGCCGCCCCTTTATTTGCAATTTTACCATTCATAGGTTGCACTTTAAAACTTAAAAAGTCTTTAGTTGACAAAAGTTTTGGCATAATGGTAACGCCATCATATGCAGTATAAGTAGCATAATAAGTTACTTGATCTTTACTGTTTATATATTTTACAAAACGCGCATCTTCAATACCATTTTTCTCCGTATCTGAAATAGGAAATATTACTCTTTCGGAGATAGAAGTATCTAAAGAATAACTCATTTCATAATGTGAAGATGCAAGCCATAATATATGGTTCAAAGTCATCTCACCACTAAAACCAATATCGTAATCATTTCTAATTTCAGAAATAAATCTACGTAACTCTTCATAAGTAAAAGACTCTGGAAATTTAGCGCTTATTATTTCCAGCACCTCCGGATTAGGACTTTCAATTTGAGTTAATTTTTGAAGAAAAATATCTTTTTGGTATCGGTGATTCTTAACCTGTTTAGGTTTTTCAAGTAATCGACCAACTTCTTCTAAATGAATATCTAAATTTTCATCAATTATTCCGGATCTAAATACGATCGAAGAAACATGTCCTTCACCAGTAGCTCGAAAACTTAAAATAATCCTTTTTTCACCCTCATTGATTTGGGTTTGATCTGGAGATTCTACAATGGATGGATTAAAAAATGCTGCTGACTCAATAGAATACTCCATGGTAAAATAAGCACCTATTAAAAATCGTTCAATATTACTAAACTCTCTTTTTAAAAGATCCTCATTTGATAATTTATCTAAAGCACGCTTGCAGTTCTTTTCCCAAATAGCACTAATACTTCTATGTCTACTGGCGTAGTTTCTAAGAAGCTGATTTAATGTATTTCTTTTTTGCTCCTTGGTCATTTTAAGTACTCGGGCAATGATTTTCTCCACCCTATCGGCACTTACATTAAAAAATCTAGCTAGTACTCTCTTTGAGTCAGGTTTAAAATAGATATTCTTGCGGATTAGTTTTAAAGCCATACCCTACATAAACACATAGCTAAAAGGAATGTTTTTAGAAACTAATATTGGTTATTTAATCGTTCTTTTTGCTTGACTTAAATTCATTAAAACAATAGCTGAGAGGATTAATAAAATGCCTATTATTTGCCATAAATTAATACGCTCATTTAACAGGAGAAATGCCATAAAAATGGAAACTGGTAATTCTAATGCAGAAACTATACTCCCAATTCCTAAACCCGTTTTCGGAAAGCCTATATTAAAAGCTAAAGGTGGTAATATAGTACCAAAGAGAGCCAAAAACAGTCCATATTTATAAAAAATACTAAACTTAAATGATTCCTCGTAACTAATTAATCCGAAAAATAGGACAATAAAGAATCCACCTAACAACATCCACGAGCTTTTTTTATAAGCTGGTAAATAATTAGCCACACGATTTGAGGCATACATTGTTAAAGTAAAAGAAATGGCCGCTAGCATTCCAAATATAAATCCTCTATAATCTAATACTAAGTTAGAATTAAAGACATTTGTTGCTAATAAAGTTCCTCCCAAAACAATCCCAACAGCTACAACCTTAGGTAAGGATGGCCAGGTTCTATTTAATATAGCTTCCAATAATACTGAAATCCATGTAGACTGCATCAATAACACAATTGCTACAGATACATTTAAATATCTCACAGATAAATAATAAAATAAAGAGGTTAAACCAATAGAAGTACCAGCCAATATCAACCTCGTAATATCCCCCTTTATAATGCTAATTTTAGATGTAGGATTTTGCTTTTGCCTAATCCATGTTAGGCAACTCATCACTATGAGCCCAATCAGTAATTGAGAAATAGTTACTTCAGCAGTATTAAAACCATCTTTATAAGCTAATTTGACAAATGTAGCTAATAAGCCATAACTAGACGCACCTGCAGCTACAATCAATGCCCCTTTGAGGACCTGATTAGACTTCATGTTTCAACGTACTTATATCTATAACAAATCGATATTTTACATCAGAAACTTTCATTCTTTCATAGGCCAAATTAATGTCTTGGATAGAAATAACTTCTACTTCTGAGATTATTTGATTTTTTCCACAAAAATCCAACATCTCTTGCGTTTCTTTTATCCCACCAATTAATGAACCTGCTAAATTTTTTCGCTTTAAAATCAGTTTACCTCCATGTACGGCTTCAAGTGGTTCTATAGCCCCCACTAAACACATCGTCTTATCTAATTTTAGCAAATCTAAATAAGGATTAACATCATGTTTTACAGGAATAGTATTTAATAGAAAATCAAATGAATTTGAATGGGCAATCATTCGTTCGGTGTTTTTAGAAATTATCACTTCATCTGCACCTAATTTCTTAGCATCTTCACCTTTTGCCTCGGAGGTGGTAATCATTACTACATGGGCTCCCAGAGCTTTTGCAAACTTAACACCCATATGACCTAGACCACCTAAACCAATAATTCCCACTTTATCTCCTGGTTTAACATTCCAATGTTTAAGAGGTGACCAAGTAGTTATGCCAGCACATAATAAGGGCGCAGCCCCTCTTATATCTATATTTTCTGGAATTCTTAATACAAAATCTTCTTCCACTACGATGGCTTCAGAATATCCCCCATAAGTGATACCACCATATTTGGATCGCTTTGAATTATATGTACCCGTAAAACCGTTTTCACAATACTGTTCTAAACCTTCTTGACACGGATGACAATGACTACAAGATTCCACCATACATCCAACACCTACTAAGTCCCCTACCTTGAATTTACTTACCTGATTACCGATAGCTGTTACTCTTCCAATAATTTCATGTCCAGGAACAACTGGATACTGCGGAATCCCCCAATCTCCTTTTGCCGTATGCAAGTCACTATGACAAACGCCACAATAATCAATAGCTATAGCTACATCCATAGGGCTTAATAAACGGCGATTTAAACTAAATTTACTCAACGGGTCCACAGCATTGAAAGCTGCATATGCTTTTACATTCATATTCCTTCATTTTATAGACACAAAGGTACAGAATTTGAATCTACACACAATTGCAACATATAAAAACCTGCCGTCGAATTATTGAACCAAACATATATAAAGATGACGGCAGGAATCCCGAATTGATTACACAGGATTTTTAGGTTTAATCGCAAATAAGCGATTAAATTGTAATTGATTGATTTTCATATAGGTCTGTTTATTAACTTTTGAATATGAATAAAATAGAGACCATACAGATCCCATTACAAAAGTTTATGTCATTAAAATCGACATCCTAGCTTTTGTTTATCTTTAAAAAGATACCTATCTTGGAAATGTAAAGCGGAAGCTAAACAGAAGGCATAAATTTTCAGGCTTAGCGCATAAAGAATATACGCTAAGCACAAAAAATTAATATCATGAAAAAAACGGCAGGTATAGTTAAACTTACGACGGGGAACGGATGATATTTTTATACAAGGAAATTTGGGAATTAAATAGGACCTCATCCTGTAGATGAGGCCTAAATAAATAGGCGTCAGAAATCGTTTCCATGGTTATAAAATAATTTATATAACAATGGCACCCGAAAACAAAGACTTCAAAGCTAAAGGAGTTTATCCAATAGGGCGAATTTCAATGCTTTTGATAGTGGTACCGCTAAGAACCGTCTCAAGTTTAACTTGAGTCCCCAAAAGACTTACATGAAGTTCGCCCTATTGAATCATTATCAAAGATAATTATATTCAATAGACATTGGCGAACTCACGATCATCTCACGGGGAAAATTAGCGGTTTTCTATCATGAGTGACATCGTTTTCAAAACAAGTAAATCTTGTTTTAAGTGTCGCTTTAAATAAGTGTTAAACAAATATAATAAAATTATATAAAAATTAAAATAATTTATATCTTTTATGTTAAATAATAAAGTATCAAGAGAATATGCATTTATTTTAGCAAAATATCTAAAAAAATATGATTTAGAAACCATAGATATTGCCTATTTAATTAATTCTTCTAGATCTGCCATTGATGGTTTATTATTAGGCAATAAAACAGCGGTACTTCATACTTTAGAAGCAATAGCGCAATGTTTTGGATTAAGTTATTATGAGTTTGGCAACCCTAATCATCCTCTACCCCACCTCAATGAATTACCTTCAAAAACCCTACAAAGAATAAAATTCAGAAAAAAAGAAGGTCCCTACAGACGGACCCAGAATAATCGAAGAGAAATTAATGCCCAAATAAAGCAAATCCTAACTAATTATAAGGTCGATCAGAAATTCTTAATAGAAGATATTCAGAAAGCCATTATAAGTGAGTTTAAGGTACGTTACCAAATAAGTGAAATAATGGATAGGATTAGAAAGTCCTTTTCCAATTATATAATTAAAACTGATGAAAAGTTCACGGACAAAGTAGGTCGTGGGGCTAAGCCAAATTATATGTTGATCATAAAAGAAATCAACTTGGATTAAGCTAATTCCATTTTTCTTGAAGATATTTAACAGAAGATCGGATTAATTCGCGCAAAGTTAATTCATCTATGTCTGCCAGTTTTTTCGCATATATGCAACCTTTACCCATTTTATATTTACCTAATTTATCCAGATGTACATCTTGGCCTGGAGCTCCCGTGTACACATACAAAGAAATGGCCGCCTTTCGAGGTGAAAAACCTACCATCATCCAATCACCTTCCTGCTTACTTCTCTCCGATTTATAATGATACATTCCAAACCCAATTATAGAAGGTCCCCACATTTTAGGTGGAAATCCAGATGCTTCAGACATTATCTTTAAAAGTTCATAACTGTCACTTTTCTTTTGATCTGTGTCAGCAAAACTTTCAATAAAACTATTTACATCACCATCATGTACCTTGGTTTTAATCTCTGCCATTTTTAATTAATTAGATTGTTTAATTATATCTTTTATAACTGCGTCTAATTCATTAGCCGAGTCTTCTAGATACTTAATTACTTCAGAACTAACACCGCTATCTATCGAACTATCTTGAATTAATTTAGTTAATCCCATTATTCGGGATAAAGGCGCCCTTACTTTATGCGCCTGCATCCACGCAATGTCCATTAGTTTATTATTTTGTGCCTGAATTGATTGAATATAATTTACTCTATCTGAAATATCCTGCATCGACCCTATCATACGGAGCGGTTTACCATTATTATCCATAACTAAAAAAGCCCTATCAAGTACATAACTATAACTCCCGTCTGCACATTTGAACCTATATTCACACATCGCTTTATCTTGAAGGGATGTCATTATATATTTAAAATTTTCCTTAGTTTTTTCTAAATCATCGGGATGGATATTATTGTACCACCAAGTCTCCGTACTAGTTTCTAATTCATAACCAAAAACATCTTTCAAACCTGGGCTCCATATTACTTCTCTGGTTTCCAAATTCCAATCCCAAATCACTTCACTTGTGGCTTTTGATACGATATCATATCGAGCCATACTTTCTCTAATTTTAATTTCATCCTGAATTCTTTGAGTAATATCTCTTGCATTTGTAATGTAGCCAGCAATCACAGGATCATCAATCAAATTAGTGATGTTCATTTCAATCCAAATATAAATGCCTTGTTTATTAATCGCTCTAAATGGAGGGAGTTTAACAGTCTGAAACAATTTTATTTTCTCTAAGCCATTAAGAATTATATGTTTATCCTCATCATGTACAAACTCTATAATATTTTTGCGTAAAAGAAACGCCGAATCAAAACCTAATATATGCTTAGAATTAGGACTTATATAGGAACATAAACCATCTGTCTGGATGATGGAAATTAAATCCGAACCTTCTTGTACAAGCGCCCTAAATCGACGTTCATTTAACACCAATTTTTCTTTCGCCATAACTTTATCGGTTTCGTCAATTACTGCTACCATCCGGGCATGATGATTAACATATTTAAATGGAATACCTTTTACTTTTGCATAAATAATTTCACCATCTTTCTTAATATGTTTAACAGCATCTTGGTAACGTAAACCAGTATTTGTTTTAGCTGCCTTAATAAAAGCTATAGTTTCATGATCATCTGGGGATAAAATCTCTTTAATTGTCATATTAAGAAATTCTTCACGACTATAGCCATATAACTGAATGGCGGCTTTATTAACTTCTAGAAATTTTAGTGTTTGGGTATCATAGACCCATTTAGCAACAGGGCTTAAATTAAATAAGGATTGATATTTCTCTACTTCAACAAGAACTTGCTTTTCCGTATCCTTCCTTAAAGTAATATCTCTAAAGTAAACTGATAAACCCTCGGAAGACCTATAAATTGCAACTTCCAGCCATTTTCCAATAGGCTCAAAATAACCTTCAAAACGTCTGGTTTTGCCATCTCTTAAAGTATCTTCATATATCTTTATATAAGGCTCGAAAATTGGATCTACAAAAATATCCCATAATCTTTTACCGATAATAAATTCTTTGGGGGTTTGAGTTAATCGCACAGCTTCTTCATTCCAATAATTTACTATGCCATCTTCATTAAGTGCTAAAAAGGCATCAGTAATACTTTCAAATATATTTAAGATTTGTTGCTGTTGCGCATTAAACTTTTCTTCCGCATCCTTAAGCTTTGTAATATCTTTAACAATCCCATACACTCCTTTTATTTTACCTTCTTGATAAAAAGGAATATTTGTTATCCAAACCAATAATGATTCGCCTTTGGCGTCCACCATAGTTGTTTCAAATTCTAATATTTCTCCCCCTATAGATTTTTGAAAATTTTGCCAAACATGATAAGGATCTCCTTCAGGTAAAAAAATCTTAAATGAAGCATTTATGATCTTTTCAATGGGACAATTTGCCATTTTTACAAGAGCATTATTTACACTAATAAAATTACCTTGCAAATCAATGGCAAAGATTGGATCAGGGTAATCATTAAATAAAGGATGATCAAATGAATTATCCATTCCGTTCCCTATTTGAATTTATGTTAAAGGCTATTTGGTTTAAAAGCTTTTTGAAAATAAATCAAATAAATATAAGAAACAAACTAGATGTCAAACATTATCCTAATACACATGCAAGCAATGCTAAAATTGCTGGGACCGCTTGTACGTAAAATATCCGCTTAGAGACTGTTAATCCTCCATACAGTCCAGCCACGATAACACAGCTTAAAAAAAATACTTTGACATTAAAACTCCAAGCCTCATGCTGAATCAAAAAAGACCAAACTAATCCAGCAACTAGAAACCCATTATATAATCCTTGGTTAGCAGCCAATGTTTTAGTGGGTTTAAATAACTCTGCAGACAGGGACTTCCCAAATATTTTTTTACCTACGGTTTCCCATGCAAACATTTCTAACCAAACAATGTAAACATGCTGAATCAATACAAAACATGTTAACAAAAAATTGAGGAGGGTTTACTAAAATAATTCCACTAAATCATTTCGTAAAAATTTTACGCTGATTAAATAAGCTTATAATTACTGCTATTGAAATGGCTAAAACAATTACATAACAGATATAAATAATTTTAATGGCCTCAGAATTACCTTGATTTGCATTTGCAATAGCAAAGAGAGCCCATATTCCAACCAAACCATAAGCTCTTAAATTTCTGGATAAAACCATAAACACATTCACAATACCCGCTACAACTATCATTACTATAGTCCAATTAATAGGATTTATACCAAACCCATTCCACCCAAGGGAAGTTAAAAAAGCAGCCATATTTGCGATTAAGGCTACTGAAATCCAACCAGCATATAATGAAAAGGGTAAATAATTAAATAGATAATTAGGTACAGCTAAGATGTTTAACTTTGACTTTGTATTAACTATAATTTTTAATAAACAAATCAATATTATAATCATTAATACTACAGAAATAGCTAAATAATCATAAAGCCAAGTAACTACCCATAGGGAATTAGCAATACAGGAGATTAAAAACCACCACCCTACATTAATAAGAGTGTCATCTGCCTTAAATTTATCATTAAAGGCATTTCTAATTCCATAAATCACAAATCCAGCAAGAGTTAGATAGATTAGTCCCCAAATTGAAAATGCATATCCCGCCGGGGTGAAATAATTTTCATATCTATCAGAAATTGTACTCATGGTGTTTCCATTAAGTACCCCTGTATTCGACAAATAATTAATAAATATGGTAACTGCTAATGCTATAGCATTTACAATAGCAAGTCTTTTTTTCATAAATTAAATACTAAACTTTCAAAATAACATCTTGATAAACAAATAGTTTTAAAACTCCAATATAACACCTAAAGAAGGTATTAGATTCCCTGAACTACTTGTTATAATAAATGGAATTGCATTAGCCCCATCTTGCCTTAAAGGTTTGCCATCTGTAGTCACAAAAGCTGAATTATCAGCATTTCTTTCAAAGGTATATTTAGGTCTATCTTCATTTTTATACTTCAACACATTCTGCATATCTATATATAAATTTAGGGCAACATTTTTAAAATTTATGCGCTTATCTACTCTAAAATCTAACTGACTAAAAGATTTTAATCTTTCACTATTTAACCGAGCATAATCAAAGGTTCCGGAACCTAAGGCTAAATAATTTTGTTGAGAAGCTATTAAATCAAAAGGTGTATAAGGAGATCCTCCAGCAAAACGATATTTAAGCCCTAAATCCCAATTTCTTTTTAATTTATAGCCTAATGTAAATGAAAGTAAATGGTTGTTATCCCAAGAAGAAGCAATCAATCTCTTATCCAACCCTGAAAATTTACTTATGACATAAGAATAACTCGCTACATAGAATAAGTTTTTAATTAATTTTTGCTGTACAAAAAATTCCAATCCATAGGTTTCGCCTTCCCCGTTACTAACCAAAGGTTCACTTCCAAAAGAAGTATATTCTGCTCCTTGATTGGCTAAAGAAATGCCATTAATTAAGGAAACAGGATAATTATTATACTTTTTATAGAAAGTTTCAAAAGTAAACCTCAAATCAGCTTTAGGTAAAAATTGTGTTCCTAAAACATAATGGGTGGATTGGATATAATCCATATTTTTATTAGTGGCTTCACCTGTATTTGATAAATAACCTAACATAGTATAAGGAGGTATTTTATAATATGTTCCCACTGAAGCATTAATATCCCATTTACGAGAAACATGATAGCTTAAAGACAAACGCGGTGAAATGGTCCTGAAAGGATTCCCCCCCTCTACGGTAAATGTATTCATATCAGTTCGTAACCCTCCCGAAACTAATAATTTATCATCGAACAAATTTTTAGAAGCCTGTGCAAAAACGCCATACTTCCAAAAATTAATTTCATTTTTAAATCGAATAATTTTAGCCCCCACCAATGGATTACCAGCTGCATCATATATTGGATTTGATATTCTATTAAACAAATCTGCCTGATAACCCACATATTGTGCCATTAAACCTGCTGAAAGCTTCCACCCATTTACAAACTTATTGATATCAAACCTAAACTTATTTTCTACCTCCTGCGATTTTAAATCTAAAACCCTCGTAGCTTCATTTTGAACTTCATCCTCGTATTTATCTAAACTATTATTAAAAACATTTCGACTCAAGGTAAAATTTAAAAATCCATTTTCAATTTGATGATTTAAATTAAATCCTACCGTATAGTTCCATTGATTGATATATGGGGTGGACCTTAAGATATAAGTGTTCTCTGGTGTAGATTCTTTGGTAGGAGCAAAACTAAACCTATCAATAGCACCTAAACCAATCGCTGTCAACTTCGTTTTATTACTAAACTTATGTGTGATTTTATACTGAAAATCCTCAAAATTAGGACGAATCGGTAAATCAATTAATTTGAATAAAACTCCCAAATAAGATTTTCTAGCGGAAGCTAAGAAAGTAGTGTTTTTGGATAATGGGCCTTCTAAAGTTAGCGCAGTTTCTGTAAAACTAATCCGAGCATTCCCTGCAAAGCGTTCCGAATTCCCTTCTCTTTGTTTTATCACAAAAGTAGAGGCTAATGGATTATCATACCGAGCATCAAATGCAGAAGAACTTAACTTTAAACTTTCTATAAAAGAAACATTTAAAATACCTTGTGCACCGCCAGAACTTCCTTGCGTCTGAAAGTGATTTAAAACTGGAATTTCAATTCCATCTAAATAATAAACATTTTCATTAGGAGCACCCCCTCTAATAATAATATCATTACGCTCTCCAACGCCGTTACTTATTCCAACCCCAGGTAATGTTTGAACAACCTTCGAAACATCAAAATTACCTCCAGGATTACTTTTAATTTCTTCGGTCGTTAATTGTTGAACTGACATAGGTGTAACCAGATCAGCTGCAATTGCCGACTTGGCACGATTAAAAACAATATTTACGGTATTTAAACTTTTTGATTCTTGTTGCAGTTCAAAGTTGACAATTTGAGGCGAACCACTTCCTACTACTATATTGTATTTTATTTGACTAGTGTATCCAATACTTTTAACCGATACTTTATAAGTACCAACAGGTACCTGAATTTTATAATTCCCAATACTATCAGTTACGGCAAATAAATTTAGTTCCTCTATTAATAAAGTTGCACCGGGCAATCCTGCATCCGTATTCGCATCTTTAACTTTACCCGTAATTAAACCATTGGTATTAGAAGAAGATATAATTCGAATAGCTTGAGAACTTGGTGCAACCGGGTTTACTGGGTTGCTTTGAGCATTTAATAAGAAAGGCAAAATACATAACAATAAGACCCCCATGATGGACCTTCTGAAATTGAAAGTGTTAAAGCTGAATAGCATATAAATATTTTAAAAGCGATTTTGAA
Source organism: Pedobacter sp. (assembly GCA_004211595.1). Taxonomy (GTDB): domain Bacteria; phylum Bacteroidota; class Bacteroidia; order Sphingobacteriales; family Sphingobacteriaceae; genus Pedobacter. Next base: position 30,947 of record SEDO01000011.1, read on the forward strand.
TAAGAAAACCGAGATAATTTAGATAAAACAGTTACCTCGGCAAAAAAACAATAAAAATTCTAATGTAATAATTTACCCGTTTGTCAGGTAGTTAGTTAAGCCACCTTCAGTTAAATAATAACTAGAAAGTATTCTTCCTGCAACCACATGGTGCAAAACCGCTAGAAGTGAGAATTTCAGAAATTTAGAGTTAATAGTTTTCATATTATTTGGTATTTTTTTATACTAAAATCAACAAATATAGTGTTAATTAGTTTAAAAAATACTTTCATATGTGAAATTAAACTTATTGAAGGTAATTTTAGTGTGTTATTATACTTTTTTGACAGTTAATTATTAATAAACAAAGAAAATAAGAGCGTTAATTTATTTTCGTTACTAAGAAAACCACCTTTTAATTATTCGGAATAAGCACCTCGTCAATTACGTGGATTACTCCATTCGAAGCTAAATTATTTGGGTCTAAAATAGAAGCCAAACGCGTACTACCCGAACCCACAATTTTAGTAGTGGCTCCCATACTTACCGTCACTTGACCTAATTGTAAGGTCGTTAACTTTTCCCCGTCTTTTAAATCAGTAGAAAGTTTTTGACCGGATACCACATGGTACTTTAAAATTTTACCTAATACTTCAGTATCTGCCATTTGTATGGATGCAAGGGTTGTATAACCTGCATTGATAAAAGCCTGATTCGTTGGCGCAAAAACTGTATATGGACCATTTCCAGATAACAATTGGGAGACCATAGTAGAACCTTGACCAGCTCTTAAAATTGCTTGCTCTAAAAAGCTATAACTTGGATGAGCTTGAATTTTATCCCAAATATGAGAGGTTGGAGGCATCATCACATCATCAATAGAGTGAATAACGCCATTGGAAGTTTTAATATCAGCATTTAACACAGTAGCGCCATTTACATATACTCCGGTATTATTTCGAGTAACATAAATATTCTGATTGGCAGCTGTATTTACTAGCGTATTATTAGCAATAGCGATTTCAGAAGATGTAACCTCATTGTTTAATACATGGTATAATAAAATGTTTTTAAGATCTTGTTTATCCATAGTATTAATCTGATCAGCATTTAAACCTGCCCGAATAAAAGCTGCATTAGTTGGAGCAAATAAAGTAAATGGCCCTTGACCGTCAATTACAGTTAATAAATCAGTTCGAACCAAAGCAGATTTTAATAAAGAATAATCTGAATTTGCCTGTAATACCCCAACAATACCTGTATTTTGGGGCATTTCTTCATCTTTTTTACAAGCGAAAAGCAAGGTAAAACTTGCTAATAACGCTAGCATCATGAATTTTGTAATGTTAAAATTTTTCATAGTTAAAGTATTTTTTATTTACTCTAACCAACAATTTCAAAATTAATAAGTTTTTTTAGGATGCTATTTTCATATTCCATTTAAGAATTCTATCGAGCTATAAATCAGGTATGTGTAATGCAGAACGATTTAATACCTTGGATTTGATTTTGATCATCAAACAAATAAATATCACTTGCCTGCCTTGCTAATAACCTCGTTATCTCGTCTAAATTCTGCGGTGCCCGTAACAAAACTAAATTTTGTTCTTGAAAGATATATTCCGTTACAAATTCGGTTTGGACAGATAAAAAATAAGAAGTGACCTTTTCACATTGGCTTTTTACTTCCTTGATTCCTGAGTATGTTTTTTCGCCAATAATTTCCCATCGAATATCTTCGGATAGGTAAGTATAAATGAGACTAAAATTTCCATGGGAGAAAGCTTTAGCAATTTGTTTTTGCGTCATGATTTAAATTTTAAATTAACAATTTTGAAGTTTTTTGTGCATTAAAATTGTTATTATTGGTGGTTATGTAATATACTTATAAATAAAGTTTTATGAAAATAGAATCACATGTTTTTAATAACTATAAAGTAGCAGAAATTATAAGTGATGAAATCCTTATCAACAACGTCGGTGAAGGCTTATCGTTATTGGGTGATTTGTATTATCAAGGATTTGATCGAATAATTTTAAGCGAACAAAACTTACATACTGATTTCTTTGATCTCAAAACGAAAATGGCAGGTGATTTACTTCAAAAATTTAGTCAATATAAAATGGGACTAAGCATAATCGGAGATTTTTCAAAGTATTCAAGTAAAAGTCTTCAGGATTTTATTATTGAAAGTAATAAAGGTAAACTTATTAATTTTGTGGGATCATTGCCTGAAGCTTTAAAACAGAGATAATTAGTTCATAATTTGAAAACAATTAAGGTCTCCCTTAGGATCGACTACTATTCTAAATTTGTATCTTTGGTAAGGTGAAATTTGAAAAACATTATCCGATAGATATACTTAAACCCTACATCAAATATTTTGTAGTGTCAGAGAATGCCATGGAAAAGGAATATAAAGTATTTCCTTCTTCTGGTCTTGTTATGGGTTTTCAATACAAAGGTCAACTTTCAACGATTAAGAATCATAAAGAGAACAAACTTAAATCAGCGGGAATTACTGGTATTACCGATAGCTATAAAGTTTTTAAAAATACAACAGCCAAAAAATTTGCCTCCATTGTCCGCTTCAATTCCATTCTTGACAATATAAACGAAACCAAAACGCTTACTGAAATCTGCTACGAAAACAATTTCTTCGACCAAGCCCACTTTATCAAAGACTTCAAACAATTTACGGGTGACACTCCTGAGAATTTCAAGCGCTTGTTGTAGAAAAACGAATTTTTACAATTACAGGTTTTTCCACACTCGCATCTTTGCATGGTAATCGGTGCTTACGTGTAATTCGACCGATTGTTTAACAATTAAAAATCAAGAAAAAATGTTTACAGTAGAACAAATTCAAACGGCTCACGGCAAAGTAAAAACAGGTGCAGACTTTCCGTCTTATATCAAAGATATCAAGTTATTAGGGGTTACTCAATACGAGACTTATGTTACAGACGGACATATTGACTTTCATGGGGGAAGCAATTATACAGTTATAGTTCCCGCAAAATATGAACCTATAGAAATAGCCAGCACAACAAAAACCGAAGTATTTAAAGCCGAACTATTAGCTCATCAACAAGGAAAAACGGACTATCTTACTTTCATTAAAATGTGTGCAGATACGGGCATTGAAAAGTGGGCCATATGTATGGATAGGATGACCTGCATATATTATGACAAGGCGGGAAAGGAAATTCTGGTGGAAGAAATCCCTATTTGAAAAATTTAAGTTTATGGATTACCTCCGCTTCGCTCCGGTTTTCCTGCCTCGGCTTGGGGCAATAATTGTATCTGTTTTACCCCCCCCTCCAGGATTACCTCCGCTTCGCTCCGGTTTTCCTGTAGGGGGGTGGATTCAAACTTCAAAGCCTATGCCCCTCCTTGCAGTCGGGGCTAGCTTTTTTGTTTTCGGCTTCACCCTTCAAACCGAGGCTTATTTAATCATCTAAAATAAATTATACTTGTAGCCTCGGCTTGGGGCTCGCAGAAAACAAAAAATCCCCTTTTGCTGATGCAAAAGAGGCTTTTCGTTTGTCGGGGTGGCAGGATTTTCTACCACTTCTCTAAATCGTTGATTTTATTATTGTTAGCAAGTAAACTGTCAAGAGAGGTAACCGAATAGGTCTCATTTAATGCATCCTACTTTATAGGTTTTTGAGGTCTCTTGATACAACCTGTTCCAATCAGTCAATGTACTTTGTTGCCTTAAAGGTACGAAAGTTCCCCGATAACAACAATCCTTTTTTGTAGTAGAATTTAGTCGCCAAATCAATCCCGTAAATGCCCAAAGCGAGAACAGCGCAGGGCAAGAGCAGTGGGGTTTCGCAAGCCACTAATGAGCAAGGGGAAAACGGCTTGGCTTCATTCTGGCTTTATCGTGGCGTTATTCTGTTTTTAGTATAAAGGGCCAATGACTGTATAACTTATCTTATTCGCCACATTTCTTTATCGGACATTTATCGGACATATCGGACACCTAACGGACATTTAGCGGAAATAATACTTGGCTGATTTATTATCTCCTGATTTATAAATAAGCTGACTATCAATCATTTCTTTCAAATCTCTTCTTGCTGTTCTGTCGGTTATATTATAGCGTTTTGCATATTCAGACGTTATAATCTCTCCTTTTTCTCTAAAATACAAAAGGGCATCTACCTGTCGTTCGTTTAAGCCAAGTTTCATTAGCTGTTCTGCTGTCAAACTATTTTTGAAAAGTGTCACCAACAACCCCCCATCTCGTTCAATAATTTCGGGTTCGGGAAGTCCGGCTTGTTTACACGCTTCTATGATTTTTATTGTACCACGTCCCCAAGCATCTATCAAACCGCCTTTAAAGCAAACATCAGCAATAAGGATGTTACGTGGTCGTGATGAATGTGGTCGTTTTAACGACTCAATAGTTAAAGGACTTTGTAAACCACCCTCGTTCCAAAAAGTAATTTTATCATCGTAAACTCTAATTTGCGTATGTGCACCCATATAATTGCGATGCACCAAAGCATTTAAAATAGCCTCACGCATTGCTTCACGTGGATATTCAGACGTTTCAATCCGATGCATTCCCTCAAACGTAATGTTCTTGACAATGAATTTATGATTGATTTGGTTCAAAACAGTTTGATACAAGTTGATGATGTTATCTTCTTCGCTCTCTTGAAATACCAAATCCAATTCATCTCTAAAACGACCAATCCTAACGTTAATGCTTGGATAAAATTTACCTGGGTCTTTGCCAAAAAGAACTAATGCGGCACGCTTTAGTTGTCCACTTTCGGTTAGGCGTAGTTTATCAAAAAGTTGTTCGGTGCTTAATCCGTCCACTTCGGGCAAGCGTCCTTTTTCTTGCGCCATGACCAAAAACTTAGCAACTGCCGTTTCATCTATATCGTCAAACGTTGCTCGTGGTTCAATGACGTCATCCCACGTTTTGCCCGACTTCTTTAAAAGAAACTCATTGAGTGATGCTCCTGTTAGTTCCTGCTTGGTGCTTCCGCTGCGGTAGTAATATCTGCCTCGTAGAGAAATAGGCACAGAATAGGGGTGTGTAATAATCGCAATAAAATGTTTTTCTGCTTCCTCGTGCAAATTCACCTCAACGGTTATTCCCATAGCATTACGAATCTTGTTGGGAATGTCGTCCATCAACTTTTTATAATCTTCTAAGCCAACAATATTCCCATTGTCGTCTTTTCCGATATAAATAACCCCACCTTGTGCATTGACAAAACCACATACCCATTTCAGATAATCATCGTGCCAAGTGCTTTTATATTCTATATTTTGTTGTTCGGGCATATTTAATACTGCTTAAAATTACCCCAAAAATAATCACATTTCTTTAACTGTGACTAATGTTGTCCTTGTTTAAGTATTTCGCTTTTAAGTCATTCAGATACTTTCTTATATCTATTTCTAATTTTGTGGGATACTCATAATCTAATTTTTTTGATAGCTCATTTCCGATTTCCGTTACCAAATCTGCCATTGCAAATAATGCTTTCCAATTATCATTTATGCTTTTTCCCGAAAATGTTTGTTCTACCTTTCCCCACATTTCAGACGCTAGGTATTTTTTAAAAAACCTTCCGTACTTATTGGTTGTGATGTTCCAATCGCGTTGGCTTGCTATGTGCCATTCTATTAATGGAATTAGGTAATCCGTCCGGATATTGTTTTCTGACATGAATTTTGCATAGAAAATTTCATCTCTTGCTAGACATTTTGCTACATAAGTTGTGTCCCACCAAAAATCATTTAAAATCTGTTTAAATTTTTGTTCTGTAGGTTTTTTAATGATAGAAACCTGATAAGTAGGTTGTTTCAGATTTTGCGTTATACCATCTTTATCAATTAGTACTTTATAGCCAATATCCCAATCATCAGGTAGCTCACTTTGACTAACTTCTTCTAAGAAATTGGTTTTACTATACAATTTAAAATCAATTTTTACACTGTTATCATATAAAACCATTTTCATTGCGTGTCTGTAATCGAAGCAGGTTTCACCTTCTTCAACCATTGCAATAGGACTGCCGAAAGTATGCGTCCAGCTATTGTCTGATATATATTGGGTATTGTCCTCAAAAACAATTTCAATATCCAAATCGCTAAATTCATCAACAGATGTTAACGGATTTACAAGGGAGCTTGTTAGTAAAATTGCCCTTACATCTTTGTTGTTTTCCGACCAATCAATAATCGCTTTTAATTTTTCTTCTCTTATGTCCATTGTTTATCTCTTGCAAACGACATATAAGACGTTTAAGCTAATAGGATTAATTACTAAATTACTAATAAAAGTAAACATATATCGTTTCGATCGTCCGTTAACGTTAAAATTTGTCTTTTTGCTCTTTCAGCCGTTCAAGTTTTTCTTTTGCCCGTTCCGCTTTCTCGGTTGATTGCTTTGCACTCTCTTCGGCTTTTCTAATGGCAAGCAATCTTTCTTCCTCGTGCTTTATCCAAATTTTAAGTTCTTTAGGATTTTCCCTATATGCGGTGTCAATATCCATTGACACCTGCGGATAAAGCAATCTTACCATACGGATTTTGATGTCGCTGTCATGAAGAGCCGAGTTTGACCTCCAAAGCTGAAAGCTGGCGAAAAGAGAAAGCACCGACACAAGTACCAATACAGTACCCGCAATAATATACGGTCGTTGTCTCCCTGTAAAGCGATGTTCCACATTGAGCTTTATCCGTTGTGGCAACTCGCTTATCTGTTCCTTTTGTTCGTCCACTGCCGTCACAAGGTGACCGGTTGCCTCGATATGCTTTAGGATGGATGCTTTCAGTCCGACAAGCGTTTCATCCTTTGTAATATGCTCCAACCTTTTGCCTATATCAGCCAATTCCGCAGAATAATCCTTGATTTCGGGTTTGTTTTCTTCCATTCTTTGCAAGCGTTTATCCACTTGCACCAATATTTCCTGCGTGTCTTTGAGTATGACCAATAATTCCTTTTCGTTCATGTCCTTTATGATTTATCGTGATATTCCCCTTGATTGTGCCTCCTGTTTTTTCCTTTTCCGCCTGCGCCTTTCCGCATCGCTCATGCTTTCGGGTTCGGGCGGTGTGTACGTGTCCAATAGTGCTTCGAGGAACCCCAATCCCTGCGGTTCGTATGCCTGAGACCGCTGTTCCTGTGGCTGTTGCAGTATCTCCCTAATCTGTTCGGCGAGCGGACGGCTGTCCGTAATCGGTTGGGTGGCTTCCATTGCTCGGTTTTCTTTTAGCTGTCTGCCCATGCCCGCAAAGCTGTACTTGCGGTCGATAGCCGAACCTTTGAACTTTACGCCATCCTTTTCAAATGAAATGCCCTGCACTTCGTTTGTTCCACTACGGTATTTGTAATGGATGCCGATGCCCTGCCTTGTAAGCATCGTTTCCACCTGTTTCCATGAGGTGGCTTTCGCCATAACGGATTTAAGGGCATCGTGGATGGCATAGCGCAATCTGTCACTGCCCCGAAGTGCCTGCCTGTTTACCTTTGCCTTGCCCTTGCCGAGATGGTAACCGTACCGATCCGTCATCTCCCTGCATACTTTTCGGCTTTTGTGCCAATGGTTATAGTTACCAATGGTCTTGCCCTCATTGTCCACACGGTTGTACACGATATGGAGATGCGGATGTTTTTTATCCGTATGCAGTACGGTAAGGTACTGGGTATTCTTGATACCCATCTTTTCCATGTATTCCCTTGCGTGTTCCGCCATCTTCTCTAAGGTAAGTTTATTCCCGTCCTCGTTGCTCCAACTTAGCACGGTATGCCCAACGGCATTGCCAAGCTGTGGGCGCATCTTGCGTTGTGCATTCAAATCGGCAATGGTGGCTTTCACTTCATAATCCCTAACGCCTGCCGAATCCAGAACAAAGGACTTTTCACGTTCCAACAGGTAACGCACGCAACCGCCGAAACTCTTGCCCGTGATTACCTTAGCTATCATCCCTGTCCATCCTTTCCATTAACTGCTCCACTTCGTTCAGTAAACTACGCAGATTCGCCATGATTGACACAAGCCCTCCCTGGTGTGCAAGCTTGGTCAACTGGTTTAAATTGTTTGCCATGCCTGACAATGTGCGCAGGTGTCCTGTTTCTTCTTTTGACAGCCTCGGTCTTATTTCGGAAGTCTTTGCGGACTGCCGAAACCAGTCGCTTATCCGCATGCCTGCATTTCTCGCTTTCCCTGCAATCGCCAAACGTTCGGTTGGGGTTATCCTGACCACGAGCGAAACGCTCCGTGTGATGGCTTTTTTCGGACGGCCACGCTTGCGTGTTCTTCCGTCCGTTTTCTTTTCTTTCGCCAATTTTTTCATTAGCGAACCTCCCCAAGTTTACGGACTGCGACCATCGGGAGCATCCGCCGTTCCCCACCTCGCAAAGCGTGGGGGAACGGTTTTTTGCATTGCAAAAAAATAAACTTGCTCCTTACAGATGGGATAGGAAAAAGGCGGTCGGGTGCTTGCATCCGTAACGCTGTTTTGCAGATACTATTCTCCATCTTCCCCTCCCTCCATCAGCTTTTGGATGTCCTCATATTTATAGTACATCAGTCCACCGATTTTGGTGTAGGGTAACGTACCGTTTACCCGTAGGTTTTGGAGCGTACCTGCGGATATGCCGAGTAATTTGCGTACCTCGTAGCTTTTGAGCCATGCCCTCGGTTCGTGTTCCTGTCGTCTTGGGTGGGTGCTTTGCTTTCTGATTTCTTCGAACAGTTCCTTTTTGAATTTTTCGAGGTCATCCCTCGTGATAAGCTCTACATTCATCTTTCCTCCTTTTTGTTATCGTTAAAAAACTCTGTTATTATGCGGTCGGAAACAAACGGTATGTTTCCGACCGCTTTTGGTACAAAGGAATGTGATAAAGCTATTCAGAGGATGACCATTATAGGCGTTTGGTCAATTTTGGAAGAATGTGTACTGAGTTTTATGGTTCTGCAGCGAGAAAATATTTTTAGATTAGCTGATAACAAGCTCTATTTTTCGAAAGTGGTAGAAGACCGCTGAACGTCCTACACTAAGCCGTATATACCCTTTTCCTTTTTGTAGGTTTATGGATAAATATTTATCTTTGTCACATGAGAATGACTGTAATGCTTTAATCTTCTTTTCAGGCTTAGTTCTTAAGCAATACACTATGTACCTTTTACATAGTGAGGTTTTTTATTTGTAAAATTTTTATTAATTATCAAACTAACTGGTCAACAGGAAATTGTTGCTCCTTAAAATAGTTTATATATCAAAATCAAAAAATTATGTCAGAAATATTAAGTGAAAAAGAAGTTGAGCAGTTTGTTCTCAATGGTTTCGTTCGTATCGACAATGCATTTCCGCAACGGCTTGCTGATGAAGTTGTCAATCATTTATGGAAAGACATTCCTTTTGAAAGGTCAAATCCTGCCTCTTGGGTTGAGCCTGTGGTTCGTTTAGGAATGTACACGCAACAACCTTTTATTAATTCTGTAAACACAGAGAAGCTATATTCAGCTTTTAATCAATTAATTGGTGAAGACAAATGGATACCATGTCGAAATGTAGGAACATTCCCTGTTAGGTTTCCGTCTGTTCAACAGCCTAATGATACGGGCAAACACGTAGATGCAAGTTTTGCGGGAAATGACCCTAATAATTATTTTGAATGGCGTGTCAATGTCAAATCAAAAGGGCGAGCCTTATTGTTGCTTGTATTGTATTCGGACGTTAGCGAAAATGATGCACCTACGATCATTTATGAGGGTTCTCACATTGATGTTGCAAAGCTCTTATCTAAACAAGGCGATTTTGGTCTTTCATTTATGGAGCTCGCAAGCAAGTTAGACAAACTGCCCAAAAGGAGAGAAGTATATGCAACGGGTAAGGCAGGTACAGTTTATCTATGTCACCCGTTTATAGTTCATTCAGCTCAACCACACAGAGGCACTATCCCTAAATTTATGGCACAACCGCCCTTGTTGTTAAGGGGTGAGTTGTCTATTTCGGATTCTGCTGTCGGCTATACTCCCGTTGAACAAGCTATTCGTTTAGCATTGGAGTAGTTGAAAAGATATTCATAGTAATAAGAGGTTACTTTTTGTAGCCTCTTATTTTAGGGTCAAGTAGTTCAACTATATGCGCAACTATCTAATCGCCAAAATTTGTAACGGTTTAATACACTTATAATTATAAATAAAAATTAATCTTCTTCGGGTACAATCTTAAAAAACTTATCCTTTTCCCTTATCGGACGGTATTTTGTACCGCGTTTTTCTTTATCGGCAGTAAACCTGCTCCTTATGGTTTCAATGTTGAGTGCATCCTCGCCATGTTGGAAATATTTACATATCATCTTTGCCCATACCATTTCCGTAGACCCACTCAAAATACGTACACCATTTTCGTTAGGGGTTCTGATTTCACGAAATTGGTGTATCAAGTCTAAAAAAGTACTCAAATATCCATTTGTTATTTTCACTTTATACTTGCTTTCGTATATCTTCAATTTTTCAAGTTTTTCGTTCTGCGTTGCAAGTTCCTCGTCCTTATCTGCAAGTTGCTTTTTCAGCGAAGCAATCTCCATATCATAACGTGTAATGGTAATATCAACAGGGTCACGGTATCCATACGTATTTATAGATACGAGATAGTCTCGGAAAGTCCGTAGATGCTTAAGGTTGATACGGTTACGTCCGTGCTTACGTGAAAAGGGGGATTCCTTTCTGATGGCTTCGATATGGTCGGCAACTATCTCCCTTACGTGTTCGTAAAACTCGGCTTCGGTACATTTGCCCGTGCTTACGGCATAGTCCATGTGATAATTGTAATACTGCTCCTGTTCTTCGTTACCTATTTCGTACAACCGTGTAAGAAAATGGTTGTCATCGTAGTAGTTCCAAAACCCGATAGGACTCCCGATGTCGTATCGGTGTTTTCTTTTTCTGAACGGTCGGCGTGTCTTAAAATAGGTGTCTCGCATAACAAATCACTTTTGAAATAAAAAAGAGACAGTCCGTTGTAACTGTCTCTAACAAATATACTGAATTTGACCTGTTTAGGGGAATAGCGGTCTTTTAGCTTCCCGTTGCCATGCGCTCCTTTAGGTTGTGCATATCCTCGCTTAGCTTGTGTTCGACTACTTTGGCGTAAATCTGCGTGGTGCGGATGCTCGTGTGTCCGAGCATCTTCGATACACTCTCTATTGGCACTCCATTGCTCAAAGTTACGGTAGTGGCAAACGTGTGCCGTGCAATATGGAATGTAAGGTCTGTGCTTATTTCGCATATCTCCGCTATTTCCTTTAGGTAACCGTTCATCCGTTGGTTGGAGATAACGGGGAACACCGTGCCGTTGCTGACTGCCCTCGGGTCGTCTTGGTACTTTTCCATCAGTTCCCTTGCCTTTGGCAATAAGGGAATGCGGACATTTGTGTCTGTCTTTGCCCTGGTTGTATATATCCATAGGTCACCGTCTATACCCGTAATGATGTTATCGGGCGTAAGTTCTGCAAGGTCGATATATGCAAGCCCCGTATAGCAACTGAACAGGAACATATCCAACACCTGTTGCAGTCGTTCGACCCTGAACCGTTTGTTTTCGAGCCTGTCAAGTTGCTGTTTTGTTAGGCTTTTGCGCTCTACTTTGTCAAAATGTTTCCTAAACTTGGCAAAGGGGTCTTTTGCCAACCAGTCCATTGTGACCGCCATATTGACCATCTTGCGGAGACGCTCGATGTGTTTCATGATACCGTTATTGTTCAACGGTCTATGGTGGTCTTTCGGTTTGTAGTTGCGCAGGTAATGTTCAAAATCAGATATAAACGAGTAGTTCAGTTCCAAAATGGCTATATCTGCACGGCGGTATTTCTCTTTCAGAAAGCGTTTGATATAACTCTGTGTGGTATAATAGTTTTTCATCGTACCGTGTGCAAGTTTGCTTTCCTGTTCTTTGTTATGGTATTCAATCAGACTGCCGAGTGTCCGCCCCGACTGTGCAGACCCCGTTACCCGTTCACGGATGACCGCTCCGTCTACCGTACTTCCCGACAATACCAACTCTTGGTAGGCATCGATGATTTTTGCCTTGAAACGGGCAAGAAATCGGTTAAGTTCCGCCGTTTCCTCACGGCTTCCCTTTGCCAAACCCTTTTTTGCATCCCATCCCGAAACGGCTACCGAACGTTTGACGGATATTTCCGTACGTTTGCCGTTCACCGTTACCCTTGCATAGATAGGTGCTTTTCCCTGCGCTGTTGTTTTCTGTTTCTTGAGGTAAAAGATAACCCCGAATGTGCAATTCTGTGTTTTCATATCAACTTACTTTAATGGTTGCATATCCGTGTTTTGGTGCTATCTGCTTGGGTTTGATATGTAACAGGTCACTAACAAGTAGAAACCGTGTATCAAACGACCACAAAAAGCATCAAAACAAACAAGCACAAAAAGCTGATTTTTAGATATTTGAACCTATTTCGGTGACCCAAAATTAGGAATAGAAAATGGGTAACCGAATAGGTCTCATTTTCTTTGGTTTTACTTGAACAGATTGGGGTAAGAAAAAAGAAAAACCCCTCTAATCATACGATTAGAGGGGTTTTGACCGCCTTTGTAGGCTTCTCGGTCGGGGTGGCAGGATTCGAACCTACGACCTCCACATCCCAAATGTGGCGCGATACCGGGCTACGCTACACCCCGATCAAGGTATCACCTTTTTGGTCCTTTTTTCAAAGGAATGCAAAGATATATATTTTACTATTACATTTCAAATAGTTTTCTTGGGCTTTTTATTATTTTTTCATTTTAGTACGTTAAGGGTTTGAATATCAACTAAATTATTTTGGTTTTTTATTTTTTGACATAGCTGTGCTGCTTTATTCAAGGGGTTTTTTAATCTTTGTTTTATGAAATATATCTTCAGTTTAGTGCTTTTCTTGAGTTTTTCGGGTGTTGCCATGGCACAGTTTCCGGTTATTATGGTTCCCGAGAAGGCTAAATCTCAAGCCCAATTGGATTCACTCCGCCGTTTAAAATCTATTAAAATGCTAGCAGCAAACGATTTTGAGAAGAAGCTTAAGCCGAATACGCAATTAATTGATGTGCGGAATCAAGAGGAGTTTGACAAAGCACATATCCCCTACGCTCAAAATTTCGATTTTGAAGGACCTAATTTTCTGGCCCTAGTTAAGCAGTTGAATCCTTCTAAACCAGTATATGTGTATTGTCGCACAGGTAAGCGAAGTGCAAAAGCTGCCCATACTTTAGATAGTTTAGGTTTTAAAAAGATTTATACCTTGCAGGATGGAATTGCTAAGTACCCAGGCAAAACCATTAGCAAACCTTAAGGAAAGATGCTAACCTAAAATCGGGTTTTCCACGATGGGGAGTTTGGCAAATTGAATCACGTCGATGCAAGGGCAGCCAAATTCGAGGATAACACGGCCTAGTATGAGGTAACAGCCTGCTCCGCGAAAGGGGTATTTGGGTTGGTTTTTGGGAAAGTGGACGGTATCAAAAAACTCTCCATCTACATCTAAAAAGGTTCCAAACCACATTTTTTCATTGTTCTTCGTGCGTACAGGCTTTTCGGTGACGTATAGTCCGACCATTTTTACCATTTTTCCAGTATGCGCTATTAAGTCAGCCGCACGTACATCGCCCCTATAAGACGTTTTAAGTAGGTCAAAGAAGTTTAAACTCAAAGGGTAGCCCAACAACTCCAATTCGTGATAAGCGTCTTCTAGGGGCGTGCTTATGAGCTCAGGCAGGGAATAGCTTTTAGCTTCTACTTCAAATAAGGCAGTATCATTGCTGGGCTTTGTTTTATTGCCTAACCACATATGTAATTCCCACAGGAGTTCTTTTTTGCTTTTGCCCGTAAAGCGGAGGGCTCCCACCCGAATCAAAATAGTGGCTTGTTCTATGCCAATACGCATGCGCTTTAAAAAATCTTCCAGATCTATAAAATCCCCTTGTTGAAAACGCTCTTGCGGAATCCCTTCTATAAATTGCTCCTCCAAACCCTGAATGCCGATAAACCCTACATACACTTCCTCTCCTTTAATGGACACCTGAGCTTCACTGTGATTCACACAGGGCAAATATACCTTCGCACCGGTTTTTTTCAGTTCGTGCATATATAGCCAGCGCTTATAAAAGCCTCCGTAATTATTTAATACCGCCACCATAAACTCCATCGGAAAATAGCTTTTGAGGTATAAGCTTTGATAACTTTCTACCGCAAAACTGGCCGAGTGGGCTTTAGAGAAACTATAACCTGCAAAACTGGCTACTTGGCGCCATACTTCTTTGGTGGTTTCTACCGGCCGGCCTAAAGCCGCTGCGCCTAAGTGAAACTTCTCCACAAGCTTGTCAAATTCGGTTTTGGAGCGATACTTCCCACTCATGCCTCGGCGCAACACATCGGCATCTGAGCCGTCCATGCCTGCATAGTGAATACATACTTTAATCACATCTTCCTGATACACCATCACCCCGTAAGTTTCCTTAAGTTTTTCTTCCATTACAGGATGTAAATACTTTACTTCATTAGGTTTATGAAAATTTTGTATATAGGTTTTCATCATGCCCGATTGGGATACCCCGGGTCGAATAATAGAACTGGCCGCAACTAAAGTGAGGTAATCTTCACAACGCAACTTGAGTAATAATTGGCGCATAGCTGGCGATTCGATATAAAAGCAACCGATGGTTTTGCCCCGTTTGAGGTTTTCATTTAGGTGTGGATCCGCCATAAAAGCCTTCACTTGATGAATATCCAGGCGCTGACCTTTATTTTGAAAAACCAATTCTACCGCCTCTTTGATATGCCCAATGCCCCGTTGCGATAAAATATCATACTTATCGTAGCCAATTTCTTCGGCCTCATACATATCCCATTGTACCGTAGGCATCCCCTTTGGAGGCATATCCAAGGCGGTATAATAACAAATGGGTTCTTCGGATATCAGCACCCCGCCGGCATGTATACTACGCTGATTCGGCATATCCGACATCAACTCATAAATCGCCATTATCTTTTTAAACGTGGCATTATCCCGATGTTCGACACCTCGGGTAGGATCAGTATAACCATCAATCTCCGCTTTAGGCAAACCCATCACCTTCCCGATCTCTCGAATGATAGAGCGATCTTTAAAGGTAGACATCGTGCCTAATAGAGCGGTATAATCCCGGCCATAACGTTTAAAGATATAATCCTGCACATCTTCCCGCTGATCCCAGGAATAATCAATATCAAAATCGGGCGGACTGGTACGCTGCGGGTTTAAAAAACGCTCGAAATACAAATCTAAAGCCAAAGGATCTACATCGGTAATGCGCAAGCAATAAGCTACCGTACTATTCGCGCCCGAACCTCGCCCAACGTGATAATAGCCCTGTCCCATAGAATAACGAATGATATCCCAGGTAATTAAAAAGTAGGCTGCAAAGTCTAAATCAAAAATTACCTTCAATTCGTCTTGAATCTTTTTCAAGGCTCTTTTATGATGCTTCCCATAGCGATACAACATCCCTTCAAAGGCTAGTTTTGTAAGCAAAGCTTTGTCATCTGCCGGGTTGCCGGTAAAGCTTTTTCGGTTCAACTTTACTCGCTCTAATGGATAATCCATAGTGCAGTTATCCAATAACTTACGCGTATTATCTAAAATAAAACTATATTTAGAAAACTTAGCTTCTAAACTGCCCGGAGCTTGGAATTGATCAGTGGGCGCACAACGATCTTGAGGTTCTACTTTGGTCAATAAGGTATTCAAATCAATGGCCCGCAAATACTGGTGCAAGCGGTATTGAATTTTATCGGCACAAACCACAGGTTGCAACACCAGCAATTTAGCTTTGATAGGCGCTATATCTAAACCATATAACAAGTGTATTTCTTCTTGTTTTATACCGAGATAGTGAGATTCAGGTAAATCTTTTCTATAACTATAAGGATACACAAAATAGGTATGTGCTAATACAGGAGCCTGGTCGGGCAAATCCTGATGCTGTATATGATGCTCACTCAAAAAACGATTTAAGGCGAGCATCCCTTCTTTATTCTGGGCAATCCCAATGTATAAGAGCTGTTTCCCCTTTCTAAACTCTATGCCTCCGATAGGCTTAATCCCTTTTTTACGAGCCTTGCGCATAAACTCCATCATACCCGTCGAATTATTGATATCCGCGAGTACGAGTTGGGTTATACCTCTAGCCAAAGCCTCTTCTAAGAGCTGGTCTATAGTCATGGTCCCGTACCGTAAACTGTACTGGGAGTGTACGTTCAGATACATGATGTTAAATATCTAGATTCATGACCGACGCCCGGGTAACCGCCTGCGGCCCGAAACGTTTTCTAATTTTATCCATAGCTTGCACTAAGCCATATTGCTCTTGCGATTCGCTATACAGATCAATTTGTTCAAAGCCCGACACTAAATTGGAGAGCTTTACCCCGATCAGGCGCAATAACATGCGTTTTTGATACACTTGTTTAAACAATTCTTGAGCCTTACGCAATAAGGTGTCATCCAGCGCCGTATAAGGAATGGTAGCTTGCTTGCTTACATCCTCAAAATTGGTATAGCGAATGGTCACACTAATACAGGCCGCCAGTTTGCGCTTTTGCCGCAGCTGATAAGCCACGTCCATCACCATCGAGGTGAGTAAATTTTGCAATAAATCCATATCAATGGTATCACTTTTAAACGTGCATTGACTACTAATGGATTTTTGTTCGGTATACGGGATAACCAAACTATTGTCTATTCCCTTGGCTTTTTGGAGCAAAGAAAGCCCATTTTTCCCCAATAAATTATGCATTTGCTGGGGGTGTAACTGACTTAAAGTATAAATTTTCTTAATCCCCATATCACTCAGTTTTACAAAGGTTTTTTCGCCTAAACCAGGAATTTTGCGAATGGATAAAGGATTTAAAAAAGGCTGCACCTCGGCCGACTTTACATTGAGCTCACCGTCGGGCTTACATTCGTTAGTGGCCATCTTAGCCACCGTTTTATTCACCGAAAGCCCAAAGGAAATAGGTAGATGTAGCTCTTTCATAATTTGCGCACGTAATTCCTGCGCATATTTCATGCAGCCATAAAAGCGATCCATACCCGTCATGTCAATATAGTGTTCATCGATACTAGCCTTTTCGAAAAGGGGTACACGTTCTCGAATAATGTCGGTAATTTCATGGGAAGCCTGGGAATAAGCGTCCATATTGCCCCGAATGAAGATGGCATGCGGACATAATTGCTTAGCCATTTTAGATGGCATAGCCGAGTGTACCCCGTACTTACGGGCTTCATAACTACAAGATGCCACTACTCCTCTCTCCGAAGTCCCGCCGATAATCACAGGTTTCCCGATTAAAGACGGATCTTTTCTAACTTCTACCGATACGAAGAAAGCATCTTGATCCATGTGGATGATGTGCTTTTCGTTGTTCATTGTTTTTCTAATTTCGCCTCACAAATATATGCTAATATTTTTAGTAAACTAAAAATATTAGTTAAAATTTATCCACATAAAAACCCGCAAAACAGCTCATTTCTTCTATCATTGTTCTATCATCCTTCTATCTTTGTTCGCTAAAACGGCCTTTTAGAGGAACAACTAAGCAACAAACCTAGAAGAATGATAGAAGAAAGCCCCACTCCAACCACATCCCCAACCAAAGGCACAACCCCGACTAAAAACCCTCTTCCCAATAGCAATAAAGCAGATTTAAAGAAAAAACAGGACACCCAAAAATAGCCGTGGGTAAATTACCCACGATTTTGGGTAATTTACCCACGTAAAAATTCGCTTAATAAATGATTGTTTAAGAGTTTTGATTCAAACAAAATCAAACAGCATGGACAATCCAACAGTAGTACTCATTTTAAAGCAGCTGCAAAAAATTCATATCTTATTGGTTACCCAATTTGATAAGCTTCAGCAAATACTAGAAATTCAGCAGGGTGCAGCCCCTCCAAGTGGGAAACCTAATTTTGAAGATTTAATTGACGAGTGGGAAGTATTGAATATTTTAAAGATAAGTAGAACCACTTTATACCGACTCAAAAAATCAGCCGATTTAAAGGGTTATCGGATAGGCCGAAAAGTCTATTACGATCGCCCCCAAATAGTAGCTAATATCAAACGATTTTTAAAGTAAGCCTACGAAGTGTTTCATTAAAATACCGTTCATGTTTCATGTTTGAACCAATTTGTTTCATTTTTTTAAGTTTTTAAGCTTTCTGAAGATGTTTGTTGTGGCAAGCGATAAATAAACTCGGCGGCATTGGTGCACCAATCTAAAGAGGAATTTTAAGTACCGGTACTCGCAAAGCCAATAATTAACAAAATCATTAACTCTTAAAAATTTAAAAAAATGGGAATTATAAATTTAGGGCTTTTAAGCCCAGTCAGTGGAAAAGTTGGGCCACTAGTAGGCGCTAACTTCAGAGGTTTGAATGTGCTTCGTGCAAAACCAAAAAAAAGCCAAAAAGCACCATCACCTCTACAATTAGATCAACGCATGCGATTTTCGTTGGCCGTTACTTTTATTTCAGCTATGAAATCTATCGTAAAAGATTATTATGGCAATAAAGCGGGCGTAAGGTCTAAATTAAATCGTTGCGTGTCATATCATGCCAAAGAAGCCATCACAGGTGTTTATCCAAACTTAGCAATTGATTTTGACAAAGTCATCTTCACCAAAGGAGAATTGGAAAATAGCAATGCGCATATGGCGAATGAGGTTCGACACAAAATCGATATCAATTGGGCCAATAATGAAGGAACAGGCTTTAGCAAGGGTTCCGACCGCACCATCGTGGTCTTGTACAATGCCGATCAAAAAAAGTTTGTGTGGCAATTGTCAACGGTAGAACGAAGTGTGGAAACTATTCAAATTGAATTACCGAATAGCTATAATGGCGATGTGATTCATGGTTGGATATCCTTTTGCTCCGCCGATCAACAAATGGTGGCAACGAGTAATTATTTAGGGAGTATAACATTAAGTTAGCCTTCACGTTAAATAATTAATTAACTTCCAGAGCGGGTAAGCAAGTCTTAGCCCGCTCTTTTTTATATAAAAATATTTAAATTTGAATAGAAGCCTTGACAGTCAAAAAAAAGCCAATAGCCCAATGAATAAAGAACATAGTTTACGTATTTACAAAATGAGTTTTGCCAGTGTATATCCCCATTATGTATCGAAGGTGGAAAAAAAAGGACGCACCGTTGCTGAACTCCACCAAGTTATAAAATGGCTCACCGGCTATGATGAAAAAGGGCTGGCCGAAACGATTGCAGATAAACGTAATTTTGAAGATTTCTTTAACCAAGCTCCCGCCTACCAACCCTTGGCCCATAAAATTACAGGAGTCATTTGTGGCTATCGGGTGGAAGAAATTGATGATCCCATCGTTCAAAAAACTCGCTATTTAGATAAATTAGTTGATGAATTAGCCAAAGGAAAAGCGATGGAAAAGATTTTAAGGAAATAAAAGAAGTTCAAACAATAGCAGAATTAATTACGTTAAAGTATTTACCTGAAAGTTATCTTGAAAATCTAAACACATAAAACAATGAAAGTTATTATTACAGGTGCCACGGGTATGATTGGAGAAGGCGTTTTACTTTATTGCTTAAAAGATCCTAGCATAACTTCAATTTTAAGTGTTTCTAGAAAATCCACAGGTATACAAGACCCCAAATTAGCGGAGTATTTAGTGCCCGATTTTGTGAATTTGCAATTCCCTGATGCTACCTTAAGTGGCTATGATGCTTGCTTTTTTTGTGCAGGGGTAAGTTCGGTGGGTATGTCTAAAGCCGATTATTATCGAAATACATATGAGGCCACCATGCAATTTGCTAAAGCTATTGACCCTAAAACCGACATGACTTTTATATATGTTAGTGGAGAAGGTACGAACGATAAAGGTTGGCAAAGTTGGGCCAGATTAAAAGGCCAAGTGGAAAATGAATTAGCAAAATTAGGGTTCAAACAAACCTATAATTACCGATTTGGCCTAGTTAAACCTTTTCCTCAACAAAAACACGCCCACCCATATTATAAATATATGAAGCCTTTACTTCCTTTTTTTAAAGCCGTTTTCCCTGGCATGTACAATACCATGGAGGAAGTAGCAGCGTCTATGTTAAAAATTACCCACCACCCCTATCCAAAGCACATAATATATGCCAAGGATATAAAAAAGATTATTTCGTAGTTTCCCCGCCCATTTCTGTAAATACATGATCTATGGGCTCCCAAAGTTCAATTTTTTGCCCATCAGGATCCATAATGTGTACAAACTTGCCGTAATCAAAGGTTTCTATTTCATCCACAATTTGCACGCCCGCAGCTCTTAAATTATCAACTAAGGCTTCAATATGTTGAACCCGATAATTAATCATAAATTCCTTTTTGGAGGGCTCGAAATACCTACTTCCCTGTTTAAAAGGGCTCCATTGCAAGTAATTTATTTGATCGGGATTTTGAGCATTCCGACTTTCAAAAGTAGAGCCCCATTCGTTTACGGCTAAACCTAAATGTTGCGCATACCAAGATTTAGTTTTTTCCGGATCTTCACTAAAGAAAAATATTCCTCCAATGCCGGTTACCTTAGGTTGATTATTCATCATGTTATCGTTTATAAAAGATATAATCTGTATTCAATGGATTGAGGCCATGCAATTTAAATTCGGTGGCTATTTGAGCACGGTGATAAGTGGAATGATTGATTACATGAAATAAAATTTGATAGATTTGATTTCCAAAAGCATTTCCTTTGGAATTAGCATATGCAATCGGTGCTTCTAAATCCATTCTATTTAAAATATCCATGGTTTGAATATGGTTTTGTTCCATGTAGGCAGGTAGAATTTCAAGTGCTTGATTTTCCCAAACCCCAAACTTTGCTGGCAAAGCCAAAATCCGGTGATTCCAGATATGTTGCGCATTCTGTATATGATTAAATAAATTAATTGACTTTTCTGAAACCTTATGGGAAGTTAATTGTTCATAAACTTGGGCATTTACATATTGATTGTAGGTGAACAATTCCGTAAAAAGAGATTTCATAATTTCTTCATTTATTACTCAAAATTACATAAGAAAAATAAATGTTAGATGCTTTTTGCAATCTTTTTAAAATTAAGTCTACTGAGTTTAAGCTTGTTAAAGGCCCCTGACTTTTTGATGATAAACAAAGCCAGTTAAATCCTGTTTTTTGGGCATATCTATAAAACACATAATAATTTCAATTTATGAAAAAAAGAAAAACATTACTCGTATCCTTAAGTATGTTGTTTGGAACAACTGCATTTGCACAAGTCGGCGATGTTAGTTTAACCTTTACCCCTCAAGTGGGTTATAACTGGTTTGACAAAAAATCTAATGTCGATAATGGCACTATGTATGGCTTTCAGGCTGGCTTTGGATTCGGAAAAGTAATTGAATTGAGAGGAACCTATGAAAGGTCATTCGATTTGAAAAGAAATTTTGGGAAATATGAAGGTGACATTCAAAACCTATTTCCTAATTTCAATTTTGAAAACCGTGAGGTAAAAGTTTCCCGTATTGGTGGAGAATTTAAAACTAATTTACCTGTAAGCGGTTTTGCCCCTTATTTAATTGTAGGTACAGGGGTTCAAACCTTTAAAACTAATTTAACTTCAGGCGCTACCTACAAAAGTGAAAACTTATATGGAAGTGGTGGCCTCGGTTTTAAAATCTCCTTAGGGGAAAGAACTACCTTAAATTTTGAAGGTAGAGGTTTGGTTTATAATATGAATCCCGCTAGCTTGTTATATAATGAAGGTGGATCCTCAGAATTTGATGAATGGGTAAATAATACAGACCGTAGCACCATGTATAACTGGAGTTTGATGGCTGGCTTACAGTTTTATTTAGGGGGACGTTCTGAAACTGAAATGGATGCTGTAGAAAGAGCCTATTTAAATCGTTATTCTGGCGGCATTTCGGGTACCAAACTTACCCTCTCACCAGCGGGCGCTTTTGTAAACTTTAACAATAATTCACCATTTAGAGATACTTATTTAATGGGTGGTATAGTAGGAGTTGATTTTTCTCACTATGCGGGAATACAAGGTTATTACTACCAAGCTACTACAGATGAAAAAATTCATTTCGATTTCGATAAATTAGCAATGTATGGAGCTGACTTTGTAGGTAAATTAAATGTACCTCGAGGTATTGTTCCTTATATCACCGTAGGAGGTGGTTATATCAACGTTAAAGATAATTACCAAGGCCGCCCTATGCTAAATGCAGGAGGTCAAGCCATTGGTGCCATGCCTGCAAAATCTGGCTATTATGCCAAAGGTGGTGTAGGAGTAAGCGTACCCTTATCTCCTAATTTAGAAGTTTTTGGTGCCGCAAATTTATTATATAGCATGAAAAACCAAGATGGTAAAGTGGAAGATATTCAAAATGCTAATGAATTACTCCAAAGTACCATGTATAATGCTGGATTACGTTTAAAATTAGGTACGAGTGCCAATCCTGAAAAAGCAATCGATAGAGCTTATGATAAACGTTTTGATTCAGAGCGTTCGGCATATGATGCACAAATTGCTGCTTTACAGGATCGCTTAAATGAAAAAACTAAATCTTCAGCTGATTCATTAAAAGCTACAAATAAAGCCTATGAGGCACGCTTGAAAGCACTAGAAGACAGCTTAAAAGACGCTTACACTAATAACGATAGCCGTAAAGCTCAAGCTATTATTGAAGAAAAGAAAGCATTAGAAGCCGATCAAAAATTAAATATGAGTTCTAATGGGCTTGTACGTTTAACCCCCGCAGAATTAGAAAGTTTAATTGAGCGCGTTATTAAAGGAGTTGATAAACAACCTGAACTTACCGTAGATGATCGATTAAGACGCATAGAGCAATTATTAACCTTGAGCCAACAACCTTCCCAAGTAATTGTGGGACAACCCTTAACAACTACCCAAGGCCAAGTGATTACGACGGTACCTAGTACCACAATCGTACCAGGCACAACTGTGCTTCCTTCTACCTCTACTTCCACTATCGATGAACGATTAATTCGGGAATTAAATGAAGTGAAAAAAGAATTAGAGGAATTGAAAAAGTCAAAAACTTCTACAGAAATCCAATCCAATGTAACAGATAATGTGGTAAATGACCCAGTAAGTACTCCATCAATTCAATTCAATATAGATCCTACACTGAGCCAATTACCTATAGGTTATGTTCCATATATTGGATTTAACTTTGGAAAGGCAAGCACTGTAAATTTAGGTGTTCGAAGATTTTATACGATCCAAGACAGTAAAGTTATGTTTATGCCTGAAGCTTACATTGGCTTAGGGGAAGAATTTGGCTTTGGTATTTCTGCGAATGTGATTTATCCATTTAAAACGCAAGTAAGTGGCTTTACGCCTTATTTAGGTGTGGGTTTAGGGATGCATCAATTGGGTGATTTCAAAGTAAATACAAATATTATCGGGGGAATTTCATACCCTATCGGGAATAGTAAATTAATTGCCGACTACACAATTCGCGGTGCTTTCCGAAATAACCAATTAGGTATAGGCTATAGTTTTGCATTTTAATCAAGGAGGTCATGATGAAGCATCTTCATGTATTTAATAATTATCGAAGTCGTTATTTAGGGATTTTTTTGTTATTGTTAGGTTTATTTAATCCCAATGCCCTAAGAGCACAGCAAAAAATAACATCTAAACAACTCACGCAGAAAGAGCAAAGAGCCCTGCCAACAAGAGCTAAAGCTCAAGTGCAGGCTTCAGAAAAAACAAGTGAAAGTGAGATTGTGATGAGTATAGCAGAGTTAGAATCGCTTTTAACAAAAATTGCAGCACAACGGAAAGCAACCTTAGCGGCAAGAGCAAGTATGCCTGCCTATACTAGTAATACTATTGTTGCTCGAGCAACACCTTTTGGTATAATGAATCCCGACTCAGATAATGGAGCTAGTGCATCATTGGTATCATTACACCGTAAAGTAGATCAATTATTGCAACAAAGTCATATTGAAAGGTCCCCAGTAGCGTCTAAGATAACTTCAACAACATCTATTCCAGCACAACCCTTGGTAACCCCAGTTACCTCTATAGGTAAATCAATTGAAGGTAGGGATATCATAAAGGCTACTTCTATTTATTTTGCAAATAATTCGGTTAACCTGACCGAGGCAGAAAAGCAAACTATTACCAATTTAGTTCCAGCATTGCAGCAGCAAACTGATCGTGGTATTATAGTTTTACGGGGTTTTGCTAGTAAAGTTGGAAATGCCTATCACAATAACCAATTATCCTTTAATCGCGCTAATGCTATTAAAGAAGTTTTAATGCATGCCGGAGTGAAAGCGGAAAAGATTATGATTTTATACCATGGTGCTGATCCAGCTACTCCTGATAGTCAAGCCCGTAGAGTCGATGTGAGTCTGGAGTTATTCTAATTATATCTCGGGTTATATGGATTTATTAATAGTTAAAGTTGGAGCCTTGCTCCAACTTTTTTTGAAAGCGATTAATTTAATAAAGGCTTTAAGATAAATCGATGGGTTCTAAATTTTTAATTGGAGGGCCGGTGATCACTTTACCATCTAAATCATACCTTCCCCCATGACAAGGACAGTCCCAAGACTTTTCAAGGGCATTATATTTAACCACGCAACCCGCATGTGTACAAGTGGCATTAAAAGCTTTTATGCTGCCATCAGAGGCTTTAAATACGGCAACCTTCCCTTCTTTGGTTTGAATTACCTCCCCTGAATTTGGTGCAATTTTAGCAATATCATCTTGGTAAGCACTCAATCGATCTACAATTAATTGCCAAACTGCATTGGCATTTTCTTTCACGAATTCAGTAAAGCCAGCAATAGGTTTAATACGGGATGGGTTTAAAAATTCTGCATAAGCATTTTCTTTACCTAATATTAAATCGGTTAAAATACTTCCCGCCTGAGTACCCCAAATCATTCCATTTCCATTGTAACCGGTAGCCAACCAAACATGCTCATTAGCAAGCGGCATTTTCCCGATATAAGGCAATCCATCTATGGGCACATAATATTGTGAAGACCAAGCATAACTCACTTCTTTCACATCGTAATATTGTTTGATATAATCTAAAAGATTCTTATAAGCTTCCGCTTCATCCCCTTGTCCCGTTTTATGGTCTTCACCCCCAACTAACAAGTAAGGCTCAAAATCTATCTCATGTGTTCTCCAATAATGATATGGTTCTTGCATATCATAATAGAGTTGCTCGGGATAACTACCTGATTGAAGTTTCACTGCAATAACATAACTTCTGTAGGGTGCACAGGTAAAATTAAAGGTGGTTATTCCGGGCGGAATATGTGTGGCAAAAACCAAATGGTTCGTTGTAATACTAAACTTTACACCCGCTCCAGCATTCAATGATATATTTAACATATTGTCTGTGGATGCCTTCTCATAAGCTTCATATTTTGTATTTTCCATATAGTGCCCACCCCGATCCAAATATTCATTTAATAAGCCATGAATGTACTTTAGGGGGTGAAATTGAGCTTGATGATGAAATTTTAAGGATTTTAAAAATGGCACATTTAAATCCATGATATGTAATTCCTCAACCTCCACTCCACTGCGTAAGGAAGCTTCGTAAATTTCATTTAAAGTCTTTAATTGAGCCTCCGTTTCGGCATATAAAATACCTTCCTTCGTTTCACAATCAGCTTTGATTTCATATAATTTAAGATTCTTATGGATAATTTCTAACGCTGATTTTGCAGCCTCTGCTACCAATTTAGCGGTTTCACCATTAAAATCACGTTCTATCTCCGGATAAGTAGCATCCAAAAAAGTATTCAAATGTGCAGAAGTTCCTCCTGTGGTGCCATAGCCAATTTCGTGTGCCTCTACAAGTAAGCAGCTTTTACCTGCATTTTGCAAATTCAAGGCCGTTGTAAGCCCTGTTATACCAGCGCCAATAATGACTACATCATATTGATTTTTAAATTGCGTTAAAAACTTTGGATCAGCCTCAGGGCTCCAGTCAATAACATGACTTTGCCATATAGAAGTCGCCTGCCCATCTCGGATATTTTTTTTTTTTTTTTAGTTTTATTATTCTGTACCATGTTGGGGAATTTGTATTAATCCTTTTACCAGTGATTTCCATTGGGGGTAAGAAAATCCTAATGTTGCGGCTAAGCCCACTAGTTTATTTCTGATTTTATCAAGTTTATTGGATGTTAAGCTATTTACTACTTCATTTCGGCCATGTTCTTCTGCATAAATATGGCGCCCAAAACGAATCACGGAAAAGGTAGATGTTGCTAGTTCGGAAAAAAAATGGGCGGTGTCTGCATTTTCTGCATTAGATTGCTGCGGATTTTGTGCTGGTCTGACACGCATAGTAACGGCTTGTTTTCGATCTCCCTCTTCCGTGATAATATCTTCTATTCTGACCCAATCAAATCCATTACCGGATTTTGGACCAGGGCCAGGTATGTCTATTCTAATGTAATCGCCCACACGAGCTTTTCGGGATACGGGATTCCCATTTTCATCCATTAATTTAAACGTGGATAATTTCATTTTACTGATATCCCCCCACTTATTAATGGAGAGCAAGCGCTCTTTTATCATGGGGAAAAATTTCTTTGCTGTACGCTCATCTTTTAAAGATACTTCTTCAATAACGTCTAACTGCGAGCCTATTTCTTGCGGGGATATTAATTTATCTCCTTTGATTGGAATTGTTCTTTTCATAGCCCTCCCTTATTTATAAGTTAAAATATTTTAAAAAGGTTAAATGTTTCTGAAAACTCAAAAATTACGTATTTGTACGAGGTGATAATCAAGGCATTAATTTGCAATAGGTATGTATACGTATTTTTAGCGATACCTCAAACTAACCAATAAAAGCAGATGTTACCCACTTAGCTTTTAACTTACATGAAACCTATAAAATTATGAATGCAACTTTAAAGAAAATATACTTCAGCCTTTTTTGTATGGGCGCCATGCTGTTGTATACTTGTAGAGAAAATCCAAGCCCAAGTAGTCAAAACAACCTTAATCAACTGAAAGAACCAGCAGTTAATAAGGAGTTAAGTGAAGGTATTCAAAATACTTTTGCCATAGAAGCAGCACTAGGAACATTGATGGAAATAGAGTCCAGTGCGCACATGATTAAATTGACAGAGAATAGAGATGTGCAAAATTTAGCAACAATTATGGTAAAAGATCATGGAATGGCTCAAACAGAATTAAA
Organism: Pedobacter sp.; assembly: GCA_004211595.1. GTDB lineage: Bacteria > Bacteroidota > Bacteroidia > Sphingobacteriales > Sphingobacteriaceae > Pedobacter. Next base: position 58,200 of record SEDO01000011.1, read on the forward strand.
TGCTATTGCTAAAAAGGAAAACCTTTATTTACCTCAAAAATTAAATCCAGAACAGCAACAGATTTTAAACCAATTAGATTCTTTGAAAGAGGATCAACGAAATCACTTTTATTCACAATTGATGGTTAAAGAGCATGAAAAAGCTGTTAAGCTATTTGAATCTGCAAGTCAAGCTGAATCCAATGAAGCGTTAAAGAATTTTGCAAGTGCTAAGCTACCAACCCTTAAACATCATTTAGCCGAATCGAGAAAGGTATTTAAATACATGCAAAAAATTGCTGGGGATAAAGGCGATTATTCCATCGATATAAGTAAATCAGGAACAGGTAATTAATCTAAAAATTTAGCAACTAATATATGGCACAACCACACGAATGGATATTTTCAACAGCGCAATTAGCCAATAAACGGGTATTGATTACAGGGGGTTCAACAGGTATAGGGTTAGAAACCGCTCGAATGTTAGCCTATTTCGGAGCTAAGTTGTTTTTAATTGCCCGTGATAAAAGCGATTTAAAGGAAGCCGAAAAAGCTATCAAAGAGGTAAATAAAGATACCGAAGTTCATATTTTAAGTATGGATATTACCAAACCCGCTGATATCACAAGATTATTTACACAAATAGATAAAAAATGGGATGGCTTAGATATACTCATTAATAATGCAGCTTTAGGTTATGGAAGTGTATTAGATGGAGATTTTGAGGATGTAACCTATCTCCTTAAAACAAATATTACTGGCTATTTAGCTTGTTGTAAAGAAGCCATTCCTAGGATGCAGAAACAAAATGCCGGGAACATACTTTTAATAGGATCTATGAGTGCTGTTACTAAAGAAGCAGATAGCTCCCTTTATGTGGCTACTAAAGCCGCCATTCAAGGGTTTTCTGAAGCCTTTAGAAAAGAAGTTAATGACATGAACATTCATGTATCATTGTTAACATGGTGAAGCTTTTAAGGATGTCCACCTCCCCCAGCAGCACCATAAATTTGACCAGTAGCATAACTTCCGTCTTCTGAGGCTAATAGTACAAATATACCAGCTAATTCAGCTGGTTGTCCAGGTCTGCCTAAAGGCGCATCCCCTCCAAACTCTTGTACCTTTTCTTGCGTGGCCCCACCACTAATTTGTAAAGGCGTCCATATAGGTCCAGGGGCTACCCCATTTACACGTATTCCCTGAGGGGCTAATTGTTTGGCTAGACTTTTCACATAATTCGTGGTAGCTGCTTTAGTTTGTGCGTAATCGTATAAATCAGGAGAAGGATCAGTGGCTTGTACGGAGGTTGTGCCAATGATAACAGCACCTGGCTTAAGATGAGGAACGGCAGCTTTAGTGGTCCAAAATGGTGCGTAAATATTTGTTTTCATCGTCGCATCAAAATCCTCGGTACTTAAATCTAAAATGGAAGCAAATACTTGTTGTCTTGCAGCATTATTTACTAAAATATCTAAGCCCCCTAATTGCTTTACGGCTTCTTCAACCATCTTTTCACAAAAATGTTCATCTCTTAAATCCCCAGGTATGGCTACTCCCTTTCTGCCCTCCGCCTCTATTAAAGCGATTACTTCTTTAGCATCCTCTTCTTCGGTGGGGTAATAATTAATGGCTACATCAGCACCTTCCCTTGCATAGGCTATGGCACAGGCTCTACCTATACCTGAATCTCCCCCGGTTATCAATGCTTTTCGTCCTTTTAATTTACCCGATCCTTTATAGGATTTTTCACCATGATCAGGAACTGGTTCCATTTCTTTTGCTAATCCTGGCCAAACTTGCTTTTGAGAGGGAAATGGTGGTTTTGGATATTTTTCATTTGGATTTTCCATAGTGTTAAAATTTATTGTTAATAAAAATACTAGGCTACTTTTATCTCGGCGGCCTTAAATCTTTTTAATAAGGCCGACATTAAAGCACTTTTAAATTGGGGTTCAAAAAATATATTTTCTACCCATGTCAGCAATTTTATTTCTACGCCTTCTGCCGTAATCGCATTAACCAAAATTTCTGTTTGCAATTGCTGCATATGGTGATTTACTTTTTTTATTTCTTCCTTAATAATTTTTTCAAGTTGATCAATATCCGTGTTATGCGCTACTTTAAACAATAATTCTGTTTTAACATAATCGTGGTTGAGGGTCCAATTCACTAGTCTTCCAGCAAGTAAATCTCCATTTGGAATAATCACCTCCGATCCATGATGTGTTAATAATTTACTGGAACGAATCCCAATATCCTTTACCCTCCCCTTTTTATCTGCTAATTCTATAAAATCACCTATGCGAAAGGGTTTTTCGAAAATCAAAATGATACCTGAGACAAAATTGTTTACGATATTTTGCATACCTAAACCAATCCCAACACCAAGTGCTCCTAAAACTACGGTGACGCGATCCATCGGTAAGCCGGAGGCAGTTAAAGCCAACAAAAGCGCAATTACGATAATGATTAAACGAATTAGGGCCACCTTAGAACTTTTTTGTTCTAACTCACCCTCATAACTAACAGTCCCTTCACCAAATAAAATAGGCACATTTTTTTGCAGCTTATTGGCGATAAATATGATAAACAAGAAAAAGAGGATATTTCCGAAAGTGAAATTAAAGCTCCCGAATCCCCTCTCCTTAACTAAGGCGTTTTCCAAAAAATGTAAAATGGTAGCCGTTAAATTCATGTTTATCAGAAAAACTATAATCCAAAGCGCAATAGCTACCCATCGCCAAATTTTTTTACTGGAGGCTCGAGCCCGGTTATGACTAATGCGTGAAAAGAAGCCTTTACTACAAGCGGATATTTTCAATTGTAATTCTAAAGCATCACTCATTAATTGAATGAATACAGTTAACACAAAGAATTGAATTAAACCAATTACCCCGGTTAATACAAAGGCTTTTGCCAAACTTAGTCTGCCAAATAAATTAAATAATAAGGAAATAATATTAAAGGCAATGAATAACCAGAGTATCCAATTCCTATATTGTTTAGGAAATTGGGGCAAACTTAACTTTTTATAAAAATTAAAGCCTAGGTAAATGAAAAAGGCATTTAACACCATTAATGCTAATCTGAAAATGAGGGCTTCAATTTGAAGATTACACAAAAAAACAAGTATTGCGTATGCAATACCCAATTGAATCCACCAGTTTAATATAAGACCAGAGCTACCCTTAATACGCTTTAAGAAAAGTATGGTTATAACCAGCAAGATTAAGAATAAACACTCTATATAGATGGAAGGAGCACCGCTTTCTAAAAGAGGTATACTGTTGAGTACCACAATACCGGTTGCTAGAATTGGAAATGGCTTTAGATATTGAAAAGTAGTATCCCCAATTTTCTTGACCACACCTGGCCTATTGGCTAATTTAAAATTACGGTTAACCCAAAGAAAGAATGTTATCGCAAATATTAAGGTAATTAAACGTTTATCCCAGCTTGCATTTAAAAAATAGCTCACTATTTGCTGCTGCACTAATAGCGCGGATTTAATTTGCTCCGTATTAATAACCTTTGACAAAGTAACCCAATTATCTTTCCAAATAACAGGCACCTCTTGGAAGAGAGCTTGCTTACCCGATTGTTGTAATCGTTCGATGGTTATATTCAGCAAATCATTTACTAATAATTCAGTCGTAGAAACCTCCGCTAATAACTTTCCTACCTGTGCAATGTTTTTACCAGTTAACTCCCCACTTTGCTGTAAGCGCGCATGAATATCTTGCAAGGGTTTTTGATATAGCTGCCTTTCATCAGCTTGAGATGCTGGAACCTTTAAAATTGTATCATTGCTTAAACCCAACACCTGCTCAGACATCTTCTGCAATTCATTGCTACTTTTAATCAAACTATTTCGGATTCGCGTGAGACGTTCTTTACTGTCTTTTAAGATGAGTTCATAATTTTGTAAATTCTTATTATCGATCTCCTTATATTTTTTTTGTAATTCGACGTGAAGAGGCTTTATATTCGCTTGGATTTCATTTAAAGCAACGTTAATACTTCCTAAATTATAGCCCTTTTTATTATTGGCATTAACTTCTATTAAAATAGATTGTGCTTTTTGTATTCTGAATAATAAAGTATCTGGAATCGTATTAGAAGTATCCGATAGTACCCTATTTTGAGCCACAATTGTCCCAGTACCTACCCATAAGAGTAAGAGTGTGATTCGCAAAAAATAAGAAAATTGAATCATGTTGGGGCTTTTTATAAGTTGTGTTGAAGCTTTTACTTATAAAAAATGCCTGAAAACTACTTTTGTTTAATTATTGATTAAAAAAAGGTATTAATACGGGGATTTGAAAAAGTTTAATTAAATAAATTTCTACTCCATTCACTCCACGAACCAACATACAAGTTGGGAATCCGATAATTAGCATAAGCCATAGCCAATAATGTATGACAAGCAGTGACTCCCGAGCCACAATGCACAATGATATTATCTGATGCATATTCCTCAAACAGCTCATGATAGCGCATATAAATTAATTCAGGTAGGTTAAAAAGGCCATCTTCATTTAAATTTTCTGTATATGGCATATTGATGGCATTGGGTATATGCCCTGCTAATAAATCAATCGGTTCAAAAGTACCTTTGAAACGATCGTTTTCTCGGACGTCAATAATCACCTTATGGGGGTCTTGAGTAGCTCTTTTTACTTCATTTAAATCTACCTGAGGCAGAATCCAATGAGTTGCTTGATAGTCACTTTCATGGGGAACATAGGGAATTTGTGCACTCATCGGAAAACCTTTTCTGAGTGCTTCTTTCAATCCCCCATTAAGTACTTGTACCTTTTCATGTCCAATGGCCTTCATCATCCACCAAAAACGTGCTGCCGCATTTGCACCAAACTTATCATCATAAATAATCACATGGGTATCATTTCTAATGCCGAGCTCATTTAAAACTGAAATAAATTTTTCGACTGTGGGTAAGGGATGCCTCCCTCCCCTGGCTAGATTACTTTGAACATTTGATAATTGAGAATTCAAGTCAATAAAACTAGCACCTTCTAAATGCTCCATATTATAATTTTGCCTCGATACTGCTCCATGACTCACATCAAATATCCTTACATCCGGATTATGATAAATGGATAAGAGCTCATAGATTGAGATAATAGGAGCAGTCATAGAATAGTTTTTGAGTATAAATTATTTCTATTAATTTTAAAGATAAAAAAAATTATGTCTGCATCCCCATTTACGCAAACCTATTTTCATGGCACTAAAGCTGATCTCCAAATTGGGGATCTTATTAAAACTGGTAATCCTTCTAATTATGGCCTGCGCGTACAAGCAAAATATATTTTTTTATCGGCAACCTTAGACGCGGCTATTTGGGGTGCTGAATTAGCTCATGGTGAAGGAAAGGAGCGAATTTATTTAGTTGAACCCACAGGGGAAATAGAAAATGACCCGGATTTAACTGATAAAAAGTTTCCTGGTAATCCGACGATGTCCTATCGATCTAAACATCCATTTAAAGTTGTCGGGGAACTCAAATCTTGGCAAGGTCATCCCGCTGAACAGGTATTAGCTATGAAAGAAGCAGTGGCCAAAATGTTAGAAAAAGGAGTACACTCCTTAAATGATGAAGATTAATTACATTCGATAACAAATAAACATAAGATGAACATGTCCTCATCCCCAAATTTCTGTGCTTTTTTACGAGGTGTAAATGTAAAAGGCACCAATATGAAAATGGCTGAAGTAAAATCGGTATTTGAACAGGCTGGGATGCATAGTGTAAAAACGATATTAGCTTCTGGAAATCTATTATTTTATAGTGAATGTGCTGAATCAGAACTTAAAGAAAAACTTTCTTTAACAATGAGTAATCACTTTGATTATGAGGCATATTTATTTATAAAAACAGCGGCAGAAATTAAGCAATTATGTGAAGATTGCCCATTTGAACCTGATCCTACTTTCCATAATTATGGATTTGTAGGAGTAGCTGAAATAGGGAAAATTTTAGCGGCAGAATTTGATAAATCTACTCATGCAGAAGGCGAAGCAGGAAAACTTATTGGTGATAACTTTTATTGGCGAGCTCCTAAGGGAGACACGCTGGTTTCCGATTTTGGTAAAATATTAGGACGTAAATCTTTGAAAGATGCATTCACTTCTCGCAATATAAATACATTTTATAAAGTATTAAACGCATTTAAGGGTTAAAAATGTCTTTTCTTTTTGATATTCAAGTAACCGTACTTTCGTTCGTTTCTACTTCTATTTGTTTAGTTGTTACCGCATAATGATTTGGATGAATGTCCGATCCGAAAGCAACTGCATAGGCTTTGGTAAATTCTGCCCCAAAGTACAAGATAATAGCCGAATAATAAGTCCACAATAATAAAATGACTAAGGAAGCAGCAGCGCCATAAGTGCTCCCCACATCACTCTCACCTATATAAATCGAAATCCCAAATTTTCCTAACATAAATAAAAAGGCAGTTACTATAGAACCGAAAAAAATATCCTTCAATTTAATAATTGCATCGGGCAAAACTTTAAATATTACGGCAAAAATTAAGGAAATAACGGCTAGTGTCATAACCTGATTTAATACATAAATTAACACGACAGAAACCTCTGAAAAATAAGATTCTAAACGCGCACTAAACCCATCTAAAACAGCTGTAATAGCCAGAGACACTAATAATAAAAATGCTAAACTAACGATGACAGAAAATGATAAGAATCGATTTTGAAGCATTTTAAGCCAGCCCCTTTTAGGTTTTGGTTTTAACCCCCAAATGGTATTTATAGAATCTTGGATATCAGCAAACACGGTAGTTGCACCTATTAACAAGGTTACCAGCCCAATGATAAAGGCCAGGGTGCTTTTGTTGCCGATTGAGGCGTTTTGCACAATTTCTTGTAATTGGAGGGCAGTGTTTTTTCCCATAAACCCAGAAAGCTGACTATATATTTGTCCTTGGGCAGCTTCTTCCCCATAAAAAAAACCACTCAAAGCAATTAAAACCAACAATAAAGGAGCCATAGAGAAGACTGTATAATAAGCTAATGAGCCGCTCATTTTTGTAACTTTATGATCTATAAAACCATTTATAGAGGTTTTCAAAACACCCCATATACTCTTAAAATTTACCTTTTGTTTTACCGGAGATGCTTCTTTAGAAGGGCTATCTTGCTTGATAATAGTCGCTATTTTGGCTTTAGCTTGCTTACTTATTTTAGAACTTTCTGGAGATGCAGGATTAGACATAATTCATATTTTGTTTAAATATAAACGCCTAATCATTTTAAATTGTTTAAAAAAGCCTCCCTCCGATATTCGGAGGGAGGCTACTATTTAGGCCTTTTTATCTTCTGTAGATGCCTCTGCAGAAGCATCGTCTGCCCCTTTTAAATAAGAGGGCAAATTTAAACCTGCCATATTGAATAAATCATTTAAAGGTGGTACTGTTTTCATCATACCTGACACAAAATTAGCGGTGGAGCCATTCCCGTTCTCCCCTTGTGCATTTCCAGAATCCCACACCGTAATTTTATCAATTTTGATATTTTTAACCGCTTCTACTTGCGTTCTCACTAATTCCGGTAATTTTTCAATTAACAATAATTGGAAAGCCTTATTAGGATCTCCGCCAGCTGCTGCAACCACTTCTTTATATCCTTCTGCTTGCTTAGTTAAGATTTCAAACAAACCTTTCGCTTCGGCTTCCATTTTAGCGTAAATCGCATCTGCTTCACCTTTGGCATTTTCACGAATCGTTTCAGCTTCTGCCTGAGCTTCTATAATAGCTCTTTGTTTAGCTATTTCAGCTGGCACTACAATATTGGCAATTTGAGTAGATCGTTCTCTTTCAGAACGAGCAAGCTCTGCTTTTTGCTCCGCTAAATAAGACTCTTCCAAAGCTCTCGCCTGTTGCACCTTTTCGGAAGCAAGCGCCACTCTTAAAGCCTCCGCTTCTTTTTCACGTCGGTTAGCTTCGGATTGAGCAATTGCAATTTTAGCCTCATTTTCCCCTTGAATAGCAATTGCATTGGCTTCAGAAGTTTTAACCCTTGTATCTCGTGCGGCTTCTGCCTTACCGATTGTTTCGTCCTTTACGGCTGTTGCAATACTAATTTCTTTATCTTTCTGTGTATTGGCAATCTTAACATCCCGGTCACGATGTGTTTCAGCGATCTGGGTGTCCTTCTCACGATCAGCCAAGGCTTTCCCCGTCTCCCCTATTTTTTCTTGCTCAGCCACGCTAATTTTAGCCTCATTAATAGCTTTAGCAGCAGCTTCCTTACCTAAGGCCTCAATATATCCAGATTCATCTTTAATATCTGTTACGTTAACGTTAATTAATTTCAAGCCTATTTTCTTTAACTCACTATCTACATTCTTAGAAATATTATCTAAAAACTTATCTCTATCTGAGTTAATTTCTTCAATGGTCATCGTAGCAATTACTAAACGCAATTGACCAAATAAAATATCTTTCGCTAATTCTTGGATTTGCTCAGAGCTCAAACCTAATAAACGTTCAGCAGCGGTATTCATACTATCCAGTTCGGTGGAAATGGCTATCGTAAATCGACAAGGCACGTCTACCCGGATATTTTGTCTACTTAAGGCATTCGTTAAATTCGCTTCAATAGATAAGGGTTTTAAGTCTAAAAAGGCATAGTCCTGAATTACGGGCCAAATAAAAGCTCCTCCCCCATGAATACATTTAGCTGATGATCCTCCTGTACGACCATAAACTACCAGGATTTTGTCAGAAGGACAACGTTTGTATCTGGAAATTAAGGCTAGTACAGTCACAAATAAGACTACTGCGGCAACAACAATTAAAATAATGGGCGTCATAAATAAATATTGGGTTTAAAGTTTAAAAATGTAAGAAACGTCGTTTGCTATTCTTCAAAAATTTATAGGGATTCAACAATTAAAACATTGTTGTTTTCAATTTTAATTACTTTCACAACGGTACCCGACGGAATTCTATCCTGCTCGGTCATGGCATCCAGTTCATGAAAAGATCCATTAACACTAATCATAATTTTACCTTTTCCCGATTTCTGTGCAGGTATAGGGGTGTACACTTCGGCAGTTTTATGGAGTGTATAGGTAATTCGGAAGGAATTATCTTCAGCCAACTTGGATACCTGCCTAATGATAATTAAAAACAAATACACAAATAATACTCCTATAAAAAGAGCCAGGCCAACTAATAACATTTTATTTTCGAACGTTTCGTAAAAGGCAATTCCTGTCCAACTAAAGCCCAACAAGAAATTTATCAAGTTACGAAGGGAAAATAATTGAAAGGGAGCATCTGCACCACTTAAGTCTGAAGTAAAATCAGCTTCTAAGCCATCATAGGAGTCGGCTCCTAAAAAAGTCATAATCGTTTGGATTAAGAAAATCAAGCTGGTGGGTATGGCCACAAACCAGAAGGCTCTCAAAAGGGGATCTAAGTTGTCTAAAATTTCCATAGTCGTTATATTTGGTTAGGTACCTAATATAATAAAATCACCGCGCATTTCCAAACTAAGACCCTAGTTTATTGTTAAATATATTTATGAAATTAATTAGATTATATTATTCCATTTTGGGAATGAGTTTGTGCATCATATCATGGAGTAGTTGCCAACAATCACCTTCCCTAAAACCCCCAACTGATTCAACCTTTGTGGAGGTTCCCGATTCCATTGACAAAGTTGAATATTGGTCGGATTCTATACCCGACACACAAACTTTACATGATCAACCTAAACCTGACAAAACCGCTAGTTTTTTAACCGAAGGCAATCATTTAATCAGCTTACAATGGATTAGTTGGACAGACTTTGGAACGGCTCAAATCAAATACCTTGGAAATAATAAGTACAGTATTAAGGGTGAACAACGAAGTAAAGATGGTGAAGATTATCTCCAAATAGAAGGTACATTAACACCGCTGCATGCTAAAGAATTGGAATTTGAAGGGCGCATAGCCTATAGCGTCCACCATCTTAATCAAGGGCTACCCTGCATTAAAACAGGTAAACAACTATTTAAGTCCACATTAAATAGAAAATATTGGCGATTGCAAGACATGCAAAACTGTGAAGGCGGATTAACGACTGATTATATCGATATTTATTTCTAGTGTAAAATAAAATAGTAAACCCGTTATTCCAGTTAATGGGGTAATCTATCCTTCATTAAGCCATAGATCCAAGTTCCTATTAGAGCACTAGCTAATACCACCAACATAGGTGCATATCCAGCGCCTGTGAGTACAAATATGGGGCCTGGGCAAGCGCCTGCTAAGGCCCAACCTAATCCAAATATTAAACCGCCAATAATATATCTACTCATAGACTTCTCCTTATCCGCAATAACAATAGGTTGATTATTGATATCCTTTAGCGATTTGCGTTTTATAAATTGAATTAAAATGATGCCTGTAGCTAAGGCAGATCCCATTAATCCAAACATGTGAAATGACTGAAAATTGAACATTTCATAAATTCTAAACCAAGAGGCAGCCTCCGATTTATACATTAATATACCGAAGAATACGCCGACTATAACAAATACTAACTTTCTCATCTGTGTAATTAAAAAATAAGTGGAAAAATAAGGTGAATCATCATAATTCCACCAATAAAGAAACCCATGGTAGCAATTACCGAAGGCAATTGAAAATTACTAATTCCTGAAATAGAGTGCCCAGAAGTACAACCTCCAGCATATCGTGCCCCAAAACCAACTAGTAAACCGCCAATAATTAATATGGCCATTGTCTTTAAATTGGTAAAAGCTTCCATTCCGAAGAGTTCCGTAGGTACATAGGCTTTTCCTGCACTATGGATACCAATGCTTTCTAATTGGGTTATTGTTTTTGGATTTAAGGCTGGCGCTTGATTGGCCCCTAAATAATGAGCGGCTATATATCCCCCAATCATAGCACCTAATACGATTAATAAATTCCAGGATTGAGAACGCCAATCAAATTTAAAGAAAGAACTAGTTTTATCAGCTCCACATATTGTACAGATTGTACGTAAGTTAGACGACATGCCAAAATTCTTTCCTAAATACAGCAATACAAACATCGTGATTGCAATAAGAGGCCCACTCACATACCAAGGCCAAGGAGCTAATATCCATTCCATCGTTTTATTTTTTTTTACAAAAGTCTATAATCCCGGGCACTTCGCCAAGAGCCCTAATTTCGCTTTGTTTTTCACCTTTGGTTAATCGTTTAATTAATTTATAAATCTCAAACCATAGCACAGAAACTGCGGCAACACATAATGCTATACCCATTTGGTTAATACTTAGCGGGCTCAATTTAAAGAATGCAGCCAAGCTTGGGATATATAAGATGGCTGTTAATAAAGCCAAGGTTCCTGCTATTACTATAGGGAAGAGGACATTTCTGTTTTTAATACTTTCAAATAAACTATATTCAAATGAACGATTACACAAGCTCAAAAATATATTAGCAAATATAAGGGTTGTAAACACCATCGCCCGGGTTTGATATTCATCCTCTCCTCCTTGTACGACGTATTGATAAACAAACAATATCCCAGCTGTAATAACTAAACCTTGAATAATGCTAATGCCTAACTCTCGGACACTTAAGAAGGTTTCAGTCATTTGGCGAGGCTTCATAGTCATCGTACCTTTTTCCATAGGTTCATTCTCATACACAATTGAACAGGTTGGCCCCATTATTAGCTCTAAGAAAATAACATGAACAGGCGTAAAGATATTGGGGTAAATCCAGCCCAAAAATAAAGGCAACGAAACCGTTAATATAATAGGGATATGAATCGATATAATATATTGAACCGCCTTCTTTATATTGGCATAAATTCTACGACCTGCTGCAATGCCAATTACTAACTTTTCTAAGTCATCATTAATAATGACTAAAGATGCTGCCGCCTTGGCTATCTCTGTACCCTTACTACCCATTGCCACGCCAATATGAGCAGCTTTTAAAGCAGGAGCATCATTTACCCCATCTCCCAACATTGCTACCACTTCATTATCTTTTTTCATCGCATTCACCATTCTTAATTTTGCTTCTGGAAACATCCGTGTAAAAAGGGTAGTTTCTCTAGACATTTTAATTAATTCAGGTTCTGTAGCATGTGTAATATCCATTCCATTTATAGCTGCCGTAGCGTTAGTAATCCCTGATTGAGATGCAATAGCTTTCGTTGTGTCCTCATTATCACCTGTAATAACTTTTACCTTAATGCCTGCCTCATATATTTGTTTAAAAACTTGCTCAATTCCAATTTTCGGTGGATCATAAAAGACTGTAAAGCCCAAAAATTGAAACCCTAATTCTTGTTGCCTTTTAGGATAATTGGTACCTTCAAAATTGGATTTAGCCACCCCCAATAAACGATAGCCTTGAGACCCAAATTCTTTTATAAACAATCTTAACTTTTCCTTTTCCTCGATAGACAAATTACATACAGCTAAAATAGCCTCAGGAGCACCTTTAGCAGCAATAATCCGCTGAGTTGTTCCTTTTACGTTAGTATTTCCATTTATATTAGAGGCAAAAATATGTGTCATCATAGGTGGTTTACCCTCTAAGGGATACTCATGCATCATGGAAAACTGCTTTCTCTCATCAGCATCACTATGCTTAGCTTCTTTTAAATTGTTGGTTTGCTCATATACTTGATGAATAGTTTTCTCCATTGGATCAAAGGGTACAGGCTCACTACTCCACATAGCAAAAGCTATTAGGTCTTTTAAGGCTGGGTTTAGAAAAGCATCCTCTTGATATACTTGATCTGATTGATAATCATATAATGCTTTCAAATGCATGGAGTTTTCAGTAATTGTGCCAGTTTTATCTGTACAAATAACCGTAGTACTCCCTAATGTTTCTACTACTGTACTTTTCTTAATAATAATACCTTCACGCATTAATTTCCAAGCACCTAAAGCCATAAAAGTGGTAAAAGCAACTGGAATTTCTTCGGGCAAAATAGACATGGCCAAGGTTAATCCATTCAATAAACTTTTTACCCAATCCCCCGATCTCCAAAAACTATAAAGACACACTAAGGCAAAAACTACAAATCCCATTACAGCCATCCATTTCACAAATCGAGTAATTTGCGTATGTAAAGGTGATTTCACTTCATTTATATCTTGAATGAATTGACCTATTTTCCCTAATTTGGTTTGATCCCCTATGTGTGTAACTTCCATTACAGCCAAACCAGAAACAACCACTGTTCCACTATAAACCTTCTTATCATCCGCATCGGCACTCTTAAATACCGAAAAGGTTTCACCCGTTAAGGAGGCTTCATTGACCGAAAAATCATTGCTGTGCACAACAAAGCCATCAGCATTGATCATTTTACCTTCCTCTATAATACACAAATCACCCACTACTATTTCATGAGTCGGAATGTTTAGAACGGATCCATTACGGATAACTGTACTTAATGGTTCGTTTAATTTTTCGAGTGCTTCTAAGGCTTTTTTACTTCGGTTATCTTGGTAAAATGAAATAGCCGAAACTGCGACTATGGCACAAAACATAAAAGTTGCCTCCCCATAATCACCCACAATTAAATATATGGACGAAATCGCAAAGAGTAAAATCAACATGGGCTCTTTTAAGATATCTATTAAAAGATTTAGCCAAGTTGTTTTATTTACGGCATTGACTTTATTGAACCCATATTGTCTTTGAGCCAATTTAACTTCCGCATCATTTAAACCTTTTAGGTGAAGGGGGATTTGAATCTCCATACAAGAAATAATCTATTCTAATATAAAAATAAATTCAATGATTTCCTTGGTACGATTTTAAAAGCTTGGTTTGTTTCACTAGATAAGCTTCTTTAAATAGGAAGTGCGTTAGATAGAGGCAACATTTAAAATTAATTTTTAGCATTTATAATCTCGTCCAATTCAGCTTGTAATGCCTTCTTTTGAGATTCATTATAAAAACTTGAATTTGCTAAAGATTGTTTGAACTTTTGGATTGTATCAGCATAAGGCTTGTTGGCTCCTTTTTGAGCTTGTAACAAATAGAGATATCCATCCGAAAAATTGGGATAGGTATCGGTTAATATTTTCCAAGCTTCAATAGCTTTATCATATTGCTTTTCATTATAAAATTGCCATCCCTTTCCGTTTAAAACACCTAAGGAGAAATTTAATGAAGTTCCATAATGACTTACAATTTCCCTTTCTAATAACCCTTTAGTACTTAAATCCATTTGACCAATCGATGAATAGCGATTTTGAATGATAGACCAAGCTTCAAATATTTCATATAGCGCCTGGGTAACATAAATACCGGGCGTAACATTATGGTCAGCAGCTTTGAAAATGGAACCCTTCATATCTAAGTTAGCATTGGTAAAACTAATCGTTGTTTCAGGATTATTAACCGCTGTACTTGGCTTAATCCCACTCATTTGTTTTAATGCTGAATCTATTGCCTTATAATCTTCCGGAAAGTCATTTCCTATTGTAAAGCGAAAATACTTTTTAGCTTTCAAAGGTACTTTCGATAATTCTCTCAGGGATTTTGTTAAGTTAATTTTAGGTTGCACAAAAAAAGGACTTAAAGCAATCACTCCATTTAAATCTTGAATTCTATTATTAAAAAGCGAAGTAGTAAAATACCCATATCGAGAGTGCCCTATGAAGAGTTTAAAGTCCGAAGCCTTAAGCTCATTTTGTGCCATAGGGATTATCTCCTCAAAAATAAATTGCTCATTGCGTTCTGCCTTACCAGCGGGGTCTGTTACTTGGTGCAAGGTTTCCACATAACGATATCGTTGTTCAGATTCCACAGAAATAATTACCGCTGAAGGCATTTGTTCATTACTTGTTAAATAATCAATGGCATTTAAAATATACTGATGACTCCTTTTATTTTGACGATCAAATACTACAATAACAGGAAACTTATTAGGGGTACCTGTTTGCCATTCTATGGGAACAGTTATCGTTAAATTTTTCGGCGTTCCTAGAAATTTTGAAGTAAGGGTGGTGTCTTTTAGTTTTTTATAGCGTTCATAATTTTGTGCCGAAGCAGTAGGATTAAGAATAAGTAATAATATTAAATAGATCGTGCTACATAGGAGATATTGGTAACGGCAAACATTTAGGTTCATAAATTTGGCTTATAAATAGTTAAATTGAAACATCTAGGTATTAGATTATAGCCAATATATTATATTACAGTCCAATTTCATAAAATTTCACCAAGCTTTGATAGTTTCCGCCAAGATGGGGTGAGTCAACAAAGAGAGCTACTAACTAATTTAAGAAAATAAATTGTGATTTGGCCTATCCGCATCATTATTTGTATGTTTACAACATTTGAATTTTTAATGAGTGAATGATGGCGTGGATTAACTACTTAGAACAACAAACAGACTATTTAATCACAAATTTTGGAATATCAGCGCCTTGGGCTATCTATTGCCGCATGGCTATCTTTTTATTGGTATTATTTATCCTCTGTTCGGTAACTTATCTTATTACTAAAAAATTTATCGTTCAAAACTTATACAAACTCTTTAGAAAAACTGCTTACACCTGGGATGATTTACTCATCGAACATAAAGTATTTGAAACCGTTGCCAATTTAGTACCCGCCATATTGGTTCGGGTTTTAGTTCCTATTATTTTCAGAGATTTTACAACAATCCTCCCCTTTTTGGTTAAAATAACTGAGGCCTATCTCATATTAGTGAGCATCAAGGTGATTATTTCTGTATTGAAGGTGGGAGAACAATCTTTAAATAGACACCCAGCTTTTCAAGACAAACCCTTAAATAGTTATTTCCAACTTATACGATTACTGTTATATACGATAGGCTTAATACTTATTCTTTCAATCTTTTTAGGTAAGTCGCCCCTGTATTTCCTAAGTGCCTTTGGGGCTATGACAGCCATTCTGTTATTAATTTTTAAGGATACCATTTTAGGGTTAGTAGCCAGTGTACAAATGTCGGCGAATGATATGGTACGCGTTGGAGATTGGGTAGAGATGCCTAAATTTAATGCTGATGGAAATGTTATTGATATAAATCTGAATATCGTGCGTGTACAGAATTTTGATAAAACCATCACCGTTATTCCAACCTATTATTTTATTACCGATAGTTTTAAAAACTGGCGCGGTATGCAGCAAAGTGGAGGTCGCAGAATTAAAAGGGCAATCCATATTGATGTTAGTTCAGTTAAACTTGTAAACCCCGAATTGCGCGAAAAATTCAAAAAATACCAACTCATTGAAGATTATATTACCACTCGCCAAAAAGAAATTGAGGAGTTTAATATTAAAAATCAAATAGACACCTCAGAACTTATCAATGGTCGAAGAATGACCAATATAGGCGTGTATAGAAAATATATAGAAAGTTATTTATTAAAGCATCCAAGTATCCGACAGGATATGACCATCATGGTGCGCCAATTGGCTAATGATAATAAAGGAATTCCTTTAGAAGTTTATTGTTTTACCAATACGACTGTTTGGGTTGAATATGAGGCTATTCAATCCGACATTTTTGATCATCTATATTCAACCGCATCATTCTTTGAATTAGATATTTTCCAAGAACCATCGGGAAAGAGTTTTAGTGGATGGCGATAGCATTTTTTTAGGTTGATCTTGATAGATTTTGAAATAAGAAAACGCAACGACTAAAAGGGAATTATTAAAAGCTAATAAGGAATAGATGCTTTCTCATTATAATAGGTTTGTTCATAAGAATGATGCAAACTATTACCAAAATCCACAATTTAACCTATGAAACCCAATTAGCCTTTTGCTAATAGTGGCAAAAAACGCGCTAAAACCTTTCAAAGGTTCGGGCTATCTTTTTAAATTCTTCAAGAGTTTTATTGGTGGGGTCTGCTGTGAGGCCACTTAACTTATATACAGCCCCAAAGGGAGAAAATAAAAAAACTTCATAATGGTTTTCTATTAATCCCTTATCCTTGGATTTGCCTTTAAAATAAACTTCGTAGCCATCTAACCCATCAATGGTGATTTCGTTGATAAAAGCCACTTGAACAGATGTTATGGTTTTATTTTGTTTTTTACTTTCTAAAACCCATTGCTTTTTGTCGGTGGTTTGGTCTAGTTTAACCGCATTCATCACGATAAACATGGAATGTGCTCGACTCGCAGGCGGAAATTGACCATCAGTGGAATAAGAAAGCGTGGTGGGCGTAGTTTTAGCTAATTTAAAACGTGTACCCGCGGTAGACACTTTAAAGGGCAAAACATCTTTAGGTTTTACTTCAATTTTAGCATCATAAACTACACTTAATAAAGATTTTTTAAGAGCCTCTTCCAAATCCTCCTGATCAAATGCAAAATGGGCATTTAATATTATTGTTTCTTTTCCAACTTCAAGCATCAGTTGATAATGCTTCTGTTTAAACCCATTTAATAAGTATGAAGAAAATGTTAACCTGGCAGGTAAGTTATTGATCCTATAATTTTCCATTTTGAGCACCTCAAAACCTTGTTGTTTTAATTGTTCAGCGGCTCGTTTAGCATCCTGAATCATCTGTACCGGCACACTTGAAACATTAATAGTTCCTAAATTATGAGGAAGCGTAAAACCTACAAAAGGATTAGCGATGGTAGCTCCCTGAGGAGGAATAATACTCACTTTGGTTTCTCGCACATAAACATGTTGATCGGTTAATTTATTCACGATTACCGTTGGTTGAGCCCATGCGGGAAAAGCCCACGAACTTAGGAATAATAGCAGAAAGAAATAATACTTGTAAATCGGCATATCGCTTAAAAAAAGAGATAAATTAGTTTGAATACGCAATAAAAAGTAACTCATACAAATTTAGGCAGCTTGGTTCATTGCCTAATTTAAGCAAAATTTATTCTTACTCCAATACCTGATTAATATGGGTTTAACTAGGGGGTTGAACCACGGTTGAACCACAGTTGAACCACAGTTGAACCACAAAAAGTATGAAATTTGTGGTTCAACTGTGGTTCAAGTGAGCCTGAAGGCAGGTTCAACTTAAAAGTTAAACCCTTATTGTCTATAACTTAAAAAGTAATTTGAGGTGAACTGGTTTTTTGATTAAATGAGAGTGGATGCATCACCTCATAAGCAAACTGATTAGCTTCTTTTTCAAACTTGGATCTAAATGTTCCCTGCTTTCAAAATTATAATCCTTTTAATCAATGCTAACGGCAAGGGCTCGGTATGCTTAAAATGTAAACTATCCTTTGTATTCTTAGCCCGATACTTTAATATTTCTTCTTCCATATCAACTACGCCATATACCGGATAAAACCCAATATGCTTTTTATAAGCGGCAAAATATAGGTACCCCTTACCTACTTTATACGAGGGCATATTATAGCGAATGCTTTCAACGGTATTGGGCAATACCTCAAAAAATAGTTGTCGCAGTGTTTTTAAGCGACTTTGAATGGCAGGTTCAAATTGGTTTAATAGGCTAGCACGCTTATACTAAAATTAGGTTCTTCAAAGTATGTTTTATTTAACTGCTTTTTAGGGGGGCGTATTTGCCAATCTTTTTCCATAAACTTCATATATACAGTTGATGGCTTGTTTGCTTTGCTAAGGGTGTACCAAGTAGCAGTTCCTAGCCATTCTAAGCCTATGTATATTCCTTCAGGCGGTAAGGTTATACCTAGATGATTTAAATTAATTACAAGCGGTTGATTACCCTTTTTAACGTGTATTATGTTTGGGTTCATTAAGATTGATTCTCCAGGCTTACCTGTTTGTGGATCTATGCGATATAATTGAGGTCTTACCAGTGCCTCATTGGGTTGGCTAAATTTAGAGTTGATGTTATAGTGAATGGCTTTTATTTGTGCTTGTAAGTTTCCTGGATTTTTAACTAAATAAGCTATGGAATGACTCTTAGATCCAGATACGTGAATGTCTTTTTTAGATGATAGATTGCCGAGACGTAGTTTTTTGCCAGAGGTTTTATGCGTTTTCTTATTGGCTGATATACTTATTTCATTTAAGTGAATGATGTTTGGTTGGAGGTTAATGTTAATTGTAGTCGTGTTATGGTTTATCGGATAAATTTGCTTTTCGTATCCTAAAGTAGATATGATGAGGGTGTCGATTAATTTAGGAATTTTGAATTTGCCAGTAGCATCTGCATAAGTGCCTATGTCGGTGTTTTTGTAGTAAATGGATGCGTATGGTATGGGTTGTTGAGAGGATTGGTCGGAAATGGTTCCCGTTATTTGTTGGCTGTATGCGTTTAGAGAGAGTGTCAGGAGGAGAAGGATTTTTAGCATATGTTGAAGATAAGGATAATTGGAGGGAAAGGTGTCATATATGACACCTTCACTAATTAATCTTTTGAATATGGTAAATTCCTCGCGACTTTTTTCATCATCCTTACCATTAATTCACTACCGGATTGAAATGCTCCTTCATTCATTTGCTTATAAAAACGCCATAGCAATTCACCCTCTTTGGCATTATAAATTTGGAGTACTAAATCACCACTCCCTGTAGAACCAGCATACCCTAATACTAAAGTTTTTGCTATAGCTCCAGCCTCACTTCCAGTTTTTTCATAAGAATATGAAGATTTTATTACTGCATCAACATCTAATATTTTACATAAATCTT
Organism: Pedobacter sp.; assembly: GCA_004211595.1. Lineage (GTDB taxonomy): Bacteria > Bacteroidota > Bacteroidia > Sphingobacteriales > Sphingobacteriaceae > Pedobacter. Next base: position 77,841 of record SEDO01000011.1, read on the forward strand.
CTACCAATTGTTCATCCAGATTTTCGAACACTCCTGCCTTTTTTAATAATGCATTTGTCCTTTCAACATCTTGAAAGCTTACGGCAAAGTCAGTACTTGACCTCAATAAATAGGTATACATTCCTTGTTGCATATTTATTCCCAATTTTGCTTCTTCTAATCTGTTCCCCTCGGCATCAAAACCTTTTGGTAATCTTTTATACCCTATAGTTGCTTTTAATGGTAAAATGGCCACCTTTTTATGGGTAGAGATTTCTTCTTTTAAATTAGGTGCACTAAATAGTTGTTTACTTCTCTCTAATTGAGCATTTACTTTAATTGTTGATACAATAAAAAGTATTGCAATAAAAAAATTAATTTTCATGTTGTAATGTGTTTGTTTATGGTTTGTTATTAATTAATTAGATAGTGCATAAGATTTCAATTTATGTGTCAAATATTTAGTAGATTCATGTTTTTTTGGATTGAAACATTTTAAAATTGTAAAACTAATCAAAGGTTATAATGCCATTCTACGGAAAACCATAAGCCTATTATATTGATGTTTAATTAAATTCAACTTTAAAGTTGTGTTTTAACAAAAATTAATTAGCTCTTTCCAGTCTTTTAATGTAAGTATTACTGGTTCTAGAGTAGTTACTGGACATTTACCTTTGGTTAATTTTGTTGATGGAAAATAAAATGCTATATTATGGTCTATTAGTAGCTTTGATACTAAGGGCCAATGCTTTAGCCTAATGGGCTATATTATATTTAAGTTTATCTGAACCAACCATGTATGGTGAAGCGTTTGTTCCGAGAGTTACCAGTTACCAGTTACCAAGGAACAAAATGTTCATAATTTAATTAATAAAAATTTATGAAAAAGTTATTAAAATTATTATTCATACTTACGCTGATTTATCCTTTGGGAGTTAATGGTCAACTTCCTGTTAACGATAACTTGAAAATTCAAAATAATAATTCTGTACATGAAGAAGTAAATAGGATACTAAGAAATAATATGAAAACAAGTATATTCAAAGACAGTGTCGCATATTATCCCTATTTAATTAAGTTGTCTTTAATAAGAGAAAAAAATCAAAATGTTAAGGTTGAAGATATAATTGTAAGCGATAGCATGGTTTATGAAATTTTCCCAGAATATGAAAAACTTAAAGATGTTAATTTTGATAATATTCTATTAAATGAGGGTAAGTTAGAATATAGGATACCAGTATTAATAGTTTGTGAGAAGGCTTCAAAAAATCAAGCAATTATAGAAAATGGAATTTTTCCTATAATTGATATGCATAGTGCTTCTTCTGCAATAGCTAAAATTTTTAATTTATTTTATACGGGTAATCCTAATAATAGTAAGGTAATATTCCAACAACCATTATTCAGTACTACGTTATATCGAATTCCTTAAATTTCTTTGTTTAGAAAAGAAGAGAACTAATTAGTTATCTTAACAGTTTGAGAAATTGAATTACCATTTCCAAAATCCCATAAAACATATTGGGAAATAGGAGTAATTTAACTACCAAGCCCTAATATTTGTCCTTCTTTTTTATCAAAATCTTGTTGTACTAAAGCCCATCCAATTGAATTGGTGCCTAAGTCTAAACCTAAAAGTGTTTTCATTTAGTTTGAATTATTTGTCTATCCATTTGTTTATGCAATTGATAACTAATGTGTTTGATCCTAGATAATTGTTAGAAGTACTCAGTGATTGCTGATATTCCGAACTAATTAACTGTAAACTAATATTTTATCATGTTGAACCCATCCAATTTAGGATTAAGAATGAAGGAATGGTAAATTTATATTGCAGCATCGTTAGAACAAATTCAACTAATTCTAATCAAATATCGCTCAGGCAAAATGGTGTAAGTCCAGAAAATCTCGTTATAACGGTGACTGCAGTGACCTGAGCGTCCATTAAAAAATACTATGTAAGAGGGTTTAATTACATAGTTGATGTAGGTTTCCAAATCTGAATAGGATTTGTCTTTATTTATAAGATCAGAAACAAACCAAAATAATCTAACTCCAACCATTAAAGCAAAAGCTACTAATAATCCTTTGTCGCTGTTTGCCAGATTTTGAGTGTTGATATGTGGCGTTTCAGTCACAGGATTATTGGATGGTTCGTTTGATGTTGGTTGTATTGGAATAGATTGACTTATTGGTTCAATTTTTCCACCACAAAATGAGCAGAACTTGCTGTCATTTTCGATTTGATTTCCACAATGTTTACAGTGCATATTGTTTTATTTAGGTTGTTAATTTTCTTGCTGTGTCGTTCGTTAAGGTTGCCGATAACGTTTTGCAGCTTGGCGAAGTGGCGGAAATCGAAGCGCAAATGTTCAATTTTGTACAAAAGTTCAATCGAAGAACTGCCGTTGAATTTAGCACTAAACCCGCCATTTTGCCAAACTGCTGTTATATGCCGTTTTTCTTGTCATTTCGTTACTGCTTCTATTAAATAGTTCTGCATTATTTTGTCAACTTGTTTATGTCCATAAGGTGTGTTATATGCTGTCGATGTTATTACAACTACAATTGGCAAGTCTTTGAAAATAAAAATTCTATTTCCACCATTTCCACTTGAATAATATACTTCGTAATTCACTCCATTCACAGTGTAAGTTTTATTCCAAAATAGATAACCATAATATTCGTCTTCTGAAATTGTCATTTGATGAGATAAACTTTTTGTTATCCATTCTTGCGACAGAATTTGTTTGCCATTCCAAACGCCTTGATTTTTATACAATTGTCCATATTTCGCATAGTCCAAAGAACGCAATTGAACGCTACCAGCTGTATTTGCAACTTTTTGAGGCGTGAATTGCCACTTATATTTTGTTATTCCCAATGGTTTAAATAATTTTTCGTTTGAATATTTTTCCAAACCATTTGGAACAGATTTATGTATAATGTCGCCAAGAACTACAACACCTGCTGTAAAATAATCCCATTGCTTGCTTTCTACTTTTGATTTGTCAATTGGAAGATTTAAAGCAAATTCAACCCAATTTTTAGTAGGATACATATTTTCTTCGTTTCCTGGCGATTCCGAGTTCATATCAGAACCGTCAAAAGTAGAACTCATTGTAAGTAAATCTTTTAAAGTAATGCTGTCTTTTGCTATGGAATAATTTTGAAAGGTGTTGAGTTTGTAAAATTCATTTAAGGTTTGTTTTTCACTTTTTATGTAATTTTCTTTTATTGCAATTCCCAAGAGAGTAGAGGCAAATGATTTTCCAACAGACCTTGTATCGTGAAGTGTTTTTCTATTTGCACCATTAAAATATTCTTCAAGCAAAAGTTCCCCGTCTTTTAGCACTACAATACTCGTTATGTCTTTAAAATTTTGTGTTGCAATTTTTCGATTGAGTTCTTCAATTTTTACAGTATCAATTTGGCTTGATGAAATTTGAAAGTCTTTAAGCGGTTTTATGTTTTGAACTTTGACAAGTTGTTCATTGATTTTTATTTCGGGAACAATAATTTTTAATTCTCCTTCGGCAATTATGTTTCCAATTAAAATTTCATTCAGATTTAGATAAGGTCTAACTTCAATTTTAAGCAAATGTTCTCCGTTAGTTAAAGCATCTTGACCACCATTTCCATAAAATCTATTCCAAAGAAATCTTCCCCAAGAGTCTTCGTTGGTAGAACTTATTAATGGAACTCTAAAAATGGTTCTTTGATTTTTACTGTCAGCACTTCCTGCTCCAACATTCAGGTTTTCAACATAAACTTTCTTATTGTCAACGATGAAAGTAAATTGATAATTTCCATTTATAGTAAGTTCGTCTGCGGTTAATTTCGGTGATAGTAAATGAAGATAATTTGTTAATGAGTTGCCTAAAAAAACTCTTATATTCAAGTCCGATTTATCTTTAAGTTCAAATGTCCTTAAAAAGTCTCCCTGTGTAAAGGTTTCAATAGGAACTGTTTTACTCATAAAAGCAATTTTTCCAATGTTTGCTTTATGGATTGGATAAGTTATACTGTCGCTCTTTATCAAATTAGTTGTCTGTCCGAACACAGTTGCCGATAAAAGCAAAAGCATAGATATTAAAACACAAGCTTTTTTCATATTTACAAATTAGAATTATTTGCAATATTACGAAGGGCAAAACGGTTAAAATAGTACGGAATTAACATAATCAAAATTAGGTGAAATAATTTTTCTGAAATCATTAGGACTTATACCATTTACAGATTTGAAACAACGGTTAAAGTGGCTTTGGTCTGAAAATCCACATTCGTAGGCTATTTCAGTTAAAGAAAGTTCATTATGTGATAAAAGAGCGTACGATTTCTCAATTTTTAACTTTCTTAAATAGTCGCCCAAATTACAATTAAAATATTTTGAAAAATCTCTGGAAAGATGGACTGGATGAATATCCAATGTTTTAGATAGATAGTCCAGCGTTAGTTTATCTGAAAATTCATAGAATAATATTTCTTTAATCCTATTGACCCAAGTTGGCTTCTTATCCAAATCAACATTGGTGTGACGAAACATTTCAGTAAATGCTTGCAGAATCAAAGATTGAATCGATAATGCCGTTGTACTGTCTTTTATTTTTGTTTCTTTAAATATTTTATAAAGAAAAAATTTAACGTCAATATTTGCGATTTTTATACTTCCCTGTATTTTGTCAATGTTGAAGTCCAATTCATCAAACCAACTGTTTTTTAATTCAATTTGAAAACCTCTTGTGTAGCCTTTAGGTTTTATATTGTAATGTGGTTCTTGCCAATTATGAAATAAAAGGCTTCCTGCCGAACAATTGTAAATCTCTTTTTTATTACCTTCAATTACATTTCCTTGCAAAATAAAAGTAAAATAAGCATTTTCGTGATAGTGCCAGTCTACAAAGTCAAGAGTATATTCTGTGTCGGTCAAAGTAATTCCATTTAAATGAATCGTTTGATTTGTTTGCCCATAAAATTCTCCTGTCTTTAGTTGCTTCATAATTCTGTTTTTTAAGAGTTGCTCTGTCGTCCTAAAATGGCATATAACGATTTGCAGCTTGGCGAAGAAGCGGATTTCGGAGCACTAAACTGTCAATACACCACAAAATTTGATGCGAGGTAGAATGCTCAATTAACCACTGAACCCGCCATTGAGCCAAACGCTTGTTATGTGGCGTTATTTAGTTTCTTGTTCATTTTTTCTGCGAGTTTATAAAATTCCGAGAAGTAGCTCTCATCGTATTTTAAGTCTTTTTTGAACTCTTCAAGATACAGTGCTTTCAGCTTATCTTTTGCTGATTTTCTCTCAGTTTGATTTTCTGATTGTAAGCCAAAAACAAGTTCGGGATTATCATTATTTACTTTGGTTTTTATAAAGTCTGGTAAAAGACCTTCTACACATCTGTACCCTGGCTTGTCTAATCCAATTACAAAGTAATCGCTATCTTTAATGTACCCTGCTTTTTCAAAATTTTGTTTGACATTTGAGATTGCATCCAAATCAAGGGTGACAACAAGTTTATTAAATCGCTCCTTTATAAATTTTAGCAAAACTGGGTTATTTAAAAATCCAAATCCGCCATATGGGTAAAGTTCGCCTGAAAATTTAAGACGTTTTTCTCCGTGTTTCTTATCTCTTAATAGATTAAAATATTCAATATCAATTGAACCTTCGAGTAGCATAATATTATTTTCTTGGCTAAAAAATGCTTCTTTAAGAGTTTCGAACTCAGGACCAACCATACCTAGGGCCAATTCAAAAGGTTCTCGCCAATTAGTGCCTTCTATTTCTTCAATTTTTGATTCTCTAATTTTATTGCGTTGAATATTTCTTTTTACAAGAATATTTGATTTTGGATTGTGATGACTTAGCAAATAAGGACTGTGAGTTGTGGCAATAACTTGTATTTCCAACTCTTTACTTAAATCTTGTAAAATCCTACCGAATTCTGACTGGGCAGATGGATGTAGGAATGATTCAGGTTCTTCAATTATCACAATTGGTGTAATCTTGTTTGATTCATCATCTTGGTCAATCAAATTTTTAGCATTGAAAATACTGCTTAATATTAAAGTTCTATTTTTTGTGCCGCTTCCCCATTCATCAAGCGGTAGTTCAAAGTTTTTTTCACCTAACGATATTTCATATGGTATCCTTTCGTAATCCATATCGAAACCACTAAATGTTAAACCTACTTCATATTTTTCTTGCAATCTACCAATTAACTCCTGTAGTTCAGATTTATGTTTTTGAATTGCTTTTGATAATTCTTTGTTGATTTGGTTTACTTTACCTTCAATAGACTCTTTGGCTTTTGTGCTTAAATTTTCAAGTTGTCCGTGATTTGTTCTTCTAAACGGACTTTGAGGTTGAGTTGAATTGTGAAAAACGATTACTTGAGCGAAATGAATTCTACGCAAAATCTCACCAACCTTATATTTGTCTGATACAGATTTATTTTCTACAGTTATCTCTGTACTCGAATCTTTAGGGTTAGTATTTAAGATTATTTTGATTATTAGCTGTGTATCTTTTATTTCAAATTCTTCTTTATCGTCTTTAGAGTCTTTAAGAAATACTTGCAAAAATTTAATTAGTCCAATATCCGCTTTACAGTCTAATTGAATTCTTACAGTTAGTTCAATGCTTTCTTTTGATGCTTTTGGTTTCCATACGGGAAAATCCGTGTGATAATTTAGCCTATGTCGGTTACTCACTGGCCCCAAAACATTTAAAATTGCTCTAATTATATTAGACTTGCCTGAATTGTTTTTGCCACAAATTGCAGTGTAAAAGTCTTCAAACTCAATTATGCAATCTTCAAATGACCTGAAATTCTTTAAATGTATATCTTTTATTTTCACTAGTGTCGTTTTTTATAATGCCACATAACGTTTCGGGGCTTGGCGTCAGTGGCGGAAATTGAAGCGAAAAGTTTCAATTTAGCGACACGGTAAGCAAAAACCAATTAGTTGAATAAATTTAAGAAAAAAGTCAATATATTTGGCTTTTTGCGGAATAGAAAGCGAAACATTAAATTTTAGCCTTAACCAGCCATTGCGCCAAGCCCTTGTTAGTAGCTGGGCGTTTATTTCATTCCAGTTGTTTCAAACGAATCAAATGCTTTTTATTTTTCATAATATTTATAGTATAATCTTCAAATTTTGAATAATGATCAGGTGATTCTTCAAATTGTTCGTATAAAAATGATTTGTCTTTTTTAGGATATATAACGATTGTCTGTCCAAATCGTAAATCGAATAGTTTCATACTGAAAAACAAACTTGAAAATCCATCTGGAGTTGCTTGAAAAACCCATTCAAAATTTTGCATAGTCAAATTGAAGGTACCTTCTGCAGTCAAATAAGGAAAGTTACGTGAACTAACAAAAGTTTCTGGCTCTATTTGGTTATCATTAGTTAAAACAATGAGTGTCATTTTAGTAACGATACTATCTGAGTCAGGATTTATATATTCTCCAACCTGAATACCTTTAAATATAAGTGAATCATATTTAATCGTAAAAGGATTTGAATAAACAGCGTAGTCGTAATCAGCAACAGGAAACGCATAATTGTTTAATGGATATTGTTTAAAAATCTCTGAATATTTAGAGTAACTTTCAATGTCTTGTTTTAATAGTTCCTTGTTCCATTGAGAGCTGTCAAGGTTGACAATTGCCCTGTTTTTAAGTTTGCTTAAATCTGAATATTGGACATTAATTGCTTTTTCGTTGTGTTGAGAATCATTTTTACAAGAGTATATTGCTAATACAAGAGCTAATAATAGAGTTAATTTTCTTCTCATTGTTTTTGTTTTACTTATTTATTGTAAAGTCATTTTCTCTAAATAGTGAAATTTGGCTGTGCGGTTTGTACGACTTGCTACTAACGTTTTGCAGCTTGGCGACAGTGCGGGCTTGAATTGAGCGAAAGTTCAATTCAGACCGAGACGTAGCCAAAGCTGTGAGCCTTTTGGTAAATTTAATAAAAAAACAAAAGCAAACAGCTTTTGACGGATAAAAAGGAGAGATGATCAATTTTCACTTAAACCCGCATTTTGCCAATGCACTGTTAGCTGTAGTCTTATTTATTTCAGTTTTAATTTCATCATAATATCAGTCTGTTCATCATTTCCAAGTTTGAAAATATGTTTATCAAACTCTTCAAATCCATTTTTCTTATAAAAATTAATTGCTCTAAGATTTTCTTCCCAAACTCCTAACCAAACATAATCAACCTTTTTCTCTTCTGCTATTTTCAACGCTTTTTCGAATAGAAGTTGTCCAACTTTTTTCCCGTGAAATTCTTTTAAAACGTAAATTCTCTCAATTTCAAGAGCTTTCTGGTCTTTCAATTCTGTTTGCGCATCTCCAAAATTTAATTTTAAATAACCCAAAATATTAGCCCCTTCTTTTGCGAAATAGAATAGTGTATTTTTATCATTAAATTCTGTTGTAATTTTCTCAAGAGAAAAATTTTCGTTGAGATAATTATTCATATCATTTTCAGAATTAGAAGCTGAAAAAGTTTCTGAGAATGTTAGTTTTCCAATTCTTTGCAAATCATGGATTTCTTCAAGTCCAACTTCATTAATTTTAATTGATTCCAATTTTAACGCAATATTTTTATAAGATTACAGCTAACGTTTTGGGTATTGCCGAAGGCGGGGATTTTTAGCACAAAAGCTTATTTGAAATCCTAATGTTGAACTTTGCACAAATGTCCAATCGAAGCCGTTCAGCCCCGCTTTTGGCAATACCTTGTTATCGGCAGTTATTGTTTTATATTGTTATTGGGAATTTTTCAACTATTTTTAAAAAGTCGTCAAGTTGTTCTTTTTGTAATAACTTACTATCTACCAATTTAGAATAGTCGAGTGTATTTACTTCCTTAAATGATGAATATTTATAAGCAGAATATTCTTCTCTTTTCAGGGTGGATGTTAAAATTACTTGTTTGTTTAACTTTACAAATTCTTCTATCATTTTTTCTTCTTTTCCTGTGGAAAGCTCTCCTTCTCTAAAAGAATCTATGATAATTGGGTAATTGTGTTTCAAGATATTATTTAATGCAACTATTTTACAAAAATAAAATTCTTGTTCCTCACTACCTGAAAATGTTTCGTTAGTTTTAGTGAAAAGTCCATTAATTGTCATTGTTCCTTTAGGGTCAATGATTCTATATAATCGTGTAATTTCAGAGATTATTTTTTCTAATAATTCTTGTTGTTTGAGTTTATTCTGTTCAACACCGTTACTTATTGCTTTTATTTGATTTTCAATTTCTGTTAACTCGTTTCTTAAGATAGCAACTGAATTATCTATTTCTCTTGAATCTCTAATTTCTGACTCGAATAGAACATAATTACTAAATTCGGGATTAGGCGTTTCTAAAAGCTTATTAATTTCAATTTGCTCTCTTTCTATAATTTGGTCTAATTCCTTAACAATATCTTCTTTTAATTTTATGTTTTCTTTGATTGACGCAATTATACTATTTCTTATATATTGATTACTTACGTCAAACTCGAAATCATCATTTGTAAACGTAATTTTTGAACTGCCACAATCAGAACATTTGACTTTTCCTTCCTTTAAACTTCTGTTTAAAGAATTTAATTCACTAATAAGAAAATCTAATTTAATTTTTCTATTTTCTTCTCTGTTGCGTTGCTTTCGTAATTCAGTAATAGAATTATGTAAATCCTTCAATCTATCCTTAATACGTTCAAAATCTTCATTGTTAGCCAAACTACTTACGTAGTTAGCTATCTTGGGATTCTTTTTTAGGATTTGAATTTTCTTTCTTTCAATTTTTATTTTTTCTTCTAATTCTCCTTTTTTTATCTTTAATTCTTCGACATCAAGAGCCTCGTCGAAAACGATATTCGAAATTCCTTGATGCGAAAATATCATATTTAAAAAGTCACCTTTGTTATTAAAAGACTTTACAATTATGTTTGATGTGTTTCTTCTATCTTGACCTAAAAAGAATAATTCATAGAATAGACTTAAATCTGAAATTTTCAGTTGTCCATCTTTAGGAATATTGGGAATTTGAATTATCTCTTTTGAAATGAAGTACTTAAACTCTGAAATACTATTGAATATATAGTTTTGGTCATTTCCAATAACAAGAATTGAATTATTGTGCCTTAGAAATTCGTAATCAATACCATTAAATGATATTCTTGAGTAGAAATAATAATTTTTCGGATTAAAACCTACTGGCCAAATAGAATCATATCCAATGGAATAAACAATACTTTGCATAAGAATTGTTTTTCCTTTGTTGTTATCATCACTAAAGATTATGTTCGTTTTATTCTGAAATCTTTCTTCAATGAAAGCTTCCGAACTATTTCCAATTGCAATTTTTTTTATTATCATTTGAAGCCTTCTATAGTTAAAGCGATTAGATATTTGATAGTCATTTCTTTCAAATAACTATATTTTGGAGTATATGAACTAAATTTGGTTTTATAAATAAGTTCAACATCATCTGAAAAAGTTGTGTCTAAATAATCGATTATTGTTTCGCAAACTCTCCAAAATTCTCCGTTACTTGTTTTGTTGAATAGACATCTTGATAGATTAGAGTTACATTCTTGAATTAAATCCTCTCTGTCATCACGAGACAAGCTTTTAACGTAATCAAAAAAGCCAAGTGGAATACTTTTGTATTTGAAAATTTCTACACCAATTATTCGACAAATAACAAATGTATCAATATCAAGAATTTTTAAATGACGATTGAAATTTATGACATCTAAAACGTTTGAAATTGTTTCATTTTCAATTAACGAGTTTTTTTTTGAAGATTGAATGTCTCTTAATTCTTTAAAAACTGTTGAATAGAAGTCATCCGTCTTTAGAGATTTGTTTTTGAACTTAGTTATTAGCTTTAGATATTCTTGCTCTGGAGTATCGTCTTCTACGATTAAAACATTGTCTAAGAATTTTGTAATTTCAGTAGTATAATCCTTAATTTTTCCTTTTACTCGTTGAATCTCTTCAATTAATCCGTTTTTTATTTTCTCTTTCGTTTTTGTCTCGAAATTATCAAATCCATACACCTTTAAAGATTTGTCTATTTTGTAATCATCTTTAAGTTGGCGAGTAAAAAATATAAACTCTTTAAAATTTAGTTTTGAAATTGAATTATCAAAAAGTGTAAAAAAGTATCTACCAATTTTTTTAGGATTAAGATTCCCTTCATTTTTAGATTGTATATCCCAAATATTTTGTCCTTTCTTATCTATTCCACTAACGTCATTAAAACAATCAAAAGTGATAAACTCAATCTCCTTTTTACTGCTACTTTTTCCGATTAGATACAACAATGATTTTGTTTCAAAAACTGAAGCCTTTTCATTATTAATTTCAGTATTTCTAAATGTATAACTCATTGTTTTGTGATGGTTCGCAGTTTTGCGTTATAATTGCCGATAACGGAAAAAGTATTGGCGAAGGACGGGCTACTTTGCTGAAAATTTCAAAGGAAAACCTACCCTGAGCAAAATGCTTTTGCAGATTTCTAAGTTAGCGAAAACAGAAATATGAAAAGCACTTTTGCGGATATTGTTAACTGAATTCTCAAAGACAATATTCACCCCGTCTTTTGCCAATACACTGTTATCTGCAGGTGTTTTTTATTTTAGTAATTCAGGATTGTTATAAATCCAATCAACCTTAAAAACAAATATATATTCATTAATTACATCTTTAACTTGAATCGGTAGCATTAATTTAACTTCTCCTGGTGTTTCTGCAGGGTTTCTTGGATACATTGAATCAGTTACCCATTCTTTTAATACGTCACTATAGCGAATGTTTACTGTAGGGACTGCAATATCGTTAATGCTTGCATCTTTTATAACAACTGAACTTGGCTGGTCGTCATTTTTTTGAGAATATTTAGTTCCTACGTGCATTACTTTTGATGTGCTTCCGTTGAAGTCAACAAAAACGGCTTCGTTCCAAACAATTTTTATACTATTTTGCGAAATATTTTTCAGTAAAAATTTGAACTCTTGGCTAGTTCCAAAAATCAATATATCAATATAATCATCAATATAACTGTATTTCGTTATTCCATCTAGTTCAACAGTTTTTGTTTTACCGTATCTAATTTTTGCATCTGCTGGTTTTTCAACTTTTACTAATGTTGAAACATATTTTCCACTTAAATCTTTTAGAAATGCATCACGTTCTGCTGTTTCAGCAGGAACTGTATTTTTTTCGCCTGTTATTGAATTTTTTACAACGTAATGCAGCGTCGGATATTTATTCATAAACGAATATGAACTTTTCTGTGATGCCATTAATGCATCAGTAACTTCGTATTCCGCTTTTATTTTCGGATTTGTAAATTTCTTTCCTAATAAATTTGGCTTGTCTTTGTTAAATTTATCAATTAAAAATAAAGGAATACTGTAATCTTTAGTGATGCAATAAGTGTATTTTCCGTAAGAATAAAGTTCATCCTGATTGTTTACAGTCATTTTAACTTCTGCCTTTCCGTTTTTTTCTTTTAAGACAAAAACCATTTTTTTGTCATCGCCTGTAATTTTAGTAATTACATATTCTTTATCAAAACTACCTTTAAATTCTTTCTTATCTGTATAAGAAGGCGGATCTGTTGGAAGATATTTAACCGTTTCTCCAACATATTTTTGATATTCATTTAAAGTTTCAAATTTTTGAATTCCATAAATCCCAAATTTTGCTTCTGGATGGCTGGCGTAAATTTTTGAAGTAAAGAGTGTTACAAATGCAACTAGAAAGTAGATAAATTTTGTCATTATTTTTAAATTTTGTTTTATATGGTTTTTTATACACTTGCAGATAACGAGCCGCGGCTTGGCGATAGTGGCGGATTAGAAAGCCTAAGCTTTCAATTTTGCACTAACCTAAGCAACAGCTTTTTATTATTTTCTAAATTTATGAAAAAAGGAAATATAAAAGGCTGTTGCGGATAAAAATGCACGAACTTTCAATTTCTCACTTATCCCGCCATTTCGCCAAACCGATGTTATCTGTAGTTATTTTCTTTTCACTAAAGGATGATTTAAAGCACCGACCTTATTTGCAATAACTTCATATTCGTCTAGACTTTCAAACAATTTTGATAGTGAATAAATGTTATAAGTTCGAGTATCAAAACTTGGGTCTATTTTTCTAATATTTGCTCCGATTGTCGAAATGTAAGCAATTTCATTTTCGTCAGTTGAAATATCAAATGCTTTTGAAATAGTTTCATCATCTTTTGCTGATAAAAGACTAGCCCTTTTGGTTAAAGGTTTCTTTTGTGCTTTCTCAACTTTAGATTGTTTTGCTTTAGGTTTTTCTTCTTCTATATTTTCAGGTTCATCTTTGGGAGTTTGTTTAGGGGCTATATTTTCTGTATAAGTGAAGATGTCACAAGATTGAACGAATGATTCAGGTGTTTTCTTTTCTCCAATTCCCATTACAAATAATCCTTCTTCTCTTATACGTTTTGCCAAACCTGTATAATCACTATCACTTGAAACTATGCAAAAACCTTCTACATTTTTACTATGTAAAATATCCATTGCATCAATTATTAAAGCCCCATCAGTTGAATTTTTCCCAGATGTATAAGAAAATTTTTGAATTGGATTAATTGAATGTTGATTAATCAAATTCTTCCAGGAATTCATAGTTTGAGAAGTCCAATCTCCATATATTCTTCTTATAGTTGCTTTTCCATATTTAGAAACCTCTTCGATTGTTTCTTTTAAAAGTTTTGCTTGTGCATTATCACCGTCAATTAAGATAGCAATATTGAATTTTCTTTCATTCATTTTTTTTCTTCGCAGTGTTGGTTGATAATTACAGATAACGATTTGCGGCTTGGCGATGTGGCGGGTTTTCAGCACAAAAGTTCAATAGAATTCCTACTGTTGAGCCTTGCACAAATGTTTCATAGAAGCACTTCAGCCGCCATATTGCCAAACCTATGTTATATGCCGTTTTTCTTTTCGTCATCTCAGTTGTCTTTTTAATTTCAGTTTAATGTCGTCATAAATTAGTCCTATGAGAAGCAATAAACCCGCAAATGCTAATACATAAAGATTAATTGTCGAATAAAAAATTCCGCCAAGAAGTCCACCAAAAAAGAAAAAGCTAATAATTGTCAAACGTAATTTTATAGATGAATAGAGTTTGTCTTTTTGTTCCTTTAACTTATAAAAGAATAGTTGAGATAGTTCAATTCCCAAGTCTGTAAAAAG